>NZ_BOOJ01000021.1 GCF_016863175.1 Paraplanobispora siamensis
GGCCGTACGCCGGAACTCCCCGCCTCCGGCCGTACGCCGGAACTCCCCGCCTCCGGCCGTACGCCGGAACTCCCCGCCTCCGGCCGTGCGCCGGGAGACGTCCCCTCCGTCGCCGGTGCCGACGCCACGAGACGGTCACCCCGCGTGCCGCGCCTGTCAGGATCGGCCGGCTTCCCGGCCACGAGCCGGTCGGCTCGCACGGGCCGCACGCCAGAGGCGGGCCGCGCATCAGGAGCAGGATGCGCACCAGGCGCAGGACGCGCGTCAGAGACGGGCTGCGCCTCAGAAGCAAGCCGCATATCGGCAGCGGGCCGTACGTCAGAAGCAGTCCGCGCATCGGGCACAGGCCGCGCGTCAGAGACGGACTGCGCCTCAGGCTCAGGCCGCACATCAGCCGCGTGCCGTACGTCAGGAACGGGCCAGGGGGACGAGGGCACGTCGGCGGGCGGGGCGGCATGGCCGAGGGCGGGGGCGGTGCCCTTGCGGGGGACGACGGCCGTGCCCCAGACCACGCGGTCACCTGCGACCGGGGCGGAGGCCGCCGCGGCGGCGGCTGCGGCCACGGCGGGGCGGACCGTCCGCGAGGGCGAGACCGCCCGCTTCGACTGCGCGTGGCGTGCCCGGCGGGGGGTCTTGACCCGGACCGGCGCGGCCGGCTGCGGGGTGGCGCGCCAGACCCGGCCGGTGAGGGTGATCTCCGTGGGCTCCGCGTCGGGGGCCATCCTGCACCAGGTCCGCGGCTCGCCCATGTAGCGCACCTGCGACTGCAGCAGCTCCGTGAGCCTCTTGCTCTCGATCACCGGCCGGGTGGACAGCCAGGTCACCACTCCCGGCGGAACCAGGTAGAGGACGTGCCAGGGAGTCTGGAAGGGCACACCGACCAGCCACAGCAGGAGCGACCACGGTGCCATCACACCCACGAACACACCGATCCAGACAATCGGAAGCGGCATCGGCAGCCGTAGGTCGTACAGCTTGTAGAGCCGCTTCTCAATTCGCCAGATATTGGTATAAGTGGGCAGATCCACCCGCTCCTCCTTTCTGCTGCTCGATGTCCGGCCGCACGGGTGCGGTCTCAGCCTCCGGTGATACCCAGGGCGCCGGCGATCGCCTTGGCCGTCACCTCGATGATGTTGGGCACGTAGAAGATCACGCCGATCGCGATGGCCAGGATGATGAACTGCACGAACCTGGTGATCTCTCGCGTGAACAGGAAGAACAGGGCCACCACAGAGACGATGACGAGGAAGAGCGGGGCGAAGAACCGGCGCAGGAAGTCGGCCAGGCCCTCGGTGTTCACGCCCCCCGTAGGACCTGCCGGAGGGTTGGTCGGCTGAGCAAGATCGATCATGCTCAGCAGGATGGTCTTCAGGGTCACTTCTCGTCCTCCGTGCTCATGATCGCCGATTTCCGGCGGTCATGGGCGCGCGACGCGCGCGCGTCGGCCGCCTCACCGCCGGTTCGCCGATCAGGGGGGCTCTGTTCACTGCGGACTGGCACCGTTCGATCATGCGTCATCCCGCGGACCGTTCCGCGCCGCGGATCTCTTTGACGAACCACTTGCCGTCCTGCTCGACCACGGTGAGGACGTAGGACTGTTCCAGCTTCCCGCTCATGTCGCCCGGATCGCCGGGGGTGGGCTCGGCGGAGGGGGCCGCTCCGGTGGGCACGCCCCAGACCACCGTGGCGGTCACCTCCCGGGTCGCGCCGCTGACGAGCGGCACGACGAGGTCCTTGAGCTCCACGAAGGTGAACGCGCCTCCGAACCCCTCCAGGGTGACGCCCGAGGCGGCGTACTGCTGCAGGGAGGCGGTGTCGCTCGCCGCGTAGGCCTTGAAGAAGTTGGCCATGGGAGTGCGCAGCTCCCGCTCGACGGCGTCGTCGCGCTCGGGCGTGGGCAGCACGGGCAGGTTCGCCGCCGACGGGGCCGGCAGGATGCCCGGACGCCCCGAGACCACGAACCGCCCGGTCTGCGGGTCGTAGAAGACCGGCACGGACAGCAGCTGCCGGCGGTTGCCCGACTGGTACATCAGGGTCACGACCGCGTTCGAGCCGTCGACGACCCGGGTGTCGTACGGCTGGATCGCCCCGGCGCTCATCCTCCCGAGGCCGTCCCAGCCGAACTGCGGCTCGGCCCCGTCGGGCAGGAAGGGGGCCAGGCGGCCGGCCCGCTCCGACGCGCGGACGGCGTCGAAATTCAGGTAGACGGCCGCGAACTGGCTGGCGAAAGACGTCGCCTCCGTCACGGGGAATCCCTGGTCGGTGGGGGTGGAAGCGGTTCCTTCCGCCGCTCCTTGCTGAGTAAATCGCTCAAAAGGTGCACGGACCCCATTTACCACGATAACCACTATTAACGCCCACAGAATGACGCGACCGGTCCACACCAGCCAGCGCCCGCCGCCACCGGACCAGCGCCCGCGACGCGGCGTCCGCCCACGCGCCGGGGCGCGCTCGGGATCGTCGAACTCCTCCGTGTACGCCGAAAGCTCAGGGTCGCCAGCGATCCGCGGATCCTGCTGGACGGTGGACCTTCGAGCCATCACGCCTCCGCTCGCGCCGATTCCCCCGGTTGGCGCGGTGTCGTATTACTCCCGATCCCGTTAGCCATGGTGAAGTAATTACCCTAACCGCCTTGCCGATTCTTCCAGGAAAACCACGCCCATGCTGCAGGCATCGCCCTCACTGAGCAAACCGGATCTGGGAGCGGCCGGGCGGTCCGGACCGTTCAGGGCGATGAGCGCAGCACATTACTCCTGGCCAGCGCGGGGACCGGTTACCCAAACGCCATCCCTTGCTATCCATTGAGCGCCGTGACTGTCTCGACCTGCGCCTTTGGGAGAAGGGGCGGCTGAGGGCGGCGTGACGTGACGTCACCGGACCCTCACGCCACGGCACCCCCGCCGGGCGGGCGGAGGCGCCGGCCGTACGGATCCCGTACGGCTCAGCCAGGCGAGGGCCGCGTGGACCGCGTACGGCTCGACCGGGCGGAGGCCGTACGGATCACTCGGGCGGAGGATCGAAGCCCGTGCACGGCTGAAGCGTCCACGAGCGGCGGATTCGCGCGTCGAGCAGCTTGCGCACCAGCTCCGGGTCCATCTCCTTCAGCACCTGGAGAGGAAGGCTGCTCGGCTCGGACCGATCGGCGGGTTCCGGTGTCTTCCTTCTGCTGGTCATATCCGCAGCCTGCGCCTCCTCCCTGCGGATGTCCAGGCGGAGCCGGACTCCGGAAGGCCCGCCCGCGCGGCGGACCGGACCCCGCCGGACCGAATCCCCATCCGATCCGTCAGCGGCTGCGCACCGAGCGCACATCATGCGCGTCTTCCCCCTCGTCCGCATCCCCGACCCCCGGCGACGACCGGGCCCGGCATCGCGAAGATCACTTATGGCGGGGAGGGCCGCTTCTCCGCCTGGGCGCCGACCGCCTCCGGACGCCTGCACGACCCGCCGGCCTCCGACACCGACCGCCACAGGGGGACGGCGCCGTCGCCATCCGGCACCCGGTACGTGAGCGTCAAGGCGTCCGGATCGTGGTCGACCGTCCGCAAGCAGCCGGGCGTCCCGCAGGGCCACCGCTTTCCGCGGTCATGACGCGTCCGGCCCGGACGGGGGCGGTGAGCCACCCGGCCGGGCCGGACATGTGTACGCCGTGAGCGGCTGCCGGACGCGCGCCGTGAGCGGCTAGACGTTGAAGCGGAACTCCACGACGTCGCCGTCGCGCATGACGTAGTCCTTGCCCTCGATGCGGGCCTTGCCCACCTGCCGGGCCGCGGCGATGGAGCCGGCCTCGACCAGCTCGTCGAAGGAGACGATCTCGGCCTTGATGAAGCCGCGCTGGAAGTCGGTGTGGATGACCCCGGCGGCCTCGGGGGCGGTCGCGCCCTTGCGGATCGTCCAGGCCCGCGTCTCCTTGGGACCGGCCGTCAGATAGGTCTGCAGGCCGAGGGTCTCGAACCCGACGCGTGCGAGCTGCGACAGGCCCGACTCCTCCTGACCCACGGACTGCAGCAGCTCCAGGGCCTCCTCGTCGGAGAGCTCGACCAGCTCGGACTCGATCTTGGCGTCCAGGAAGACCGCCTCGGCGGGGGCCACGAGCCCCGACAGCCGGGCCCGCAGTTCCTCGTCGACCAGCTCGTCGGCGTCGAGGTTGAAGACGTACAGGAACGGCTTGGCCGTCAGCAGGTGCAGCTCGCGCAGGTCGGCCGGGTCGATGCCGGCGCCCTTGGCCCCGGCGTAGAGCGTCGTTCCGCCGTCGAGGAGCTTGGACGCAGCCTCGGCGGCGTCCAGCGTGGCCTTGCGGTCCTTGTTGGTCCTGGCCTCCTTCTGCAGGCGCGGGATCGCCTTCTCCAGCGTCTGCAGGTCGGCGAGGATCAGCTCGGTGTTGATCGTCTCGATGTCGCGCTCGGGGGCGACGGCGCCGTCCACGTGGGTCACGTCGGGGTCGCTGAAGACCCGGATGACCTGGCAGATCGCATCGGTCTCGCGGATGTTGGCCAGGAACTGGTTGCCCCGCCCCTGACCCTCGGAGGCACCCCGGACGAGCCCGGCGATGTCGACGAACTCGACCTTCGCAGGAATGATCTTCGCGGAGCCGAAGATCTCGGCCAGCTTCTCCAGGCGCGGGTCGGGGACACCGACGATGCCCACGTTGGGCTCGATGGTGGCGAACGGATAGTTCGCCGCCAGGGCGTTGGCGGTCTTGGTCAGCGCGTTGAAAAGCGTGGACTTACCGACGTTGGGCAATCCGACGATGCCGATGCTCAGGCTCACGTGACCCGAGTCTACGGGGAAGCGCGCAGTGCTGCCCGACGCAGGCAGGTCACGGGGCACCCGATCGCGTCGTCCCGCGCATGCGGATCACCGGGCGCCCGGCCGGATGTCCCGCGCAGACACGTCACCGGGCGCCCGGCCCGGATGTCCGGCGCAGGCACGTCACGGGACGCCGGATCCCGGGGTCGCGCACCCGCAGATAGCGGTCGGAGCCCCGGGGGCAGTCTGCGCGGGCCTCGGCCCTGGCCGTCACCTTCGCCCAGGCGCGGCGGGAGGCGCACGGCGCCTTCGCCAGCGCCTCGCGGCTCACCAGCCGCCCTCCCGGCCTGGCCACGCAGTCGCCCACGGAGAGCACCCGCCCGCCCTCTCCCAGGCAGGCGACCGCCCGGCCGTCCAGGGCGATCGCGTCCAGGGACCTGCGGGGACAGGCGGAACTGCGCTCCACCACGGCCAGCACCTTGCCGTACCAGTCCTTGGCCGAGCAGGGCCGCTCCCCCTCGCGCAGCGTCAGGCAGTCACCCGCCCGCAGCACTCCCCCGCCCCGGCCCGGGTCTCCGGGGTGCGGGCCGCGGAGGTTTCGTACGCACGCCGTACGGTCGGACCGCCGGGCGGACGTCTCGGCGTCCGCCTTCTGCGGAGCGGAAGCCTCCGAGGCCGGCGCCTCCGGTGGCGGTTCCTTCGGTGTCGGCTCCTTCGATGTCGGCTCCTTCGATGTCGGCTCCTTCGGGGCCGGCGTGGCGGGAGGCGTCGTGATCCTGACGAACTCGTCGGTGATGACGGGGCAGTCGGGCGCGCGGAGGCCGACCATCGAGATCACCCTGCCGTCGGCGTCGTCGCAGAGCACCAGCGCGAACCTGCCGCCCTCGCGCTCGACGCAGGCCCCCTCCTTCCAGGTGAGCGCGGCGGCGGCCGCCTCGGCCGCCCGCGTCGCCTCGTGCGCCCGCTCGGCGCGCCCGGCGATGAACACTCCCGTCGCGGCGACCACCGCCACCGTGACGACGGCCGTCACCCCGAGCGCGGGCACCGCCCTCGACCCCAGCCCCCGTGTGCCCACAGATGCCCCCCTACTTTCCGTGTTCGCTATCAAACTTTGAGTGATCGGATGCGTTCGCACAAGCGGAACACGAGGGTCAGTCGGAAAGCGTGTCGGACACATGGGAGCCGCCATACCTGGGATCATGCGAAAGATGGACGTCATGGCACTCGTCTTCCAGTTGGCCGTGGGACTCGCGGCGGGGCTCGCGATCGGGTTCCTGCTGGGCCGGGGACGCGCGTCGGCCGGGGCGTCGGACGCCGTCACCCGCCTGGCGGAGGCCGAGGCCCGCGCCGCGGCGGCCGAGGAGAAGGTCCGCTACGTCGAGGAGCAGCTCGCCGAGCGCTTCCAGGCCCTGTCGGCCCGCGCGCTGGACGTCAACAACCTGCGCTTCCTGGAGCTGGCCGAGACCCGGCTGGCCGCCAGCCGCGCCGAGGCCACCGGGGAGCTGGAACAGCGCAAGCAGGCGGTCGAGCACCTGATCGAGCCGCTGAAGGACACCCTGGCCCGGGTCGAGGCGCAGCTGCGCGACACCCAGTCGGGCCAGCGCGCCGCGCACGCCGAGCTGACCCGGCACATCGACGTCATCCGCGAGAGCAACGACCGGCTCCGCGACCAGACCGGCGCCCTGGTCCGGGCCCTGCAGCGGCCCGACGCCCAGGGCCGGTGGGGGGAGCTCCAGCTGCGCAGGGTCGCCGAGATCGCCGGCATGCAGCGCTTCTGCGACTTCGAGGAGCAGGCGAACGCGACGACCGCCGACGGCGCGCTCCGCCCCGACATGGTGGTACGGCTGGCGGGCGGCAAGAACATCGTGGTCGACTCCAAGGTCTCCCTGGCCGCCTATCTGGAGGCCGCGCAGTCCACCGACCCCGACCACCGGTCCTCCCGGCTCGACGCCCACGCCAGGCACGTGCGCGAGCACGTGGACCGGCTGGCCGCCAAGGGCTACTGGCAGGCCTTCAGCCCCGCGCCGGAGTTCGTCGTGCTGTTCATCCCGGGAGAGGCCTTCCTCGCGCCGGCGCTGGAGCGCGACCCCGGCCTGCTGGAGTACGCCATGCGGCGGCGGGTCCACATCGCCACGCCCACCACGCTGATCACCATGCTCAGGACCGCCCAGTACGCCTGGCAGCAGGAGGCGCTCAGCGAGAACGCCCGCGCGGTCTTCGAACTGGGCAAGGAGCTGTACGAACGGCTGAGCACCATGGGCAGGAACATGGACACGATGGGCCGTTCGCTGAGCCGGGCGGTGGAGGCCTACAACCGCACGGTCGGGTCCCTGGAGACGCGGGTGCTGGTGAGCGCCCGCAAGCTGAACGACCTGGGGCTGGTCGACACCGACATGGAGCGGCCCACGACGGTCGAGGACCTGCCCCGCGCGCTCACCTCTCCGGAACTGCTGGAAGAAGACACGCCAAGCTCATCCCTCATCTCCCGATTGAACGGTAAGTTGGCCAACGACCTGCCTTGAAAGGTGTTTCCTGGAACCGGGGTGCGGCGGACACTGGAAACCGCGGGGGCGGCTGTGAGGGGGACGGGCGAGGTGGTCGCATGAGCGAGCGTAGCCGGGCATCCGGCATCCGGCTGACCGCGCGGGGAGCGGTGGCGTCCATGCTGGTGTTCACATTGGCGGGGAGCGTGCTGCACACCCTGCTCGGGCCCTCCGCCCTGGTCGGGGCGGCGTTCGTGGCCGGTTGCGTGGCCGCGGCGTCCCTGGTCAACCCGCGCGACCTGCTCTCGCTGGTGGTCTCCCCACCGTTGATCTTCTTCATCGCCGCGCTGATCGCCGAGGCGGTCCGCTCGTTGTCGGCTGCCTCCCCGGTCCAGGCCTTCGGCCTGGGGATGTTCACCGCGATGTCCGGCGGGGCCCCGTGGCTGTTCGCCGGCACGGCCCTGGTGCTGGTCATCGCCTGGCGGCGCGGGCTGACCCGGTGCGTCCGCGAGCTGCGCGAGGAGGTCCGCGCCGACGCCCCCGGCGTGCCCCGCCCGAGGGTCGGCGACGACAGCGGCTTCGCGCCCGAGCCCGAGGGCTATTTCGAGCCCCGGATCTACGGCACCCCGCGCGAGGGCCAGTGACCTTCCCGGCCCGGCGGGCCGTACCGAGCCCGATGACCCGATGCGCCACACGAACCCGATGAGCACCGTACGGGCCCGGTGAGTGCCGGTACGGCGGCGCCCGGCGCCGCCGTACGACGGGGATGCCTCAGAGGGGATGCCTCAGACGGCCGTGGCCCGGAGGTTCTTGCGCAGCTCGTGCGGGAGGGCGAAGCGCACGTTCTCCTCGACGGAGTGGACTTCCTCGACGTCGTCGAAGCCGTGCTCGGCGAGGCGGGCCAGGACTCCGGCGACCAGCTCGTCCGGGACCGAGGCGCCGCTCGTCACGCCGACGGTGGTGACGCCGTCGAGCCACTCGTCCTCGATGAAGGAGGCGTTGTCGACGAGGTAGGAGGCGTCGGCCCCGTGGTCGAGGGCGACCTCGACCAGGCGCTTGGAGTTGGAGGAGTTCTCCGAGCCGACGACGATGACCAGCTCGGCCTGCGCGGCGATCTCCTTCACCGCGACCTGGCGGTTCTGGGTGGCGTAGCAGATGTCGTCGCTCGGCGGGTCGATGAGGTTGGGGAAGCGCTCCTTGAGCCGGGTGACCGTCTCGGTCGTCTCGTCCACCGACAGCGTGGTCTGCGACAGCCACACCAGCCGCTCGGGGTCCTTGACCTTGACGGAGTCGACGGCGGCCAGACCGTCCACGAGCTGGATGTGGTCGGGCGCCTCGCCCGCGGTACCCTCGACTTCCTCGTGGCCCTCGTGGCCGATCAGCAGAATGTCGTAGTCCTGGGAGGCGAAGCGCTTGGCCTCGTTGTGCACCTTGGTGACCAGCGGGCAGGTGGCGTCGATCGTCTTCAGCCCGCGCTGGGCGGCCTCCCGGTGGACGGCCGGAGAGACGCCGTGGGCGGAGAAGACGACGATGGCGCCCTCGGGAACCTGCTCGGTCTCCTCGACGAAGATCGCTCCGCGCTCTTCCAGCGTCTTGACCACGTGGGTGTTGTGCACGATCTGCTTGCGGACGTAGATCGGCGCGCCGTACTGCTCCAGGGCCTTCTCGACGGCCTGGACCGCCCGGTCGACCCCCGCGCAGTAACCACGGGGCTTCGCCACAAGTACACGACGGGTCGCGCGGGTCTTTGAAGTCATGTTCTTATGCTACGTGGAGTGCCCATGGGTTCCGCTCATGTGCCCCTTGACCTCGCAATGGCCCCGAATGCCAGACAAGCCATCCAATACAGACCTCCCGAGGGAGACGAAATGTCAGTCCCCGATCTCTTCCGCACCGTCGCGGGGAAGGCCAAGGACCTCCCCCTTCACATGTTGCAGACCGCGCTGAGCGGCGTCGGTCAGGCCCTGCTGCTCGGCGACCGGGTGCGCAACCGGCTAAAGCGCCTGGCGGGCAACGACGAGGAGCTGGAGGAGACCTCCCGTACGGCCACCGACCAGCTCGCCGAGACGGACAAGGCCGCCGAGGACAAGCCCGCCCGCCGCGAACCGGTCATCTTCGCCCCCGCCAAGCCCAAGGCCAAGCCCGCCGAGACCGAGCCGGAGCCCGCGGCCGTGAAGCCCGAGCCGGAGCCCGTGGCTGTGAAGCCCGAGCCGGAGCCCGTGGCTGTGAAGCCCGAGCCCGTGAAGGCTGAGACGGTGAAGCCCGAGCCGGTGAAGCCCGAGAGCGCGGCGGAGACCAAGGCCGAACCCGTGGCCGAACCCGTGGCCGAACCCGTCGCCGTCGCCACCGCCGAGCCGGTGGCCGAGCCGGCCGCGACCGAGGCCAACGGCGCCAAGGCCCGGCCCGAGCCGGTCATCTTCGCCCCCGCCAAGCCCAAGGCCAAGCCCGCCGAGGCCGAGCCGGAGCCCGCGGCCGAGATCGCCGCGCCGCCGGCCGTGAAGGTCGAGGTAGCCGAGGTCGAGGTCGCCAAGCCCGAGACTGCCGACGCCGCCGCGGTGGAGGTCGTGAAGACCAGGCCCGCCAAGCCGAGGACGGCCAAGCCGAAGGCCGCGACGACCTCCAGGAGCACGAAGGCCGCCAAGACCCCCAAGGCCGCGGCCAAGCCGGAGAGCGGGACCGGGACGGCCGAGGCCGTCGAGGCCGGCGTCGCGGGCGTGCCCGCCGAGCCGCTGCCCGGGTACGCCGAGCTGACCGTGGCCTCGCTGCGCGCCCGGATGCGGGGCAAGAACGCCGAGCAGATCAGGGACCTGATCGCCTACGAGAAGGCCACCAGCGCGCGTCCCGAGGTGGTGCGGATGTTCGAGAACCGCCTGACCAAGCTCGAAGCCGGCCAGTGATCCCCCGCTCCGCGTAGGCAATCCCCCGCCACGCGTGCGGCGTCCGCGTAGGGTCTTCGCCATGAGCGCGAAGACCACACCGGAGCAGCCGCTGCCGGTCCGCACCGTCCTGCAGATGGTGGGCGGCTGGATCGGCAAGCTCGGCACCGTCTGGGTCGAGGGGCAGATCACCGAGCTGACCGCACGCGGCGGGACGGTGTTCCTGACCCTGCGCGACCCGGTGGCCAACATGTCCGCCCGGGTCACCTGCCCCCGCGGCGTCTACGAGGCGACCGTCCCCCGCCCGGTGGACGGCGCCCGGGTCGTCATGAACCTGAAGCCGGACTTCTGGGTCAACCGGGGCTCCTTCGCGTTCACCGCGCTGGAGATGCGTCCGGTCGGCGTCGGCGAGCTGCTGGCCCGGCTGGAGCGGCTGCGCCAGGTGCTCGCCGCCGAAGGGCTCTTCGGCGCCGACCGCAAGCGCCGCCTGCCCTTCCTGCCCGGCACGATCGGGCTGATCTGCGGTCGCGACTCCGCGGCCGAGCGCGACGTCCTGGAGAACTCGCGCCGCCGCTGGCCCGCCGTGCGCTTCAAGGTCGAGCCGGTCGCCGTGCAGGGGCCGTACGCCGTCGGCGAGGTCACCGAGGCGCTGCGGAAGTTCGACGCGGACGCCGAGATCGACGTGATCGTGATCGCGCGGGGCGGCGGGTCGATGGAGGACCTGCTGCCCTTCTCCGACGAGTCCCTCGTGCGGGCCGTGGCCGCGTGCCGTACCCCGGTGGTCAGCGCCATCGGCCACGAGCAGGACAGCCCGCTGCTCGACCTGGTCGCAGACGTGCGGGCCTCCACCCCCACCGACGCGGCCAAGAAGGTCGTGCCGGACGTCGGCGAGCAGCTCACGCTCGTGCGCCAGCTGCGCGACCGGGGCCGCCGGGTGACCGCCGGCTGGCTGGACCGCGAGACGGCCTGGCTGACGGCGGTCCGCTCCCGGCCGTCGCTGGCCGACCCGGTCCGCGAGATCGAGCGCCGGGCCGAGCAGGCCGAGCAGTTGCGGGACCGGGCCCGGCGTGCGCTAACCGGGTCCCTGGACCGCGCCGGGGACTCCCTGGGGCACCTGCGCGCCCGTCTGGTCGCCCTGTCGCCCGCCGCCACCCTGGAACGCGGCTACGCGATCGTGCAGCGCCCGTCCGGCGACGTCGTACGGCGCGCGGCCGACGTCGCCCCCGGCGACGAGCTGACGGTCCGCTTCGCCGACGACCGGATCACGGTCAGGCACGAAGCCGCCGCGGGAACGCGGACCAAGCGGGAGCCCGCCGCCGGGGCCAGGGCCAGGCGGGGGTCCGCTGCGGGGACGAAGGCGGAGCGGACGCCTGCCGCGGAAGCCGGGGCCGAGCCGGAGCCCGCCGGAGCCGGGGCCGGGCAGGAGTCCGCCCCGGCGCCGAAGGTCAGGAAGAAGCCCGCCACGTGAGCGAGGGATAGCCGTCCTCGACGAAGCCGAACTGCCGGTACAGCGGCTCCCCGTCGGAGGTGGCGTGCAGGTCCACCTTGCGGATGCCCCGGGCCCGGTACCACTCCATGAGCGCGCCCATGATGGCCCTGCTGTGCCCGCGGCGCCGGTGGCCGGGGTCGGTGGTCATCCCCTGGATGTAGCCGTACCTGCCGTCGGGCAGGTACGGCCCGGGGAAGCGGTCGAAAATGAGACCGATCCCACAGGCGGCCAGACCGCCCTGCGGGGCGTCCACCACGTAGACGGCGGTGTCGGAGGTGCCGAGCCGTTCCTTCAGGCTGTCGGCGTAGGCCTCCCGCCAGTGGCTCTCGACGGGGAAGCTGCCGTCCTGCGCCATGCGGTCGGCCAGGATCTGGCGCAGCCGGACCAGCTCGGGGATGTCGTCGGGAGTCGCGTCGCGGACACTCATCGATCCATTCTCCCAAGCTTCTCCCCCGTCTCGTCCCCGAAGGGCAGGACGACCAGGTACGGCAGGCGGGCCGAGCGGAAGAGCACGACGATCAGCGTCACGAGGGCCGCGCCCTCCATCCCGCGGGCGCCGCGATCGTGCTGTCGGGGGCGCTGCTCGTCAACGGGGAACCGTTCCCGCAGGCCGCGCCGTACGTCTCCGGGGACGACGCGCAGGTCATCGGCACCACGACCTGGGCCACGATGTCGATTCCCGGGGTCCGGCGGGTCCACGACCCCAACGCGGGCGGGATCGTGGCCACGACGGCGTCCCGGGTGCTCGTGCTCGACCACCGGGGAGAGACCCGGATGAGCCTTCCCATCAGGAAGTCCGGGGACGGTGATCCCGAGGACGCCTACCACCTCCGGCCGGACGGAGACCGCTTCGTGGTCATCCGGGGCCCTGAAGGGCGCGTCGAGACCTTCGACCCGGCGACCGGCGAACGCCTGCACGGCGTCGTCCCGGTGTTCGCCGGCGACGACTTCCTCGGTGCCGGCCTCGGCTGGTCGGAGCAGGGCCCCTTCCTCGTCAGAAGCGCCCTGAACGAGCGCGTCCACTTCCTCGAACTGGCGACCGGCAGGCTCTGGAGGCGTGACAGGTGATCCGGGGGCGGCGCTGAGCTCTCATCTTCATGGTCGCGCCCCATAAGGTGGGTGGGTGGCTGAGGAGAAGACGCCCTCGTACGAGCAGGCACGCGAGGAGCTGACCGAGGTGGTCCGCCGTCTGGAGGCGGGCGGCCTGACCCTGGAGCAGTCGATCGAGCTGTGGGAGCGGGGTGAGAGGCTCGCCGCGCTATGTGAGGAGTGGCTGCAGGGCGCCCGGGTGAAGCTCGCGGCGGCCATGGCCAAGCGCGGGCAGCCCGCCCCCGGAGAGGCGCCCTTCTGAGCGGCCGGGCCGTCAGTTCGTGGCGGAGGGGGCAGGGGTGGCCGTGGCCGTGGCCGACGGGGTGGCCGTGGCCTGGGGCTGCTGCTTGAGGGAGCCGGCCAGGGCGGTCAGCTCGTCCCACTCCGCGGTGCCGGTGACGACGACGGTCGAGCCGGGCAGGAGCCGTACCAGCGAGCGCTGGTTCTTGTCCTTGCGATAGCGCTGCTCCCAGGTCTCGCCGGCGATCTGGACGCTGCCGACGGCCTGGTTGACGTTGGCCATCCGGCTGGCGAAGCCGGCCGCGGGCTTCTCGTCGCTCTGGACGAGCATCGCGTGCTTGCGCTTGGCCGTGGCGAAGCCGAGCCGCCAGGTGACCACGCCCTTCTGGTTCGTCACCCGGGAGCTGTTGGGGATCCAGTTCGCCGGCACCGGCTCGGGGGTCCAGACCGGGAACGGCGCGTCGCGGCGCAGGTTGGCCACGTCGAACGAGTAGTCGACCCGCGGGATGCGCTCGGTCCTGCTCTGCGGAGTGACGAACAGGAAGACCCCGACGCCGACGAGGCAGACGGCCATCGCGACGACGTAGCCGTAGAAACCCTGAGTGAAGCGTTGCACGACTGGCGAGACTACCCGCCCGGAGGGCCGGTCCCGCGCCGGGGATGGCGGCGTCAGGGGCGGCGGATCTGCCCGATGATGGCCAGGGCGTCCTCGGCGAGCCTGCGGGAGGCGGTCTCGTCCTCCGACAGGGAGACCTCGGAGACCGCGGCGGCCAGGGCTCCGGTGAGGACCACGACCAGCGCCCCCTCGTCGTCCTCGAACAGGGCGGCGTTGCGCTTGGCCCACTGGCGCAGCCGGTCGCGCATGATGACCTCGAAGCCGGGCGGGCCGTCGCCGCGCAGGAACAGCGCGGCCAGCTCACGCTCGGCCAGGCAGCCTTCGAGATAGGCGCGGGCGCCGGCGACGAACAGCCGCATCGGGTCGGTCTCGCCGTCCGCCTTGGCCGCCTGGACCGCCTGCTTGGTGCGCTGGGCCTGGCGGTTCTGGAACTCGTCGAAGAGCGTCAGATAGAGATCGGCCTTGCCGGAGAAGTGGTGGTAGAGGCTGCCCACGCTCGCGCCCGCCCGCGCGACCACGTCGGTGACCCCGGCCTCGGCGAAGCCGCTCGCGACGAAGGTGTCCCTGGCCGCCGCCAGAAGCGAGACGCGCGTGGCGGCGCCCCGCTCGGAGGTCCGTGCAGTCACGCTCGTCACCAACCGTTCCGTGTCGCTGCTCGTGCTGGGACACATTATCCTCCGCGGCCTGGCAAGGAGGGGACAACTACGATTGCCGTAATCCACGAGAGGGGCTTTCCGCCATGTCCGAGCAGACGTCCGTCCCCGCAGCCCTCGCCACGGGCGAGCACGCGCCCGACCGCAACCTCGCGCTCGAACTGGTCCGGGTGACCGAGGCCGCCGCGATGGCCGCGGCCCGCTGGGTGGGACGCGGCGACAAGAACGGTGCCGACGGCGCCGCCGTCAACGCGATGCGTCAGCTCATCAACACGGTTTCGATGAACGGCGTGGTGGTGATCGGCGAAGGGGAGAAGGACAACGCGCCGATGCTCTACAACGGCGAGTCCGTGGGCGACGGCAGCGGTGCCGAGTGCGACGTGGCCGTCGACCCGATCGACGGCACCCGGCTGACCGCCCTGGGCATGCCCAACGGGATCTCGGTCATCGCGGTCAGCGAGCGCGGCTCGATGTACGACCCGTCTGCCGTCTTCTACATGGACAAGCTCGTGACCGGCCCCGAGGCCGCCTCCGCGGTGGACATCAACGCGCCGGTCGCCGACAACATCAGCGCGGTGGCCCGCGCCAAGGGGTGCGGGCCCTCGGACGTCACCGTGGTCATCCTCGACCGGCCCCGGCACGAGAAGATCATCAGGGAGATCCGGGAGGCCGGCGCACGGATCAAGCTCATCACCGACGGTGACGTGGCCGGTGCGATCATGGCGGCCCGCGTCGGCACCGGCATCGACCTGATGCTCGGCATCGGCGGCACGCCCGAGGGCATCATCGCGGCCTGCGCGCTCAAGTGCCTGGGCGGCGTGATCCAGGGCAGGCTGTGGCCGCAGGACGACGCCGAGCGCCGCCGGGCGCTGGACGCGGGGCTCGACCTGGACGCCACGCTGACCACCGACGACCTGGTCAGGTCCGACGACGTGTTCTTCGCGGCCACCGGCATCACCGACGGCGAGCTGATGCAGGGCGTGCGCTACCGCGGCGGGCACGCGGTGACCAGTTCCCTGGTCATGCGCGGCCGGTCCGGCACGATCAGGAAGATCGAGAGCGAGCACCAGCTCTGGAAGCTCCGCGCCTACAGCGCGATCAACTTCGACACCGCAGGCTGAGTCGGCCGAACCGGCCGAACCGGCCGAGCTGGCCGGACCGGCTGAGGCCCCCGGCCCGCGTCCGCACCCGCGCCCGCGCCCGCCCGGTGGAGACCCCCGGGCGGGGGCGGGTCAGCGGCGGAACCAGGAACGGCGGGGGCGCTTGGGCGACTTGGCGACGATGTTGCCCATGGAGACGACGCCGGTGATCTCGATGACCGGGCCGTCGGGCGAGGACGGCACCTGGTTCTTCTTGCCGCCCAGGAACGCCGAGGCGGGCATCTCGATCCGGACCCCCTCCGGCACGATCAGCGTGAGCGTCCCGCCCATCACGGTGACCTGGAGGGTCACGTGCCTGGACTGCAGCAGCGCGTCGCACAGGTCCAGGGTGACGTTGGCGCAGATCGCGGTGGCGGTGAAGTGCGTGGGGACCACCCAGCGGCCCGAGCGCTTCTCCGAGCCGAAGAAGGCCGTCACCGGGCGGACGTCCGTCTGCAGCGGCTGCTCCTCCGGCGGAACGAGATCGGCGATGAGGGCGGTGAGCTCGCCGAGCGTGCGGGCGCCGTAGAGCCTCTCCAGCCGTTCCTCGTGCTCGTCGTGGCTCAGCCGCCCGTCGGCGAGGGCGTCGTTGAGGACCACGGCCACCTGCTCACGGTCGGTGTCCCCCGCCCTCAGGTCGGCGGGTTTCGGCTCTGCGGTGTTCTTACGGATCGCGGGAGGCCTGAAGGAGTCCACCCTTCGACGATAAGCCCTCCCATCACCTGTCCGAGCGGATCGGCACGGCCTCGCACGAGGCCATTGACCCCCGGGAACGGCGCCCCTACGCTGACGGAAACTTGAACCCCCCTCATGTTCATGGAGGTCGTGGTGCCGACCCCGCGTGACAAGCAGGCACGGGTGGCCACCTGGGCCGCGTTCTTCGTCCAGGGCCTGTGCTTCGCCACCCTCCTGACCCATGTGGCCGACCTGCAGCACAAGTTCGGGCTGAGCGACGGCGATCTCACCCTGGTCCTGCTGCTGGTGCCGGTGATCGCGGGAGTCGGGAGCGCCGCCGCGGGATTCCTCGCCGCCCGGTACGGCAGCGCCCCGGTGTTGAGGATCTCCCAGCTGGCCGTGTGCGCCGTCGTGATCCTGCAGGGCTGGAACGGCAGCCTGGCCGGGCTGTACGCGCTCAGCGCCGCCTTCGGGCTGGCGGTCGGGGCGGTCGACGCGGCGATGAACATGCAGGCGGTCGCGGTCGAGCGCACCTACGGCATGAGCGTGCTGACCGGCTTCCACGCGGTGTGGAGCGTCGGATCGATGCTGGGCGCCGGGATCAACTCCCTCTTCAGCGCGCTCGGAGTGGACCTGGCCTGGTCGTTCTCCGTCCCGGTGGTGATCGGCGCGGTCATCTCGCTGGCGATGCTGCCCCGCCTCTACAGCGGCGCGGAGGAGCGGGAGACCTCGCGCGCCGCCCAGGCCGCGGGGACCGTGGACGTCGCGGCCAAGGTGCCGTGGCGGCCGATCATCCCGCTCTGCCTGGCGATGGCCTTCCTCTACGTCGGCGACGCGGCGGTCTCCAACTACAGCACCGTCTACATGGAAGGCGCCCTGGGAGCGACCGGCTGGCTGGTGCCCTTCGCCTACTTCGCCTACCAGGCGGCGATGCTCCTCGCGCGGATCCCCGGGGACCTCGCCGTGCGCCGGTACGGCCCGGCCCCGGTGGTCCGGCTGGGCGCGGTGATCGCGACGCTGGGCATGGCCGGCATCGTCGTCGCCCCCGGCGTCGTGGTGGCCGTGATCGCCTTCGGCCTCGTCGGCATCGGCCTGTCGATCATCGCCCCGCAGTCGTTCTCGGCGGCCGGCCGCCTGGGCGCCGGCGCCGAGACGGCGATCGCCCGGGTCAACCTGTTCAACTACGTCGGCTTCGTGGTCGGCGCCGCCGCGGTCGGGACGATCAACGATCTGGTGAACGTGCGGGTGGCGTTCATCCCGGCCGCGGTCCTGGTGGCGCTGATCGTGTTCCTGGCCGGGGGCTTCCAGCCCCGGACCGTCGGGACCGCGGCGCGTCAGGGGTAGCGGTCACCGGGAACGCCCACCGGGTCGGGCGCCGATCATCGGCGCCGGGTACGTCACAGGTAGGGCCGCTGGTCCCGCTTGGCCGTCTCGTAGGCCTCGCGGGCCCGCCGTACCTCCTCCTCGCCGGACACCTCGGCGACCGGCACGTCCCACCAGGCCGTGGTGGCCGGGGCGGGGCCGGGGACGGTCTCCACGTACACGACCGTGGTGCGGGAGGACTCGCGGGCCTCGGTCAGCGCCGCCCGCAGCGACTTCGGGTCGTCGGCGCGCAGCACCTCGGCGCCCAGGCTGGCCGCGTTGGCGGCCAGGTCGACCGGGACGAACGGGCCGTCCAGCTGCCCGGAGGCGCCGCGGACGCGGTAGGCGGTGCCGAGCCTGCGCGCCCCGACGGACTCAGACAGTCCGCCGATCGAGGCGAAGCCGCGGTTGTCCACCAGGACGATCACGAGCTTGACGCCCTCCTGCACGGCGGTGGCGATCTCCTGGGCCATCATCAGGTAGGACCCGTCGCCGACCAGCACGAACACCTCGCGCTCCGGGGCGGCGAGCTTCACCCCGAGCCCTCCGGCGATCTCGTAGCCCATGCAGGAGTAGCCGTACTCCACGTGGTAGGCGCCGGGCCCGCGCGTCATCCACAGCTTGTGCAGATCCCCGGGCATCGACCCGGCCGCGTTGACCACCACGCCGTCCTGGGCGACCTCGTTGACCAGGCCGAGCACGACCGGCTGGGTCAGCTCCTCCCCGGTGGTGACCAGGGAGACCTGCTCGTGCCAGCCGTGGGCCAGCTCGGCGGCCCGGCCGGTCCATCCCGCCTCGGCCCGCCAGTCCCCCAGCGCCCCGAACGCCTCCAGCGCCGCGCGGGCGTCGGCGACGAGCATCTCCCCGGCGTGCTTGGCCGCGTCGAAGGCGGCGACGTTGACGTTGAGGAAGCGGGCCCGCCCGAACAGGGTCCGGGAGGCGGTGGTGAAGTCGCTGTAGCGGGTCCCGACGCCGATCACCAGGTCCGCCTCCCGCGCCAGCTCGTTGGCCGCGGCGGTGCCGGTGTGGCCGACCGCGCCCACCCAGCACGGGTGGTCGTACGGCACGGCGCCCTTGCCCGCCTGGGTCTCGGCCACCGGCACCCCGTGCCGCTCGGCGAAGGCGGCCAGCGCGCCGGCGGCCCCGCTGTAGATCACCCCGCCTCCGGCGACGACCAGCGGCCTGCGCGAGGCGCGGACCAGCTCCAGCGCCCGCTCCAGCGCGGCCGGCTCGGGCACCGGCCGGGCCACGTGCCAGACCCGCCGGGCGAACAGCTCCTCGGGCCAGTCGTACGCCTCGGCCTGCACGTCCTGCGGCAGCGCCAGCGTGACCGCGCCGGTCTCGGCCGGGTCGGTCAGCACCCGCATCGCGGCCAGCAGCGCCGAGGGCAGCTGCTCGGGCCGGTTGATCCGGTCGAAGAAGCGGGAGACCGGCCGCAGGGCGTCGTTGACCGTCACGTCGTAGGAGCGCGGGTCCTCCAGCTCCTGCAGGACCGGGTTGGCGACGCGGGTGGCGAAGACGTCGCCGGGCAGCAGCAGGACGGGGATCCGGTTGATCGTGGCCAGCGCCGCCCCGGTGACGAGGTTGGTGGCGCCGGGGCCGATGGAGGTGGTGCAGGCGAAGGCCGAGAGCCGGTCGCGGGCGCGGGCGTAGCCGACGGCGGTGTGCACCATGGCCTGCTCGTTGCGGGCCAGGTAGTACGGCAGCGCGTCACCGGTGCCCGCGCCCCGCTCGGCCAGGGCCTGGCCGAGGCCGGCCACGTTCCCGTGACCGAAGATGCCGAAGACGCCCGCGACCAGCCGCTGCTCGGCGCCGTCGCGCTCCGACCACTGACTGGCGAGGAAG
This sequence comes from Paraplanobispora siamensis, assembly GCF_016863175.1. Taxonomy (GTDB): domain Bacteria; phylum Actinomycetota; class Actinomycetes; order Streptosporangiales; family Streptosporangiaceae; genus Planobispora; species Planobispora siamensis. The sequence continues at coordinate 19,214 of NZ_BOOJ01000021.1, forward strand.
CGCACCAGCGCCTGTGCCACCGTGAGCCTCATCGTGCCTCCTCGGGGAGAGCCGGGGCTCCGGGCCGCGCGGCCCGGAGCGGGGTCAGCGCCGCCTGACCGTGTCCGTCATCGGGCCCGTCACGGGACCCGTCATGGGGACCCGGGGGTCGACCGGCTGGTCCGCCCAGGAGGAGCGGACCCACGCGTGCCGGGGGTCGTCGCAGAAGGCCATCGACCGCTCGTCGGCGGGCCCGGCCAGCACGTTCAGGTAGTACAGGTCGTAGCCGGGGGCCGCCATCGACGGGCCGTGGTAGCCGTGCGGGACGAGCACCACGTCACCGCACGAGACCTCGGCGAGCACGTCGTGCGTGCCGTACACCCGCTGGTAGCCGGGGCCGCCCTCGAAGTAGTAGATCTCCTCCAGCACGGCCTCGTGCTCGGAGGCCGTGTCGTGCTTGTGCGGCGGGTAGGACGACCAGTTGCCGCCGGGGGTCAGCACCTCGACCGCCACGAGCTTGTCGCACTCGAAGGCCTCGGGGGAGCAGAAGTTGTTGACCTGGCGACTGGCCTGCCCGGCGCCGCGCACCTCCACCGGAACCTCGCCGGCCGGGCCGTACCGCACGGGCAGGCGCCGGGACGCGCGGGCGGAGGGGAAGGCGAACCGGCCCTCGCCGGTGATCCGGACGGTCGACTCGATCGGCAGGTAGGCGAAGTCGGAGACCGCGTGGAAGACCGAGGTGCGGCCGTCGAGCGCGATCCGCACCCCGTCGCACTCGACCACGCACGAGCCCGACATCGGCAGGACCAGCATCTCCTCGCCGCCGGTGGTGAACTCGACGCTCTCGCCCGACAGGTTGAGCAGGCGCAGCCCGCAGTAGGTCCACCCGGCCGACTCGGGGGTCAGCCACAACGCCCAGGGGGCCAGCGCGGTGCTGCCGGCCGGGATGAGCGTCATGTCCCCTCCCCGCGCCGTGACCGGCCGGGACGCGGCGGCAGTGCGCCGCGTCTGTGTGATCGCCTGCTCATGTCGCCTCCAGCATCGCCGCCGCGGTGTCCACCGCCGCTGCCACGTCGTCATCGGAGGGGTACAACAACGCCCGGCCCACCACAAGCCCCCGGACGCCGGGAAGCCGCAACGCCTTGCGCCAGGCGGCGTACGCCAGGTCGGGCGCGTCGCCGGGGTCGCCGCCCAGCAGCAGCGTGGGCAGGGTGGTGGCGCGCATCACCTGTTCCATGCCGTCCACGACCGGGATCTTCAGCCACGTGTGCGCCGAGGTCGCGCCTAGGCCCTGGCAGACGTGCATCGAGCGGATGACGCCCTCGGCCGACAGGTCGTGGGTGACCGCCCCGTCCACCCGGCGCGACCAGAACGGCTCGACCATCGCGACCAGCCCGCGGGAGGCCAGCTCGGTGACCGCCCGCCCGCAGGCCTCCAGCGTGGCGGCGGTGGCGGGCTCGTCGACGCCGATCCGGCAGAGCATCTTGCCGCCGTCCAGGCCCATCCGGGCGATCGTGCCGGCGTCGTAGGCGGTGAAGCGGTCGTCGAACTCGAAGACGGTGCCCTGCACGCCGCCCCGGTTCATCGACCCGATGACGACCTTGCCGTCCAGCGCGCCGAGCAGCAGCAGGTCCTCGACCACGTCGGGGGTGGCCAGCAGGCCGTCCACGCCCGGCCTGGCCAGCGCCACGCACAGCCGCCGGAGCAGGTCGATCCGGCTGCCCATGGCCAGCGGCCGGTTGCCGACGCCGAGCGCGCCCCTGGCGGGGTGGTCGGCCGCGATGATCAGCACCTGGTCGCGCTCCTCCAGCAGGCTCCGCCTGCGCCGGGCGGCGGCCGCCTCGGCGATCCGCCAGGGGTGACGCGCCCTGGTCTCCAGCAGCCTGCGGTGGTCGGCCTCCCGCAGTCCCGCGATCTCCTCGGCTCCAGATCTCTCGGCCCCCGACCCGCTCACCGCTCGCCCCCTCGCCTCGCATCCGGCCGGTCCCCGCCCGGAGCGGCCGGTGTCCCGGCCGCGCCGAGCACGTCCAGCACCTCCTCCACCGTGGGCATGGCCGGCGCGCAGGCCAGCCGGCCCGCCACGATCGCCCCGGCCGCGTTGGCGAACCGGAGGGTGCGCTCCAGCGGCCAGCCTTCGAGCAGGCCGTGGCAGAGCGCCCCGCCGAAGGCGTCGCCCGCGCCGAGCCCGTTGACGACCTCGACCGGGACCGGCGGCACCTCCACGGTCTCGCCCGCGGTCATGCCCAGCACCCCGCCGCCGCCCTGCTTGACGACCGCCAGCTCCACGCCCGCCTCCAGCAGCGCCGTGGCCGCCTCGTACGGCTTGCGCGTGCCGGTGGCGACCTCGACCTCGTCGAGGTTGCCGACCGCGACGGTGACGTGCCCGAGCACGCCGCGCACCTGGTCTCGGGCCTCCCGCGGGTCCGTCCAGAACATCGGCCGGTAGTCGAGGTCCAGCACCGTGTGCCGGGCCCGCGCCCGGGCCCGCCAGGCGGCCAGGTGCGCGCTGCGCGACGGCTCCGCCGACAGCCCGGTCGCCGTCGCCCAGAACAGCCCGGCCGCCGCCACGGCGGACAGGTCGAGCTCCTCGGGGAGGATCTCCAGGTCGGGGGCCTTGGGATAGCGGTAGAAGTACAGGGGGAAGTCCTCCGGCGGCCGGATCTCGCAGAACGTCACCGGAGTGGGCAGGCCGGGCACCGCGGTGACGTGGCGGTCGTCGACGCCGTACCCCCGCAGCGCGTCATGGATGAACAGCCCGAACGGGTCGGCCCCGGTCCTGGTGATCACGGCGCTGGATCGGCCCAGCCGGGCGGCGGCCACGGCCACGTTGGTCGGGCTGCCGCCCAGGTATTTGCCGAAGGTCTCCACCTCCCGCAGCGACACCCCCACCTGCAGCGGGTAGACGTCGACGCCGACCCGTCCCATGGTCAGGACCTCGGGCGCCGGCGCGGAGCCCTCCGTCGTCATGAGAGCCCTTCCAGGTAGGCCAGGCTCTCCCGGACGTTCCACGCGGGATCGTCGTCCGCGGCGGCCCCGGGCCCCAGGACGACGTCCTGCTCCAGGACGTACCAGCCGCCGTAGCCGGCCGCCGTCAGGCGGGCGACGATGCCCGCGACGTCCACGTCGCCGCGTCCGAGCGGGCGGTACAGGCCCTCCCGCACCGCCCGGGTGTAGGTCAGCTCGCCCGCCCGCACCCGATCGGCCGTCCCGGCGTCCACGTCCTTGAGGTGGACATGGGCGATGCGCCCGGCGGCGCGGTGGGCCAGGTCGGCGGGGTCGGTGCCGCCGATGAGCAGGTGGCCGGTGTCCAGGCAGAGCGGCACCGCGCTGCCGTCGAGCACCCGCTGCACCTCCGGCCCGGTCTCGACCATGGTCCCGACGTGCGGGTGCAGGGTGACGGTGCGGCCGAACTCCCTGGCGTTGCGCATGATCAGCGCCAGGTTGGCGAGCAGGGTCTTCCAGCCGTCGGCGTCCAGGACGGGCTTGGCGTCGTAGCCCTCCCCGCCGGTCGCGGCGGCCAGCACGACGACGTCGACGTCGCCGTCCCGGAAGGCGCGCATGGTGGCGCGGACCTCGGGGAGCGGGTCGTGGCGGGGGTCGTGCAGGACGACGGGGACGAACCCGCCGACCGCGCGCAGGCCGTACTCCCCCAGCAGGGCGCGGCACCGCGACGGCGAGGGGGGCAGGAAGCCGGGCGGGCCCAGCTCGGTGGCCGTCAGGCCCAGGTCCCGCATCTCGGCCAGCACCCGCGAGCGGTCCAGCTGCCGTCCCCATCCGGGGACCTCGCACACGCCCCAGGAGATCGGGGCGCCGGCCGTCCTGATCGCGCCCCCGCCCGCCTGCCGCTCCGGCCCGCTCACCTGACCACCTCCGCCACCCGGACCGCCCGCCGTTGCCGCAGCGACAGGTCGGCCGCCTCGGCGATGTAGAGGGCGGCCAGCGCGTCCTCGACGGTGCACGGGCTGTCGATCTCCCCGCGGGCGGCGGCCAGGAAGGCCCCCAGCTCGGCCACGTAGGCGGGGGCGAACCTGGTGGCGAAGTCCGGCCACGGCTCCCCGCCGGGTTGCAGGCCCTCGGCGCTGGTCAGCGGGGCGCGCGGGTCGAGGCCGACCGCCTGGGTCCGCAGCGTGCCGGCCAGCTCCATCCGCACGTCGTAGCCGGCCCCGTTGTAGCGGGAGCCCTGCAGCGTGACCAGCGTGCCGTCGTCCATCGTGATGAGGGCGGCGCTGTTGTCGACGTCCCCGGCCTCGGCGAAGAACTCCTCGCCGCGGTTGGCCCCGGTCGCGTAGACGCTGACGGCCTCCCGGCCGGTGACCCAGCGCAGGATGTCGAAGTCGTGGATGTGGCAGTCGCGGTAGATCCCGCCGGAGGTGGCGATGTATCCGGCGGCGGGCGGGCGGGGGTCGGCGGTGATCAGGTGCACCCGGTGCAGCTGCCCCAGCTCCCCTGCGCGCAGGGCCCGGCGGGCCTCGGCGTAACCGGCGTCGAAGCGGCGCTGGAAGCCGATGTGCACGACCGTCCCGCTCTGCTTTGCCGCCTCCAGCACCCGGACCGTGTCGTCCACGTCCGCGGCGGCGGGCTTCTCGCAGAACACCGGGATCCCCGCGGCGCAGGCCCGCAGCAGCAGCCCGGCGTGGGTGGCCGTGGGGGTCGCCACCACCAGGGCCTCGGCCTCGAAGGGGTCGCCCACCCTGGCCCCGTCCCCCAGTCCGGCGGCCACCTCGGCGGCCCGTTCCTCGTCCTCGTCGGCCACCACCAGTTCGTCGACGCGGGGGTGCGCCGCCAGCGTCATCGCGTGGAACGCCCCTATGCGTCCGAGACCCAGCAAACCGACGCGCATAATGCCTCCGGCGGAGAGAGCGGCTGGTCTCCAGTTCTAAGCGACGCTCCGGGCATCGTCAAGACTTTGTCAGGACATGCGGACGATCTATCAACTCCGCGAGGTCGTCAGCGCACCCTCTGGACGAAGGCGCGGATCACCTCGCCGGTGCGGTGGACCGGGAGCCTGGCGAACCCCATGACGAGGGCGGGCGGGCCCGGACGGCGGCGCATCGGCCCCACCGGCTCGGCCGCCAGCCCGCACTGCCGCGCCGCCGCCGCGACGGCCGGCTCGTCCCAGCCCTCCGGCAGCTCGACGAGCAGGTGCAGCCCGGCGGACACGCCGCGCACGGCGATCTCGGGCAGGTGCTCGGCCATGGCGCGGACCAGGGCGTCGCGCCGGACGCGGTACTCGCGGCGCATCCGCCGCAGGTGCCGGTCGTAGGCGCCCGTGCGCACGAAGTCCGCCAGCGCGTACTGCTCCAGCACCGGGGAGCCCATGTCCAGCTCGCCCCGCGCCCGCCGTACGGCGGCGGCGATCTCCGGCGGGGCCGCCACCCAGCCGAGCCGGAGGCCGGGGGCCAGGGACTTGCTGACGCTCCCGGCCAGGACCACCCGGTCGGGGGCGAGTCCCTGCAGGCAGCCCACGGGGTCGCGGTCGAAGCGGAACTCGGCGTCGTAGTCGTCCTCCAGGACCGTCGCGCCCGTCGCCGTGGCCCACTCGATCAGCTCGGCGCGGCGGCGCGGGGAGAGCACGACCCCGGTCGGATAGTGGTGGGCCGGAGTGAGCAGCACCGCCCGCACCCCCGTCGCGGCGAGCGCCGCCACCTCGACGCCCTCCTCGTCCACCGGGACCGCGACCAGGTCGGCCCCGGCCGATCTGAGCAGCGGGAGCTGGCGCAGGCCGGTCGGGTCCTCGACCGCGAGCCGGATCCGCCCGGGGCCCGGCGGCGGGGCCGCGCCCCCGTCCACGAACCAGCTCAGGTCGGCGCCGGTCCGCTCGCCCGTGGGCAGCCGCCCGGCCAGCGCCTGCACGGTGAGGTTCAGCCCCTGGGCCACCCCGCCGACGATCACCAGGTTCTCCGGCGCGACGTCGGCTCCGCGGACCCTGCGCAGGTAGGCGGCCAGCTCCTCGCGCAGCTCGGCCACGCCGCCGGGGTCGCCGTAGTCCAGGGCGTCGGCGGGCAGCGCGGCCAGCGCCCGCCGGGTGGCGGCCGTCCACCGCTCGCGGGGGAAGGACCGCAGGTCGGGCGAGGTGGGGCGGCGCGTGTAGCCGCACTCGTGGACCGGCTCCGCAGGAGTCGCGGCGCCGCCCTCCGGGCGCTCGCGCGGGCCGCGGGAGAGACCGGCTCCGGCGACGGCGGGACTCCCGGCAGTGAGACCCGTGACAGCGGAACCCGTGGCAGCGGGACCCGCGACGGTGGAGCCCGTGATGGTGGAGCCCGTGACGGCGGGACCCGCGGCGGAGTCGCGGGCCGACGGGGCGCGGCAGGCCGCGGGGGCCACGCGAGTGCCCACGCCCACTCTGGAGATCAGGAAGCCCTCGGCGACCAGTTGCTCGTAGGCCTCCACCACCACGCCGCGCGAGAGCCCGAGGTCCCTGGCCAGCTCCCGGCTCGCGGGCAGCCGCTCCCCGGCGGCCAGCCTGCCGCGCCGTACGGCGTCGCGCAGCTCACGGATGATCTGCCCGGAGATGCCCCCCGCCTCGCGGTCGATGGTCAGGTGAAGATCCGCCACCCGTTCCCCTCCAGATCGGCCACAGCCGGGATTGGTCCTGTTTCCCACGCGCCGATTGGACTGAACGAGGGAACCATTGGCTTCCTAGCATTCCCGACATGAGCACCGATGTCATCACCAGACGCGGGGAAACCCGGGGTCTCGTCCAGGCGTCCGGGGCGATGTTCCTGGTGGGCACCCTCGCCGGAGTCGCCGGCGCGATCCAGGACTATCCCCTGTACGGCGGGCAGGCGCTGCGCTATCTCCTGGCCTCGGCCGTCCTGCTGGCCGTGGCGCGCCTGTCCGGTCTGAGATTCGTACGGCTGACGCTCAAGGAGAGCGCCCTCCTGGTCGCGCTCTCCTTGACGGGGCTGGTCATCTTCAACGTCTGCGTGATCGAGGCGACCCGGCACGGCGGCCCCGCCCTGGTCGGCACCGTGCTCGGCACCGTCCCGCTGGCGCTGGCCCTGCTGGACGGCCGCCCCTCGCCCCGGGTGATCGGGGCGGCGACCGTGGTGGTGGCCGGGGCGACGGTGGCCACCGGGCTGGGCAGCGGCGATCTGACCGGTCTGCTGTGGTCGCTGGGCGCGCTGGTCTGCGAGGTCTGCTTCTCGCTGCTGGCCCTTCCGCTGCTGCCCCGGCTGGGCGCGGTGCGGGTCTCGGCCTACTCGGCGGCGCTGGCCGTGCCGATGCTCGTGGTGATCGGCCTGGTGGCCGACGGCGCCGCGATGCTGCGTGTGCCGACCTTGGCCGAGGCCGCGGGCCTCGGCTACCAGTCGATCATCGTCACCACCGTGGCGTTCTTCCTGTGGTACGACGCGCTGCCCCGGCTCGGCCCCGGACGGGCGGGGCTGTTCGCCGGGCTGATCCCGGTGGGCGCGATCGCGACGGGGGCCGTACTCGGTCTCGGCGCCCCGTCGGCCGCCGACCTGGCCGGCGCCGCTCTGGTCGTCGCCGGCATCGTCATCGGCCTGCGGGTCTCCGGAACCCGCCAGGCGCCCCCGGGAGCGGACGGCGGCTCAGTGCCGCAGCGGTCCCGGCCCCCAGAACTTGTTCTCCTCGGCGACGCCCCGCAGCACGATCGCGAGGAGTGATCCCCCGAGACCGACGCTGACGACCGCCCCGAGGACGTACATCACGATGTAACCGAATTCCATGGCTCCTCCCTCCTCAAGCGGTGGATCGGCCTTCATGGATGACTTCGTCCGCCCGGGTCGCGAGGTTGCGTGCCCCGTCCGATGACAGCGTCAAGATTCGGCCCGGCAACCGCCTGCGGCGGGAGGCGGCGCCGCGGCCCTCCGGAGCGCCCTCCGGGAGGCCGTACCCTCTAGGGGACCGGAGAAGACCCCCGGCACGGAGGATCCGAGACGATGCCCGAGTTCGACTACACCGACCTGCTCCCGCTGGGACCGGATGAGACGCAGTACCGTCTGATCAGCAGCGAGGGGGTGCGCGTCGTCGAGGCCGCGGGCCGCAGGTTCCTGGAGGTCGAGCCCGAGGCGCTGCGCCTGCTCACCGAGACCGCGATCCACGACATCTCCCACTATCTCCGGTCCTCGCACCTCGCCCAGCTCCGGAAGATCATCGACGACCCGGAGTCCAGCGGCAACGACCGCTTCGTCGCGCTCGACCTGCTGAAGAACGCCTCCATCTCGGCCGGCGGGGTGCTCCCGATGTGCCAGGACACCGGCACCGCGATCGTGATGGGCAAGCGCGGCCGGCACGTGCTCACCGACGGCGCCGACGCCGAGCACGTCTCGCGCGGCGTCTACGACGCCTACACCCGGCTCAACCTGCGCTACTCGCAGATGGCCCCGATCACCATGTGGGAGGAGAAGAACACCGGTTCCAACCTCCCCGCCCAGATCGAGCTGTACGCCGAGGACCCGAACGGCCACCCCGACGAGTACAAGCTGCTGTTCATGGCCAAGGGCGGCGGCAGCGCCAACAAGTCGTTCCTGTACCAGGAGACCAAGGCCGTCCTCAACGAGAAGCGCATGCTGGCCTTCCTGGAGGAGAAGATCCGCTCCCTGGGCACCGCCGCCTGCCCGCCGTACCACCTGGCGATCGTCGTGGGCGGCACCTCCGCGGAGTACGCCCTGAAGACGGCCAAGTACGCCAGCGCCCGCTACCTGGACTCCATCCCCACCTCCGGTTCCCCCAGCGGCCACGGCTTCCGCGACCTCGAACTGGAGGCCAAGGTCTTCGAGCTCACCCAGAAGCTCGGCATCGGCGCCCAGTTCGGCGGCAAGTACTTCTGCCACGACGTCCGCGTCATCCGCCTGCCCCGGCACGGCGCCTCCTGCCCGGTGGCCGTCGCCGTCTCCTGCAGCGCCGACCGCCAGGCCCTGGCCAAGATCACCCCAGAGGGCGTCTTCCTGGAGCAGCTGGAGACCGACCCGGCGCGGTTCCTGCCGGAGACCACCGACGAGCACCTGTCGGACGACGTGGTGAAGATCGACCTCAACCGGCCGATGCAGGAGATCCTCGCCGAGCTGACGAGGTACCCGGTCAAGACCCGCCTGTCGCTGACCGGCCCGCTGGTCGTGGCCCGCGACATCGCGCACGCCAAGATCGGCGAGCTGCTCGACGCGGGCGGCGAGATGCCGCAGTACATGAAGGACCACGCCGTCTACTACGCCGGCCCCGCCAAGACCCCCGAGGGCTACGCCTCCGGATCCTTCGGCCCCACCACCGCCGGCCGGATGGACTCCTACGTCGAGCGCTTCCAGGCCGCCGGCGGCTCCATGGTGATGCTCGCCAAGGGCAACCGGTCCAAGCAGGTCACCGAGGCCTGTCAGAAGTACGGCGGTTTCTACCTCGGCTCGATCGGCGGCCCGGCCGCCCGCCTGGCCCAGGACTGCATCAAGAAGGTCGAGGTCCTGGAATATCCGGAACTCGGCATGGAGGCCGTCTGGAAGATCGAGGTCGAGGATTTCCCGGCCTTCATCGTGGTCGACGACAAGGGCGACGACTTCTTCACCGACACCACCGGCCCGGTCCTGACCATCGGCCGCCGCTGACGGATGTCCGGGCCCGTGCAGGCCGTGAAACCGCCGCCGGGCCCGGATGGATGTCACGGAGCGCCTCCTAACGAATACAAGACAGAAAATCTGACCGCATCAGGCAAGAAACTTCAGGCCTGTCTCTACTGGTCGCATTGCGCAAATAGGTAAGCTGCCCAACATGCGTGCGCCGTCCGGATACCTCCTTGCCGCGCGATATCGGCTTGTGGAGCCGGTCGGCCGTGGCGGCATGGGCACGGTCTGGCGGGCGCGCGACGAGCTGCTCGACCGCGAGGTCGCGGTCAAGGAGGTGCGCCTGCCCCTGGTCCTGGACGAGGACCTGCGGGCGGAGCTGTGCGCCAGGACCGAGCGCGAGGGACGGGCCACCGCGATGGTCGCCCATCCCTCGGTGATCACCGTCTTCGACGTCGTCACCGAGGACGAGCGTCCCTGGATCGTGATGGAGCTGCTCAACGCCAGGTCCCTGGAGCAGCTCGTCCAGCAGGAGGGCCCGCTGCCGCCGCGCCGGGCGGCGGAGATCGGGCGGCAGGTCCTGGGCGCCCTGCGGGCCGTGCACGCCAAGGGGATCCTGCACCGCGACGTCAAGCCCAGCAACGTCCTGGTGACCGAGGACCGGGCGGTCCTGACCGACTTCGGGCTCGCCGCGCTCGAAGGCGACGCCTCGATCACCCAGGCCGGCATCGTGCTCGGCTCGGCGGGATACATCGCGCCCGAGCGGGTGCTGGGCGCCAAGGCGAGCCCCGCGGCCGACCTGTGGTCGCTCGGGGCGACCCTCTACACCGCCGTCGAGGGACGCGGCCTGCACGGACGCCGTACGGCCGCCGCCGCCCTGGCCGCGCTGACCAGCGGCGAGCCGATCCCGATGGAGAAGGCCGGACCGCTGGCCCCGGTGCTCCAGGGCCTGCTCGGCATCGACCCGGTCACCCGTCTCGACCCGGTCCGCGCCTCGCTGATGCTCTCCCGCGTGGCGGCCGGCGGGTCGGCCGAGGAGCCGCTCGCCCGCGCGGCGAGCAAGGCCGTGCGCAGCGCCGCGACGATCGCGCCCCCGTCTTTCCATCGCCGGCCCCAGCATCGGGGCCTGCACCGTGCGGGATCGACCCCCGGGCCCGTCCCGCTGCCGGTCGCGACGCCGGTTCCGATGCCGCGCGGGCACCGCCGGCCGGCGGAGGGGATGCACCGCAAGCCGCTGGATCCGTGGCCGACGCCGCGTCCTTTTGTGAGATTTATGTCACCTTTTATCCGCTTGGTGCTCCCGCGTCGCCTGTGGCCCAGGGAACTCCGCAAGCGTGGTTAAAGCGTTCATCAAGCTGCAATCGCTATCTTCTACTCATGCCGGAACAGCAGACGCGCGTGCTCGCTGACCGCTACGAGCTGATCACACCGCTCGGCCGAGGGACGATGGGCACCGTTTGGCGGGCTCACGACCGTTCCCTCGGCAGGGACGTGGCGATCAAGGAGATCCGTCAGGAGCCCGGGCTCAGCGAGGCACAACGCGCCGAACTACGGGAGCGCATGATCCGCGAGGGTCGTACGGCTGCCCGCATCAGCCACCCATCAGTCGCCACCGTCCACGACGCCATCATCGAGGACGGCAGCCCGTGGATCATCATGGAGCTGGTGCAGGCGCGCTCCCTCGAGCAGGTGATCGAGGAGGAGGGACCGCTCCCGCCCCGTCTTGTCGCCGAGATCGGCGCGGACCTGCTGGGGGCGCTGCGCGCCGCCCACGCCCAGGGGATCCTGCACCGCGACGTCAAGCCCGGCAACGTGCTGATCACCGAGAGCGGCCGGGTGGTGCTGACCGACTTCGGCATCGCCAAGGCCGAAGGCGACACGAGCCTCACCCAGACCGGCATGGTGATCGGCTCGCCCGGCTACACCGCTCCCGAGCGGGCCCGCGGAGAGCACACCGGGCCCGAGTCCGACCTGTGGTCGCTCGGGGCCACGCTGTACTTCGCGGTCGAGGGCCGCCCGGCCTACGAACGCTCCTCGGTGGCCGAGACGCTGGCCGCGCTGATGACCGAGAGCGTCGACCCGCCGGTCCAGGCGGGCCCGCTGCGCCCGGTCCTGGAGCTGCTGCTGGAGAAGGACCACACGGCACGCCTGACCGCCGGCCAGGCGGCCGTCATGCTCCGCGCCGTGGCCGACACCCCCTCCACCGAGGCGGTGTCCCTGGAGCTCGACGACAAGTCCGCCGCCAAGGGCGCCCGGCAGCCGGGCAGCGCAGGCGCGAAGGGCGCGGCGGCTGCCGCCCCGGCGACCGGGGACGCGGAGTCCGGCACCGCGGAAGAGACCGCCCGGGACGAGGCGGAGGCCGCCGAGGAGGCCGGAACCGGCCCCGTGCAGGTCATGGCCGCGGACACCGGCGCCGAGGACGGCACGGACGTCTCAGCCGCCTCCCAGGCCGCCGGGGACGCGGGCGGAACCGGTGCGCCGGACGACGAGACCGGGCCCGCGAAGGCGGAGGCCCAGAGTGTGAAGGCGGAGGCCGGGGCCGACAGCGAGGCCGGGCCGACGACCGAGGGCGTGAACCCTGGAGCCGACGACGGGACCGGTCCGGCGAGCGTCGAGGCGGAGAGCGCGGAGGCCGGATCGACGACGGCCCAGGGCGCGAAGGCGGAAGCCGGAGCCGAGAACGTGAAGGCCGGGACCGGCAGCGGGACCGGGCCGACGACGGCCGAGAGCGCGAAGCCCGGAGCCGGGGCCGAGGGCCCGGAGGCCGTGGCCGACAGCGAGGCCGGGCCGGCGGTCGAGAGCGCGAAGGCCGGGGCCGACAGCGGGGCCGGGTCCGTGCAGGCGGGAACCGAGGCGGGGCCGGCGGCGGGGGACGAAGAGGAGTTCGACGCCGACCGCACCATGATCGTCATCCGGCCCAAGAACGGCCTGCGCCTGCCCGGGACCGGTGAGACCCCCGCGGCGGCCCCCGTACCCCCCGCTCCCCCGGCCAGGCCCAGGCCCCGGCCGGACGTGACCTCCGACCTCGGGGTCCCGGTCGCCGGGAAGCCGAGGACGCAGGCCGCCGCCGAGGCCGCCGAGGCCGCGGAGCGCGGGACCCCGGAGCCGCCGCCGATCGACGACTCCTCCCCGACGCCGCCGCACGGCTTCCCCGTCGTGTCCAAGCTGGGCACGCCGGTGGCCGGAAAGCCGGCCGGTCCGGGTGGTCCGGCGGGCTCCTCCTCCGACGACGAGTCGACGGCCGTCGGGATGCTGCCCGGCGCCGGCCGTCCCGGCGGGCCCGCGGGCCCGGGTGGTCCGGGGTCTTCGGGCATGACCGGCGGGCCGGGCGGGTTCCCCGCGCCGGGTCCGGGAGGTCCGGGTGGTCCGGGCATGCAGGGTCCGGGCATGCAGGGTCCGGGCATGCAGGGTCCGGGCGGGCCGGGTCCCCAGGAGGGCTGGCAGCCGTTCCCGCCGGGATCGGGGCCGGGACCCTCCAACGGCAACCACCAGCCCTCCGGGCTGGGCACCGACCTGTTCGCCATCGCGGGATCGCAGGGCGGGCCGGTCGCGCCGAACGCCAAGCCCCCGGGCGGGAAGATCGGCACGCTCGTCCTCATCGGGGTGGCGGCCGTCTCCATGGTGATCATCATGATCCTGGTGGTCGCGGCCTTCGCCGAGACCGGCGCGGGCGACCCCACCGCGGCGAACCTGTCGGCCGGCACGTCCGCGACCTCGCAGTCCGGCACCGGCGGGGACGCCGCGCCCGCGGCGTCCCCGGACTCCTCGCTCTCGGCGGACCTGCGGCGGTACGAGGACGCCAAGGGGTTCAGCATCGACCCGCCGGCCCCGCTGCGGGCGAGCACCCGGGGGGACAACGTCGTCTTCAAGAGTGAGGACGACACCCGCTACCTGCGGGTCAACACCTCCGCGCACGCCTCCGAGAACGTCAGGGCGAGCGTCAAGGCGGCCCAGAACGCAGCGGTCAGGGCCCGGACCTACCCCGGCTACCGGCTGGTCGGGGTCACCGAGGTCGAGCCCGAGCCGTACGCCGGGGCGAACGCCGCCGACTGGGAGTTCACCTACGTCGCCGGCGGCGAGACCATCCACGTGCTGGCCCGCTTCGTGAACCAGCCGGGCAAGAACGACTACGCCATCTACTGGGCGGTCCCGGCGGCCTCCTGGGACGAGCAGGCGGGGATGCGCGAAGCCGTGCTCGCCTCCTTCCGGCCCGCCGGGCAGAAGGCCTCCGGCGGCTCCTGAGCGCCGCCCGCGGAACACCTCCCGGTGGTGCCGGTGACGACACCGGCACCACCGAACGGTGGGCTTATGCCCCGGGTTGCAGACTGGGGCCATGAGTGAGTATCGGATCGAACATGACTCGATGGGCGACGTGCGCGTCCCGGCGAGCGCCAAGTGGCGGGCCCAGACCCAGCGGGCGGTGGAGAACTTCCCGATCTCGGGCCGCGGCCTGGAGAGCCCGCACATCGCCGCCCTCGGCCTGATCAAGGCCATCGCCGCCGAGGTCAACGCCGAACTCGGCGTGCTCGACAAGGAACTGGCCCAGGCCATCGCCGAGGCGGCCACCGACGTCGCGGAGAACGAGTGGGACAGCGAGTTCCCGATCGACGTCTTCCAGACCGGCTCGGGGACCTCGTCCAACATGAACACCAACGAAGTGATCGCCACCATCGCCGAGGAGCGGCTGGGCCGCCCGGTGCACCCGAACGATCACGTCAACGCCTCCCAGTCGTCCAACGACGTGTTCCCCACCTCCATCCACGTGGCCGCCATGACCGAGGTGACCTATCACCTCATCCCCTCGCTGAAGCACCTGGCCACCGCGCTGCGCGCCAAGGCCGCGGAGTTCTCCGAGGTCGTCAAGGCGGGCCGTACGCACCTGATGGACGCCACCCCGGTCACGCTCGGGCAGGAGTTCGGCGGCTACGCCACCCAGATCGACAACGCCGTCGCCCGGGTGCGGAGCGCGCTGCCCCGCCTGGCCGAGCTCCCGCTGGGCGGGACCGCGGTCGGCACGGGCGTCAACACCCCGCCGGGCTTCGCGCCGAAGGTCATCGACAAGCTCCGCGAGGCCACCGGGCTCCCGTTCGTCGAGGCCCCCGACCACTTCGAGGCCCAGGGCGCCCGGGACGCGGTGGTGGAGCTCTCCGGCCAGCTCAGGACCGTCGCGGTCTCCCTCAACAAGATCGCAAACGACCTCCGCTGGATGGGCTCGGGCCCGCGCGCCGGGCTCGGCGAGATCAACCTGCCCGACCTGCAGCCCGGCTCCTCGATCATGCCCGGCAAGGTCAACCCGGTCATCCCCGAGGCCGTGTGCATGGTCGCCGCCCAGGTCGTCGGGAACGACGCCGCCATCGCCTTCGCCGGGGCCTCGGGCACCTTCGAGCTCAACGTGGCCCTGCCGGTCATGGCGCGCAACGTCCTGGAGTCTGTACGGCTGCTCGCCAACGTCTCCCGGCTGCTGGCCGACCGCTGCGTGCAGGGCATCACGGCCAACGCCGGACGCCTGCGGGAGTACGCCGAGTCGTCGCCGTCCATCGTCACCCCGCTCAACCGCCACGTCGGCTACGAGGAGGCCGCGAAGATCGCCAAGCAGGCGCTGGAGGAGCGCAAGACCATCCGCCAGGTCGTCATCGAGCGCGGCCACGTCGCCAACGGCACCCTCACCGAGGAGCAGCTCGACTCCCTGCTCGACGTCCTGTCCATGACCCGACCGCCGTCGTAGATCGACTGCCTGGCAGACTCGCCCCATGACGCAGATCAAGTTCTACGGCCGCCGTGACGTCTGGGCCCCGCTGCGGCAGGAGCTGTCCGACGTCGTGCACGAGTGCGTGGTCGAGGTGTGGAAGCTCCCGCCGGACAAGCGGTTCCACCGCTTCCTGCTGCTGGACGCCGACGACCTGCTCTGCCCGCAGCGGAGCGAGCGCTATCTGATCGTGGAGATCGTCTGTTTCACCGGCCGTTCGGACGAGGCCAAGCGCGAGCTGATCCGGGCCCTGTTCGCCCGGACGAGGGAGGCGCTCGGCCTCGCCCCGGAGGACCTGGAGATCGTCATCCTGGAGGCGCCCCAGGTGAACTGGGGCATCCGGGGCGTCCCCGGCGACGAGCTGGCACTGACCTATCCGGTCACCGTCTGACCCCCGCGGATCCCAGCGAACAGGTCGGTCTCCGGGAGCGTCGTCTCGACGTGTGAGCGGGCGAGGTGGTAGTCCTCGGTGGGCCAGATCTCCCGCTCCACCTCCCGCGAGGTGGAGAACCACGGCCCCTCGGGGTCGATCTGGGTGGCGTGCGCCTTCATCGCCCGGTCCCGGGTCTCGAAATGGTCGTCGCAGGTCACCCGGGTGGTCGTGGTCAGCTCGGGCATGCCCTCGAACCAGTCGTCCGTGATCTCATCCGCAAGCGGCGACTCCAGCCCCCGGGCGAGCAGCCCGTCGTTGATCGCGGTGAACCACTCACGGGTGAACGACACCGTGTAGTAGAGCTTGAGCGGCCGCCACGGCTCCCCGGTGCCGGGGTAGCGCTCCGGATCGCCCGCGGCCTCGAACGCCTCGACGGACACCCGGTGGGTCATGATGTGGTCCGGGTGCGGATAGCCGCCGATCTCGTCGTAGGTGATGATCACATGCGGCCGGAACTCCCGCACCGCCGCCACCAGCGGCCGCGCGGCGACCTCCAGGTCCTGTGCGGCGAAGCATCCCTCCGGCAGCGGCTCGCCCTCCCCGGGCAGCCCCGAGTCGACGAAACCGAGCCAGCGGTGGCCGACGCCGAGGATCGCGGCGGCCTCGGCCATCTCCTTGCGCCGGATCTCCGCCATGTTCTCCAGCACTCCCGGCCGGTCCATCGCCGGGTTGAGGATGTCGCCGCGCTCCCCGCCCGTGCAGGTGCACACCAGGACCTCCACCCCCTCCTCGACGTAGCGGGCGAGCGTCGCCGCCCCCTTGCTGGACTCGTCGTCGGGGTGGGCGTGCACCGCCATCAGCCGCAGCGGGTTCGTGGTCACGCGGTTCTCCTCAGGGGTGGGGAAGGCCGGAGGTTCAGGGGATCAGGGGGTCGGGGGATCGGGAGTCGGGGGGTCAGCCGAGATAGGCGCGCAGTCCGAGCGACCGGGACGGGTGGCGGAGCTTGGACATGGCCTTGGCCTCGATCTGGCGGATGCGCTCCCGGGTGACACCGTAGTCCTTGCCGATCTCGTCGAGGGTCCTGGGCCGCCCGTCGTCGAGGCCGAAGCGCAGGGCGACCACACCGGCCTCGCGCTCGCTGAGGGTGCCGAGCAGCTCGCGCAACTGCTCGCGCAGGAGGCCCGCGGAGACGACGTCGTCGGGCGTGACGGCCTGGGAGTCCTCGATGAGGTCGCCGAACTCCCCGTCGCCCCCGTCGCCCAGCGGGGTGTGCAGGGAGATGGGGTCGCGGTCGTATCCCTGCACCTCGGCGACCTTCTCCGGGGTCATGTCGAGCTCGCGGGCCAGCTCCTCGCCGGTGGGCTCGCGTCCCAGGGTGGTCAGCAGCTCCCGCCGGGCCCGGGTGAGCCTGTTGATCTGCTCCACCATGTGGACCGGGACCCGGATGGTCCGCGCCTGGTCGGCCACGGCCCGGCCGATCGCCTGCTTGATCCACCAGGTGGCGTAGGTGGAGAACTTGAAGCCCATGGTGTGGTCGAACTTCTCCACGGTGCGGATCAGGCCGACGTTGCCCTCCTGGATCAGGTCCTGCAGGAGCAGTCCTCGGCCGGTGTAGCGCTTGGCGACCGAGACGACCAGCCGGAGGTTGGCCTCCAGCATGCGCTCCCTGGCGCGCCGGCCGTCCTCGGCGATCCACTCCAGCTCGGCGCGCGCGTCCGCCGTGAGCGCCTCGCCCTCGGTCTCCAGCCGCTCCGTGGCGAAGGCGCCCGCCTCCATCCGCCTGGCCAGATCGACCTCCTGCTCGGCGGTGAGCAGCGGGATCGTGCCGATCTGCTTGAGATAGTCCTTGATCGAGTCCGTGCCGGTGGTGATCAGGAGCCTCTCCTCACACGAAATTTGTGTTGGACCTAAAGTTAGGACCGAAACAGCAATCCGTCAAGAGAAAATATGTCGAGCCTAAAAATCGGTCGGATCCGCGAGGTGGTGGCGGCACCCCTTCCATCGAACATGGTTTCGATGGTACGTCGCCCCCCGTCCTCTCGGGGGCGGCGCGCCGTATCCTCGACGCCGGAATTTCAGGGGGATCGGGGACGCCGTCCCCGTCCCGCCGGCGTCGTCCGCGGGACGCCGTGCCGTGCGTGCCGCACATAACCCGTCACGACAGTGTGTCGGCGGGCGACATGGGCCGGGCTCCCGCCCGTTGCCTAGATTCGGCACATGATTGACCTGACGGCGCGACGGGCCGTGGTGACCGGGGCGGGCAGCGGGATCGGGCGCGCCTGCGCGCGACGGCTGGCCGACGCCGGAGCGCATGTGGTGGCGGTGGACATGGACGCCGAGGCCGCCGCGAAGGTGGCCGCGGAGGTCTCCGGGACGCCGGTCGTGGCGGACCTGGCCACAGCCGACTTCCTGGACGCCTTCCCGCCCGGCCTCGTGCGCGAGGCGGACATCGTGGTGAACAACGCCGGGTTCCAGCACGTGGCCCCGATCGAGGAGTTCCCGCCGGAGGTCTTCACCAGGATCCTCAGGGTCATGGTCGAGGCCCCGTTCCTGCTGGTGCGGGCGGCCCTGCCCGGGATGTACGAGCGGGGATGGGGACGGATCGTCAACATCTCCTCCATCCACGGCCTGCGCGCCTCGCCGTACAAGGCGGCCTACGTCACGGCGAAGCACGCGCTGGAGGGATTCTCGAAGGTCGTCGCCCTGGAGGGCGCCTCCCAGGGGGTCACCTCCAACTGTGTGAGCCCCGCCTACGTCCGCACTCCCCTCGTGGAGCGCCAGATCGACGCCCAGGCCGCCACCCACGGCATCGGCCGGGACGAGGTCGTCGAGCAGATCATGCTCGCCCCCGCCGCGATCAAGCGGCTGGTCGAGCCCGACGAGGTCGCCGAGCTGGTCGCCTACCTGTGCGGCCCGCACGGCTCCTTCATGACCGGAGCCTCCCTGCCCGTGGACGGAGGCTGGACCGCCCGCTGACGTCCGGGACCGCAAGCCGCCCGCCCCGGGACCCCGGGGCGGGCGGATCCCGGGCGCGGCGGCACCGCGAGAATGGACGACATGAGCGCGCGGGTGTTTCTGGAGCTGCTGGCCAGGGAGGCCTCGGCGGTCGAGTTCGAAGGACCCGTCCTGGCCGCCAGGACGTCCGGGGCGGACGCGGCGACGCTGGCCGAACTGGAGGAGACCAAGCTCGCCGCGCTCAAGGTGCGGGCGCTGATGCGGCGCAGGGCCAGACGCGAGGCCGAGCTGTCGGCGCTGTTCGACACCGCCGGCGACCTGGCCGGCCTGCGCAACCTGGACGCCGTGCTGGAGGCCATCGTGCGCCGCGCCCGGCAGCTGCTCGGCACGGACGCCGCCTACATGACGCTGCACGACCCCGACCGGGGCGACACCCGGATGCGGGTCACCGACGGCTCTGTCTCGGCCAAGTTCCGCGCCCTGCGCCTGGCCATGGGGGCCGGGCTCGGCGGGCTGGTGGCCCAGACCGCCACGCCGTACGCCACGGCCGACTACTTCGCCGACGAGCGCTTCCGGCACATGTCCCACATCGACGACGCGGTGAAGGAGGAGGGCCTGGTCGCCATCCTCGGTGTGCCGCTCAAGCTCGGCGCGCGGGTCATCGGGGTGCTGTTCGCGGCCAACCGGAGCGTGCGGCCGTTCACCCAGGACGAGGTGGTGCTGCTCGGCTCCCTGGCCGCCCACGCGGCCGTGGCCATCGACAACGCCCGCCTGCTGCAGGAGACGCGCAACGCCCTGGAGGAGCTCAGCGAGGCCAACCGGCAGGTCAGCGCGCACAGCGAGGCGGTGGAGCGGGCCGCCCTCGCGCACGACCGGATGACCGGGCTGGTGCTGCGCGGCGGCGGGGTCGAGGACGTGGCCGCCGTGGTCACCGAGGTGCTCGGCGGCTCGCTGGTCGTGCTGGACGGCGCGGGCCGGCCGATCGCCGGCGACCTGAGCCGGCTGGACGGCACGGGGCGGCCGGCCGGCGGCGCCCGGGACGGGACGGAGGAGACCGATCCCGGAGCGACGGCGGGGGCGACCGCAGCCGGGATGACGACGGCCGGAGTGACCGCGGCCGCCATCGCGGACGCCGCGCAGTCGTCCCGGGCGCTGGGGCGCACCGTCAGGAAGGGCGACCTGCTGGTCGCGTCGGTGGACGTCGGCGCGGAGCCGCTGTGCACGCTCGTGCTGCGGGCCGACGGCCGGGTGGCCGCCACCGACCAGCGCATCCTGGAACGGGCGGCGCTGGTCACCGCGCTGCTGCTGCTGTTCCGCCGCACCGTGGCCGAGGCGGAGGGCCGGGTCAGGGGCGAGCTGCTCGACGACCTGATCTCGCGGCCCGGCCTCGACGGGCTGGCCGACCGGGCCCGCCGGGTCGGCGTGGACCTGGACTCCGGTCACGTGGTGGTCGTGGTCCGGCACGACGGCCAGCGCGAGCGCGCCGCCTTCTGGGCCTCCTCGCGCGCCACGCTGGAGCACGGGCTGGCCGCCCAGCGCGGGGACGAGCTGGTGCTGCTGCTGCCCGGCGACCGGCCGGGCCCGCTGGCCAAGCGGATCGCCGCCGAGCTGAGCGCCTCCCTCGGCCGGCCCGCCACGGCGGGCGCCTGCGGCCCGGTGCACGGGCCCGCCGGGGTCGCCGCGGCCCACGACGAGGCGCGCCGCTGCGCCGACGCTCTGCGCGCCCTGGGCCGGGCCGGCGAGGGCGCCGGCGCCGCGGAGCTGGGCTTCGTCGGGCTGCTGGTGGGCGACGGCCGCGACATCGAGACCTACCTGCGCTCGGCGCTCGGCCCGGTGCTGGACTACGACGCCCGCCGGGGCACCGCGCTGGTCCGCACCCTCACCGCCTACTTCGGCGCGGGCGGCTCGCTCTCCCGTACGGCGGAGGCCCTGCACATCCACGTCAACACCGTCACCCAGCGCCTGGACCGGATCGGCCAGCTGCTGGGCGCCGACTGGCAGGACCCGGAGCGCGCCCTGGAGATCCAGCTCGCCCTGCGGCTGCACCGGCTGCGCGGCTGACGGCCCCGCCGCGAAGCTCCCACATAGCCGCCTCACCCGGTATGGGGATCGCCCCCATAGGAGTGATGCCGGTCACTACGTACGGTGAGCCGACATCCCCCCGACAGCGACTCCCATTGGTGAGTGAGATGGCTGAGAAATCCCCCACCCCCATCGGAAAGATCGTCGGCGCCAGCCTCATCGGCACCACGATCGAGTGGTACGACTTCTTCCTGTACGGCTCCGCCGCCGCGCTCGTCTTCAACAAGCTCTTCTTCCCCGAGGCGGACCCGCTCACCGGCACCCTGCTGGCGTTCCTCACCTACGCGGTGGGCTTCGTCGCCCGCCCGCTCGGCGCGGTCGTCTTCGGCCACTACGGCGACCGGCTGGGCCGCAAGAAGCTGCTCGTCATCAGCCTGGTCCTGATGGGCGGCGCGACCTTCCTGATCGGCTGCCTGCCGACGCACGCGGCCATCGGCGCGGCGGCCCCGCTGCTGCTGACCGCGCTCCGGCTCGTCCAGGGATTCGCGCTCGGCGGCGAGTGGGGCGGCGCGGTCCTCATCGTCTCCGAGCACGGCGACGCCGACCGGCGCGGCTTCTGGGCCTCCTGGCCGCAGGCCGGCGCCCCCGGCGGCAACCTGCTGGCCACCGCCGTCCTGGCGGTGCTGGCCGCGGTGCAGTCCGACGAGACCTTCCTGAGCTGGGGCTGGCGCGTGCCGTTCCTGCTCTCGGGCGCGCTGGTGCTCCTCGGCCTGTGGATCCGGCTGTCCATCAGCGAGTCCCCGGTCTTCCAGCAGGCCGCGGCCAACGCCGGGCCCAAGCCCGCGATGCCCATCGTGGACGTCTTCCGCCACCACTGGCGGGACGTGATCACCGCGATCGGCGCCCGCTTCGCCGAGAACGTCTCCTACTACGTGATCACCGCCTTCGTCCTGGTCTACGCCGTGGAGGCCGCCAAGCTGGACAAGGGCTTCGTGCTGAACGCGGTGCTGATCGGCTCGGCCGTGCACTTCGTCTCGATCCCGATGTGGGGCGCCCTGTCCGACCGGCTCGGCCGCCGTCCCGTCTACCTGATCGGCGCGGCCGGCGTGGGCCTGTGGGCGTTCGCGTTCTTCCCGCTGGTCGACACGGGCAACTTCGCCGCGATCACCCTGGCGGTCACGGTCGGCCTGGTCCTGCACGGCGCGATGTACGGCCCGCAGGCGGCGTTCTTCTCCGAGCTGTTCGCCACCCGGATGCGTTACTCGGGCGTGTCGGTCGGCGCGCAGCTCGCCTCGATCGTGGCCGGCGGCCTGGCCCCGCTGATCGCGGTGGCCCTGCTGCAGGCCTACGGCTCCGCCCTGCCCGTCATGCTCTACGTGGCCGGGGCCGCGGTGATCACCCTCATCGCCGTGTTCGCCGCCCGGGAGACCCGCGGCCGCGACCTCGTCACCCTCGACGCCCCCGAGACCAAGACCACCACCAACCGCTGAGCCGAGCCGTACGGAAGGGCATCCGATGACGAACACCGACAGCGCGGCGCGCAGGCTGGCCGCCCTGGCCTCCGGGCTCGCGGTCGCCGCCACCGTCCTGACGGCCGTGGCGCCGCCCGCGGGCGCGGCCGGCGGGCACTGCGACCGACAGGGCAGGATCGCGGTACCCGGGGCGGACAAGCAGGTCGTCGCCTGCCTGGACGACCTGACCACGGCGGGGACCGCGAACTCCGGGCACACCGACCCGGCCGACTGGTCCGGGCTGCACCCGGCGGGCGCGGTCAACCCCACGGGCGTGCCGGGCATCCAGATCGACGGCTACTTCCCCGACACCTCCACCACCAACACCAACCACGGCTGGAACCACGACTCGCAGTTCGTGCTCCGGCTGCCCGACAAGTGGAACGGCGGGCTGGTCGTGGCGGGCACCCCCGGCAACCGGGAGCAGTACGCCAACGACTTCACCATCTCCGACTGGGCGCTGGCCAAGGGCTACGCCTACGCGGCCACCGACAAGGGCAACACCGGCATCGCCTTCTACAAGGACGGGCGCGAGCCCGGGGACGCCATCGCCGAGTGGAACCACCGGGTCACGCAGGTCGCCGTCGCGGCCAAGGCCGTCGTCGCGCAGCGGTACGGCAGGCTCCCCAAGCGGACCTACGCGGCGGGCATCTCCAACGGCGGCTATCTCGTCCGCTGGCAGCTGGAGAACCGGGCCTGGCTCTACGACGGCGGGATCGACTGGGAGGGCACCCTCTGGAAGGTCGAGGGCGACAACCTGCTCACCTTCCTGCCCCCGGCGCTGCGGGCCTATCCCAAGGGCGACGCCCAGGCGATGTACGACGCCGGATACGCCAAGGGGTCGGAGTTCCTGTGGCCGTTCCACCACCAGGTCTACTGGGACCTCACCCAGCGCATCTACCGCGAGGAGATCGACCCGGACTTCGACGGCGCCACCGAGGCGGGCACCCCGTACTGCGCCTCCGGCACCCCGGCCTGCGACGCCGACTACGACTACGCGGCGCGCAAGCCGTACCGGGCCATGCGGAAGATCGCGCTGACCGGCCGGATCGGCAAACCGCTGATCACGATCCAGGGCACGCTCGACACGCTGCTTCCGATCTCCCGCAGCGGGGACGTCTACGCGGAGATGGTCGGCGACCGCCGGCCCTTCCGCTACTACCGCGTCACCGACGGCACCCACACCGACGGCCTCTACGCCGCCTACCCCGACAAGCTGCGGCCGCTGCTGCCCTGCTTCCGCAGCGCGTTCGAGGCCATGGAGGGCTGGGTCGAGCGGCGGCAGAGCCCGCCGCCCAGCGCGACCCTGCCCCGCCCGGCCGGCGGCGACCTCGTCAACGAGTGTCAGTTGGCGGTGTAGCGGCGCGGCACCGGCCGGGATGACCGGACCATGTTCCGGGCGCCGGGGATCCGCCGGGCGATGCGCTTGAGCAGCGGGTCCCGGCGCTCGGGCAGGGGTGCGGGCACGATGCCGCGGCGGATCTCCACCCGGCCGCCGCGGCTCATCTCCACGCCGAAGCGGAGCCCGACCTCCTGATCGTCCATCCGCAGGAACGGCATCCACGCGCCGGGGGCCAGGAAGCCGTGGCGGGGCAGGCGTTTCATCGGGACCCTGGCGATCAGCCGCCCGGCGGTGTGACCGGGCAGGCCCGGCTCGACCAAGGCGGGGGCGCGGACCTCGCGCTCGCCGTCCGGCGCCTGGCGCAGCACCAGTTCGGCCGGCGACCCGCCGCCCGGCGGCATGTACGGCACGGGCACCACGACGAAGACGTGGTCGCGCCCGTGGGTGACCGTGGTCCCGGTCGAGACGAGGACGACCGACTCGGGGAAGGAGCGGGGCTCCACGCACAGGCCCAGCTCGCCGTGGTCGGACCACCAGGGGACCACCGGCCGCCCCGTGTGCTCCTCCGGCGATCCCATGCAGTGCACCGGATCGCCGGTCACCCGGGCGCGCCCCTGGTGGACGCCGCCGCGCAGCCGCATGTGGACCTCCCACAGACCGGAGGGCAGGATCCCGCCGGGGAGCGCGGAGGCGGCGTCGAGGCTCGCGGTGCCGGTGACCTGCACCCTGATCGCGTCGCCGTACGGGACGTGGACCACCGAGCAGCTCACGGGGAGCATGTGCACGGTCCCGGTCGCCTCGTGCCGGATGTAGACCTCGAAGCGGGTGCGGGAGACCGCGGCGGTGACGTCGGCCACGTCCGGCGGGAGCCGGAGCCCGTCCAGCGGCAGCGGTGACGTCCAGAGCAGGCGGTTCTCCTCGTGCCGCAGGAAGCGGGTGGGGGTGCCGTCACCCCGCATGATCTCCCCGGTGAGGTTCATCACGAGCATGCCGTCCCGCCAGGCGACGCTCTTGATCTCCGCCTGCAGGAAGGTGCCCCGCAGGGCGTGGGCCAGCGCGACGAGCTGGTCGAGCCGGCCCGCGCGCAGCAGCGCGGCCCGCGCCCGCAGCTGGACGGGCATGTAGTGGTCCAGCCTCTCGGGGAAGCGCCGGACGACGATGTCCCGAAGCGTGGTGAAGGTCAGGGAGCGGTCCGCCGAGGACGAGGTGAACCTGGTGCCGCCGAGCCGGCGCAGGACCGCGGTGCGGAACCAGTGGGCGTACAGGCGGTCGCGCTTGCGCCCGCGGGGGACCGACTCGTCGATGACGTCGAGCAGCTTGTCCAGCTCCGCGGCGTGGGCGCGCGGGCCGACCTGGTGCTCGGGCCGCTCCCCCAGGTGGCAGCAGACCTCTCCGGCCATCACGGTCACGGCCGCCGCCCGCAGGTAGGCCCGCAGGACGAAGGCCTGCTCCGCCAGCGGCCCGCCGGCGCCGCGGAAGGCCATGGCCTCGGCCACCAGGAACGCCCTGCGGTAGAGCTTGTGCGGGGTGAGCAGGGCCAGCAGCCCGTCCCCGAGGATGTCGGCCCGCTGCCGGTCCCGGGAGAACGCCGCCGGGGGAGGCCCGTCGTCGCCGGCCAGCCGCCCGACGAGGACGTCGGCCTCCGTCTGGACCGCGCGGTCGTACATCCGCGCCAGGGCCGTGCGATCCAGCTTGTCGCCCTGATCGAGCATGTAGACGTACTCGCCCCTGACCACCTCCAGGGCGGCGTTGCGGCCGCGCATCGGGGAGCCGATGCGCGGCAGGTGCAGGACCCTGACGTTGGAACGGGACTCCGCGATCACGTCGAGCCGCTGGGCGGTCCCGTCGTCGGAGCCGTCGTCGGCGAAGACGACCTCGTACTCGTCCGGAGGCATCGACTGCTCGATGACCGATCGGATGCATGCGTCGGCCGTATCACCGGGGTTGTGCACCGGCACCACCACGCTGACCTTTATCCCCATACCGCCCAGGATGCGCGCCCTAACAGGCGGATGGGGTCTGACCTGCCGGTCTGGGGTGTTTCAGTACCATCCCTTGGCCTGAGAGTGACCCCAGGCGCCACAGGGCGTGCCGTAGCGACCCTTGATGTAACCCAGTCCCCATTCGATCTGGGTGGCCGGGTTGGTCTGCCAGTCGGCGCCCGCGCTGGCCATCTTGTGGCCGGGCAGCGACTGCGGGATGCCGTAGGCGCCGCTGGAGCGGTTCATCGCCCGCTCGTTCCAGCCGCTCTCCTTCATCCAGAGCTTCTCCAGACAGCCCCACTGGTCGGCCCAGCCGCGGGCCTCCAGCATCTGCTTGCCCAGCGCCTTGTTGCCGGTCGGGTTGGCGGTGCCGGCCGGGAGCTGCTTGGGGTCGAAGCCGCCGCCGCCCGGCGCCTCCTTGACGATCTTGATGGGGTCGAGCGGCTCGCGCCCCTCGCGCTTGCGCTTGAGCGCGTCGGCCTTGAGCGCCTGGACCGCCTGAGCCTTCAGCGCGTCGGCCTGGGGGTCGGGCCCGAAGGGGTCGCCGCCGCCGAAGGCGTTGGCCAGCTGGTCGAGAGTGAGCGCCTGGTCGGCCGGGGCGGAGGCGTTCTGGGCCGCGGTGTAGGCGGTGAAGCCGCCGCCTCCCGCGACGACCACGGCCACCAGGCCGAGGATCAGGCCGCGCTTGGGCGTCAGCCACCCCCGCGGTTTCGCCGGAGCCTTCGTCTTCGGAGTCTTCTCCGGCTTCCTGCCCGTACGGCGGGAGCCGGGCGCCTGGCGCCCCTTCAGGGGCGGGCGCTCCTTCAAGGGGGGCGATCCTGCACTCACGACCTATGAGCTTGCCGTGCACGGGGGGGTGGTCCGCAACCGGAACGGCAGAACAGGGGGAGGTCGCGGGTAAAGTCACCCGGTTCGCCGGGGCCCGACTGCCTGCTTACGAGGACTTTCCCGACATTTGACCGGCCCTATGTGATTTTCGTCACATCGGCGTGGCGGAGGGGGCCGAGGCTTCCTCCGGGGCGGGAGAGAAGGGCCCGGTACCGGACTTTCCAGTCGTCACGCTGTGACATAGACCTCAGGTAACAGTCTCATGACATGGTGGGAGCTATAGGACGTTGCAAGAATAATGACCAGGTGGCCGGCATTCTCCTCGTTGAAGACGACCCTTCGGTCAGGACCGCTCTCGAGCTGGCGCTGGCCCGCCAGGGCCATTCCGTGACCTCCTACGAGACGGGTGAGGAGGCGCTGGACCACGTCCGCTCCCGCCGCCCCGAGATCGCCATCCTGGACGTCATGCTGCCCGGGATCGACGGGGTCGAGGTGTGCCGCCGGATCCGCAAGATGGACCAGCTGCCGGTGATCCTCCTCACCGCCAGGGGCGACGACCTCGACATCGTCGTGGGCCTGGAGGCCGGAGCCGACGACTACGTGGTCAAGCCGGTCGAGCCGCGCGTGCTGGACGCCCGCATCCGCGCGGTCCTGCGCCGGGTGGAGTCGGCCAGCTCCGACCGCATCACCTTCGGCGACCTGGTGGTGGACCGGGGGGCGCTCAAGGTCACGCTGGCCGGACGGGAGGTCCACCTGACCCCCACCGAGCTGCGGCTCCTGCTGGAGCTGGTCCGCCACCCCGGCCAGGTGCTCAACCGGCGCTACCTGCTGCGCGCCGTGTGGGACCACACCCACGCCGCGGACTCCCGGCTGGTGGACGCCTGCGTGCAGCGGATCCGCGCCAAGATCGAGGCGGTGCCCGCCGAGCCGGAGTTCATCCACACCGTGCGCGGTTTCGGGTACCGGTTCAGCCCACCGTGAGGCGGATCTACACGGGGCTGCGCGGACGTCTGGTCATCGCCTTCACCCTGATCGCGGTCGCGGCCTCCGCCCTGGTGGCCGTGATCGGCTACGAGCTCGTCAAGAACCGGGTGATCGAACGCGCCGAGTACACGGCCGCGGCCGACGTGCGTGACACCCTGACGGGCAGCAGATTCCCCATCAGCGCCCTGTGGCCGGGCGACAGCCCGCCGACCGACATGGAGATCACCGTCCTGCAGAAGAGCCTGCGGGTCCCCAACGGCGCCGTGGTCGTCCGCTACGAGGACTATCTGTACGCCGACGGCTCCTTCGGCATGAACGACGTGCCCGCCGACCTGCGCGCCCGCGCCGCCGACCGGATGGTCTACAAGCGCCAGGAGATCCGCGGGGCGATGTGGCTGGTGATCGGCACGCCCGTGTGGCGGGTGGAGCCCATCCACCTGCCGCAGCCGACCGGGATGAGCGTCTTCGTGTTCGTCCCCCTCGCCGAGGAGGAGCACCTGCTGATCGGCATGCGCCAGCCGCTGGCGGTCGCCGGGGCCATCATGCTGGCGGTGGCCCTCGCCGTGGCCCTGGTGTCGGCCCAGCGCGTGCTGCTGCCGGTACGGCGGCTCGGCACGGCCGCACGGGCGCTAGGCGCCGGGCACCTGGACACGCGGCTGCCCGTGCACGGCCAGGACGAGCTGGCCGAGCTGACGGCCACCTTCAACGACACCGCCGCCGAGCTGGAGCGCAACGTGTCGGAGCTGCGGGCGCTGGAGGCGATGTCCCGCCGGTTCGTGGCCGACGTCTCCCACGAGCTGCGCACCCCGCTGACCGCGATGACCGCGGTGACCGACATGCTCTCCGAGGAGGCCGAGCGCCTGCCCGACGAGCCGGCGGCGGCCGTACGGCTGGTGCTGCGCGAGATCGCACGGCTGCGCACCCTGGTGGAGCAGCTCATCGAGGCCAGCCGCTTCGACTCGGGAACGGCCACGCTGAACCTGGAGACCGTGAGCATCTCCGACGCGATCGAGGACTGCCTGGAGATGCGCGGCTGGTCGCACCAGGTCAAGGTGGCCGCGCCCCAGGGACTGGCCTTCTCCCTCGATCCCCGGCGCTTCGACGTCATCGTCGCCAATCTGGTCGGCAACGCCCTGCGGCACGGGGAACCGCCCGTCACGGTGTCCGCCCGCAGCACCGAGCACGGCCTGGAGGTGAAGGTGCGCGACCACGGCAAGGGCATCCCGGCCACGGACCTGCCCCATGTGTTCAACCGCTTCTACAAGGCCGGCACGCGCGGCGACGGCAGCGGGCTCGGCCTGTCCATCGCCCGCTCCAACGCCCAGCTGCACGGCGGCACGATCTCGGTGCGCCCGCAGGATCCCGGCACGCTCTTCACCGTCTGGCTGCCCCCGGCGGGCGAGGGCCCGCAGGGAGAAGAACCGCGATGACAAGGCCCCAGGGAAGGTCCGCCGGGAAGTCCACCGGAAAGTTCGCGGGGAGAAGGCCCGCGGGGGGCGGGCTCGCCTGCCTCGTGGTCGCGGCCGCCCTCGTGCTCGGCGGCTGCGGCATCACGCCCACCGAGGTGCGGGACCTGGGCCGGCCGCCGGTGATCAGCTACAGCCCGACGTGGGTGACGGTCTATCTCGTCCGGCAGGGACGCCTGGAGCCCGCCCGGGTGCCGGTGGTCTCCGACTCCGTCGACAACATCGTGGACACCCTGTTCCGGGCCGGAAAGCAGCCGCCCAAGCCGGGGATGACGAGCGAGCTGATCGGCTTCAACCACTACGACAGCAAGACCACCCGCTACAGCGGCGCCTCCCAGCGCAACGACCCGGCCGGGGAGATGGGATACCGGCTGAACGTGGTCCTGACCGGCGAGGGGACGCTCTCCCGGCTGGGGATCGCCCAGATCACCTGCACGGTCCGGCAGAACAAGCAGGAGAGCATCTGGAGCGTCGAGATCACCCGGCTGTTCCCGGGGACCCCGGAGTCGCTGGGAGAGCACACCTGCTTCGAGTTCCGGAACCTGGCCGCCAAGGGCGTGCGGCTGCCTCCGTGAGAATTCGGCCGCCCCGGTCACGACGCCGCATGCGGCCGGCCGTACCGATGGGAAACGGGCGGCCCCTGCCACGGGGGGCGTCGTCCGCCTCCAGTACGGACGTGCCCCCCGTGGAGGGCCCGGCGGGCGGACCGGGCGCATGGCTCCGGTCCGCCCGCTCGGCTCACATCGTCACGTCCTCCAGCATCTCCGTGACCAGCGCGGCGATCGGCGAGCGCTCGGAACGGGTCAGCGTGACGTGCGCGAACAGCGGGTGTCCCTTGAGCTTCTCCACCACGGCGACCACACCGTCGTGCCTGCCCACACGCAGGTTGTCGCGCTGGGCGATGTCGTGGGTGAGCACGACCCGGGAGTTGGCGCCGATCCGGCTCAGCACCGTCAGCAGCACCCCGCGCTCCAGCGACTGGGCCTCGTCCACGATCACGAAGGCGTCGTGCAGCGAGCGCCCGCGGATGTGGGTGAGCGGGAGGACCTCCAGCATGCCCCGGTCGATGACCTCCTCGATCACCTCGGGCGTGGTGACCGCGCCCAGGGTGTCGTAGACGGCCTGCGCCCAGGGGCCCATCTTCTCGTTCTCGGTGCCGGGCAGGTAGCCGAGCTCCTGGCCGCCCACGGCGTACAGCGGGCGAAAGACGATGACCTTGCGGTGCTGACGGCGCTCCAGGACCGCCTCCAGGCCCGCGCAGAGCGCGAGCGCGGACTTGCCGGTGCCGGCGCGCCCGCCCATCGAGACGATGCCGACCTCGGGGTCCATCAGCAGGTCCAGGGCGATGCGCTGCTCGGCGGAGCGGCCGTGCAGCCCGAAGACCTCGCGGTCGCCGCGGACCAGGCGCACGGTCTTGTCCGGCAGCACGCGGCCCAGCGCCGAACCCCGGCTGGACAGCAGCCGCAGTCCGGTGTGCGTGGGCAGCTCCCGTGCCTCGGCGATGTCGGCGGTGCCGTGCTCGAACAGCGCCTCGACGTCCTCGTCGGCCACCTGGATCTCGTCCATGCCCGTCCAGCCGGACTCCACGACGAGCTCGGCGCGGTACTCCTCGGCGGCGAGACCGATGGAGGCGGCCTTGATGCGCATCGGGAGGTCCTTGGACACCAGCACCACGTCGAGACCCTCGGCGGCCAGCGAGCGCGCCACGGTCAGGATGCGGGTGTCGTTGTCGCCGAGCCGGAAGCCGACGGGCAGGATGGACGGGTCGCTGTGGTTGAGCTCGACCCGGATGGTGCCCTCGCCGATGGGCATGGGCTCGTCCAGACGTCCGTGGGTCACCCTCAGGTCGTCCAGGCGCCGTAGCGCCTTGCGAGCGAAGTAGCCCAGCTCCGGATGGTGCCGCTTGCCCTCCAACTCGGTGATGACGACGATCGGGATGACCACCTCGTGCTCGGCGAAGCGGCTTATCGCCGCCGGGTCAGCCAGGAGGACCGAGGTGTCCAGGACGTACGTGCGCCGGTTGCCGGCCGACGACGTGGATGCGGACGAAGGGTGTGCCACGCGTTCTCCCCCGGGCGCCATGGCTGGCGCCCTGCCATGAGCTGGGATGCGGACCGGACCCGGGCCCGCGTTCTCGGCTCGCCGAGAGGGACCGGTGGCCGGCCCTCCCTGACGCGTCGTGACGCAAAGGCGGGCCCTCTCCGGAGTAGGCGGACTGTGCCCGCCTACTTCTTACGGTACGTCCTGAATACCCACCTTCCAATGACGCATGTGTGACCGAAAGGAGGTGTTCACGTTGCGTTTCAGGTGCCGTACCGTCGGTGCCGCGCGGCGTACGAACGGAGGGCCCGCAGAAAGTCGACCCTGCGGAAGTCAGGCCAGTAGGCCTCGCAGAAGTAGAACTCGGAGTGGGCACTCTGCCAGAGCAGGAAGCCGGACAGCCGCTGCTCCCCCGATGTCCGGATGACCAGGTCCGGATCGGGCTGGCCGCGCGTGTAGAGATGCTCCGCGATGTGCTCCACATCGAGAACCTCGACCAGGTCCTCGATGGTCGCCCCCTTGCTGGCGTGCTCCAGGAGGAGGGAGCGCACCGCATCAGCGATCTCACGCCTTCCTCCATACCCAACCGCAACGTTCACAATCAAACCTGGACGGTGCGATGTTGCTTCTTTTGCATTTTTAAGGACATGAGCCGTGTGATCGGGCAGGAGGTCGAGCGCCCCCATGGGCTTGATGTGCCACCCGGCGGCCACGAGCTCCTGGACCACGTCCTCGATGATCTTCATGAGGGGTTCGAGCTCGTCCTTGGAACGGTTGATGTTGTCGCTGGACAGCAGCCAGACCGTGACGACCTCGACGCCCGCCTCCCGGCACCAGCCGAGCAGCTCGGAGATCTTGTCGGCTCCCTTGCGGTGCCCGCGGCTGACGTCCTCGATGCCCATCGCGCGGGCCCAGCGGCGGTTGCCGTCGACGATGACGCCGACGTGGCGGGGCACCATGTCCCGATGACGGGACAGCTTGGCTTCAAGTCGCCGTTCGTACAACCGGTAGACGAGATCACGCACGCCCATGTGGAGCCCCTCCCCTCAACGCCCGTGGTCGAAGGGCGCTGACAGGCAATTATCGCCGCCGGCGGGACTTGTCCGTCCCTTCTAGGAAATTGTGCTGGACTCGTCGGACTTGTGCGATCCCAGGCACTCCTCGGCCTCCGTCACGAGCGCCTCCACGAACTCGCTCAGCTCGGCCGACGTCAGCACCGCGCGCAGTCCCACCCCGTCGCTGCCCCAGGCCTCCAGGAAGGCCCTCCTGGTCAGTTTCCACTCCCCGGCCGGCCCCCGGTCCTGCGGCGTCCACATCGGGATCGTGCGCAGCCGGCAGCGCAGCTCGCCGCCTCCGACCAGGCCCTTCCCGGCCCGGTAACGAAAGGCGAACAGTTCCCCCTCGTCGGGCAGGTCGGGGAAGCGGTCGTCCGGGTCGGGCCAGCGCCCGTCACCCCGCGCCCGGGCCTCGGCGACCCCTCTGGCCAGCCGGTTCAGGAACCAGCCGCACCGCTCGCCCACCATCCCGTACGGCGCGCCGTCACGGTGCAGCTCCAAAGTGATCTCGTACGGCGAACCGACGCTGTCCCGGCACGCGATGGGCGTGACAGTCAGATACGAGCCGTCCACACACCGCAGTCCCCCCACGTCACAGAGCGTATCCAGGTACGCCCCGGCAAAACGTCCCGCCGGATTCCGGATTCCGGATCCCGGAGCACGCGGCCCACGGCCCACGGCCCACGGCCCGGGGAGGCTCACCCCGTCCGGCGCCGGGTGAGCCGGGCCCACCACCGGCGGGCCCGCGGGGCGGGCTCGCCGGCGATCCGGCCCGCCGCCCTGAGCGCCTCGGCGAAGTCGCGCGCGTCGGCGCGGGAGCCGCCGGACGGCTTGGGACGGCCGTCGGCGTAGGCGGCGAACTCGGCCGCGAAGTCACCGCCGAGCGCCCGCAGGAGGTCGGGCCGGAGCCGGGCCACCACCCCCCGCCGCTTGGCGATCAGGCTGGAGGTCTGGATGCGCAGGCGTTCCTCGTCGAACCCCTCGGGCGCCCGCCCGCCCG
Source organism: Paraplanobispora siamensis (assembly GCF_016863175.1). Taxonomy (GTDB): domain Bacteria; phylum Actinomycetota; class Actinomycetes; order Streptosporangiales; family Streptosporangiaceae; genus Planobispora; species Planobispora siamensis. Next base: position 52,009 of record NZ_BOOJ01000021.1, read on the forward strand.
CCACCAGGGCGGCCAGCAGCTCGGCCTGCGCCCTGGCCAGCTCGGCCCTGGCGTCGGAACCGGCCGCTCCCCCGGCGCCCTGACCCGGCCCCGCCGCTCCCACGACGTCGTGGCCGGCGCCCTGACCCGGCCCCGCCGCTCCCACGACGTCGTGGCCGGGGCCCGTCTCCCGGGCGGCCTCCGGGGGGCGCCGGTCGAGGTCAGTCACGGACCATCGCCTTCCGGATCCGGTCGAGCTCGGACTGCAGGGACTCGTCGCTGGGGTAGTCGGCGTCCCACTCCAGCAGCACCCCGGGCGGGTCCACCCGCGCGCACAGCTCCGACAGGATGGCGAGCACCTCGTCGGGGACGTGGTCGGTGTGGGTGTCGTGCCAGACGCCGCCGTGCGCGTGGCCCCCGGCGACGTGCACGTAGGCCAGCTCGGACAGCGGCAGGACGTCCAGGGCGTCCACGGCCCGCAGGCCGAGGTTGACCTCGTTGGTGTAGAGGTTGGCCACGTCCACCAGGAGCTTGACCCCGGTCGCCTCGACCAGCCCGCCGAGGAACTCCGCCTCGGTCATCTCGTCCTGCGGCCAGCCGAACAGGGCCGCCACGTTCTCCAGCGCCAGGGGGACCTCGAGTGCGTCCTGCGCCCGCCGTACGTTGTCCACCACCACCCTGAGCGCCTCACGGGTGCGCGGCACGGGCAGCAGGTGGCCGGCCTCCATGCCGCCAGCGCGCACGAAGGCCAGGTGCTCGCTGACCAGCGGCGCGCCGAGCGCCTGGGCGCACGCCGCCAGATGGGCCAGCCGGTCGGGGTCCGGCGGCTCGGCGCCGCCCACCCCCAGCCCGACCCCGTGCGGGATCACCGGCACGCCCCGCGCGCGCAGCACCCGCAGCGACTCCGGCAGCCGGTCGGGACGCACGTTCTCCGCGATGACCTCGACGAAGTCCACGCCCTCCAGGCGCTCCACCGTGAGGTCGATCTCCGGCCGCCAGCCGATCCCGACGCCCAGCGGTTCATCCACCGCCGCCTCCTCCGCCTCCGTCACCGCCGCCTCCACCGCCGCTCTCTCCCCCACCGCCGTATCCTCCGGAGTCACCTGATCCGCCGCCCCATCCTTCCCTGCGCGTGGACCACCAGCCGCCCGAGCCGTCCGTCGCCCCCGTCATCAGGCGGTACGGCTCGCCCCTCGTCAGGCCGCGGAGCCGCGAGGTGCGGGAACGCCGGGTCTCGGAGCCCGCAGAATAAGCGCGCCAGGTCTGGGAGCCCGCACCTCGAGCACGCGAGCCACGGACACGCGCGGCACGCGCCCGCCGCCTGATTCCGGAGACCGGTTTCAGGAGGAGGACGAGAAGAGTGAGGAAAACCGCGCCTATGAGCAGAACACCGATGAGAGCATCCATACCGGCCTCCGAGAAGGGGGTGCGTCCTGCGAACCCTGTAACCGGTAGACGATCGGGCCGCGGGCGAAGTTCTCCGCCGCGGCCCGGACCCCGTCCGCCGCCTCACCCGCCGCCGCAGCCTCCACCGCAGCCACCGCCGCCGCCGCAGCTGGACCCGCCGCCGGAGTCGCCGCCGCTCGACCCGCCGGAGTCGCCGCCCCATCCGCCGCCGCCGAAGTCGCCGCCGCCGTAGGAGGAGTCGCCGCCCGACCCGCCGCCGCAGGAGCCGCTCACGTAGCCGCCGGTCGTGTCGCGCTGCTGGAGCTCCTGGGCCAGGCCGGGATCGTCGAGCTCGCTCAGGCCGTACAGGGCGACCGGGAAGCCGACGGCGAAGGCCAGGTCGCCGCTCACCGGGCGGACGCCGCGGACGTGCGACCGGCGGGCGTACAGGAGCGCCTCCGTCCCGGACCTGGTGAGCACGCTGCGCAGAGCCGTCTTCTGCGTGGCGTGGATGATCAGGCCCACGACCGCCGTGACCAGGCCGATCAGGAAGGCGAACACGGTGAGCCCGCTGTCCAGGCCGATGACGGCCGTGCCGATGCTGAAGACGACCGCGAGCACCGAGACGGTCAGCAGCCGGCTCAGCAGCTTGCGCGCCCCGGTGAGCGCGCCGTCGGGCACCAGGAGCCCGCGGCCGACCAGGTTGTAGCGCAGGCCCTCCATGGCCTGCCCCTCGGCCACCGTACGGCGCAGCTCACCGGCCGCGCAGCTGCCTCCGCGCTCGGCCAGCGCGTCCATGACGGACCGCTCGATCGGGTCCGGGGACGGCGGGGCCCCGGCCACGAGGCCGATCTGCCCGCCCCGCGAGACGCGCACGCCGCCGCCCCTGGCCAGCAGGCCGAGCGCGGTGTTGACGGTGCGGAGCGGTCCACCGGACAGGTAGGCCAGCTCGTAGGGGGTGAGCGGACCGCCCGGATGGCTCGCGGCGGCCCGGCGAACCCTGCGGTGCTCGACACCCAGCGCCACCGCCGTGGTGACGGCCATCACGGCGAGGGCCGCCGCGATGACGATCAGTACGACTCCCATGTCCGCCTCCTGAAAGGGCCGGGGGGCATATGCCCGTTGCCAGATAGACGCTTGTGGAGACGCGGAAGTTTCTCCTGGAAGGAGCCTATTTCACCGCCGGTGGCCGGTGTGCCCGCCGGAGCCCCGGCGCCCGTCCGCCGACCACGGCCGCGGACGCGCCGGAGCCCCGGCGCCTGGCGGACGCCGGGGCTCCCGGAAGGCCCGCGGCCAGGAGGGACCCGGGCGGGAGAAGGCCGGAGAGGATCGGGGGACGGAGCTCAGCCCAGGCGGTCGACCAGGGCGTTGTACTCCTCCCACAGCTCCTTGGGCAGGTGGTCGCCGAAGGTCTCGAAGAAGGACGGGATCAGCGCGGCCTCCTCCTTCCACACCTCGGTGTCCACGGTGAGCAGGGTCCGCAGGTCCTCGGCGGGGAGGTCGAGGCCCTCGGTGTCCAGCTCGGCGGGGAGCAGGCCGATCGGGGTCTCGACGGCCTGCGCCTTGCCGTTGAGGCGGTCGACGATCCACTTGAGCACGCGGCTGTTCTCGCCGAAGCCGGGCCAGATGAACTTGCCGTCGGCGTTCTTGCGGAACCAGTTCACGTAGTAGACGCGCGGCAGCTTCGCACCCTCGCGCTGACCGATCTTGACCCAGTGGGCGAAGTAGTCACCCATGTTGTAGCCGCAGAACGGGAGCATCGCGAACGGGTCACGGCGCAGCTCGCCGACCGTGCCCTCGGCGGCGGCGGTCTTCTCCGAGGCGATGTTCGCCCCGATGAACACGCCGTGGTTCCAGCTCAGCGCCTCGGTGACGAGCGGGACCGCACTGGCGCGGCGGCCGCCGAAGAGGATCGCGGAGATCGGCACGCCCTTGGGGTCCTGCCACTCGGGGGCGATCGTCGGGCACTGCCCGGCGGGCACCGCGAAGCGGGCGTTGGGGTGGGCGGCGGGCTCGTCGCCGTCCGGGGTCCAGTCGCGGCCCTTCCAGTCGGTCAGGTGCGCCGGGGGCTCGTCGGTCAGGCCCTCCCACCACACGTCGCCGTCGTCGGTGAGGGCGACGTTGGTGAAGACGCTGTTGCCCCAGAGCGTCCTGATCGCATTGGCGTTGGTGGACTCGCCGGTGCCGGGCGCGACGCCGAAGAAGCCGGCCTCGGGGTTGATGGCGTACAGGCGGCCGTCCTCGCCGAAGCGCATCCAGGCGATGTCGTCGCCGATCGTCTCGACCTTCCAGCCGGGGATCGTCGGCTGGAGCATCGCCAGGTTGGTCTTGCCGCACGCCGAGGGGAAGGCCGCCGCGACGTAGCGGGTCTCCCCGCTGGGCGGGGTGAGCTTGAGGATGAGCATGTGCTCGGCCAGCCAGCCCTCGTCGCGGGCCATGGTGCTGGCGATGCGCAGCGCGTAGCACTTCTTGCCGAGCAGGGCGTTGCCGCCGTAGCCGGAGCCGTAGGACCAGATCTCGCGGGTCTCGGGGAAGTGGCTGATGTACTTGGTGGTGTTGCACGGCCACGGCACGTCGGCCTGGCCGGGCTCCAGCGGGGCGCCCACGGAGTGCACGCACTTGACGAAGTCGCCGCGCTCCTCGATGAGCCGCAGGGCGGCCTCGCCCATCCTGGTCATGACCCGCATCGACACCGCCACGTACGGCGAGTCGGTGATCTCGACGCCGAGCTGGGAGATCTCCCCGCCGAGCGGGCCCATGCAGAACGGGACCACGTACATGGTGCGGCCGCGCATGCTCCCCTTGAAGATCTTCCCGAAGGTCGCGCGCATCTCGGCGGGAGCGATCCAGTTGTTGGTCGGGCCCGCGTCCTCCTCGCGCTCGGAGCAGATGTAGGTGCGGTCCTCGACGCGGGCGACGTCACTGGGGTCGGAGGCGGCGTAGAAGCTGTTCTGCCGCTTGGCGAGCCGCTTGAAGGTCCCCTGGTCGACCAGCAGGTTCGTCAGGCGGGTCCACTCGGCCTCGGAACCGTCGCACCATTCGATCCTGTCGGGCTGGGTGAGCTCGGCGATCTCCTTGACCCAGGCGGCGAGTCCCTCGTGGCTGGTCGGGCTGGAGGTGGATACGTCAACGGTTGCGGTCACTGCGGCAGCTCCTCACGCTTCTCAGGGCCAAATCATCATTGACGACGAAACCGGACTTAATCCAATTGGCGTAGACCAGTGAATATGTCCGGCCGAACGTCGTCCCGCCCCGGTCCGAACCCCGCCGGTCGGCGTATGGCCTGGCAGGGGCCGTGGCGTTCGGATGTCCCTACCCGAAAGAAGCGCTTTTAAAGAAGCTATTATGGCCAGTGGTATAGGCCAATGACAGAGGTCTAAACCAATATCGACAAAGGTTCAGACCACTTTCATGACCGTTTTCCCTGGCCGGCCTCAGGAACCGACGTCGGGCCCCGACGCGCGAACCCGGTCGACGTGTTGCAGCGCGTCCCTCAGTTCGGCCAGCCAGGTGTCGGTGTGCTTGCCCACCAGACGGACGCACCAGGCCAGCGCGTCACTCCTGCTGCGCGCCACTCCCGCGGCCACCAAGGTGTCCAGGACCCGGCGCTCCGTCTGGCGCAACCGTGTCATGACGGGGACCGACAGTGTGGTGAACATCACCGTCTGGTCACCGACCGCGACTCCCCAGGACACCTTCCTGCGGAAGCGGTGCTCCGCCTCCAGGGCGATCTCGATGCGCCGCTCCCTGGTCTCCTCACGGAAGCGCTGCACCCCGCCCTCCAGAGCGGCGGCCCGCTCCACCTCGGAGGCGTCCTCGGCCAGCGCCGGCGGCCGGAGGGTGCCGATCACCGTGATCTCCTCACGGTCGAGCACGATCTCCGGCGGGCCCTCGAACCAGCCGTCGGGCATGCGACCGGAGAACCACCCCCGGAGCTTCTCGCGTGCTTCGTCGTTTTCCATGTAATCGAGATTACATCTCTACTTGAAAGGTGGCCATAGGCGAACCGGAGACGGTGAAGACACCGGAATGGGCGCATGGCCGTACGGCGGGCGGCGGGCGGCGGGCGGACTGGCGGACGCGGGCGGGCAGGCGAGCCGGTCAGCGGACGCGGGCGGCGATCTGCGGGCTGATCCGGACGGCGCCGGCGAAGTTCTTCGTGGTGACGGGAACGAGCTTGACCACGTCGCCGGTCCGCGGCGCGTGGAGCATCCTGCCGTCGCCCCAGTAGATCGCCACGTGCGAGACGTAGCCGGGGTTGGTCGGGTCGTGACGCCAGAACAGCAGGTCGCCGGGCTGGACCTGGGACAGGGAGACCTGCGGGCCCGCGACGAACTGCTGGTGCGTCACCCGCGGCACCTTGACGCCCGCCTGCGCGAAGGCCCACTGCACCAGGCCGGAGCAGTCGAAGGAGTCCGGGCCCTCGGCGCCCCAGACGTACGGACGGCCGAGCTTGCCGATCGCGGCGGTGAGCATGGCCTTCACCTGCGGGGCGCTCACCAGGGCCTCCGCGGGCCAGACCGTCTGCCGGGGGGCGGTGAAGACCGGGTTGACCGTGACGACCTGGCTGCCCTTCGGCAGGATCTTCAGGAGGGTACGGCGCAGCCGGGCGGTGTCGGCCCCGGGGGCGCTCACCACCAGCGCGTTGTCCTGCGGGATGCCCAGGGCGCGCGCGGTGGTCCGGGAGACCACGGCGTCGACCGCGCCCATGCCCATGGTCGCGTAGGCGCCCACCCGCAGGCTGTGCCCGGGGGCGGAGACGGTCTTGCCCAGCGGCATCCCGCCGTCGTTGCCCAGGACGAAGGAGACCGCCATCTCCCCGGCCGCCAGGTTGCGCCACAGCCTGTCGGAGGTCGCGGTCGGGCGCGGGGTGTAGGCCCGGAAGGTCGAGGGGTTCACGCCCAGCGTCTGCACCCGCTTGCCGTCCAGGACGACCTCGGCGGCGTCGGCCTGCTCGACCGAGCGGATTCCGCGGACCTTGGCGGCCCTGGCCACCACGGCCGGGCTCAGCGGCCGGTGGGCGACCACGAACAGATGGGGCCTGCGCATCGCCTTCAGCGGGGCGACCGGCTCGGGGGCGGCGGTCGGCAGGGGGTCCTGCGTCCCGGAGGCCGGCCCGGCGGTCGACGGGACCGTCGGCACGCCGGCGGGCGGGGTGATCGGCCCGGTGTGGGCCACCGGCGCCCGGGGCCCCTCGTCCCCGGCCGCGACCAGACCGGGATCGCGCCCGGCCAACTGGGACAGGACCACCAGGTCGGCTGCCAGGACCGCGACCAGGAGCACCGCGATGACCGGGACCGCCCGTCTCGCCGCGCGCACGCCGCGGCGGCCGCGGCCGAGGCGGGGACGGTAGGCGAGGTCGCGGCGGATCTGGTCGAGCAGGCCGGAGCCGCCCGTCCGCCGTTCGAACACGTCCTCTCCCCCTTCCGCCTGCCCGGCCCCTTGAGTGATCCGGCTTCACGAGCCTGCCGTACATCGCGATCGGATGCACGCGAACCCGCCAGAACGCTCTGATCTCGTGACACTCCCGCGGACCGGCGTGATTCCGCGACACGCCGACCCCCGCGAGACGACCTCCCGCGACATGACGGATCCGCCGGGACCGAGGGTCCCGGCGGATCCGTCACCGCGAGGTCACATCACGCGCGGAGGTCAGTTGCCACCGGTGTACGGCACGGCTTCGAGGATCTCCACGGTGGTGGAGCGGCCGTTCGGCATCGTGTAGGTGGCCTTCTCGCCGATCTTCTTGCCGTTGATCGCCGCGCTGAGGGGGGACTTGGGCGAGTAGACGTCGATGGGGGCGCCGCTCTCCTCGCGGGAGGCCAGCAGGAACGCGACCTCCTCGTCGTCACCCTCGAAACGCACGGTGACGGTCATGCCGGGCCCGACCACGCCCTCGGTGCGCGGGGCCTCTCCGACCTTGGCGCTGTCCAGGATCTGGCGGAGGTGGAAGATGCGGGCCTCCATCTTGCCCTGCTCGTCCTTGGCGGCGTGGTAACCGCCGTTCTCGCGAAGGTCGCCCTCCTCCCGGGCGGCCTCGATCTTCTTGGCGATGTCGACGCGCCCGGGCCCCGAGAGGTACTCGAACTCCGCCTTCAGGCGGTCGTACGCCTCCTGAGTGAGCCAGGTGACGCTCTCGTTGTGGGAGTCGGCCACGGGTTCTCCTTGCATCCTCTGTGGAGCTTCGCTCTGTGGGACTGTGTGCTGGGGTAACGGACGATCGAATCTCGACAGGCTAGCAAGTTAAGCGATCGAACGCTTCCCCAAATGTCTCACTATACGAGATGGCAGTACTCGACGTCGCCGGAAGTGGCCTGGGCACTGGTCTCTAGCCGTTCAGTAAGCCGGACATATCCCTCACCAGCCGGAATATCGACCAGCCGGCTCCCGACTTCCCGGTGGTCCACATCCATCGCGCGCAGGCGGCAGCGGGCCACGCGGTCGGACGGCTTGACGATCTCGAAGAGGATTTCGACGGAGTCGGGGCGGTTCGCGTCGAAGGCGATGACCTGGTCGATCACCTCGGTGTCGCCCTTGGCCGCCCACATGACGTAACCCCAGCCACCTGCGAGGACGGCGCACAGGATGGCGATGACGCCGTGCACCACGAAGCGTCCCCTGCGCTGCGGCCGGTCCGGGAAGTCGCCGGGGGTGCCGAGGACGGGACCTTCGAATCGGCCCTTCTCGGCCTCGCTGGTGGCCATGACGGAATCTCCCTGCACTACCTCGGCGTTATCCGAGACAATTGTCCCCCGCGGGGGTCTCGCCCCCGCGACCGCCTTGAGAAAAACTAACCCCTCTCCGGAGTGACCACGCCGTCCGGAGAGCGAAGAGGAGAAAACGAGCCGTGAGTGCACCTCTGAGGCTGATGGCCGTTCACGCCCATCCCGACGACGAGTCCAGCAAGGGCGCCGCCACGATGGCACGTTATGTCGCCGAAGGTGTGGACGTGCTCGTGTGCACCCTCACCGGAGGGGAGCGCGGCTCGATCCTGAACCCCAAGATGGACCGTCCCGACATCCTGGAGAACATCGGCGAGGTCCGCCGCCTGGAGATGGAGCGCGCCCGGGAGATCCTCGGCGTGCAGCAGCGTTTCATGGGATTCGTCGACTCCGGCCTGCCGGAGGACGAGAACGAGCCGCTGCCCGAGGGATGCTTCGCGCTCCAGCCGATCGAGGCGGCCGCGGCCCCCCTGGTCGCCGCGGTGCGTGAGTTCAGGCCGCACGTGATCCTGACCTACGACGACGACGGCGGCTACCCGCACCCCGACCACATCATGACCAACCGCGTCTCGGTGGAGGCCTTCGAGGCCGCCGGCGACCCCGACCGCTATCCCGAGGCCGGCGAGCCCTGGCAGCCGCTGAAGCTCTACTACCACATGGGCTTCACCAAGGAGCGCTTCGAGGCGCTGCACGAGGCCATGACGGCGCGGGGCATCGGCTCGCCGTACGCCGACTGGATCTCCCGGTGGGAGGACCGCCCGCAGAAGTGGCCGGTCACCACCCGCGTCCCCTGCGGCGACTACTTCGAGGCCCGCGACGCTGCCCTGCTGGCGCACGCCACCCAGGTCGACCCCGACGGGTTCTGGTTCGTGTGCCCCCGCGAGCTGCAGCGCGAGATCTGGCCGACCGAGGACTACCACCTGGCCCGCTCCCTGGTGGACACCGAGCTTCCCGAGGACGACCTGTTCACCGGCATCCACGCGGAGAGGGTCTCGCCCGCCTGCCCCTGACACGACCACGGGGTGCCGGTGGCAGACTTGACGCGTGATTGCCTTCAACCCTGCCTCCACCGGCGAGGTCAGCCCGGGGCTCCTCGGCTTCGTCGTCGTGGCCGCCCTGGGTTTCGCCCTGTTCTTCCTGATCAAGTCGATGAGGAAGCAGATCTCGAAGATCGAGGTCCCGTCCGAGGCCGAGCTTCGCAAGCCCGCCGAGACTGGTAAGCCCGCCCAGGCGGTCAAGTCCGCCGAGGCGGGCAAGCCCGACGGCGAGAGCCGGTCGAGCTAGAGGCCCGTGCCCGGCCGCCGGACGGCCGTGCCGTCACCGTGCCCGGGTCCCCGGCGGTCCTCAGTCGAACGGCGACCACGCCCGCTCCAGCGCCCTGGGCAGCCCCCAGTGTCCCAGCGGGGTGAGAATCTCGTTCCTGTCGACGATGCCCAGCGACGCCCACAGCGGCGTGACCGAGCCGAACAGCATCTCGGCGGCCTCCAGGTCCTCCGGGTCGTCCAGGTCGACGTCGATGTCGTCGGACTCGGCGATCAGCCGGGCGATGCGCTCGGGCGAGGCCAGCACTCCGGGGCCCCGCCTGGCCAGGGCGGCCACCACCGCCAGCCAGTCCGCGTAGTGGATGGCGCACAGCGCCGCCAGCGCCGTGTCCTCGTGACCCAGCTCGCCCTCCAGGTCGGTGAACGCCTCCACCGTGTCGTCCTCCTCGGGGAGGTCGGAGATCGGCCCGGCGATGCCCGCCGTGACGGTGAGCCAGAGCTCCTCGTCGTCCTCGGGCAGCTCCTCGCCCTCCCCGAACCCGGCGCACGCCCGCAGCACGTTGCCCGGGTATCCCGGCCCGGCCAGCACCTCGCGCAGCCGTACGCACGCCCTGTGCAGCTCCGAGGCGGGCCGTACGGGCTCGGGCAGCTCCGCCAGGATGCGCCGCAACTCGCCGAGCGCGAAGGCCTCCTCCTCGTCCCGGGCCGCGAACATCTCCTCGTCCTGCTCGTCGCCCACCACGACCGAGGGGATCCGCCCGTCGGGCAGCGGGCTGTTGAGCCAGTGCTCCTGCAGGTCCTCGTAGGCCTCGCGGGCGCCGTCGTCCCTGCGCGCGAGCGCGTCCGGGTCGATCACCCCCTCGGCGACCCGCTCCTCCAGGTGGGCCACCAGCCGGCGGTACATCTCCTCGGCGATCGGGCCCCGCTCGTCCTCCTCAGGCCAGACGAAGAAGCTCCTGGTCAGCAGGAGGGGTTCGGTCCCCGTGGACTCCAGCCAGCGCTGCACGTCGCCCACCGTGGCGGTGCCCGACTCGATCGCGCCGAGCGTCGCCTTGACGGAGTCCCAGAAGGCCGGGGACATCGGGTTGCCCGCCGCCAGCAGCGCCCTGCGCAGGTCGGGGACGGCCACCAGGGCGACCCCCGAGGGCACCGCGAGAAGCGCGCGAACCACGTCACGCCGGGTCAGCTCGGCGGCCGGGCGACCGGCGTGCGCGCAGACAAAGTCGAGATCCACGCTCCGTGAGCCTACGCCCCTCCAGGACCTCGCGGGAGCCGGGAACGCGGGGAGGAATATCAGGGGACACTGCCCCTGGAAAAGGGAAAAACCTCCATGGACGGGCAGCGGGGAGGTCGGCCTTGACGGCTCTGGTGAGAACGCCGGACGGAAGAACGCTCGCGGTCGACCAGAGCGGCTCCCCCGGCGGGCGGCCGGTCTTCCTGCTGCACGGCACGCCGGGCAGCCGGGTCGGGCCCCTCCCCCGCCCCACGCTCCTGTACCGCATGGGCATCCGCCTGATCACCTACGACCGCCCCGGGTACGGCCTGTCCGACCGGCTGGCCGGCAGGAGCGTCGCCGACGTGGCGGCCGACGTGGCCGCGATAGCCGACTTCCTGGACATCCCGCGCTTCGCGGTGATCGGCCGCTCGGGCGGCGCCCCGCACGCGCTGGCCTGCGCCGCCCTGCTGCCGGACCGCACCACCCGGCTGGCCGCCCTGGTCCCGCTGGCGCCGCGCGGCGCCGAGGGGCTCGACTGGTTCGAGGGCATGTCCCCCTCCAACGTGGTCGAGTACACCGCGGCGGCGCGCGGGCCCGGACCGCTCACCGCGCTGCTGACCTCCGTCGCCGACCAGGTCAGGGCCGATCCGACCCGCCTGGTCCCGGCGCTCGACGCCGAGCTGCCCGAGCCCGACCGGCACGTCGTGGCCGACTTCGGGATCAGGAGGATGCTGGCCGGGACCTTCGCCGAGGCGCTGCGGCACTCCGCAGCCGGGTGGGTGGACGACGCGCTGGCCTTCAGCACGCCGTGGGGCTTCGACCCCGCGGCCATCGAGGTGCCGACGCTGCTGTGGCACGGCGACGAGGACGTCTTCTCCCCCGCCGGCCACGCGCGCTGGCTCGGGCGGCGCATCCCCGGCGCCACGGTGGTCATCGAGGAGGGCGCCGCCCACTTCGGCTCGCTGCGCGTCCTGCCCGACGTCCTGGCCTGGCTGGCCGCCGGATGAGTCAGAACGGCTGAGGTTCGAGGTCGCGGTTGATCCGCCGCCACTGCCGCAGGTAGATCAGCGTGGGATGCTCCTCGCCCAGGACGCGCGCCTTGTCCGCCAGCACCCGCTCCCTGAGCCGCTCCGCCTGGGCCCCGCGATCCGTCGTGTGGAGGGTGACGGCCAGGTTGGCCTCGCAGGCGAGCGTGTCGGGGTGCGCGGGACCGAGCGCGTCCCGCAGCGTGTCGATCGTGCGGCGCTCCAGCGCCTCGGCCTCCTGCGGCCTTCCCGCGTCGGCCAGACAGTTGGCCAGGTTGACGGCGGCGGACAGGACGAAGGGATGCCGCTCGCCGAGCGCGGCGCGCAGCCCGTCGAGCACTTCCTGCGCCTGGGCCGCCGCGGTGACCACGTCACCGGTGCCGCGCAGGTAGATGGCGAGGTTGTTGCGGGCGATCAGGGTGACCGGATGGCTCTCGCCGAGGCTCCGCCGGTAGATGTCCACGATGCCCGCCGCACGGTCGCGCGCGGCGACCTTGTCGTCCAGCGCCGACTCGCAGCAGGCCAGCTCCAGCGTCGCGGCCAGGGCGTCGGGGGTCAGCGGGTAACGCTGCCGGTAGCGCTCCTCGGTCTCCTTGGCCAGCTGCCAGGCCTCCTGCTGGTCCCCCGCCCGGCGCAGGGAGACCGCCAGGCTCTTGGCCGCCCGCAGGGTGTCGACGAAGTTCTCGCCGAGGGTCTCGCGGTAGCTCTGGAAGGTCGCCCGCAGGATGTCGACCGACTCCCGGTAGATCCCGATCTCCCGCAGGTCGCGGGCGAGCTGGGTGGCGGAGTAGAGCGTGTAGGGATGGGTGGGGCCGAGCACGTGGTTGCGCCGGCGCAGGGTGTCCTCGTCGAGCTCGCGGGCATTGTGGCTGTCGCCGACGAGCCGGTAGGCCAGGGCCAGGTTGTTGGCGGCGGCCAGGGTCCTGGGGTGGTCCTCGCCGTACAGCGTCTTCCACCGCTCGAAGGTCACCTTGTCCATCTCCAGCGACCTGCCGTACTCCCCCAGCCCGCGCAGGTCGGCCGCCAGGCCGCCGGTGGTCATGAGCGTGTGCGGATGCCGCTCGCCCACCACCGCGCGCTGCATCTCCCGCACCCACTCGTTCAGCTCCCGGGCCTCCTGGTACCTGCCCTGGGACCGCTTGACGTTGGCCACGTTGAACAGCAGGTGCAGGCGCTGGCGGTCCTCGACCCCGAACTTCTCCTCCCAGTAACCGGCCAGCTCGTCCCCCAGCGCGAGTGCGCTGTCGAAGTCCCCGCGCTTCCACAGATAGCGCACCCGGTCGGTGAGCAGCTGGCGGGTCTCCTCCTCGGTGCACTCGGTGGCCCGGGAGGGCTGCAGGTGCTGCCAGATGAGGTCGTAGCGCGTCCAGTTCTCCGGGTCGTCCACCTCGCCCTGGCGCGGCCGGGCGCCCACCAGGATGCGGTGCACCTCGTGGCAGGCCTGCTCCTGCTCCTGCTCGGTCATCTGGCTGCGGATGACGGCCTGGACCAGGCGGTGCACCTGGATGGTGTTGTTGCCCTGGTCCACCTTCGCCAGCGCGAACCTGCCGATCTCCTGGATGACCCGGCCCAGCACCATCTTCTCGCGCAGCATCTCGTCGTACGGCAGCAGCGAACTGATCATCTCGTCGCTGTAGAGCAGGGACATCGAGATCGGCTCAGGGGCGAAGAACGCGCACAGCTGCAGCAGCCGCACCGAGGACGGGGAGCTCTCGCGCAGCTGGGCCAGCGACAGGTTCCACGTGACCGCCACCGGGTGCGGGTAGTCGGCGGGCTGCCCTAGCGACAGCACCCGGGCGGTCTCCGACCCCAGCTGCTCCACGAAGGTGGCGGCGGGCATGCCCGTCTCGGCGAGCCAGGCGGCCGCCTGCTCCACCGCGATGGGCAGGTGGCCCAGGGCCGCCGCCACCTCCAGCGCGTCCCGGGCCGCCAGGCCGGGGACGCGGCGGCTCAGGTGCTCCAGGCTCTCCTCCTGGCTGAAGACGTCGACCTCCAGGGGCGCCGCGACGCTCGACCACGCCTGGTTGCGCGAGGTGATCACCACGTGGCCGGTCCCGCCGGGGAAGAAGTCCCGAAGCTCGTCGGGATCCCCGGCGTTGTCGAAGACCAGCAGCCAGCGGGAGTACGGGGCGCCCAGCCGCAGCGCCTCGCGCACCGCCTCCACGACCTCGGCGATGCTCTCCCCGACGCGGATCTTCAGCTCGCGGGCCAGCTTCTCGAACGCCGCGTTGATGCGCTCGCGGTTCTCGGAGGGCACCCACCAGATCAGGTCGTAGTCCGCCTTGAAGCGGTGGGCGTACTCCAGGGCGACCTGCGTCTTGCCCACGCCGCCCAGGCCGTACAGCGCCTGCGGCAGCACGACCGCCGCGCTACCGCCCACGAGCTGGTGGCGCAGCGTCTCCAGTACGGCGCCGCGGCCGGTGAAGGCGGCGTTCCTGGTGGGGACGTTCCAGATCTGCGGGACGCTTCCCGGGAAGCGCGCGCCCACGGCCGACAGGTCCGCCGCGATCTCCTCAGCCACGCCCAGGGCCCTCAGCAGGGTCTCCGCGGCCGGGCGCTCCTGCAGCCGGGTCAGGTCGGTCAGGGCCCGGTCGCCGTACGGGGACGGGAAGCGCGACTCCGAGATCCGCACCGCGACCAGCTCGCTCTGCCCCGCCGCCTCGGCGGCCGTCAGGCGCGACCACACCTCCAGCGCCCGCGGGGCGTTCAGGTAGGCGGTGGAGAGCACGGCAAGCGTCCTGGGCGCCTCCCCCTCGCCGTCCTCCTCCCCGCCCGCGTCGACGCCGCGCAGCGCGACCCGGTGTCCCTGGCGGTCGAGCACGGCCGCGATCCAGTCAGCCCACATCCGGTCCTCGCGGGCGTAGCTGATGCGCACGTCGATCTGGGGCGCGGGGTGCCGCCGCACGAACTTCTCCAGGTACCGCAGCCGTACGGGCTCCTCCAGGCGGGGGAACGAGGTCACCTCGCCCTCGGTGACCGCCGCGGTGAGCCGCTCGAAGGCCGCCAGCAGGGAGCCCGGCCGGGCCGGGTCGTCGCCGAACGTGGCGAGGATCTCCTCGAAGGCGTAGAAGGGGGTGTAGGGGATCTCGACGCCGCCCCAGTACTCGTCGGCCTCCTGGGGTGTCATTCCGGCGGGGAATCCCTCGAACTTCCGCCGGGCCAAGGCGCGCCCGGCGTCGCACCGTTCCTTCTCCCCCGTGTCGATGCGCATCGGGACCGGCAGGATGCGGATGTCGCGGTCGCCGTAGCGCTCGCTGATGTCCCTGGCCATCTGCGAGGCGCCGTCGATGCCCTGGTTGGCCAGGGTGAAGCAGTCGACGAGGACGTCCGGCAGGTGGACGGTGCAGATCCCCGCGATGTCACTGGCGCCGGTGCGGCTGTCGATGAGGGTGTAGTCGTAGCACGCCTTCATGTCGGCGCGCAGCGCGTCGAAGAACTGGCCCCCGCCCTGCCGGTCGTAGAAGTTGTCCCAGTTGAAGCCGGAGGCCGGGGAGGAGTAGTCGCGGTTGGCCCGGCCGGGCGCCAGGAAGTCCAGCGTCCCGCCGCCGGGGAACTCCCAGTCGAGCGAGATGGCGTGCTTCTCCGACCTGGCGTACTTGGTGTGCCAGTCGCCGGGACGGGGCTCGTTGCGCATCACCGCCCACTGGTAGTCGGAGATCAGGTCGATGACGCCGGCCGCGGTCGTGGCCGTCCCGGGCGCCAGGAACGGGGTGAAGAACTTGTGCAGGCCGGGTGACTCCAGGTCCCAGTCGACCACGAGCACCCGCCTGCCCGCACTGGCCAGGATCCAGGCCGTGTTGGCCAGTGCCATGGTGCGTCCGGTGCCGCCCTTGTACGAGTAGAAGGTGACGACCTTTCCTTCGCTCATGGTCACTCCTCGGGCCGGGTCAGCTTGGGACGGTCGATCTTCTCTCCCTCGGGGGGATAGGCGGGGGCCCGGTTCAGGTACCGCTGCTCCGCCCTGCGCAGGACGTCGGGCAACATGTTCCGGAAGTCGTCGAACCCGGGGACGTGGGGCCTGGACTCCGGCTCGGCGAGCTTGGCGCCCAGGGCCGCCCGCAGGTCGTGCCTGAGCCGCTCCTGGTGCCGCACCGTCTGGGGGTCGTCCAGGTTCCACGCGACCATGACCGTCACCCACGGCCGTCCCGGCCGGTCCACCGGGCGCAGCGCCCGCCTGCCCTCCTCGCCGGAGGTCGCCCACGGGTCCACCAGGACGACTCCGGGGGCGTGGGAGTCGTCGGCCTCGAGCATCCCCGCGTGCTCGCCCAGCGAGCCGATCTCCGGCAGGAACCCCCGCGAACGTGCCACCTCGGCGACGCAGTCCGCCAGCGGCCTCCTGTCGTCACCGGTGCGGTAGGGGTCCCATTCGGGGGCCGTCTCGCCGTAGTAGACGGGGTCGCGCCCCTCCGGCAGCGACCCGGTGTCGGGCGCGGCCACCGTCACCGTGATCGGCCGCTCGGGGACGCTGTCGGTGAACACGCTCTTGGCCGTGGTGAAGTTCGAGATGCTCCCCCGGGGCATCGGGGTGTTCTCGGCCACCTCGATGATCCGCCGTCCGAGCTCGTGCACGGCGTTCTGGTAGTGCCTCCGGTACTTCTGGAGCTTCATGATCCCGTAGAAGCCCTTGTCCGCGTAGTGCTGTCCGAGGTCGGTGTGGTTGAACTGGATGTCCCGGGCGACCTGGGGCATCGCCTCCAGCCTGACCGGGGTCCACAGGGCGGGGATGATCGCCTCGGGCATCGCCCCGCCCGAGGCGACGTGGTCGCTGGCACGATTCACGAAACAGGCCCACTCCTTGCCGCAGGACTCACTCTCGAAGTAGCGGGGTGAGTACAGGGGGACGAACACCCGGCAGGCGGACAGCTGCTCGGACAGGGCGCGCGGCCAGTTCTCTCCCGTCCGCAGCCCCCGGTCCATGTATCCGGCCGAGCCGGCGGGCACGTTGGTGTGGTGGAGGATGTAGTCGCACAGCGCGCGGAAGAGTCTTTCCACCCACTGGTTGGGATCGCCGGAGCCCGTGCCGTCCAGTGACGGGACATGGGCATAGCTGAGAAAAAAATACGGTCCTTGATAACCCCCCGCAGAGTGCGGCGCAGCCATCCGCCCCCCTTCCCCGGTGAATACTCACTATAGAAACGGGGCGTATATCGGAAAAGTGGCGGCGCTCTGATTTTCGGCTATTTCCGGGGCGGAAATCAGGACCGCGGGGAAACCGCGGCCGTCCACCGCTCCCGGTGGACGCGCGCCGAGCGGGCGGCCTCGGCCTCGGCCGCCGCGGAGACGGGCTCGTCCAGCCACGCCGCGACCGACCGCCGCATCTCCGTCACGAACCTGCCGCCCAGCGGGGTCAGGGCGCCTGAGGCGGCGAGCGTCTCGATCGCCTCGGCCGTGTCCCGCCGCCAGCGGGCGAACTGCGCCTCCGCCCGCCCGGGGTCGGCGTGGCGGCGCACCCTCCAGAAGTCCGTCACCGCGATGTGCGCGTAGGTCCCCTGCAGCAGGCCCTCCAGCGGCCGGGGGTCGTCGCGCCAGGGCGCGTAGAACCGGCGGGTGTCCCCCTCGTCGTACAGGTCGAGGATGTCCAGCACGGCGCCCAGCTTGACGTGCTGGAACTCGTGGACGATGAGCAGCGCGAGCGTGGCGGGGCCGTCGGGCAGAGCCGCCGCGACGGCGCCGAAGGCGTGCCTGGCGGTCGAGCTGACCTCCCGGCCCTCGGGCGCCGGGGCCAGCGGCGTCAGGACGGACAGCCCCACGCGCAGGCCCGGCGCGTAGGCGGGAAGCTCGGACTCGATCAGCGCCCAGGCCTCCGCGAAGGCCCGTTGCCAGGCCGCCACCCGGTCATCGGTGAGGCGGCCGGCGGCCGGCCACTGGTGGCAGTCCCTGAACGGGTCGGTGTCCTCCAGCCCGACGGAGAAGCCGCCCGCCGACAGCCGCCTGACCGGGTGCCAGCCCGGCCACTCACCGGGCGCGAGGGGGTCCAGATCCACCCCGCCGTCCAGCGCGATCCTGCCTCCGGACACCTCCAGCCGCACCGTACGGCCCGCAGGGTGCGCGGCGGAGTCCGTCTCGGGCCACGCCGTACGGCCCGCGGCGGCGGGATCCACGTCCAAGACGCCGAGGGAGGGCAAGTGGACCGCGCCGCCGAGCACCCGGACGTCGAGCGCGGCGGTGACGCCCGCCCGGACCGCCGCGGCGACGGCGATGTTGGCCAGATGCCCCGCGTGTCGGCCATCGCGCAGGCACCCGGCCGCCCAGACCCGTACGTAGGGGTGGGCGAGAACGGCCTCGACCGCGCCGGGATGCGTGCCGTCCAGTCCGGTGATCAGCTCCCAGGCCCGCTCCTGCACCGCACCACCGGCCGGGCCGGTCGCCGCGTTGACCGCCGCCAGCAGGGCGCGCCGCAGGCTGCGCTGCGACTCGGCCAGATGGGTCACCTCGTTCCCTCCGCCGAACCCGGAGGCCAGGGCGTCCAGGGCCGCCGACGGCAGGGTGTGGGTCGGCTCCGACGTCCTGCCGCGGACATGGGTGATCAGCTTGAGCAGGTCGGCGCAGTACACGCTGGGGTTGGCGAACCCCGAGCCGCTCCGGTAACGGTGCGCGTACAGCCCGCCCCCGCAGCTGTCGACCACCGGGCAGGCGCGGCACTGCCCGCACAGGCCCGCCAGGCCCCGCTGGCGGGCCAGCACGCCGGTGTGCCTGGCCACCTCGTCCAAGGTGTCGCGCAGCACGTGCAGGCCGGTGGCCGGCGCCCCGTCGAAAGCCGTCTTGAGCGAGTCGGCCTGCTCGTAGCTCCCGTCGGTCTCGATGACGACCAGATCGGAGGGCTGCAGGCCGAGCGACTCGGTGAGACTGGACCCGCCCCGGGCGGTCGAGATGATCGACTCGAACATCCGGACCGGCGGGGCGCCGCCGTCGGCGGCCCAGAGCTCGAAGATCTCGATCAGCCAGTCGGCGTAGGCGGCCGGCGCCGGACGCGGAGGCGGGACGTCCCAGGTGGCGTGCGG
Organism: Paraplanobispora siamensis; assembly: GCF_016863175.1. Classification (GTDB taxonomy): domain Bacteria; phylum Actinomycetota; class Actinomycetes; order Streptosporangiales; family Streptosporangiaceae; genus Planobispora; species Planobispora siamensis. Next base: position 70,600 of record NZ_BOOJ01000021.1, read on the forward strand.
CAGCAGGAAGTCGATGCGGGGCGGTTCCAGCTCCGCCAGCGCGCGATAGACCGCGACAGGATCGTTGGCCACGTCGACGGTGCACAGCAGCCCGGCGTACAGCTCCGGCCGGGCGCGCAGCAGCTCGACCGCGCGCAGCGCCTGGGCGTGGCTGCTGCGCCCGTCGGCGAAGCGCCGGTGACGGTCGTTGGCGGCCCGGTCGCCGTCGAGCGAGACGCCCACCTTGACGCCGCGGGCGGCGAACACCTCGCAGAACCGCTCGTCGAGCAGCACGCCGTTGGTGTGGACGCGCAGGTCGAGCGCGCAGATCCCGTCCAGGTGGCCGCGCAGCTCGGCGGCGATGCGGTCGAGCCGGTCGGGCCCGGCCAGCAGCGGCTCGCCGCCGTGCATCACGACGTGCACCCGGTTCAGGGCGTGCGCCTTGACGTGCTCGGCGATGCGCACGGCCGTCCAGGAGACGGTCTCATCCGAGATCACCTTGGGCCGGCCGCGCCAGCTCTGGTCGGCGTGCTCGTAGACGTAGCAGTGGTCGCACGCCAGGTCGCACCGGCTGTGCACCTTGAGTACGAACTGCCGGAACGGCGTCAAGGGCCTGCTCACGGCGGCCCCCCTGGATCAGATGGAGGAGTTGAACGCGGCCACGGGAACGCGCCGGACCTCCGGCGAGCCGGGGAGGATCCGGCGCACGATGCCGTCGAAATCGGCCCGGCCGACGAGTGAGAGCGGGACGTCACGGAGATCTCTGACGTCGGAGGTGACGTCGGTCTGCTTCTCACCCGATGCGTTCATGGCCTCAAACCGCTCTATCCTCGAACCGCTCTATGCGTTACCGGGACTCGGTGAGGCCCGGCGATTGGATTCCAATCCCGGAGGGGAGCCGTACCGACCTGAGGTGATTCTAGCCTTCCGCCTCGGCCGCCGGCGGGCGACCCTGCGGAGGCAGTGAAGTATTGCACAGGCGTTAGATGTCCGTCACCTCGCTAAAAGGTTAAAAACTGCTTTGTCCGCAAATAAGCACGTTCAACATCAAATAGCATCCGCGTCCTTTTAATGCCGCGACGACCGCCGGACACCCCGTCCTGTCGCCGCGCCCGGTCCGGGCCTTCCCGGTTTACTTGGAGCAAGGCCGGGCCGTAGGGGTAGGAGTCCCACGTCCGGCCCCGCCCGGCCCGCACCGCGGGAAGGCACGCACCACGCACCCAGGAGCGCCTCGATGAACAAGCTGAAGGACGCCACCAGTCCTTACCTGCTGCAGCACGCCGACAACCCGGTCCACTGGTTCGAGTGGGGCCCGGAGGCGTTCGAGGAGGCCGCGCGGCGGGACGCGCCCCTGCTGATCAGCGTGGGCTACTCGGCGTGCCACTGGTGCCATGTCATGGCGCACGAGTCGTTCGAGGACGAGGCCACCGCCGCGCTGATGAACGAGCACTTCGTCAACGTGAAGGTGGACCGTGAGGAGCGCCCCGACGTGGACGCCGTCTACATGGCGGCCACCCAGGCGATGACCGGCCACGGCGGGTGGCCGATGACGGTCTTCGCCACGCCCGAGGGGCACCCCTTCTACACCGGCACCTACTTCCCCCGCCCGCAGTTCCAGCGCCTGCTGACCGCGGTGGCCACCACCTGGAAGGAGGACCGGCAGGGCGTCCTGACGCAGAGTTCCAAGATCGTCGAGGCGCTGGGCGAGCAGACGGCCTTCCCGTCGGGGCCGCTGCCCACGCCGGAGACCCTCACGCGGGCCGTACGGAACCTCGCCTCGTCCTTCGACCCGGTGCACGGCGGGTTCGGCGGGGCGCCCAAGTTCCCGCCGTCCATGGCGCTGGAGTTCCTGCTGCGGTACGGCGCCGCCGGGGGTCCCGAGGCGGGCAGGGCCGTGTCGATGACAGAGCGCACCCTGGAGGCCATGGCCAGGGGCGGGATGTACGACCAGCTCGTCGGCGGGTTCGCCCGCTACAGCGTGGACGCCGAGTGGATCGTGCCGCACTTCGAGAAGATGCTCTACGACAACGCCCTGCTGCTGCGGGTCTACACGCACTGGTGGCGCGCCACGGGCTCGGTCATGGGCAGGCGGGTGGCGCTGGAGACCGCCGACTGGCTGCTGGCCGAGATGAGCACCTCCGAGGGTGGCTTCGCCTCGGCGCTCGACGCCGACAGCGAGGGGGTCGAGGGCAAGTTCTACGTCTGGACCGTGGACGAGCTGGAGGAGCTCCTCGGCGAGGAGGACGGCGACTGGGCCGCCGGGGTCTTCGAGGTCACCGGGGCCGGGACGTTCGAGCACGGCACCTCGGTGCTCCAGCTGCTGTCCGATCCCGACGACCCCGAGCGGTTCGAGCGGGTGCGCTCGGCCCTGCTGGCCGCCCGGGCCCGCCGGGTGCGGCCGGGCCGGGACGACAAGGTGGTCGCGGCCTGGAACGGCCTGGCCGTGGCGGCCCTGGCCGAGGCGGGGGCCCTGTTCGACCGGGCCGACCTGGTCTCGGCCGCGCGGGCGGCGGCCACCCTGCTGGAGGAGGTGCACATGGACGGCGACCGGCTGCTGCGCACCTCGCGCGACGGCCGGGCGGGAGGCAACGCTGGAGTCCTGGAGGACTACGCCGACGTGGCCGAGGGCCTGCTCACCCTCTACGGGGTCACCGGGGAGACCCGATGGTTCCACCGGGCCGAGGCGCTGCTGGAGACCGTGCTCACCCGCTTCTCCGACGGGTCCGGCGGGTTCTTCGACACCGCCGACGACGCCGAGCGCCTCTTCCAGCGCCCGCAGGACCCCACCGACAACGCCACGCCCTCCGGCCAGTTCGCCGCGGCCGGGGCGCTGCTCACCTACGCCGCCCTGACCGGCTCGGCCCGGCACCGGGAGGCCGCCGAGGCCGCGCTGGGCACGGTGAGCGTGCTGGCCGAACGGCACGCCCGCTTCGCGGGCTGGGGCCTGGCCGTGGCGCAGGCCGCCGTCTCCGGCCCCGTCGAGGTCGCCGTGGTCGGCGCGCCCGACGACCCGGCGACCGCGGCCCTGCACCGCGCCGCGCTGACGTCCCCCGCGCCCGGCCTGGTCATCGCCCTCGGCGAGCCCGGTTCCTCCGGCGTCCCCCTCCTGGAGGGCCGCACGCCGGTCGACGGCTCCCCGGCCGCCTACGTCTGCCGCAACTTCACCTGCAGGATGCCCGTCACCACCCCCGCCGACCTGAAGGCGGAGCTGGCCGGCTCCTGAGGCTGATTCCCGGGGCCGGTTCGCGGGACCGGCTCCCGGGATCGGCTCCCGGGGTCGGCTCCTGGTACGGCGGGCGGGTGCGATCCCGGCGCCGTACCGGGGGTGCGGCCTCGGCCGTTTCAGCCGTTTCAGCCGTTGGTGTTGACGTTCCCACCGTCGCCGGTGCCGTCGTTCCCGGACCCGCCGCCGTTCCCGTCTCCGCCGGTGCCGTCGTTCCCGGTCCCGCCGTTTCCGTCCCCGCCGGTCCCGCCGCCACCGGTGCCGTCGTCGTTGCCGGTGCCGTCGTTCCCGTCGCCGCCGGTGCCGTCGTCGTTGCCGGTTCCGTCACCGCCGTTCCCGTTCCCGTCCGGGTCGGGGGCCGTCGTCGGGCCGGGGTCGGGGGCGGCCGTCTGCTCGGGGGTCGCGGGAGGAGCGGTGTCGCCCTGGTCGCCGTAGTCGCCGTAGTTCCCGTAGCCGCCGTCGTTGTACGGACGGTCGCCGGTGGAGGGCGCGTAGCCGTAGTCGGAGGGCTTGGGGAACTGCTTGACGGGCTTGCCCTCCATCGCCTCGGTCATGAACGCGCGCCAGATCTGGGCGGGGTACTGCCCGCCGTACTGGACGCTCCCGCCCACCACCACCGGCTTGTTGTCGTCGCGGAACATGTTCACGGCGACGGAGAGCTGCGGGGTGTACCCGGTGAACCAGGCGGACGCCGACTTGTCGGTGGTGCCGGTCTTGCCGGCCACCGGGCGGTCGTAGAGACGGGCGGCGGTGCCGGTGCCGCCCGTGACGACCTGGGTCAGCGTGTAGGTGACGTCGGCCGCGGTCGTCTCGGAGAAGACCTGCTGACCCTTGTCCGTGATCCTGATCCGCTCGTCGCCGTCGATGATCGAGCGGATCACGTGGGGCGAGCGGTGCACGCCGTTCGCGGCGAAGGTGGCGAAGCCGGCGGCGTTCTGCACGGCGCTCACCGAGCTCACGCCCAGCGGCAGCGTCGCGGCGTCCTCGTGCGGGGTGATCTGGTCGACGGGGATGCCCGCGTCCTCGGCGGCCTCGGCGACCTTCTCCAGGCCGACCCGCTGGCCGATGTCGACGAACGCGGTGTTCACCGAGTGGCGCATGGCGGTGATCAGGTTGACCTGGCCGTAGGAGGCGCCGCCCGAGTTGGGGATCGGGTGGCCGGGGTCGGAGGCGACCCGCATGGGCGAGTTGCCGTAGACCCGGGTGCCCAGCTTGAGGCCGTTCTCCAGACCCGCGGCCAGCGCGTACGCCTTGAACGTGGACCCGGCCTGCACCTCGGCGGAGAAGGAGTTGTCGAACTTGTTGGCCTTGTAGCTGCGCCCGCCGTAGAAGGCGAGGACCTCGCCGGTGGCGGGGTCGACGGCGGCCAGGCCGGTGCGCACCTTCGGCGAGGTGCCCTCGGGCAGGACCGAGGTGACGGCCTGCTCCGCGGTCTCCATCAGCTTCTTGTCGAAGGTCGAGATGATCTTCAGGCCGCCCTGGTTGACCATCTCGTCGGTGTATCCGCGCTTCCTGAGCTCGGCCATGATCTGGTCGAGCATGTAGCCCTCCTGGCCCTCGGGCGTGAAGACCGCCTTCGGCTCCTTCAGGACGGGGAACTTGACCTTGGCGGCCTCGGCCGGGGTGAGCGCGCCGGTCTGCACCATGCCGTCGATCACCCACTGCCAGCGCTGCTTTGCCGCGGTCAGGTCGGCGCCCTTGGGGTCGGCGAAGCGCGACGGCTGCTGGATCACCGCGGCGAGGTAGGCGCCCTCGGCCACGGTCAGCTTGCCGACGTCCTTGCGGAAGTAGGCGTCGGCGGCGGCCTGGACGCCGTTGGCGCCCCGGCCGAAGTAGATCGTGTTGAGGTACTGCTCCAGGACCCAGTCCTTGCTCTCGGACCTGTCCACCTTCAGGGAGATCATGATCTCTTTGAGCTTGCGGACCGCGGACCGCTCCTGGCTGAGGCCGCTGTAGTAGTTGCGGACCATCTGCTGGGTGATCGTCGAACCGCCCTGCAGCTGCTTGCCGGTGACGGTGGACCACATCGCGCGGGCGGTCCCCTTCAGGGACACGCCGCTGTCCTCGTAGAACGAGCGGTTCTCGGCCGCGATGACCGCGTCCCTGAGGCCCTTGGGAACGTCCTTCAGCTGCACGTTCCTGCGGTTGACGCCCTGCTTGGCCAGGACGGTCTTGCCGTCGCGGTAGTAGATCACCGATCCCTGCGCGGTCGCGGCGGACTGTGTGCTGTCCGGGATGGGGGTCATCGCCCACGCGACGGCGAACAAGCCGATCATCGCGACGAAGCCGACCCCGAAGGTGATGATCGCGGCCCGCAGGACCCTTCTCCCGCGACTGCCCTTCCCCACCTGTGACACACCCCCTGATCCAGGCCGCGCGACCCCCGTCAGCCCTGCGAACCGTTATTGCTAAACGACGGACGGCGACGGGGGATTCCCACCTCAGAACCTACGGTCAGCTTCGTTCCCTGCGCGGGACATCTCTCACCAACGGCAGGATCCGGTATGGCACGGGGGTGTCCAGGGCGATCACCGAGGAGGTCCTGACCACTCCCTGCACCTCGACGATCCGGTCGATGACCTGCTGAAGGTCGGCGTTGCTGCGCGCCACCACCCGGCAGTGCATGTCGTCTCCGCCGGTGATGGTGTGCACCTCCAGCACCTGCGGGATCTTCGCGAGCTGGTCGGCGACCGGGTCGTGCCCGCTGATCTGACGGATCTGAAGAGTGACGAACGCCATGACGTCGTAGCCGAGCGCCGCGGGGGCGACGTCGGGCCCGAACCCGGTGATCACCCCCCGGGCGGTCAGCCGGTCGAGCCTGGCCTGGACCGTGCCCCGGGCCACGCCGAGCCGCCGCGAGCACTCCAGCACGCCCAGCCGGGGCTCCTCCGCCAGCAGGGCGATGAGCCGGGCGTCCAGCTGATCAATCGTCATGATGTACAGATCCTCCGCGCTGACCGGTCAGTAGCTATACAGATTGTCCACCGAAATAAGTAACCCTTGCACAGGCAATCCAATGAAACAGACAGTGTCTGCATGAGTGACGTCTTTCCCGTGAACGGCATGGACGCCGTGGTCTTCGCCGTCGGCAACGCCAAGCAGGCCGCCCACTACTACTCCACCGCGTTCGGCATGCGGCTCGTGGCCTACAAGGGCCCGGAGACCGGCAGCCGTGACGAGGTGGCCTATGTCCTCACCTCAGGCAGCGCCCGCTTCGAGCTCCGCGGCGCCGTACGGGCCGGAACCGACATCGCCCGGCACGTGACCGAGCACGGCGACGGCGTGATCGACCTGGCCATCGAGGTCCCGGACGTGGAGGCGGCCTACGCCCACGCGCTCGCCCAGGGCGCCAAGGGCCTGGCGGAGCCGTACACGCTGGAGGACGACCACGGCAAGGTCGTCATGGCGGCGATCGCCACCTACGGCGAGACCCGGCACACGCTGGTCGACCGCTCCAACTACAGCGGGCCGTACCTGCCCGGCTACGTCGCCGCCGAGCCGATCGTCGCCCCGCCCGCGGTGAAGAACGGCCGGCTGTTCCAGGCCGTCGACCACTGCGTCGGCAACGTGGAGCTCGGCAAGATGGACGAGTGGGTGGAGTTCTACAAGAAGGTCATGGGCTTCACCAACATGGCGGAGTTCATCGGCGACGACATCGCCACCGAGTACTCCGCCCTGATGTCCAAGGTCGTCGCGGACGGCACCCGCAAGGTGAAGTTCCCGCTCAACGAGCCGGCCGTCGCCAAGAAGAAGTCGCAGATCGACGAGTATCTGGAGTTCTACGGCGGCCCCGGCGTGCAGCACATCGCCCTGGCCACCAACGACATCCTGACCACGGTCGACCACATGCGGGCGGCCGGGGTGCAGTTCCTGGACACGCCCGACTCCTACTACGACGACCCGGAGCTGCGCGCCCGCATCGGCGAGGTCCGGGCTCCGATCGAGGAGCTGAAGAAGCGCAGGATCCTGGTCGACCGCGACGAGGACGGCTACCTGCTGCAGATCTTCACCAAGCCGGTGCAGGACCGTCCCACGGTGTTCTTCGAGCTCATCGAGCGGCACGGCTCGCTGGGCTTCGGCAAGGGCAACTTCAAGGCGCTGTTCGAGGCCATCGAGCGCGAGCAGGAGCGCCGCGGCAACCTGTGACGCGGACACAGACGTCCCCGACTTGCTCCCGGCTCCTTTTTCCCGGCTCACCGTGACGGTGTCCCCGTCACGGTGAGTACCGGACCGGGCGTGCTGGCGTAGGCTGGTCAGCCTGTGTCCCGGCACGGCCCGGGCCGGGAAGGGGACCTCTCAACCATGCTGTCGGGTCGGCCGGTCATCGCGGCAACCACCGTCCTGCTGTGCGCGCTCGCCTGCTCCCCCGACGGGACCGGCGAGTCCGCACCGGCCACCGCGAGGCCCTCCGGTGCCGCGACCGCCCCCTCCCCGGGCGCCACGGCTTCCTCCGGGGGTCCCGCCTCCCCCGGCGCGCCCGGGATCGGCGACCCCGACTTCCCCACCGACGGCAACGGCGGCTACGACGCCGAGCGCTACCGGCTCACGATCGGCTACGAACCGGACTCCCGGCAGCTGTCCGGGGTGGCGGTGATCGAGGCCAGGGCCACCCAGGCGCTGTCCCGCTTCAACCTCGACCTGTCCGGGTTCACGGTCGGCGAGATCACGGTGGACGACAGGCCCGCCACCTTCGAGCGCTCCGGCGACGAGCTCAGCGTGACCCCCTCCCGGCCGATCGGCGACCGGGAGGCGTTCACCGTCAAGGTCGTCTACTCCGGAGAGCCCCGGCCGGTCAGGAACTCCTCCAACCTCGGCACCTACGGCTTCATCCCGACCCGGGACGGCGCCTTCGTCACCTGCGAGCCCAACGGCGCCAAGACCTGGTTCCCCGTCAACGACCACCCCTCCGACAAGGCCCTGTACGACTTCGAGATCACCGTCCCCGCCGGGCTGACCGCGCTGGCCAACGGGGAGATGGTCGGCAGGCCGAGGACCTCCGGCGGTAAGACGACCTACGTCTGGCGGGAGAACCACCCGATGGTGAGCTATCTGGCCACCATGACCCTGGGCCGGTTCGAGCTCCGCGAGGGCGAGACCGCCTCCGGCATCAAGAACCTGGCCGCCGTGGACCCGCGCTTCGGCTCCTCCCTGAACAAGCTCTACAGGCTCTCGGGAGAGATCACCGACTACTGGGCCACGGTGTTCGGCCCCTACCCGTTCTCCTCAACCGGCGGGGTGGTGGACGACTTCTCCGCCGGATACGCGCTGGAGAACCAGACCAAGCCCATGTACGGCGGCTTCGACCCCGACGAGGACATCATCGCCCACGAGCTCGCCCACCAGTGGTTCGGCAACAGCCTGAGCATCACCCGGTGGAAGGACCTGTGGCTCAACGAGGGCTTCGCCACCTACGCCGAGTGGCTCTGGTCGGAGCACAAGGGCGACTCCACCGCCGAGGAGATCTTCCGCCGCCACTACGCGGCCGACGACGACGACCCGATCTGGGCCTACGCCCCCGGCCGCGCCCAGCCCGACGACCTGTTCAACAACTCGGTCTACACCCGCGGCGGCATGACCCTGCACGCCCTCCGCCAGCGCATCGGCGACCAGGTCTTCTTCGAACTGCTCAAGACCTGGAACGCCGAGCACGAGCACGGCAACGTGACCACCGAGCAGTTCACGGCCCTGGCCGAGAAGCTCTCCGGCAAGCAGCTCGACGCCCTGTTCGACGCCTGGCTCTTCCAGTCCCGCAAACCCGCCACCTGGTGACCCCCGGAGGCGTGTAGGCCCACCCGTGGGGCGCGTCCGCGGCCGGTCGGGTGTCGCCCACTCCAGCTGCGCCGCACGACAACCGAGCCTGCTCGCGATGTCGAGACGCCCACGACGAAAGGGTGATGAGGATCTCTGCACGACCACCGGCCTCACCACCCCGACCGGCCCTTCCCTGAGCACGAGCCACCACCGGCCCTCCCCGGACACGGACCCACCACCGGCCCTCCCCGGACACGGACCCACCACCGGCCCTCCCCGGACACGGACCCACCACCCCGTGGTTCCGTACCGTCCGCATCCAGCCCGGCCCGGCCCACCGTCCCCCGGCGCCGGTACGGCGAGGCGTGAACGCGGGCGTTCCCGGCGGCGCCGTACGGCGGGCGACCCACCGAGCGGCGACGCGGGGGATCAGGTGGCGATGGGACGGTAGCCCTGTTTGCGGAGCACGCCGAGCACCTCGTCCGCGTGCTCGGGCCCCCGGGTCTCCAGTTGGAGCTGGACCTCGACCTCGCCCAGGTCGGCGCCGACCCGCTCGTGCGCGATGTCCAGCACGTTCGCGCGCAGCTCCGCCACCTCGGCCATCAGCGCCGCCAGCGTGCCCGGCCGGTCGGGCAGCGAGATCCGCAGGGTCAGGTAACGTCCCGCCGCGGCCAGGCCGTGCCGGAGCACCTTGGCCAGCAGGAGCGGGTCGATGTTGCCCCCGGAGAGCACGGCCGCCACCGGCGGCTCGAAGACCTCGGGGTGGGCCAGGACCGCGGCCACCGACACCACCCCGGCGGGCTCGACGACCTGCTTGGCCCGCTCCAGGCACAGCACCAGCGCCCGGGAGATCTCCTGCTCGGTGACCGTGACCACGGTGTCGACCAGATAGTGGATCAGCTCGAAGGGCAACTCCCCGGGCAGGCCCACCGCGATGCCGTCCGCCATCGTGCCGGCGGGCTGGACCACGACCGGCTGCCCGGCCGCCAGCGAAGCCGGATAGGCGGCTGCCCGCTCGGCCTGCACACCGACGATCCGTACCCCGGGCCGCAACGACTTGACCGCGAGCGCGACCCCGGCGGCCAGGCCCCCGCCGCCGATCGACACCGCGATCGTGCCGACCTCGGGCAGCTGGTCCAGGATCTCCAGCCCGATCGTGCCCTGTCCCGCGATGACGTCGGGATGGTCGAAGGGATGGATGAACACCGCACCGGTCCGTTCCGCGTGCTCCCTGGCCCGCGCCAGCGCGATGTCCACGGTGTGCCCGGCGAAGACCACTGCGGCGCCGTAGGACCGGGTCGCCGCCACCTTGGGCAGCGGCGCCCCCTCCGGCATGTAGACCGTCGACTTGGTCCCGACCAGGCCCGAGCCGAGCGCCACGCCTTGCGCGTGGTTGCCCGCACTGGCCGCGACCACGCCCCGTCCCAGCTCCTCCTCGGTCAACCGGGCGATCCGCACGTAGGCGCCGCGCACCTTGAAGGAGCCGGACCTCTGAAGGTTCTCGCACTTGAGGTGTACGGGCCCGCCGAGAAGGCTGGAGAGCACGTGCGAGTGCACCACCGGGGTCCGCACGGCGACATCGGCCAGGAGCTCACGGGCGGCGACCACATCCTCGAAGGTCACCTGCGGTGTCGACATGCGGGCCATCATCCCACCACGTGAGATGCGTTCCGTGCTGCGCTCCGTGAAGAAGGCGAACAGCCCGAGGGTGCAGGGATGACGGCACCGGTTCGGCAGTGCATATCGGGTCGTGAGCCCACCCGTGAAGCGCGTCCACGGCGGGCCGCGTGTCGCCCACCCGGCTGCGCCTCACGACAGACGAACCCACCCAGGGCACTACGACGCCGACCGCCCCGACG
>NZ_BOOJ01000022.1 GCF_016863175.1 Paraplanobispora siamensis
GCCCCGACTCCCGCGACTCGACGAATGCCGAACGCCCAGGGCCGCCCTCGAACATGACCCGCAGCTGATCAAGCCGGTCACCGCCTTCGGAACCCGGCTCGACCTGGGGGTTCACGGTAGGCGCAGCCCGGGTGGGCAACACCCGCTCCACCGCGGACGCGCTCCACGGGTGGGCGCCTACCACCCGAACCGATCACGAGCCCATGAACGCCCTGATCCAGCCGCCATGAGGCGCAGCCCGGGTGGGCAACACCCGTCCTGCCACGGACGCGCCCCACGGGTGGGCGAACCCGCCCGGCATGCGCCGCCGTACCCGCGCCCCCAGTGCGAGAACCCACCCCTTTACTCCCGGGGCGACCAGTAATGGTCGGCGGCGAGGATGAGGGCGGCGGCGCCGACGAGGCCGGCCTCCTGACCCAGGGAGGCGGGGACGACGCGGACGCGGCGGGCGAAGTCCATCCTGGCGTGCGCGCGGAGGGTCTCCTCCAGGGGATCGAACAGCAGGGGTCCGGCCTGGGACAGGCCGCCGCCGACGGTGACGACGTCGAGGTCGCACAGGTGGGTGGCCGAGGCGATGGCCAGGCCGAGCGCCCGCCCGGCCCTGTGCATCGCGCTCAGGGCGATCGGGTCCCCCGCCGCGGCGTCCAGGGCGAGCTGCCGCCCGTTGGCCGGAGCGGCCTCGACGTACGCCGGAGCGACGCCGGACGTACCGGCGAAGGCTCCGCTTCCAGGAGCGTCATCCCCCGCCTCGTCGGCCCCCTCCGCCCTACCGGACCTCTCCGCCCCACCGGATCCCACCCCGCCCGGGACCCACCCCTGTTCGACCGCCCACGCCGCCAGCCCGGGTCCGCGGGCGATCGCCTCAAGGCAGCCGCGGCCGCCGCAGCCGCAGGGCGGCCCGTCCGGGTCGACGATGATGTGCCCGATGTGCCCGGCGTTGCCGCTGCCGCCGTCGATCAAACGGCCGCCGAGGATCAGGCCGCCGCCCACCCCGGTGGACACGACCATGCCGAGCATGTTGGCGCTGCCGCGCCCGGCGCCTCGCCAGTGTTCGGCGGCGGCCAGGCAGACGGCGTCGTTGTGGATGCGGACCGGGACCCCGGGGAAGCGCCGGGCCAGCCGTTCCCTCAGCGGGAAGTCGCGCCAGCCCGGCATGTTCAGCGGGGAGACCGATCCCTCCGGCCAGCTCATCGGCCCGCCGCAGCCGATGCCGACCCCGGCGACCGGGGAGTCCCCCGCGACAGAGGTGATCAGCTCGTCGAGGGTTTTCCACAGGATGCGGGCGTCGCCACCGGGGGGCGTCGCGATCCGCCCCGCCGTCCGGACGACGCCGTCGGGGCCGACCACGGCGACGGCGAACTTGGTCCCGCCGATGTCGACGGCCAGTACGGGTCCGGGCATTCAACGATCATAGAGTCGCTCGGTGGAAGGCTGCGAGGAGAAGACCAGCAGGCACGCGGTGAACCCGTGCACGTGGTTCTGGTTCCCGACCGGCCCGATCTCCCCCGCCGCGAAGAACCCGGCCACCCCGATCGGGCCCAGCGTGTCGCTGACGGCCATCGTGTCGTGGTCGGCGGTGCCGAACATGGCGGAGCCCCGGCCGTTGCACGAGAACAGCAGCGCGCCGTCCACCCGGCCGAACTGCTCGCGATGGGCGTCGAGCAGCTCGTAGAGGTCCTCGTCGGCGGTGGCGGCGTCGCGGACCTGGAAGCGGACCGTACGGCCGATCTCGACGATGTCGCCGATGGCCACGCCCTCCCGGTCGGGGTCGATGCCGAGCACCCCGCGGATCAGGAAGTCGCCGTGCTCGTGGCGCTCGGCGTACTCGTTCATGGCCAGGCCGATCTGCAGCCCCGAGGCGACCAGGTCGCGGTCCTCCTCGTCCAGCGCGCTGACGATCTCCTCCAGCCGGGCGAGGGCGGGCTGCCCGGCGAGTTCGAGCAGCAGGTTGTCCTCGACCTCGGTGACGGTCATGGACGGCCCGATCGGGCGGCAGCCCTGGCTCACCACGGTGCTGACGTTGACCTCACCGCCCAGGAGCACGCCGACGGCGCCCTCGGTGTAGACCTTGCCGTCGGCGAACAGCCGTACCGCGTCCCTGCCCTGCAAGGCGTTGGCCAGCCCCCCGACCAGCGGCAGATCACCCAGGACCTCTCCCGAGCGCTCGACGAAGCCGTCGGTCGGGAAGGTGTAGGGGTCGGCCAGCAGGATGGCCACCCGGTCGTCGGGGTTGCGCTCGGGCAGGCCGACGACGACGAACTGGTCGTCGGCCCGCAGGCTGTCCAGCGCGAAGGTGTTCAGCCGGGCCCCGTCGAGGGTGGCGGCCCAGGCGCTCACCGACGGGACCACCTCGATCCCCTGCCCGTCACCGATCACGCCGGTGGAGCTGCAGCCGATCACCGCGGCACCGGGGACCATGCTCATCGCGCGCATCCCCGCCCGGGAGACCGCGTCGGGGTCGTCACCGCAGACGAAGAAACAGATCAGATCCGGTGACCCGCTCAGCCCGCTCAGGGCCTGGCCGACCGCGGACTCCGCCGCCGCGACCAGGTCGGAGCCCACGGCGAGACCATCGGCGAAACGACTTGTCAACAACGCCACCCGCCTCGCCTCCCCTCTTGTCCGAAGCCTTACATCCCAATGTCTTCCCTGAATGCCGAAGCTTTTCCCTGAGCGATTCTCCCCACTGCGAGGGTCCGCACGCATGCTGATGTTCACGCGATGGTCAAGATCCGAAACCGGGATGAGTGTGATGAGGCTGCCGGTTTCGCCTCAGGCAACGTAGTCTCGATCCCGTGCCTCAGATTCCAGAGCCACGGACTCTGCGCGAGCTTCGCGCGAGCGGCCATATCCACCGTACGGTCAAGGCCGAGATCCGCGAGAACCTCCTCGCCCTCCTACGGGAGGGCAGACCGAGGTTCCCCGGCATCGTGGGTTTCGACGACACCGTCCTGCCCCAGTTGGAGCGGGCCCTGCTCGCCGGTCACGACCTGGTCCTGCTGGGCGAGCGCGGCCAGGGCAAGACCCGGCTCATCCGCACCGTGACCGCCCTGCTCGACGAGTGGACCCCGGTCGTGGACGGCTGCGAGATCAACGACCATCCCTACGCCCCCGCCTGCGTACGCTGCCGCCGGCTGGCCGCCTCCGCCGGCGACGACCTGCCGGTCTCCTGGAAGCACCGCGACGACCGCTACGGCGAGAAGCTCGCCACCCCCGACACCTCCGTCGGCGACCTGATCGGCGACATCGACCCCGTCCGGATCGCCGAGGGGCGCACGCTCGGCGACCCCGAGACCGTCCACTACGGCCTGGTCCCCCGCAGCAACCGGGGGGTCTTCTCGGTCAACGAGCTGCCCGACCTGGCCGAGCGGATCCAGGTGGCGCTGCTCAACGTGCTGGAGGAGCGCGACATCCAGGTCCGCGGCTACAACCTCCGGCTGCCGCTGGACATCCTGCTGATCGCCAGCGCCAACCCCGAGGACTACACCAACCGGGGCCGGATCATCACGCCGCTGAAGGACCGCTTCGGCGCCGAGATCCGCACCCACTACCCGCTCACCGTCGAGGCCGAGCTCACGCTCATCCGCCAGGAGGCCGCGCTCGACCACGTGGGCGCCGACCTGCCCGACCACCTGGTCGAGGTGATCGCCCGCTTCACCCGGCTGGTGCGCGAGTCCACGGCGGTGGACTCCCGCTCCGGGGTCTCGGCCCGCTTCTCCATCGCCGCGGCCGAGACGGTCGCCGCCTCCGCCCTGCGGCGGGCGGCGCTGACCGGCGAGGAGCACGCGGTGGCCCGGGTGGCCGACCTGCCGGGCATCGCGCACACGCTGCGCGGCAAGGTGGAGTTCGAGGTCAGCGAGGAGGGCCGGGAGACCGAGGTCCTCGCGCACCTGCTGCGCCGGGCCGTGGCCGAGACCTTCCGCGCCACGCTCGGCGGCATGGACCTGTCGGCACTGCTGGACAGGTTCTCCGAGGGCGTCCAGGTCGAGTCCGGTCCGCTGGTGCCCGCCTCGGAGCTGCTGCACCGGATCGGCCCGGTGAACGGCCTGGCGAAGATCATGTCGCGTCTCGGGATCGACGAGGAGTCCCCGGGGCACGCGGCCGCCGCGCTGGAGTTCGCCCTGGAGGGTCTGTACCTGCTGCGCCGCCTGTCCAAGGACGAGGTGGACGGCTCGGCGGTCTACCGCACCTGAACGGACGCGGACGTACGGCACGGCCTCCGGAACGCGGCAGGCAGTGCCGGCCTCGGAGACGTGGCCGACGGTGTGAGTTGTGGAAAGGCGGGACGGCATGAGCTATCGCTACGGCGAGTACCGGGACGGGCCCGACCCGCTCGCCCCGCCGTACGACGTCCGCTCGGCCCTCGACAGGATGGGCGACTCCATCCTGTCGGGGTCCAACCCGGGGCACGCCCTGCGCGACCTGCTCAAGCAGGGCCTGCCCGGCGCGGGTGACCGGCGCGGGCTGGACGACCTGCTGCGTGAGATACGGCGCCGCCGCCGTGAGCTGCGCGAGCGGGGCCGGCTGGACGGGACGCTGGAGCGCGCCCGGGCGCTGCTGGACAAGGCGATCGGCCAGGAGCGGGCGGAGCTGGAGGGCGAGCCGGGCGGCCCGCGCCCGACCGACGACGACACGCTGATCCGCCTGGCGGAGCTGGAGAGCGTGCCGGACGACCCGGCCAGCGCGATCCAGGCGCTGAGCGACTACCGGTGGCGCTCCGAGGCCGCGCGGCGGACCTTCGAGGAGCTGCGCGACCTGCTGCGCCGGGAGGTGCTCGACAGCCAGTTCCGCGGCATGAAGCAGGCGCTGTCCGACTCCGACCCGGCCGCGATGGAGCGGGTCCGGGAGATGATGTCGGACCTGAACGACATGCTCGAACGGGACGCCCGCGGTGAGCACACCCAGGATGATTTCGACCACTTCATGTCGAAATATGGGGACATGTTCCCGGAATCGCCGCGGAACCTGGAGGAGCTGGTCGACCAGCTCGCCCGCCGGGCCGCCGCGACCCAGCGCCTGCTGGCCTCGCTCACCCCGAGCCAGCGGGAGGAGCTCGCGGCCCTGATCAGCCAGACGCTGGAGCAGGCCGGACTGGCCGAGCAGATGCGCCGCCTGGGCGAGTCCCTCCAGGCCCGCCGTCCCGACCTGGCCTGGAACACCCCCGAGCGGCTGACCGGCGACGACCCGATGGGGATGGGCGACGCGGTGACCGCCCTGGACGAGCTGGCCGACCTGACCCAGCTGGAGGCCGCGCTCCGCCAGGACTACCCCGGCGCCAACCTCGACGACATCGACGAGGCGGCGATCCGGCGCGCACTCGGCCGCTCGGCCGTCGACGACATGGAGGCGCTCAAGCAGATCGAGCGCGAGCTGGAGCAGCAGGGCTACCTGCGCCGCCACCGGGGCAAGCTGGAGCTCACCCCCAAGGCCGTGCGCCGCCTGGGCGAGACCGCCCTGCGCCGCGTGTTCGCCTCCCTGGACGCCGGCCGCCGCGGCGACCACGACCAGACGGACGCGGGGTCGGCCGGGGAGTTCACCGGCTCCACCCGGCCCTGGCGCTTCGGCGACGAGCAGCCGATCGACGTGGTCCGCACGGTGGTCAACGGAGTACGGCGCGGCGCGAGCCGTACCGGCACCGTGAGCCTGTCGGTGGACGACTTCGAGGTGGCCGAGACCGAGCGGCGCACGGCCGCGGCGGTGTGCCTGCTGGTGGACCTGTCCTACTCGATGGCCCTGCGCGGCACCTGGGCGGCGGCCAAGCAGACCGCCATGGCGCTGCAGGCCCTGGTCAGCTCCAAGTTCCCGCAGGACTCGGTGCAGATCGTCGGCTTCTCCAACTACGCCCGCGTCCTGCAGCCCGACGAGCTGGCCGGTCTGGAGTGGGACATGGTCCAGGGCACGAACCTGCACCACGCCCTGCTGATCGCCGGCCGCCACCTGGACCGCCACCCCGACTTCGAGCCGGTCGTGCTGGTCGTCACCGACGGCGAGCCCACCTCGCACCTGCGCCGCAACGGCTCCTACGCCTTCGAGTGGCCGCCCACCGCCGAGACCCTGGAGCTGACCCTCGCCGAAGTGGACAAGATGACCCGCCGCAGGGCGACGCTCAACGTGTTCATGCTCGCCGAGGACGAGCGGCTGAAGGACTTCGTCGACGAGGTCGCCCGCCGCAACGGCGGCCGGGTCTTCTCCCCCAGCGCCGACCGTCTGGGGGAGTACGTCGTCAGCGACTTCCTGCGCACCCGTCGCGCCCGATAGGCCACCCGCCGGGCCGGTGGGCCGCCCACCGCGCCCGGCAGGCCACGGCGGCCCGACAGGTCACGGCGGCACGGCAGGTCACGGCATGGCAGGTCACACGGCGGCGAGAGCGCCCGCGTACGCGGCCAGGCGCGCGTCGAAGCCGTCGTGGAGGTCGCGGAAGGAACGGTAGGCCGGACGCCCGCGCCGCGTCCCCGTCAGCAGGCCCGGCACCAGCCGGGGCTCGGGGAGGACGCCGCCGCCCAGATAGCGGACGTCGTCGAGCACCGTGCGCTCGCCCTTGCGTCCGGCCACGAACCGGCCGCGCCGCCAGCCGCTCTCCTCGTCCCACACCATCGCGTCCCCGCCGGTCAGCAGGATCGTCGCGTCGCGCGGATCGAACGGGTCGTCCCACCAGTCGGCGACGGTCTCACCCAGGGCCTCGGCGACCCGCCGGACGTACGGCACCGGCAGCGCCAGCCACTGTGCGGAGTACGGCTCGATCATGGCGGGGGTCCCTTCTCGGATGGAAAGCAGAAAAAGGGACGACGCTGTCCTGGAGATTCTTTAGCCGTACCGGCAGATCTCTAAACCATCTTCCGCCAGAGCTCGGCGGGGTCGAAAGGCCCGCCCTCACCGCCGGGGATCCCCCGCTGCATCAGCACCGTGGAGGGGTACTCCGGAAACCCGAGATCACGCAGGACGTCGTCCGGGATCACCCCCGCCCGCGTGAAGCCCTGCCGGGAGTAGTAGGCCTCCAGCCCGTCGTTCCCCCGCCAGATGTCCACCCGCAGGAACTCCGCCCCCGACCTCCTGCCGCACTCGGACGCCCAGTCCAGGATCCGGGCCCCGACCTTCCGCCCCCGCCACGCGGCACCGACGATCATCCGCTGGAGATAGAGGGCCGGCGCGGAGGCCACGGCCGTACCGGTGCCGGAACGCCGGAGAGTGGGCTCCCAGAACCCGCCGCGGTCCTCGCCGAAGAAGGTGACGGTCGCGCCCGTCACCCCGCCCTCGCAGAACATCCAGGTGCCGCCCCGGGCGATGGCGGCGTCGATGCGCGCGTTCTGCTCGGCCTCGCTCGGCCAGGGCTTCTCCCACTGGCCGATCCCCTCGACCGCCAGCCACTCCGACGCCTCCCGCCGGAGAGCGACCACCACCTCCCGGTCGGCCGGGACCGCCCGGCGGATGTCCGGGTTCACGTGAGGTCTCCGGTGTTCCGGCCGGGACGGTGGACGGCGGGGGTCATGGACTGCCTTCTTTCCGGTTCTTTCGCATCGTCTGGTTCGTTCACGCGTGGTTCATGGGAGGTCGTCGACCTCGTAGGCGAGCCGGGTGCTCGCGCCGTCGTAGACGGTCACCGTCAGCCGGATCGGCCGCTCGGCCGAGCGGGCGACCCGGTTCAGCACCAGCACGGGCGCCTCGCTGCCCAGGAAGTCGGCCTCCTCCCGGGTGGGCATCCGGCACTCGACCTCGTCGCGGTAGGCGATCTGGGCGTGGCCGTGCCGCCGCAGCTCCTCGATCGTGCCGTGCTCGACGTTCTCCGGTGAGATGAGCTTCGTCCCCTGGGCGATCTCCATCGGGTAGAAGGACTCCTGCAGCGACCACGGACGCCCGTCGAGCATCCGCTGCACGCTCCTCACGACGACCGCCGCCCCCGGTTCGAGCTTCAGCCCGGCCGCCACCTCGGGGGACGCGACGCGGATGGCCGTCTGCAGGTTGCGCTGCTCGGCCTGCCGGCCGGCCACCCGCACCGCCGCCACGAACGCGTCCGTGCCCTCCCCCGGCCGCACCCCCTCCTCCCTGGAGGCCAGGACGATGAAGGTGCGCTGCTCCCTGACGAAGGAGCCGCGTCCCTGCCGCTTGTCGATCAGACCCTCGTTCTGCAGGGACGCCAGAGCCTGCCGGATGGTGTTGCGGGAGACCTTCCTGCCCTCCGGGTCCAGGTGGCTGTAGTCCTCCTCCAGCGTCGGCTCGGACGGCAGGAACGTGCCCGCCGGATACTCGCCCGCCAGGATCTTCGTCCGGAGGTCGTCGGCGACCTGTTGGTACAGCGGCTCCGTTGCCACTCCAGTCCCCTCCCCTTCGAGGGTTGCTTCCGGGTGATGGTCCTGTCTCCCGTTCCCCTACCCCTCATAGGAGAGGTTAGACCTAGCCTACTCATTGGTATGAGTGAGATGAGCATCACGACGGGCGTCAGAAGATCCAGGCCGACGGAGTCCCCTTCCGACCTCCTGTCCCAGGCAGTCGCCATAACTCCAGAGAGGCAGGAAAGAGGGGAGCAGACCGTGTGGGAACTACTCATCGCCGCCACACTGATCCTGATGGGCGTCACAGCGGGCGTCTTCGTGGTCGTCGTCATCGGCATCCGCATCGAGGACACCAGGGGATCCACCACGGGCCACGCGCCCGGCAGGATGACCGCCGGAGTACGGCGGGTGCTGGGCCTGCACGTCGACCACACCGGATGCCTGTACGTCAGCAATCCGGAGCACGCCTGCCCGAGGTGCCGCCGCGCCTTCTATCCGCCTCGGATGATGCGGTGATCCCGGACGATGCGGTGAGCCCGGACGGCCCGGCGAGGGCGCGGCCTCGGCGGGGCTCAGGCGTCGGCGTAGGCCACGTAACCGTTGAGCGCGAGGTCGAAGCCGTCGCGGTAGTGGCGGTAGGAGCGGTAGCAGGGGCGCCAGGCCGTACTGCCGCCGACTCCGGCCCTGGCCTCGCGGACGGCGTCGGGGACCCGGTCGGGACGCAGCAGCAGCCCGCCGCAGAGGTAGCGCGCCTCGGCCAGGACGGTGCAGGCGCCGGGGTCACCGGAGACGAAACGCCCGTGGCGCCAGCCGCTCTCCTCATCCCACACCAGCGCCTCGCCGCCGGTCAGGCGGATGGTGCCGGCCCGCGGGTCGCACGGCCCCGCCCACCAGTCCTCGACCTCGGCGCCCAGCGCCTCCACGACGCGGCGCAGATAGAAGACGGGCTGGTGGCGCCACTCGGCGGTGTACGGCTCGACATGCTTCACAGCCACAACGGGCACTCCTTTGTGCCTTCGCGCACGATCTCGGATCAGGTGCCCGCCCGGCACGGCCGCGGTCCGATCGCCGACGGCCCCCTCACACGGGAACGAGCACTCAGTGATCCTACTCACACCACCCGGATGCTCAGGCACAAACGGGAAGATCCGCTCCGGCGCGTCACAGGGGCCCGTTTGTTCGCTGAAATGTAATCCCCCGGTGACAACATATTCCGCCCGCCCTCCGTCTTTCTTATCAAGAACCTTCCCCGCCGGCGAGCCGAAGGGAGTGAGTCGGATGATCGCGGTGATTCTCATCGTGTTGATGGTCGTCACCGTTGTGGGTTTCGAGCTGCTCCTCGGCTCGTACCCCCGGGCCGGTCAGGACGTCCCCGAGCAGGAGCGATCCGGCCTGTCTTGAAACGCGGCGATATCCGGGGAAGGGTTGAACAAGCCTTCCCCGGAGGAGCGCATGTGGATCGCGGCCGTGATAACAGCCGGAATCGTGCTCATCGTTTTTCTCGTCGTCCTCGTGCTTGTCGTGATCAGTATTCACGTCGAGGACAACCGCGCCTCGATCACGGGCCGCGCCCCGGGCTTCACGACGGCGGGCGCCCGGCGCCTGCTCGGAGTGAAGGTCGATCACAGCACCTGCCGCAGAAGACCCCGGGACGCGTGCCCGCTCTGCCTTCACCTCATGCGGCAGACGGAGCAGCCGGACACTCCCGACCCGCGCGGGTTCCCGAAGGCACAGCCGGACGAGATCATCGGGGACTAATCTCAGGCGCATGACAGACCTGCTGCTCTGGCTGCACATCGGCTTTGCGATCTTCGCCCTGGGACCGGTCACCGCCGCGACCGTGTCCACCCCGCGGTTCATCCGCGCCCAGAACGTCGACGTCCTGCGCTATCTGCACAGGACGACGCGTGCCTACGCCATCGCCGGCGTCGGCGTCTTCCTGTTCGGCGCGCTCCTCGGCCGGGAGTATCTCGGCAGGCCGTACCTGTCGGTCTCCATGACCCTCTTCATCGTCGCCGCCGTGCTCCTGTTCATCGTGGAACGCGACCAGCGCACCGCCATCCGGGTCCTCTCCAACGAGAACCCGGACGACGACGCCAAGGTCCAGACCGGCCGCATCGCCATGCTCTCCGGACTGATCTCCCTGATCTGGCTGGTCATCCTCGTGCTGATGGTCTGGGGCGACCCCGTTTAACCGCGTTTTCCGCCGTCACGGCCCCCCGCGAGGGGGCGCCGGGGAACCAGCCGAGGAACGCCCGCAGCCCCGTGACGGGGGCGGGAGCCGGACCAAGCCGCCTCCGAACCGCGACGCGCCAGCGTCGCCTAAGACAAAGCCTGGGTGAGGTCCGCCAGGAGGTCGTCGATCGACTCGATGCCGACCGACAGGCGGACCAGGTCGCCGGGGACCTCCAGGGGCGAGCCGGCGGCCGAGGCGTGGGTCATGCGCCCGGGGTGCTCGATCAGCGACTCCACGCCGCCGAGCGACTCGCCCAGCGTGAAGAGCTTGGCCCGGTTGCAGATCTCGACCGCCTGGGCCTCACCGCCCGCGACCCGGAAGGAGACCATGCCGCCGAAGCGCCTCATCTGCTTGGCCGCGATCTCGTGACCCGGGTGCTCGGGCATGCCCGGGTAGAGCACCGAGATCACCTTGGGGTGGGCGAGCAGGAGGTCGACCACCCGCTCGGCGTTGTCGCAGTGGCGCTCCATCCGCACCGCCAGCGTCTTGAGGCCGCGCAGCGTCAGCCACGCGTCGAACGGGCCGGCCACCGCGCCCATCGCGTTCTGGTGGAAGGCGAGCTGCTCGCCCAGCTCCGGGTCCGCCGCGACGAGCGCGCCGCCGACCACGTCGGAGTGGCCGCCCACGTACTTCGTGGTGGAGTGGACCACGATGTCGGCGCCCAGCGCCAGCGGCTGCTGGAGGTACGGCGAGGCGAAGGTGTTGTCCACCACCAGCAGGGCCCCGCAGTCGTGGGCGAGCTCGGCCAGGGCCGCGATGTCGGAGACGCCGAGCAGCGGGTTGGTGGGCGTCTCCACCCAGATGATCTTCGTCTTCGGCGTGATGGCGGCGCCCACCGCGTTCATGTTGTCCAGCGCCACGGGGTCGTAGTGCAGCCCCCAGCGCTCGTGCACCTTGGCGAACAGCCGGTAGGTGCCGCCGTAGGCGTCGTTCGGGATGATCACGTGGTCGCCCGGCTTGCAGACCGTGCGCAGCACGGTGTCCTCGGCCGCCAGACCCGAGGCGAAGGCCAGGCCCCGGGCGCCGCCCTCGACGGCGGCCATGGCCTCCTCCAGGGCGGTCCTGGTCGGGTTGGCCGACCGGCTGTACTCGTAACCGGAACGCAGCCCGCCCACGCCGTCCTGCTTGTATGTGGACACCGCGTAGATCGGGGGCACGACGGCCCCGGTGTGGGGGTCGGCCTCCTGACCGGCGTGGATGGCCAGGGTCTCGAATCCTTCAGTCATACGGCCAACGCTACTCCGCCCCGCGCCCCGTGGAGGTGGGGCGCCCCGCGGCACGGCCCCGGACCGCGGCGCCCGCCGCATCCCCCGCCGCATCCCCCGCCGCATGCATCCCCGTCCCGGCGTCAGGCGGCCTGCGAGCGGCGCTGCCCGCCGTGGTCCGGCCGCAGCGGCACCACGTCGGCCTCCGCGGCCTCCGCGGCGCCGTTCCCGGCCGGTACCCGCGGGACCCGGATGTGGCGGCCGCTGCCGCCCCGGGCGTCCTCCCCGTTGATGCGCGACAGCAGAACCGGGTCGGCGAGCGTCAGAGACACCACGACGACGAGCCCGACGGCCAGGAGCACGATCCCGATGACAGTCATTTCCCTCTCCCCTTCGACGTGTCCAGCATCGCTCCCGGGGCCCTCGCCGTACCTCCGCTGAACGACCGGTTCGGAACCGGACGACTCAGCCGATCGGCTGATATACCGCCTCAACCGTGGGGATTAGGCTCAACTGCCGTGGGGGAAACGAACCGGCTCGTCTACTGGATCCAGCGGCTCAGCGAGATCGCTCTGATCGGCTGGCTCGGACTGCTGTTCCTGCTGGACGTGGCGGTGACCGTCTCGCTCAACTCGGCGGGCGCGCAGTTCCTGGCCCTGATCCCCGGAGGTTACGGGATCTACGCGGTGCTGCGCCGCCGCCGCAGCCGCGTCCGGCCCTTCGTGATCACGCTGGCGCTGTCGTTCACGGCCACCGTCGCCATCGGGATGACCGGCGGCGGCGTCCCCGGATTCGCCGAGACGGGAGCCCTGCTCATCCTGACCATCGGCGGCCTGCGCTGGATCGAGCCGATCAGGAACGCCGCGCTGTTCTCCCTGGTCTCGATGTTCGTCCTGGAGTCGGCCGCCGCCCGGATCGGTGAGAGCGAGGGCGCCCTCGCCGCCAGCTTCCTCGTCTTCATCGGCTGGTCCGTCGCCGCCGGCATCGGCGCCTACCTCCGCTTCCAGCTGGAGCGCCGCAAGGAGGCCGTCGACTCGGTACGGCGCACCGAGCGCCTGGAGCTGGCCAGGGAGCTGCACGACCTCGTCGCCCACCACATCACCGGGATCGTGGTCCAGGCCCAGGCCGCCCGGGTCGTCGCCGAGCAGAAGCCCGAGGCCGTCCTGCCCGCGCTCGACGCGATCGCCGGCGCCGGGGCCGACGCCCTGACCTCGATGCGCCGCCTGGTGAGCGTCCTGCGGGCCGAGGACGAGGCGGCGCGCTCCCCGGGCACGCGCCTGTCGGACATGCGCCTGCTCGTGGAGCGCTTCTCGGCCGGCGGCCCGCAGGTGGCCTTCGACGTCGGCCAGGGCATCACCGACGACACCCTGGACCCGGAGGTGCTGACCACCCTGCACCGCGTCCTGCAGGAGTCCCTGACGAACGTGCGCCGCCACGCCCCGGGCACCGGCTGGGTGGAGGCCGACCTCCACCTGCTGGAGGGCAGCGTACGGCTGCGCGTGCGCAACTACGGCTCGGCCTCCGACTCCAGGATCTCCAGCCTCGGCGGCGGCTTCGGGCTGGTCGGCATGGCCGAGCGCGTCCAGGCGCTCGGCGGCCGCCTCATCGCCGGTCCCACCCCCGAGGGGGCGTGGGAGGTCTTCGCCGAACTGCCCGTCAAGGACGGCCGCCCCGCCTCCTGAGCGTCAGTGGTTCGCCAGGAAGGCCAGCAGGTCCTGGCGGGTGAGCAGGCCGACGGGCTTGCCGTCGTCGAGGACCACCGCGGCGTCGGCCTTCTCCAGGGCCTCCACCGCGTTGGCGATGGGCTCGCCCGCGCCGATCATGGGAAGCGGCTGGGACATGTGGTCGGACAGCGGGTCCTGCGGGCGCACCCGGCCCCGGTAGAGGGCGTCGAGCAGGTCGCGTTCCACGATCGAGCCGACCACCTCGGCCGCCATGACCGGCGGCTCCTCCTTCATCACCGGCAGCTGCGAGACGCCGTACTCGCGCATGATCGAGATGGCCGTGTCCACCGACTCGTGCGGGTGGGTGTGCACGAACTCCGGCAGGCCCGAGCCCTTGCGGCTCAGCACGTCCTTGACCAGGCCCTCCTCGGAGGAGGTGGTCAGGAAGCCGTAGTCGGCCATCCACTCGTCGTTGAAGATCTTCGACAGGTAGCCGCGGCCGCCGTCGGGCAGCAGCACCACGACCACGTCGTCCGGCCCGGCCTTCTGAGCCACGCGCAGGGCGGCGACCGTGGCCATGCCGCAGGAGCCGCCCACCAGCAGCGCCTCCTCGCGGGCCAGCCGCCGGGTCATGCCGAAGGAGTCCTTGTCGGAGACCGCGATGATCTCGTCGCAGATCGTGGTGTCGTAGGTGGCCGGCCAGATGTCCTCGCCGACGCCCTCGACCAGGTACGGCCGGCCGCTCCCGCCGGAGTAGACCGAGCCCTCCGGGTCGGCGCCGATGACCTTCACCCGGCCGTCGGAGACCTCCTTGAGATAGCGGCCGGCGCCGCTGATCGTGCCGCCGGTGCCGACGCCCGCGACGAAGTGGGTGATCCGCCCCTCGGTCTGCTCCCAGATCTCCGGACCGGTGGAGTAATAGTGACTCTCCGGGTTATTGGGATTGGAATACTGGTCGGGCTTCCAGGCGTTCGGCGTCTCCCTGGCCAGCCGGTCGGAGACCGAATAGTAGGAGTTCGGATGGTCGGGGGAGACGGCGGTGGGGCAGACCACGACCTCGGCGCCGTAGGCCCGCAGTACCGCGATCTTGTCCTGGGCGACCTTGTCCGGTACGACGAACAGGCACTTGTACCCGCGCTGCTGGGCCACGATGGCCAGCCCGACGCCGGTGTTGCCGGAGGTCGGCTCCACGATCGTGCCGCCCGGGCGCAGCTCGCCCGACTTCTCCGCCGCGTCGATCATCCGGACCGCGATGCGGTCCTTCACCGAGCCGCCGGGGTTGAAGTACTCGACCTTGGCGAGCACCTGGGCGGGGGTTCCCGCCGTCACCTTGCGCAGTCTGACGAGCGGGGTGTTGCCCATCAGATCCACGAGCGAGTCATATACGCGCATCGCGACGATCACCTCGAATTACCAAAGCTGGGTCAGCTTGTCGTGTGCGAAGCCACGGTCTCCCGAAGGTCGCCGGGACGCGGCTGGTTCTGTATAACAAACGCTACCGCCGAGCCGCAGTGACGAAGATGATCCGGTCGATCCCTGACGAACCGAGAAAGGTGACACGACGTGATCTGGACACCCGGGGTGGCCCGGACCGCGCGGCGCATCGCGGCCGCCGCGGCCCTGGGGGGCGGCGGGATAACCATGCTCGGTGTGGCGACCTACGGGCTCCTGTACGCCGAGGGCATGATGGCCCGCCGGACGATCGGGCGCCCGCACGGCATGGAGGGGCCGCCCTCCGACGGTGTCTACGGCGACTTCGAGGGCGAGCCGATCGGGCTGGCCATGCTCGGTGACTCGACCTCCGTGGGACTGGGCATGACCGACCCCGCCGACACCCCGGGCGTGCTCATCGCGTGCGGCCTGGCCGCCGTGGCCGAGCGTCCGGTGCGGCTCACCGTGGCCGGCGTGTCGGGGGCGTCCTCGGCCGAGCTCGGCGACCAGGTGGACAAGGCGCTCAGGGCCCGGCCGGACGTCGCGGTCGTCTTCGTCGGCAGCAACGACATCACCACCCAGACTCCCCCGGCGCAGGCCGTACGACACCTGCAGAAGGCCGTGCGGCGGTTGCGGGAGGGCGGGGCGGAGGTGGTCGTGGGCACCTGCCCGGACCTCGGCTCGGTCCGGCCGATCGCGCAGCCGCTGCGCTGGGTGACCCGCCGCTGGAGCCGGCAGCTGGCCGCCGCGCAGACCGTCGGGGTCATCGAGGCGGGCGGGCGGACGGTGGCGTTCGCGGACCTGCTGGGGCCCGAATTCGAGACGAACCCGGGCGAGATGTTCGGACCCGACCGTTACCACCCATCTCGCCAAGGTTACCTACAGGCCGCTTACGCGGTGCTACCGTCTGTTTGCATCGCGTTGGAGTTGTGGCCCCAGCAGCAGCCCGTGCGCGGTGAATCGATCTACATTGCGGCGGCCAGAGCCGCGGAGGAGCCCGGCGCCGAGGTGTCCGCGACCCGCGTCGCCGGTCGAGCAACGGGGCCCCACGGACGGTGGGTGACGCTGCTCCGCCGGCGGACCGGGGCGCTGCCTCACGACGTCTGAGTTCGACCACACTCCGCGGTGACGCCGTCACGCCTCGCCTCATTGGAGTGCAATGCCTGCGATCCGGCCCCACGCGAAACCGGCCCTGGTGCTCGCCGGAGCCCTGGCCATGGCCGGCTGCTCCGGCAGCGAAGCGGCCACCCAGGAGTACCCCACCTGGCACAACACCGACGTGAGCACGGTCAGCCGCACCGTCACCGGGGGCGGCGTCGCCATGGCGACGTCCATGAAGCCCGACGGGACGCTGGAAGCCGTGGCCCTCGACCTCGACTCCGGCAAGAAGCTGTGGGCCGCCCCCACGACCATGGTCGGCCGCCTGCCCGGGATGGGGGTGCCCGCCCCGGCGATCGTCGAGACCGGCGGGGGCCGGGCCGTCGCGGCCTCCGTCGACCCGTTCCGCAAGGGCCGCTGGCACGGCAGGCTCGTCGCCAGGGACGCCAGGACCGGCGCCCGCAAGTGGACCCGCCCGGTCCACTCCACCTTCGGGCCGCAGCAGTGCGGCGCGTTCGTCTGCATGTCCGAGCACACCGCGCTCTCGGCCGCCCGCGTCGTCGTGCTCGACCCGGCCACCGGAGAGGTCCGGTGGAAGATCCCGGGCATCGCGGAGGTGCAGTGGTCCGACGCCTCGCGCGTGGTGTTCCTGCGGCTGGCCCGCAACCCCGTCCTGGAGGCCTACGAGCTGAAGACCGGCAAGGTCGTCTGGCAGCAGCGGGTCGAGCGCGCCCTCGGCGCCGGGGTGGACATGTCGGGCGGCTGGGCCTTCGGCGCCACCGGCGAGGACCTCGTCGGCTACGTCGCGCCGTACACCAACCCCAGGACGAAGAAGGTCTCCGCCTTCGGGATGTTCTCCCTCAAGCTCTCCGACGGCACCGTCAACTGGATGCGCCCCTCGGTGGTGCGCGTCTATCCCAGCGGCAGCCCCGGCTACGCCCCGGTGGTCCGCCCGGTGGACCAGCAGGGCCGCTACGGCGGGTTCGCCCGCCTCGACCCCGGGACCGGCCGCGTCATCGGCCAGATCCCCGCGGGCCAGGTACCGGTCTCCGGATGGTGGCTGGCCTTCCCCTCGCGGATGGAGAAGATCGGTTTCCTGCGGCACAGCGGCTCCGGGACCACCTTCGACCTGGTCACCGGCCGGGAGCTGCCGATCGAGGAGGAGCGGGGCTGGTCCTTCTGCGTCACCGACCCCAAGCCGCTCGCGCTCAGGGGGCAGAGTCCCGGCTTCTACTCGGTGGCCTCGCTGTGCGAGTTCGACCTCGCCAAGGGCAAGCGGCTGCCCGGCTCGGCCACCCCGCCCGGGTGGTTCACCGGCAGCCACGGCGGCTGGCGGATCTGGCGCGACGAGAAGGGCGGGCTGCACGGCGTCAACGACGCCACCATCACCTCCCCCGGCATGTACGGCTAGCGGAGGGCCTCACTTGTGCCACGGTCCCGCCGTACGGTGGGACCTTTTGGCATTCCGTAACAAAGTTCTGTTTCTTCCACCCCCGGGTCGTGGCTTCGGACCTACCGCGCGGTAATCTCCGCAAAGGAGCGATTACCGAAGATCACAGGAGACCACATGCCCGAGGCAGTCATCGTCGCGACCGCGCGCTCGCCCATCGGACGCGCCTTCAAGGGGTCGCTCAAGGACATCCGTCCGGACGACCTGACCGTACAGATGATCAAGGCCGCGCTGGCCAAGGTCCCCCAGCTCGACCCCGCCACCATCGACGACCTGATGCTGGGCTGCGGCCTGCCGGGTGGCGAGCAGGGCTTCAACATGGCGCGCGTGGTGTCCACCCTCCTCGGCCTGGACGGCGTGCCGGGCACCACCGTCACCCGTTACTGCTCGTCCTCGCTGCAGACCACCCGGATGGCCTTCCACGCCATCAAGGCCGGCGAGGGCGACGTCTTCGTCTCGGCGGGCGTGGAGTGCGTCTCGCGCTTCGTCAAGGGCAACTCCGACGCCCTGCCCGAGACGCAGAACCCGCTCTTCGACACCGCGCACGCCCGCTCCAAGCAGGCGGCCGAGGGCGGCGCCGCCGCCTGGCACGACCCCCGCGAGGACGGCGAGCTGCCCGACGTCTACATCGCGATGGGCCAGACCGCGGAGAACCTGGCCGGGATCAAGGGCGTCTCCCGCCAGGAGCAGGACGAGTTCGGCGTCCGCTCCCAGAACCTCGCCGAGAAGGCCATCGCCAACGGCTTCTGGGAGAAGGACATCACCCCGGTGACCCTGCCGGACGGCACCGTGGTCAGCAAGGACGACGGCCCCCGCGCCGGCACCACCTACGAGGCGGTATCCCAGCTCAAGCCGGTCTTCCGCCCCGACGGCACGGTCACCGCGGGCAACTGCTGTCCGCTGAACGACGGCGCCGCCGCGGTCATCGTGATGAGCGACACCAAGGCCGCCGAGCTGGGCATCACCCCGCTGGCCCGGATCGTCTCCACCGGCGTCACCGGCCTGTCCCCCGAGATCATGGGCCTGGGCCCGGTCGAGGCCAGCAAGCAGGCCCTGGCCCGGGCGGGCATGTCCATCGGCGACGTGGACCTCGTCGAGATCAACGAGGCCTTCGCCGCCCAGGTCATCCCGTCCTACAAGGACCTGGGCATCGACCTCGACCGGCTGAACGTCAACGGCGGCGCCATCGCGGTGGGCCACCCGTTCGGCATGACCGGCGCCCGGATCACCTCCACGCTGATCAACAGCCTCCGGTTCCACGACAAGTCGATCGGCCTGGAGACCATGTGCGTGGGCGGCGGTCAGGGCATGGCCATGGTCCTGGAGCGCCTGAGCTAGCCGTCAGCCGTGGACGTCGGGACCGGCCCGGGTGATGTCGAAGCGCACGATCACCCGCCGGTCCCGCTCCATGGCGGCCCGGTAGTCGTCCCAGTCGGGGTGCTCGCCGGAGATGTCGCGGTAGTAGTTCACCAGGAGGTCCATCGCCTCCGGAAGCGAGACGATCTCCGCCGTCCCCTCGATCTGGATCCAGCCGCCGAAGAAGGCGTCCGTGGTCACGCAGAGGGCCACCCGGGAGTCCCTGCGCAGGTTGCGGACCTTCGCCGCGGTCTCCCTGGTGCTGATGATCGCCCGCCCCTCGGCGTCGAGACCCACGGTCACCGGGGAGAGCTGGGGCCGCCCGTCGGCGTGCCAGGTCAGCATGACCGCTCGGTGGTTGTCGCGAATGAAGGCGCGCGCCTTGTCGAGATCCATGATCCCATCATCTCCGGACATACGAAGGCCCGCACCCCCGGATGGCGGCGCGGGCTCTCGACGGAGAGGGGGGGTGTCTAGAAGTGGTGGCGGCGGCGCCGCTCGTGCTCGTGCACGATAGCGGCGGCGTAGCCGTGGGTCAGCCCGTGCTCATCCGCGAGCCAGTTGGCGCGCTCGTCGCAGCGGAGGAACGACGGACCGTTGTCGATGGCTTGAAACCACTCTGGGAGGGCGCGTCCCGTGATGTCCGGGACCCTTGCGATCAGCTTGCTATGCGTCTCCGGTGAGTGGTTCAACGACATGGGCACCTCCACGGATAGGCTCCTTTGCTCGACAGTGCATCACGAACTCGCAGATAGCAAGACCCGACAGTCATGTTCTGGTGACACTTCGTCGATCTTCAGTTGCTTTTCGTCCACCGTCGTCCCGGCTCTTTCCAAGAAAAAACCCCGCCGGGCCAGGCCCGGCGGGGTGCTTTCTCCTGACGATCAGTCGTCGCCCGAGAAGTAGCTCAGCAGGCGCAGGATCTCCAGGTAGATCCAGACCAGGGTCACGGTCAGGCCGAAGGCCATGAGCCAGGAGTACTTCGCCGGCGCGCCGGCCTTCACGCCCCGCTCGACCTCGTCGAAGTCCAGGAGCAGGAAGAAGCAGCCGAGCAGGATCGCGGCGATGCTGACCAGGTAGCCGATCGGGCCGGCCTCACGCAGGCCGAAACCGCCCGGGATGAAGAAGCTCGCGACGAGGTTGACGAGCAGCGCGGCCATCAGGCCGAGTGCCGCCGCGACCACGAACTTGGTGAACTTCGGCGTCACCCGGACGATCCGCAGGGAGTAGACCGTCAGCATCGCGCCGAAGGCGAGAGCCGTACCGAGCACTGCCTGGATGACGATGCCCGGGTAGTAGCTCTCCATGATGTGGCTGATCACGCCGACGGCGACGCCGTAGGCGACCGAGTAGCCCAGGATGAGCACCGGGTTCGCGCTCTGCTTGAAGCTGATGACCAGGGCCAGGACCAGGCCGACGAGCATGCCGGCGATCGCCGCGCCCCAGCCGAGGTTGAGCGTCCAGGCCGCGGCGGCCGAGACCACCAGCGTGCCCAGGGTGATGAAGCCACGCACGACCACGTCGTCGATCGTCATGGTCCGCTGCGCGGGCGGTGCGTACGACGGAGCGTCGTACATCCCCTGCAGCTGCTCGGGGCTCGGGGTCGGCTGTCCCCAGGGCTGCTGCCCCTTGGCCGGGGACACTCTGCTGAATACGGGGTTCTTACTTTCCATCGCTGCCTCCACGCTGCGACCTACGCGATCAGGGTATTAGATCGGTCGTCGTACGGCCGTATCGTGCTCATATCTATATTTTTGTACGCGGGGCTTCCGGGACGGCTGCCGCCGTCCCTTCCAACGCGCGGCCCGTGCCGCTAGTTCCCGCCTTTCCCGCTGATCTCATCTCGTCCCGCATCACGACGCTCCCGACCCTGAACGGGGCAGCAGATGGGGCGCGTGCTTCCACCTGCCTGACAGAACGGTAGACCGCCCGGCGGAGTTCCTCCACCACAGCGACCGCTTCACCCGATTCGTGGCGAAGATCCGGTAAAGGACCGTCACAGTTGGATAACCACCGTTTCCCGCACCCCGTCTATCCCGGAACGGACCCGCGTCCGTCCCCGGAGAGCCGGGGACCTCCGGGGGGCGGCTCCGCGCGGCCGGTCCGGGGAAGCCGATCCGCGTTCACATCACCGCTGGTCGGAGCCGGTTTCCGATGGAGAGACATGAGTGCCCCCGGCGGGACTCGAACCCGCACTACGACCCTTTTAAGGGGTATGCCTCTGCCATTGGGCTACGGGGGCGCCGCAATCATACGTAACGGAACACTCGTGCGTAACTAGTCATGTCACCTGTCGCAGCGTTCTCGAGCCCCATGGTGGACAGATCGGGTGCCGGTGACGTGGTCCAGGAAGAGTACGCCGTCGAGGTGGTCGAGCTGGTGCTGGATGCAGCGGGCCTCGAAGGCGTCGGCGTGGACGGTGACGGGGGCGCCGCTGCCGGGGTGCTCCCCGCGGACGGTGATCCGGGTCGCGCGGGAGACGTCGCCGGTGATGCCGGGGACGGACAGACAGCCCTCCCTGGCCCGCTCCCAGCGGGAGGCCGACACCAGGCGGGGGTTGGCCATCACGAACTCCCCCGCGCACGAGCGGGTCCGGGGGTGCCGGGAGACGTCGACGGACAGCAGCCGCCAGCCCAGCCCGATCTGGGGGGCGGCCAGGCCCATGCAGTGGCCGGACCGGCGCATGGTGGCGAGCAGGTCGGCCGCGGCGGCGACGACGCCGGGGTCGACGGGGTCGACGGGGAGCGCCCGGGTGGTGAGCACGGGGTGCGGGGCGCCGATCAGCTGGCGGGAGACGCCGCTGGCCAGCACGCCGAGCAGCTGGGCCGTACCGAACATCAGAGCACCTCCGCCTCGGCGGGGCGGAAGGTGATCTCGCAGCCGAGCCCGGCGCCTGCGGCGGCCAGGCGGCGCATCGCCTCGGCCACGTCCGCCTCCGGGGGCAGCCGCACGTCGGCGATCATGACGTACAGCGCCCCGCACAGGCGGGTGGTCATGCCGGTGATGACGCCGCCGGCGGCGGTCAGCACCCCGCTGACGGCCGAGACGATGCCGGGCCGGTCGGGGCCGTGCGCGGTGAGGACGTAGCCGAGACCCGACTGCTCGCACCCGTGTCCGCGACCGGCCTCGGCCGCGGTGACGGTCATGCCGGGGAAGGCCGAGGCGGGCGGGACCCGCCCGGAGACCAGCAGCATCATCGCGACGTGCCCGCCCAGGAGCGTCATCGCCGAGTCCTCGATGTTCGCCCCGTAACGGGTGAACACCGACGTCACCTCGGCGACCACCCCCGGTCTGGCGGCTCCCAGCACGGTGATCGCGGACAAGCCCATCCCCCGGCCCCCTTCCGGCTCCGGCCGGGGACTCAAGGGGGTGGGCGCGAGATCAGCCGCGAACCCCGAGGAGACCCCGGCGACTCCCTACCGTCGGGTGCCCGGGACTCAGGACGCGGCCGCCGCGCGGAACTCCGCGCGAGGCTCCTCGATCTCTCCGAGCGAGACGGTCTCCCGCTTGAAGAACAGCGCCAGAGTCCAGTCGGCCATGACGCGGACCTTGCGGTTCACGGTGGGCACCCGCGACAGATGGTAGGTGCGGTGCATGAACCATGCAGGCAATCCGCGAAGCTTGACGCCGTAGACGTTCGCCACGCCCTTGTGCAGGCCCAGTCCGGCAACCGATCCGACGTACTTGTGGCGGTAATCGGCCAGTTCCTGCCCGCGGAGGTGGCGGGTGATGTTGTCGGCGAGCACCTTGGCCTGGCGGACCGCGTGCTGGGCGTTGGGCGCGCAGTACTGGCCCGGGTTGGTCACGTCGGGCACCCCGGCGACGTCGCCGGCGGCGAAGGCGTCCTTGACGCCGACCACGGTCAGGCGGGTGCTCGTCTTGATCCGGCCGCGCTCGTCCAAGGGGAGGTCACCGGCGTTCACGACCGGGCTGGCCTTCACCCCGGCGGTCCACACGATGGTGGCCGACTGGAACTCCTCGCCGTCGGAGAGCTTGACGTGGCCGCCCACGCAGGACTCCAGGCGGGTGTTCATCTTGACCTCGATGCCGCGCTCGCGCAGCTGCTCGGCGGTCCACCTGCCCATCTCCGGGCCGACCTCGGGCAGGATGCGGTCGGTGGCCTCCACCAGCACCCAGCGCATGTCCTCGCGCCTGATGTTGCGGTAGTAGCGGATCGCGTCGATCGCCATGTCCTCCAGCTCGGCGAGCGCCTCGATGCCGGCGAAGCCGCCGCCGACCACGACGAACGTCAGCGCCCTGCGGCGCAGCTCCTCGTCGTCGTCGGTCTCGGCCCGGTCGAGCAGGCCGAGCACCCGGTTGCGCAGCGCGATCGCCTCGCCGACGGTCTTGAAGCCGATGGCCGCGTCGGCCAGGCCGGGGATCGGCAGGGTGCGGGAGACCGAGCCGGCGGCCATCACCACGAGGTCGTACTCGATCTCGTGGGGGGTGCCGACGTTCGGCTCGAAGTGCACGGTCTTGGACGCGTGGTTGACCTTGGTGACCTTGCCGTTGAGGATCGTCGCCTTCTTCAGGACCCGCCGCAGGGGGACCACCACGTGGCGCGGTGAGAGGTTGCCCGCCGCGGCCTCGGGAAGGAAGGGCTGGTAGGTCATGTGGGATTCGGGAGTGAGGACGGTGATTCGCACGCTGCCGTCGCGCAGCTCCCGACGGAGCGTGCGCTGGAGTCGCAGCACCGTGTAGAGGCCGACGTAGCCCCCACCGACGACCACGATGTGCTTGGAGTTGCGGTTCACTTCGGCGCCCCTTCGGTCCGAGTAAGGTCCGAGACTTTGTGAAATCTTTCACAAGCATACGTCCCCACCTCCGGTTCGCGCCAGGCGACCCCCTGATAAGTACGTCACTTTTTCCCGTTGAGAGCAGAACCGCCTCATATTTCAGAGGAAAATTCGGGAAAAATTTCTCTTTGTGATGGAGTTCACAGTTCTCGAAGTGTGTTTGCCCTGGTGAAGACGTCGTCGAGCATCTGGGCGGTCACCCGGCCGGTGAAGGTGTTCTGCTGGCTGGGGTGGTAGCAGCCGAGAAGATATGTGGGACTTTCGCCTCTGGTGATCTCGACCTCGGCGCCGTGCCCGAAGGCGGGACGGGGGCGGGGCAGCACGTATCCGGCCTCCTTCAGCGCGGGCCACACGGCCTGCCAGGCGAAACCTCCCAGCGCCACCACCACCCGCAGGCCGTCGGCCACCATCGCGATCTCCCGGGCCAGCCACGGGAAGCAGGCCGCCCGCTCCCCGGGCGCCGGCTTGTTGTCGGGCGGCGCGCACCTGACCGCGGCCACCATCCGCGCCCCGAGGAGGCGCTGCCCGTCCCCGGCGTGGACGCTGGTCTCCTGTACGGCGAGGCCGGTGCGGTACAGCGAGGCGAACAGCCAGTCCCCGCTGCGGTCGCCGGTGAAGATCCGCCCCGTGCGGTTGCCGCCGTGCGCGGCCGGGGCCAGCCCCACGATGAGGACCTCCGGCTTCTCGTCCCCCCAGCCGGCGATCGGCCTGCCCCAGTAGGTCTCCTGCGCGAACGCCCGCCGCCTGACCGTGGCGACCTCCTCGCGCCAGGCCACCAGACGGGGACAGGCCCGGCAGACCGACTGCCGGGCGGTGAGCTCGGCGAGCACGGGGCTCGCGGCGGCCAGCTCGGCCACCTGCGCGGGGTCGTGCGCGACGGGCGTGTCCGGCCGGGCGGGATCGTCCGGCCAGCCGGACCCGGGAGGAACGAAGGTCATGCCCCCGATCGTGCCACCCCGCCGTCCCGCGACCGGCGCCGGTCCCGGACGGGCCCGTGCGGGAGGGGTACGGCGGCGCATGCCGGGCGCCGTACCCGCTTTCAGTCCCAGGGCCTACCCCCGTCGAGGGCGGGACAGCGCGGAGAGGGGGACGGAACGGGCCGAAGCGGAACGGGGCCGGAGACGCGAGAGGCGGCGCCCGCCTGGAGCGGGCGCCGCCTGTCACTTCAGATGGGACCGGGAATCAGGTGGTCCCGGCCTCGGGCGGAACGGGGAATCAGGCGTTCTCCGCCTTCTTCTCCTCCTCCTTGGGCGCGGGGGCCGGGCAGGAGTAGTCCCAGGTGACCGTCTTGGAGGCCGAGCCCGGGTCGAGGACGGTCAGAGTGAACGCACCCTTGGGCTTGACGAACAGCTCGCCCACCGAGAACGTGCCGCCACCGTGGCCGACGTGCTTGATGACAGTGGTGGGGGCCTCGCCCGCGAGGGCGTAGCGGTACACCAGCTTGGTCGCGCCGGAGACGGTGATGGTGCCGGTCACCTTGGCCGAGGGCTTGCCGACCACGCCGCCGCAGGTGCTGTTGTCCTGCTCGACGTTGAGGGAGACCTCAGCCGTGACGGGGGCCTTGCAGAACACCTTGCCCCAGACGGTGCCGGTGGTCGGGCCGTTGTAGATCTCCAGGGCGCGGGAGGCCTTGCCGGTCTCCGTCGCCTGCCAGGAGTCGGTCACCGTGGTGGAACCCTTGACGTAGACGGTCTCCCAGGAGCCGGCCACGCCGTTGCGGATCCAGCGGTACTTCACGTGGTCACGACCGTGCGAGAGGCTGATCGTGCCGCTGAAGGTGCGGGTGACCGGGCAGCTGCCCACGTAGGTGTCGGGCTCGCTGACCGAGGCGCTCACCTTCGGCGACCAGTCCTTGCACCAGATCTTGAAGCCGACCTTGTTGGAGGCGGTGCGGACCGGGTCCACGATCTCCAGGACGGCCCAGCCGCGCAGGCTCCTGTCCGGGCGGATCAC
This sequence comes from Paraplanobispora siamensis, assembly GCF_016863175.1. Classification (GTDB taxonomy): domain Bacteria; phylum Actinomycetota; class Actinomycetes; order Streptosporangiales; family Streptosporangiaceae; genus Planobispora; species Planobispora siamensis. Next base: position 25,457 of record NZ_BOOJ01000022.1, read on the forward strand.
GTGGACGACCTTGCGGGAGTCGTGCACCTTGACCGCGTCGCGCTCGACGACGTGGCCGTTGACGACCCAGCGGTAGTGCACCCAGCGCGGGCTGGAGGCGGTGATGCGGCCGATCAGGGCGGCCTCACACTTGCCCTCGTCCACCCACGCCTGCGCGCCGATCACCGGGCGGATGACGTGCTTGCCGCCGTCCTCGCCGCAGGAGACCTTGAAGTAGCCCTTCTTGGAGGTCACCGGGCGGGGCGACAGGACCTGCAGGGCCTGCCAGCCCTTGACGTCACTCTTGAAGGTGCTCGTCTCCTTCACCGTGACGCTCTTGACGCCCTTGCCCACGACGAAGGTCTTGACCTTGCTCTTGGACCCGTCCCCGTGCAGCCAGCGGTAGGCCACCGTGGTCTTGGACTTGACGGCCTTCACCTTGATGCTCGCGGAGAAGGTGACCCGTACCGGGCACTCACCCTTGTGGTTGGAGGGGGAGGCCTTCGGGGTGCCCGCCGAGACGGCGGGCTTCTTCGCCTGAGCCGATCCGCTGGCCGCGGCTGCGGGCGAGGCCAGCAGACCGGTCGCCATGGTCGCCAGCATGGCCGCGCCGGCTCCCATCGCAGCTAATCTGCGTACTAATCCGGACTTCATGAGGGGGTGTGCTCCGTTTCGTTAGGAAGCGATAAGCGCTCCGGAGACGGTTGCCGCCCCGACAACAGCTGTGCCGGGCCCCACGGCAAAGCCTCACTAAAGCCTCTTTACCTAACCATAAAACGGAACGATCTCTCAATACTCCCTAGACGGGTGCTTTGTCCAGATCCAGTTACACCCCGGCCACGGACCACGCGATCCCGTCGAGGATGTCGCGCTCGCTGACGACGACGTCGGCGAAGCCGTACCTGTCGAGGATCCGGTCCAGGATGAGCGCCCCGGCCCCGATGACGTCGACCCGCCCGGGGTGCATGACGGGGATCGCCGCCCTTTCCGACTGGGCGGTCTCCAGCAGGCGACGGGAAACGGCATGCACCTGATTTACCGGAATTCGCGAGTGGTGAATTTTATGCGGATCATATTCGTCCAGCTCAAGCGCTATTCCGGCGACCGTCGTCACCGATCCCGCGAGCCCGACCAGGGTCAGCGCCCGCTCCACCGGAACCTCCTGCGCGACCCGGTCGAGCGCGTCGTCGATGTCGGCGGTCATCGCCTCGACGGCCTGCGCGGACGGCGGGTCGCCCGCCCCGCGCAGGTGCCGCTCGGTCAGCCGGACGCAGCCGATGTCCACCGAGATCGCCGCGTCCACGTGGGTGGAGCCGACCACGAACTCGGTGGAGCCGCCGCCGATGTCCACCACGAGGTACGGCGGGCAGGTGCCGTCGGGGGCGGGCAGGCCCGTCTCCGGCGACAGGCGCACCAGGCCCCGGGTGGCCCCGGTGAAGGACAGCTCGGCCTCCTCGCCGCCGGTGACCACCTCGGGCCCGACGCCGAAGATCTCCTGGACGCCGTCGACGAAGTCCTGGCGGTTGGCGGCGTCCCTGGTGGCGCTGGTTGCCACCACACGGACCGCGGAGGCCCCGTGCCGGTCGATCAGCTTGGCGTACTCCCGCATCGCGGTGAAGGTGCGTTCCAGGGCCTCCGGGGCCAGCCTGCCGGTCTCGTCCACCCCCTGGCCGAGCCGGACGATCTCCATGCGCCGTTCGACGTCGTGCAGGGAGTCGTGCGAGATGTCCGCCACCAGCAGGCGGACGGAGTTGGTCCCGCAGTCGATCGCGGCGACGCGCTTCACCGGTCGTCCTCCTCCGAGGTGGTCGTGTCGTTCGTCCCGGCCCCGGTCGCGGCCCCGGAGGGATCGTCCACCAGGCAGCACGGGCCGTCGGCCCACCACTCGCCGAGCAGGTCGAGCGCCTCGCGGCCGAAGGGGTTGACGCCGGGCACCGCGAGCTCGTGCCCGACCAGGGCGTGCAGGCACTTGACCCGCTCCGGCATGCCGCCGGCGCTCTGCATGCCCCGGGGCAGCGGCTCCAGGCCGTCCTCGGCCGCCGCCTTGTCGCGGCGCGCGACGTAGTCCTCGTGCGCGGCCCGATAGGCCGCGGCCAGCTCGGGGTCGGCGTCGAGCCTGGCACGCATCTCCCGCATCAGTCCCGAGGTCTCCAGGGTGCCGATGGCGGAGTTGGCCTTGGGGCAGGTCAGGTAGAACAGCGTCGGGAACGGCGTGCCGTCGGGCAGCCGCGGCGCGGTCTCCACCACGTCGGGCAGCCCGCACGGGCAGCGGTGCGCCACCGCCCGCAGTCCTCGGGGCGTACGGCCGAGCTGCAGCTCCACCGCCGCCACGTCGCGGTCATCCACCATCTGCGGCATCCTCCGGCACCTCTTCGCGAAACGGCGTCCAGGCTATCGGTCGTCAGCCCCCGTCCGCTTTCCTGCCCTTCCCGGTGTCGGCGGCCTCAACCGACTCCCAGAGCGTCTGGTACCAGGGCGGTTTGACGGCGACCGGCTTCTGCGGGGTCGCCTCCTTGCCCTGGGCGGGGGTGTCGTCCATGACGACGTAGCACTTCTGGCCGGGCTCGCAGTAGAACAGCCGCTCCCTGGCCTGCCGCTTGACGAAGGCGGGATCCTGCAGCTGCCTGCGCCGCTCCTCCTCCTTCTTGATCTCCGCCAGGAGCTTGTCGCGCTGCTCGGTGAGCTCGGTGATGCTGCGGCGCTGCGCGATGTACTCCCTGACGGGGTAGGCCAGGCTCATCGCGATGGCGCACACCACGACCGCCAGCACCGCCGCCCGACCCGTCAACTGCGGCCGTCTGCCCACACGCCCTCCTGCTCTCGCGTTCCGCCCCGCGGCGCTCCCGCCGTACGGCCGGCGCCCGCGGGTGAGCGCGGGCGCGGGCCGTACGGTGCGAAAACTACCGCCGGAAGCGCGGGAACGCGGCGCGACCCGCGTAACGGGCGGCGTCGTCGAGCATCTCCTCGATGCGCAGCAGCTGGTTGTACTTGGCCACCCGGTCGGACCTGGCCGGGGCACCGGTCTTGATCTGACCGCAGTTGGTGGCCACGGCGAGGTCGGCGATCGTGGTGTCCTCGGTCTCGCCGGAGCGGTGGCTCATCATGCAGCGGTAACCGTTGCGGTGGGCCAGATCCACGGCGTCGAAGGTCTCGGTCAGGGTGCCGATCTGGTTGACCTTGACCAGCAGCGCGTTGGCCGTGCCCTCGGCGACGCCGCGGGCCAGGCGCTCGGGGTTGGTCACGAACAGGTCGTCGCCGACGAGCTGGACCTTGTCGCCGAGGGCCCGGGTGATGGCGTTCCAGCCCTCCCAGTCCTCCTCGTTCAGCGGGTCCTCGATGGAGACCAGCGGGTAGTTGGCGACCAGGTCCTCGTAGAAGGCGATCAGCTCGGCGGAGGAGTGGCCCTTGCCGTCGATGGTGTAGACGCCGTCCTTGTGGAACTCGGAGGCGGCCACGTCCAGGGCCAGCGCGACGTCCTCGCCCGGCGTGTAGCCGGCCTTCTCGATGGCGACCAGGATCAGGTCCAGCGCGTCGCGGTTGGAGGGCAGGTTGGGCGCGAAGCCGCCCTCGTCGCCCAGGCCGGTGGCGTAGCCCTTCTCCTTCAGCACGGACTTGAGCGCGTGGTAGACCTCGGTGCCCATGCGCACGGCCTCACGGAAGCTCTCCGCGCCGATCGGCGCGATCATGAACTCCTGGATGTCCACGTTGGTGTCGGCGTGCGCGCCGCCGTTGAGGATGTTCATCATCGGGACCGGCAGCACGTGCGCGTTCGGCCCGCCGAGGTAACGGAACAGCGGGAGCTCGGCGCTCTGCGCGGCGGCCTTGGCCACCGCCAGGGAGACGCCGAGGATGGCGTTGGCGCCCAGGCGGGCCTTGTTCGGCGTGCCGTCCAGGTCGATCATGACCTGGTCGATGCTGCGCTGCTCGGCGGCGTCGAATCCCAGGATCTCGTCGGCGATCTCGTCGGTCACGCCGAGGACGGCCTTCTCCACGCCCTTGCCGGCGTACCGCTCGTCGCCGTCGCGCAGCTCGACGGCCTCGAACTGGCCCGTGGAGGCCCCGCTCGGCACCGCGGCGCGGCCCTCGCTGCCGTCGTCCAGAAGGATGTCGACCTCGACCGTCGGGTTGCCCCGGGAGTCAAGGATCTCGCGGGCGGTGACGCCCTCGATGGAAGCCACGAAGCGCTCCTAAAGTCGCAGGACAGTTTGCCGCAAAAGCCTATCGAGACCTACTTCTCAGTACGGCTACCGCCCTGGATCGGCGTTTCCCGGCGCGGCGTCCGGGGCGTCCTGAATGCCCGTTGCATCAGGGGTGTACGCGCGGATCCGCTCGCGGTAGGCGCGGGCGGCGGCGCGCAGTTCGGCCTCGGGGTCGAGCCCCTCCGCGTGCGCCTGCCGTACCAGCTCGAACAGGCGCCCGCCCAGACCCTCGGCGGGAGGCTCGACGGGGACGCCCACCCGTTCGGCGCGGCGCAGCAGCTGGGCGGCCAGGGAGAGGGCGGGCTGGCCCATCGGCACCCCGTCCACCACCGAACCCGCGTCACCGCCGTTCTTGGCCGCACGCTCGGCGGCCTTGATGGTCTCCCAGTTGTCGCTGACCTCTTCGGCGCCGCTGACCGCGACGGCCGCGAAGACGTGCGGGTGGCGGCGGACCAGCTTGTCCACGATGCCCCCGGCCACGTCGTCGACGTCGAAGCCGCTCCCGGCGCGGTCCTGCGCGACGCGGGCGTGGAAGACCACCTGCAGCAGCAGGTCGCCCAGCTCCTCGCGCAGCGCGCCGTGGTCGCCCTCCTCGATGCTCTCCAGCACCTCGTAGGCCTCTTCGATGAGGTACGGCGCCAGCGACTCGTGGGTCTGCCTGGCGTCCCACGGGCAGGAGGTGCGCAGGCGGTCCATCACCGCCACGAGGTCGAGCAGCCGCGCGCCCGGCAGGTCGTAGGAGCCGGGCACGATCTCGATCACCGGCGGGTCCTCCAGGGACACCGCGGCGTGGCCGATCGCGCGCATCAGCGCCTCGTCGGCCTCCAGCCACACCACCGTCCCAGCCTGGGCCTGGCGGACCAGGGAGACCGGGTCGGGCTGCACGACCTCGACGTCGACACCGGCCTCGGCCAGGTAGGGCAGGTGCGGGTGGTCCGGCGAGGCGGTGCGCACCGGGCCCTCCGACAGGGCCTGCCAGGCGCGGTGGCTGAGCAGGCCCGGGGCGACCCGGGGCGAGGTGGTGACGACGATCAGCGGCATGCCGGGGTCACTGGGCGCCGGCGGAACCGGACAGGGCGCCGAAGCGGCTGTTCTCGATGAAGAAGTCGGAACCGTCCTGGGCCTGCGGCTGCGGGTTGTTCTCGCCGTAGCGCGGGTTGCGGGTGACCGGGACGGCCTTGGCCTCCTCGCTCAGCTTCTGCGCCGCCGCCTGCTGGGAGGCCTCGTCCTGGCCCGCGCCCAGCTTGGTCATCAGCTTCTGCTCGACCAGGGAGGCGCGCACCAGCTCGTCCAGGTCGGAGGGGGGCACGCCGATGGAGACGGCCAGCTGCTCGCGGGTGCTGCCCTGGCGCTGCTGCAGGACCTGGGCGAGGAACGACTCGACCTCCGCCTGGGTCACCGTGACGCCGTGCCGCGCGCCGAGCTGGTCGAACTGGCTGATGACGATCAGGTTCGCCAGCACCGCCTGCGGGATCGACCCGCGGATCTGCAGCTGCTGACGGGTGATGCCCGCCGTGGTGAGGGCCTTCTCGTACTCCTTGACGTCGGCGTTCAGCTCGCTGTTGCTGATCCGCTGGTCGCCGACGATGGCGGCGGCGCCGACCTGCGACGGCGAGCAGGCGGTCAGCGCGGCACCGGCGGCCACGACCGCCAGGATGACGCGCACTCGAGTCGACTTCACATGCGATCCCTTCACGACAAACGCCGTATCACTTTACCGGCACGGCTTCCAGGAACATCGCCTCGACCAGGTCGCCGCACCATTTGAGCAGGTCGAGATCGCGCAACGGCTGCCCACCGAGCGGCTTGGTCTTGGGCACGGGCACCAGCAGTATGTCGGCCGCCTGCTTCAGCAGCGCCTTCGGGTAGAGCCGCTGGAGCCTGACCTGCTGGGAGTCCTTCAGGTTGACCGGGGAGAACCTGATGTTCTGGCCCTGCAGGGTGACGTCGGTGAGCCCGGCCTTGCGCGCCCTGATCCGGAAACGGGCGACCGCCAGCAGGTTCTCCACCTCCTGGGGCGGCCGGCCGTACCGGTCGGTGAGCTCCTCGCGCACGGCCGCGATGTCGTCGTCGGTGCAGATCGCCGCGATGCGCTTGTAGGCCTCCAGGCGCAGCCGCTCGGAGGTCACGTAGTCGTGCGGGATGTGCGCGTTGATCGGCAGCTCGACCTTGACGTCGGGGCGCTCCTCCTGCTCGGCGCCGCCGGTCAGCTTGGCCTTCTGCTCCTGTACGGCCTCCGCCATCATCCGCACGTACAGGTCGAAGCCGACGCCCGCGATGAAGCCCGACTGCTCGGCGCCCAGGATGTTGCCCGCGCCGCGGATCTCCAGGTCCTTCATCGCGACGTACATGCCCGCGCCCATCTCGGTGTGCTGGGAGATGGTGGCCAGGCGCTCGTGGGCGGTCTCGGTGAGCGGCTTCTCCGGCGGGTACAGGAAGTAGGCGTAACCGCGCTCGCGGCCCCGGCCGACGCGCCCGCGCAGCTGGTGCAGCTGCGACAGGCCGTAGTTGTCGGCCCGGTCCACGATCAGCGTGTTGGCGTTGGGCACGTCGAGACCGGACTCGACGATCGTGGTGGAGACCAGCACGTCGAACTCGCGCTCCCAGAAGCCCACCATGATCTTTTCGAGCTGCTGCTCGTTCATCTGCCCGTGGGCGACGGCGACGCGGGCCTCGGGGACCAGTTCGCGGATGCGGGCCGCGACCTTGTTGATGCTCGCCACCCGGTTGTGCACGAAGAAGATCTGGCCGTCGCGCATCAGCTCGCGGCGGACGGCGGCGGCGATCTGCTTCTCGTCGTACGGCCCGACGAAGGTGAGGATCGGGTGGCGCTCCTCCGGCGGGGTCAGGATCGTCGACATCTCGCGGATGCCGGTCAGGCCCATCTCCAGCGTGCGCGGGATCGGCGTGGCGGACATGGCCAGCACGTCGACCTGGGTGCGCAGGTGCTTCATGGCCTCCTTGTGCTCGACGCCGAAGCGCTGCTCCTCGTCGATGATGATCAGGCCGAGGTTCTTGAAGCGCACCTCCGGGGAGAGCAGCCGGTGGGTGCCGATCACCACGTCCACCGCGCCCTCGCGCAGGCCCTCCAGCGTCGCCTTGACCTCGGCGTCGGTCTGGAAGCGCGACATGGGCCGCACGTTCAGCGGGAAGCCGGAGAAGCGCTCGGTGAAGGTGGACAGGTGCTGCTGGACCAGCAGCGTGGTCGGCACCAGCACCGCCACCTGCTTGCCGTCCTGCACGGCCTTGAACGCCGCGCGCACCGCGATCTCGGTCTTGCCGTAGCCCACGTCGCCGCAGATCAGCCGGTCCATCGGGATGGGGCGCTCCATGTCGCGCTTGACCTCGTCGATGGCCTCCAGCTGGTCGCCGGTCTCGGCGTAGGGGAAGGCGTCCTCCATCTCCCGCTGCCACGGCGTGTCGGCCCCGAAGGCGTGTCCCGGCGAGGCCATCCGCGCGCTGTAGAGGCGGATGAGCTCCCCGGCGATCTCCTTGACCGCCTTCTTGGCCCGGGTCTTGGCCTTGGCCCAGTCGGCGCCGCCCATCCGGTTGAGGGTCGGCGACTCGCCGCCGACGTAGCGGGTGACCTCGTCGAGCTGGTCGGTCGGCACGTAGAGCCGGTCGCCCTTGGCGTACTCGATCACGAGGTACTCGCGGGTCGCGCCCTGCACGGTCCGCTGCACCATCTCGACGTAGCGGCCCACGCCGTGCTGCTCGTGCACCACGTGGTCGCCGACCTTGAGCTGGAGCGGGTCCACCATGTTGCGGCGGCGGCTGGGCAGCCGGCGCATGTCCTTGGTGGAGGCCTTCTGCCCGACCAGGTCCAGGTGGGTCAGCACGGCCAGGCGCGGGCTCACGAAGCCGTGGTCGACCAGGCCGGTGGTGACGTGCACGACCTTGGGGTCCGGCACCCGGTCCAGGTCCGCCGTCAGGCGCGCGGGCAGGTCGACGCCCTTGAGCAGCTCGACCATCCGCTCGGCGGGGCCGTGGCCCTCGCTGAGCAGCACGACGACCTTGTCGTCCAGCCAGCCCTTGATGTCGCCCAGCGCCCGCTGGGTGTCGCCCCGGTAGGCCTCCGCCTCCTGGGCGTCCAGGACCAGCGCCCCGCCCGGGTAACCGCCGTCCAGACCGTCGCCGTCCAGACCGTCGCCGGCCGGACCGTCGCCGCTCAGGTCGCTCCCGCCGAAGGGGGCGATGGACCACCACGGCTGCCCGAGCTCCCGCGCGTGGTCGCGCACGTCCTCCAGCGAGCGGAACGCCGCCGCCCCCAGGTCGATCGGCGCCTCTCCGCCGGCCGCGGCGTTGATCCAGGAGGCCTCCAGGAACTCCTGGCTGGTGCGCACGAGCTCGTCGGCCCGGCTGCGGATGCGCTCGGGATCGCAGACGAAGATCGCCGACTGCACGGGCAGGTGGTCGATCAGCAGGTCCATCTCCCCGGCGAGCACCGGCGCGAACGCCTCCATGCCCTCCACCGGCACGCCCTCGGCGAGCTGGTCCAGGATCTCGGCCAGCGCCGGGTGGTCGGCGGCCAGCGCCGCCGCCCTGGCCCTGACCTCCTCGGTCAGCAGCAGCTCGCGGCAGGGCGCGGCGAACAGCCCGTCCTCGGCGACCTCCAGCGAGCGCTGGTCGGCCACCTTGAACCAGCGGATCTCCTCGACCGTGTCGCCCCAGAACTCCAGGCGCAGCGGGTGCTCCTCGGTCGGCGGGAAGACGTCGAGCAGCCCGCCCCTGACCGCCACCTCGCCGCGCTTCTCCACCATGTCCACGCGGTGGTAGCCGTTCTCCACAAGCCTGTGGACGACGGCGTCCAGGTCGGCGTCGTCGCCCGCGCGCAGCCGGATCGGCGCCAGGTCGCCCAGGCCCCGCACGATCGGCTGGAGCACCGCGCGGATCGGGGTGACGACCACCCGCAGCGGGCCGGCCGCCGCGTCGCCCGCGACCGGGTGGGCCAGGCGGCGCAGTACGGCCAGGCGCTGGCCGACGGTGTCGCTGCGCGGCGACAGGCGCTCGTGCGGCAGGGTCTCCCAGGCGGGGAAGACGGCGACCGTGCTCTCGCCGAGCAGGCTGGACAGCGCCGCCGCCAGGTCCTCGGCCTCGCGTCCGGTGGCCGTCACCGCCAGCACGGTCCGCCCGGCCGGTCCCCCGTCCCTGGCCAGCGCGGCCACGGCGAAGGGCCGCAGCGCCGCGGGCGCGATGAGCGGGACGTCGGAGACGTCTCCCCCGCGCACGTCCGCCAGGACGGAGGCCAGCTTCGGCTCGCCCACGACAAGGTCAAGCAGTCCGGAAAGGCTCATCAGAATTCGCCCACAGCCCCACGACGGCAACACGACAGGCCCCCGGCCGGCACAGGACGGGGGTCACCGGTCCAGGGTACTTCGCCCGCGCCGCCGATCCGCAGGAACCGAGCCCTCTGAGAGATTTGTAACGGATCGACTACTCTTGGTGAGTATGACTGACGTGCGGTCGATTGCGACAAGAAGCGACCTGTTCACCCGGCGGATCCTGGAGCACCGGACCGACAGGCCGGGCCGCCGGCTCGACATCCTGATCGCCGGGTGCGGCATGCCCCACCCTCTCGGCCTCGACCGGGCGCGGGCCCGCGTCGTCGGGATCGACGAGGACATCCCGGCCGTGCGGGCCGCCATGGCCTCCCGCACCGACCTCGACTCGTGGGCGCTGGGCGACCTGAGGACGGTGCCCGTGCCGCCGCGGGCCTTCGACATCGTCTACGTGCCGTTCCTGCTGGAGCGCATCCTGCACCCCGAGCTCGTGCTCGACCGGCTGCTGGCCGGGCTGCGGCCGGGCGGCCTGGCGATGCTGCGGATACGCGACCGGGCCTCGGCGTACGGCATGTGCGTCCGGATGACCCCCTCCCCGCTGCGCCGGCTGCTGTGGCGCAGGCTCGTCCCCGAGGGCACGGTCGGCCCGCTGCCCGCGGTGTACGGCGAGGCCACCTCCCGGGAGGGCGTCCACTCCTTCTGCCTGGCCCGCGGGCTGATCGTCACCGAGGAGACGCTGGAGTCCAGCGGCCCGGCGGCGAGCAGGCCACTGGGGCGGGTGGCGTGCTCGGCGGTGCAGACCGCCTCCGGCGGCCGCTTCCCGGCCTCCCACGACACGATCAGCATGATCGTCCGCAAGCCGCACAACCATTTCGCGCGACTGATCTGACGCGACAGGTTTGATGTGGGACAACTTGAATGGCTACAGTGGTGATATCCGACTAATTCGATCGGAATTGTGGAGCAGATGACGGCGCCCTTCGAGTGGACCCCCGACGCCCGTGAACTGGCCGACCTTGAGCTGCTGCTCTCCGGCGCCTACCGGCCGCTGACCGGCTTCATGGGCGCGGCCGACGCGCACGCGGTCGAGGAACACGGCAGGATGGGCGACGGCACGTCCTGGCCCGCGCCCGTCACGCTCGCGCTTCCCGACGACCACCCGGCCGCTCCCGGCGACCGGATCACGTTGCGCGACCCCGAGGGCGCCCCGCTGGCCGTCCTGACCGTCACCGAGCACTCGCACGGCCTGGTCGCGGGCCCGGTCGAGGCGCTGGGCGCCCCCGAGCACGGGCCGTTCGCCCGGCTCCGGCGCAGCCCCGCGGAGATCCGCGGCGAGCTGGCCGGCCGGGAGACCCTGGCCGTCACCATGCGCGGGCCGCTGGACGACCTGGACGAGATCGTCGCCACCGCCGAGGAGCTGGAGGCGACGATCCTGCTGCTCCCGCTGGCGTTCGGCGAGGGCGGGCCCGCCGTGGTCCGCGCCGCGCTGAAGGCCCGCGACAAGCTCGGCGGGGACACGCGCATCGCGGTGGTGCCCCTCGCCCCCCGCGACGACCACGCCGTCGACCTGGAGCTGCGCGACCGCGTGGCCGAGGCGTACGGCGCGACCGAGCACCTGGCCGGTCCCGAGCCCGTCACCCTCCCCGGGCCCCCGCACCGGCGCGGCCTGGTCGTCTTCTTCACCGGCCTGTCCGGCTCCGGCAAGTCGACCGTCGCCAGGGGCCTGCGGGACGCGCTGCTGGAGCGCGGCAGCCGTACGGTCACCTACCTCGACGGCGACGTCGTGCGCCACCTGCTCTCGGCGGGGCTGGGCTTCTCCCGGGAGGACCGCGACCTCAACATCCGGCGGATCGGCTTCGTCGCGGCCGAGGCGGCCCGGCACGGCGGGCTGGCGATCTGCGCGCCCATCGCGCCGTTCGCCTCCACCCGCGAGGAGGTCAGGGCGATGGTCGAGGCCGTGGGGGCCGACTTCCTGCTGGTCCACGTGGCCACCCCGCTGGCCGAGTGCGAGCGCCGCGACCGCAAGGGGCTCTACGCCAAGGCCCGCGCCGGATTGATCCCGGAGTTCACGGGCATCTCCTCCCCCTACGAGGAGCCCGAGGACGCGGACCTGACCGTCGACACCACCGGCGTCTCCGTCGAGCGGGCCGTCGATGCAGTGCTGAACCCACTCATTCAGGGAGGTTGGGTGCGTTGAGGACGGACTCCACCAGCGGACGGGAAGCGGTGAGCGGCTGATGGATCTCGATCTCCCCCTGATCGGCGGGTCGTTCCTCGTCGCGATCATCGTCGGGCTGACCGGCATGGGCGGCGGCGCCCTGATGACGCCGATGATGATGCTGTTCTTCAACGTGCCGCCGCTGGCGGCGGTCTCCAGCGACCTGGTCGCCTCGGCCGTGATGAAGCCGGTGGGCGGGGTCGTCCACATGCGGCGGGGAACGGTCAACCTGCGCCTGGTCGGCTGGCTGTGCGTGGGCTCGGTGCCCGCCGCGTTCTGCGGGGTGCTGCTGATCCGGGCGTTCGGCGAGGGCGAGCAGGTCCAGCAGGCCGTGAAGTACGCCCTCGGCGTGGCCCTGCTGCTGGCCGTCGTGGGCCTGGTCGCCAAGGCCTATCTGGCCGGGCGCGAAGGACCCGTCTCGGCGGAGGTCGGCGAGATCGCCGTGCGCCCGATTCCGACCGTACTGATCGGTATAGTCGGCGGCATCGTCGTGGGCATCTCCTCCGTGGGCTCGGGCTCCCTGATGATCGTGGCCCTGCTCATGCTCTATCCCGCGCTGAAGGCCAACCAGCTCGTCGGCACCGACCTGGTCCAGGCGGTCCCGCTGGTCACCTCGGCCGCCCTCGGCCACCTGCTGTTCGGCGACTTCCAGCTCGACGTCACCGCCTCGCTGCTGGTGGGGGCGATCCCCGGCGTCTATCTCGGGGCGCGGATCTCCTCGCGGGCGCACGGCGACGTCATCCGCGTGCTGCTCGCGGTGGTGCTGCTGGCCTCGTCCCTCAAGCTGCTGGGCGTGGGCAACGCGGCCATGCTGTGGATCCTGGGCGGCGCGGTGCTCGCCGGGGCGGTCGTGTTCCGGTCACTCGCGCGGAACCGCCGTAGAGCGCAGGTAGGGGTCGTGGGCGAGGGCGCGGAAGGCGGCCGCGGCACCGGGAGTGGTGTCGAAACGGGTGTCCCCTCGCGGGGCACGCGGTGAGTCGAAGTAGACCAGCGCCTTGATCTGCGGATAGCGGCGCATCTGCCGGCGGACCGAGGCGTAGAAGGACTCCTTGAACCGGCGCTGGTCGTAGCGCTCGAAGGCGCCCCACTCGGCGAGCATGAGCGGCTTGCCGGGGAAGCGCCACTGCATCCAGCGGTAGAACCCGGGCCACTGGGCGAAGTCGTCGCGCGTCTTGTTGATCAGCTGCTCGAAGGTCTGCACCCGGTCGTCGGCGTAGGGGTCCATGGCGACCCAGTCGACCACGTCGTCACCCGGGTACAGCTGCTCGAACCAGGTCTTGGCGGCCCAGTTGGGCGCCCCCATGTAGGTCATCACGGTGACCGCGTTCCCGACGCCCTTCTCCCGCAGGCGCAGCACCACGTGGCGGTACATCTCCGCGTAGTCCCGGGCGGTCATGCCCGAGGCCGGGTCCTCCCGCACGTCGTTCTCCGGCTCGTGGTGCACGGTCAGGAAGAACCGCTCGGGGAAGGTCCGGCGGATGTGCGCGGCCAGCCGGTCGATCCGCCGGTCCAGGGCGCCCCCGGCGATCTGGGCCCAGGTGTGGTCGAAGGACGGCTTCCAGTTGATCAGCAGGAGCCTGCGGCCGTCGGGGTCGCGGGCGATCCCCCGCTCCTCGCGCGTCGGGAAGAGCTCGGCGCCCCGGTGGTAGACGTGCATGATGTCGGCCCGGCGCCCCATGCGCGCCTCGGCCCTGCGCAGCCCCACCCCGGGCCGTCGGCCCGTGAACACCTCCGGCGTCATCCCCCACCAGGCCCCGCAGGAGGGGATGAGCCTGGCGCTGACCTCGCAGCCGGGCGCGGAGGAGTCGAGCCCCAGCAGACCGCTCGACGGGACGTGGTGCGTCGTGTCCCGCGCGACGCCCGACGCCTGGGTGCACGCGCCCAGCCCCAGCATCAGGACGACACAGGAACCGGCGATTCCCGACATCTTTAGCGCTGACATTAAATCGGCATTTGTCCGATACAACGATGCCTCACACATGATCCACTTGCGCGTTTCCTGACTTTCCGCGAACCACACCTTCCCACCTACCGGACCTGCCGTGCCGCATACTTTGCCGCTCCGTTCCGCAGGGGCGGGGTGGCGAGGAGGAAATAACGGATAAACCATCGTTATCTCGCCGTGATTGCCGCGTCCGGCGTGAAGAAATCTTGCGTATTCGATCGGGAAAATGGCAACCCGGCCTATAGTTCCTAGGGTTTCCAGAGCCGTCGTCCCCGCCTCGCGGGGCCGGCCCGAGTCGTCCTCACCGCCCGAGGCCCGCCCGAGAGGGACCCGCATACCCATGAGCCTGTCGCCGGACCCGTCGCCGGACACCGCCGTCCGCCGCTCCGGCGGAGAGCTGGGGGATTACGCGGCCCTGCTCCGCCGCCGCTGGCCGATCCTCCTGCTGTGCCTGCTGGCGGGCACCGGCGGGGGCGTCGCCCTGCTGGGCTCCACCCCGCCGTCCTACACCGCCGCCGCCCACGTCCTGGTCACCGCGACCGGCGTCCAGGAGCCGACCAACCAGGTGACCAGCCGCCAGCGGGAGGCGCTCAACCTCGACACCGAGGCGCAGATCGCCCAGTCGGCGGTGGTCGCCAGGAAGGCCGAGAAGGCCCTCAAGGGCGACCTCGACCCCGTCGAGGTCTCCGTGCCGCCCAACACCTCGGTGCTGGAGATCTCCTACACCGCCGCCGACCCCAACAGCGCCGCCGCGGGGGCCAGCGCCTACGCCCAGGCCTACCTCGCCCACCGCCGGGAGGCCGCCTCCCAGGCGCTGAGCGTCCAGCTGGAGAGCCTCCACGACAAGCTGAAGCAGCTCAACGAGAGCATGACCGAGGTCGTGGCCGAGCTCCCCGGACTGGCCAGGGGCGGCGCGGAGCGCACCATCGCCCTGCAGCGGCGCAGCGTGCTCAGCCGCCAGATCTACAACCTCACCGTCAAATACGACGAGCTCAGGACCATCGCGGTCACCCCCGGCTCGGTGATCAGCGAGCCGGTCGCCCCGGACGCCCCCAGCGCCCCCAGCCCGCCCCTGTACGTCGGCAGCGGCCTCATGCTGGGCCTGCTGTCCGGGGTCGCCCTGGCCTGGCTCCGCGACCGTCTCGACCCCAGGATCCGCACGGTTCCCGACGTCATGCGCCTGACCGGGCTCGACGTCGTCAGCGGCGAGCGGGTGCGCGACCTGTCCGGTACGGCGGGCGCGGTGGTGCTGGTCCCGCTTCCCGGCGCCTCCGCCCGCGAGGTCAGGCGGGCCCTGCGCGAGCTGCGCGGCGGGCACGTGCCGGTGGTCGGCGCGGTCGTCACCGCCCGCGACAAGCGCCCCGGCAGGCGCCCCCGCAAGGACGGCCGTCGCCCCGACCCGGCCCCGGCCGCGCCCGGCCGGTCCGCCGACGCCCGGGTGGCCGCCGCGATCGAGAGCGCCGCGATCGAGAGCGCCGCGATCGAGAGCGCCGTGACATCGGCCGCCATGTCCCCGAACGCCGTGACCTCCAACGCCATGCCCCCGGACGTCGTGACCTCCGACGTCGTGACCTCCGACGCCGTGACGTCGGCCGCCACGACCTCGAACCCCGCGGCTCCGAACGCCGCAGCTCCGAACGCCGTGACCTCCGGCCCTTCGCGCGCCATCGGCTCCGGCTCGGCCACCGGCCCCTCCCCGGCCCCGGGCCGCCGCACGCCCCCCAAGCCCGCGCCTCCCGGCCACCCCGTGCTCCCCGGCTCCCCGGTCGTCGGCCATCCGGCCCTCTCCGACCCCGCCCCTGCCACCGGACGTTCCACACCCCCCGAACCCCCGCCGGCCATCGGCCGCCACACCTCCCCGGGTCCCGCATCCGCCGGACGCTCCACGTCCCCCGAGACCGCGCCCGTCGCCGGGCGGCGGGCGGGCCCCGAGCCGGCGCGCGGCTCCGGCACGGGCGCCCGGCCGGGCGGGGCCGTCGATGCCGGGGCCGGGGCCCCCACCACGGAGATCTCCGTCGACGACGTCCGGGCCGCCATGCGCAGGACCGGGCTGCCCTCCGCCGGGCTGCCCTCCGCCGGGCTGGCCGTACCCTCCGCCCAGAGTGAGCCCGTGGAGGGTTCGCCGGAGACCACGCCGCTGGTGCAGTTCCCGATGATCGGCAAGAAGGTCTTCCCGCAGTGAGGCTTCCGAGCCGGGCGGCCTGGCCGATCGCCGCGTTCCTGGTGGGCTACCCCGTGTGGTGGGCGCTGGGCTTCGGCGGGCTGGCGGTGGTCGTGCTGGCCCCGCCGATGGCCGTCATCCTGTGGCGCCGGCGGCCGATCAGGGTGCCGCGCGGCTTCGGGCTGTGGCTGCTGCTGCTGGCCGGATACCTCGTCAGCGCCGGCATGCTCGGCGAGATGCCGCCGGGCACCTACGGCGAGTTCGGCGCGGGCCGACTCATCGGCTACCTCATGCGCCTGTGCCTCTACCTCTCTCTGACGATCATGGTGCTCTACCTGGGCAACCTGACCGAGGAGGAGCTCCCGCAGCTCACGCTGGTGCGCATGCTCGGCGCGCTGTTCGTCACGACCGTCGCCGGCGGCCTGCTCGGCGTGTTCGCCCCGCGCGTGGAGTTCACCTCCCCGGTGGAGCGGCTGCTGCCCGACTGGATCGGCGGCAACTCCTTCGTCCAGAACCTCATCCATCCCACCGCCGCCCAGATGCAGAAGGTCCTCGGGCACGCCTCCCCGCGCCCCGAGGCCCCCTTCGAGTGGGCCAACGCCTGGGGCAGCAACCTGTCGGTGCTGCTGATCTGGTTCGTGGTCGGCTGGTGGGTGTACGGCGGGCGGCGCAGGCGGCCGGCGGTGGTCCCGATGCTCGCGCTGGCCGCCGTCCCGGCGGTCTACTCGCTCAACCGCGGACTGTGGATCGGGCTGGGCGTCGCGGCCGCCTACCTGGTGCTGCGCCTGAACGCGCGCAGCCGCGTCATGGTCTGCTCGGCCGTCGCCGCCGGGGCGCTCGCCTTCTTCCTCAGCCCGCTGCAGCCGCTGGTCGCCAAGCGCCTGGACAGCCCGCACAGCAACGACATCCGCTCCTTCACCGTGTCGGCCACCGTCGCCGCCGCGGGCACCTCGCCCTTCATCGGCTACGGCAACACCCGCAACGCGACGGGCAACCACAAGACGATCACCACCGGCAAGAGCGACTGGTGCGACACCTGCGGCCACCCGCCGCTGGGCAGCGACGGCCAGCTCTGGCACCTGATGATCACCCAGGGGTTCGTCGGCGCCGGGCTCTACGTCGCCTTCTTCGCCGGCGCGATCCGCCGCCACTGGAGCGACCGCTCGCCGATCGGCATGGCCGGCGTCCTGGTGATGATCCTCACGCTTCTCTACATGTTCGTCTACGACGGGCTGGTCACACCGCTCAGCCTCTATTTGATCTCCTTCGCGCTGCTCTGGAGGAACACGCGGCATGAACGACGCACGAGTCCGTCTGCGCTACCTTCGCCAGACGATCAGCCTGTTGTTTCCCGGTCCGGGTGAGTCCCGCCCCTACAGCCTGCTCCCGCACCCGCTGCTGCCCCGCAGGCTCGCCCCGCGGGCCTGGTGGCACCCCTGCGGGAAGGTCATGGTCCCCTCCGGGCAGGACACCATCGAGACCCATCTGAGCCAGGCGCTGGGCGTCCCGATCCGCGCGGTGCTCCACGTCCGCCCGGCCCGGCGGGTCAACCGCAAGCCCATCCTGGAGGCGCACGGCCCCGACGGCCTGGTCGCGTTCGTGAAGATCGGCGACACCGCCCGCACCCGCGAGCTCGTCGCCAACGAGGCGCGCACGCTCGACATGCTCACCGGGGCGCCGCTGAAGACGGTCGTGCCGCCGGTCGTGCTGCACCACGGCTCCTGGCACGGCCTGTCGGTGCTCGCGCTGTCCCCGCTCCCGGTGCCCGACCGGGCCCGGCTCCGCGGCCGGCGCGGCGCGGTCCCGGCGGACCTGCTCACCGAGGCGATCCGCGAGATCAGCGCCGTCTCCGGAGAGCGGTTCGCCTGGCACGGCGACCTGTGCCCGTGGAACATCGCGCGCGGTCCCGACGGCCGGCTCCTGGTGTGGGACTGGGAGCGGTTCTCCGTCGGGGTCCCGCTCGGCTTCGACGCCCTGCACCACTTCTTCCAGCGGGCCCTGCGCCGGATGAAGCCCGCCGTCGCGGCCCAGGCGTGCCTGGCGCAGGCGCTGCCGATCCTCGCCCCCTTCGGCCTGTCCGCCGCCGAGGCTCGGCTCACCGCGGTCCACTACCTGATCGTGCTGGCCGAGCGGCACGCCGCCGACGGCCACGAGCCGCTCGGTCCGCCCGCCCAGTGGCTCAGCCCCGTCGTCGACGGCCAGGAGGTCTTAGCGTGACGCCCCCCGCACTGAAGCGTTCCGCCCATGCCGTGTCGCTGACCACGGGCCGCCTCACCGCGGGGAGCCGGGTGCTGCCCTCCTTCCTGATCGTCGGGGCGCAGCGCTCGGGCACGACCTCGCTCTACCGGGCGCTCGCGCAGCACCCGCTGACGCTCAAGCCCGTCCTGCGCAAGGGCGTGCACTACTTCGACGTCGCCTACCACCGCGGCATCTCCTGGTACCGCGCCCACTTCCCGCTGATGGCCTCGGCTTCCCGGCTGTCGCGGCGGTACGGCCGGCGGCCGATGGCCTTCGAGTCGGCGCCCTACTATCTGTTCCACCCGCTGGCCGCCGCCCGGATCGCCGAGGACCTGCCGGGGGTGAAGCTGATCGTGCTGGTCCGCGACCCGGTCGAGCGCGCCTTCTCCGCCCACGCCCACGAGCTGGCCCGGGGCTTCGAGACCGAGCCCTCCTTCGCCAGGGCCGTCGAGCTGGAGGAGGAGCGGCTGGCCGGGGCGGTGCGCGCGCTGACCCGCTCCCCGCACGCCGTCAGCCATGCCCACCGCCACCACGCCTACCTGGCCAGGGGCCGCTACGCCGAACAGCTCTCCCGGGTGGAGCGGCTGATCGGCCGCGACCGCGTCCTCGTCGTGGACAGCGGGAGGTTCTTCTCCCACCCCGAGGCCGTCTACGACCGCGTACTGGAGTTCCTCGGCCTGCCGCACATCGGCGACCCGCTCTTCGAGCGCCACAACGCCCGTTCCCGTCCCGCGCCCATGCCCTCCGGCCTGCGCCGGGAGCTGAGCGAGCACTTCGAGCGATCCGACGCCCTGCTGACCCCCTGGCTCGGCGCCGTCCCCTCATGGCGGCGCTGAACGATCCGGCGTCCCACCGCGGACTGGTCAGGCACGGGCTGGCGGGGCTGGCCGGGGCCGCGGTCTCCGCGGCCGCGCAGTTCCTCACCGTCGTGCTGCTCACCCGGTTCACCGGCCCGGAGACGGCGGGCGCGTTCTTCACGGCGACCGCGCTCTGCCTGATGGCCGCCGGGATCCTCCGGCTGGACACCGGCAACGCCCTGGTGCACTTCCTCTCCCGCTCCCGCCGGACCGGTTCCCCGCAGACCGCCGCCTACCTCCGCGCCGCGCTCGTCCCGGTCCTCGTCCTCTCGGCGGTCGTCGCGGCCGCCGTGGCCGTCGTGGCCGTCGTGGCCGTCGTGGCCGTCGTCGCGACCGCGCCCGCCGGAGGCGTCCTTCCGGCGGGCGCGTCCGGCGCCGTCCTCGTGGCCGCCCTCGCGCTCCCCGTCATCGTGTGCTCCGACGTCCTGGTCGCGGCGACCAGGGGGTTCGGCACGATGCGGCCCACCGTGCTCCTGGACGGCGTCCTGCGGCCGCTGGGCCAGCTGGTCCTCCTCGCCCTGGTGCTCTCGGCCGTCCTCGGAGACGTCTCCGCCGCTTCCGGCCCGGCCGCCCTGCTGGCGGCGTGGGCGCTGCCGTACCTGCCGGTCCTGCTGCTGGCCGCGTTCTGGCTGCGCCGCAGAGCGTCCGCCGGGACTCCGTCGGTGCGGTACGGCGCCGCCCGCGAGCTGTGGCGGCACACCTGGCCGAGGTCGGCGGCGGCGGCCGTGCAGGCGGTGTTCCAGCGGCTCGACATCGTGATCGTCGCGGCGCTGGCCGGGCCCGCGGAGGCGGCCGTCTACACCGCCGCCACCCGCTTCAAGGTCGTGGGCCAGCTCGCCGGGCAGGGCCTGGCGCAGGCGGCGCAGCCCCGGCTGGTCCGCGCGTTGTCGGAGGGCGACCTGCCCCGGGCCCGCCGGCTCTACCAGACCACCACGGCCTGGCTGGTCCTGCTGACCTGGCCGATCTGGGCGGGCTACGCCGCGCTCGCGCCGTGGCTGCTCGGCCTGTTCGGCGACGGCGGGAGCGGAGACGGCGGCGGGGACTACACCGCGGGCGTCCCGGTCGCGCTCGTGCTCGCCGCCACCATGATGGCCGCCACCGCCTGCGGCATGGCCGATGTGGCCCTGACCGCCGCCGGGCACACCCGCGCCGGGCTGGCGAACCTGCTCACCGCCGTGGCCGTGACCGTGGCGCTCGACGTGGCGCTGATCCCCTCACTCGGCACGCTCGGCGCGGCCCTCGGCTGGGCGGGGGGCGTGCTGACCAAGAACCTGCTGCCGCTGTGGCGGCTGCACCGCCGGTACGGCCTGCGCCCCTTCGGCCGCCACACCCTGCCCGCGTGCACGCCCTGGCGGCGCGGCGGTGACAGCACCGCCGGGCACGACGACACCGATCCCGGCGGCCACGGCGGCGACGGTCCCGGCGCGGCCCTTCCCCTCGCGTTCAGGAGGTCATGATGACGCCCGTACTGGTGACCGGACTGCCCAGGAGCGGCACGAGCTGGGCCGGGAAGATGCTCGCGGCGAGCGGCGAGCTGGTCTACGTCAACGAGCCGCTCAACCCCTCACACCGGCCCGGCCGCTCCCCCGGCGTGCTCGACGCCGAGGTCACCCACCGCTTCCAGTACATCAGCGCCGACGAGGACGCGACCTGGCTGCGGGCCTTCACCGACACCGTGGCGCTGCGCTATCGCTTCCTGGCCGAGCTGCGCCGCAACCGCGCGCCGTACGATCTGGCCCGGATGGTCCGCTACGGCACCGCGTTCACCTTCGGGCGGCTGACCGGCCGCCGGGCGCTGCTCGACGACCCGTTCGCGCTGTTGTCGGCGGGCTGGTTCGCCGAGCGGCTGGGCTGCCGGGTGATCGTCCTGGTCCGTGACCCGGTGGCGTTCGCCGGCAGCTGGCGGCGGCTCGGCTGGACGGTCTACTTCCACGAGCTGCTGGAGCAGCCCCTGCTGGTACGCGACCATCCCCGGGTGGAGGAGCTGCGCCCCCTGGTGGGCTCCCAGGACCGCCTGGCCAAGGCCGCCGCGCTCTGGCGGGTCACCACCGCCGTCGCCGCCGACCTGGCCGCCCGGCATCCGGAGATCCTGCTGGTCTCCTACGAGGAGCTGGCCACCGACCCCCTGGCGGGCTTCCGCCGCCTGTACGACTGGGCGGGACTGACCTGGACGCCCACCGCCGAGTCCCGCATCTGCCGGGCCTGTACGGCCCCGGCCTCCCCCGGCCGCGGCTTCGCCTGGCACGGCCTGTCCCGCACGGCCTTCCGCCCGACGGACTCCCGCCGCGCCGTGACCGAGGCACGCTATCGCCTGACCCCGGCCGAGGCCCGCCGGGTCCTGGAGCTGGCCCACGCCTGAACCGGACCGGCGCATCCCGCGCCGGCCCGGGACGACAGGCTCAGGAGAACAAGCGCCGGACGAGGCAGACGGTCAGGAGCTTGATCGCGAACGGCAGGTCCCCGGCCAGATAGCGGCGGGCCAGCCGGCCGGGCTCGCTGTACAGCCGGAACAGCCACTCCAGGCCGGTGCGCCGCATCCACTTCGGGGCACGGCGCACCGCGCCCGCGGCGAAGGAGATGGCCGAGCCGCAGCCGACGAACCAGGTGCCGGGCATGTCCTCGCGCAGCGCCGCGATGAGGCGGTCCTGCTTGGGGAAGCCGAGACCGACGAAGACCAGGCGGGGGGCGGCGGCCAGCACCGCCTCCTTGACCCTGGCGTAGTCGTCGGGGCAGTCCTCGAAGCCGTACGGCGGGGCGTCGACCCCGGCGACGATCAGCGCGGGGTTGCGGGCGATGAGCCGGCCCGCCGCCTGCCGGGCCACCCCCGGGGGCCCGCCCAGCAGATAGACCGGATGGCGGTAGAAGGCCGCCGCCTCCGACAGGGACCAGATCAGGTCGGCGCCGGTGACCCGGCCGGGGACCGGGGTGCGCAGCAGCCTCGCCGCCCACACCAGCGGCATGCCGTCGGCGACCGCGAGGTCGGCCCCCTCGACGAGCTCGCGCAGGGCGGCGTCGCGGGAGACGGCCCGGCTGATGTCGATGTTCGGGGTGACGATGTGGCCGCCCTCGCCGCGTTTGAGCGCGGCCACGACGTGATCGACGACCTCGCTCTCGGTCATCGGGTCGATCGCGACCCCCGCCACGCGCACCCGGCGGCGCAGCCGCCTGCGGGTGGCCTTGTCCGGGCGCGGGCGCGGGCGCGGCCGCTGCCGCGGGACCGGCGGCGCCTGCGACGATGACGGCATCGACGACGCCGCCGGCACCGCGGTGGAGTCGTGTCCGGTGACCCGCATCTTGCGGACGAGGATCCGGGAGCGGGCGCCGACGGCGGTGAGGCCGCGGCCGATCTCCGCCCGCATCAGATGCCGTGTCCGTAGTGGTGCAGCCGGGCGAGCACGACGCCCGCCGGCAGCAGCCCCATGGCCACGGCCAGCGCCAGCGGCGCGCGGGGTTCGGTGAGCCTGGTGGTCAGCGCCCGCCAGGCCCAGCGGCCCGCCTCGCGGCGGTGGCCGAGCGCCGCGTGGTGGAAGGCGAGCTGACCGTAGATCCGGCCCGCGCCGCGCGCGTCGGCGGCCAGGCCGGGGTGGCGGGCGAGCATCCACTCGAGCCCGGCGATCCGGTCGGCCCAGCGGGTCGCGTAGGCCGAGCCTCCCCAGCCGACGCGGACCAGCGGGCGGTCGACGTGCACGATCGGGTGGCGGCCCGCGGCGCGCAGCGCCAGGTCCCAGTCCTCGTTCTGGCCGCGGGGGGCGCTCTCGTCCACCCACAGCGTCCCCCGGCGGAACAGGAACGTCGAGGAGTGGACCATCATCATGCGCGAGCGCACGAGGTGGCCGTGGGTCACCCGGTCGGTGCCCGCCAGGCGGGGGGTACGGCGGGAGCCGTACTCGACCTCGATGGCGCAGCTGGCGAACTCCGCCCCCGGCTCGGCCTCCAGCGCGGCTATCTGGGCGGTCAGCTTGTCCGGCAGCCACCGGTCGTCGTCGTCGCAGAAGGCCACCAGGTCGGTGCCCAGGGCGGCGATCCCGGTGTTGCGCGCGCCCGGCAGGCCGGGGCTGAGCCGGTTGGCCAGGACGCGGACCCGGCGCGGCGCCGGCGCCTCCTCACGCACCGCCATCGCCCGGCCGGCCAGGAGATCCGCCACCTGGTCGGCCACCGGGGCCGGGTCGCCGCCGTCGACGACGATGACGACCTCGACCGGGCCGGGATGGTCCTGCGCCATCGCGGAGCGCGCGGCCGTGCGCAGTTGCTCGGGCCGACATCCTCGCGTGGGGATGACCACACCCACCGATGGACTCACATGAGCCTCCCGCAGTAGTCATATCTGATCATGAGTGGCCAGGTCAGTGCGGTGACCAGGCGCCGGTGACGTGACGGCGCGGCGGCGCGCCATCCGTCGTCGCGGGTCAGCGCGATGCGGCCGACCCTGAAACGCATGGGGTTGCCCGAGGCGGTGTGCGCCGTCGACAGCTCGGCCTCCCCCTCGCCGAGGAAGTCCAGGCGCGGATGGACGCCGAGCCCGGCGACCAGGCGCCTGAGCGTCCGGGAGGGATCGGCCAGCAGGTCCTCGTAGCGGACCCGGGTGACCGGGATGCCCCGCCGCGCCAGCAGTTCGAGGCCGAGGTTCTGCACCAGCCAGTGCAGCGAGGTGCGGGCGGGCGACCAGTGGGTCATGGGGGCGCCGTCCTCGGGGCGGGTGACCCGCCGCTGCCAGGAGTGCGCGACCGCGCGGGGGTCGCGCACGACGTGCACGACGTGCACGTCGGCCCCGGCCGCCGCCAGGCAGAAGGCCAGGGAGGCGTGTTTGCTGGAGTCGACGACGACCTGACGGCCGGCGACCTCGCCGGCCGCGGCGTAGAGGCGGCGGTAGGCGGCGACGTACTCGCCCAGTTCGGTGATCAGCTCGCGCTGCCGCGCGCCGGTGCCCGGCTCGGTCGTCACCGGCGGCCACGCCCCGAAACCGGCCCCCTCCCGGGCCAGCAGGCGTGCCAGCGCGGGGATGTGGCGGGTGCGGTCGACCCGGTCCCGCAGGGCGAGCATCCGCCCGGCCCGCTCCGTGGACCACCCGCCGAACGCCCGCTCGCCGACCGCCCGCCAGAAGGGGCACGCGCCGAACGGCGCACCGCATCCGCAGGCCTCGTCGGCCAGGACGCCGCGGGTCCAGAGGTGGACCACCTCACCCAGAGCGACGACGCCGGGGACCTCGCCCAGAAGGCGCTCAAGCAGGGTGGTCCCGCTGCGGCCCAGCCCTCCCAGGAAGACGACCCGGACAGGGGCGGGGCTGGTAGGCACAGGTGCGAATCCTCACCGCGGTGGATACGGAACGTGCCGAGATTAGCGCGGAGAGTAACCTGCCAGTTAGCGAACGGTCAAACAATCTACCTACGCTCTGTAACCGGATTCGCGGCTCGCCGTACGCAGGGCCCGCCTCGGTAATCCACGTCCCAGCGCGCCGTACAGACCGCACTGCCGGTCCCCCGGACCTGGTACGGCGAAGCGCCCGCCCCCGTCGTCCGCGGGCGGGCGGACGACGGGAACGGGCGCCGGGAGATCCTCGGGGGGCCGTCTATCGTGCCTCGACGACCATGCCCGCGCCGACGGTGTTGTTGGTGGCCTCGTCGACGAGGATGAAGCCGCCGGTGAGGCGGTTGCGCGCGTAGTCGTCGACGAACAGCGGCTGGGTGACGCGCAGGGAGACACGGCCGATCTCGTTCAGGCCGAGCGCCTGCGCCGACTCGTCACGGTGCAGGGTGTTGACGTCCAGCCGGTAGTGCAGGTCGCGCACCAGCGCCCGCGCCGTCCTGGTGGTGTGCTTGATGGTCAGCTTGGTACGCGGCCCGAGCTTGCTCGCGTCGGTCATCCAGCAGACCATCGCCTCCAGCTCCTGGGCGGCGTGCGGCTGGTTGTTCGGGCGGCAGATCATGTCGCCGCGCGAGATGTCGATGTCGTCCTCCAGGCGGAGGGTGACCGACATGGGCGGGAACGCCTCCTCCACCGGGCCGTCGTAGGTGTCGATCGACGCGATGCGGGTGGTCAGGCCGGAGGGCAGGTGCATGACCTCGTCACCGGGCTTGAGCACGCCGCCGGCGACCTGCCCGGCGTAGCCGCGGTAGTCGTGCAGGGCCGGGTCGGTGGCGCGCTGGGGGCGGATGACGTACTGGACCGGGAAGCGCACGTCGACCAGGTTGCGGTCGGAGGCGATGTGCACGTTCTCCAGGTGGTGCAGGAGCGAGGACCCGTTGTACCAGGGCATGTTCTCCGAGCGGGACACCACGTTGTCGCCGTGCAGCGCCGAGATCGGGATGAACGTCAGGTCGGGGGCGTTCAGCTTGGAGGCGAAGGAGGTGAACTCCTCGCGGATCTCCTCGAACCGCTCCTCGGAGTAGTCGACGAGGTCCATCTTGTTGACCGCCAGCACCAGGTGCGGCACCCGCAGCAGCGTGGTCAGGAAGGCGTGGCGCCGCGACTGCTCCAGCACGCCCTTGCGCGCGTCGATCAGGATGATCGCCAGGTCGGCGGTGGAGGCGCCGGTGACCATGTTGCGGGTGTACTGGATGTGGCCGGGGGTGTCGGCGATGATGAACTTGCGCCGCGGGGTGGCGAAGTAGCGGTAGGCCACGTCGATCGTGATGCCCTGCTCGCGCTCGGCCCGCAGGCCGTCGGTGAGCAGCGACAGGTCGGTGTATTCGGTGCCGCGGTCGCGGGAGGTGCGCTCGACCGCCTCCAGCTGGTCCTCGAAGATCGCCTTGGAGTCGAAGAGCAGCCGTCCGATCAGGGTCGACTTTCCGTCGTCGACGCTTCCCGCCGTGGCAAAGCGAAGAATGTCCATCAGAAGTAGCCTTCCCTCTTGCGGTCTTCCATCGCGGCCTCGGAGGCGCGGTCGTCGGCGCGGGTGGCGCCGCGCTCGGTGATCCGGGTGGCTGCGATCTCTTCGATGATCTCCTCGACCGTCGCGGCGTTCGACTGCACCGCCCCGGTGCAGGTGGCGTCGCCCACCGTGCGATAGCGCACGACGGCCTCGAAGACCGGCTCGTCGTCGCCGCGGGTGATCCACGGGTTGTCCGCCAGCAGCATGCCGTCGCGCTCGAACACCTTGCGGGTGTGCGCGTAGTAGATCGACGGGATCTCGATGCCCTCGCGGCGGATGTAGTCCCAGATGTCCAGCTCGGTCCAGTTGGACAGCGGGAACACCCGGATGTGCTCACCCTTGCGGATCTTGGCGTTGTAGAGGTTCCACAGCTCGGGGCGCTGGTTCTTCGGGTCCCACTGGCCGAAGTCGTCGCGGAAGGAGAACACCCGCTCCTTGGCGCGGGCCTTCTCCTCGTCGCGCCGGGCGCCGCCGAACACGGCGTCGAACTCGTTGTCCTCGATGGCGTCCAGCAGCGTGGTCGTCTGCAGCCGGTTGCGGGAGGCCCTGCGCCCGGTCTCCTCCACCACGCGCCCGGCGTCGATGGACTCCTGGACGCTGGCCACGATCAGGCGCGCGCCCAGCTCCTCGGCCCGGCGGTCGCGGAACTCGATGACCTCGGGGAAGTTGTGCCCGGTGTCCACGTGCATCAGCGGGAACGGGATGGGGGCGGGCCAGAACGCCTTCTCCGCGATGCGGAGCATGACGATCGAGTCCTTTCCGCCGGAGAAGAGCAGACAGGGACGCTCGAACTCCGCCGCCACCTCACGCATGATGTGGATGGCCTCTGCTTCGAGGACATCGAGCTGCGACGTGGTGTAGTCGCGCTGAAGCATCTGACTCTCCTAGCGGGGGATGAGGGTCTTCTCCCTCTATCGGTGCAGGTCCCGGATGCCGGCGAGCAACGTTGGCGCCAAGCCCGGTAGGGAAACAAGAATATCGGGTAACGACGGGTCACCCTGGTTGTAGGTCAACGGGGAGCCGTCGATCCTGCTGGCGTGCGCTCCACAGGCCAGGGCGACGGCGACCGGCGCGGCGGAGTCCCATTCGTACTGACCGCCGGCGTGCACGTAGGCCTCGACCTCTCCGGTCAGCACCGCGGAGATCTTCGCCCCCGCCGAGCCGATCGGCACCAGGTCGGCCCCGATCAGATAAGCGAGCTTCTGCACGAACTCCGGCGGCCGGGTCCGGCTGACCGCGATCCGCGGCCTGGCCTCCTGCCGCAGCGGCGGCAGCGCGGGCGGCGCGCCGGTGGTGAGCGTGCGGCCCTGGGCGGGCAGCGCCACGGCCCCGGCGGTCAGCTCGCCGCGTTCCCACAGCGCCACGTGCACGGCCCAGTCGGCCCGGCCCTCCTCGGCGAACTCCCGGGTGCCGTCCAGCGGGTCGACGATCCAGACCCGGTCGGCCCGCAGCCGCCGGGGGTCGAGGCGCTCCTGCTGGGTGGCCTCCTCCGACAGCACGCTGTCACTGGGGCGCAGACGGGCCAGGGCGTCCATCAGGAACCGGTGGGAGGCGGCGTCGCCCTCCTTGCGCAGCGCGGACGGGTCGCCGAACCCCTCCCGCTCCCGGAGGGCCAGCAACCTCTCACCCGCCTCCGTCGCCAGGTCACCGGCGAGGGAGTGATCGTCGCGGATCGTCATCAGTATGCTCCAGCCCCTCGCGCGACAGCCGACCAAGTCTTCCACAGGATCTGCAGGTCCAGAGTGAGGGACCAGTTCTCCACGTAACGCAGGTCGAGGCGGACCGATTCCTCCCAGGTCAGGTCGGACCTCCCGCTCACCTGCCACAGACCCGTCATGCCCGGCTTGACCAGCAGCCTGCGCCGGACGTCGTCACCATACCGGGCCACTTCCTCCGGGAGCGGCGGCCGGGGCCCGACCAGCGACATGTGCCCGGCCACCACGTTGATCAGCTGGGGCAGCTCGTCCAGGGAGTAACGGCGCAGCCAGGCGCCGAGCGGGGTCACCCGGGGATCGTGCCGGAGCTTGAACAGCACGCCCCCGTCGTCGCCGACGAGAGCGATCTTCCGCTCTTCGGCGTCGACCCCCATGGTCCGGAACTTGTAGATCGTGAACTCGGCGCCGTCGCGGCCCACCCGCCGCTGCCGGAACAGCGCGGGCCCCGGGCTGGAGGCGCGCACCGCCAGCGCCAGGCCCGCCAGCAGCGGCAGCAGCGCGACCAGCAGCAGCCCGGCGCCGAGCCGGTCGAAGAGGTTCTTGACCGCCTGGCGCACCCCGGCCAGCTCGGGATGGTCGACGTGCAGGAGCGGCAGGCCGGCCACCGGGCGGATCGTGGTCCGCGGCCCGGCGACCTCCATCAGCGCCGGGGCGACCACCAGCTCGGTGTGCGTCTCCTCCAGGCGCCAGGCCAGCCGCCGCAGCGCCACGCCGTCCATCTCCGGGCAGGCCAGCACCGCCACGGTGTCGGCCGCGATCTGGCCGGCCGCCACCGGCGCGTCGGAGAAGCCGCCCAGGATCGGGACCCCCTCGACCGCGCCCCTGCCGGAGTACGGAGTGCAGACCCCCACCACGTGCATGCCGTGGTAGGGCTCCCGGCGCAGCCGCCCGATCAGCTCGGCGACGGCCGTACGGTGACCCACCGCGACGACGCGCCGCATGCACCGCCCGCGCGCCCGCATCCGGTGCAGCGAGCGGCGCAGGCTGTAGCGGGCCGCGAGGGTGAGGACGGTGGCCAGCGGGACGGCCAGCACGACGTAACCGCGCGCCACGTCGGTCTTGGTCACGTAGGCGCCGACCGCGAGGGCCGCGGTGAGCATGAAGCCGCACTGGAGGATCCGCTGGAACTCCTCCGGCCCCAGGCCGATGAGGCGGGGCTCGTAGGCGCGGTTCAGGGCGATGGCGCAGACCCACACCAGCGGCAGGCAGGCGCTCAGCACGGCGTAGGGGACGACGTAGGGGGTGACCTCGCCGAAGCGGGCGAACAGCGCGACGGCGCCGGCCGTGAAGGCGCACCCCAGGTCGCACGCGACGGCGCGCACCCGGTGCCCGCGCACCCATTCCGGCACACGCGGACGGGCTGCCGTCACGGACCGGGTCGCCACCCGGACGGCGGTCACGTCACGCACCCGCTTCCCTCCATGTAACCGTTCGTCTACGGACAGTCATGGAATGGTATCCGCGAGGGGAGAGTCCCGGGAGTTGAAGGCAGAAACGTCCATGGCTGTGACGGTTGGGAGCGATGCCCCACTTCACGGCACGCCGGCGGACGGTTACCGGGGCGGGCCGGAGATCTTCAGGTCGCCCGAGTGGAAGGCGTTCTGCGTCGGCTCCAGACCGACCTTGACCAGCGACTCCACGATGTCGGCGGCGCGGTCGACCAGGAAGGCCAGATCCTTGCGCTCGGCGGTGGCGAAGTCCTTCAGCACGAAGGAGGCCGGGTCCATCCGGCCGGGCGGGCGGCCGATGCCGAAGCGCACCCGCAGGTAGTCCCGGGTGCCCAGGGACTTGGTGATCGACTTCAGCCCGTTGTGGCCGTTGTCGCCCCCGCCCAGCTTCGCCCGCAGCGCGCCGTACGGGATGTCCAGCTCGTCGTGGACGACGATCACGTGGGCCGGGTCGATCTTGTAGAAGTCGGCGACCGCCTTGACCGGGCCGCCGGAGAGGTTCATGAACGACAGGGGCTTGAGCAGCACCGCCGGGGCGCCCGAGACGCGGCCCGTCAGCACCTCGGCGCGCGCCTTGTGGACCTTGAAGCGGTCGCCGGCCCGCGCGGCCAGCTCGTCCAGCACCATGAACCCGGCGTTGTGCCGGTTCCCGGCGTACTCCGGCCCGGGGTTCCCCAGGCCCACGACCAGCCAGCGGTCCACGGTCGGCATCCCTTCGGTCTCGGGCCGCGCACGCGCGCCCTCACATGCGCCTCAGGGCAGCCCGGCGCCGGGCTGCCCTGAGGAGTGGTGGAGCAGTCGGAACTACTCGGCGGCCTCGGCGTCGGCGGCCTCGTTCTCGGTGGCGGCCTCGGCGACCTCGCCCTCGGTGGCCGCGGCCCCCTCCTCGACCTCGGCGGTCGGGGCGGCGGAGACGATCAGCACCATCGCCTCGGGGTCGGCGGCCAGGGTGGCGCCCTTGGGCAGCTTCAGGTCACCGGCGGTGATGTGGGTGCCGACCTCCAGGCCCTCGACGCTGACCTCGACGCCCTCGGGGATGTGGGTCGCCTCGGCCTCGACGGAGACCGACACCAGCTGCTGGTCGAGGATGCCGTCGGCGACCTCGCCCACGACGGTGACGGGGATGTCCACGGTGACCTTCTCGCCGCGCTTGACCAGCAGCAGGTCGACGTGCTCGAGGAAGCCCTTGAGCGGGTCGCGCTGGACGCCCTTGGGCAGGGCGAGCTCGGTCACCGCGCCCTCCAGGCGGATCAGGACGTTCGGCGTGCGCAGGGCGAGCAGCAGCTCGTGGCCCGGCAGGGTCAGGTGCTGGGGAGCCGTGCCGTGCCCGTAGAGGACGACGGGCACCTTGTTCTCGCGGCGGATCTTGCGGGCGGCGCCCTTGCCGAAGTCGTTGCGCGACTCGGCCTTGATGACTACCTCGGACACGGCAGATCTCCTAGGGATCTTCGATGGTGGAAAGCGCGCTCCCCCTCACCCGCCCTAGCGGAAGGCGTTACGAGCGCGCGCAACCTCAACAGCCTATCGTGCCTCGCGCGGGCTTCGCCCGGCGGCGCGGTCGGCGCCACCGGGCGGAGGCCCCGCAAGGTCAGGAATCGCCCTCGAACATGCTGGTCACCGAGCCGTCGCTGAACACCTCGGTGATCGCCCGGGCGATCAGCGGCGCAATCGACAGCACGGTGAGGCTGTCGAACTTCTTCTCCTCGGGGATGGGCAGCGTGTTGGTGACGATGACCTCGGAGACGCGCGAGTTCTTCAGCCGGTCCACCGCGGGGTCGGAGAAGACGGCGTGGGTGGCGGCCACGACCACGTCGGTGGCGCCCTGCTCGTACAGCGCCTCGGCGGCCTTGCAGATCGTGCCCGCCGTGTCGATCATGTCGTCGATCAGCACGCAGGTGCGGCCGCGCACCTTTCCGACGACCTCGTTCACCTTCACCTGGTTGGCCACGTCGAGGTCGCGGCGCTTGTGGATGAAGGCCAGCGGGGTGCCCAGCGTGTCGGCCCAGCGCTCGGACAGCCGCACGCGGCCGGTGTCGGGGGAGACGACCGTGGTGTTGGCCAGGTCGAGCTTGTCCTTGAGGTAGTTGACCAGCACCGGCATGGCGAACAGGTGGTCCACCGGGCCGTCGAAGAAGCCCTGGATCTGCGAGGTGTGCAGGTCGATCGACATCAGCCGGTCGGCGCCGGCGGTCTTGAACAGGTCGGCCATCAGCCGCGCCGTGATGGGCTCGCGGCCGCGGCCCTTCTTGTCCTGGCGGGAGTAGCCGAAGAAGGGCATGATCACGGTGATCCGCTTGGCGGAGGCGCGCTTGAGCGCGTCCACCATGATCAGCTGCTCCATGATCCACTGGTTGATGGGCTCGGTGTGGCTCTGGATGATGAACGCGTCACTGCCGCGGACCGACTCCTGGTAGCGGGCGTAGATCTCACCGTTGGCGAAGTCGCGCAGCGTGGTCGGGCTCGTCTCGATCCCCAGGTGGGTGGCCACCTCCTCCGCCAGCTCCGGATACGCGCGCCCGGAGAAGAACATCAGTTTCTTCTCGCCGGTCTGCTTGATGCTGTTCATTCGGAGGTGCTCCCCTGCTGATCTCCGGCCTCGGCGGCCCGCTGCGCCGCCTGCGCCGATTTGGTGCCCGGCCGCTTGCGCACCGTCCACCCCTCAATGTTGCGCTGCCGCGCACGGGCCACACCGATCGCTCCGGGGGGAACGTCGCTGTCGATGACCGAGCCCGCGGCCGTGTAGGCGCCGTCGCCGATGTTCACCGGCGCGACGAGCATGGTGTCGCAGCCCACGAAGGCGTGGTCGCCCACGGTCGTGTGGTGCTTGTTGACGCCGTCGTAGTTGACGAAGACCGAGGAGGCGCCGATGTTCACCCCGGCGCCGAGCGTGGCGTCGCCCACATAGGTGAGATGGGGCACCTTCGACCCCTCGCCCACCCGGGCGTTCTTCATCTCGACGTAGGTGCCGGCCTTGGCCTTGCGTCCCAGGACGCTGCCCGGGCGCAGGTAGGCGTACGGCCCGACCACGGCCTCGGGGCCGATCTCCGCCTCGACGCACACGGCGTTGCGCACGACCGCGCCCTCGCCGACCACCGTGTCCGTCAGCGTGCAGGCCGGTCCCACCTCCGCGCCCTCGGCGACCGTCGTACGGCCGTGCAGCTGCGTGCCGGGGTGGATCACGACGTCGCGCTCGAGGGTGACCTCGACGTCCACCCAGGTGCTGTCCGGGTCGATCACCGTGACGCCCGCCCGCATGTGCTCCTCCAGCAGCCGGGAGTTGAGCACCTTGCGCGCGAAGGCGAGCTGGACGCGGTCGTTGACGCCCTCGACCTCGACGTAGTCGGCGGCGACGTGCGCGCCGACCCGGTGGCCGTCCTCCCGCAGGATGGACAGGACGTCGGTGAGATACTCCTCACCCTGGGCGTTGGAGGCCGAGACCCGCTTGACCGCGTCGGCCAGCAGCGCCCCGTCGAAGGCGTAGACGCCGGAGTTCATCTCCTTGATCGCCCGCTGCTCCGGGGTGGCGTCCTTCTCCTCCACGATCTCCAGCACGGCCCCGCCGGCGTCGCGGATGATCCGCCCGTATCCGTGGGGGTCGGGGACCTCGGCGGTGAGCACCGTCACGGCGTTGCCGTCCTGCGCGTGCCGCTCCAGCAGCCCGGCGAGCGTGCCCGTGCGCAGCATCGGCGTGTCGCCGTAGGTCACCAGGACCGTGCCGTCGACGGCGCCGACCGCCTCCAGGACGACTCTGACCGCGTGCCCGGTGCCCTTCTGCTCGGCCTGCACGACGGTCTGCGCGTCGGGGCTGGTCTGCGCCAGGTGGGCGCCGACCCGTTCCCTCTCGTGGCCGATGACAACAATGAGCCGCTCGGGTTCGAGACCTCGAGCGGCGGTGAGCATGTGGTCGACAAGGGTGCGACCGCACAGCTCGTGCAGGATCTTCGGTGTTTTCGACTTCATCCGGGTTCCCTCGCCTGCGGCGAGGACGATGACGGCGGCCGGGCGCGGCACACTCACGGACGAGGCTCCCTCGGCATCGCGGCTGAGACATGACGAAACGGGATGACGTACGGCTACCGCAGGGGCACCGCACCGTCACCCGCTCGACAACGTGAGGATACCTTCCCCTTGGAGAACCCACCCAGTCGGCCAGTCGCCCGCCAAACCGGACACAAGCATCAGCTCCGGCACCAGGACTCGAACCTGGACAACAAGGACCAAAACCTTGGGGGCTGCCAATTACCCAATGCCGGATCACATGGGCGGCTCGGCGAGACCCTGCTCACAGATCGCGACCGCGGATCACGACCTCAGGCCGCGGCGGCAGAGCACGACCACGGAGCATGACCACAGAGCCACCTCACCTCCTACCTTACCGACAAGCCGGGCGCCTCGCCGCTCCATGGATCAACGTGTCCGCGACGGCCACCCTCCCGGGACGCACGCCGTTCACGCAGCCGACACCAAGCACTACCCACCGCAATGGATTAGGGATCGCCCACCCGGGCAGGCGTAGACAAGAGGGTTCTCATCGCAGGTCAGGAGAATCGTGCCGGAGTCGCGCCCGCGTCATGCAAGACGCCGCAATCAGCCATCCGATTCACCACTGGCGCCTTAGGTATTCCTAACTTACCCTAGCGTAGGTTACGGTTGCGTAGCCAGACAAAAAGCCCACACCGTCCCGAGTCTCAGAGGTAGCGCATGACGATCATCACGGAACGTCCCTCTCCCGGACCCAAGCCCGACATCGACCCGGAGCCCAAGACCACTCCCGAACTCATCACCTTCGGTGTGGTCGTGGGAGCGCCGCTGGTCGCCCTGGCCGCCGCAGTCCCCCTCGCCTGGGGATGGGGGCTGCTGGGCTGGACCGACGTCGCGATCGCCGCCGTCTTCTACGTGGTCTCCGGGATGGGCGTCACCGTCGGGTTCCACCGTTACTTCACCCACGGTTCGTTCAA
The DNA here is from genome assembly GCF_016863175.1 of Paraplanobispora siamensis. Taxonomy (GTDB): domain Bacteria; phylum Actinomycetota; class Actinomycetes; order Streptosporangiales; family Streptosporangiaceae; genus Planobispora; species Planobispora siamensis. Next base: position 59,322 of record NZ_BOOJ01000022.1, read on the forward strand.
GGCCAAGCGCCCGCTGAAGCTCGCCCTGGGCATCGCGGGCAGCCTCTCCCTGGAGATGTCGGTGCTGGACTGGGTGGCCACCCACCGCAAGCACCACAAGTTCTCCGACAAGGAGGGCGACCCGCACTCGCCGTGGCGCTTCGGGCCCGGCTTCTGGTCGATGGCCAAGGGCCTGCTCTGGGCGCACATGGGCTGGCTGTTCGAGCCCACCCGCGCCAACCGTGAGAAGTACGCCCCCGACCTGGTCAAGGACCCGGACATCATCAAGCTGCACAAGTGGTTCCCGGCTCTGGCGATCTTCTCGCTGACCGCTCCCGCCGTGCTGGGCGGCCTGCTGACCTGGTCGTGGCAGGGCGCGGCGACCGGTTTCTTCTGGGGCACGCTGATCCGCATCGGCCTGCTCCACCACGTGACCTGGTCGATCAACTCCATCTGCCACGTCTTCGGCGAGGAGACCTTCGAGTCGCGCGACAAGTCGCGCAACGTGTGGTGGCTGGCCATCCCGTCCTTCGGCGAGTCCTGGCACAACCTGCACCACTCCGACCCGACGTGCGCCCGCCACGGCGCGCTGAAGGGCCAGATCGACCTCAGCGCCGGCATGATCCGCTGGTTCGAGAAGCTCGGCTGGGCCTACAACGTACGGTGGCCCACGCCCGAGCGGCTGGCGGCGAAGCGCATCAACAATGCCTGACGGCCCATCCGCGGGGGCCGCTCCGGCGGCCCGCGTCACCCCCACACTCCCCGCACCCCCCGGCCGGAGCACGACCGCCCCGGCGGTCCCGGCCGGTGTCATCGCGATCCCGCCGGCGAAAGTCGTTGCCGTTCCGTCGGCGGGAAACGTCATTATTAGACCTGTGAGTGAACCCCGACGACGTATGTCCGGCAAGGAACGCCGCGAACAGCTGATCCAGATCAGCCGGACCCTGTTCGCGGAGAAAGGGTTCGACGGCACGTCGGTCGAGGAGATAGCGGCCACGGCCAACGTCTCCAAGCCCGTCGTCTACGAGCACTTCGGCGGCAAGGAAGGCGTCTACGCGGTCGTGGTCGACCGGGAGATGCAGAAACTGCTCGGCATGGTGACCGAGGCGCTGTCGGCCTCGCACGCGCTGGTCAAGCTGGAGCGCGCCGCGCTGGCGCTGCTGGCCTACGTGGAGGAGAACAGCGAGGGCTTCCGGATCCTGGTCCGCGACTCCCACGCGGCCTCGGGCACCGGCACCTTCGCGAGCCTGATCAACGACATCGCCAGCCAGGTCGAGGACGTCATGGTCGACGAGTTCGTCATGCGCGGCTACGACCCGAAGCTAGCGCCGATGTACTCCCAGATGCTGGTCGGCATGGTCGCGCTGACCGGCCAGTGGTGGCTGGACGTGCGCAGGCCCGCCCGCGAGGAGGTCGCCGCGCACCTGGTCAACCTCGCCTGGAACGGGCTGACCGGCCTGGACCCGCGTCCCCGGCTGACCGCCGGCTCCCGGGCCGCCGAGGAACGGCGTCCCCCTCCCGCCCCGCGCCCGACGGAGAAGGAGCTGCGCGAGCGCGAGAAGGCCCGCGAGCGCGAGCTCAAGGAGCAGGAGAAGATCCGCGAGCGCGAGCAGCGGGAGGCCGAGAAGCTCGCCCGCGAACAGGAGAAGGCCCGCCTGCGCGAGCTCAAGGAGCAGGAGAAGATCCGCGAGCGCGAGCAGCGGGAGCTGGAGAAGGCCCGCGCGCAGGAGGCCAGGGCGGCCGCGCGGCAGGTCAGACCCCCTGCGGATCATGAAGAAGTTCACTCACTCGAGTAAGCAACAGCACCCGTTGAGACAAAATTAACGTTCCGTTCAACGAAAGCGGGCATTGTGGTCATATGTCCGCCGAACCTGCGCACTCCGCCCCCGAAGGGCCGCCCCTCCCCCAGGAACGCTTCCTCAACCGCGAGGAGAGCTGGCTCCAGTTCAACCAACGTGTCCTGGAGATGGCGGAGGACCCGGCCCTGCCGCTGCTCGAACGGGTCAGATTCCTGGCGATCTTCGCCAGCAACCTGGACGAGTTCTTCCGGGTCCGGGTGGCGGGACTGAAACGGCGCATGGCCACCGGCCTGCTGCTGCGCACCAAGAACGGCATGAAGCCGCGCGAGGAGCTGGCCAGGATCGCCGCGATCGCCGACGAGCTGGCGCAGCGGCACGCCGCCTGCTTCCACGAGCGGGTCTGCCCCCAGCTGGCCTCCGAGGGCATCGCGATCGTCCGGTGGGACGACCTGGGCCGCGAGGAGCGCACGGAGATGCGCAAGCTCTTCCGCGAGCGGATCCGGCCGGTGCTGACGCCCCTGGCCGTCGACCCCGCCCACCCCTTCCCCTACATCTCCGGCCTGTCCCTCAACCTGGCCGTGACGGTCCGCAACCCCTCGACCGGTCACACGGTGTTCGCGCGGGTGAAGGTCCCCAGCCGGCTCCCCCGCTTCGTCACCGCCTCCAAGGACCGGTTCGTCCCCCTGGAGGACGTGATCGCGGCCCACCTCGGGCAGCTGTTCAAGGGCATGGAGATCGTCGAGCACCACGTCTTCCGCGTCACCCGCAACGAGGACCTGGACGTCGACGAGGACGTCACCGAGAACCTCATGCAGGCGCTGGAGAAGGAGCTGCTCAAGCGGCGCTTCGGCCCGCCGGTCCGGCTGGAGGTCGAGGACACCATCACCTCCGAGGTGCTCGACCTGCTGGTGGAGGAGCTCGGGGTGGCCGAGCACGAGATCTACCGGCTGCCCGGGCCGCTGGACCTGACGGGGCTGCACGCGATCGCCGACCTGGACCGGGGGGAGCTGAGCTTCCGCCCCTTCGTGCCCGCGGAGGTCGTCCACGTCGAGGACGACATCTTCGCGGTGCTGCGGGAGCGCGACGTGCTCCTGCACCACCCCTACGACTCCTTCTCCACGAGCGTGCAGCGCTTCATCGAGCAGGCCGCCGCCGACCCCAGCGTGCTGGCCATCAAGCAGACGCTGTACCGGACCAGCGGCGACTCCCCCATCGTGGACGCCCTGATCGACGCGGCCGAGGCGGGCAAGCAGGTCGTCGTGGTGGTGGAGATCAAGGCGCGCTTCGACGAGCACGCCAACATCAGCTGGGCGCGCAAGCTGGAGCGGGCCGGCTGCCACGTGGTCTACGGCGTGCTCGGGCTCAAGACGCACTGCAAGCTGGCCCTGGTGGTCCGCCAGGAGTCCTCGGGCGAGCTGCGCACCTACTGCCACATCGGCACGGGGAACTACAACCCCAAGACGGCCAGGCTGTACGAGGACCTGGGGCTGCTGACCGCCGACCCGCTGGTCGGCGAGGACGTCACGGACCTGTTCATCCACCTGACCGGTTACTCCAACCACTCGGCCTACCGGCGGCTGCTGGTCGCCCCGCACTCGCTGCGGGGCGGGCTGCTGGCCAGGATCGAGCGGGAGATCTCCCACCAGGAGGCGGGCCGCCCCGCCAGGATCCGCATCAAGACCAACTCCCTGGTGGACCAGCCGGTCATCGACGCGCTCTACCGGGCCTCGCAGGCGGGCGTGCCGGTGGACCTGTGGGTGCGCGGGGTGTGCACGCTGCGGCCGGGCATCCCGGGGCTGTCGGACAACATCAGGGTCAGGAGCGTGCTGGGCCGCTTCCTGGAGCACTCGCGGATCTACGAGTTCGGCCACGGCCGCCGGCCGGAGATCTGGATCGGCAGCGCCGACCTGATGCGCCGCAACCTGGACCGCCGGGTGGAGGCTCTGGTTAAGGTCGTCAGCCAGCAGCAGCGGGTATATCTCAGTGAGCTGCTCGACCGTGCGATGGCGGAGAGCACGACCACATGGTGGCTGAACTCGGACGGGACCTGGACCCGGCACGGCGGTGAGGACCTGCAGAGCCACCTGATCGGCACCCGCCGGTGGAGGACGATCGATGACTGAGCTGGACGTCCATCCCACGGACATGATCCGTGCGGCCGGGGCGGTGGTGTGGCGCGGCGAGGAGAGCTCCCCCGAGCTCGCCCTCGTCCACCGGCCCAAGTACGACGACTGGACCTTTCCCAAGGGCAAGCTGCGGCCGGGCGAGCACGTGATCAGCGGCGCGCTGCGCGAGGTGGCCGAGGAGACCGGTGTCACCGCGGTCCTGGGCCGGTCGCTGCCGCCGATCCACTACATGAAGGGCAGGCGGCTCAAGCGGGTCGACTACTGGGTGGCCCGGGCGGTCGCCGAGGAGTCGCACACCGCGCTCGACGAGGTGGACAAGATCGTCTGGCTGCCGCTGGAGGAGGCCCGCAGACGGCTGACCTTCGAGTGGGACGCCGGGCTGATCCGCGCGCTCACCGCGGTCCCGCTGAGCACCGTGCCGCTCATCCTGGTCCGGCACGGGGTGGCCGGCTCGCGCCAGGAGTGGGAGGGCGACGACGACCTGCGCCCGCTGGACCACGTCGGCGAGCTGCAGGCCGAGGTGCTGGCCGACGCGCTGTACGGCTACCGCCCGGCCGAGCTGGTCAGCTCGCCGAGCAGCCGGTGCGTGCAGACGCTGGAGCCGTACGCCGACCGGACCGGCCTGGAGATCCGCCGCGATCCCCTGCTGTCGGAGACCGGCTACGACTCGCGCGCCTCGCTCCGGATGGTCTCCAAGGTGCTGACCTCGGACCGGGCGGCGGTGCTGTGCAGCCACGGCAAGGTGCTGCCCGAGCTGATCACCGGGCTCATCGGCCGGCCCGGGGACGTGCACCTGCGCAAGGGCGCGTTCATGGTGCTGCACCGCGCGGACGGCCGGATCGTCGGCGTGGACCGTTACACCACCTGAGCGCCGCCGGGGACGCGCGAGAGCACGCAGGCGCGGCCCCCGGCGGGACGCGGCCTCACAGGAGCTTGGCCACCGCCTTCGTCGTCTTCTTCCACACCCTGGGGAAGTCCTCGAAGGCCCGATCGGCCCCGGCCCGCTCAAGTCCCGTCAGGACGCCGTAGGTGAAGGTGTCCTCCCCGGCCTTCCTGGCCCGTTCGGCCTCGGCGCCCAGCCGTTCCTGGGCCACCACGCCGTCCTGGTGGAGGCCGAGCACCTCCTGTACGGCCTCGGCCCGCTTGGCCAGCTTGGTCATGCCGAGCGCCTCGGCCGTGTAGCGGGCCCGCTTGGCGGCCTTGCGCACCTCGTGCATGGCGGTCTCGCGCTCGCCGGCGTCCTCGATCACCCGGGCGGCGTCGTAGGCGCGGGTGACCCGGCGCCAGCTCTTGGCGGCGACGGCCCCGAGCGTCCCGGCGGGCTTGGCGGCGGCCTTGGTGAGCGAGGGGGCGGCGGCCAGGTCGTCGAGGGCGTCGAGCAGGGCGAAGTAGCGTTCGCCGCCCAGCGCCTCCCGGATCCGCTCGTAGGCCTCCTGCTCCTCGTCGAGCAGGTCGGAGCCCAGCCTGGCCCGGATCGGCCCCATGATCAGCTCGTTGTCCAGCTCGTCGAGGGCGTGGGAGAACCGCTCCCTGATGACCTCCAGGTCCCGTGCGTCGCCGAGGATCGCCCCCAGCCACTTGAGCTCGTCCTGGAGGTTGTCGGTGTTCTCGACGATCGTCCTGAAGGACTTGAGCGCGCTGCGCAGCCGGCGGCAGGCGACGCGCATCTGGTGCACGGCGTCCTCCTCGGCCCGCCGTACCCGGGGGTCCTGGGAGAGCAGGGCGGCGATCTGGGAGGTGAGATAGCCCAGGACGACCTCTCCCGCGCTGCCCTTGCCGGTCCGCGCGATCTTCGGACGGGGGATCTCCCGGGCGGCGCCCAGGAGGCGGGCCAGCTTGCTGGCCGAGTCGGCCGGGTTCGCCCCGGCCTTGCACAGCCGCTTGCCGACCTTCTCCAGGAACTTCTCGTCGCCTTCGACCAGCTCGGCCTCGACCTCGCGCCAGCGCTCCACGTGCGGCTCGTCGCCGAGCACGGTGCCCTTGACCCGGTCGTCGGCGATCTCCGCCAGCCGCACGCCCGCGCCGTTGCGCAGCTGGGTCACCGAGCGGCGCGTGTCGAGCTCGGCGACCGGCACCAGAGGGGCGCCCCGGGTGTAGGCCAGGACGAGACCGGCCAGCTCGGGCGGGACGATCCTGATGCTCCGGGTCAGCGGGTGGGTGATCTCCTGCCGGACCCCCTTGGCCTTGGGCAGCTTGAGATGCCAGCCGGGATCCATGCCGCCCCTGCGCCGGCGCAGGGTGATGCCGCGGGCGGCGAGCCGCAGGTCGGCGGTGTCGAAGTAGATCGCGACGAGCTGGTGGGACCGGGGACCGACGACTTCCTCGCAGCCCGGCAGGCCCTCCATGCTCGGAATCTCGTAGTCCTCAGGGACGTCGAACTTGTCCTCGATCTCCATCGCCACAAGCCCACCCCATTTGACCAGGTGCCCACCGCGTTATCGCAGTATTCAGTGATCCTCCCCTACCCGTCCAGGGTCAGGTTTCTGCGCCACGACGAAGATTCGCCGAAATGGGAAGACCGTGCCGTATCTCTTGCGCGGGTAGGCGTCCCTGAGCAGGAGCGCGTAGTCGGCGAGGAACTCCTCGCGCTCAGGCGGCGGCAGGCGATCGAGCATGGGCCGCAGGGCGGTGCCGCTGACCCAGCCGAGCACGGGGTCGTCCCCCTCCAGGACGTGCATGTAGACCGTCTCCCAGGCGTCCACCCGGCAGCCGAGCGCGGCCAGCCGCTCCAGGTACTCACCGGGGGTGCCCACCGGCTCGTGCCGGACCAGGTCGCCGAGCCAGTCGAGCCACTTCGTCCGGCACAGGTCGCGCAGCAGCACGTGGCTGGGGGCGTCGAAGTTGGCCGGCACCTGGAAGGCGAGCCACCCTCCGGGGGCGAGCGCCTCGACCCAGCGCGGCAGCAGGTCTCGGTGGTCGGGCACCCACTGCAGGACGGCGTTGCTCACCAGGACGTCCACCGGGCGCCCGGGACGCCAGTCGGCGACGTCGCCGACGGAGAAGGTCAGCCGCTCCCCCGCCACGGCCTTTTCGATCATGGCGGGGGAGGAGTCGAAGCCGTGCACCTCGGCCTGCGGCCACCGCCTGGCCAGCTCCGCGGTCAGCTCGCCGGTGCCGCATCCCGCGTCGACGACGTGGGAGGGATTCTCGGCGGCTATCCTGCCGACGAGATCGAAGAACGGGCGCGACCGCTCGTCGGCGTAACGGCCGTAGGTCGCAGGGTCCCACATATCTCTTGACATCAAGATAATTGATATCCGGCGAGATATCTCGATGTCAAGAAAGATAGACTGCGTGTCATGACCCCGCAGCACCCCGAGCGGACCGAGGACGAAGTCGATCGTCTGGTCGCGGCGTGGCGACAGGAACGCCTGGATCTCGACGTCGAGCCGCTCCAGGTGCTCAGCCGCGTCTCCAGGCTCGCCCGCCATCTCGACCGCGCCCGCCGGGCCGCCTTCGCCGAGCACGGCCTGGAGACCTGGGAGTTCGACGTGCTCACCGCCCTGCGCCGGGCCGGCTCGCCGTACGAGCTGAGCCCGGGGACGCTGCTGCGCGCGACCCTGGTGACCTCCGGGACGATGACCAACCGGATCGACCGCCTGACCGCGGCCGCTCTCGTACGGCGCCGCCCGGACCCCGAGGACCGGCGCGGCGTCCTGGTCTCCCTGACCGAGGCCGGGCGCAAGCGGGTGGACGACGCCTTCGCCGACCTGCTGCGCCGCGAGCGCGAACTGCTGGCCGGTCTCGGACAGCATGAACAGCAGACCCTCGCGAGCCTGCTGCGCACGCTACTCATCCCCTTTGACGCGACCGACAACGGAACGCATTGACCCCTCCTGCCCGCTGACCCCGCCCTAAACACGAGCGGGGCCGGGAAAACCAGCGGGGGCGGTCACTCGCCGAGGCGGTCGGCGGCCTCCAGCCACTCGGCCTCGACGGACTCCTTCTCCGCCTGCACGGCCTTGAGGTCGGCGTCCAGTTCGGCCAGGCGGCCGTAGTCGGCGGCGGCCTCGGCCATGGCGTCGTGCAGCTTCGCCTCCCGGCCGCTCAGCTTGTCGAGCTGGCGTTCCAGGCGGGACAGCTCCTTGCGCAGCTCGCGCTCCTCCTTGGCCGACAGGCCGGGCTCGGCCGCGGGGGCGGCCGCGGCGGAGGCGGCGGCCGTGCCCGAGGAGGCCGGTCCCGAGGCCGCGCGGGCGGACAGGGCGCCGCCGGCGGCACGCCGCTGGAGGTATTCGTCCACGCCGCCGGGGAGCATCGACAGCCTGCCGTCGCCCAGCAGGGCCACGCACCGGTCGGCCACCCGCTCCAGGAAGTAGCGGTCGTGGCTGACCAGGATCAGCGTGCCGGGCCAGCCGTCGAGCAGGTCCTCCAGCTCGTTCAGCGTCTCGATGTCGAGGTCGTTGGTCGGCTCGTCCAGCAGCAGCACGTTCGGGTCGTCCATGAGCAGCCGGAGCAGCTGCAGGCGGCGGCGCTCGCCGCCCGACAGGTCGCCGACGACCTTCCACTGCGCCTCGCCCTTGAAGCCCAGGCGCTCCAGCAGCTGGGAGGCGGTCCACTCTCTCTTGCCGACCTGGATGAACTTGCGGATCTCCTCCACCGTCTCCAGGACCCGGCGATTCGGGTCGAGCTCGGCCAGCTCCTGCGACAGGTGCGCCAGCCGGACCGTCTTGCCCCGCACGACCTTGCCGGAGTCGGGCTGCACGGTGCCGGCCAGCAGGCGCAGCACCGAGGACTTGCCCGAGCCGTTCACGCCGATCAGGCCGATGCGGTCGCCGGGCCCGAACTGCCAGGTGCAGCGGTCCAGGACCTGCGGGCCCCGGCCGGGCCCCCCGGCGTGCAGGGTCACATCCTCCAGGTCGTAGACCGTACGGCCCAGCCGGGCGGTGGCGAACTTCACCAGCTCGACGCTCTCGCGGGCCGGCGGCTCGTCGGCGATCAGGGCCTGGGCCGCCTCGATGCGGAACTTCGGCTTGGAGGTGCGGGCGGGCGGGCCGCGCCGCAGCCAGGCGATCTCCTTGCGCATCAGGTTCTGGCGGCGGGCCTCGGAGGCCGCGGCGATCCGGGCGCGCTCGGCCTTGGCCAGCACGTAGGCGGCGTAACCGCCCTCGTAGCGCTCGACCGAGCCGTCGACGACCTCCCAGGTGCGGGTGGAGACCGCGTCCAGGAACCACCGGTCGTGGGTGACGACCAGCAGCGCGCTCTTTCGCGCCGACAGGTGCCGGGCCAGCCAGTCGATGGCCTCGATGTCGAGGTGGTTGGTCGGCTCGTCGAGGATGATCAGGTCGTGCTCGCCGATGAGCAGCCTGGCCAGCGCCGTACGGCGGCGCTCACCGCCCGACAGGCTCCCGGCCGGGGCCGACAGGTCGACGTCGCCGAGCAGGTTGGCGAGGATCTCGCGGACGCCGGCGTCACCGGCCCACTCGTGCTCGGCCCTGCCGTCCAGGACGATGTCGCCGACCGAGCGCGCCGGGTCCAGGTCGTCGCCCTGGGACAGCACGCCGACGTGCAGGCCCCGGTTGTGCGTGACCCGCCCGGCATGGGGCTTGAGGTTCCCGGCGATCACCGAGATCAGCGTCGTCTTGCCGCCGCCGTTGCGGCCCACCACGCCGATCCGGTCGCCCGCCTCGATGCCGAGGGAGACGTCCTTCAGCAGCGGCTTGGGACCGTAGGAGTGGGAGACCGACTCAAGGTTGACCAGATTCATCGTCCGACAAGGGTATCCGGTGCCGTACGGCTCCCGCCCCGCGCCGGGACCCCGCCGGGCGCGGGCCGTACCGCGCCGTCGCGGAGCCCGCGGCGGGCCGGGCTACACCACCGTGGGACCCGGGACCGGGCCGTAGGCGGTCAGGACGTCGCGGGCGACTCCCGCCCCCTTCAGCGAGGCGGCCAGCTCGGTGGCGTGCGCCTCGGACTCGGCCAGGAAGGCGCAGGTCGGGCCGGAGCCGGAGACCAGGCCGCCCAGGGCGCCGCAGGCGCGGCCTGCCTGGAGGGTGCGGCCCAGGGACTCGCGCAGCGACAGCGCCGCCGGCTGCAGGTCGTTGGTCAGCTCGGCGCCCAGCGCCCTGGCGTCGCCCGCACGCAGCGCGGCCAGCAGCGCCTCGCTGGTGCGGGGCAGCGGGACCCCCTGCCCGTCCGCCTCGCGGACGCGGTCGCACTCGCCGTAGACGGTGGCGGTGGACAGGCCGCCGTCGGCGAGGGCGAACACCCAGTGGAACGTTCCGCCGACCTCCACCGGGGTCAGCCGCTCGCCCCGGCCGGTGCCCACGGCGGTGCCGCCCAGCAGCGCGAACGGCACGTCGCTGCCGAGATCGGCGGCGATCTCCATCAGGTCCTCGGTCGGCAGGCCCAGGCCCCACAGCTCGTTGCAGGCCACCAGGGCCGCCGCGGCGTCGGCGCTGCCGCCCGCCATGCCGCCGGCCACCGGGATCGCCTTGCGGATGGCCAGGCTCACCCCGTAGGAGCGGCCCGCGTGCCGGGCCAGCGCGACGGCGGCCTGGATGGCGAGGTTGTCGCCGTCCTCCGGCACCTGGTCGGCGGACTCGCCCTCGACCCGGACGCTCATCCCGGTCTCCGCGACGGCCGTGACCTCGTCGAAGACGGAGACGGCGTGGAAGACGTTCACCAGGTCGTGGTAGCCGTCGTCCCGGAGCGGGCCGACCGCGAGTTGCAGGTTGACCTTGGCCGGGACGCGTACGGTCACGGAGTTCATGCGTCCCCCAACGGCACGCTCGCTGTTCACGGTGTCCGATCGTAATGGGATCGCCCTCGCACCCACGCCAACCCCACGACAAATCCCGCTATACGCGGTTCTCTGCGATCCGGGCGAAGTCCTGGACCGTGAGCTGCTCACCCCGCGCCGACGGGTCGACCCCGGCCGCGCGCAGGGCCTGCTCGGCGGCGGCGGCCGTACCGGCCCAGGAGGCCAGGGCGGCGCGCAGCGTCTTGCGGCGCTGGGCGAAGGCGGCGTCCACGACGGCGAAGACCTCCTCGCGGGTGGCCCGGGTGGACGGGGGCTCGCGGCGGGTCATCGCGACCAGGCCGGAGTCGACGTTGGGCACCGGCCAGAAGACCGTACGGCCCACCGGACCGGCCCGGCGCACGTCGGCGTACCAGGCCGCCTTGACCGAGGGGACGCCGTAGATCTTCGAGCCCGGTGCGGCGGCCAGCCGGTCGGCGACCTCGGACTGGACCATGACCAGGATGTTGCGGAGCGAGGGCAGGGTCTCCAGCAGGTGCAGCACGACCGGCACCGAGACGTTGTAGGGCAGGTTGGCCACCAGCGCGGTCGGCTTGTCCTCTGGCAGCTCCTCCGGCCGGACGCGCATGGCGTCGGCGGGCACCACGGTGAGCCGGTCGGCCAGCTCGGGGGCGCGCTCGGCGACGGTCAGCGGGAGCTGCGCGGCGAGGACCGGGTCGATCTCCACCGCGACCACCGCCCGGACCTCGGGCAACAGCGCCAGGGTGAGCGAGCCCAGGCCGGGCCCGACCTCGATGACCACGTCGTCGGGGCGGAGTTCGGCCACTCTGACGATCCGGCGGACCGTGCCGCCGTCGATCACGAAGTTCTGGCCGAGCTTCTTTGTCGGACGAATGTCGAGCTTGTCCGCCAAATTACGTATTTCTACCGGCCCCAGAAGGCTCATGCTTGTTCCTCGTCCACCGGCGCGAAACCCGTCCCCGACCGGTCCCCGCACTCCCGGTCCCGTTCCTCGACCATCTTCTCCCCCCAAGCCATCCAACAAGTTTCGCGCATCGAACGCCATGTGACGACGCATCATGGACACGGGAGGTTCCGTTATGGATACCGTTACCCCACGGGGGATGACCGGAGAGGAAGGGGAATTCCCCGGTGGACAGAACGTGAACCAGCCCGGTGTCGGGGGACTGCGCGCCGGCGATCCCGAGCAGATCGGGCCGTATCGCCTGCTGGGCCGCCTCGGTGAGGGCGGCATGGGCACCGTCTACCTCGCCCTGGCCCCCACGGGGCGGCCGGTGGCGGTCAAGGTGGTCAAGGCGGAGTTCGCCGTCGAAGAGGGCTTCGCGGCGCGCTTCCACGCGGAGGTCGACAACGCCCGCCGCGTGGCCTCCTTCTGCACGGCCCAGGTGCTCGACAACGGCAACGACGACAGCGGCCGCCCCTACATGGTGACCGAGTACATCGCGGGCACCCCGCTGTCCCGCCAGATCTCCCAGCACGGCGCGCTCGAACCCGGGCCGCTGCACGGCGTGGCCCTCGGGGTGGCCGCCGCGCTGGCCGCGATCCACGTGGCCGGGCTGGTCCACCGGGACCTCAAACCCGCCAACGTGATCCTGTCCATGTCCGGGCCGCGGGTGATCGACTTCGGCATCGCCCGGGCGCTGGACTCCACCTCCGGCTTCACCAAGTCGGGCGAGGTGCTCGGCAGCCCCGGCTGGTGGGCACCCGAGCAGGTGCGCGGCCAGGAGATCAGCCCGGCCGCCGACGTGTTCGCCTGGGGCTGCCTGGTCGCCTACGCCGGCAACGGCCGCCACCCCTACGGCCGGGGCGACATGATCACCATGGCCACCCGGCTGCTCAACAGCCCGCCCGACCTGGGCGCGCTGCCCGCGCCGCTGAACGACCTGGCCCGCCGGGCCACCGCGATGGACCCCTACCAGCGCCCCACCGCCCAGGACCTGCTGATCGCCCTCGTCGGCGGCGGGATAGCCGCCCCGTCGGCGCAGCAGCCCGCCAACCCGCCGACGCTGGTCGCCACCGAGGTGCTCAACGAGTCGTGGCAGCCCCCGCCCAACGTCGAGCCCGACTCCACCCAGACGCTCGGCACCCTCGGCGCCCTGGGCCCCGACACCGTCCCGCCGCCCCCGTACCCCTGGACCGGCCCCACCCCCGCCCCCTCCGGATCCGGAGGCTCTCAGGCCACCCCCGCTCCCCCGGCCGAGGTCTCCCCCGCGACCCCCGTCCCCGGCTCCGGCGCCTTCGCCGTCCCGGCCGGTCCCGGCGCTCCGGCGGAGCACGACTCGCTGCCCCCGTCCGCGCCCCCGCGGGGGACCTCCTCCGGCCCGCGGGCCCTGTCCTTCTCCGACACCTCGCCGGGCTCGGTGCGCCCGTCCGGTCCCCGGGGCCGGGCCCCGGCGCCCGGGATCCCGCCCGACATCCTGCCGGGCATCCCCGCCACGATCCCGCCCGGCCCGCCCGCCCGGCAGAGCAGGCGGAGCTGGATCATCGCCGGGGTCGCCGCGGTGCTCGCGCTGGCGGTGACCGCGGTCGTGCTGCTCAACATCGGCCGCGATCGCGGGGGCCGGCAACCCCCGCCGCCCACCTCGACCGGCGTCACCGACATCGGCCGCCCGGTCGCGCTCGGCCTGCCCATCGGGGATCCGCAGCTGCTGATCCCCCGCTCCCCGGCCTGCGGCCTGGTCTCCTACCAGGGCGCCAGGCCGTCGCAGGGCCAGTTCTGCGTGGTCCGCTGGACCCTGATCAACACCGGCGGGAAGCTGGTCGCGCTCGGCCGCGACCCTCTCGTGCTCATCGACGACCGGGGACAGTCCCACACGCCCAAGCCGGTCGCCGAGGGCCTGCCCAGCGCCCTGGTCCCCGGCGAGAGAGTGGACGGCGTGCTCGTCTACGACCTGCCCCCGGTCCGCAAGCCGGTCAAGCTGACCGGCCGGGTGATCGAGGGCGGCGAGCAGATCGAGGTGAAGCTGTCATGAGGTCCCTGCTCTCCCTCCTGCTCGCCGCCGCGCTCCCGCTGACCGCCTCGGCCCCGTCCTCCCCCGCTTCCGCGAACGCCCCCGCGCACCTCTCCACCCCGGCCTCCGCCGCCTGCACCTCGGCCGAGGGCAGCGACTTCGACGGCGACGGGGTGGACGACAGCGCGGTCGGCGACCCGTTCGCGGACACGGTGCGGGCCGAGAGCTCCGGGGCCGTGCACGTGCTGTCGGGCCGCAGCGGCGGCGGCACGGTGGTGACCGCCCCCGAGCCCACCGCGGGCGACGGCTTCGGCTGGTCGGTACGGCTGGCCCACCTCGACGACGACCGCTGCGCCGACCTGCTGGTCGGCGCCCCCTACGCCGACGTGCAGGGCCGCGAGGACGCCGGCGCCGTCTACGCGATCTACGGCGGGGGGTCGCAGCGCAAGCCCGAGCGCCTGATCGCCCCCGAGCCCGAGGCCGACGCCCACTTCGGCTGGTCGCTGGCCGCGCGCGGCCCCCTGGTCGCCATCGGGGCGCCGCACGAGAACGACGGCGGGGTGGCCGACGCCGGCGCGGTCTACCTGGCCGGGACCGGCGCGCTGACCACCCTGCGGCGCGTCTCCCAGAACACCGACGGCGTCACCGGCAACCCGGAGGTCGGCGACATGTTCGGCTGGGCGGTGGAGCTCGGCAAGCTGGGCGGGGAGGCCGGGGAGCTCGACCTCGCGATCGGCCTGCCGTACGAGAACGACGACGGGACGGGCGTGCAGGTCGACGAGGGCGAGCTCGACTCCGGAGCGATCGGGATCCTGTTCGACGTGGCCGAGAACACCGGCAAGCAGGTCAGCAAGAAGTGGGACCTGCGGGAGATCACCGAGGCCGAGGCCGGTGACCGGTTCGGCTACGCCCTGGCCTACGGTGAGGAGGGCGACACCTCCTACCTCGCGGTGGGCGCGCCCCTGGGCGACGGCGGGCCGGTGAAGGACTCCGGCCTGGTCCAGCTCTTCCAGGCCTCCAGCACCGCGGAGATCACCCCGGCGGCCACCTTCCACCGCGACCGCGAGGGGGCCGAGGGTGACGGCTACGGCTACGCCGTGGCGTTCAGCGAGGGCGAGGGACTGCGGCTGGCGGTGGGGATCCCCTTCGCCGGGTCCGATAAGACCGGTGCCGTGAGCCTGATCTCCGTGGGCGATCCCGGCGAGGCCCGGCTGGTGTCCGGGGAGAGCGCCGGCGAGCGCTTCGGCTGGTCGGTGGCCTCCGCCGGGAACAAGCTGGTCGTCGGCGCCCCCGACCGCAAGGGCTCGGGAGGCGCGGCGCTGCTGGGCCGCAACGACGGCGCCGTCACCCCGGCCGCGCCGGGCGCGGGGCAGCTGCCCGTCCTCGACGGCGGGGCCTCGGTCGACTTCGGGGCGGCCGTCGGCTAGCTCCCCTCAAGACCCCCTGTCCTCCGGTGATGCGTCGTCGGCGGAGGACAGGGTTCCACCTGGGGCGCCCGCCCCGCCGCGGTTCTCCGGAGCCGGGCGGGGCGGGGCGCCGCAGGGACATCGGACGGGTCGCCGGACTGGTCACCAGGCGCCGAAGACGGCCTCCCCGTTGGCGCGGATCGCCGAGGCCAGCTCGTCGGGGTCCATCCCCTTGACCTCGGCCAGGCAGCGCACGATCAGCGGGATGAGATAGGGCGCGTTCGGCTTGCCCCGGTGCGGGACCGGCGGCAGGTAGGGCGCGTCGGTCTCGACGAGGATCAGCTCCTTGGGCGCCGTCTCGGCCGCCTCGCGCAGATAACCGGCGTTCTTGTAGGTGACCGGGCCGGAGAAGGACATGAAGTAACCGGCCTCGGCGCACTTGGCGGCCATCTCGGCGTCGCCGGAGAAGCTGTGGAAGACCACGGCGTCCGGGGCCCCCTGGTCGGCGAGCACGCGCAGCACGTCGTCGTGGGCGTCCCGGTCGTGGATCACCAGCGCCTTGCCGGTCCGCTTGGCGATCTCGATGTGCGCCCGGAAGGAGGCGTGCTGGTCGTCCTTGGAGGCCCAGTCGCGGTAGTAGTCGAGGCCGGTCTCGCCCACCGCCCTGACCTGCGGTTCGCCTGCCAGCTCCTCGATCTCGGCCAGCACCTCGGGGGTGGCGGCGTGCGCCTCGTTGGGGTGGATCGCCACCCCGGCGTAGACGTCGCGGTGGATGCGGGCGACGTCGGCGTTCCACCGCGAGGAGGCCAGGTCGTAGCCGATCGTGACCAGCCGGGTCACCCCGACGCCCCGGGCCTGCTCGACGATCCGCTCCACGCTGGCCTGGGCGGCCTGGGCCGCCAGCGCGACGGGGTCGCCGGAGGAGGCCTGGCGGTCGCCCACCATGATGTCGAGATGGCAGTGGCTGTCGAACACTTCGCCGGTCAACGGCTCCGGCGCGGTTGGCATCGTGGTCACACGGCCCAACCTACCGCCAGCCGGTCGGGCGGCGTCCTGAGAGCCCGTCGCCGCCGCCGGAGAGCGCGCCGCCGTACGGCCGCCGCCCCGAACCGGGAAGAACCGGCCGCCCCTGACCGGGAAGAGCCGACCGCCCGAACCGAGAAGAGCAGGCCGCCCGAACCGGAAGAGCCGACCGCCCGAACCGGAAGAGCCGACCGCCCGAACCGGAAGAGCCGACCGCCCGGACCGGGAGGACCCGGGCGGTCGCGTCCGGACGGGCCGGGCCGAGGCTACTCGCCCAGGCGGGCGAGCTCCTCGTCGACGATCTTGGGGTCGAGCTTGCGGAACAGCGGGGTCGGCGGGGCCAGCGGGGTGCCGGGCCTGATCGGGGCGGACTCCCAGCGGGCGGCGCCCTCGTCGTAGGAGCCGGTGATGACCGGGTAGCCGCGACCGGTCTCCTCGGCGCCCTCCTCGACCTCGCGCAGCTCGGGCATGCCGGACCAGACGCCGGTGCCGCCGAGCATCGAGT
The DNA here is from genome assembly GCF_016863175.1 of Paraplanobispora siamensis. Lineage (GTDB taxonomy): Bacteria > Actinomycetota > Actinomycetes > Streptosporangiales > Streptosporangiaceae > Planobispora > Planobispora siamensis. The sequence goes on from NZ_BOOJ01000022.1 coordinate 75,829, forward strand.
AGATCTTGTTGGAGGAGTTGGGCAGGAACGGCGTCAGCAGGGTCTTGGCGTCGTCGACCACCTGCAGGGCGACGTGCAGGATGGACTTGACCCGCTCGGGGTCGTCCTTGAGCTTCCAGGGCTCCTGCTCGGCGAGGTACTTGTTCGCCTCGCGGACGACGTCGAAGGCGCCGGTGATCGCGTTCTTGAACCGGGAGCGGTTCAGGTCGGCGCCCACCGGGGCGAAGGCCGCGCGGGAGCGTTCGAGCAGCGCCCGGTCGGCGTCGGTCAGCTCGCCCGCCTCGGGGATCGCGCCGAAGTTCTTGGCGGCCATCGAGATCGAGCGGTTGACCAGGTTGCCCCAGGCCGCCACCAGCTCGCCGTTGTTGCGGTTGAGGAACTCCGACCAGGTGAAGTCGGTGTCCTGGTTCTCGGGGCCGGCGACCGCGATGTAGTAGCGCAGGGCGTCGGCGTCGTAGCGCTCCAGGAAGTCGCGCACGTAGATGACGACCTGGCGGGAGGAGGAGAACTTGCGCCCCTCCATGGTCAGGAACTCGCTGGAGACGACCTCGGAGGGCAGGTTCAGCGCGCCCAGCGATCCGGGCTTGCCGTCGCGCGCGCCCTGGCCGTTGTAGCCGAGCAGCAGGGCGGGCCAGATCTCGGCGTGGAAGACGATGTTGTCCTTGCCCATGAAGTAGTAGCCGCGGGCGTCGGGGTTCTGCCACCACTGCCGCCAGGCGTCCGGGTCGCCGGAGCGCCGGGCCCACTCGATGGAGGCGCTGAGGTAGCCGATGACCGCGTCGAACCAGACGTACAGCCGCTTGTTGGCCTGCTCGCTCCAGCCCTCCAGCGGGATCGGCACGCCCCAGTCGAGGTCGCGGGTGATCGCCCGGGGCTGCATGTCGCCGAGCAGGTTGAGGGCGAACTTCAGCACGTTCGGCCGCCACTGGCCCTGCTTGGACTGCAGCCACGACCCGAGCACCTCGGAGAAGGCCGGCAGGTCGAGCATGAAGTGCTCGGTCTCCACGAAGACCGGCTTCTCGCCGTTGATCCGGCTGACCGGGTTGATCAGCTCGATCGGGTCGAGCTGGTTGCCGCAGTTGTCGCACTGGTCCCCGCGGGCGCCGTCGTAGCCGCAGATCGGGCAGGTGCCCTCGATGTAGCGGTCGGGCAGGGTCCGGCCGGTGGACGGCGAGATGGCGCCCATCGTGGTCTTGGGGAAGATGTAGCCGTTGTCGTACAGGCCCTTGAAGACCTCCTGGACGACGGCGTAGTGGTTGCTCGTCGTCGTCCGGGTGAACAGGTCGTAGGACAGGCCCAGGGCCGTGAGGTCCTCGGCGATCACCCGGTTGTAGCGGTCGGCGACCTCGCGGACGCCCAGGCCCTCCTTGTCGGCCTGCACCTGGATGGGCGTGCCGTGCTCGTCGGTCCCGGAGACCATCAGGACCTTGTTGCCCGCCATCCGCTGGTAACGGCTGAAGACGTCGGACGGCACGCCGAATCCGGAGACGTGCCCGATGTGGCGGGGGCCGTTGGCGTAGGGCCATGCGACCGCGGTCAGGATGTGCTGGGACATGCCCCTAAGCCTAGGGCCTGTCGCCTGTGAATCTTGTGCCTACCCGCCAGACACCCGGGCTCCGGATCAGGCCGTGCTGCTCTTGCGGCTGCCGTCGCTCTCCCGGCCGCTCTCGCCCTCCAGGGCCGCGACCTCGCTCTCCAGGGCCGCCACCACCTCGTTCTCCAGGTTCACGGCCTCGGCCGCCTCCTCCGCGGCGGAGGCCGCCACGTCGATCGGCGTCTCCTTGGTACGGCGGATGCCCAGGATGCTGATGAACAGCGCCGCGAAGATGGTCTGGAAGCTCATGATGAGGGCGGTCGCCGAGGGCACGACGATGCGCAGCGACTCCGAGGGGATCAGCGGGCCGAAGCTGCGCGTCTGCCAGTGCACCAGCGAGGCCACCAGGCCGCCCAGACCGGCCAGGGCCAGCAGGCCGCCGACGACCAGGCCCTTCTCCAGGGAGACGATGTCGACGAGCTTGCGCACCCGCCGGTCCTCCGGCAGGAAGCCCTCCTCGGCCGCGTACACCTTCGTGAACAGGGCGAACAGCACCGCCTGGAAGCCGATCACCACCATGGCGGAGGCGCCGACCAGGGTGTCGACGTCGAAGGCGAGCTTGCCGATGTAGACCGGGCCGAAGGTCAGGGCGGTGCCCGCGACCAGGCCGAGGGTCATCAGGACCAGGCCGGGGATGAAGAACAGCCAGCGGGGGCTGTACAGCAGCAGGAAGCGCAGGTGGCGCCAGCCGTCGCGCCAGGAGCGCAGGTGCGGGGGCCGGCTGCGCCCGTCGGGCGACAGCGTGGTGGGCACCTCGCGCACGTCCAGCCCGGACAGCGTCGAGCGCACCACCATCTCGCTGGCGAACTCCATGCCGCCGGTCTGGAGCCCCAGCTTCAGGATCGAGTCGCGCCGGAAGCCCCGCAGGCCGCAGTGGAAGTCGCCGATGGCGCTGGGGAAGAACAGCCGGCCGATGAAGGACAGCACCGGGTTGCCGAGGTAGCGGTGGAGCGGGGGCATCGCGCCCGGCGCGATCCCGCCCTTGAAGCGGTTGCCCATCACCAGGTCGGCGCCGTCGCGCAGCTGCTCCACGAACGGCAGCAGCGCGGTGAAGTCGTAGGAGTCGTCGGCGTCGCCCATGATGACGTACTTGCCGCGGGCGGCGCGGATGCCGCCCATGAGGGCGTTGCCGTATCCCTTGGCGTCGACGTGCACGACCCTGGCCCCGGCGTCGCGGGCGAGCTGCTGCGATCCGTCGGTGCTGCCGTTGTCGGCGATGAGCACCTCTCCGTCGATTCCATGTTCGCGCATGCAGGCCAGGGCCTTGCGCACGCAGGTCTCCACGGTCTCCGCCTCGTTGAGGCAGGGCATGACCACGGTCAGTTCCACGTCTCGAACCCTTCGATCACGGCACGGGGCAATCCCACCATCATGCCCTCTATCACCAGGTGCCCGCGTCGTGACCGCCAAACGACTGGCATTCTGTAATGCATGGTGACCGTCGCGGATCGACCACGCCTGGACACGCCCCCGGCCGGCAGGAAAGCCCGGTTGCTGGCGTTTCTGCAGCGTCATCGGCTGTTCGCCGCCGTTCTCGCGGCGGCGTTCGCGCTCCGGGTGATCACCATGCTCGGGTACGGCCCCGCTCTGTGGTTCAACGACTCCTACGAGTACGTCTCGGGGGCGATCCACCCCGAGCGGCCCAGCGCGCTGCGCCCGAACGGCTACTCCTTCTGGCTGCTGATCCTGCGGCCCCTGCACAGCTTCGCCGTCGTGGCCTTCACCCAGCACCTGATGGGGCTGGGCGTCGGCGTGCTGATCTACGCGCTGTTACGCAGGAAGTTCGGGCTGCCGGGCTGGGGGGCGACGCTGGCCGCGGTGCCGGCGCTGTTCGACGCCTACCAGATCCAGCTCGAACACATGATCATGTCCGACACCATGTTCACGCTGCTGGTCGTGGGCGTGATCACACTGGTCCTGTGGCACCGCACGGTGTCGTGGAAGCTGGGCGCGGTGATCGGGCTGCTGCTGGCGCTCACCGCGCTCACCCGGTCGATCGGGCTGCCGATCCTCGCCCTGGTCGTGGTCTACCTGCTGGTCAAGCGCACCGGCTGGAAGCCGATCGCGGCCATGGTGACCGCGTGCGCGATCCCGGTGGCCGGCTACATGGCCTGGTTCTCCTCGGCGCACGGGCCCTTCGCGATGACCAACAGCGACGGCGCGATCCTCTACATGCGGACCTCCCTGTTCGCCGACTGCAACAAGATGAGGATCGACAAGCGGGAGGAGCTGGAGCTGGCGCTGCTGTGCATCAGCGAGCCGGTGGACCAGCGTCACTTCTCCGGGCAGAAGTACCTGTGGTGGGCCAACAACGGCCAGCGCTTCCACGCCTTCGGGGTGGGGTCCACCTTCACCCCCGAGGTGAACCGGACCGCCGGCGACTTCGCCAAGCGGGCCATCCTGTCCCAGCCCGGCGACTATCTGGGACTGGTGGCCACCGACTTCTTCCGCGCCTTCCACTGGGGCCGGCCGAGGTTCCCCGACGCCAAGACCTACCTGCAGTACGAGTACCCGGCCACCGACAAGGTGCTGCCCGGCTGGTCCTCGCCCAAGGGCGGCACCACCGACAGGGACGCCCAGACCTACGACCCGAGCCTGCGGACGGTGGAGATCGACGAGAAGCCACGGGTGATCGGCACCGCCGTGCACGATCCGTGGGCGGCCTTCATGCAGGGCTACCAGCGGATCGTGCGGCTGCCCGGCATCGTGCTGGGCTTCCTGCTGCTGATCGGCCTGGCCGGGGTGGTCGCGCGCTGGCGCAAGCTGGGCGGGCCCGTCCTGCTCCCGTGGCTGGCCGCCTTCGGCCTCCTGCTGGCCCCGGCGGCGACCGCCGAGTTCGACTACCGCTACGTGCTGCCCGCGGTGCCGCTGGCCTGCCTGGCCGCGGCGATCACACTGCGCCGCGGGGTGGCCCTCCCGCGCTGGGCGGCCCGGATCAGATCCACCTCCCCAGCAGCATCCGCCTCGACCACTCCTGATAGGGCATGAGCTCGGCCGACAGCACCGGGTGCAGCCACCAGAAGTTGGCCAGCGCCAGCAGCGCGAACGTGCCCACCAGCGCGGCGCCCAGCGCCCTGCGGTTGGGCGGGACGCCCGCCGGGCCGATGACGAGCCCGGCCGCGAGCACGATTGCCAGGATCATGAACGGGACCGCCGGCAGCATGTAGAACAAGTACATCGTCCGGTTGTCGGCCACGGCGTAGTAGAGCCAGGGCAGCCAGCCCGCGGCGTAGGCCAGCAGCACGGCCCCGGCCCGCCAGTCTCGGGTGGCCACGTACCAGACGACCGTCGCGATGAGCGCGGCGAGCGCGCCGTACCAGATGACCGGGGTGCCGACCCCGAGCACCTCGCGGGCGCACCGGCCGGCGTCGCAGCCAGGCGCGGAGCCCTCCCAGTGGAAGGCCACCGGGCGCAGCAGCAGCGGCCACTCCCACGGCTCCGACTGGTAGCTGTGGGAGCCGTTCAGGCCGGTGTGGAAGCCCAGGACCTGGAAGTGGTAGGACAGCCAGGACCTGACCGAGTCGAAGACGAAGAAGAACGGCCCCTGCGAGGTGGCCTGCTCCCAGCCCCTGCCCCAGCCCAGCGGGGAGGCGAACCAGCCCGCCCAGGAGGCCGTGTAGACGGCGGCGGGGACCAGGCCCATCGCCAGCAGCGCGGTGGGGGCGTCCTTGTCCAGCGCCCCGCGGTACGGGCTGCGCAGGCCGATCGCCCGGCGCGCCCCGGCGTCCCAGACCAGCGACATGATCGCGAAGGCGGCCAGGAAGAAGATCCCCGACCACTTGACCGCGCAGGCGGCGCCCAGGCACGCCCCCGCGGCGAGCCGCCAGGGCCGCAGGCCCAGCCAGGGCCCCCGCTCGCTCAGCGGCGAGGAGTCGTACCAGTCCACCAGCGCGGCCCGCATGCGGTCGCGGTCGACCACCAGGCAGGCGAACCCGGCGAGCACGAAGAACATCAGGAAGATGTCCAGCAGCGCGGTCCGTGAGAGCACGAAGTGCAGCCCGTCCACCGCCAGCAGCATCCCCGCCAGGCAGCCCAGGAGGGTGGATCGGGTCATCCGGCGGGCCACCCGGGCCAGGATGAGGATCGACAGCGTGCCGATCACCAGCGAGGCGAAGCGCCAGCCGAAGGGCGTCATCCCGAACAGCTGCTCGCCGGCGGCGATCATCCACTTGCCCAGCGGCGGGTGGGCGACGTACAGCGGGCAGGGGTCGGCCGTCGGCGGCGAGCAGGTCTCCCAGATGCGGGTGTCTCCGGCGATGAGCATCCGGTCGGCGACCGGGTTCTCGACGTCGCCGAAGGCCTTGCGCTCGACGCCGAAGGTGAGAAGCGCGTAGGCGTCCTTGGCGTAGTACGTCTCGTCGAACATGACCGCGTGGGGGCGGCCGAGATCGGGCAGGCGCAGGATGGCGCCGAATCCGGCGACCAGCAGCGGGCCGAGCCAGCCCCACAGCACGTTTTCCGGCATGGCGGGCAGAAGCCGCTCCCGCATCGATCCCATTCAGGAGATTATGGTGACGAATCAGGCTCGATGGACAGCGTCATAAAGATCGCGTTTGGGAATTCCCGCGGCCTTGGCCACGTCCACGATCGCCTGCTTGCGCGGCACGCCCGCCTCGGTCCGCCGCTCCACCTCGGCGACCAGGTCCTCGATGACCGGCTCCGTCTCCTGCTCCACGTGCCCGGCGACCACGACGGTGATCTCGCCCTTGACCCCCTCGGCGGCCCACTCGGCCAGCTCCCGCAGGCCGCCGCGCCGTACCTCCTCGTAGGTCTTGGTGAGCTCCCTGCACACCACCGCGGGCCGGTCGTCGCCGAAGGCCTCGGCCATCGCCGACAGGGCCGTCGCCAGGCGGTGCGGCGCCTCGAAGAAGACCATCGTGCGCTCCTCGGCGGCCAGGGCGGCCAGCCTGCGCGCCCGCTCGCCGGGCTTGCGCGGCGGGAAGCCCTCGAAGCAGAACCGGTCGCTGGGCAGGCCGGAGACCGCCAGGGCGGTGGTGACCGCGGACGGGCCGGGCAGCGAGGTGACCGTGACCCCGGCCTCGACGGCCAGGCTGGTCAGGCGGTAGCCGGGGTCGGAGACGCCGGGCATGCCCGCGTCGGTGATGACCAGGACGGTGTAACCGGCCAGCAGCACCTCCAGCAGCTCGGCGGCCCGGCCGGTCTCGTTGGCGTCGTAGTAGGAGACGATCCGCCCGCCGATCTCGGCGCCCAACTCGGAGGCCAGGCGGCGCAGGCGGCGGGTGTCCTCGGCGGCCACCACGTCGGCCTTCTCCAGCGCCTCGCGCAGCCGCGGCGAGGCGTCGCCCGCCTGCCCGATCGGGGCTCCCGCCAGAATCAGCCTGCCGCCGCCGTCACCGCTGTCCGTCACGCTTCCATCCTCTCTCATCCCGGTCGTCTCCCACTCCATGTCCCCTGCGGGGGCGTCCCCCGTGGAGGCGGCGCCCCAATTAGGTGCCTACGCGGTGTTTCCCGGGTGGCGTGCCCCGATGGGCCCGTACGATGTCCGGGTGGCCGTGACCGATTACCCCGACCAGGCGTTCGACCAGCCGGAGCCGGAGCCCTCCCGACGCGGGCCCGAGGACTCCGTGCACGACCGGCTGGTGCCGCCCATGCCGGGCGGCATCCTGTGGGGCTGGCTCGGCCCGCTGCTGGTCACCGCGCTCGGCGCGATCCTGCGCTTCGTCAACCTCGGCCGCCCCGACGCGGTCATGTTCGACGAGACGTACTACGCCAAGGACTCCTTCGCGCTGCTGCTGTTCGGCGCCGAGCGCAACACCGTCAAGGACGCCGACAAGCTCCTGATGCAGGACAACCTGAACATCTGGCAGCAGTGCGCGCCCGCCGAGATCGACAAGTGCGCCTCGTACGTCGTCCACCCGCCGCTGGGCAAGTGGATGATCGCCGCCGGTGAGCAGCTGTTCGGGATGACGCCCTTCGGCTGGCGCTTCGCGGCGGCGGTGATCGGCACGCTGTCGATCCTCATCCTGGCCCGGGTGGCCCGCCGGATGACCCGCTCCACCCTCCTGGGCTGCCTGGCCGGCCTGCTGCTGGCCCTGGACGGGCTGCACCTGGTGCTCTCGCGCACCGGGCTGCTGGACATCTTCCTGATGTTCTTCGTGCTCGCCGGGTTCGCCTGCCTGGTGGTCGACCGCGACCGGGCACGCGCCCGCCTCGCCGACTGGTACGTCTCCTCGCCGCTGAGCGGCCAGGGTCCGTGGCTGGGCCTGCGGCCCTGGCGGATCGCCGCCGGAGTCATGCTGGGCGCCGCCTGCGCGGTCAAGTGGTCGGGCGTCTTCTTCCTGGCCGCCTTCGCGATCATGTCGCTGGTCTGGGACGCCGGAGCCCGCCGCGCCGTCGGCCTGCGCAACCCCTACGGCGGTGCCCTGAACAAGGACGCCCCCACCGCGCTGCTGGCGATGGGCCTGATCCCCGCGGTCACCTACATCGCCTCCTGGACGGGCTGGTTCGCCTCGGCCGGCGGCTGGGGCCGCAACTGGGAGCAGGCCACCTCCCAGGGGCCGTTCTTCTTCGTCTTCGACTCGGCCCGCTCCTGGCTGGCCTACCACTTCCAGGTCCTCAGCTTCCACACCGACCTGGCCACCCCGCACGCCTACCAGTCCAGGCCGTGGGAGTGGCCGCTGCTGCTGCGCCCGGTGGCCTTCCACTACGAGTCGGTCAAGCCCGGCTGCGGCGACGCCAACGGCTGTTCCGAGGCGGTCCTCGGGGTCGGCACCCCGGTCATCTGGTACGGCGCGCTCGCCGCGCTCATCGCGATGATCGCCTGGTACGTGGCCACCCGCGACTGGCGGGCCGGGGCCGTGCTGCTGGCCTACGCCGTGGGCTGGCTGCCCTGGTTCTACTGGTCGATCGCCGACAACCGGACGATGTTCCTGTTCTACGCGCTGCCGATGCTCCCCTTCATGATCCTGGCGATCGTGCTCGCGGCCGGGCTCATCATCGGCCCGGCGGGCGCCCCGCCGCGCAGACGCATGATCGGCGCGGGGATCACCGGCGCGTTCACGCTGCTCGCCCTGGCCAACTTCTGGTGGCTTTACCCGGTGCTGACCGCGGAGGCCATCCCCTACGGCGACTGGTACGCGCGGATGCTCCTCAAGAAGGGCTGGATCTGACCGTTCGCATACGAGCCGCTTAGAGCTGATTTCGTAGGGTAGGCGACGTGCGCGATCCACTACGTCACGTTCATCGTCAGGGCAGGCCGTCATACGGCAGACTTCGGAGCATGCCTGCACCGGACGTGGCTGCGCTGCTCACCGAGATGGAGCGGTCTGAACCCGACTACGCCGAACACGCCCGGAGCGCGATCGAGTGGCTCACCGGTGGTGAGCCGCTGGAGACGATCACCGAGCTCAACGTGTGCGAGTTCCTGTGGTACACCCTGCCCACCAAGGTGAGCGGCGACCGCACCGCGATCGCCCGGGCACTGGGCCGCCTGCTGCTCCGGGGCGGCCTGGAGCGCTACGCCGCGCTCTGCGTCTCCCCGGTGACCGCGCGGATCCTGCGCACCTACGCCCGCTCCGGCGAGGACGCCGGGGTGGCCGCCTACCAGGCGGCCCTGGACGAGACCGGGGTGCTCCCGCCCGACGTGCCCGAACTGGAGTGGAGCTCCATCATGGGTCCGGAGGAGCTGGGCGCCCACGGTGCCTGCTCGGCCGCGCTGGAGCTGGCCATCGTCTCCGGTGAGCTCGACCCCGGCCGCACCGCCGACCGCGAGCGGCTGACCCGGCACTGGCTGACCACGCCCCGCACCGAGCTCGGCGGGGACAACTGGCTGCACCGGGTCCAGGGCGAGCGGCTGAACCGCTGGGTGCTCGGCCGCGGCACGGCCTGGCGCGAGCTGGCCCAGCCCTTCGAGGTGCGCCTGCACGCGCCCATCCCGCCTCCGCCGGGACCGCACCTGGAGGCCCTGCGGCGGCTGCTGCGCCTGGGCCGCCTGCCCGGCGGGATCCGGCTGACGCCGCAGGGCGGCCCCGGCCACCCCGCGCTCGCCGAGAGCCGGTGGGACGAGGCCGGGCTGGAGACCGTCCTGGAGGCCGCGCAGGAGATGGGGGCGCTGCGGCGCACCGGCGACGAGCTGGTGATCACCGCCACCGGCCGGAGCCTGCTGGACGACCCCACCCTGCTGTGGGAGGCCGCCGCGGCCACGCTGCTGGCCCCGGCCTCCCGCGAGCACGACTTCGGGGTCTCCGCCAGGGAGGTGGCGCTGATGCTCCTGGCCGACGGCCGCCCCGCCGACCGCGAGAGCGTCATCGAGGTGATCGGCTGCGAGGAGTGGCGGCACCCGGACGTCGCGGCCTCCCTGAACGAGCTGACCCACCGCCTGGACGCGTTCGGCCTGCGCGTGGAGGGGACGCTCACCCCCGCCGGCCGCTCCGCCGCCCTGACGGCCCTGCGCGCCCACGCCCTGCGCCCCCGCCGCTACGTCAGCATGAGCTGACCTCCAGCCGGAGTACGGCGCCACGCCGGCACGGACCGGTCCCGCCCGGACGCGGTCGCGGCGGACGCGGCGCCGCCCCGGCAGAGGCCGTACGGCGTTCCCGACCTGCCCGGGCCCGACTACTCGCCCCCGTCGGGGGCAGTGGCATGGGGTGCCCGAACCAACCGCTCCCGACGGCGTCCCCGTCTCAGGACCGTCACCGGCCGGGCCGGCTCCCGATCCGGTCCTGACCTCTGCCGGTCCCCTCCACGCGCCCGGCGTCGGCTCCGCCCCGCCGGCCGCGGACTCCGTGCGCCCCTCCGGCACCGAACCCGTCCCCTCGGCCTCGATCCCCCGGCATCTCTCCGGCGCCGAACCCCTTCTGACCTCGGCGGGCCCGCTGCGCGATCCCGACGAGCCCGCCGTCGACATCACCGTCGCCGACACGCCCTTCGGCAGGCCCGGCCGGTCGATGCGCGGCAACCCGTTCGTCTTCGGCTTCACCGCGGCCCTGGGCGTGCTGACCGCCTGGTGGCTGGTGCAGGCCGTGGTGAGCGCGGGCTCGGTGATCATCCTCATCGTGGTCTCGCTGTTCCTGGCCGTCGGCCTGAACCCGGCCGTCGAGGCCCTCCAGCGGCGCAACCTGTCGCGGCTGCTGGCGATCACCGTGGTCTTCCTCGGTGTCATCTCGGTCTTCGTCGCCTTCGGCCTGGCGGTCGTGCCGCCGCTGACCACGCAGTCCACCGAGTTCGTGGGCAACGTCCCGCAGTACGTCCAGGAGCTGCAGAACAGCCCCGTCATCCGCGACCTCGACCAGCGCTTCCAGATCCTGGAGAAACTCCAGCAGTACGTCGTCAGCGGCGACTTCGGCACCCAGATGTTCGGCGGCGTCCTGGGCCTGGGCACGGTCCTGCTCGGCGCGGTCTTCAACTCCCTGACCGTCCTGGTCCTGACGCTCTACTTCCTCGGCTCGATCAACTCGATCAAGGAGATGGGCTACCGCCTGGTGCCCCGCTCCCGCCGTACCCGCGCCCGCCTGCTCGGCAACGAGATCATCCAGCGCATCGGCGGCTACGTCGCGGGAAACCTGATCGTCTCGCTGATCGCCGGAGTGACGACCTTCCTGTTCCTGAGCATCATGAAGGTGCCCTACGCCATGGCCCTGGCGATGATCGTGGCGCTGACCGACCTCATCCCCCTGGTCGGCGCCTTCATCGGCGCGGGCGTGGCCTCGATCGTCGGCTTCTTCGTCTCCCCCACGGTGGGCATCGTCTGCATCGTCTTCTTCACCCTCTACCAGCAGGTCGAGAACTATGTGATCGTCCCGAAGGTGATGAAGAGCTCGGTGGACGTCGCCCCGCTGGCCACGATCGTGGCCGCCCTCCTGGGTGGCGCGCTGCTCGGCGTGGTCGGCGCGCTGCTCGCCATCCCGATAGCCGCGGCGATCCAGCTCATCGTGCGAGAGGTGGTCGTACCCCGTCAGGAACGCCTCTGAGCCGGGAACGCCTCCGGCCCGCCCGCGAGCGCGGCGCGAGACCTACCCGCGGGCGGTTATCTGCTGTACGGCCCAGCGGTTGCCGTCCGGGTCGGCGAAGAAGACGAACCCGACGTTGTTGAGGTCGTCCTCCTCGGCGGCCGGACGGGCCCCCTGCGGCCCGAGCACCTGGATCTCGCCGACCTCCACCCCGTTCGCGACGAGCTGGGCGCGCGCCGCGCGGAGATCCGAGACCACCAGCTGAAGGCCCTGCAGGGATCCCGGCTCCATCTCCACCAGGCTCGTGCCCACCACGATCGAGCACCCGGATCCCGGAGGGGTCAGCTGGGCGAAGCGCGCCGGCCCGGTCCCGGTGTCGTGGTCCACGTTGAACCCGAGCTGCCCGGCGTAGAAGGCCATGGCGCGGTCGACGTCCGAGACCGGGACCACCACCACTTCCAGCGTCCAGTTCACGGCGCCTCCTGTTCGGCCGCGGGGCCGGCGGTGCGGGAAGACCATTGATCATCGCACGCGGGAGGCGGGGGCGGAAGGAGCCCGCCGGGGACCCGGTCACCCCGCCCGTTCGATGACCACCACCGGGATGTCCCGGTCGGTCCTGTCCCGGTACTCCTGGTAGACCGGCATGACCTCGACCATGAGCCGCCACAACCGGGGCTTCTCCTCCGAGCCGGCCGTCCGCGCGTGCGCGGCGAACGTCTCCGTCCCGACCTGCACGACGACCCGGGGGTCGTGGGTCAGGTTGAGATACCAGGCGGGGTGCTCGTCCGCGCCCCCGTTGGAGGCGGTGACGACGTAGCGGTCGCCGTCCCGCGCGTAGACGAGCACGGTACGGCGCAGCCTGCCCGACCTCCGGCCGCGGGTCGTCAGCAGCAGGTCGGGCACGCCGGGCCTGGCCACGCCTCCCGTCTCGACGTAGTCGCGGATGTGCCGGGCCACCCACGGGTTCGGGCTGTCGAAGACCTCCTCGGCCATCAGCCCTCCTCGACGCCGAGGTGGACGCGGTGGTGCCGGGGCGCGTCGATCTCGTCCAGCAGCGCGATCGCGAAGTCGGCGTAGGAGATCCGGCTGTCCGCCCTCGCGGCGGCCGTCCGGTATCCGCCGGTACGGCCGCCGCCGTGGTCGAAGTCACCGGCCGGGCTGAGCACCACCCAGTCGAGGCCGCCGCCGGCCGAGCGCAGCACGTCCGTCCCGGCCGCGTGCCCCAGGTAGAAGGCGCGGTACTCCTGCGGGTAGCCGGGCGTGTCCATCAGGAGCCTCCCGGACTCCGTCTCCAGCACCGATGCCAGGCCGACCGCCACGAGGCGGCCCGTCCCGGCCCGCGCCAGCCCGTCGAGCAGCGCACGCGCGGCGCCGGTGAAGAAGACCCGGGGCTCGGCGCCCAGGTCGGCGGCGGCGTTGATCGCGGCGTCGTGCCCCTCGGCGAGCCGGGCCACGCTCCCGGCGTCGGTGACGTCACCGGCGACGACGCGCACCCCGCCCGCCGCCGGCCCGCCGTACTGCGCCACGTCCCGCTGCTTCACTGGCCCGCCGTACTCCGCCAGGTCACCGCGCTTCACCGGCCCGCCGTGCTTCGCCAGGTCGCCGTGCTTCGCCAGGTCGCCGTGCTTCGCCAGGTCGCCGTGCCTCGCCGGGTCCCGGACGACCGCGGTGACCCGGTGGCCGCGCCGCAGGGCCTCCGCCACGGCGGCCCGGCCCGCCCTGCCGCCCGCGCCGAAAACCACGATCTCGCTCATCCGCTCACCTCACGTTCCCGGGGCCGGGCCCGTTCGCCGGCCGGTGCCGGGGACGATACGGGGACGGGTGGTTACCGGCGGGATACCGGCCGGGACAGCGGTTACGGTGGAACCGTGAGACCACCGCTTGATCCGGACATGTTCGACCCGGTCTGCCCGTCCGGCCTGTCGCCGATCCGCGTCGGCGACAAGTGGGCAGGCATGATCATCCGCTGTCTCGAACAGGGCCCGCGGCGCTTCTCCGAGCTCCGGGTCCCCCTGCGGGGCATCACCGCGAAGGTGCTCACGCAGTCGCTGCGCGGGCTCGAACGCAGCGGCCTGGTCGTCCGCACGGTCCACGCCGGCCCGCCCCGCCAGGTGGAGTACGGGCTGACCCCGCTGGGCCGCAGCCTCCTGGAACCGATGGCCGCGCTCTGCGCCTGGACCGAGGAGCACTGGGACGAGCTCCTCGACGCGCGGGAGGCGGAGACGGCTATTTGACGCGGTCGAGGAAGCCGAGCACGCGCTCCGTCAGCAGCGCGGCGGCGCCCTCGTCGTAGTCGGGCAGGCTGCTGTCGGCGAACAGGTGCCCGTCGCCGGGATAGAGGAACAGCTCGGCGTCCGCGGCCGTCCCGACGAGCTCCCGGGCGGCGTCGAGGTCGCCCTCCTCGACGAAGAGCTCGTCGGCGTCCATCCCGTGGATCTGGACCGGGACCCCCTCGGGCCACGCGCCGAACTCGGAGACCGGGATGCACGAGTGGAACAGCAGCGCTGCCCCGGCCCCGGCCCGCGTCTGGGCCAGCATCTGCGCCGGAAGGACGCCGAGCGAGAATCCGGCGTAGACGAGCTCGCCGGGCAGCCCCGCGGCGGCGGCCCGGCCGCGCTCGATGATCACGTCGAACCCGATCTCCCGGGCGTACGCGGAGCCCTCCTGACGGTCGTCGTAGACCCGTCCCTCGTACAGGTCGGGGACGTGGACGGTGTGACCGGCCCGCCTGAGCGTCTCGGCGAACTCGCGGACGCCGGACGTCAGCCCCTGCGCGTGATGGAACAGCAGCACCTCGGCCATATCGCTCCTTTCACCGGCGGCGCCCCACGGCTCCGCCGGGGCGATTGTGCCCGGGGTCACCGACATTTCCGCGGCGGCGTCAGGGGCTGACGTACTGGCCGGCGTAGGCCTCGGTGGGCGCGATGGGCGTGATCACGTCGATCAGGACCCCGTTGGGGTCGGCCACGATGAAGTGCCGCTGCCCGAAGTCCTCATCGCGCAGCTCCAGCTCGGCCCGCAGCCCCGCGCGGACGACGAGCCGCTCCCACTCCGTGTCCACGTCCTCCACCTCGAAGTTGAGCAGCAGCCCCCGCGCGGGGGCCCCGCGGTAGGCCGCGGGCAGCGTCGGATGGTCGCAGTCGAGGAGGGCGAGCTCGTACGGCTGCGCTCCGGGACGCCGCAGGCTCACGTACCACTCGGCCTCGAACGTCGGCTCGAAGCCCAGCAGCCCGGTGTAGAAGTCACGGGACTCCCGGAGCCTCGGGGTGCAGATGACCGGATAGAAGCTGGTCAGCTTCATGCGTACTCCTTCACATACCGTTGGTATGTGAAGGTAATGTATTGGCGTACCATCGGTATGTCAATGGCGGCAGGTCAACGGACGGGAACGCGATGACGAACGGCGGCAGGGCGCAGCAGAAGGAACAGACCAGGCGGACGCTCATCCGCGAGGCCAGGCGCCTGTTCGCCACCCTCGGGTACGGCGCGGTGGGCCTGTCGGAGATCGTCGGCGCGGCCGGGGTCACCAAGGGCGCGCTCTACCACCACTTCGACGGCAAGGCCGCCCTGTTCCGCGCCGTCCTGGAGGAGGTGCAGCAGCAGGTCGCCCGGACCGTGGCCGCGGCCGGTGACGCCCGGGACGACCCCTGGGAGCAGTTCACCGCCGGATGCCGGGCCTTCCTCACCGCCGCCACCGACCCGGACGTGCAGCGCATCATGCTCGTCGACGGCCCCGCCGTACTGGGCTGGAACGAATGGCGCGCGCTGGACGAGGCCGCCTCGGCCCGCCACCTGGCCGAGGCGCTCACAACTCTGATCGAGGAGGGAGTGATCGCCCGGCAGCCGGTCGAGCCGCTGACCCGTCTGCTGTCGGGGGCGATGAACGAAGCGGCCCTGTGGCTGGCCGGGTCGGAGGACCCCGGCGCCCTGGCCGGCGTCTGGGCGCCCCTGTCGCAGATGCTGGAGGCGCTGCGCGTCCGATGAGCCCGCCGGATCCCTCAGGGCGTCAGCGGAGGTTCTCCAGGATGAGCGCGTTGGCCAGGCCGCCCGCCTCGCACATGGTCTGCAGGCCGTAACGGGCGCCGCGCTGCCGCATGGCGTTGACCAGCGTGGTCGTGATGCGCGCGCCGCTGGCGCCGAGGGGGTGGCCCAGCGCGAGGGCGCCGCCGTTGACGTTGACCTTGGCGGGGTCGGCGCCCGTCTCCTGCAGCCAGGCCAATACGACACTGGCGAAGGCCTCGTTGACCTCGAACAGGTCGATGTCGTCCGGGGTCAGCCCGGCGCGGCGCAGGACCTTCTCGGTGGCGGGGATGACGCCGGTGAGCATGAGCAGCGGGTCGGAGCCGGTGACGGCGAAGGAGTGCAGCCTGGCCAGCGGGCGCAGGCCGAGCCTGGCGGCCGTCTCACCGGTGGTGATCAGTACGGCCGCCGCGCCGTCGTTGGTCGGACTGGAGTTGCCCGCGGTGACCGACCAGTCGATCTGCGGGAAGCGCTCGGCGTAGGCGGGGTTGACGAAGGCCGGCTTCAGCCCGGCGAGGATCTCCGTCGTCGTGCCCGGCCGTACCGACTCGTCGGTGGAGAATCCGCCCACGGGCACGATCTCCCCGGAGAAGTCAGCGGCGGCGGCCTTGGCGTGGGAGCCGGCCGCGAAGGCGTCCATCCGCTCGCGGGTGAGCGACCACTTGGCCGCGATCAGCTCGGCGCTGACGCCCTGCGGGATGAGCCCCTCGGGGAACCGCGCGGCGACGCCGGGGCCGAAGGGGTCGCTGCCGGGCAGGACGTTGGAGCCCATCGGGACCCGGCTCATCGACTCGACGCCGCAGGCGACGACCAGGTCGTAGGCACCGGAGATGACGCCCTGGGCGGCGAAGTGCACGGCCTGCTGGGAGGAACCACACTGCCGGTCCACGGTGACGGCGGGGACCGAGTCGGGCAGGCCGGCCGACAGCCAGGCGTAGCGGGTGGTGTTCATGGCCTGCTCGCCGACCTGGCTGACGCAGCCGCCGATCACGTCGTCGACCAGGGCGGGGTCCACCCCGCTGCGGTCCACCAGCGCGCGCAGGGTGTGTGCGAGGAGTTCCACGGGATGGGTCCCGGCCAGCGCTCCGTTCGGTTTCCCCTTGCCGATCGGGGTCCGTACGGCCTGCACGATGACGGCGTCACGCATCGGTTCCTCCAGTGGGTTGGAAAACTGGACTCACTGTAGACGAGTGAGTTTGTTTTTCCAATGCACTGCCGTACCCTGACCGCATGACAGCGGCACGCCCCTGCTCGATCGCCGACGCCCTGAGTGTGGTCGGCGAGAAGTACTCCCTGCTCGTCCTGCGCGAGGTCTTCCTCGGCGTGCGCCGCTTCGACGCGATGGTCCGCGCCGTCGGCGTCCCCCGGGACGTCCTGGCGGCCCGGCTGCGGCACCTGATCGAGGCGGGGGTGCTGGAGAAGGTGCCCTACAGCGAGCGGCCGCCGCGGTACGAATACCGCCCGACCGAGGCGGGACTGGAGCTGCGGGGAGTCCTGCAGCTGCTGCAGCGGTGGGGAGACCGGCACCTGGCCGACCGTCCGCCGGTGGTGTTCGAGCACTCCTGCGGCGAGGTGCTCGACCCCGTCGTGACCTGCCGCTCCTGCGAGCGCCCCGTCGCCCCCGACGACGTGAGGGTCCGTTCCGCGATCCCGGAGTGGGACGCGGCCGGCGCCAGGCCGTGATACGGGAGCCGGTCACGGCCGACGCCACCTCGGTCGCCGCGCCGTTCCGTCTTCAAAGGACAGAAGACGCGCTGCTCGCGGAGGCCGTACGGCCTGAGCGCCCTCGCAGGACGCCCGCCGCCCAGAGCGCGACGCCGATATAGAGGACCTGCTCGGGGATGCGCTGCCACAGCGGCGTCGCAGCCTCGCCGGCGAGGGTCACTCCGGCCAGCGCGGCGTGGATGTTGGCCGGAAGCATGAACACGAACAGCAGTGCCAGGCAGATCCCGGCCGGTCGGCGGGTGGCCGGGATCACGAGCCCCACCGCCCCGGCCAGTTCCAGCACGCCGGTCAGATAGACCACCGAAGCGGGGAACGGGACGAACGGCGGAACCATGGCCACCATGTCGGCATGGTTCGGCATGAAGGTCACGCCCGACGGGACGAAATGGGCGCTTGCCGTCATCACGAGCATGACGGCCAGGCCGTGCGCGGCACTCACCCGCCGGGTGGCGAAGCGGGCCGCACCGAGCACCGCACCCGACAGGCGGAAGCACAGCGTGGCCACGACAAGAACGATCACGGTCATAGGGCTCACCCTCCTTTGGATAGCTAGACTATCCAATATTGGGTAGTAGCGCTATCTAATTCGCGGCCGTCATTCTCACTCCGTTGACCTGGGCACGGAAGCGGTTCCCGGAACCGGGCAGCTCGGTGAACCAGAGCAGGACGTAGCGGCCTCTCTGCGGGGAGCTGAAGGTGAACGTCTGCGGGCCCCCGGGCCCGGACACCTTTCCCACGACGCGCAACTCCTCCAGAACCTCGGCATCGCCCACCCGCAGCTCGGCGACACCGCCCGGGGCGGCTCCGAAGTCGACGGGGACCTCACCTCATAGACGACCGTCGAGGGAGCCGCCGAGGGAGCGGCGGAGGGAGCGGCAGGCGACGCGGCGGGAACCGGGGCGGTCTCCTGCGCCGAGGGGACGCGCCCCGCCTGGAGGAGCGCCGCCGTGATGACCACGATCCCGGTGCCCACGGCCGCCGCGACCGCGGCGGTCCGCCCGGTCCGCCCGGTCCGTCACGTCCGAAGGGCCCGCGGGATCCGCTCCCTGCGAACCCGCCCGGCCGGCCCGCCGTCATCGGGAGCGCCGCCCGGCAACCACGGAAGGACGGCCCCGGCGGGCACGTCGGCCCTGCGCCGCCAGGCGACGGCGAACTCTCGCTGACCACCTCCTCGGCGAGCTGGCGTCCGCATCGGCTCGCCGCGTACGCGAACACCCGGGGGTGAAGCGCGTCGTACAGCGCGGCGAACTCCTCCTCATTCAGCCCACGGGCTCCCGCGACGACCCTTCACCGTGTACTGATCGCAGCGGCCCGGCGAAGACCACGATCTCGTCGATGTCGCCGTTGGCCGTCAGGTGCACCACGTCGGTGCCCGACAGGACGGTGTCACCGTCGGCGGTCTCGAAGCGCCAGCCGAACCTGGCCCACTCATGGGGCGCGTCGACGGAGGTCGTACGGACCATCCGGCCCCCGCCGGTCCCGTGGCTCCGCACCACCTCGGTGATGAAGTCCGTGACCGCGTCCCGGCCCACCCCGCGTCCGAGAGGCCCGTGGAACACCACGTCCGCGGCGAGCGCCCGGCTCAGCAGCCCGGCCCGGTGCTCGGGATCCGTGGAGTTGGCCGCGGCGATGAAGGCGTCGATCGCGTCGGCGTGCGCATGCTGATCTGACCGCCCCGGCGCAGGGGAACCGCTCGTTGTCATGCCGTCCTCTCCGGGCTCACCTGTGGTCATGTGCCCCGTTCTCCTAGGCGTCCGTTCCGGCGCCGGTGTGCCGTGCCGCCGCCTGCGCGCCGTACCGCTCACGCCAGTCGGTCGCCGACAGCCGGTACAGCACGTGCCTGCGCAGCCGGTGCCCGGGCGGCAGGGCCGGGTGGTCGAAGTCTCCGGCAGGATCGTGGGTCATGCCGAGGCGTCGCATGACGGCGCTGGAACGCAGGTTGACCGTGGCGGTGAAGGACACCACCTCGTCCAGTCCCAGGTGGTCGAAGGCGAAGCCGAGCGCGGCACGGGCCGCCTCGGTGGCGTAACCCTGACCCCAGGAGCGGCGGCCCAGCCGCCAGGCGATCTCCGTGGCGGGCATGAACGGGGCTTCGAACGTCGGCCGGTGCAGGCCGGTGAAGCCGATGAACTCGCCGGTCTCGATGACCTCCAGGGCCCAGCGGCCCCATCCCTGACGGCTGATGGCCTCGTTGCTCGCGGTGGCGAACGCGTCGCTTTCCTCCCGGCTGAGCACCGCCGGGAAGTGCTCCATGACCTGCGGATCGGCGTTGAGGGCGGCGAACGGCTCCAGATCCGAGGGGAGCCAGGGACGCAGCAGGAGCCGCGGAGTGCGCAGTGTGCCCGCGCCGGGGTTCGTCTCAGTCGTCACTGTCCCGCATCCTACGATCCCGCCGCGGCGGCGGGCACGTAGGAGGTCTGGCTGAAATCACCCTTCGCGAAGGCGAGGACCTTGGCCGGCCCGACCGCGAAGACGAGCGCCCGGCCTCCGCCGTCGTGGGCGAAACCGGTGTCGGTCACCCGGTACCGCCACTGGCCGTCCCACTTGGCCGCCCACGCGGTGGCGAGCCGTTCGAGGGCGGCCCGGCCGGTGACGCGCCGCGCCTCACCCTCCACCGTCACGTCCAGTCCCCGGTCCCATTCGTTGCGGCCGGTGGTCAGGACCACGTGGGGGTTGCCTGCGAGATTCACGGCTTTCTGCTCGTCCGGGCCGGTGCTGAAATGGAGAACTTCGTCGAGCCACACGGCCACGAGAGGCGTGACATGGGGCCGCCCGTCGGAGCGGACGGTCGTGAGCCAGAACAGCTGCGCCTCCTCCAGCGCCCGGCGGGTGACCGCCCATGGCGTGGCCCGGGCGCCGGGGTCGCTGAACCGCTCATCGAGCCGGGGTACGAAAGTGTCCATCATCACTCCTCATCGCTCCTGTCGAGGCCGGGCGGGGAACGCGTCGGTCAGGATGCGGTCGATCTCCGAGATGACCGTCATGTCGGAGTCGAAGCGGTTGCGCATCACCGCCACCGCCACGCCGGAGTCGATGTCGGCGTAGGCCGCCGAGCCGTTCATCCCTATCATGCCGAAGGTCGATCCCGGCCGGGCCTGCACACCGCCGGGGCGGTAGGTGCTGAAGCCGAAGGCCCACGTGCTCGGCACGCCCATGACCTCGTCCACGCCCTGGACGTGCACGGCGGCCATGTCGGCCCGCCGTACGGGCGAGACGAGATCGACGCCCTCGACGTGGCCGAGCAGCGCGGCGTAGATCCGGGCCGCTCCGCGGGCGGTCATGGCGCCGAACGAGAGGGACTCCGCGGTCAGGACGTCGGGTCGGTTGGCCGTACCGGCGTCATGGCGGATTCCGGGGGGATTCGCACGGTCGGCCCGCGACCCGGGTTCGGGGGCCGGCGGCGTCCCGACCGGCGGCTCGTGACGCGCGACCCGGCCGAGCAGAGCCCCGGGGACCGCGAAGTGCACCTCGTCCTCGATGCCCAGCGGGCGGGTGACGAGCTCCCGCAGCCACCACGACACGGTACGGCCCGTGGCCCGCCGTACGATCTCGCCGAGCAGGAAGCCGAACGTCTGCGCGTGGTACCCGTAACGGGTGCCCGGCTCCCACCAGGGCTCGGCCGCGGCGAGCAGGGCGCACATGCGGTCCCAGTCGCGCAGGTCGTCGAACGTGACGTCGTACGGCGGGGCGGGCACCCCGGCGGTGTGCAACAGCACGTGGCGGAGCGTGACCCGGTCCTTGCCATGGGCGCCGAACTCCGGCCAGACCTCGACCGCCCGCATGTCGTAGTCGAGCTCACCGCGTTCCACGAGCACATGAGCCACCGCCGAGGCCGGCCCCTTGGCGGTGGATGCGGCGAAGAACAACGTGTCCGGAGCCACGGCGATCCCCAGCCGGGAGTCGGCCGACCCCCCGACGACATCCGCCACCACCCGGCCCTTCTCCACCACCGCGACCTGCACCCCGACCTCGGCCCCGGCCGCCACCAGCCCGTCGACCGCCGCCTGGATCCGCCCACCCACCTCATCAGCGCCCATGACGTCCGTACTGACCCTCCGTGTCTCCCCCGACCCGTCACTCCACGCGTTCCCCCTACCCATCGGCCTCCACGCTCACCGGCTCGTCATCGGCCAGGCCGACCGTGAGCTCCCCGTCGAACTCCTGGCGGCGATGCGTACCGGCCGAAAGACCCACCCGTGGGGCACGTCCATGGCCGGCCGGGTGCTGCCCACCCATCTGCCTTATGGTCAGCCCGTGACCGCTCCCGCCTGGGAACAGATCGAGCCGGAACACTACGAAGATCTCTGGTCCCCCTTCGATGCCCGGTTCGACTTCCGCCCCCGTTACCAGCCCAGCTATGAGCTGTACGACGAGCCCGCGATCAACGAACCGACTCCGTCGGTGACCATCGATCCGTCCCCCGTCTTCGCCACCAGTGGATCGGCTCAGTTCGCTGCGGCACAGGACGCCGTCAACATCCTCGGTCTGCTGGCCATGACCCGTACCTTCACCGTGTCACAACGATTGCTCGTGCTCGACTGGCAGCACCCAAGCTGGTGGTTCTGGCCTCACCGTCAGGCCCTCACCGACAATCCCCGTTGGCTCGTCGAGATCTTCCCTGACGGGGACTACTACGTCTTCACTTCCGAGGACATGACGAACGGCACCTTCGGCCACCCTTGGAAGCAGACCCTCTGCGTCTCTGCCCTCCATCAGCCGGAAGGCCGGCGCTGCCCGGCGGCGTGGCCGGGCAGCGCCTGTCGGTCACCCGTTCGGCTCGTGCACCGTGACGACCTGGCCGGCCTGCGCCGGCCCGATCGCGGGGTTGCCGGACCACCGCACGGTGTAGGTGTACTCACCCGCATCCGGCGTGTCGGTGAACCTGTACGACCCGTCGTTGTTGATCCTCGCCGACCATGCGACGGTGCCACCGCCATCGGCGTTGAGGGTGCGCTGAACGATGACCCGGGAGTTGCGCGGCACAGCGGTGCCCTGGGGCTGCAAGACGCCGCTGAACACCAGTGGCTTGCCGACAACCTCGCTCGTCGGTCCTGTCAGCGTCAGCACGGCCCCATGCCTGACCGCAGCGGTGACCGAAGCGTTGCTCCACCGGTGTTCCTCGTTGCCCTTCCAGCGCGCGGTGTAGGTGATCAGTCCGCCCACCGGCGGCGTATCCGTGATCGCGAAGTCTCCGTCGGCCGCGGTCGTCACGCCGGGCAGTTCCGCACTGGTTCCGTCGGGCAGGGTACGGGTCACGACGAGCGGATGCGTGCCCGGAGCCGTCCCGTCGGCGAACGCCAGCCGTCCCGTCATGGTGAGCGGCTGATGCGCGGTCCCGCCGGGTTCGGACGTCAACGTCAGTGTGGACTCCGGCAGGGTCACGTCGTGGAGCCGCCACAGGTAGAGCCGGTCCGTGGACGACTTCAGCAGGCTGAAGACGTCCCGGCCCGAGAACGCGACACTCCCGCTGACCACTTCCCCCACAGGGGTGTCCTCGGCGTAGATCTTCGCCCCCGAGGCCGCGTCGTACAGCGTCATCTCCAGACCGGTATGACGTCCGCCCGCGATGTGGGCACCGTCCGAGCTGATGGCGACGGCCACTGGCCACCCATCGAACTCGGGTCCTTCATGACCTCGTACCCTCGTCAAAGTGGTGGCGTCCCACACGTCGAACGAGTACGGCACCGCGAACGCCGAGACGATGTGCTGGCCGTCCGAGGTGACGGCGACATCCTCCAGCCGGTGGTTACCGTAAGCGTGGCCGTCGATCTCGCCTCGCAGAACGGGAGCGGAGCCGCTCACGTCGTAGACGAACAGGTCGGCCGGGCTGCCCGCCCCTTCGCCGACCACCAGCGTGTTCCCGGCTGCCGCGAGGTACGGGCCCGCCTTGAGGGGGACCTCGAACGGCGACGGCTCCGGCGCCGCCACCGACAGGTCGAGGCCGAGGACGCCGTCCGCTCCGCAACCGCTGTAGCCAACCCACAGTCGCTCACCGGTGAGCGCCAAGGTCGATGGGCACGGGTGGGCCGCGAGGTCGAAGCGCCGGGTGATCTGCCGCGTGGCGGTGTCGATCTCGGCCACCTCGTTCGAGCCCCGCAGCGCCGTATACAGATGTGTGCCGTCGGGCGTCATGGCCAGGCCGATTGCACCGGACAGACCGGTGACGGTGCCTTGGATCTCGCCGGTGGTGCCGGTGATGACGATGCGGTCGTCGATGGAGACGGCGACTCTGTCGCCACCGACGACCAGGTCACCGCCGTAGGCGAAGGCGCCGAGGTCGGTCATGGAGTCCTCGGCCGAGGCCGTGGGCACCAGAGCGACGAGGAAGCCGGCGGCTATGGCCAGGACACCACCGAGCGCGGCCGACCATGATGCGGCGGATCCGCGACGTTCCGGGAGAAAAAAGCGCACGTGAATCTCCGCTTACTGAAAGATGAAAAGAGACGAAAACAGCGCGATCGATCCAGATAGTCGCATTTCAAGCCAATATCTGTGATCAGCAGTCACTAGGGATCATTGATCATAAGCCGGTCATCTACGATGATCAACAGTAGGCCGGATGCCCGGTAAGTGACAGCTGGTTTTTGCTGACATCGGCACGGCCGCCTGGTGGAGCCCATCGCGGCGGGAGCAATCTGTTCCGATGCCGTTTCCCGGACGGTCTCCGTCGGCTTCCCATTCACCTGCAGAGGTCTCGACGTGGAGATCGACGCAGCCGAAAGCCGATGACATGAGGGCACAGCAGGCCTTCAACCCTTCCTGCGCATCGATCAGCCTGCCGAGCAGTCGCAGTACGCACTCTGATGCGATCATTGAACCGTGCCGCATGCCGATCTCGTAGCTCATTACCGGCATCTACTCGATGTCGCCCAGTGGCTGGACCATGCGATGTCCTGGACTGTCATCCAGCCGCTCGTTGAATCGATGGACATCACCGACATAGCCGAACTGGTCGCAGGACCCGGCTACGAGATCCAAGAGGCGGAGGTGGAGGGCCTGGACCTCTTCATTGACGAGTCCGACCCGTCGATCATGCTGCTGGACCCCGAAGGCGACTTTCACCTACCGCAGGAACTGGAACGGTTGAGCATCGGTGCTCGCTTATGGGATCTGTCCTGGAGTGTCAACGGGCATTCCAGCCTTGTCTACGCGGCTGACGGACGCATTCGTCTCACCATGCCCGACCTGGACCCGCAGAGGATCCACGGCCCGGATCCACAGGCTTTGGATCACCTTCTGCGCCTGCTCCTGGAGCCGTTCATCCGGTTGCCGAAGGCGAGTGCCATGGCTCTCGTCCAGATGGACAGCGGTGCTCACCTGGATCTGGCGTGGTTGGACGAGCGACAACGCAAGGTGATCTTCAAGCCGGACATGTGAGTCACCGCCCATTGGCAGATCAGCGTCGAATCAAAGCTGCCAGCGTCGATGAGGGGACATCAGGAACGTTCCCGACGCTGCTCGCAGGGTGCCGTCGCAGACGAGACTGCGTACCCCAGTACTCGCCGCCCCAGTCGTCGCGAGCCCTAAAACTCGCGAGCTCTGAAACTCGTTCTGCATCAGCTCCCAGAAAGACCTGTAGCGGTTGGCGCCCGGCAACCAAGGTGCGAGAGACCAGGCTTCCCACTCGCCTTCGGGAGTCTTGACGTGAGGATTGAGGAGAGTCATTCCGTCATTCCGATGCCCGGCCAGAAGGGTGCCGGGCAGATACTCCTCTCTCAGGTTGATGCAGTCCTGCTCCTTGCCGTACACGAAGTAGAGGTCGTCGGGCACGCTCCGAGGCGTCTCGCCCTCAGGTAAGCACCCCTCGACGTACCAGGGCTCGAGGTCACGAAGCCAGCCGACCGTCGCGACAGACCGTATGCAGAGCTCATCATCCTCGGCGCCCCAGCCGTCGGCGAACAAGAGGAACTGCCGGTAACTGGGCGGCAGTTCCAGGCCCAACCGCTCTTCAAGCCGGCGGACCTCCGACTCACCGGCCGGGAAGAGCAGACACCCCTCTGGATCCCCCGGCGGGTGGTCAGGACCTTCGGTCACGAAGTGCGCTGCCGGAAAGAGATCCGACCATGCGTACCGGGCGCTCATGGTCGATGAAGATATCCGTCACAGCTGACATTCACCGGTCCCGCTCAGCCCCTTGCCAGACGGTATGACCATGCCGCGAAGGACGTCGCCCTCTCGTGGTGACGACTGCGGCACCGGCTCGGCCCTGTCGGCCGCGTACGACATGATCGGCATTCATATGGTCTGTACGTCCCTCAAGGAGTGCCATGGCTGCCACCGAAGATGTCAGATGGTGGGGCATCAACAACTGGACGGATCTCGACTTGGTCCGCGCCGAGCTCGCCGCGGGTGCCGATCCGAACTACGGCGCGTTCTTCTTCGAAAAGCCGCTGCACGCCGCGGCCGATCGCGGCTCGCCTGAGGTGATCGCCGAGCTGGCCGGGCTCGTCGACGACGTCGACGCGAAACGCGAGGGCCGTACCGCACTGTGGACGGCCGTCTTCGAAGGCCGCACGGACAACGCCCGAGCCCTCGTCTCCGTCGGGGCGGACCCATGGCGTCCCATGATGAGCGGCTGGTCCCCCGGCCGCCTCAGTCTGGCCGGCCCCACTCCCGATCTCTTCCCCCTCCTCTCACCGGAGGCCGGCCTGTCCGAGGCCGAGGCCGCCGCCGTGGCGGAAGCCGGACGTCTGATCCCCGCGCTGGGAGAGTACGACTACTACGACGGCTTGAGCTTGGCCTGCGTGGCCGACATCAGCGCAGCCGAGGCGACGGCACGGCTGGAAGCCGCACCTGCTGATGACGTGGACATCAATGCGCTTTACGAGGCCCCGTGGAACAACCCGGACGCCGATCGGATCGTCGGCGTCACGGATGTGCCCGGTGGCTGCGTCATCATCCAACCCTGGGGACACACCCCGAGGACGCCCGGTGCCGCCAAGCGACTCTCGCCCGGCACGGTCTGCTACAGCATGTACGCCAATCCCAAAGGTGGCATTTCAGGGTGTGTCGCCCGAGACGGCACGGTGTTGGCCTGGGAGCCCCACAGCGCCTGCACCATGCCCGCTGACGCCCTCGCCGAGGAGATCCTCGCCGCCCACCTCTATCGCGACCACCCTGTGGCGTTCTGCTGCGCCGGCGCAGGCTTGCGCCTTACCAATGCCGGGCCGACCATCCGCTCCGACATGTGGCTCAGACTGCCCGAACGAGACTGGCGGACCTGACCGGCGACACAGCGGAGAGACCCGGGGCTCCATGTTCTGGAGCCGGGCCTCCAGTCCTGGTGGGGATGAGGGGATTCAAACCCCTGGCCCCTTCGATGCGAAGCCCGGTGGAAGGAGTGCCGTGGCAGAGATCATCAAGGTACTGATCACGCACAGAATACAGCGGTACCCGGAGTGGATTGCAGACGTCGAAGACGATGAGCGGCGTATTCGACGCCTCAAGGCCACCGAGGAGACCTGGGCCGTCAGCAGACCCGACGCCATCGCGCTCAACGCCATCCACTGGGACGAGATTCTCATCAAGTGCGAGTTCTGGGACGGCGAGCCTCTCTCCGCCTCGGACTGGCATGAGAGCCGTTCGGGAAGCGTCCACCTGGCTTCCGGGAAGATCCGCGCGATCAGCTCCCGTTCGGGATACACCAGTGACCATGAGGAGTTTCGATCTCGGTCGTCGAGATCATGAGTGGCGGTTCAGAATCCACCGCAAGCTCCTCAGCCGCGAGAAGTTCCCGACCGGCATCATCAGCCTGGCCCCGCTCAAGATCCAATTCTGGTCACCGGGAGAGGAAACAACCACATGACCGCCTTCGAGCAGTTCACGCTCCAGCCGAGTCCGGAAGAGTGGCAGGCCGCACGGATCGCCCGCGGAGAACTCCGCGATCAGCGGTTCGATCTGCCTGCTGGAGCGTCCGAGGTGGCCTTCGATCGGGCACGGCTGATGGACGTGGACTTCTCCGAGATGCGATTCACCGACTTCAGCGTCCACAACAGCACGTTCGAAAACTGCGACTTCTCCGATACCGCCTTCGAACAGCTGTCGCTGGGACGCATCGGCATGCATGGGTCACGAGACCGCATCGGCTGGCCGCAGTCGGTCTTCCGCGACTGCATCTTCCGGCGCACCCGCTTCGCACCCCGCACCTTCTTCGGCAATGTCCGCTTCGAAAGATGCCTGTTCGACCGTTCGCGGCTACGCGGACAGACGGCCACGTCCGAAGCCGAGTTCGTCGACTGCGTTTTCCTCGGCCGTGTACGGGAGGTCAACTTCTGGGGCCGCCCGAATGACCACGACCAGGCCGCGCTGGGCCGGAATCGCAATGACTTCACCGGCAACGACTTCACCGGCGCGGAACTTGAGTACGTCGCCTTCCATCACATCGACCTGCAGACCCAGCACTTGCCCGGCTTGCCAGGATATGCACTCCTTGACCGGATCAACGAGCGAGTGAATGCGGTACTGCCCTTGATAGAGCGCTGGCCGGACCCGCGTCACCGGCAGGTGGCCCGCTTCAGCCTGGAGTTCCTCGCGGACACAGCCGTGGAGCAAAACGACGACCACGCGCTGGTGAGTCCGTTGAACATGGGCCGGAAGCTTCCGCCCGCGCTCCGCGAGGAGCTGTTCGAGGCGCTCAGACGCACACCCAGCGATACATCCCCTGCTTGAGCCGTACCGCCTCGCGGGCCAGGTCCCGCAGGGCGGTGAGGCGTTCGAGCTCGAACTCCTCGAGCAGTTCCTCCTCGGCGTATTCGTGCAACCGCGCGTCGTCCACGGCGGCGAGAGCGGCCACGGTCTCAGGTGCCGCTCGGTCCACGCTCACCGACTCACCATCGTCGGCGAGGACCTCGCTGTCACCGAACTCGCTGGAGTCGCGTCCGCTGAGTTCAGCTGCCAGCGCGTCGAGCCCGTCGACCCACCCCTTGCAGTCGACATACGGCAGATCCACGGCTCCCGGCCCTCTCAACAGACTCAGCAGGGCGGTCTGCTCGGAGTCCGCCGTGAAGTAGTCGACGAGAACACCCATGAAGGACCACTCTACTGAGCGGCCAAAGGACCGTCTCAAGCCTGTGAGGTCTGCTCGGCTGGCCACTCGGCAACGCAGAAGGCCGCTCCCGATCTCTCGGAAGCGGCCTCTGACCTGGGTGGAGATGAGGGGATTCGAACCCCTGGCCCCTTCGATGCGAACGAAGTGCGCTACCGGACTGCGCTACATCCCCAAGACGTGGACTAGGTTAGCAAACTTCTCGGGGCGTTCGCGCCACCGGCCCGCCGATCAGTCGCCCACCGCTCGGGCCGGGTTCTCGGCGTACTGGTCGAAGATCTCGTCGCGGACCGTGGTGAGGTCGATGATCTCGGCCACGGGGCGGCGGGCTTCGCGTTCGGCGGCGAGGCGGCGGGCGCGTCTGGCACGTTCCGCACGGGCCTGGGCGGCTCTGCGGCGTTCGGCGTCCATCCGGACCGACACCCGCAGGATGGACAGGTAGCCGACCAGGAGGACCGCCGAGGGCGCCACGCCCCACCAGGGGATCACCCGCACGGCCGCCGTCACGGTCGAGGCCAGGACCAGCAGCGTGCACCAGAACGTCAGCCGCCTGCGCTTGGCCACCTGGCGCGCACGGCGGCGCTGGGCGGCGCGGCGGCGCTCCATGCGCAGGGACGCGGCCGTGGGCATGGGGCCGGTCTCCGGCAGGGGTTCGTCCTCGGGAGCGCCCTCCGGTCTCGCGCCCTCCTGCAGTGCCGCCTCCGCGGCCGTGGGCATGGGGCCGGTCTCCGGGCCCGCCAGGGGGTCGTAGCCCTCCATGGGGCGGTCGTACGGCTCGGCGCTGTCGTGGGCGTCGACGAAAGTGGTACGGTCTCGGCGCAGCCACATGGGCACGAGCACGCAAAGCCACATCACGACGATGGCCAGATACAGGACGACGCTGCTCACGGCCACCTCCGGGCAGCACGAAGGCGCACGTGGTCGACCGGCGCCCTCGATGTGCTCACGTCACGCACCGTAAGACGGCGTGTCACTATTTGACGAGCATTCAATGCGGTGTGTCGCGAGATCTTCAAACCTCTTCGTGAGAGGCGCCACCGCTGGAAGCGGCCTCGCGAGAGCGCCGCCACCGCACGAGCAGCCCTCTGGGCGCGTCCTCGACCGTGAGGGCGTAACAGATGTGGTCGCGCCACGCGCCATCGATATGCAGATGTCGACGTCGGATGCCTTCTTCCCGGAAGCCGAGCTTCTCAACCACCCGGCGGCTGGCGTGGTTCTCCGGCCTGATGTTGGCCTCGACCCGGTGCAGGCCCGTGGTGAAGAAGCAGTGGTCGACGGCCATCGCCACGGCGGTCGGGGTGATCCCCCGGCCGGCCAGCGCGCCGTCCACCCAGTAACCGATCTGCGCGGACCTGGCCGAGCCCCAGACGATGGCGCCCACGGTGAGCTGACCGGCGAAGGCGCCCTCGTAGGTCACCACCCAGGGCAGCGCGAGCCCCTGCCTGGCCTCCCGGCGCAGGGAGGCCGCCATCGCGACGTAGGGGCCGAGGCCGGTGCGGAACAGGGGGGTCTCGGGATTGCTGGGCTCCCACGGACGCAGCCAGTTGGCGTTGCGCAGCCGCGTCTCCCGCCAGACGCGAACGTCCCGCAGACGTAGCGGCCGTAGTCCCACCGGGCCTTCCGTCAGGGTCACCGGCCAGCCACGAAGTCGATCCACGTTTCCCATCATCCCCCGAAGACGCACCCGTGTGCCACGGGGTGCGTCACCGTCGATGGTCTCCGCCGCGGATCTGGTCGACGGCATGTCCGAGAACGGGTGACAGCACGGCCATGCCGTCACGGACCCCGCCGGAGGAGCCGGGGAGGTTGACGATCAGAGTGCCGCCGGCCTGGCCGGCCAGGCCCCGGGACAGGATCGAGGTCGGCACCTCGTCGCGGTTGGCCTGGCGGATGGCCTCGGCGATGCCGGGGATCTCCCGGTCGATCACCCGGCGGGTCATCTCCGGGGTCAGGTCGGCGGGGGTGAGACCGGTGCCGCCGGTGGTGACGATCACGTCGTAGCCCTCGGCCACCCCCGCCCTGAGCGCCTGCTCGACGGGCTCCCCGTCGGGCACCACGCGCGGGCCGTCCACGTCGCATCCGGCCTCGGTGAGCAGCTCGGCCAGCAGCTTTCCCGACTTGTCCTCGTATATCCCGGCGGAGGCCCGATTGGACGCCGTGATCACCAGAGCTCGCATGCGACCGATCCTCCCAGTCCTTCCTGACCGGATGCCCGGGACACCCCTACGGCCGGGTCCAGACCCCGGTCTTGCCGCCGGTCTTCTCCTCGACCCGGACATCCGTGATCACGGCGGCCGGGTCCACCGCCTTCACCATGTCGATCAACGCGAGCGCCGCCACCGTGACCGAGGTCAGCGCCTCCATCTCGACACCGGTGCGGTCGGCGGTCTTCACCCTGGCGGTGATCTCGACCCCGTCGTCGGCCACGGAGAGCTCGACCTTCACCCCGTGCAGCGCGATCGGGTGGCAGAGCGGGATCAGGTCGGGCGTGCGCTTGGCGCCCATGATCCCGGCGATCCGCGCGGTGCCGATCGCGTCGCCCTTGGGGACCTCGCCCGACCGCAGCAGGGACACCGCCTCGGCGGACAGCAGCACCTTCCCGGTGGCGGTGGCCGTACGGACGGAGACGTCCTTGGCGGAGACGTCGACCATGCGCGCCGCGCCGGTCTCGTCGATGTGCGTGAACCCGCTCACAGGGGGATGACCTCCACGGTCGTGCCTTCGGGCAGTTCGGTGACGTTCTCGGGGACGATGATCAGGGCGTCGGCCCCGGCCAGGGCGGCGAGCTGGTGGGAACCCTGGCGCAGGACCGGGGCGACGGTCCCCTTCTCGCCGAGCACGCCGCGCAGGTAGGAGCGCTTGCCCTCCGGCGAGCGCACGGGCGCGGTGGTCACCGCCCGCACCGTCTCCGGAGGCCCCGCGGGCAGCCCCTGCATCCTGCGCAGCGCCGGGCGGACGAACAGCACGAAGGACACGAAGGACGACACGGGGTTGCCCGGCAGCGTGAAGATCGGCACCTGGTCCTCGCCCACGACGCCGAACCCCTGCGGCATGCCCGGCTGCATGGCGACGCGCTCGAAGCGGACCGTGCCGAGCCGGGCGAGGGCCTCCTTGACCGGCTCGTACGCGCCCATCGACACGCCGCCACTGGTGATCACCAGGTCGGCCCGCAGGAGCTGGGCGTCGAGCTGGTCGATGAACCGCGCGGCGTCGTCCTCGACGATCCCGGCCCGGTAGCCCTCGCCGCCCGCCTCCCGGACCGCGGCGATCAGGGTGTAGCTGTTGGACTCCCAGATCTGCCCCGGAGCCAGCGGCGTGCCCGGCTCGGCCAGCTCGGCTCCGGTGGAGATCACCACGACCCGGGGGCGGGGCCGTACCAGCACGCGACGCCGGCCGACGCCCGCCAGGATGCCGAGCTGGGCGGGGCCGATCCGGGTGCCCGCGGGCAGCACCACCTCGCCCGCGCCCACGTCCTCGCCCGCCGCGCGTACCGCGTTGCCCTTCGGGGCGGGGCGGTCGATCGCGACCCGCGCGGTGCCGCCGTCGGTCCACTCGACCGGGACCACCGTGTCGGCCCCCGCCGGCATCGGCGCACCGGTCATGATCCGTACGGCCATGCCGGGCCCGAGCGCGTGCATGCGCCCGTCGCCGGCCGGGATGTCGTCGATGACCGGCAGGGTCACCGGGGCGCCGGCGACGTCGTCGGCGCGTACGGCGTAGCCGTCCATGGCCGAGTTGTCGAACGGCGGCAGCGGGACCGGAGAGGTCACGTCCTCGGCCAGCGTCGTGCCGTGCGCCTGGTCCAGGTCCACCTCCAGCGGGGCGAGCGCCCGCACGGTGAGCAGGACGTCGGCGAGGTGGTCGTCGACCGACCGCATCGGGCTCACCTCGTTCATCGCGAGGCCAGGAATTCCTTCAGCCAGGGCAGGAACTCCGGCGCCAGGTCCGGGCGGTCCGCGGCGAACTGCACGACCGTGCGCAGGTAGTCGAGCTTGTTGCCGGTGTCGTAGCGGCGGCCCCGGAACAGCACGCCGTGGACCGGGCCGCCCCCGTCGACGTCGCGGCCGGCCAGGGTGCGCAGGGCGTCGGTGAGCTGGATCTCGCCGCCCCGGCCCGGAGGGGTGTTCTCCAGGACCTCGAAGACGGCCGGGTCGATCACGTAGCGGCCGATGATCGCCCAGTTGGACGGCGCCTCGTCCGCCGGGGGCTTCTCCACCAGGTCGGTCACCCGGACCACGTCGTCCTCGGCGGTGGGCTCGATGGCGGCGCAGCCGTACAGCGAGGCCTGCTCCCTGGGCACCTCCATCAGCGCGATGACGCTGCCGCCGTGGTTCGCGCGCACCTCGATCATCCGCTTGAGCAGCTCGTCGCGGGGGTCGATCAGGTCGTCGCCGAGCAGACAGGCGAACGGGCTGTCGCCCACGTGCTGCTTGGCGCACAGGACCGCGTGGCCGAGACCGCGCGGCTCGCCCTGCCGTACGTAGTGCAGCGTCGCCAGGTCGGCGGGCTCGCGTACCTGGGAGAGACGCTCGTCGTCGCCCTTGGCCTCCAGCACGTCCTCGAGCTCGATGGCCCGGTCGAAGTGGTCCTCGATGGATCGCTTGTTCTTGCCTGTCACCATGAGCACGTCGAGCAGTCCGGCGGAGACGGCCTCCTCGACGACATACTGGATCGCGGGCTTGTCGACGATCGGCAGCATCTCCTTGGGGGTCGCTTTGGTCGCCGGAAGGAAGCGGGTGCCCAGACCCGCCGCCGGAACGACGGCTTTCGTCACGGGATCGAAGTCGGCCATGACCGAAACCATAACGGAGGGACCTGTGGACAAGGTGAAGCTGCGCTCCGGGATCGCCGCCGCGCGTGCCGCGATATCCGAGGAGGACAGGCACGCGGCTTCCGTCCAGATCAGGGAGTCGCTGCTGGACCGGCCGTGGGTGCAGATGGCCGGGCTGGTCGCCTGCTACTGGTCGGCCGGGACCGAGCCCGCCACGCACGGGCTGGTGTTCGCGCTGTGGAAGCACGGCGCGACGGTGATCCTCCCGGTCCTGCGGCCGGACAACGATCTTGACTGGGCGGTGTACGACGGGCCCGACACGCTGGCCCCCGGCCGCTTCGGGATCATGGAGCCGGTGGACACCCGGCGCGGCGTCGACGCGATCA
Source organism: Paraplanobispora siamensis (assembly GCF_016863175.1). Taxonomy (GTDB): domain Bacteria; phylum Actinomycetota; class Actinomycetes; order Streptosporangiales; family Streptosporangiaceae; genus Planobispora; species Planobispora siamensis. Next base: position 109,277 of record NZ_BOOJ01000022.1, read on the forward strand.
GGACCGCGGCCCTGGTGATCGTCCCGGCGCTCGCGGTGGGCCGGTCCACGGGGGTACGGCTCGGCCGCGGCGGCGGCTCCTATGACCGGGCCCTGGCGAGGGTAGGACCCAACGTGCCGACGGTCGCGCTCCTGCACGAGGGCGAACTGCTCGACGACGTCCCCGCCGAGCCCCATGACCGATCGGTCCGCTACGCTGCGTTACCCAGTGGCATCGTCCAGGTGGGGACGAGAGGTCCTGCCGAATAGGACACAATGGTTCCCAAAGTGAGAGAGGGGGCCAGATGGACTGGAACATCTGGCTGCTTCTCGGCGCGGGCATCGTCATCGCCGCCATCGTCGCTGTGCGTGTCGCCCACTGGAGCGGGCTCCCCAGCCTGTTGATCTTCCTCGGCTTCGGTCTGCTCATGGGCGAGTCCGGGTTCGGCTTCGAGTTCGAGAACGCCGAGCTCGCCCAGCAGCTGGGCATGATCGCACTGGCGATCATCCTGGCCGAGGGAGGCCTGACCACGACGTGGAGCCACGTCAAGGACTCCATCCCGATCGCTCTGGTGCTGGCCACCGCGGGCGTCGGGGTGAGCATCGCCGCCGTCGCCGTGCCGGTGCACTATCTGCTGGATGTGGAGTGGCGCACCGCGTTCCTGCTCGGCGCGATCCTGGCCTCCACCGACGCGGCGGCGGTGTTCTCCGTACTGCGCCGCCTGCCCCTGCCCCGGCGCCTGTCGGGCACGCTGGAGGCCGAGTCCGGCTTCAACGACGCCCCGGTCGTCATCGCCGTGATGCTGCTGAGCACCAGCGCCTCACCCAGCATCTTCAGCGCTCTCGGCCAGGTCGTCTTCGAGCTGGCGGTGGGCGCGGCCGTGGGGCTCGCCGTCGGCCCGCTGGGCGTGTACGCGCTGCGCAGGGTCGCGCTGCCGGCCTCCGGCCTGTACCCCATCGCGGTCATCGCGCTCGCCTTCGTCGCCTACGCCGGGGCCGTACAGCTGCACGGCAGCGGTTTCCTCGCGGTCTACCTCGCCGCGCTGGTCATGGGCAACGGCCAGATGCCGCACCGCGCCGCCAGCCGGGGCTTCGCCGAGGGCATCGCCTGGCTGGCCCAGATCGGCCTGTTCGTCATGCTCGGGCTGCTGGCCAGCCCCTCGGAGATGCCCTCGGCGATCGTCCCCGGCCTGGTGGCGGGCCTGATCCTCGTCGCGGTCGCCCGGCCGCTGTCCATCATGGTCTCCGCCCTCCTGCTGCGCCTGGGCAGGATCGACCGGCTGAGCTGGCGGGAGCAGACCTTCCTGTCGTGGGCCGGGCTGCGCGGCGCGGTGCCGATCGTGCTCGCCACCATCCCCTGGGCCGCCACCTCGATCGACGACGAGGTCGCCAGGTTCGTGTTCAACGAGGTCTTCGTCATCGTGGTCGTCTACACCCTGCTCCAGGGGCCCACGCTGCCGTGGGTGGCGAGGGTCCTCGGGGTCTCGGCCCTCGACGAGGCGCGCGACCTGGAGGTGGAGTCGGCGCCGCTGGAGGAGCTCAAGGCCGACCTGCTGCAGATCAAGGTGCCGCCGGGCTCCAAGCTCCACGGCGTGGAGATCTTCGAGCTCCGGCTGCCGTCCGACGCGCAGGTCACGCTCATCGTCCGGGACGGCAGGACGTTCGTGCCCTCGGACACCACCCGGATCAGGACCGACGACCAGCTCCTGGTGGTGGCCACCGCCGCCTGCCGGGAGCTCACCGAACGGCGGATGCGCGCGATCAGCCGCAGGGGCAAGCTCGCGGGGTGGTTCGGCGAACGGGGCACGGTCTGAGCAGTCCGCCGGAACTCGACGGCACCGTTTGAGCTGCCTGCCGGAATGCGACGGCTCCGACTCGCGTTTATCCTTGTCGACGCCTTACCATTAGCAGTCGCGCCAGCCGAGTGCCAATCGGCGCGGACCGAATGAGGAGGAGAGCGTGCCCACCTACCAGTACGCCTGCACCGCCTGTGACAACCAGTTCGAAATCGTTCAGAAGTTCACGGACGACGCGCTCACCGTGTGCCCGAGCTGCCAGGGCGAGCTGCGCAAGGTGTTCTCCGCGGTCGGCATCGTCTTCAAGGGTTCCGGCTTCTACCGGACCGACAGCCGGTCGAGCTCGTCCAGCACGGTGAGCTCCACCTCGTCCTCTTCGTCGACCTCTTCGTCGTCCTCGACGTCGACGGAGTCCAAGTCCGCCCCGGCCCCCGCCGCCGCGCCCGCCGCCTCCTCCTGAGCCCGCGGGTCAGCGGTCCGCGGGACGGTCGGCCGTCGCGCCGAGCAGTTCCCGGGGGAGCCGGTTAAGCAGCTCACGCAGGGCGGGATGCTCCTCGGGCCTCCAGTCCTCGACCAGCCGGGCCAGGCTGTCCCTGGCCTCGGCGACCAGGCGGTCGGCCGCCCGCTCGCCCTCCGGGGTGAGCTCCAGGGTGCTCCGGTCGTCCACGAGCCGGATCAGGCCGCTCTCCTCCAGGCGTCTGGCGTGCGGCAGGCCCTCCTCGATCGTCACGCCCGCGCGCTCGGCCAGCTCCGCCCCGCTCTGGCGCCCCCGTGTGCCCAGCCGCGTGAGCAGCCACACCGACCCGGCCGACAGATCGTGCAGGCCGGCCGTGGCGCCGAGCCGGCGATAGTAGTCGCGGCGCATCTCGACGTCGGCCAGCCGCCACAGTCCCATCTCCACCTCGTCGAGCGACGACCGCTCGGTGGGCACGGCGCCGTACCCCTCCCCTAGGTCGGGGGCCTTGGTGGTCTCGTGCAGCGGGACCTCGGGCAGCAGCCACGAGATCGCGAAGGCCACCAGCGCCACCGGCGCCCCGAACAGGAACACCCGGGCGATCGCGTCGGAGTAGGCGTCCAGGAACGCCGCGGCGGTCTCCGGCGACAGCCTCTGGATGGCCGTCGGGTCCGCCTGGACGGCGTCGGTGAAGCCCTGCGGGAGCCGTACGGCCTGCGACAGCCGCGTCAGGTCCTCGGCGAGCTGTGAGGTGAAGATCGATCCGGCGATGGCCACGCCGAACGATCCGCCGATGGAGCGGAAGAACGTCGCCCCCGAGGTGGCCACTCCCAGGTCCTGGAAGCCCACGGCGTTCTGCACCACGATCACCAGCACCTGCATGACCATGCCCAGCCCGACGCCCAGGACGAGCAGATAGGCGCTCAGTTCGAGGGTGGAGATGTCGGCGTGGATCCTCGAGAGCAGATAGAGCCCGAGCGCCGCCACCGCGCTGCCCGCGATCGGGAAGACCCGGTACTTGCCGGTCCTGGCGATGATGTTCCCGCTGATGATCGAGGTGGTGAGCATGCCGGCCATCATCGGCAGCAGGTGCAGACCCGAGAGCGTGGGTGAGACCCCCTGCACCACCTGCAGGAACAGCGGCATGTACGTGAGCGAGCCGAACATCGCCACACCCACGATGAACCCCATCAGCGACGCCACGTTGAAGACCCGCAGCTTGAACAGGCGCAGCGGGAGCACGGGCTCCTCGGCCCGCCTCTCCGCCAGCCACCACAGCACCAGCAGCACCGCCGCGCCGACCCCGAGCCCGATGATGACGGGGTCGCCCCAGGGGTAGGTCCCCCCGCCCCAGGTCGTCATCAGCACCAGGCAGGCCGCGGCGCCGCCGAGGAAGACGATGCCGAGATAGTCGATGGACTGCCTGCCGGGCCGGGAGGTGGCCGGCAGCACCGAGGCCACGACGATCAGCGCGAGCACGCCGATCGGCAGGTTGACGTAGAAGACCCAGTGCCAGGACAGATGGTCGACGAACAACCCGCCCAGCAGCGGCCCGGCGATGCTGGAGACGGCGAACACGGCGCCGAAGAGCCCCTGGTACCTCCCGCGCTCCCTGGCGGGCACCACGTCCGCGACGATCGCCTGGGCCAGCACCATGAGCCCGCCGCCGCCGAGTCCCTGCAGCGCGCGGAACCCGATGAGCTGGCCCATGTTCTGCGACAGCCCGCACAGCGCCGAGCCGACCAGGAAGATGACGATCGCGCTCTCGAACAGCCGCTTGCGACCGTACTGGTCACCGAGTTTGCCCCACAGGGGCGTCGAGACCGTCGAGGCGAGCATGTAGGCGGTGACCACCCAGGAGAGATGGCTCAACCCGCCGAGGTCGCCCACGATCGTCGGCAGGGCCGTGGAGACGATCGTCTGGTCCAGCGCCGCGAGGAGCATGGTGAGCATGAGGGAGGCGATGATCAACCCCAAGCTCCTGGTCTGCCGCTGCGGTTCCCGAGTGTGCATCCTGCCCCCTGATTGACGCACGGCGCTTCATACCCAAAGCGACTAAACAGTCACTTAACGAATACAGTTATCCACAGCTTTGGGGCCCGATCTCTTCCGGCCCTCTCCGCGGGCGCTAGTGTCTGCGCCATGGTCACTCGCGCGGACGTCGGAGTCATCGGCGGCTCAGGTTTCTACTCCCTGCTCGACGACGCCACGGAGGTGGAGGTCTCGACGCCGTACGGCCCGCCCAGCGACGTCGTCACCGTCGGCCGGATCGGCTCCCGCTCGGTGGCCTTCATCCCCCGCCACGGTCGCGACCACCGCTTCCCGCCCCACCGCATCCCCTACCGCGCCAACCTGTGGGCCCTGCGCTCCCTCGGCGTCCGCCAGGTCCTCGCCCCCAGCGCCGTCGGCTCACTCCGCCCCGAGATCGGCCCCGGCACCCTGGTCGTCCCCGACCAGATCGTCGACCGCACCTCCGGCCGCGTGCAGACCTACTACGACGCCGGCGGCGTCGTCCACGTCGCCTTCGCCGACCCCTACTGTCCCACCGGCCGCCAGACGGCCGTCGAGATGAGCCGCTCCGCCGGCTGGGACGTGGCCGACGGCGGCACCCTGGTGGTCATCGAGGGCCCCCGCTTCTCCACCCGCGCCGAGTCCCGCTGGTTCACGGCCAACGGCTGGACCATCGTCGGCATGACCGGCTTCCCCGAGTCCGTCCTGGCCCGTGAGCTGGCCATGTGCTACACGTCGCTGTCCCTGGTCACCGACCACGACGCGGGAGTCGAGGCCGGCGAGGGGGTCACCCACGAGGAGGTCCTGGCCTTCTTCGCCGCCAACGTCACCCGGATGCGCTCACTGGTCACCGACCTCATCACCGCTCTCCCCCAGGACCGCACCTGCCAGTGCCCCCGAGCCCTCGACGGCCTGAAGCTCCCCTTCGAACTGCCCCAGTAACCGCCTCCGGAGGCCGCCGCCGGCTTTCCGCCCCCTCCCTCCGCCACCGTTCATCCGGCCTTCCGTTCATCATCTGATCTGCCACCGTGCACTTCCCGTCTCCCTCAACCGCTCGTCACCTGCTCACCTCGTCGCACCCGTACGGGACCCCCACCCACCAAGTCGGCCCCTGGTCCCCGAGAAGCCCGTTCCTCGTCCACCCACTGTTCGGCGCACTCACCACCGGGCTCCCCGCGCCCACCCGCCATCTGCTCACTCCGTACGGGAGCCCCCGCTCCCCGAACCGGCCTGCGGTCCCGGGCAGGTCCGCCCTCTGCCGCCTTCCGTCCGTCTGCTGTTCACCGCGCCCGCCACTCGGTGAGGGACATCCGCCTCCGGAGGAGTCTCCGACTCCGGGTGAGCCTGTTTCCCCGTCCGTTCGCTGTTCGTCCCGTCCGTCTCCGGGCTCCGCGCCGCCCGGCTTTCCACCCATGGAGTCAGCCATGCGCGTTCCCGGCCGTCCGGCGAGCCAGAGTTCCCCCGATCGCGGTCTCCTCGGCCGTGGACCCTCGGCCCCGGGGCACGGGCCTCTCGCCGGAGGGTTCCCCGGCCACGGCATTCCGGCGGACCGCGGGCCCTCGGGTCACGGCTCGCGGGAAGGCCACGGGCTTGGCGGGGGTCGCGTCTCCTCGGGTCGCGTCTCCTCGGGTCGCGGGCTTCCGGTGGGCCGCCTGCTGTCCCGCGGCCTCCTCGGCCGTCGCCGCCGGGTGCTCGCCGCCGTCCTGGCCGCCCTCGCCATGGCGTGTGCCGCGATCGGGCTGCGGCCGGACACCTCGTCCGTGACCGTCCTCGCGGCGGCCCGGGACCTGCCCGGCGGCGTCCTGACCGCCGCGGACGCCGTACCCGTCGCTTTGAGGCCCGGCACCGCCCCCGACGGCGCCCTGAGACCGGGCACCCCGGTCGCCGGCCGGATGCTGGCCGGGCCCATGCGCCGGGGAGAGCCCTTCACCGACGTCCGGATGCTCGGCCCCGACCTGCTGGCCACCCACCGCCCGGGCACGGTCGCCACCCCCGTCCGGGTCGCCGACCCCGACAGCGCCCGCCTCCTGTCGCCCGGGGACACCGTGAACGTCCTGGCCTCCCCGGCCGACTGGGACGGCTCCGAACCCGCCCGGAGCATCGCCGAGGGCGTCACGGTCCTCGCCCTGCCCGCGGACGAGTCCGGCCGCGGCGCGCTCATCGTGCTGGCCACCACGCCCGGGCAGGCGGCCGAGCTAGCCTCCGCCCAGTCCGGTGGCAGACTGTCGATCACCATGGACGCTCTACGGCGGTAATTCCGCCGCGCAGGGGTAATGGGACATCCACCACATCGGAAAGACGCGTGCCCGCCGTCAATGTTCTGGGCAAGGAGTAGTGACCATGCTGAGCGGATTCAAGAAGTTCCTGCTGCGGGGCAACGTGCTCGAACTGGCCGTGGCGGTGATCATCGGTGCCGCCTTCAACTCCATCGTGCAGTCGCTCGTCAAGGACGTCTTCACTCCACTGCTCGCGGCGGTCGGCGGTCAGCCTCACTTCGAGAATCTGGAGATCAAAGTGGGCGCCAGCGCGATCAGGTACGGCGTGTTCCTCAACGCGGTGATCTCGTTCCTGATCGTGGCGGCGGTCGTCTACTTCTTCATCATCACCCCCTACGAGAGGCTCACCGCCCGGTTTTCCACGCCGGAGGAGACGTCGCTGCGCGAGTGCCCGGAGTGCCTTTCCGAAATCCCCAAGGCAGCCGTCCGCTGCTCGCACTGCACCGCGCAGATCGCCCCCATGACCGAGCCGAAGAGCGCGTCCTCCTAGAGGCCCGGGAGTTCGCCGAAGGCGCGTGGAGGCCGCCGGGCTTTCTGCGGACGCCGGAGGGCGGGCGGGGTCTCTGAGGCTCTAGAGCAGCGACCCGATCTTCGGGTCGTACTCCCAGTGCCAGGGCTCGAAGGGGCTGACGTAGGCCCACTGCGGGTGGATCCAGCCGAACTTCTTGCCGTTCGCCTCAAGCCAGTTGAACTCCGGCGACCGGAAGTTCTGCACCCCGCCGCACAGGTCCACGGCCAGCCCCAGCCCGTGGTTGCTCCGGCCAGGTACGGCCGCCAGCCCCGGGCGCCGGTAGTACACCGACTGCTGCTCGGCCAGGCTCCGATAGCTGTCCGTCACGCACATGGGCTTGCCGAACCGCTTGCGGTAGGCCTCGTTCAGGCTGATGAACGCGAGCGCCGCGTCGGCCCGCAGCTCCTCCCCCTTCTGCTGGAGGGGGCACAGATAGAGCTTCGGGATCAGGCCGTTGGGGAAGTCCTGGAGCGAGGCCGCCCTGGTCGGATTGCAGCCTCCCGCCGCCTGACCGGACTTGTCGACCTTGACGCCCAGCTTCACCAGCGCCTGGGTCAGCGACTTGACGATCTTGTCCGAGCGCGTCTTGAGCGTCTGGATCTCGGCGCCCATCTGGGCCTCGGCCAGCAGGCCGTCCGCCCGCAGCTCCTGCGCCTCGGTGGCGAGCCGCTCCCGTTCGGCCTGCAGGCGGCTGCTCTCCTCCAGGATCCGGTCCCGCTGGGCCACGAGCTGGGTCGTGTCGGCCATGGCCCGCAGCGTGGAGCTGTCGGAGGACCCCGACAGCAGGCTCGCCAGGTCGCCGCCGACCGGCTGCTGGTAGATCAGAGTGATGAGATCCGACAGCGGCTGCCGCACCTGGGCGAAGGCCCTCTCCGCGGCCTGCAGCTCCCGCAGCTTGGCGGTGAGCTCCTTCTGGGTGGCCTGGATCTTGGCCCGCCGCTGCTCCAGCGCCTTGGTCGCCGCCTCGAGGTCCTTGGCCGCCTTCTCCGCCTCCCGGCGGAGCTCCGTGAGGTTCACCGGGTCACGAGTGAGAACGGTCTCGGTCTCCACCTGCTGACGGGCGGGAACGGTCTTCGCCTCCACCGGCGCCCGCTCCGCGGCAGCGGTTCCCGGCAAGAGGGACGTCATCGTCGCGACGACGGCGATCAGACCCGCTGATCGACGAGGTGGCACGTTCGACCCCTCCGTTTGCGAACTCGTGACCTGGGTCAGCCACGCACGCTACTACAGCTCACCGAGTGCACGAGCCAGCCTCCCACAGCCGCTATGCGCCGAACGCCCGTTTCCGGATTTTCCCGGCAAAGCTCTTACGGTCCCCCGTGGCGCCTCAGGCTTCTTACCGGGCCTCCTCCAGGCAGACCTCCCAGAGCCAGGTGCCCCGCCATTCCGGCGAACATCCGACGCTGACATCCACGTCCACCCCGCCCGAGACGTTGTTCACCTGTCCCTTGCCACCGGAACCGGAACCAGGGCCGGAACCAGAGCCTGAGCTGGAGCCGGAACCCTGCCCGTTCCCTCCGACACCGGGCCGCTGCCCGTTCCCGGCCCCCTGTCCGCTCCCGCCTCCGGCCGGTCCGCTCCCGCCTCCGGCCTGTCCGTTTCCAGGACCCGCCTGACCGCCTCCGAGGCCTGCCTGACCATTCCCTCCGGGCCTGGGCCCTGCCTGCCCGGATCCTCCGCCCCCAGGCCGGATCCCTCCGCTTCCGGGCCGGGTTCTCCCGTCTCCGGGTCGCTCGCCTGCCCGTACTCCGGGTTCCGCACGCCCGTCCCGCCCGTTCCCGCGACCGGCCTGCCGGGCCCCGTCGTTCCCGGCACGCCGATTCCCCCCGGATCCCGTACGGGCCTCCCCGGGCACCACCGACGGCCCGTAGGCAGACGAGCCCGCCCACACCCAAGGCCGCTTCCGGCCGCCTTCCTGCTGCTCCCGGGCTCCCCACGGGCCGACGGAGGCCCCCCACATCACATGGGGAGCCTCGCCCTCCCAGCCCGTCGTGACAGAGGGCATCCATCCGCCGTAGGCCCGATCAGGAGAGGAAGTACGGCCGGACACCGAAGCCACCGGCGGCGGCACCCGCCTCGGCTCCGTCATCACCACGCTGGCGGGCACGAGCGTGACTGGCATCATGGCGATCGTCCCGTCCCAGGGCTGCGCGCTCACGCCATGTCCGCAACCCGCCGTGCCATAACGCGAGTCCACAACCGCCGTCCCATGGCGGGAATCCGCCGTCCCGTATGGGTGGCCTACATCCGGCGTCCCATGGCAGGAGCTCGCATCCGCCATCCCGTACGGCGAGCCCACGTCCTTGCCACCACCCGCCGCCTCGTATCGCGCGCCTACGCTCTCCCCGCCGGCAGCCGTCCCATATCCGGTGATCGCCGTCTCGTATCCGGCGAGTTCCCCGACCAGCAGGCCACCCGCCAGCAGCGCCGGGGCGCACATCGCCGCCCCCAGCACCGCCGGCCGCACCACCCGCCGCTTCCGGCTCCGTCCCCACCGTCCTCTGATCACGAAGCGTGACACTAGTCATCCCGGTACTCCCCCCACCCGCCCGCTTGCCATCCCTTTATCCCAGCTCAGCGAACCGATGACCCGCCAACTTCCCCCCACAGCCCTCCCAAGCGCGCACGAACGCTCCATTTTCGCTACTCTTACATGCAGTCCCTGCCTCCGTAGCTCAGGGGATAGAGCACCGCTCTCCTAAAGCGGGTGTCGCATGTTCGAATCATGCCGGGGGCACTCTCTTGACCAGCCGCCAAGCCTCTGACCAGGGGCTCAGCGTGCGCTCTTCCAACGATCACATGCAGTCGAGTGCCACCGCAGGCAGCCATAGGCCAATGATCGCGAACCATGCGCGAACCAGACCCGCCAGCATTTGCCCAGGTCGTCCCAAGAATGCGAAAGCACTGAGGATCCGACTCCATGGTGCATAAGGTTGTTGAGCAGGGGAACGCCGTGTAATCGCCCACGAGAGGCGCATGCGTTCTGGGAGCATGCCAGCATGCCCCCCATTGAAGCGCTAGCGATCAAGGCCGCCACGTCATCGCTTGGAACGCTCCTAAAGATGGCCAACGACGCCGGAGTGAAGAAGTCGGTGAAGCGGCAACGGAAGATCGAGACAGGTGATCGACTACTGGTAGCGGCGACCGGCTTGTGTGCCTGCGTGACGGCACACCATGTGGCGTGGGAGTCGCCGCGGTCCAAGTGGTTGACAATATTGTCGTTCATCGCCCATATCCTGCAGGGCCGAGCATGGACGGGTGAGTGGAGTGCAGGCCTCGGGAACGCCTCCCAGCAAGTCATCGCTTGGGACACCGCTGGCGCTAGAGAGCTGATACCGGCTGTCTTGGATAAGAGCGAACGGATGGCCCTGCTCTTCCTAGAGCTGAGCATGTGCGGCGACAAGCAGCTCGTCGCAGCCGGCTACCAGATGGCAACCACTGCGCTGGAGTTCCGTGGAGGACAGAACGATCGGCAGCGTATGGAGGCTGCGGTAGAGGTGTTCGGGATGCAGCGCGAGTGGCTCTCCCGGCCATGGTGGCGGCGGTTGGTGTGGTGGCGACGGCCGAAGGTCACAAGGTGAACTGAGCAAGCGGCTCGGTTTCATTACCGAGCCGTGTGCTCCCATCCGCAGAACTGCGGGTTACTCGTCGAGCGCTTCGGAGATCTTGCTATTAGCTCGCGCCTGCTGTCCTTCAATGCACTTCGCATAGACGCGTAAGAGAACGTCAACGCTGTGCCCCGCCCGCTTGGCCACCTCGGTAGCCGGGACTCCGGCGTTCAGCCACAGGGACACGGCGGCGTGCCGCAAGTCATACGGCCGGGCCGCGAGCGGCGAGGCGACCTGTTCGGCAGTGAGTGCCCGCCTCCGAGCCTCCTGCCAGACGCCCGAGTATGCCGAGGAGGAGAACGACTGTCCCTTGGAGGTACGGAACAGCCGCCCATCAACGGCAACGCCGTACTTCTCGATGTGCGCTTGCAGGACAGCAACCAGGACGGGCGGGATCGGGATCTCTCGTGTGTCGTCCGTGGCCCGGTGCTTCAGGCCCCGAGAGTCGTGGGTCTCCCCCGAGTTGGTCCACCGCTTGTTCGCCTGGGGGCGCGCCTTCTCAACCGTGAGCAGGCCCCAGCCTTCTTCGGGGAGGTGGCAGTTCTGACGGCGCAGGCCCGCCGCCTCCTCCGGCCGGAGCGCGGCGTAGTACATGCACGCGAACATGCCGTGGAGCCGCCCGCCACGGGTTCGGCCAATCGCGGGCACGGCGGCCAGCAATGCACGGGCTTGTTCGGGGTTGACGACCGTACGGGGGTCGATGGTGCCCACGGCCTTGGGCGGAGTCCACTTGACCGAGTGCAGCGGATTGGCGGGGAGCTCCTTCTGCTCCACGGCGAGTTCGAGTAGGTGGTGAAGAACCTCCCGCTTGCGGCGCACCGTATTGGCAGCGGCATCCTTGCCGATGAAAGTCATCGAGATGGCATCGAGGGCAGTCCGCACGACGCGAGGATCTTGTAGGTCGACCAGGGGCAGCGATGCCCTCTCCAGCCAGGACAGCACCGGCACCAGGGCACGGGGCAGCTCCGCGCGTCGCTCCTCGGGCAACAGGGCGTGATTGCGCAGCACTTCGCGCATGTCGCTGTCCTTGGGCCGGTTCGGCAGGTCAGCCACCAGCGCCGGGACGAGAGACAGCAGGCCGTAGACGTCGGTCTCCCGGGTCCGCGCCGCCGAGGTACGCCACCGGTCGACTACGTAGGCCCGCGCGAACTCCAGAAACGTCGGCCCCACCGGTTGCTCAGCGGCGAGCATCGACAACGGCAACCCGGTATCGACGTCGAACGCCTCCCCCGCCTTGGCTGCCTGCCGCAGATCGGACAGGAAGCTCTCGGCGAGGCCTTTGGTTCGAAAGCTCTTGGACTTGGGTTTACGGGCCACCGTCCAGCGCACGAGGTAGGACAGCGTCTTACGATCCTTGCGCCGCTGGATCTCCCAGAACTTCACGTCATAGCTGGTGTTCACGCCGCCTCCCGGCGAGAGTCGAGCCAGGAGAGGAGATCGCTCCGCCAGACGCGCAACTCACTGTTAGGGAGCTGAATGCATACGGGCGCACGGCCGAGCTCACGCCAGCGGTAGAAGGTCCGTCGAGAGACGCCACCCAACTCGTCGAGGACCTGGGGGACGGTCAGAAGTTCGTCACGCCGACTCATCCGGCATCACCCCCGCCGCCGGCCGCCAGGACGGGTAAGGCCGTGCCGGTCAGCGCGGCGGCCAGAAGGGCGTCACCGGCCGAGTAGCCCTTGCCCGCGTACTCCCACTCGGCGATCACGAGAACGGTGTCCTCGTCGAACAGTGGAAGCCGTCCGGTCGTGGCCGCTTCGTCCCGAACGAAGGCCGTCCGATCGGCCCGGATATCGCCCAGGGTGATGGAGTAGTGCCGGGACCGGGTGGAGAAGTGGCCCCGGAAGCCGAGCATGTGCGCCCAATGGATCAGCCGGAGGTCGGCCAGCTCGCCGAGTTCGCCGAGGCGGAAGCATTCGGCGATGAGCCGCCGGGCGTGCTCGCGCAGCGGCAAGGCGGCCAGGTCGTCGAGTGGGCTGAGACGTCGATCCAGGGTGCTGACGCATTCGGCCGCCTTGGTGGCGTACTTGGCGATGTAGCCCGCCACCGCCTGGTCGGAGAGGCCGCCGTCCATGGTGATCGGGCGGACGTCGAGCTGATCGCCCCAGCGCAGCACTCGGGCGGGATCGTCAACCGTCGCCGGGACGGTGAAGCTCACGGCATGGACCGCATGCTCTACGGCCTCTGTCAGCGCCTCAACCGTCGCCCAGGCCGGAGGAGACGCGGCCGGTCCCGCGGGACCGTCGAGGCGGATGACGGCGTGGAAGTGGACCACGCCGCGCCGCTGGTACTCGGCGACCTTCGCAAACGAGATCGTCAGGTGCTGGCGGAGCTCCCGCAGGGTCAGGCCCTCACTCTTGGCAAAGCGCCGGCGGAGGGCATCGGTGAAGCGCTGCCAGAGCTTCGGGGATACGGCGTTGAACAGCACGCTGCCCGCGTAGTCGTAGCAGTCGGGGCAGAGCGGTTCGCCGAGGCGGGGATCGTCGGCGCTGTGCCGGGCCGTGCAGGACATGACCTTCCCGTGCGGGCAAGTCGGAGCGTCGCGCCGGGCATGGCAAGGCAGGATCTTGCCGTCCTTCTCCCGCCGGGCGTGCACGGTGCCGAAGGACGGAGCAGTCAACGTGACGAACAGGCACGGGTGCGCGGTGACGGTGGCCGGGACGCCCTTGCCGCCGACCAGGCCCGCGCGAATGAGTTGGTAGGTGTCGGCGCGATAGGTCTCGGCGCAGGTCGGACAGCGCGAGGCCCGCCGGGTCTTGCACGGCAGGCGAAGCACGCCGTCCGGCTCGTGGCGGGTGCTGTAGGAGTGCAGGAGTTCGCCGGTGGCCCGGTCGATGTGGTCGACGCGGCCCCGCAGGTGGATCGGCTGTCGGCATCCCCCGGTGCGGTGGATCTGGGCGGCCCAGCGGGCATAGCGCGGATCGTTCAGGCGGGTGATCATGCCTGCGATTGCGTGCGGACGCATGTGGGTTGCGGGCAAGATGGAGACCTCCTTTCGCTCGTTCGGGTGAAGGGATGGCCCCCGACCTGGCAGGCGTCTTGGCGGATGTACGGCCAGGCCGGGGGCGCCGAAGGCTCAGCAGAAGCCGAGGCCCTCGCAGTGGAGACAGATCTCTCCGTAGGAGTCGAGGCCGCCGCCGCCGCAGTAGCAGCAGCACCAGCGCTTGGGCTCGATCGGTGGAAACGGCTGAGGGTCTGGCGAGGTGATCGCCTCGTCGGCGAGGTCAGGCCGCATCGGCGGCCTCCGGGATGACACAGCCGGAGTAACTGGTGTCGGCCGCATGCTGGGCGCGCCGGGCGGCCAGGATCGCGAGTGCCTCGTAGCCGACCGGGCCGAAAGCGAGGCGCGCCTTATGGTGACCGTAGATCGTGTCCGAGGGGTCGGGTACGGTGCCGAGCAGCGCGGCGATCCGGTCGATCTCGGCGATCATCTCGGCGTCGGTGCCCCGAGTGGGGAAGTACAGGAACGTCATGTCGTGACGGGGTACGGGAACAGCGGGGTTTGCCTCCAGGAAGGCGGCCAGGTCCCGAAGGCCCCGGATCACGGCGGTTCGGTAGTCGGTGTTGGTCATCGGTGCTTCTCCTTTCGTCAGGCGGTTTGCAGGGCGCTCAGCAGGTCTGTGGCGAGCTGGTGGGACACGCCCAGCCGGGCGCGCAGGGTGTCGCGGGTGATCGGTCGGCCGTGGGTGGCGTGGTAGTCGTCGGCTACACGCCGGGCGTAATCGACGAGTTCGGATGCGGGTTCGGCGGAGACGAGCGCAGGAACTTCGGCCGGTCCGGTGACGATCTCCGGGGCAGACTCCGGCAGCGGTACCGGGGACGGTTCGGGGTGAGGAGCCGAGGCGCGGCGTTCCAGCATGGAGACGGCGGTCAGGAATGCGCCCGCCGGGGTCGCGGCGCAGATCCATCCCCACGCCGACGGGTCGGCCTGGTTGAGGTTGGCGGCCAGGGACAGGACGATCCCGGCGGTCAGGACCAGGGTCGGCCAGGAGATCGGTCCGGAGCGGACGCGGCCGGTCTTCTTGTCGCGCTGGCGTTCCCGGGCGGCCATCACGCAGGTGAGGTCGATGCACACGGCCACCGCCCAGGCCATCCAGCCGGACTGCCCGTGTTCGGTGGCCGTGTCGCGGATGTGGGTGAACGATCCGGCACCCGCAATGACAGCCAGGATCAGAATCGGTCCGGAGTCCAGCAGTCGGCAGGCAAGGCGTCGCATCGCATCCCCCTTTCAAGTGATCGTTCAGGCCTTGAGCAGCTCGTCGAGGTCGGCATCGTTGATCTCGGCGTCGTGGGTGCCTTCGGTGAGATCGGCCCAGGACGGGGTCAGATCGGCATACATCCGGGCGGCGTGTTCGGCCGCGTGCTCGGCGACGTAGAAGGAGCGCGCCCGATACCACTGGCCGTCTTGAGAGGCCACGATGGCGACGCCGGGTGTCTCAGCGGCGATCGAGCGAGCCGAGACCAGGGCGGCCGGGTCGAGATCGCCCAGGGTCATGGTCGCGGTCTCCGGATCGTTGACCCGGTGGCAGATGCGTCCGGAGCACTGCGCGCGGAGTGCGGTCACGCCGGGGCCGAGGTCGGAGCCGATGCGCTGGCCGCAGCAGAACAGGTAGATCCCGAAGGCCCGCCCGAGCTGCGCCACCCGCAGGAGCGCAGTCGAGGTCTTGGCGATCTCGTCTTTCTCGCTCTTGTCGGCCATCAGGTACAGCTCGGCCAGCTCGTCGACCAAGACCACGATCGGGACCGGGCGGATCGCCGGCGGGAGCTGCCAGATGTTGCGTGCCCCGGCTTGGCGGCACAGGCCCATGCGGTCGGCCATCAGCGCCACCAGGTCATCGAGCAGGCTGACCGACTCGGTGCGGCAGGTTGCCAGGGCCGACAGCCGAGGCGCGTAGGGGGTGAACTCCACGCCGCCCTTGAGGTCGAAGCCGACCAGGGCCACCGGTTGCGGTGCCAGTCCGACGATCAGGGCATTGGCGAGGTTGGACTTGCCGGACTGGGTGGCTCCGGCGTTCATCCAGTGCGGGACCGTACGGAAGTCGAGCACCCAGGGTTGGCCGGTCTCCAGTCGTCCCACGGTGACCTTCAGCAGTTCCGTAGAGGCCGGGATCTGGTCGACCCGCACCAGTGGATCCCGCATGGTGGCGGCCAGCACGATCCGGCCGGGGCGCGGGGAGGAGACCCGGACGGCGTGCACCCGCCAGGAGTGGGCGAGTTTCTCAGCGGCCTGGTTGTAGTCCTCGGGAGTCTGCCCTTCCAGGGTGTGCAGGGTGACGCGCCAGCCGTAGCGGGTGGGCTTGGGCAGCCACATCCACGGCTTGGTGTCGACGGCGACCCGTTTGAAGCGGCGGCGGACCGTCACGGTGCCGGTGGAGACGAGGGCACTGGGAGCGAGAGTGAACCAGAAGCGTTGGCGCTTCTTAGTCAGCCCGCAGCCCAGAGCGATCTTGCGCCAGGTGGCCCGGACTGTGATGGCGGTCAGCGGGTAGCCGATCAGCAGCCAGAAGGATCGGTAGTGGGTGCGCCGCCAGACCCACAGGCACACCAGCAGGCAGAGCAGGCCGAGGAGTGACCAGAGGACGTCAGTCACGTTCGCCTCCTGCCGGCTTGCCGGAGACGGGAACGATCGAGGCGGCCTTGTAGCTGATGCCCCAGCGCAGTTCGCCGTTGCGCATCTGCTCCCAGGGGTAGCCGATCATGCCGGTCGGGATGACGTCCTGGCCCTGGGTGATCGGGGGTTCGCCGGAGGTGCCGACCTTGACCAGTTCCATCCGGCCGAACTCGTCTTCGGCCAGCAGCACGGTCTCGTAGATGGTGTTGCCCTGCTTGTCGACCTTGATCTTGCCGCTCTCGTAGTCGAGCAGGCGGGGACGGGGTGCCTTGGCGCAGCTGAAGCGCAGGCGGTGGGCGTCGACGGGGATCGGGATGTTGCGCATGATGGGTGACCTCCTTATTCATCCTGGTCAACATAGTTAACCTAGTTGGCTGGGTTGTCAATGTGCTCGTGGTTGGCTTGGTCGCCGCCCTGTGCTGAACTAGAGGCACTGACGGCGAAATGAGGGGCGGGATGGTCAAGCACACCGGGCGGCCCGGCTACCTGCAGATCGCCGACAATCTGCGCGAGAAGATCCGGGGCGGATCCCTGGCGCCCGGCACTCCGTTGCCGTCCACCGCGCAGCTGGCCGAGCAGTACGGCGCGTCCTTGAGCGTGGTGAAGATGGCCGTCGGTCTGCTGCGCAATGAGGGCTTGGTCATCGGCCAGCAGGGCAAGGGCGTGTTCGTCCGGGACGATGTACCGCCGGCCCCGCCGCCCACCGACGAGCTGGCCGAGATCCGCCTCACGCTGCGCGACCTATCGGAACGACTGGCGAAGGTCGAGGCGCAGCTGTCCGACCGTAGGTGAGGCTGTCACCTCGCACGTGGCAGCCGGTAATCCGGCGTGCCAGACCTGCCGCGCGACTCGGCGGCACCTCAGTCAGACGCATCCGCCGGTCTTCCTGGCGCATGCCGATCATGACGAGCACGTAGCCGACAAACACGGCGGCGCTGAGAGCCAGGCCGATGATCAGCGGGATCGCGCTCATGACCAGATCACCCGCGCCTGGCTGCGGTTGCGGGGACGGCCGGCCGGACGGCGGGTCTCGCCGCGCCGGGTGCTCGCCTTGCGCTTGCCCTCCTGGCGCTTGAGCCAGAGCTCCCGCGCCCGGCACTTGCGACACAGGGTCTGTCCCTCGCCCAGAGCCGCGCCGCACACGCAGGTGGGGGTCTCGTCGAACTCGTCGGTGATGGTCGTGTTGATCATTGGTATCGCTCCTCTCGGTTGGTGGTTGCTGGCTTGCGATACCGAGAGTGCGCCGATCAGGGGGGACGAGATCACTACAGGACGGGACATGTTCAGGACGTCCGGTCTACGATTGCCACGTCCCTGGACGTCCCCTCTGGGCAGGTGGAATGGCGAACGAGCGACTGCGCGCGGCCCTGCTCGAACGCGGGGCATCGGTGGCCGAGCTGGCCGAGTCGATTCAGGTCGACCCGAAAACCGTGGAGCGGTGGATCACTAAGAACCGCACGCCGTACCGGAAGCACCGTTTTGCAGTGGCGTCGTTCCTGAAAACGGACGAGTCCTACCTGTGGCCCGAGGCGCTCACGCCTCAGCAGGTAGCCGCCGCATCCGAGAGCGAGATCGTCACGGTCTACCCGCATCGCTGGGCCGTACCGAGGGACGCTTGGGGACGTCTGTTCTCAGCGGCCAACCAGGAGATCGGCATCCTCGTCTACAGCGGCCTGTTCCTGGCTGAAGACACCGGTGTCCTGCGCTTACTCGCCGAGAAAGCTGAGGCGGGGATACAGGTACGCGTTCTCTTCGGTGATCCCGACTCCGCCGAGGTCGCCCAGCGTGGCGCGGATGAGGGCATCGGTGAGGGCATGGCCGCTCGCATCAAGAACGCTCTCGTATTGTTCCGGCCGCTTCTGCGGCTCGACAGCGTGGAGCTCCGGCTGCACCGGACCGTGCTGTACAACTCCGTCTACCGCGCCGACGATCAGCTTCTCGTCAACACCCACGTGTACGGCCAGCCCGCCGCCAACGCGCCCGTGCTGCACCTGCGCAGAGTGGCCGGCGGCGACATGGTCACCACCTACACCGACAGCTTCGACGCCGTCTGGGCCGGCGCCCGGCCCGTAGAGTCCTGATCATGGCCCGCCGCATCGACTTCTACGACGACCCCGCCGCACCCAAGCCCAACAGTCTCGTGCCCTCGGTGAACGTCGTGGTCACCAACGACGCAGGCGAGATTCTGCTGATCCGCCGCAGCGACAACGACAACTGGGCCGTGCCCGGCGGAGCCATCGACCTCGGTGAGTCACTGCCGGAGGCGGGCATCCGCGAGACGCTGGAGGAGACCGGTATCCGCTGTGAGATCACTGGAATCGTCGGCACCTACACCGACCCCCGCCACGTGATCCTCTACACCTCCAACGGCGAGGCGCGTCAGGAGTTCTCCATCGTGCTCACCGGCCGAGCCGTCGGGGGCGAGCCGACACCGAGTGACGAGTCTCGGGAAGTGCGCTGGATGCCGCGCCAGGAGGTCGAGGCGCTGACGATGGACCGATCGATGCGCCTGCGAATCGGCCACTTCCTGGCCGGCCGGGCGACGCCGTACATCGGGTAGAAAGCGCCGGAACTCCGGATGCCGCCACGGAGAGGGAGGCGTCTCCGGATTCGCCGGGAAGTGTCTGAGGCGAGCTGTAGGGTCCGGCATCGAGTCAGTACCGATCATGGAGAGTCACTGTGGACGTTCATGAAGCCGCTTTGCGCTGGACACAGGTGTGGACCACGGGATGGGTGCAGAAAGACACCGAAGCCATCGTCGCGTGCCAGGCCGAAGACGGCGTCCATTGGTCGACGCCCTTCAGCTCCCCTCACCAAGGGCGCGCCGGGCTCAGGAAGTACCTTCAGGAGGCGTTCGCGTCAGAGGTCGAGCCCACACAGGCCCGGTTCGCCATACCCCTGGTCCGGGGTGACCGGGCTGCGGCGGAGTATTGGGCGTTGTGCCGCTACGCCAGCGGTCCGCTGACCATCTCGGGATGCACGATGCTGCGGTTCAATGCGGAAGGCTTGGTCATCGAGTCCCGGGATTATTCGTACGTCAAGCCTGGTCATCAGCCTTTCCCGTTCAGCTGGTGAGCTGAGCTCCCTGACCGGCAGCGAACTATGAGCCGGATACCAAAGCAGTTCGGACCGCGTGGACGGCTGAGGTGATGCACGGGGTGGCATTGCGGATGGAGCGGCTGACCAGGTGCTCGGGGCCGTAACGGGAATGGATCTCCGCGAGTCGGTCGACGACGTCGAGGGGAAGGCCATCGGGACTGGTGGTCATGTCGCAGTAGATCAGCGCCTTCACCAATTCCGGACGTTCCTGATCGAACTCGGTAGTCAGCGCGTCAATCAGGCCGCGTTCGGTGGCTTCGTAGACCGCGCAGGAGTGGTACGCCACGAGGCGGCACAGCACCTCGTCGGCGGCGTGCACGTCGCGCAGGTAACGGGCGCCATCGAGGGCGTGAAGGCCGGTGTCGACGAGATCGGGCGCGTATCCGATGTCGTGCAGCCAGGCAGAAGCGATCAGCAGGTCTACCTCTGGGCCGAGGATGGGTGCGAGTGTCTCGGCCCGCGCGGCTACCCCTTGCGAGTGTGCCCACCGGCGTGGCAACGGCTCTTCGAGGAGGTCTCTGGCCAGGTCACGCGCCCACTCAGCTTGTCCCATGCGGTTCACGATAAGGGCCGGACCTGGGGAGACTTCCAGCGTCCGGCCCAGACGTCCCAAGACGTCTCAGCGCGGCAGGGCACACACGAACCGGCCCTTGCCATGCTCGGTGGTGATCAGTCCCTCATGCTCCAGCTCGGCCAAGGCCTGACGGATCGTGTTACGCGAGACCCCGTGCTCACGCCGCAGGGCATGCTCGCTGGGCAGTACGGCGCCGGCCGCCAGCATCCCACCGCAGATCTGAGTACGCAGGGCCGCGGCGATCATCTGATAGCGATACAGCGGCCCATCAGGCGAGCCGTCACCAATCACCACACGCCCTTTGCCTGGCAAAGTAGCGATCAGCCCTTCGGCCTCCAGGAGGGCCAGACCCCGGCGGGTCGTGGTCCGGGCCACGTGGAACTCCGCCACCAAAGCCGCCTCAGACGGCAGCGCGCTTCCCGGCGGATAGGTGCCTGTGGCGATCCGGGCGCGGAGTCGAGCGGCGATCTGGTCATAGACCCGCCCACCGGTCAGCCACCGGCCCTCGTGCTTTGGCATCGGCTCAGCCGCGGTAGGCATCGATAATCTTCGTGAGGTCGAGGCCGAGGTCTCCCTGTTCCCCCTCGTGCCACCCGGTCCGGGCCGCCACGACGATCTGATCGGCCGCCGGCAGAAGGTGCAGGCACGAGACCCGCTCATCGGCCTGATCTCCCCAGTAGAACCACTGGAATGCCAGGTGGACATAGACCCGGCGGGTCCGGAAGGCGTGATCGGTCACGTCCAGGCACGGGCGGCCCTTCTGATCGACGATCAGGACCGCGGTCGTGTTCCGGTCGATCAGTTCCCCGCGCAGCGCGGTCAGTAGCTCGACCTGGTAGGCGTGCTGGCTGGCTTTCAAGGTGCTCACGGCAGGACTCCCATCGGTGTGGAGGGGCGGGGAGCCCCGGGCGCTGGGCTCCCCATGCCGTCGAGCGTGGTTTCCCGGGGAGGACTCCGGCACCGCGAGTTAGGGACGTCTAGGGACGTCTTGTGTTAGCGTCGCAGGTACCGACCCTGCGAAGGGACGCCCCTCATGAACGAGAACCTCCGGCACGCCCTCATCCGTGCACGGCTGCAGCCCGTCGATGTGGCCGCCCGCCTGGCCGTGGACCCCAAGACCGTCTCCCGCTGGGTCTCCGGACGCATCCCCCATCCCCGCCATCGTCTGGCGGTCGCCGATCTGCTCGGCACCGACGAGGACGAGCTGTGGCCGGAGGAAAGCCGGGGCCGGCGAGGTGTCTCCGGAGAGCTCAAGGCGATCTACCCGCACCGCTGGGCCGTACCGGCTGAGGTCTGGCGCAGCTTCTTCCAGGCCGCCGAGAAAGAGATCGGCATCCTGGTCTACAGCGGCTTGTTCCTCGCCGAAGACACCGGGATCCTGCGTGTCCTCGTCGAACGAGCCCGCGCAGGCGTGCGAGTGCGGATCCTGCTGGGCGACCCCGACAGTCCGGCTGTAGCAGCCCGAGGCGCAGAAGAAGGCGTCGGCGGCGACGTCATGGCCGCCCGCGTGCGCAACACCCTTGCCCTGTTCCAACCGCTCCAGGACGTCGAGGGCATCGACATCCGGCTCCACCGGACAGCGCTGTACAACTCGATCTACCGCGCCGATGACGATCTGCTGATCAACCTGCACGCCTACGGCACCCGCGCTCCCGAGGCACCGGTCATCTACCTGACCCGCAGCGAGACCGACAGCATGGCAGCGACCTACCTCGACAGCTTCGAACGCCTCTGGGCCGGCGCATCACCGCTACCGCGATCGTCGAAGCGGACGTCTCGTTGAAGAAGCCGCCTGCACTCTGCTGTCACCTTGGCCAGCTCTTCCCGAAGGCTCAGCATCCGCTGCCAGCGGCAGTTCCCACTGGGAACAGGCGCGAGATCGATCACCAGAGCACGCAGAGACTGAAAGTGAAGGTCGATCTCGCCCAGCCGCTCCATGAAGGCCGAATAGCCGAGAACCGTGGAGACACCCCCCTCGTGAGAGATCAGCGCCTCTCCGATGGCGACCTGCTCCCACTTCATAACCTGCCTGTCCTGGCCGGCACAGCCCGGACTGTAGGAGGTCGGGTAGTCCGCCAGCGCGCCCGTTACTCCTCGCACGCGTGACCACAAGTCGTCCTTATCGCGCTGGAGCAGATACTCATCCACTCCCAGCCGATCCTTCATGATCTGCACCCGCGCGAAGTACTGCCCGAACAGGTAGAGAGTCGATGTCAGGAAGTACTCGTGGGTGTTGGACCAGTTCTGATCACGCCTGGTCTCCCAGTCACGAGCTAGCGCGGGGAACCCCTGGTTGTTGAGGATGTTGTCCAGTCTGGCGGAGAGCTCCTCTGCGGCGACGAACAAGGGGCCGGCACAGACAGCGATCTGGCGCTGCACCTGATCAGCCCTATCTTCAGCTCGCAGCCGGAGTGCGGCATCCAGCTCCCGCCGGAAGGTCGCCTCGATCTCCGGTTTCCTGGCGAAGCGGAAGGTGAAGTGCGCGAGCGCCAACGTGAAGATCGTGGACAAGCCTCCTGTGATCAGCCCGGTTACAACAAGATCCCTTGCAGACTCTGCGGCCATGACGCCCCCGACACAGTGAAGATCCTGTCACCCGTCTAGACATCCCACGATCACACAGTGATCATTCAATCACAATGAGCTACTTGCCCGATCGCGTGCCAAGATCGAAAGAAACTTATCTCTACGTCTTTAAAGGCGGCTCGCCTGCGGCGATCCGCCGCGCGTTCGGGCGGTCTGCTGGCCGCGCTGCGGCTCTCCGGCCGGTCGCGGCCAGCACCGGCCTACGCGCAACCAATCCCTAGATCACACGCAAGCTCGTAATCAAGATCGAGGCCCCACCCGTGTCGAGGGCTCGCAGCAGGTCCGCACCTGTGGAGCCTTCGTCATCACTCATTCACTGCCTGCCAGTTATAGTACTAAGATTTCGCAGAAGCCCAGAGCGCGGGGCATCGGCAGATGGATGGGAGTCTCGTGAGTACGGAAGAGCTGGCCCAAAAAGGCTACCTCACCACAGAAGGCATCAAGGGGAAACGCTTTGGTGATTTCGAACTACTTGAGCTGGGCGCCACTACGCTCTCAACTTTGGCAAAAGAAGGACTAGACTTCACTCCCGCGAGTACAATCTCATTCCCATGCACGCAATATAAACCTCCCGCCCGCGCTAACCTATGCAAGCCGGATTCCGTATACCTTCACCGCGTTGGAAATCGAGCTTTCCCAATCGCGGTTGCCGAGTGGAAAGCACGAAGCCGCTTCAAAAAGGGTAACGACGCGCTCGCTGCTGCAGAGCAGGCAGTCGTGAGCGCGTTGGCCATGGGAGTGAGAATTGCCATTACTACAGATGGCACGCGCTTCCAGTACATTGATGCAGTTGCCTCGGCCAGCGAGGGAAGGATTGTCAACTTCCCGGAAACGCGCGACTTCGGCCCTGCGGTTCTATCCGATCTCTATCGCGGCGAATCTGACGTCGTGCGCGACCCCAAGCCTCTAGCGGAAACAGTCTGGCAGATAATCTGGCACGCAACAAAAGCTGAACCAAAGGACTGCCTTCTTACCTTTGTTGAAATCTTCATGCTCAAGTTCCTGTCGGATAACCTACCCCTGGCGGTACTCCCTGCAGACTTTCGGTTCGATATTCTCCTCACCGACCCTGAAGAATTCGCCAAAGCGAAGGGTAGCACTCAGATCGAATACTACGTCAATAGTATTCGCCCGAAAATTAAGCAGATATTCGCGGAACGCCTGACGGTCTCAGATGAGCACGTGCGCAATATCTTCGGTCTCGCAGCCGTCGTTTCCCAAACGACCATTATCAATGGTTTCGCATTCCTGCGTTCATCGCCTACGACCACCATCCCTTCGTACAATCGCACCTTCTGCGAGATTCTTGCAGAATTTCAACGATTCGGCGCCCTAACGAACATCGATCCTGAGTTTAAGCTTCGCCTGTACGAGACCTTCCTGCGTCGCTCGGCTCGCCAGCAACGGCTCGGTCAATTCTTCACACCCAGAAACATCGTTAAGCCGATGATCAGGATGGCAATGCTCAACGCCCTGCCAGATAACTCGGTCGTTCTAGACCCCGCAGCAGGTGTCGGCGGATTCATACTTGAACCGCTTCTATTCCCCGATGCGCTTCCCGGCAACGTCACATTCAAGGACGGTGAACCGCAACAGAGGGTAAAACTCATCGGTGTCGATGTAGATGTCTCCACAAACATTCTGGCTAAGGCGAATATGCTCCTTCATCTCGCCGAGTCGGTTAGAAACCCGGATACAACCACAGATGCTCTAAACCAAGCGCTAGCAAATACATTCCTGCTGATCAATGAAAATGAAACGCTGGGATCATTGCTACAGCCGCCACGGGATTCCGTTGATGTCATCCTTACTAATCCCCCTTACGTCACGCAAGGGTCCTCAATCTACCGCAAAGAGATTGAGCATCTGCAGGGTCCTCGTAATGGCGTATCTCTTCGCGATTACTACGATGTTGGAGGGTTGGGCGTCGAAGCCCTCTTCCTTCGCTATATTTCAGGAGCCCTAAAGCCTGGCGGTCGAGCCTTCGTCATTGTTCCTCTAGGCCTGCTGAATCGCACGGCCCAACGTCTAAAAGATGAACTACTCAGTGAATGCAATATCCGGGCAAGCATCCAGCTTCCTCGGAATGCTTTCTTTAATACAGCCCAACCCACATATATTCTGGTTCTAGAGAAGCGGAAGACTTCAGCACAATCCCGTCCCCCGGTATTCTGTGGGATCGCTCGAAGCATCGGGGAGACACTGGACTACGAACGCGTCCCCACGCCAAACGACAACGATTTGTCTGTATTGGCGGATCTATTTGTTCACTACCTCCAAAATCCCGTGGAGGTAACACCGACCCGCCCGTTGACATACGAGGGTTGCGAATTCGCGAAGCTCGTCCCTTCTGACGCATTTGCACCTGACGAGCGCTGGGACGTCGTAAGGCACTGGACTGACGCTGAGCACGTTGCTCTTGGTGAGCGCGCAGAGACCATTGATCGTGCTGAGTTCATCGACCTAGCAACTGACACCCTGCAGGACCTAATTGGAGAACTACAGCAGGCAAAAGAAGAGCTCGCGAGTCTCTCGGCAAGGAAGACGGCGAAGTTCAGTCTTTCTGACCCCGAGAGGTTCCAAATCCGCTCAGGAATCCGAATCCGAAACGTAGATCTCCGCGAGCATCCAGGAGACGTGCCTGTATATTCGGTGTTTACGCGACCCGATACCGTTAAGGGCCATATATCACTTGCATGGCTAGAGGAGAAAGGTTATCCGCCTGAGCCTTTCCCCTCTGTTACGGTGATGGCTACTGGTGCGTCGGCAGTGGGCACTGTCTTCTACCGCGAAGCTGACTGCGTCATGACGGATGACGTAGTAATAGTGCAACCATGGTCGATTGAGCGTGGGGCAGAGTGGCTCGACGATGCCATACGTAATGGTGGACCGGTTGAGCCCCCGTCCTCAGACATAGATCTTGGCTATCTAGCCGTTGCTCTTAGCCAAACGATTGCTCAAGGCGGTTATCTCTATGAGGCGAAGCTGTATACGCGACGCGTCAGGCAGCTAGAGATCGAAGTGCCAATTACGGAGACAGGAGAGCCCGATCTCGATCGGCAGCGACAGATAGCAGCGGTTGTTAAGCGCTTGGATCACATCCGAGCCAAACTGCAGGAGGCAGGTGCTTGGAGTAAGAGCGTCCGTCTCTCTTGATCTTATCAAGCTATTGGACCGATGGCCCGTTCCACATGCCCTCTGTCGGTTCTTCTTCAACTGCCGGCTCTTCGTCTTGTCTGGTGGCTTCCACAAGTTCTCCGGAAGCCACCGCAGATAGAGCACGCGCAGCCCCATCGATCAGATCTTTATAGGTGATCACTTCAACGCGGTTCAGGGCCGCATTGTATGTACGAAGAGCCTCAGCTAGTTCCCGCTCTGTACAATCCTTGACGAAAAGAGGATGTCCAATCACCACAACTGCAGTAGCTCTACTGCAATCTATTTGAAAATCCGTCCATATAGAGTCCCGCTTATGGTCCAGAGATCGCAAGTAGTTAACACATTGCATGGCGGCTTCATGAACCTTGCCGCTTACAATGAGATGCTTACGGGGCTTCTCCACTAGTTGAGGGACATTGGCCTGCTTCAGCTCCACAATATGCAGAGACCCATCAGCCCTAATTAGAGGGATGTCGATGATATCCAGGACCGTTAGTCGACGCCTATCTTCCTTTCGGATGAAATGACCGCCAAATATCCACCAGTTGTCATCCAAAACTTTCTGGATATCATGCTCGGTTGAGCGTGGGTTCTCTACTACAGCGCGAAGATTTCCGAGGGCCTTGTGCTGCCGTCGAATTTCGAAGAGCCCGGAAAGTAGTGCGATTCCCTCACTATCTATAAGCTGATCAACCAGGCCGGGTGCCGAAGCGAGTGTTTTTATGACCTCTGCCACTCTATCCAAAGACAGGTCACCTGTGTGAATGGATTCAAGCATTGCCTCAGGCAACGACACATCATCAACCCTGATGTAAGTTCCTGTGCTAGGCATGGCGCCGTTAAGAAAAGCAAGTAGTGCATCAATCTCTGCGTCTTCGCAATACCATCTGCGCTCAGGCTTTTCGTCGAATCGATATCCAGCACCCCATAATTTCGCGGCGTACTGCTCTACCGAGAACTCTCTCTTCCTGATCTCTCCTGTGTCCCTATCACCGTAGGTACGGAGTTTAGCGGCCTTCCACGCCTGAGGACCCTTTTTAACCTCAAGCGTCTCAGCGGAGAGAACTTTCGGGTTGCTGATGTCTTCTGCAACCCTGACACGGAAAGCCCGTTCGGCAGCGGTACGGTCCACAGCCCGGAAGGCTACATCTGCTGCACTTCGTTGTATAGCCGGTTGACGGCAAACGAGCGATAGACGGTCGATTTGCGACGCGAATCCGTTTGATTCAACGGCCGACACGATCATGTCATCCTCGACAAGGACAAGCTTGCTGCCTACCGCCTCAATGTCATGAGCAACCGGGTGTGAGCGCGCCCACCTGTCGAGTCCATAACCTACTAAGCGTTCATATTACGAAGCTCTGGGAGACTTTCCGCAGGTCAGAAGCCGAGCTGAGCCGACTGGCCCCTCTCCTAATGGAAGTCCTTGTCCTGCCGCGGGGCTTCCGTTCCTCGGGCCTGACGGCCCTGCGGTACGGGTCCCCTTGCCACCGAGTGAGCAGAGTTGGTCACCTGCCGGGGCGCTGTACCGCAGCGGGGTACAACACTCTCGCCTCACACGGGCGCACGCCGCCGGTCGGCATCTGCCACTTGAGTAAGGACGCCCCCCGTCGTACCTGGCCTCCGTTTGCAAGCAGGCAGCCATGCCCCGCACCGTTTCCGACCCCGAGCCTGGTGAGTGCGGGACATGTGCGGGATGACCTTGCAAGAGGTGCGGGTTGCGTGGGACGTTCAAGCAGCTCACACCGCATGTGCCAGCCATACGGCCGCCGCTCTCCTAAAGCGGGTGTCGCATGTTCGAATCATGCCGGGGGCACTTATCGCGACAAAGCCGGATAAAGCCCCTCCCGCTTCTGCGCGTCGGCCGCGAAGATCAACTTGGGTCACCGGGCAAGGGCTCTCGGATGGGCTGCAACTGGAGTGTTTTCGCCCCACCTTCCAGCATGCTAATTAGCATGCTAACTAGCATGTTAGTTAGCATGTCTCGTCTGGGCTGGTCAGGGGATACGGATGCAGGACGAGGAGCTCTTCGAGATCATCGCGAACCTCCGCACACTGGGTGGGGACGTCTCTGACGTAGAGGTGAAGAAGTCCCACCGTGAGCTGCCGAAGACGGTCCGGGAGTCCCTCTCCGCCTTCGCCAACACCCATGGCGGAGTGCTCATCCTCGGCCTGGACGAAACCGCCGGGTTCGCGGCGACCGGCGTGCACGACGCTGCGAAGCTCTCCAACGACCTGGCCTCGCTCTGCTCCACCGACATGGAACCCGTCCTTCGGCCATTGATCCGCGTCCATGACTTCGAAGGCGTGAAGCTCATCGTCGCGGAGGTTCCCGAACTCGACCCCGCCCAGCGGCCGTGCTTCTACCGGGGCGCCGGGATGACCAAGGGCAGTTTCGTTCGTGTCGGTGACGGCGACCGGCGGCTGTCGAGCTACGAGGTCCAGATCATGCTGTCCTCCCGAGGCCAGCCGCGCGAGGACGAGCAGAGCGTTCCCGGGACCGGTCTGGAGCTACTCGACCCGATCATCCTGGAGACCTTCATCGCGCGGCTCCGGGTCAGCAGGCCGTACGCCTTCAAGGACCTTGATCGAGATGCTCTGCTCAGGCGGGCCAAAGTAGTGGTGACCGGGCCTGACGGCACGGACGCGCTGTCTCTGGCGGCGCTGCTCGCGCTCGGTTCCTACCCCCAGGAGCACTTCCCGCAGCTGATGGTCAGTTTCGTTCACTATCCCCCGTCCGCCGGTGACGCATCGGCTGCGGAGACCCGGTTTCTGGACAATGTCACCATCGAAGGCCCTATCCCCGTCATGGTTCGCGACGCTCTGGCCGTGATCCGGCGGAACATGTCCCGAAGAGCGATCATCGGCGGAGCCGGTCGCGAGGACGTCTGGGAATATCCGGAGACCGCGCTCCGGGAGGCCGTGGTCAACGCGCTCGTGCACAGGGACCTCTCCAGCGCTTCCCGAGGCACACAGATCCAGATCGAGATGTATCCGGACAAGCTGATCGTCCGGAGCCCGGGCGGGCTGTTCGGTCCGGTGACCATCGACAACCTCGCCGACGAAGGAATCTCCTCCACTCGAAACGCGACTCTGATGAGGATCCTCGAGGAGGTTCCCATCCCCGGTGAGACGCGGACCGTCTGCGAGAACCGTGGCTCTGGAATCCGTGCCATGGTCTCCGCCCTACGAGCCGCGGGGATGAGCCCGCCACAGTTCGATGATCGAATCGCTTCTTTCACCGTCACCATCCCCAACCATGCGCTTCTGGGTGAGGAGACCGTGAGATGGATCCAGAGTCTCGGCGAGAGAGGTCTCGCTGACAGCCAATGCATCGCGCTGGCAATGCTCCGGGACGGAGAAATCCTGGACAACCGCTCCTATCGGAGCACGGCCGGTGTGGACTCGCGTGTCGCCACGGCCGAGCTACAGGACCTCGTCGCCCGCGAACTCGTCGTCCAGATCGGAACCAGACGATGGGCACGCTACGAGCTGTCGCAGCGGTTACGTCGCCGAGTCTCCGGAGAGACGCCGGCCTCCACCCGGACCGACCGGCGTCCGCAGTTGCTGAACGCGCTCGGCGATGAGACCCTCTCGAGGGCCGAGCTGGCCCGCCGTACCGGACTCACCGATCAGACAGTACGGCGCTGGCTCTCGCTCATGAGGAAGGAAGGCACGGTCGAACTGGTCGGAAGCTCGCCGAGGAGTTCAAGCGCCCGGTACCGCCGGACCCGCCAAGGCTCCCTCTTCCCAACGACCGATCCCCGTTGACGGGATCTCGCCTGGACGTGCCTCTCGGCTACCCTCTGGATGGATCTCCTCATCGCCCCTTGACCGCTGCGACGTACCTCTCCATTGCAAGGCGGCCGGGAGAAACTGCAGGTCCAGACACCGTAGATTTGCGCCGTGCCCGGCCGGGGGCACTCTCCTGACCGCCGGCTACCTCGCCCACTGCCGCCCGGAAGTGCTGGCGGGACTGCCTGAGCTGCGTGCCACAGGATGGTTGGTCGGGATCGTCACCAACGGAACCGCGGACGACCACTCCGGCGAGATCCGGCGGACGGGCCTGGCCCATGCCGTCGAGGGCCCGGCGCTCTCGGGCATCGAGGGCATCGAGGGCATCTGCGATCCTGAGACGGGTCTATTCGAGATCACCACCGAAGCTCGGATAGTCGGAGACATCCCGTTGCGGGCATCAGTGGAGGATGCGCGGCCGGCCTGCGCACGATCTGGATCGACCGTGGTGTCCAGGCCCGCCGTACATCCTCCGCCGGCCACGTCGTTACCGATGTCATCCACACGATCGGCATCCTGGGCGACACCGGTGAACGACTTCTCAGGCAGACCTCGAACACTCCCTGGGATGCGAACAGACTCCACCTCGGAGAGCGGAGCCCCGGAGAAGCTCCTCAGACGCGCCAGGGCATGTGCTGGAGGGTCCAGGTGTTGCCGTCCGGGTCGGCGAAGCGGGCGTAGTAGACGCCGCCCAGGTCCTCGACCGGCTCCACGTCCGTGCCGCGTTCGATGAGTTCCGCGCGGGCCTTCTCGATGTCGCTGACCACCAGGTGCAGGCCGCGCAGCGTGCCGGCCGGCATGTCGAGGGACTCGATGCCCTCGGTCAGAGTGATCGAGCAGGCCGAGCCCGGCGGGGTGAGCTGGACGACGCGGACGCCCTCTGCGGGCCGTACGTCGACGTCCGCGTGGAAGCCGAGGCAGTCGGTGTAGAAGGCCTTGGCCCGGTCGATGTCCGTGACGGGCACGGGGACGAGTTCGAGGAGGAACATGCCGGGGCGGACGGGCGGGGCGGTGTGGTCGGCGGGGACGTCGGTGACGTCGGCGGGGATCTCGGTCTGCGTGGGCCGGGGCTGAGTGGCCTGGGTGGGCTGGGTGTCGGTCATTGCGTCTCGCCTTTCGTGGTCATCCCGTTGAGCATCTCGGCGAGACGGTCGTACGCCTCGCCCGCGCCGCGTTCCATGGGGGTACGGAGCACGCTGTCGCGGATCTCCCGTGAGGGATAGCGCGCCGTGGTGGTCATCGCGGTCCGGCCGTCCCGCTCGTCGAGGACGGTCGTGACGAGGGCCTCGCCTTCCTCCCAGCCGTCATGGACCTCGCTCTGCACCAGCCGGCCGGGTGCGTCGATTTCGTGGAACACCCCGCCGAGACCCATCTCGGCGCCGTCCGGCCCGCGCGACACGAAGCGCCAGGCGCCGCCCGGGCGCAGGTCGACCTCACAGACGACGAGGTGCCAGCCGCGCGCGCCGTGCCAGCGCCGGAGCAGTTCGGGCCGGGTGAAGGCGTCGAAGACGAGCCGGCGGGGTGCGGTGAAGGTCCGGGTGAGCAGGAGATCGGTGTCGGACAGCGCCCGCACCGTCAGGCCTTCGGCCTGTCCCTGCCCCGAAGTCATGGGGTTCCCCGTTCGGTGGCGTCCGGTCCGTCGTGATCGAGCTCGCCGAGCAGGGCGTCCAGCCGCTGGTAGCTCTCCTCCCAGTAGGAGCGGTAGTCCGCCAGCCAGTCGACGGCGTCTCTGAGCCGAGCGGCCTCCAGGCGGCAGGGCCTGCGCTGCGCGTCGCGTCCACGCGAGATCAGCCCGGCCCGCTCCAGCACCCGCAGGTGCTTGGAGATGCCCGGCTGGCTCATCGCGAACGGCGCGGCCAGTTCGGTCACCGTGGCCTCGCCCTCCCTCAGCCGGGCCAGGATCGCCCGCCGGGTCGGGTCGGCCAGCGCGGCGAACGTGGCGTCGAGAACGTCGGTAGCCATGTTGATTACCTTCCGGTTTTATAACCAGACAGTTTTCTACCGCGCCGGTCTCGGCCCCGTCAAGGACTCGGGTCGAGTGATCACGCCGCAGTACGGCTGCAGCGCCTCGGCTGATGTCGCCGTCACCGGTTTTCCGTGGTCAGCGGTGTCCCAGGACGTTGACCACCCGGCCGTTCGGGTCGCGGACGAAGAACCGGCGGACGCCCCACTCCTCGTCCTGCAGCGGGTGCACGATCTCGGCGCCGTGCTCGCGCATGGCCGCGTAGGCGGCGTCCACGTCGTCCACCTCGATGCTCATGTCGGGGGTGACGGGTGCCGTCTTGTCCGCGGTCATGATGCTGACCTGCGCGGTGGGAGCGGACGGGGAGGCCAGGGTCACGATCCAGCCGTGGTTCATGACTTCTTCCAGGCCCAGGAGACCGTAGAACTCCGCGCTCTCCTTCGGGGCCTCGGACTGGACGTTGGGGACGATCCGGCGGGCGGGCATCGGCGGCTCCAATGACGAGCTCGGCTCCTGTGACGAGCCGGGGAATGCGGTTCTGATCCTTTTGCCTACCGCGACAGGTGGAGCCGCGCTACCGCGGCGGGTGGAGCCGGTTTTCAACCCGGTGGTTGTATTCTGCAAGATCTCTCCGGGCTAGGGTTCCTCCCGCGGCTTCTCGTGTGGACATCAGGACATCGGGGGAAAGGCCCTATGAGAGCAGCACTCGCTGTCGTCTCCGCTCTGCTCGTGGCTACGCTGGCGGCCTGCGGCATGCTTCCGACCGGAACCGGAACCGGAACCGGAACCGGAACCGGGGCCGAAGCCGGGGCGGGGGCCGGAGGCAGCAGTCAGGAGCAGTCTCGCGTGGCCCGGTCCTCCACCCCATCGGTCACCACCCCTGCCCCGTCGGTCACCGGCTCCCCCTCGGCGTCCGCAGGACAGGAAACCGCCGAACCGACCAGCTGCCCCCACGGCGAGCTCATCCCCGCCGTGGAGATCCCGGCCGTGCACGCCGACCCCGTTCACATCCCCGAGGCGACGATCGGCGGCGAGAAGATACCGGCGGCCACCATTCCGGGGGTGGACATCCCGGCCCAGCGGATCCCCGCCCAGTGCACCGAGATCAAGCCCGCTCCCGGCGGTTGTCTGGGCGCGGCCAGCATTCCGCCGGTGACGATCCCGGCCGTGGAGATCCCCGGGGTGGAGATTCCGGGAGTGGAAGCGGGCGGCATCAAGCTCGACCCCGTACGCGCCGAGGCCGTCAGCGCCGAGGCGGTCCACGCCGGCGGCGTCTCCACACCCGAGGTGTGTCAGATCAAACCGAAGGACGGCGGGCTCGTGCCGTACGTGATCAGGCCGTACATCATCCGCCCCTTCGTCATCAGGCCCTTCGTCATCAGGCCGTACATCGTCCGTCCTCACGCATGCAACGACCAGGGGGAATGCATCCCCTCCGTGGAGGTGCCCTCAGTAGAGGCACGGGCCGTGGAGGTGAAGGCGGTGGAGATCCGCGCGGCCGAGCTGAAGGCGTACGAGGTCGGCAAGAGCGAGGTCCTGGAAGGCGAGGACACGATCGCCTTCAGCCTCGACGCGGACGTCCTGTTCGACTTCGACAGCGCCGCCGTCAAACCGGCCGCCGCGGCCGAGCTTAGGCGCATCGCCCGGCGGATCGCCGAGAGAGCCTCCCCGGACGCGACCATCCGCATCGACGGCCACACCGACTCCCAGGGGGAGGACGCCTACAACGTCACCCTGTCCCGCAAACGCGCGCAGGCCGTCCTGGACTGGCTGACGGCCAAGGGAGGACTGGACCGCTCACGGCTCGAGGCAACCGGGTACGGCGAGACCCGGCCGACCCGGCCGAACACCGCCGAGGAGGGCCGGGCGAAGAACCGCCGCGTGGTCATCTCCACCGACACCTGAGTCCGGGCCGTCGCTTCCCGTCGCTTCCCGTCGCTTCCCGTCCTTCCCGCGCCGCCTCATCGGACAGAAACGGCTCCGGCACCGCCCCGCTTCGCCGTATGACGTCGGACCGTCGCGACTTCCGTCTTTTTCAACCTCAAAAGCACCGTACGGCTCGACTGCACCGTCACCCACCATTCAATTTTGTCCGCCTGCGGCCAGCGGCCTTCACGTTCACCTTGAACGGTTCTACGGTGTGAACGGCTGCAGCTTCACTGTGCGACGGTGCACCGTCGCAAACGCGTTTCCTCTTTCCGGCGAGATCGACACATCGGCCGAAGACTCGCTCCTCGGTTCCGTCGGCCTTTTCGAAACGTAATCCGTACGGCGGATCACCGGAGATGCGGAGTATTCCCAACCGCCGCCGTCCGCCTCGGCACCGTACACGGGGCGAACCTCCGGAGAGCGCCTGCGGCACGTCCCCCGCCATCCCTGAGAAGCCCGGATCCCGGGCCCTACACCGAGGACGACACATGACCGAGTCCCCTCAGCGCGGTCACAGCGCGGCCGAGTTGCTGCAGCAGGAAGCCGCCGCATTCCGCAGTCGGCGCCGCACCTTCGACAAGGGTCTCATCGCCGATACGGCGTGGAACGGCTGGCGCCTGTCCCCCGACTCTCTCGTCCTGTTCCTCTACGACAATGACGGGCACTACGCCTACGAACTCGAGCTGCTGCGGTTGACCGACTCGGCGCACATTCTCGACTGGGTGCTCATGGTGAACAAGAAAGGGCTGCAGGCGATCGACACCGCCAAGGTCACCCTCGGATTCATCCGGATGATCGACGACATCCTGAACCTGCAGTCGAACGTGTGCGGTTCCGGCGCGAACAAGCAGCTGACAGCCCAGCAGATACGCGACCTGGCAGCCGCGTATGTGCACCGTTTCAATACGGCCTGACACTCCGGCGGGCCGGTCGGCACCCGAGTCCAGACCGTGACTCCTGCTCACCCCACCGGGCGGTTCAGACCCCGGGTGGCGACGGGCCGCCCCGCGGTCGCTACTTTGTCCCCGGCGAGGGTCCCCATCGAGCACGGGAGCAGGCGGGGCGACAATGGCCGTGGCCGAGGTGGATCGGGCCGACATCGCGTGGCTGCACGCAGCCGAGGCCCTGGGGATGACGTGCAGCCTGACGTTCGTCCGAGGGGTCGACGAGGTCGAGGCGCTGCGCCGCCTGGGTGCGGACGAGGGTGACATCGAGCTGTTCACCGGCGGGGAGTGTCCGGTGCCCGAGGCCGTGCGCGCGTGGCGGTCGGGCGAATGGACCGTGGTCATCGAGAGATGGGACAACCGGCTGGTCGACTCCGGGGCCCTGGACGCGCTCTCGGCGGGGACCGAAGCGATAATGATCTTCTGCAACGTCAACGCCTGGAGCGGGTTCGAGTACGTGGTCGACGGCGAGCCGGTGACCTCTTTCGACCCGGTGACCCCGGACTGGCGTGAGGGCAGTGATCCTGACCGGTTCGTCGAGATGATGCGCCAGGCCGGTTTCGATCCCGGCACCGATCCCGTAGACGTCGACTACGAGATCGATTCTCCGGGCTTCGAGGGGGCGTTGCTCCTGGCGACCCGGCTGACAGGCGTCGTCCTCACCCCCGAGGTCTTCCACGGCCCGCTCCCCGGCGCCCGGGTGAAGTGACCGCCGGGGAGCGGGACGGGACGGCCGGTAGTCAGAGGCCGCGGACGGCGGCGATGGTGAAGGGGGTTCGGGGGGTGCCCTCTCCCAGCGGGCCGCCCTTGTCGAACTGTGAGCGGACCACGTAGAGGGTGCCGCCGACGCGGACCAGTGTCGTCGGGAGTTGCAGTGCCTCGTCGGTCGCCGTGCGCTCGATCCGGGCGGTGGAGCCGTCTCCGGAGATCCGCCAGCGGCTGATCGTGTGGGTGGTGTTGTGGACGGCCCAGAGTCTGCCCTTCTGCAGTTCCAGGCCGTCGGCGTGGAGCATGTCGCCGCCGTGCAGGGCGACCCGGCGGATCGCGCCCGAGGCGAGGTCGATGCGGTAGAGGTCGCCGCCGACCATGTCCACGGTCAGGAGGTGGCGCCCGGTGGGGTCGGCGACGATTCCGTTCAGGCTGAAGGCGCCGGGCTCGCGGGGGTCGAGGACGCCGCTCAGGTCGAAGCGGGGGGTCAGCGGCACGGGGTCGCCGCCCGCCTTGGCCAGTTGCCCGGGGGTGACGCGGTAGACCACGGCGCGGATGCTGTCGGTCAGGTAGGCGGTGCCGTCCGGGGTGACGGCGAGGTCGTTGACGAAGCGCGCGGCCTCGCCCGGGACCTCGAAGCGGGCCAGCAGGCGGCGGCTGCGCGTGTCGTACACCGAGACCCCGGTGCTGGAGTCGGTCACCCAGAGGCGTCCGCGCCGGTCCACCTTCAGTCCGTTGGCGGTGTCCCGGCCGTCCGCGCCCGCCGGCAGGAATACCTGGGCCACGCGCCGTCCCGGGGTCATCTTGAAGACCGTTCCGTCGGTGAACGACCCGGCGTACAGGTCGCCGGTGCGCGGGTCGGCGGCGATCCCCTCGGGATAGACGCGGTCTCCCGGGAGTTCGTAGGCGGTGGAGACGCGCAGGCGGGTACGGAGGCCGGACGGGGTGGAGGCATCGGCCGCCGAGGCCGTGCCGTACGGGGTCACGGTGCTCGCGGCCGCGGGGAGGACCGAGGCCGCTCGGGCGTTCGGGGATCCCGGGGCCGCGTGGGCGGCCGGGGCGAAGGACAGGCCGGCGGCTAGAGCCGCGGTCGCCACGGCGAGGGGCTGGCGGAATCGGGACACGCTGTTTCTCCGTTCGACCGTTCGGGAGTCATTAGATAGCCGTCTTTAGAACGAGTCCTTACAGTAATTAGAGTTCTAATGCTCGTCAACATACAAACCTTCTGGGCCGTTAACATGCACAGATGACCTCGATGCCGCTTCCGGAGCGCCTGGGCTCCCACCTCAAGCGCGCCGAGCAGGCGCTGAGCGCGGCCAAGCAGGCCGCGCTGAAGCCGGCTCAGCTGACGGTGTCGCAGTACGCGGCCCTGCTGCATCTGTCGCAGAGCCCCGGCATCTCGGCCGCCGCGCTCGCCCGGGCGTGCGCGGTCACCCCGCCGACGATGAACACCGTGCTCAAGAACCTCCAGGAGAACGGCCTGATCGAGCGCACCCCGCACGAGTGGCACAAGAACATCCTGGAGACCCGGCTCACCGAGAAGGGCGAGCGGGTGCTGGCCGAGGGGGACGTCCGCGCGGTTGAGGTCGAACGGGCCCTCGCCGCCGAGTTCAGCCCGGAGGAGCGGGAGACGCTGATCGCCCTGCTGGGCCGCTGCACCGCGTTCCTCCAGTCGGCCCGCCCCGACTGAGACCCGGCCGCTGAGACCCGGCCACTGAGACCCGGCCGCTGAGACCCGGCCGCTGAGACCCGGCCCGCCCCGGCGAGCCGGAGACGCGGTCCCCGCGACCGTGGTCCCCGCGACCGTGCCTTGCACGTTTTCGCAGGCGGCGGTAAAGCCGGTGGCAAGCGGTGCTCTGTATCACTGGGACATGGCGCCCGCGGCGGCAGGGACGGCGGGCCTCACCCCGGGAGTGCCCTCGATGAACCGTCGCCTGACCTTCACGATGACCACCGCGCTCGCGCTGGCCGCCACTCTGTCGGCCGGACTGCCCGCCCACGCCGACACCGCCGACACCGCCGACACCGCCGCGACGACAGCGACGACAGCGACGACAGCGACGACAGCGACTAAGACTGCGAAGACGACGACCGGCAAGTGCAGCATCCAGCCGTACGGCCTGATCGGTGCCCGGTGGGCCGAACTGGGCGGCGAGGACAGCGTGTTCGGCTGCCCGACCACGCACGAGAGCGACATCCTGCTCAACAACGTCGGCAAGGCGGGACGTCGGCAGAGCTTCACCAACGGGCAGATCGCCTGGTCGCCCCGGCAGGGGCCGAACATGGTGGTGGCCGCCTGGTCCCGCAACGGGTACGCCTACTTCGACTGGAAGACGACCGCCCCGCGCCGCTACGACAAGTTCATCGTCCGCTGGACCAGCGCCGCGGACCCGCACGGAGCCCAGAAGGACGTCGCCGGCGGCACGCGCGGGCGGACGTGGACACGCGTCCGGACCAACAGCGGCTACCGCTGGAACGTCGAGGGATGCGACACCGGCGTCTTCGGCTCCAGCTGCGAGCAGGGCTGGACGATCTCGGTCACCGGATGAGGAACCCGGCCTTTCACGGACGCAGGGCCTTGAGGGTGAGGTCGACGAGGGCGTCGGCGTACTCGGGGGTGAGCGGCCCCGAGCGGTGCAGCCAGCGCTGGTGGAGCGGCCCGTAGAGCAGTTCGAGCGCCAGGTCCAGGTCGGCGTCGGCGGCGATCTGACCGGTCTCCTGAGCGCTGCGCAGGCGGGCCTTCTTGGCCTCGTCGAGCGGGCCTGCCAGTTTCTCGCGGTACTGCGCGGCGAGGTCGGGATCGTTGATGATCTCGGTGGTGAACGCCCGGATCGGCGCCTCGAAGCGCGGGTCGGCGAACTCGGCGACGGTGGCCCGCATGACGGCCTTGAGGTCGGCCTCGATGTCACCGGTGTCGGGCAGGGCGATCGACTCCTCATCGCCGCTCCGGCTCAGCGAGAGGAAGGCGTCGAAGACCACGGCCCCCTTGGAGCGCCACCACCGGTAGATCGTCTGCTTGCCCACGCCCGCCCGCGCGGCGATGGCCTCGATGGTGAGCCTGGCGTAGCCCACCTCCAGCACCAGCTCGCGGGCGGCTTCCAGGATGGCCTGCCGTGATCGCCGGCTGCGGCGGGCGGGGTTCGGCTCCTTGGCGGCGGACACGCCGGTGAGGCTAGCACGGGGCGAAACGAGACGTTCCGTCTTCACGCGCTGACCTCGGCGGAGCGGAATTATCTCGGCCCCGTCTGACGCCCACGGTTCACGATCTCCTCGCCGCGACGTACCGTCGGGCCATGACCGATGATCCGCTGGAGTCGCTGCGACGGCTCTGCCTGGCGTTGCCGGAGACCACCGAACGGCTCAGCCACGGTGAGCCGACCTGGTTCATCCGCGACAGGAAGACGTTCGTGACGTACGCCGACCACCATCACGACGACCGGCTCGCCTTCTGGTGCGCCGCCCCGCCCGGCGTGCAGGAGGCTCTCGTCGCCCAGGACCCCGAGCGTTTCTTCCGCCCGCCGTACGTCGGCCACCGCGGCTGGCTCGGGGTCTATCTCGACGTCCCCCAGGACTGGGACGAGATCGCCGAGATCGTCACCGAGGCCTACCGGGTCGTCGCCCCCGCCCGTCTGGCCGCCCTACTGAAGTGACACCTAGTCCTCCGTCCTGGCCGGCCTGAGCGGGTCGTGGCCGACCGCCATCAGGGACCGCCGCTGCCGGTCGTCCTGGGCGGCGGAGGCGGCGTGGGCCTCGGCGTCCTCGGCGATGCCGACAACACGGCGCATCGTCTCCAGGTCGCCCGGGGTGAGATCGACCTTGCGCTTGCCGAGGATGTTCAGCACCTCCTGGCCGAGCTCGGGCATCCAGCGGCCGGGATTCTCGGGCGAGGCGTCCTCCCCCGAGCCGGCGGCCATGAGGAAGTCCCTCAGCTCCCCCGACGACATGTTCACGAACTCGTGGAACTCCTGCCACAGCCGGTCGAGCTCCGGATCGGAACGGTCGGTCATGGTGTTTCCCCCTGTCACTGTCATATGAGAGACCCGGCGCGGCCATATGAGAGGCCCATATGAGAGGCCAGGTACGGCCGTGCCCCGGGTCGGCGGGATCGGGGGGACTCAGCCTCCCGGGGCTTCCGTTCCCCGGACCGGGCGAGCAACGCGCTAGATACGGACAAATGGCGCTATTTTTCCGTCGCGTCGACGCGAGCACCGTACGGTCCCGCTGTCGACGCGAGCACCGCAGGGCCCCGCTGTCGACGCGGGCACCGTACCGCCCCCGTCGCTCCGTCGCGTCGGCACGACCGCCTCACACCGCGGACGGGTAGGTCTCCATCTCCTTCTCGTCCGACGGCTCCTCGTGCAGCGGGTGCACCGCCTCGGTGCGGTCCAGCCAGATGAACGCGTCATAGCGGCGGCCGAGCGCCGTCGGCACGTAGTTCCCCCACCGCTCGCGCTCCGGGTGGTAGACCACGCCGACGGCCCGGTGGCCCATCGGCCGGTCGTACCAGGCGGGCCGGTCCCCGGCCTCGGGCACGATGAACAGCGCCCGCTCCAGCCCGGAGCCGTGCAGCACGGCCTCCAGGGACGCGGCGCGCGCGGGCGGCACCTCCATGACCTCGGCCCGGCCGCCCCACCGGTCGGCCGCCACGACCGTGCCCCGGTGCGTGCCGAAGCCGACGAGCACCACGTCGTCCTCACCGTGGCGCTCGCGGACGAGCTGACCGAGGTTGGTCATCCCGGCGGCGGCCATGTCGGTGGCGCGGGCGTCCCCGATGTGGGTGTTGTGGGCCCAGACCACCCCTCTGGCGTCGTCGCCGTAGAAGTCCGTCAGCCGGTCGAGGGTGTCGGCCATGTGGATGTCGCGGATGTTCCACGACTCCGGGCCCCCGCCGACCATGGCGCGGTAGTACTCCTCCGCCCCGGCCACCACCTCGGCGTTCTGCCGCGCGGCGAAACCCGTCTCGTCGTCGGGCGTCGCCCGGTCCACCGCCGCCAGCAGGCCGACGACCTCCTTCTCGCAGGACTCGGGGGTCAGGCGGGTCATCATCCCGTACTGCTGCGGGTCGTGACCGTACGCCTCGAAGCAGTGCACCGCGCGCATCACGGTCTCCATCTGCCCGGGCAGGTGCCGGGCGGCGTAACCGCGGACGGCGTGCAGCGAGTCCCACAGGCTGTAGACGTCCAGACCGTGGAAGCCGCAGCGCCGATCGGCCGGCTGGGTCTCGTTCCACCGGCGCAGCCACCGGCAGAACTCCACGACCTCCTCGTTGGCCCACATGAAGGTGGGCCAGCGGGCGAAGGCGTACAGGGCGTCGTAGGGGTCCTCGGCCCCGGGACGGGTGACCGACCGGTGCACCCGCTCGCAGTCGGGCCAGTCCCCCTCCACGCCGATGAACCGGAAGCCCTTCTCCTCGATCAGCCGACGGGTGAGCGCGGCCCGCCAGGAGTAGAAGTCACGGGTGCCGTGGCTGGCCTCCCCTATCAGGACGTGGCGCGCGTCCCCGATGCGCGCCAGCAGTGGATCGAGGTCCTCCGGCGCGGCCAGCGGCAGCGCCGAGCGCCTGATCTCACCGACCGACCGCCCGATCTCGTCGGCCGATCGCCTGATCTCCTCGGCCGACCGCGTGATCTCGTCGGATGACATCTCCGCCCCCTGGGGACTACTTCCCGCGGACCCGGCCGCTCCGGGGCCGCCCACGGCCCCCTACCCCGGGGGTTTCCTCCCATTCCGGTGCTGAACTGCGGGGACGCCGCCCGCCGCACGTCCCGGCGGCACGACACACACAACGCACACGCAACGCACACGCAACGTACACAGACGGTGAATCTCTTAGATCGGAGGGTAACCGTCCGATAGGAGCGCAAAGAAACGGGTGCCGCCGTCAGCGAAAGGAGCGGAGGATGGGACTGCCGTTCCTCATTCTGCTGTTCACGCTGGCGACGGTCGCGGCCACCGGCGTGGCCGTCGCGGCCTGGCGCCGGCGCGCCACACCGGCGGTCGGCATCGTCGCCCTCATCGCCGCGGCGATCGCGATGTGGTCCGCGACCGAGGAGCTCACCGTCCTGAGCTTCGACCCCGGGGTCATCCGGCTGCTGACGGTCGTGAAGTACCTCGGCGTGTGCGGGTGCATGGCGGGCTTCCTCTGCCTGTCCAAGGCCATGATCGACCGCACCTGGCGGGTCCCCCGGCGGACCGCCCTGCTGCTGACGATCGAGCCCGCCCTCGTGACGGCCGCGATCGTGACCAATCCCTGGCACCACCTGTTCTTCGTGTCGGACGAGCTGACCGGAGCGCCCGAGGTGCGCATCCCCGAGTTCGGCCCGCTGTTCTGGGCGCACACCGGTTACAGCTATCTCCTGCTGTGCGTCGGCGTGGCGAGGCTGGTGAGGGCGTGGATGCGCGGCCCGCGTTTCCAGCGCCCGCTGTACGGCTACAGCCTGCTGAGCCTGACCCCCTCGACCGTGTGCAACACGATCGGCCTGCTGGGCCTGGTACGCGTCGCCGACATCACGCCGATCGGCTTCTGCGCCACCACGATCATCGTCTACACGGTCATGGTCCGCCGCTCCCTACTCGAACTCGTCCCGGTGGCGCGCGAGCAGCTCTTCGACGTGATCGGCGACGCGGTGATGACGGTCGACCTCTCGCACCGCATCCTCGACCTCAACGCCGCGGCCGACCGCATGGCCCGCAAGCTGGCCTCCGGCCTGCCCTCCCGGCTCATCGGGTTCTCCTTCACCGAACCGCTCGGCAGGCTGTCGCTGCCCGACCGCGGTGAGACGGACGTGACCATCGTCGCGAGCGGCGGCATCGAGCTGAACATGCGCATCAGCGCCCTGCACGACGACCGGGCCGGGCACGTCGGCTGGGCCATCGTCGCCCGCGACGTCACCGCGCTCCATCAGCAGCGCCGTGAACTCGAACGGGCCAACGCCTGTCTGGAGGAACAGCGCAGCGAGCTGGAGTCGGCCAACGCCCGCCTGCACGAGCAGCGCAACGAGCTGGAGTCGGCCAACACCCGCCTGCACGAGCAGTTGCGCACCATCGAGGCGCTCCGCGCCGACCTGGCCGAGCAGGCCGTACGGGACGCGCTGACCGGCCTGCACAACCGCCGCCACCTGATGGAGGTGCTCCAGCGGGAGGTGGCGCGGGCCGCGGCGGAGGGCTCGCCGCTCAGCGTGGCCGTCCTGGACGTCGACCACTTCAAGCAGGTCAACGACCGTCACGGCCACCGCGCGGGGGACGAGGTCCTGGTCCGCTTCGCGCGGCTGCTCACCACGCTGGCCGCTTCGGCCGGTGAGGGCACCGCGGTGGCGCGCCACGGCGGCGAGGAGTTCGTGATCGTGTTCGCCGGCGCCACCGGCGAGCAGGCCAGGGCCAGGGTGGACGCGCTGCGCGAGCGGGTGGCGGGCGAGCCCGTCACCGTCGGCGGGCAGGAGCTGTACGTCACCTTCAGCGCCGGCGTCTCGGCCATCGTCCCCGGACAGAACCCCGACGACCTGCTGCACGCCGCCGACGAGGCCCTCTACGCCGCCAAGCACGGCGGCCGCAACCGGGTCGAGCTGGCCGCGGCGCCGGACACCGGAGCACCCAGCGCCGCGGCGTGACCCCCGCGGCCGACGCCGGCACCGCGGCGTGACCCCCTCAACGGCAGCCGGCACCGCCGCACGGTCCTCACCGAGCCGTCAGGGACGGGCCTCGATGATCAGGTTGTAGTCGGTGGCCAGTGCCACCCGGACCGTGCCGAACCCGGCCTCGCGGAGCACCTCGGTCAGGCGCCCGGCCCCCGCCTGCGCGCCCAGCCCGACCCCGGGGCCCGCGGGCTCCCCGGACGGGACCTGCGACAGCGCGTTGGGCACGCACAGGAATGTCGAGGCGGCGTAGTAGCTCATCGAGATCGGGTTGCCGATCCGGTCCTCCAGCCGGTCGGCGGCGGCGGGCTCGACCAGGAGCAGAGTGCCGTCCGCAGCCAGGCCCCGCCTGGCCGCACGGGCGGCCGCCACCGGGTCGCCCATGTCGTGCAGGGCGTCGAAGAAGCAGATCAGGTCCCAGGGACCGGCGGGGTCCTCGGTGGCCTCGCCGACGTGGAAGTGCACGCGGTCGTCCACCCCGGCCTTGACCGCGGCCTGGCAGGCGGCCTCGACCGAGGCCTCGTGGGAGTCGATCCCCTCGAAGCGCGAGGCGGGGAAGGCCTGCGCCATGAGGACCGTGGAGGTGCCGTGTCCGCAGCCGACGTCCAGGACGCGGGCCCCGGCGCGCAGCCGGTCGGCCACGCCGTCCAGGGCGGGCAGCCACTGGTCCACGAGCGACATCCGGTAGAGCGGCCCGAAGAAGCGGTTCACCCCGCTGAACAGCCGCGCGTCGTGCCGGTGCCAGCCGAAGCCCGCCCCGGTGCGGAAGGCCTCGGCGATCTCGTCGACCGCCAGCCACATGGCGGCCCCGCCCTCGATCTGCCCGGAGCACGCGGTGACGGCCTCGTCGTCGGCCAGCACGGCGGCGTGCTCGTCGGGCAGCTCGAAGCCGCCGGTCGCGGGATCGTAGGCCAGGTGGCCCGCGACGGCCTGGGTGGACAGCCACTCCCGCAGGTACCGCTCGGACAGGCCGGTGCGTCCGGCGAGCTCGGCGCTGCTCAGGGAGCCGGCCCCGGCCATCGCCCGGAAGATGCCCAGCGTGTCCCCGAGGTAGTTGGACAGGCTCAGGCTCGCGCCCAGGGACTCCTGGGCGATCTGAAGGTGGAACTGCTCGATCTTGCTGGCGTCCATGTCGTGTTCTCTCCGTTGGTCGTCCGGTGGATCACCAGGAGCATCGGGGCCGGTGCTGTCACGGCCCTGTCGTACGGCTGTCGCGCGCGGCACGGCCGTACCGCGGAAGCCGCGGCGGGGCCGTACCCCG
The DNA here is from genome assembly GCF_016863175.1 of Paraplanobispora siamensis. Taxonomy (GTDB): domain Bacteria; phylum Actinomycetota; class Actinomycetes; order Streptosporangiales; family Streptosporangiaceae; genus Planobispora; species Planobispora siamensis. The sequence goes on from NZ_BOOJ01000022.1 coordinate 153,170, forward strand.
GAATCAATTGGCACATCGCCAACAACGCTATTGGCGATGTGCCAATAGCGTGTTTCACTGAAGTCATGGACGAGCCCCGAACGCTTCCCTTCCGGCCCGGCGACCTGTCGTGGAAGATCATGCGTGAGCCGATCCTGGCCCTGGGGTCGGCGCCGACCCTGCTGCTGCAGGTGACCCACCCGCTGGTCGCCGCGGGCGTGCGCGACCACTCCGACTTCCGTTCCGACCCGTTCCGCAGGCTCTGGCGTACGGCCGACATCATGCTGAAGCTGTCCTTCGGCACGCCTGAGGTCTCCGCCCGTCAGTCGACGATCCTGCGGCGCATGCACGAGCGCGTCGGCGGCACCAGCGACGAGGGCGTGCCGTACCACGCGATGGACCCCGACCTGCTGACATGGGTGTGGGCGACGCTCGTGCAGAACGGCGCCGACCTCTACGGCCGGATCTTCGGCGCGCTGTCGCCCGGCGAGCTCGAGCGGTTCTACCGGGAGCAGAAGCTCGTCGCCTACGCGTGCGGGGTGCCGCAGGGACACTGCCCGGAGACCTACGCCGACTTCACGGCCTACTTCGACCGCGTGGTCCGCCAGGAGCTGCGGTCGACGGACGTGGCCCGGATCGTCATCGAGACCGGGCAGCGGTTGCGGGTCCCGTGGCCGCTGGGGCCCGCCTCCCACCACCTCAGCATGCTCGTCGCAGGAGCGCTGCTCCCGGCGAAGCTGCGCGGCGAGCTCGGCATCCCCTGGAACGCCTCCAGGGCGAGGGCGTTCGCCGCCGTCATCGCCGCCAACCGGGTGGCGGCCCGGGCCGTCCCCACCCGCCTGCGGCAGTGGTCGACCGGCTATCTCGTGGCGCGCGAACGCCCGCTGAAACTGTTCACCGCCGCCGCGCGCCGGTGACCTAGGCTGGCGGCATGGCCTCTCCCCGCTACCGCCGGCTCGGCCGTGACGAGCGGCGGGAGCAGATCCTCGCCGTCGCCCGCCGGATGTTCACCGAACTGCCCTACACCGAGGTCTCCACCACGGCGATCGCGCGGGAGGCGGGCGTGCAGCGCGGCCTCGTGCATTACTACTTCGGCGCCAAGCGGGAGCTGTTCCTCCAGGTCGTGCGCCACCTCACCGCGACCCTGGCGACGCAGTTGCCGCCGCTGCCGGAGGGCCTGTCGCTGGAGGAGATGGTCGACCTGTGCGTGGCGCACTTCCTGGACGCCGCCGACGCCAACGCCACGACCTGGTTCGCGGCGGTCGACGCCGAGGGCTTCGGCCAGGACCCCGAGCTGACGCGGATCGTCCACCGGACGCGAGACCTGACCGTCGAGCATCTGCTGAAGGCCCTGCGCGTCCCCGGGCCGACCGACACCCTGCGCGCCGTCCTGCGCGCCTACTCCGGGCTGGCCGAGGTCGCGACCCGCGAGTGGCTGCAGCACAAGGCCCTGAGCCGCGCCCAGGCGCACACCCTGCTGGCCAGGTCGCTCCTGACCCTGGTCAGGGACATCGCCCCGGCCGTCGAGCGCTCCTGATCACCCGCGTCCCTCCGGACGGTCGCCACGCACCACCGGATGCTCCGGCAGCTCGTCCTCGTCCATCTTCCGGGTGTCGCGCGGCTCGACGTAGGGTTCCTGATCCGGCGGAAGGCCTTCCTCGATCGCGCGGGCGCGGGCGAGCTCGGCGTCGAGCTCCACTCCGAGCAGCACCGCGATGTTGGTGATCCACAGCCAGACCAGGAAGACGATGACGCCCGCGAGGGCGGCGTAGGTCTTGCTGTAGGAGGCGAAGTTCGCCACGTAGAACCCGAACGCCAGGGAGGCGATGATCCACACCACGACGGCCAGCACGCTGCCCGGCGTGACCCACTTGAAGCCCGGATGCGAGACGTTGGGCGCCGCCCAGTACAGCAGGGCCAGCACCAGCATCACGGCGATGACCAGGACCGGCCACTTGGCGATGCTCCAGACGGTCATCGCGGTGTCGCCGAGGCCGATGAGATCTCCGGCCCTGCGGGCCAGGTCGCCGGTGAACACCACCGCGACCGCGCCGGCCGCGGTCAGGATCACCAGGACGGTGGTGATGGCCAGCCGCAGCGGCAGGGTCTTCCAGATGGGCCGGCCTTCGGGCATCTCGTACACGACGTTGGCGACGCGCATGAACGCGGCCACGTATCCCGAGGCCGACCAGAGCGCGACGGCGATACCGATGATCGCGGCGATCCCGGCCGCCCCCTGGCTCTTCTGCAGCTCAGTGAGCACCGACTCGATGGTGGTGCGGGCGGGCCCGGGGGCCAGCGTTCCCAGGTTGTCGATGAGCGACTGGGTCGCCGACTGGCCGAACAGGCCCAGCAGGGAGACCATCGCCAGCAGCGCCGGGAAGATCGACAGCACCGCGTAGTAGGTCAGGGCCGCGGCCCAGTCGGTGAGCTTGTCCTGCTGGAACTCCTTGGCCGTGCGCTTGAGGACGCCCCACCACGAGCGCTTGTGCAGCTCGGTGGGGCCGTCGGGAGAGCTCTCACCCCGCGGTCTGCGGCCGCCGGAAAGGGTCCCCTTCTCCGTCCCACGCGCCCGGCCGTCTGAGCGGTTGCGGACGTCGTGACCGGATGACTGGTGGACGTCGTGATGGGTCATGGGTGCACCGCCTGTGAGTCGGAGCCGCCCGTGTCCCGCCGCGGCGGGACACGGGCGTGGTTCGTTCGCCGGCTAGGAGCCGTAGTGGGAACGGGACTGGTCGGTCACCTGGTGGGCCTGTTCCCTGGCCTGCTCACCGGTGTTCTTGGCCGCGTCGGTGGCCGTCTCCCTGACGTTCTGGGCGGCCTCCTGGGCGGTGCCCTTCACGTTCTGAGCGGCCTCCTGGGCGGTGCCCTTCACGTTCTGGGCCGCCTCCTGGGCGATGCCCTTGGCCTCCTGGCCGAGGTGCTGGGCCGAGTCCTGCAGCGCGTCCTTGACGGGCGCGATCACGTCGCCCGCCTGGTCCTTGAGCTGCTCGACGGCCCGCTGCTCGGCCTCGGTCCTCGGGATGAGGGTCGCGGCGAGCAGCCCGGCGCCGAAGGCGATCAGACCGGCCGCCATCGGGTTGCCCTGCGTGCTCCGCATGGCCTGCTCGGGCGCCTCCTTGACCGCCGTGGCGGCCTGCTGCGCGCCGTGCTTGACGGTCTCGGCCGCCTGCTGGGCACCGTGCTTGACGGTGCCGGCGGCGTCGGAGGCGGTGCCCCGCACGGTCTCGGCGGCACCCGCGGCGGTGTCGCGGACACTGTGGGCGGCGTGCCCGGCCTGCTGCCGCACCTGGTGGGCGGCGTGCGCCGGGGTACCCATCACGCGCTCGCGCACCGTGCGCATCTTCTGACGCACCCGGTCCTTGCGGCGCTGCACGATCCGCGTCGGGCTGGTCCGTTCGGCGAGCCGGTCCACGTCGGCGGCCAGCTCGGCCCGGGTGGCGTTGATCTCGGCCCTTATTTCGTCAGGTCCCGCGCCCATTGCGCATCCTCCTTGAGCGTTTCGATGGTCTGTTCCGGCTTGGGCGACACCTGCTTCAGCTTGGCGCGTCCGCTCAGGAACAGCGCCGCGCCGATTCCCGCCCACACGGCGGCGACGATGAGGGCCGCCCAGCCCAGGGGCATGACGGCCCCCAGGCCGAACATGACGGCCAGCGTCACCAGCAGCGCGACCATGTATCCGGCGAACCCGGCGCCGCCGAGCATTCCGGCGGCCTTGCCCGCCTTGACGGCCTCCTGGCGGACCTCGGCCTTGGCCAGTTCCACCTCCTGGCGGAACAGTTTGGAAAGATCGTCCCCGATCTCACTGACCAGCTGCCCGAGAGACGGCTGCTGGTGGTCGGACTGGGCCGGCATGCTCATCGCGGCTCACCACCCCAACCCGTCGGCGGGGACGTGGGGGTCCCGGTCGGCCGCTCCTGCGGGTAGCCCGGCTGGGCGGACGGGACCGGCGGGGCCGGGTAGGTCGTCTGGACGGGCTGCGTCGGGTAGCCGGTCTCGGCCGGCGGCACCGGGTAGCCCGTCTCGACCGCCGGAGCCGGATAGGTCGTCTCGACGGAGCCCAGAGTGGACGGGGTCGTGGAAGCGGAGTCGTTCTGGCCGGAGGAGCCAGAGGAGTCCGTGACGGCCTTGGCGATCCGGCCGGCGAGGAAGCCCGCGGCCAGCGCCCCGGCCAGGAACACCCCCGGACGGCGCCGCGCGAAGTTCTGCAGGTCCTCCACCACTCCGCCGAGCCCGTACTGCTCCAGGTAGTCGGCCGCTCGCCGTCCTCCGTCGGCGACCTGCTGGACCACCCCGGAGACCGGGGAGTCCGGTTTGGCTGCCTCACCCATCGAGGCCAGGTCGTCGGCCCACTGGCGGATGCCCTGGGCCGCACGCTGGCTCTGGTACTGCACCTGAGCGCCGGCGCGGTCCTTCAGCTGGCTGGCGGCGCGGAGCGCCTGGTCCTTGGCCTCTCCGGCCACCACCCGCGTCTGTTCCTTGGCCGTTCCGGCCACGTCCCCCGCAGCCTGCCTGGCCTGCTGGGCCGTCTCCCCCACGGCCTGCTTGGCCTGCTGGGCCGTCTCCCCCACGGCCTGCTTGGCCTGCTGAGCTGTCCCGCCCCCGGCCGACCCGGCCGGTTGGGCCGTTGTGTGCAGCTCCCCGCTCTGCCCCGGGCGCTCCCCCATCCCGGCTGGATACTCGTTCACCGATGCCTCCAACGGTTGTGCGTCTTCGGTCGAAAGCGCCGCTACCCCCGTCGGACCTGGGCATTCATAAATCATCCAAAACAGGCCCAACGATTTCCTTTCGTGGACGAATTTTCGGGCCACGACCTCGGGTTGGAGTCCCCGACGACATCGGTGAAGAAAAACGTGAGAGATCCGCCGGGCGGACGCGACCCATCGCCCGGCCAAGGAATCCCCCGCCGGATCCCGCCGGGACCAAGTCCTGACCATGATCGCCCCCAGTCCGGCGTCCCGTTCCGGGCCCCGGGTACGCCTGCCTCTGATGGCATGGTTGGCCACGTATCGGGGGGTTCGTCATGAAGAAGTTCGTCATGCAGAGGAAGGCATGGGCGACGGGTTGCGTCGCGCTCGCGGTGACGTTCGGGGTGGCGGCGTGCGGAACCGCCGGGCAGACGGGCGAGACCAACAACGACGCCGCGACCGTGGCTCCCAGCAACACCCCCGGCGCGACGGGCAACGCCGCCGGATTCAAGATCGGGCTGCTCCTGCCGGAGTCGAAGACGGCACGGTACGAGAAGTTCGACCGCCCGTACATCACCGAGGAGATCGCGGCGCTGTGCCCCTCCTGTGAGGTCGTCTACAACAACGCCAACCAGGACCCGAACCAGCAACAGCAGCAGGTCGACTCGATGCTCACCAACAACGTCAAGGTCCTCATCCTCGACGCGGTGGACGCCAAGGCGATCGCCTCCTCGGTGGCCAAGGCCAAGCAGCAGGGGGCCAAGGTGGTCGCCTACGACCGCCTCGCCTCGGGCCCGGTCGACGGCTACGTCTCCTTCGACAACATGCAGGTCGGCAAGATGCAGGGCCAGGCCCTGCTCGACGAGCTCAAGAAGGGCGGCGACCCCAAGCGCGGCCCGATCGTGATGATCAACGGCTCGCCCACCGACCCGAACGCGGGCGACTTCAAGAAGGGCGCCCACTCCGTCCTCGACGGCCAGGTGACCATCGGCAAGGAGTACGACACCCCGGACTGGAGCCCCGACCAGGCCAACACCCAGGCCACCGGCGCGTTCACCGCGCTCGGCGCGGACAAGGTCATCGGGATCTACTCCGCCAACGACGGCATGGCCGGCGGCATCGCCCGCGCGATGCAGAACGCCGGCGTGCCCAAGAACACGCCGCTGACCGGCCAGGACGCCGAACTCGCCGGCATCCAGCGCATCCTGCTCGGCACCCAGACCATGACCATCTACAAGCCGATCAGGCCCGAGGCGAAGGCCGCCGCGCAGATGGCCTTCGACCTCGGCTCCGGCAAGACCGTGCAGGGCAGCGGGACTGTGGACAACGGGAGCGGCTCGCCGATCCCCGCCCAGATCATGCAGCCGATCGTCGTCAACAAGGACAACATCAAGGACACCGTCGTCAAGGACGGCTTCTGGAAGATCGAGGAGATCTGCACCGCCGACGTCCAGGCGGCCTGCCAGTCCGCCGGGCTCTCCTGACGGTCATGACGACCATCACGAGAACGCCCGTACTCGCGCTGGAGGGGATCAGCAAACGCTTCGGCGCCGTGCAGGCCCTGACGGAGGTCGACCTGGAGGTCCACGCGGGCGAGGTGGTCGCCCTGGTCGGGGACAACGGCGCCGGCAAGTCGACGCTCATCAAGGTGATCGCGGGCGTCGGGCCACCCGACAGCGGTGAGATCCGCTGGGAGGGCAGCGCGGTCACGATCCCCAGCCCCGGCGCGGCCCAGTCGCTGGGCATCGCGACCGTCTACCAGGACCTCGCGCTGTGCGACAACCTCGACGTCGTCGGCAACCTGTTCCTCGGCAGGGAGCTGGGGCACTTCGGGGTCCTGGACGAGGTGGCGATGGAGAAGCGCTCGCGCGACCTGCTGCACACCCTGTCCATCAGGATCCCCAGCGTCCGCATCCCGGTGGCCTCGCTCTCCGGCGGCCAGCGGCAGACCGTGGCGATCTCCCGGTCGCTGCTCGGCAAGCCCAAGATCGTGATGCTGGACGAGCCGACCGCCGCCCTCGGCGTGGAACAGACCGCCCAGGTCCTCGACCTGGTGGAGCGGCTCCGCTCCCAGGGGCTCGGAGTGATCCTGATCAGCCACAACATGGTCGACGTCAAGGCGGTGGCCGACCGTGTCGCCGTCCTGCGGCTGGGCCGCAACAACGGCGTCTTCGACGCCAAGCGGACCACGCAGGAGGAGATCATCTCCGCGATCACCGGCGCCACCGACAACGCGGTCTCGCGCCGGCGCGCCCGCACCGATCAGCCGAAGGACGGCGCCGATGACTGACCCCACGGGAGAGGACCCGCTGGCCGGCCCGACACGTTCGGGGCGTCACGCCAAGTCGGGGAGCTTCGACGATCCGGTGGCTCCGGCGGGCCCGGCCGCGCAGGCCCAGATCGACCCGCGGCTGCTGGTCCGCGAGCAGGGGCTGGCCGGATACCTCGGCGAGTTCAAGCGCCGGATGCGCAGCGGCGAGCTCGGCTCACTGCCCGTCGTGGTCGGCCTGATCGTCATCTGGGCGGTCTTCCAGAGCCTGAACAGCCAGTTCCTGTCGCCGCAGAACCTGTCGAACCTCAGCGTCGACATCGTGGCGACCGGCCTGATCTCGGTCGGCATCGTCTTCGTGCTGTTGCTCGGCGAGATCGACCTGTCGGCCGGCGCGCTCAGCGGGGCGGCCGCGGCGGTGCTGGCCGTACTCCACGTCAACCAGGGCTGGAGCCCGCTGGCGGCGATGCTCGCGGCCGTCGCGGTCTCCACGCTGCTCGGGTTCGTCCACGGGCTGTTCTTCGCCAAGGTCGGCGTGCCGTCGTTCGTGGTCACCCTGGCCGGGATGCTGGCCTGGACGGGCCTGCAGCTGTGGGTGCTGGGCCCCAACGGGACCGTCAACCTTCCCTACGAGGGCCTGGTGGCCAGCCTGACCAGCACCTACTTCAACCAGGTCATCGCCGCCTACGGCCTGGCGGGCGTGGCGGTGGCCGGCTTCCTCGTCATCTCGCTCGTGGGCAACGCCCGCCGCCGGAGCGCGGGGATCCCGACCCGCACGACGGGTGACGTCATCCTGCGCACCGCGGTCCTGGCGGTCGTGGCGTTCGGCGCGGCCTACGTCCTCAACCAGTACAAGGGCCTCCCCCTGGCCCTGCTGATCTTCCTGGTGGTCGTGGTCGTCGCCGACTTCGTCCAGCGCCGCACCCGCTACGGCCGCAAGGTCTTCGCTGTCGGCGGCAACATCGAGGCCGCTAGGCGCGCGGGCATCAGCGTGGCCACGGTGCGGATCTCGGTCTTCATGATCTCCGGCGCGATGGCCGCCGTGGGCGGCGTCTTCGCCGCCTCCCGCATCGCCTCGGCCAGCCAGGCGACCGGTCAGAGCAACGTGCTGATGATGGCCATCGCCGCGGCCGTCATCGGCGGCACGAGCCTGTTCGGCGGCCGGGGCACGGCCTACTCGGCGCTGCTGGGCATGCTGGTCATCCAGTCGATCGCCTCCGGCATGGCGCTGCAGGGCGTGAGCAACTCGATCCAGTTCATGGTCACCGGTGCCGTCCTGCTCGCCGCCGTGGTCATCGACTCGGTCTCGCGGCGCAGCCAGAAGGCCGCCGGGCGCGCGTGACCGCGTCGCCGGGAACCGCGTGAGCCGGGCGGTCCGGTCGTCCGGCGGTCAGCGGTCCGGCGAGGCGTCGTCCCGCCGGGTCACCTCGAAGTAGACGCGGATGGTGGTGCCCCGCGCGTCGGTGTGCATGCGGACCAAGTCGCTGAGGAGATGGGTGATGAGCAGCCCGCGGGAGCCGAGTGCCCGCAGGCCGGCCGGGTGGCGTCCGGCCAGCGGGTCGGTGATGTGGCCGGCGTCGCTGACGGCGCAGACCACCCGGCCCTCCTCCAGCCAGATCCGCAGGGTGCCGGACCCTCCGCCGTGGTCGAGGCTGTTGGCGGCCAGTTCGTTGACGACCAGCCGCAGGTCCTCCAGGCGATCGCCGCGCAGTCCCATCCGGGTGGCGTGCTCGACGGCGAAGGCCCGGGCGCGCGCCAGCGGGTCGCTGCAGAAGCCGTCGCCGTAGCTCATCCTGGGGACGCCGGGCGGAGCGGTCAGCGGCAGGTTGCATTCCTGCGCGACCTGCTCGGGGGCGTAGGCGTCGCTGGCTCGGGAGCCGGAGTCGTCCACGAGGACCGGGTGGGTCCGCTCGGCGTCCCTGAGCACCTCGGGGTCCAGGCGCTTGACGTCATAGGGGCACAGGATCGTGACGTCCCGGCCGGAGAAGGCGAGGTTGATCAACGCCTCGTGCTGGAGGCACGCCGGGTACTCCATCGGGGAACGGCCCGGCCACACCGGCTCGCCGACGATGCGGACGCGGCCGCCGGAATGCCGGTCGGCGAAGTCCCGCAGCACCGTGGAGATGATCCGCCCGGGGTTGCGCCCGGCCTCGTTCATGTCGAGCAGCTTCACCCCGGCGCCCTCCGCGCCCAGCCCCTCGCGGATCAGGCGCAGGTTCTCACCCGGTACGGCGACGGCGACCGGCTCACCCGTCTCCAGCCCCTCCCGGATGAACGGCAGGGTGCCGGCGAGATAGTCGTCGGCCTCCCGGTAGAAGAGCGCCGGATGCTCGAACGGCCCGGCGGGAGAGTCCCAAGACGGAGGCGTCTCTCCCGCGCCTGGCTGGATCGTCACGCTGACCGTCCCACGTTAGGTATATCGACATTCACAACGTACCCTCTGCCCCGTTTTCCGGTACGGGCATCCTTGGCATCCATTCAGATGGCGGTGCGGGCGTCTCCGCCGAGGAGGCCGGTGATCCGCCGGACCGAGCCGTCCCACGGGCGCGCGGCCACGACGGGGACGCCCGCCTCCACCGCCCGCTCGGCGAGCCAGTCCCCGTAGCGGGCGCTCACCTCGGCGCGTTTGCGCTGCTCCCCCGCGCCGGGCTCGCGGCGGCGGTAGTTCTCCACGAGCTGCCCGGGATCCGGCTCGTGCAGGACGATGCCGGCCACGCCCTGCCCCACCGCGAGATGGGGCAGGAGGTAGTCGCCCTCGATGATCACCGGCATGTCCGTCTCCAGATGGTTGGACACGATGGCGTCCACCGCCGGGACGAGGGCCCGGGCGGTGGCGATCTGCAGCTCGACGATGTCGTCCACCGGCAGGTCGGCGGCCTCGGGGTGCGTCCTCCAGTGGTGCAGCAGCGGCTGCTGCCGGGGCGTGGTCATCGCCAGGAGCGCCTCGACGATGTCGTCCACCTCGACGACGGGGATCCCGTAGTGCCGTGCCAGCGGGTAGCCGACCCGGCTCTTGCCCGTCCCTGACGCACCCGCGAGCAGGAGGACCTTCCAGCTGGTCACGGGCACAAAGTTATCCCATATGCGGAAAGATGACTGATATGCGAATTCTGATTATCGGCGGCACCCGGTTCGTGGGCCGGCACATCACCGAGGCCGCCCTCGCGGCCGGGCACGAGGTGTCCCTCCTGCACCGCGGGCAGACGGGACCGGGCCTGTTCCCCGAGGCCGAGCACCTGATCGCCGACCGCAACGGCGGCCTGCCGGTCCTGCGGGGCCGGGAGTGGGACGTGACGATCGACGTCAGCGCCTACCTGCCCGCCCAGATCGAGTCCCTCGCCGAGGCCGTCTCGACCGGCCGCTACGTCTTCGTCTCCACCACGGCCGTCTACGACGCCCCCGGCAAGAAGGCGGACTTCACCGAGGACGCGCCGCTGGCCGAGCTCGACGGCCCCGTGCCCGACACGGTGACCGGCGCGACGTACGGCCCGCTGAAGGTCCTGTGCGAGCGGACCGCGATCGAGCGGTTCGGCCCCGGGACGCTGGTCGTGCGGCCGACGTACGTGATCGGCCCCCACGACTACACCGGCCGCTTCACCTACTGGGTCAACCGCATCGCCCGCGGCGGCGAGGTCCTGGCCCCCGGCGACCCGGCGGCCCCGATCCAGGTGATCGACGGGCGTGACATGGCCTCCTGGATCATCGCGATGATCGAGAAGGGTGACGGCGGGACCTTCCACGCGGTCAGCCCGCGCCCGCCGTTCGGCTTCGGCGACATGCTGGAGGCGATCGCCGCCGAGGTCGGCCCGCCCGGGACCACGCTGACCTGGGTCGCCGGGGACTTCCTGCGCGTCGAGGGCCAGGACGGGCGCACGCTCCCCCTGTGGGGCGAGGACGGCGACAGCACCGTCATCAACACCGCCGACCCCTCCGCCGCCTACGGCGCTGGGCTGGCCCCCCGGCCGCTCGCCCGGTCGGTCCGCGAGATCCGCGAGGCGGAGGCGGACTTCTCGGTCGCGACCACTATCACGCCCGAGCGGGAGGCCGAGATCCTGGCCGCCTGGCACGCCCGCTGACCCGCTCCCGGCCGCACGGATCCCGCTGACCGGCTCCCGGCCGCACGGCCCGTCCGCCGGCCGGGTTCTGCCAGAATCGGATCATGCTGAACATCCGGACCGTCGTCCTCGGCGTCGGCGACATGCGGCGGGCGACGGAGTTCTGGACCCGGGCGCTGGACTACGTCCCGCGCGAGGAGGACTCGCGCGACGGCTGGGCCGTGCTCGTGCCGGCCGACGGCGGTCCCGGGATCCAGCTGGCGCTGGGGCTCAGCCGCTCGCCCGTCCAGGAGCACCCGCGCGTGCACATCGACCTCTACGCCCGCGACACCGCCGACCAGGCCGCCGAGGTCGAGCGGCTGGTCTCCCTCGGCGCCGAGCGGGTCGAGTGGGACCTCTACCCGGACGACCCCGACTTCGTCGTCCTGGCCGACCCCGACGGCAACCGCTTCTGCGTCATCGACCCGACCCACTGAGCTCCGGCGCGTCGGTCAGGGCCAGGTCCACGGCGCGCTCGACGTGGATGCGGGTGGAGTCGAACACCGGGACCGGGCTGTCCGCCGGGCCGACCAGCAGGGTGATCTCCGTGCAGCCGAGGATCACCCCCTGGGCGCCGCGCGCGGCCAGGTCCGCGATGATCCGCCGGTAGGCCTCGCGGGAGGACTCCTCGATCCGGTTGCGGGTCAGCTCCTGGTAGATGACGTCGTGCACCAGCGTGCGATCGGGCTCTTCGGGGACCAGGAGCTCGATCCCGTGCCCGCGCATGCGGTCGCGGTAGAACTCCATCTCCATCGTGAAGCGGGTGCCGAGCAGCCCCACGGTGGTGAGCCCGGCCGTGGTGATCCGCTCCGCCGTGGCGTCGACGATGTGCAGGAACGGCACCTCGATCGCGGCCTCGATCTCCCCGGCGACCCGGTGCATGGTGTTGGTGCACAGCAGGACCAGCTCCGCCCCGCCGCGCTGGAGCGTGGCCGCCGCCCCGGCCAGCAGCCCGCCGGCCGCCTCCCATTCCCCCGCCCGCTGCATCGCCTCGATCTCGGCGAAGTCGACGGTCAGCATGAGGCTCCGGGCGCAGTGGTGCCCGCCCAGGCGGCGGCGCACCTCCTCGTTGAGGAGGCGGTAGTACTCCGCCGAGGACTCCCAGCTCATGCCGCCGATCAATCCGATTGTCCGTGTCATGGAGAGATCGTGACGCGCCGACGACCTCTTAGGTAGACCTGTGTTGATTGGGCGAGACCCAAGCGATACTTATGGCGTGGCACACGGCATGGACCCCCACCGCCTGCTGGTCTTCCGGGAGATCGCCCGCGCCGGGTCGATCGCGGGCGCGGCCCGCACCCTCGGCTGGACCCAGCCCGCGGTCAGCCAGCACCTGCGCCTGCTGGAGCGGCGCGCCGGGACGGCCCTGGTGCTGCGCCGCCCGCGCGGCGTCCAGCTCACCGAGGCGGGCCGGATCCTGCTGGAGCACGCCGAGGCCGTCGCGACCCGCCTGAGCGCCGCCGCCGACGACCTGGATGCCCTGACCCACCTGCGCGAGGGCACCGTACGGCTGGCCGCCTTCCCCTCGGCCAGCGCCACGATCGTCCCGGCCGCCATGAGCCTGCTCGGCGGGCGGCACCCCGGGGTGGACGTGCGGCTGCGCGAGGCCGAGCCGCCGGAGGCCCTGAAACTGCTGGCCGCCGGGGAGGCCGACCTGGCCGTGACGTTCGCCCACGGCGGGCGGGAGCTTCAGGAGCATCCCGGCTCCGAGGAGCACCCGGGCATGGTGCGCACGCCGGTGGGCGAGGACCCGGTCCTGCTGGTCCTGCCGCGTTCCCACCCGCAGGCCGGGTCCGCCGACCGGCCGGTGGACCTGCGGTCGCTGGCCGCGGAGCGGTGGATAGCCGGCTGCGAGCGGTGCGCCGCGAGCCTGCGCCGGGCCTGCGGGGAGGCCGGGTTCGTCCCCGACGTGCGGCACGGCACCGACGACTACGTGGTCACCCAGGCGCTGATCGCGCGGGGCCTGGGCATCGGGCTGCTGCCCCGCCTGGCCCTGGACGCCTTCACCGCCCCCGGCGTCGCCGTCCGCGCGGTGCCCGGCCTGCGTCCCCGGACCCTGTATCTGGTCCATCCCCGCGAGGCCGACCGGATCCCCGCGGTCCGCGCCGCCGTACAGGCCCTCCGTGACACTCTCATTCCTGCCCCTGGCGCCCCATGACGGACATGGGGGGACGAATGTCCCAGTACTCTCGGGGCATGTCCGACCAGCCTGCCTGCCACTGCCTCCTGTGCGAGGAGCCCGACGTGGAGCCCGACGACGCCGACCTGCGCACGATACGCGAGAACGTCCGGGGGCACGGGCGGGCGGTCGTGGTCGTCCCGGAGGACGAGGACGGGCCGGGCTGGGCGTTCACCGTCGGGCTGTGGCACACCCTCCGGTCGCCGGAGATCGCCGTGTTCGGGCTGCGCACCGAGGTGATGCACGGCTGCCTCAACACGCTGGCGGACGGGATCGCGGCCGGCCGCACGGTCGCCGCCGGGCAGGAACGCCGCGACGTCATCAGGGGCTACCCGGTCGCGGTCAGGGACGTCCACGCGAGCTGGTACCGGTCGCTGTTCGGTACGGCGCTGCACTTCTACCGGCGGCCGCCGCTGCCCTTCACGGAGATCGTGTGGCCCGACGCCCGTGGGCGCTTCCCCTGGGAGCGGGAGGCCGTCCCCGGCCTCGCCGAACGCCAGCCCGCCCTGTGGATCCCCAAGGACGACCACGCCCCCGGCTACTGGTCGAAGCTGCCGTGAGCCTCCAGGAGGAGCTGGTCCGGCCGCAGGCGGCCGTGCCGGCGGCGGACGGCGACCGGGGCAGCGCCATCGACCTGCTCCAGCGGATCGGCTCGGTGATCCTGCCGGTGGGCGTGGCCCTGTACGCCCTGCTCTATCTCGGCATCCAGCAGGTCTACGGCGTCTTCAACCTCACGCCCGAGCAGGCCGGCATCGACCAGGCCACCATGTTCGGCCGCCTGGTCGGGGCACTGGTCCTGCTCGTCATCGGCGGCGCGCCGGTCCTGGGCGTGCTGGTGGCGCTCTGGTGGCTGCTGGACAAGGCCAGCCTCGGCCGGGCGTCCGCGCTGGCCCGTGCCGTACGGCGCAGGCCCTGGGCGGCCGCCGTCCTCGGCGCGCTGTGGTGCGGCGGGAGCTACTGGGGCTTCCTCGGCTATCTCGGCCTGGGCGAGGGCGTGGGATCGGCCACGATCGTGATCGTCTCGGCCGTGATCGGGGCCGCCGCCTTCCTGGTGCCGTTCCGGCTGCTGCGCTCGCGCCCGGTGGGCCGGGCCGGGATGCGGATCACGGTCGCCGTGTTCACCGGCATCGGCCTGGGCTTCGCGCTCATCGGGCAGATGGAGGCCGACGCGACGGAGCTGGCCGCCACGGGCCGGGGCAGCGTCGTGCTCAGCCTGGTCGGCTTCCAGGACCAGTGGGTGACCGTCGCCGACGCCGCCGGCAGGCCCCGGCGCGGGGGCGTGCCCGTGCTCCTGCTCGGCGAGCGCGAGGGGGCCTACTCCTTCTACGACTGCCTCCGGCGGGAGACCTTCCGTCTGCCGGTGGGCTCGACCTCGCTGTACCACTTCGAGCTCGAACCCGACCGCCCCGACGGCTTCACCTGCGAGGCTCTCAAGGCCGCTCCCTGAGCGGAGGGACGGCGACCGGGCGAGCGAGCAGCGCTTTCCGTCATTCCTTACATAACCGGCATCCCCGAATGTGCGAACACCTGAGCGACATGTACTTTTTGTGCGATCGTTGAGCGGGATTCACCGAACGGGGAGGTACACCGGTGTCGAGGCCGACACGCCAGGAGCGGCTGCGTTACTGGTTCGACAACACCATGTCCCGGGGCACCGTGGCGTTGATCGGATGGCTCGCGGTGATCTCGGTGGGGCTCATCGCCGTGGTGGCGGCACTGGTGCTGTGGCTGACCCCCGACGACGCCGCCGAGAACCACGGCGTGGCCGGCGTGTTGTGGATGACGCTGATGCGCACCCTCAGCCCGGGCAAGGTCGCCAGCGACAGCGGGAGCGCGCCGTTCATCGCGCTGATGTTCGTGGCGTCGCTGGGCGGGCTGTTCATCGTCAGCGCCCTGGTCGGCGTCCTGGCCAACGGCCTCAAGGACAAGTTCGAGCAGCTCCGCAAGGGCCGGTCGCGGGTCATCGAGAACAGGCACACCGTGATCCTCGGCTGGTCCGACCAGGTCTTCACGATCGTCAAGGAGCTGGTGCAGGCGCACGCCAGCCAGCGCGGGTCGGTCATCGCGATCCTCGCCGACATGGACAAGATCGAGATGGAGGACGCGCTGCGGACCCACGTCGGCGACACGGGGCGCACGAAGGTGGTCTGCCGGACCGGCCGGCCCGTCGAACCGGCCGACCTCGACCTGATGAACCTCGACTCCGCCCGCTCGGTCGTGGTCCTGTCCCCGCAGGGCGACGACCCCGACGCGCACGTCATCAAGACGCTGCTGGCCCTGGACAAGCGCGACGGGGACCACCCGCCGGTGGTGGCGGCGATCGCGAGCACGGCCAACATGGCCGCCGCCCGGCTGGCCGGGGGCCCCGACGTGCACCTGGTCGACTCCGACGACACCGCCTCCCGGCTCATCGTGCAGTCGTCGCGCCAGTCGGGCACCTCGGTGGTCTGCATGGACCTGCTGGACTTCTCCGGCGGCGAGATCTACCTGCGTGCCGATCCGGACCTGGCGGGCCTGACGTACGGCCAGGCGCTGCCCGCCTACCAGTCCGCCACGGTCATCGGCCTGCGCCGCCGCGGCCGCGTCATGCTGAATCCCTCGATGGACACGGCGATCGAGGCCGAAGACGAGATCATCATGATCGCCCAGGACGACTCGATGATCCACCTGGCCGAGGGCATGCCGAAGGCCCAGGAGGACGCGATCGTCACGGCCGAGCCGGTCCCGCAGGGACCGGCTCGGACCCTGGTGCTCAACTGGAACGGGCGGGGCCACCAGATCATCCGCTGCCTCGACGGCTACTCCGCCCCCGGCTCCGTGCTGGACATCGCCTCCGACCACCCCGACGCCGCGACCGGCTTCGACGACCTGGTCAACCTGCGGGTCAACGTCAAGGAGTGCGACACCGCCGACCGCTACGCGCTGGAGGCCCTCGGCCTGGGGGTCTACCAGCACGTGATCGTGCTGTCCGACGACCGCTACAGCCCCGCGCACGCCGACACCCGGACCCTGATGACGCTGCTCCAGCTCCGCGACATCCAGACCACGCTGGGCGAGCGCTACTCGATCGTCAGCGAGATGCACGACGAGAACAACCGCTCCCTGGCCGAGGTCACCCGGGCCGACGACATCGTGATCAGCGACACGGTCATCGGCCTGCTGCTGGCCCAGCTCACCGAGAACCGGCACCTGGCCGACGTCTTCGGCTACCTCTTCGACTCCAAGGGCTCGGAGATCTACCCGCGCCCCGCGGGCGAGTACGTCCGCGCGGGGGTGCCGATCAGCTTCGCCACGGTGATCGAGGCGGCCCGCCGCCGCGGCGAGACCGCCATCGGCTACCGGCTGGCCGACCGGATCAACGAGGCGCCCCACTTCGGGGTGGTCCTCAACCCCGACAAGTCCCGTCTGTTCCGTCTCGGCCCCGGCGACTCCGTGATCGTGCTGGCCGAGCACTGACGGACCCGCCCGCCGGACGGGCGGCGGGCGGGGACCCGGGCGGACCCGGTCAGGCAGTGATCATGTAGGCGAGGCCCAGAAGCACGACGACGGGAATCAGCCACACCACGGCCTCGATCGCGAACTCCTTGTACATGGTGAACTTCTCTCCCTCTAGAGCGTGCTATGTCGACCTATATGTCGACCCGTAGCATAAGGGGTTGAGGGAAAGCCGAAATCCCCTTGGCGGTTCTCGCGTCCGCGGAACACCGGCGGCTCCCGCGATGCTGTGATCCCAGTAGTGATCCCGACAGTGATCCCAGCAGCCGCAGCACGTCCCCCGAGGAGCCGTCATGACCGTCCGAGAACTGCGCCTGGTCGTCACCGCCGCCGACTACGAGGAGGCCCTGCGTTTCTACCGTGACACGCTCGGCCTGCCCGAGCGCGCCGCCTACGCCTCGCCCGACGGCCGGGTGACGATCCTGGAGGCCGGGCGGGCCACCCTGGAGATCGCCGATCCCGGCCAGGCGGAGTTCATCGACCGGGTCGAGGTGGGGCGCCGGGTGGCCGGGCACATCCGGGTCGCCTTCGAGGTGGACGACTCCGCCGCCACCACCCGGGAGCTGGCCGCCGCCGGGGCCGAGGTGGTCGCCGAACCCGTGCGGACCCCGTGGAACTCGCTGAACTCCCGCCTGGAGGGGCCCGCCGGCCTGCAGCTCACCCTCTTCACCGAGCTGGGTCCCGAGGAGGACTGAGCCGCGCCGGGTCCCGGGGGAGGCCGAGCCGGGCCGCGAAGGCCCTGGCCCCCTCCTCCCAGGTCAGCTCGAGGTCCGAGCCCTCCGGGTAGCGGCCGTCGAGCTCCAGGATCACCATGCCGTGGGCGAAGGACCACAGGGCCTGGGCGAGGTACGGCTCGCCCGCGGCAAGGAAGAACGGCGTGCCCGACCACTCCTCCAGCCCGGGGGCCAGACGCTCGCGGGGCAGCCTCCCCTCGGTCGCCAGGCGGTAGAGGTTGGGACGGGCCAGCGCGGCGGCCCGGTAGGCCCGCAGCAGGGCCCCGATCGCGCCCGCGCCGTCCGCGCCGTCCGCGCCGGTCTCGCCGGACCGGCCGCCCGCGTCGCTCGCACCCGTGGTGGTCGCGGCGGCGTTTTCGAGGGCCTCGTACAGAGCGGCGCCCACCTCGGCGAGTCCCTGTTCGATGAGGGCGGCCTCGACGGCGGCCTTGTCGGGGAAGTGCTTGTAGAGCGAGGGCGCCCGCATGTCGAGCCGGTCGGCCAGCGCCCGCATGGTGAGCGCGTCGCGGCCCTCCTCCTCCAGCAACGCCCGCGCGGCGGAGACGATCTGCGCCGCGCGCGGGGTCAGGCGGCTCGGCTTCGGATGGTCGTTCATCAGGGCATCTTCTCAGCGCGGACCTTCGTCACCGCGTCCGTCAGGCCGTCTTCTCGGCGCGGGCCTTCAGCGCCGTGTTCATCGCGGCGAAGTCGTCGGCCACGTCCAGGAGCTTGCCGGCGAACGGGACGAGCGCGCCGGTGAAGGTCTCGCCCTGGACCAGCCGGCTCCGGCCGCCGCCGAGATCCTCGATCAGGAAGTAGTGCTCGCCGTCCGTGATGCCCGGCATCACGAACCGGCCGATCCAGCGCAGTTCCCGGCCGGGGGTGGCGGCCAGGACCGTCGGGGAGAAGGTCATGACCCTCCCGTCGTTGGAGAGCTTGTTGGTGAGCCGCGCGCCCACCCGCGCCTCGCCCCGGGCGCTCACGATGAACGGGTTCCACTCCGGGTAGGCGGCGAAGTCGGTCAGCACCCGCCACACCTTCTCGGGAGAGGCGTCGATCTCGACCTCGGTGCGGATGCGGTGCGGCCTGATCAGGGTCCAGGCGTACACCGCGGCGGGCACGACGAGCAGGACGGCGAGGGGGGCGGCGATCCAGGCGAACATGTTTCCTCCACGGCTAACGCTGTTAGCCACAACAGTAGGCTAACAGCGTTAGCCGCGCAAGCGGCCCGCGGCGGAAAGCTCAGGAACTCTTGGCCGAGGCGTCCTCCGGAAGCTCGTCGGGTACGGCGACGCGGAACCAGCGGCAGCCGTACGGGCCCAGCGTGAAACGCACCCGCCCGTCGGAGGAGACCTTCGACGTCCCGTCCACCAGCAGGTCGATCAGGATGTGCGAATCGTCGACCCCCTTCAGGGTGAGCTCCACCTCCGCGTCGCGGTCGGCGAAGTTGTGCACGGCGACCACGGTGCCGCCCTCGGCGTCGGTCCGGTGGGCCAGCACGGCCTCGTCGCCCGGGTCCAGGACCTCGTACTCGCCCCAGGCGAGCTCGGGGCACTCCCGGTAGCGCTCGATCAGCATGGTTGTCCACTGGAGCAGCGAGTCGGGGTCGCGGCGCTGGGTCTCCATGTTGACGTTCTGCGGGCCGAACCGCCCGGACGGCGAGGGGACGGAGACCTTCGGGTCAGGCGAGAAACCGCCGCTCGGCCCCCACTGCATGGGGACGCGCACCGCCATCCGGCCCTCGGCGTCGAGGTTCTCGCCCAGGCCGATCTCCTCGCCGTAGAAGAGCACCGGCGTGCCCGGCAGGGAGAACATCACGCTGTAGGCGAGCTTGAGCCGGCGCAGGTCGCCGTCGAGCATCGGCGGGAGCCTGCGGCGCAGGCCGCGCCCGAACACCTGCATGTCCTTCTCCGGGCCGAAGGCGTCGAAGATCTCCTGGCGCTCGGCGTCGGTGAGCTTGTCGAGGGTCAGCTCGTCGTGGTTGCGGACGAACATCGCCCACTGGGCGTCGTCGGGCGCCTCGGGGCGCTCGCGCAGCGCCTCGGCCAGGGCCGCGGGGTTGCGGCGGGCCATCGACAGGTGGAAGCGCTGCATGGCGATGAAGTCGAAGCACATGGTGACCTCGTCGCCGTTGCCGTCGCCGAAGTACTTCATCAGCTCCGGGTAGGGCAGGTTGACCTCGCCCAGCAGGATCGAGGTGCCGTCCCGGCGGTTCATGAACGCCCGCAGATCGGCGAGGAACTCGTGCGGGCCGCCGTCGATGCCCTCGATCAGGAACGGCACCGCGTCGACCCGGAAGCCGGACAGCCCCAGCTCCATCCAGAACCCGAGGATGCGGACGATCTCGTCGCGGACCTCGGGGTTGGCGGTGTTCAGGTCCGGCTGGAACCGGTAGAAGCTGTGGTAGTAGTACTGCCCGGTCCCCTCGTCCAGCTCCCACAGGCTGTCCTCCTTGTCCGGGAAGACGATCGCCGAGGGGTCGAAGGGCTGCGGCTCGTCCCGCCAGACGTACCAGTCGCGCTTGGGCGAGTCGCGGCTGGAGCGGGCCTCCTTGAACCAGGGGTGCTCGTCGGAGGTGTGGTTGACCACCAGGTCGGCGATGACCCGGATGCCACGGTCCCTGGCGGTCCGCATGAACTCCACGAAGTCGCCCAGCGTGCCCAGTCGGGGGTCCACAGAGTAGAAGTCGGTGATGTCGTAGCCGTCGTCACGGTCGGGGGTGGGGAAGAACGGCATCAGCCAGATGCAGGTCACCCCGAGCCGGTCGAGATAGTCGACCTGCTGGGTCAGACCCCGGAAGTCGCCGATGCCGTCGCCGTTGCCGTCCTTGTAGGTCTCGACGTCCAGGCAGTAGACCACGGCGTTCTTCCACCACAGATCAGCGGTGTAGGTCAGTCGCATGTGCCCGCACTACCCTGTCGCGGATCGTTTATGAGGACGGCCCGCAGGGAATGCCCCGTCGTTGCCCGCCTTCCCGGGCGCGGGGCACCCCGCCGGGTATGGTGAGGAGGTCACCTTCAGGTGATCTGTGATCCACCGGGGGGCATGATGCGGCAGCCGAGGCGCGAGGCGCTCTTCGGCTGGCTCCTCGCCCTGCTGTTCCCGCTGTTCGTCCCCGGCGTCCCCGCGGCCGTCACGGCCGCCGCCCTCACCGGCGCTCCGGCCACCGCCGAGGCCGCCCAGGGCCAGCACCCGCTCTCCCGCAAGCTTCCCGCCGGCGAGCGCCACCACGCGTTCGCCTCCGCCCTGGCCACCGCCGGCGCCGCGGGCTCCCATCCCGCCGCGGCCCTGCCTCCCGGCACCGGTCATCCGCCGCTCTCCCCCGGCTTCCGCCCGTCCCCCGCGCGGGACGACGGCACCCGTTCCCTCGCCGCCCTGCTGGTCCGGCCGGGCCGTGCTCCTCCCTCCACGGACGCCTGAGGCTCCCGGACGCGTTCCGGGCGCTTCGCCGTACCCGGAAACGTCCCTTCGAGCCCGTGGAGGCTTCTCATGTCACGCGCCCCCGTGGTGCGCGCGATAGCGGCGTTCGCCGTGATCGCGACCTCTCTCTACATCGCATTGACCATGACCCCGCGCCTGGGACTCGACCTGCGCGGCGGCACCCAGATCGTCCTGGAGACCCGGGACTCCCCGACCGTCAAGGCCGACGCCGAGACCACCGACCGCGCGCTGGAGGTGCTGCGCCGCCGGGCCGACGGGCTGGGGGTGGCGGACGCGCCGCTGTCCCGCTCCGGCGAGCGCCGGATCATCGTGGAGCTGCCCGGCGTGCTGGACCCGGCGAAGGCGGCCGAGGTCATCGGCAAGACCGCGCAGCTGACCTTCCACCCGGTCGTCTCCGTGGCCGACCAGACCACCAAGCCCGGCGAGGGCGAGCAGGTCATCGCCGACGAGGACGGCAACCGGCTCCTGATCGGCCCGGCCCGGCTGACCGGCGACGGCGTCAGCGGGGCCGAGCCCGGCCTCGACTCCCAGACGGGCACCGGCTGGTTCGTCACCGTCGACTTCCGCGACTCGGGCCGCGCGGCGTGGGCCAAGCTGACCGGCGAGGCCGCCTGCAACGCGCCGGGCGATCCGAAGCGGCGGGTCGCCATCGTCCTCGACGACAAGGTGATCATCTCCCCGCAGGTGAACGAGGGAGTGGCCTGCAACGTGGGCCTGCCCGGCAACTCGACCCAGATCACCGGCTCCTTCACCTCGCAGGAGGCCGGGGACCTGGCCGTGCTGATCAAGGGCGGCGCGCTGCCGGTCCCCGTCGAGATCATCGAGCAGCGGACCGTCGGCCCGACCCTCGGCGCCGCCGCGATCTCCGCCAGCGCCGAGGCCGCCGTCATCGGCGTCGTGCTCACCGCGCTGTTCATCATCTTCACCTACCGGCTGGTGGGCCTCATCGCCGCCTTCGCGCTGGCCTGCTACGCGCTCATCTCCTACGCGGCCCTGGTGGCGCTCGGGGCCACGCTCACGCTGCCGGGCCTGGCGGGGTTCGTCCTGGCGATCGGCATGGCCGTGGACGCCAACGTCCTGGTCTTCGAACGGGCCAGGGAGGAGTACGCCGCCGACCGCCGTCCGGCGCAGGGCGGATCGGGTACGGCGGGCGGAGCCGGCAAGGCCCGCGCGTCCGGGGCGGGGGGCGGCTCCGGGACCTCGCGCTCCTCGGCCTCCGGCGGGGGCACGAAGCTGCGCCAGGCGCTGGAGAAGGGCTTCCGCAACGCCTGGAGCGCGGTGGCCGACTCCAACATCACCACGCTGCTCGCCGCCGGCCTGCTGTTCTTCCTGGCCTCCGGGCCGGTGCGCGGCTTCGGCGTGACCCTGTCCATCGGTGTGATCGCCTCGCTGGTCACCGCGATGGTCATCACCCGCGTCCTTGCCCAGTGGGCGGTCAACCGGCGGGCCGTGGCCGCGCGCCCCCGGATCACCGGCCTGGCCGACATCGGGCGGGTCCGCAGGTGGCTCAACGAGCACGATCCCGACCTGATGCGCCGCCGTACGGTCTACCTCGTGATCACCGGCGCGGTGGTGGTCGCGGCGCTGGCCGGGATCGCGCTGCGCGGGCTGAACTTCGGCGTGGAGTTCACCGGCGGCCGGATCATCGAGTACTCCACGAGCCGGCCGATCACCGCGGACGCGGCCCGGGAGCTGGTCGGCGGGGCCGGGTTCCCCAGCGCCGTGGTGCAGACCTCCGACGCGGGCATCTCCGTGCGGACCGGCCAGATCGGCAACGCCGAGGTGGCGCGGATCGAGACGGCGCTGGAGCAGGGGGCCGGGCAGGCCACCAAGGTCCGCGACGAGCTCATCGGCCCGAGCCTCGGCGACGAGCTGCGGCGCAACGCCCTGATCGCCCTGGCCGTCGCGCTCGCCGCGCAGCTGGCCTACCTGGCCTTCCGGTTCCGCTGGACGTTCGGGCTGGCGGCCGTGCTGACCCTGGCGGCCGACGCGGCGATCGTGATCGGCGCGTTCGCGTGGATGGGCAAGCCGATCGACGGGGTGTTCCTGGCCGCGATGCTCACCGTGATCGGTTACTCGGTCAACGACAAGGTCGTGGTCTTCGACCGGATCCGCGAGCTGTGGGGCGCCCGCCCCGGCCGGCCGTTCGCCGAGGCGGCCAACACCGCGGTCCTGCAGACCGTGCCGCGGACCGTGAACACGGGCCTGGGCGCGCTGTTCATCCTGGCCGCCCTGGCCGTGCTGGGCGGCGCCTCGCTGACCGACTTCGCGGTGGCGCTGCTGATCGGCATCATCGTCGGCACGCTGTCCTCGGCGTTCGTCGCGACACCGCTGGCCATCGTGTTCGAGCGGCGTCATCCCGGCGCGCCGCCGAAGCCCAAGCAGCGCGTCAGCCGTCCCCGTGAGGGCTCGGGAGCGGTGGTCTGACAGGGCGGAGTCCGGGGCCCCGGAACGGCAGCGGGCCGGGGCCCCGAATTTCGGGATTATGCCGCTAATGTGCTTCCCGTCTTGTCATATCCGCTCAGGAAGGCGGCTGCACTGTGAGCAACGACTACGCGACTACCTTCAGAATCGTCGACGCCGACGACGACGGCCTGATCTCGGCCCCCGAGCTGACGCGCCTGATGGAGGTGCTCGGGCAGCCCATCACCCCGGAGGCCGCCACCGCCGCCATCGCCCGCATGGACAAGGACGGCGACGGGCGCATTTCGCTGGAGGAGTTCGCCGCTTATCTCGGATAGGTCTCAATCCCTTTCCGCGGACGCGCCAGGTGTTGCCTTTGAGACAAGAACAAGCGTTTGCTACTAACTCAAAGTGTCGACCGTCACACATGGGACGCGCTCCGACGGGAGGGTCTATGCCGACGAAGGAACACACCCGGGTCGCCGCCACGGGCTTCGGTGGCCGCAAGGCAAGGTCCCACGATCTGTCCGACCAACGCCTGTGGGGGTCGGCCCCCGCGGATGTGGCCAGGCTGCTCCGGCCCGGCCTCTCCGAGGTGGCCGACCAGGTGATCGACGAGATCACGGTCCGCATCCCGGAGTACTCCCGTCCGGCCGACGAGATCTACATCAAGGCCATCCGTCTCGCCGTGGACGAGGCGCTGCGCCAGTTCGTGGACAGGATCGAGAACCCGAACCGGCCGTGGGAGCTCGACGTGTTCCGCACCATCGGGCGCGGCGAGGCCAACGAGGGGCGCAACCTCGACCCGCTGCAGACCGCGATGCGGCTCGGCGCCCGGGTGGCCTGGCGGCGGCTGACCGAGCAGTCCGGGCAGCTGGGCCTCACCCCGCAGCACCTCTACGACCTGGGTGAGGCCATCTTCGTCTATCTCGACCAGCTCGCCGACGCCGCCGCCGAGGGCTTCGACGAGGCCAGGGCCCGGGCGGCGGGGGAGATCGAGCGCCGCCGCCACCGCCTGATGGACCTGCTGCTCAGCCAGCCCCCCGCCTCCCCCGAGGCCATCGTGGACCTGGCCAAGGCGGCCGGGTGGCGGCTGCCCAAGACCGTCGCCGGAGTCGCGCTGGACGAGCGCTCCGGCGCCTACCGCCCGCCGTCGCTCCCGCCGGACGTGCTCTCCGGCCTCGACCGGCCCAACCCCTGCCTGATCGTCCCGGACCCCAACGGCCCCGGCCAGGCGCAGACGCTGGAGGTGGGGCTGCGCGGCTGGAAGGCCGCCGTCGGCCCCGCCGTACCGCTGTCGGCCGCCGCCACCTCGCTGCGCTGGGCCCGCGAGGCCCTGGACCTCAGCAGGCGCGGCGTGCTCACCGAGGAACGGGGGCTGGTCCGCTGCTCCGACCACATGGCGACGCTGATCGTGTTCAAGGACGAGGAGCTGGTCAACGCCCTGGCCGAGGTACGGCTCGCGCCCCTGGCCCACCTGCGCCCCAGCCAGCAGGACCGGCTGGCCGAGACGCTGCTGGCGTGGCTGCGGCACGGCCGGGGCGCCGGGGAGGTCGCCGCCCGGTTGCACGTGCACCCGCAGACCGTGCGCTACAGGCTGCGGCAGCTGGAGGAGCTCTACGGCGACCAGCTGGCCGACCCCGACATCCGCTTCGAGCTGGAGATCGTGCTGCGGGCCCGGCAGTCCACCGGGTTCGAGACCCCCTGACCGTCCGCCGGCCGGCCCCGCGGCCCGTCCGGCGGCCTGTCCGGCGGCCCGTGCGCCGGGCCGGGCCTCCGGACAGGCCGGGTCCACGGGCATCAGCCCCGGAACATCCTGATCCGGTCCTCGCCGATGCGCTCTCTGAGCGCGTGGTCCTCGATCCCGAGATCCTCGGCCGGGGCCAGGCCCAGCACGCCCACCTTGCCGACGTGCTCGTTGCGCTGCACGGCGCGGGCCGCGTCGCCGGTCCGCTCCAGCGGGTAGACCGTCGAGAGGGTGGGCTGCAGCATGCCCAGCGAGAGCAGCCGGTTGACCTCGTGGCACTCCTGGTAGTTGGCCCCGTGCGAGCCGATGATGCTCTTGAGCTTCATCCACAGGTGCCGGTTGTCGTAGGCGTGGGCGTAGCCGCTGGAGGAGCCGCAGGTGACCACCGAGCCGCCGCGCCGGGCGACGTAGACGGACGCGCCGAAGGTGTCCTTGCCGGTGTGCTCGAAGACGATGTGCGGGTCCTCGCCCACCTGCCGGCGGATCTCGGCGCCGAACCTGCGCCAGGACTTCTCGTCGTCGAGGTGGTCGAACTGCGAGCGGTCGACGATGTGGTCGCAGCCCATCCGGCGCAGCAGGTCGGCCTTCTGCGGGGAGCTGACCACGCCGACCGGGATGCCGCCGCCGTTCCTCACCAGCTGCACGCCGTACGCGCCCAGACCGCCGGTGGCGCCCCAGATCAGCACGACGTCCCCCTGCTTCATCCGGGAGCCGCGCTCCCCGACGAGCATCCGGTAGGCGGTGGAGGCGCACAACATGTTGCAGGCGGCCTCCTCCCAGCTCAGGTGCCTGGGCTTGGGCAGCAGCTGGGTGGCCTTGACCACCGCGAACTCGGCCAGCCCGCCGTAGTTCGTCTCGAACCCCCAGGCGCGCAGGTCCTCGCCGAGCATGGAGTCGGAGTGGGTGATCGGGTCCTGCTCGTCCACGTAGGCGGGCGAGGTGACGACCCGGTCGCCGATCTTCCAGTGCCGTACGGCCTCGCCCATGCGGACGATCACGCCGGAGGCGTCCGAGCCGAGCACGTGGAAGTCCCGGTCGTGCCGGGGGTCGGTGCGGCCGAAGCGCTCCAGGAAGGCGAAGGTGGGGATCGGCTCGAACATGGCCGTCCACACGGTGTTGAAGTTGATGGCGCTGGCCATGACGGCGATCAGCACCTCGTCGGGGGCGAGTTCCGGCATCGGCACCTCGTCCACGTGGATGGACTTGGTGATGTCCTTGTCCACGCCGTCGACGCCGTGCGGGACGCGGCCGAACATGCCGACCTCGTCCTTGCGGGTGTGGGCCGCCCTGAAGGTCGAGGGGACCTCCAGGCGGGCGAGCTCTTCGGGGTCGGCACCGTCGACGACGGCCTGGGCGAGGGTCATAGCTGATCTCCTAGATGAGCGGCGATGACTTCCACGTACGGCGGGTCAAGCAGGTTGAGGTGGTGCGATCCGGGGACGGTGACGATCTCCAGCCCCGGGCTGTACGGGCCGAACCCCCTGGTGGGGTCGTCGGCGTGGGCGTAGCGGGCGTCCTCGACCGCCCACGGGGTCGGGTCGGTGGAGCGGTAGAGCACCACGCGGCCCTGGTAGGAGCCCGGCCGATAGCGCTCCAGGGCCCGGGTGTCCTCGTGGGAGGTGATCTGGTGGCGCAGGATCGCCTCGCCGAGCATGTCCGGCACCCCGGCGGCCGCCAGGCGCTCCCCGGCGAGCGCGAGCTGCCCCGCCTCGTCCAGCCCCGCCAGCTCGTCGTAGGACAGCTCGATCCGCGCCCCGTAGGTCTCGCGCAGGTAGGCGGCGAAGTCCGCGTACCTGCGGGCGGTGATCCCCGCCCGTTCCCCCGGGTCGGTCTCCTCCGGCAACCCCGAGTCGATCATGGCGACCAGCTCGACGTTCTCCGCCCCCAGCTGCCGCGCGATCTCGAAGGCCAGGATCCCCCCGAACGACCATCCCCCCAGCCGGTACGGCCCCTGCGGCTGCACCTTCCTGATCTCCTCCGCATACCGGGCCGCCCGCTCGGCCACCCCCGGCTCGTCCCCGGGCCCCGAGCCCGCCTCCAGCCGCTCCAGCCCGAAGACCACCCGCCCCCGCCCCAGCGACCCCGCCAGCGTCGCGTACACCCCCGTCGTCCCCCCGGCCGGATGCCCCAGGAACAACGGCGTCCCCACCGCCTCGCCGGCCGGTGCCGCCAGGTAGGCGCGGGCGGCCTCGGTCAGGGGACGGACGACGCCCTGGGCGGCCTCCTCCTCGTCGACGGCCCGGACCAGGTCGGCGACCCGGGCGCCGGTCAGGACGCCCTCCGCGGTCAGCTCCCGGCCGATCTCGCGGCCGAGGACGCCGAGCACGATGGGCAGGACGTCCGCCGGGATCTCCTCGTTCACCCCGGGCGCGTGCCCCAGGACCTGGGTCAGGACGGCCACGACCTGGCGTTCCGCCGCGTCCCTTGGCTCGATCGGCCGGACCGCGGGCGCGGTCCCCCGGATGCCCAGCTCCGCCGCGACGGCCGCGGCCACGTCGCCGAGCGTGGCCCCCCGCAGCAGCAGAGCCGCCGGGAGGCCCACCCCGAAGTCGTGCTCGATCGTCCCGCGCACCCGCGTGGCCGCCAGTGAGTCGAGCCCCGCCTCGGTCAGCACCGTGCCGTCCTCCAGCCAGGACTCCTCGAACCCCAGCACCACGGCCGTGCGCTCTCTGACCTTGGCCGTGATCACCGCCAGGGCCTCGCCGGGGTCCATCTCCCCCAGGGCCTCGGTCCCGCCCCACTCCGCGCCGGTCGCGCCGCCCGCCAGCTCGGCGAAGTACGGCATGCGCGCCAGGCCGGGGAAGGCCGCCACGGCCATGGCCGCATCCAGCCTGACCACGCCCGCCGCGTCCACGTCCCCGCCCAGCAGCGCCTCCAGCGCCTCCACCCCCTCCTCGGGGGTGATCGGCGCGACCGCGGGCAGGGCCGCCCCGCTCGCGCCGCCGACCTCGGACCAGGTGCCCCAGTTGATCGTCGTCGCGGGCAGCCCGTCCGCCCGGCGCAGCGCGCACAACGCGTCCAGCCAGGCGTTGGCCGCCGCGTAGGCGGCCTGTCCCGGCGATCCGAGCAGCGCCGCCGCGGACGAGAACGCCACCCACCAGTCGGGATCGGCGTCCCGGGTCGCCTCGTGCAGGGCCAGGCCGCCGTGCGCCTTGGCCGACCAGACCCGGTGCAGATCCCCGGCCCCCATGTCGGCGACCAGGCGGTCGTCCAGCACGCCGGCCGCGTGCACGACCCCGCGCAGCCGCAGGCCGCCCTCGGTGACGGACTCCACCAGGCGCGCGGCCACGCCGGGCTCGGCCAGGTCGCCGGTCACCACCCGGACCTCCGTCCCGGACTCCCGCAGCCGCCGGATGACCGCCGCCCCCTCCCGGGAGGGACCCGAACGCCCGCCGAGCACGATGCGCCCGGCCCCCCGCTCGGCCAGCCACCGGGCGACCACCAGGCCCAGCCCGCCGTACCCGCCGGTGATCAGGTATCCGCCGCCGCGCCGCACGACGGGCCGGCCCGGCCGCCGGACGGGCGGGGAGGGCACGGCCAGGCGGGCGCCGTACCGGACGCCGTCCCGCCAGACGACCTCGTCGTCGGAGGCACCGCCGGAGGAGTCGTCGGAAGCCTTGCCGGGAGCCCTGTCCGGAGCACCGCCCGGGGCGGCGCCGGGAGCACGCTCTCCGGGCCCGGCGAGCTCGGCCACGAGCGCCTCGGGACCGTCGACGTCGAGCAGGCAGGCGCGCAGCTCGGGACGCTCGAAGGCCAGGACCCGCACCAGGCCGCGCAGAGCGGCGGCGCCGGGGTCGCCCCGCTCCCCCTCCCGTACGGCCTGAGCCCGCTCGGTGACCAGTCGCAGGCGCGCTCCGCCGGACCCGGGGAGATCACGGGCGATCATCGCGACGGCCAGCAGCAGCCTCTCCGCCCCGGCCGGATCGAGCCCGGAGGGGACCATGACCACCACATCTTCTTCAGGTTCGAAGACGGGGGATGTCGTTCCAGGAGAAACGGGCCGCGTGGCGGGCGCGGGGCGCTGGGCCGGGACGAGGAAGGCGGGGACCGCGGAGGGTCCGGCGCGGAGTGCGGAGGTTCTGGGCAGCGGGACGCGCCGGACGGCGTGCCCGGCGGCGCCGAGAGCCGCGGCGAGCCGCTCGGCCCGCGCGTCGTCTCCTTCGCCTGCGACGATCAGCCAGCTCCGCCGCGAATCCGTCCCGTCCCCGGTCCCGGCCTCCGGGGCGAACGGGGTCTGGGTCCACACGCGCTCCAGGAGCTTGGCCGCCAGCGGGACCGGTACGGCGGTGGGCGGGATCCGCCGGGTCTGCACGCCCGTGGGGGTGCCGTCCGCGGCGAGGTGCTCGATCTCGACGGGGAGCTCGGCGGGGTCGGCCGGGGAGGCGGCGGCCAGGCGCGCGGCCAGCTCCGCTGGACGGGGAAGCGCCTCCGCGGGGGGCGAGTCGACGGCGACGGTCGCGGTGCCGTGGCGGACCCAGACCCCCGCGGCGTTCCTGGCGTCGATCTCGACCCCGCCCGAAGGGGTCAGGGTGGTGGTGATCGTGGCGGGCAGCGGCAGCAGCGCGTCCAGGGTGACGTCGGTCAGCTCGGCCCCGCCGTACACCTCGGCGGCGGCGGCCTGGGCGAGCGCGGCCACCGCGGCCAGCGGCAGGACCGGCAGGCCGTGCGGGCGCCAGGTCGCGGGGTCCAGCCGCCAGGGCGCGTCCGACAGGTCGTCCACGACGGTGCTCCACACGTGCCCGGCGGGCCCCTCGACGTGCACGCCGAGCAGGGGGTGGGCGCCCGGCGGGAGGGCGGAGCGGCGCGCGGCCGGGGCCCAGTGGCGCTCGTGCCGCCAGGGCGACGGCGGGAGGTCGACGACCGCGCCGGGCCGGGTGAGCACGGCGGAGGGCGCGGCGACGGCGACGGCGGCCAGCTGGACGGGGAACTCCTCGTCGTGGCCGCGGCGCAGTGAGTGGGTGACGACCGCGTCGCGCCCGAGGGTGTCGCGCAGCGGCGCCGCCAGGACCGGGTGCGGACTGATCTCGGTGAAGACGGTGTGGCCGTCCTCGGCCGCGGCCCGGACGGCGGCCAGCAGCCGGACCGGGCGGCGCACCCCCGCCGCCCAGTAGGCGGGCTCGAAGGTGGGGATCTCCCGGGGGTCGTCGAAGACGGTCGAGTAGAACGGGATCTCCGGCTTGCCGCCCGCGATGCCCTCCAGCGCCTCGCGCAGCTTCGGCAGGAGCGGTTTGACCTGGGGCGAGTGCCCGGCGCCCTCGGCGGTCAGCAACCGGGCCAGCAGGCCCCGCGCCTCCACCTCGGCGGCGAAGGCCGCGACCCGGCCGGGGTCGCCGGTGACGACGCACTGCCGCGGCGAGGCGTGGACCGCCACGTGCAGGTCGTCCGGGACCTCCTCGGCGGCCACCTCCAGCACGGCCATGGCGCCGCCGCCGCCCAGCGTGCCCAGCAGGCGGGCCCTGCGGCAGACCACCCGGACCGCGTCGGCCAGGCCGATCCCGCCCGCGACCACGGCCGCGGCCACCTCGCCCATCGAATGCCCGATCACTGCGGCGGGCCGTACCCCGCAGGCCGTCCACAGCCGGGCCAGCGCCACCTGCACCGCGAAGATCACCGGCTGGACGACGGCCACGCCCTCGACCTCACGGCCCTCGGCGACGATCTCCCGCAGCGGGATGTCGGCCTCCGCCAGGAACATCGGGTCGAGCTCGTCGATCACTGCGGCGAAGACCGGCTCTCCGGCGTACAGGCGGGCGCCCATCCCGGTCCACTGCGAGCCGTACCCCGAGAACACCCACACCGGTCCCCCGCCCGCCGCGGCCGGCCCGGTGGGGGCCCGCCCCTCGTGCACGGCCCGCAGACCGGCCACCAGCTCCCCGGCGTCCCGCGCCACCACCGCGGCCCCGATCCGGCCCCGGCCGGCCCGCCGCGCGAGCGTGCAGGCGACGTCGTCCAGCGCGGGCGTGTCCTCGGCGTCGTCCGGCGCGGGCCCGCCCGCGGTGCTCCCGGCGCCGGATCCGAGCCGGTCCGCCAGCACCCCCGCGTACGCCCGCACCCGTTCCGCCGAGGCGTCCGTCAGCAGGAACACCCGCGCGGCGTCCCGATCCCGTCCCCCGCCGGAGCCCGGCCCGGCGGGGGCCTCGGGAACCTCGGCGCGGTCCAGCACGACGTGGGCGTTGGTGCCGCCGAAGCCGAAGGAGGACACCCCCGCCCTGGCCCGCCCGTCCGGCCACGGCGCGGGGGCGGTGACGACCTCCAGCCGGTCCCACGGTATGTGCGGGTTGGGCTCGCGGAAGTGCACGCTCGGCGGGATCACCCCGTGGTGCAGCGCGAGCACGGTCTTGATCAGGCCGGTGATCCCGGCCGCGGCCTCCAGGTGGCCGAGGTTGCTCTTGGCCGACCCGAGGAGCACCCGGTGCCCCGGGGGCAGGGCCGCGTCGATCGCGCGGGCCTCGATGGGGTCGCCGAGGAAGGTCCCGGTGCCGTGCGCCTCGATGTAGTCCGGCGGCTCCAGACCGGCGTAGGCGGTGCGCAGGAGCTCCTCCTGCGCCTCGGGGTTGGGGGCGACCAGGCCGTTGGAGCGGCCGTCCTGGTTCACCGCCGTGGCGCGGACCACCGCGAGCACCCGGTCCCCGTCGCGCCGCGCGTCCGACAGCCGCTTGAGCACCACCACCCCGCAGCCCTCGGCGCGGACCATCCCGTCGGCCGAGGCGTCGAAGGCCTTGCACCGCCCGTCGGGCGCGGTCCCCCCGCCGCGGTCGAAGGCCACGGTGACCACCGGCGACAGCAGCAGGTTGACCCCGGCCGCCAGCGCCAGGTCGCTCTCGCCCGACCGCAGGCTCCGCACCGCCAGGTGCGCGGCCACCAGGGACGACGAGCAGGCGGTGTCCACCGCCAGGCTGGGCCCGCGCAGGTCGAGCACGTACGACAGCCGGTTGGCGGCGATGCTGAAGGCCGCCCCCGTCGCCGTCCAGGCGTCCACCCTCGTGAGGTCGGCGGTGGTCAGATACGCGTACTCGTTGCCGGAGACGCCCACGAACGCCCCGGTACGGCTGCCGCGCAGCGAGCGGGGCGCGAGCCCGGCGTGCTCCAGCGCCTCCCAGGCGGTCTCCAGCAGCAGGCGCTGCTGCGGGTCCATGGTCTCGGCCTCGCCGGGCACGATCCCGAAGAAGTCGGCGTCGAACCCGGTCACGTCGTCGAGGAAACCGCCGTGCCGGGTGGTGCCGGCCAGCACCTCGGCCGTGTGCGGGGACCCGTCGTCGAAGGCCTCCCAGCGCCCTTCGGGCACCTCGCCCACCGCGTCGCCGCCCGCCATGAGCAGCCGCCAGAAGTCCCCGGGCCCGCGCACCCCGCCGGGCAGGCGGCAGCCGACGCCGATCACCGCGATCGGCTCGTCGGGGTCGGCGCGCCGTACGGCCTGCGGGGCGGGCGCCGCGCCGGAGGCGAGCCCCCGGGCGAGGCGGTTGATCGTCGGGTACTCCCAGACCAGCGTGGGCCCCAGCTCCCGGCCCAGCAGCGCCTCCAGCTCCCCCGCCACGGCCACCGCGTCCCGCGAGGACAGGCCGAACTCCTCCAGGGGACGGTCCGGGTCGACGCCGGTGAGAGGAAGGCGGCAGCGGGCGGCGATCCGTTCCGTCAGGAAGCGGCGGATCTCGTCTTCACCGAGCAGGTTCACGAGGCGACTCCCCAGAACAGCCGAAGTGATCGGCCAACTTACGCGAGAGGCCTCGTTGTGAGGCAGACCTGTCAACCCACAATCCACCAGGGCGTTTTGT
Organism: Paraplanobispora siamensis; assembly: GCF_016863175.1. Lineage (GTDB taxonomy): Bacteria > Actinomycetota > Actinomycetes > Streptosporangiales > Streptosporangiaceae > Planobispora > Planobispora siamensis. Next base: position 185,950 of record NZ_BOOJ01000022.1, read on the forward strand.
CACGGTTGTGATAACGACCACACGCGAGAGGTGATTTGTGCGCGAGGCTCAAGCGGCCCTCACCGTTTCGTTGCGCGCACGTATAGGCACGCTCGATCACCGGGTCTAGGGTCGCCTGCCACGGCCCCTGTCTTCAGGCCGGTGGAAGGAAAGACGATGCGACCTGTTCGACACGGGCTCCTCGCGCTCGCCACCGCGGTGGCCGTCGGCCTGCCGGGGGCGGCGCACGCGGCCGCGCCGCCGTACCCGGCCGCGGCGGACGGGACCCGGCAGGCGGAGCCCGCCCCGAAGGGCAAGAGCCCGTCGGGCCCGTGGCAGGCCGCGTACCCCGGTGGCGCCCGCGTGGTCCAGGAGCGCTGGCTCGACTCGCGCACGCTCGACATCCGGATCTCCTCGCCCTCGGTCAACGCGATCCTGCCGGTCCGGCTGCTGCTGCCCGAGGGCTGGTCGAAGCGGGCCAAGCGGACCTGGCCGGTGCTCTACCTGCTGCACGGCGGCGCGGACGACTACACCTCCTGGACCCGGATGACCGGCGTGGAGGAGCTGACCGAGAACGTCGACGCGATCATCGTCATGCCCGAGGCAGGCCGGGCCGGCAACTACAGCAACTGGTACAACAAGGGCAAGGGCGGTCCACCCGCGTGGGAGACCTTCCACACCTACGAGGTGCGCCGCCTGCTGGAGGTGGGCTACCGGGCCGGGACCCGCAGAGCCGTCGCGGGCCTGTCGATGGGCGCCTACGGAGCCATGAAGTACGGCGCGCGGCACCCCGGCATGTTCCGCTTCGTCGGCTCCTACAGCGGCGTCATGTCCACCCGCCTGCCCGGCATCCCCGACATCATCATGAACGCCCAGGCCGCCGAGGGGCAGGACCCGAAGGCGCTGTGGGGCGACCCGATCAGGAACCGGGACGTGTGGCGGGCCAACGACCCGGCCCACCTGGCCGGGAACCTGCGCGGCACGAGCATCTACATCTCCAGCGGCACGACCAGCCTGAACGGCGAGCTCGATCCGCCCGGCGCCCCCTGGCACCCGGCCCACCTGGGCGAGCCGGTCTCGGCCTACACCGCCAGGCACCTGGTGGCCAGGCTCCGGCTGCACGGGATCAAGCCGGTGGTGCACCTGTACAAGAAGGGCACGCACACCTGGCCCTACTGGGAGCGCGAGTTCAGGCGCTCCTTCCCGATGATCCTGAAGGCCCTCGGGCTGAAGGCTGACCCCGCGCCGAGCGAGGACGCTCCCCCGCCGGCCGACGAGGACTCCGGCTGGGGCCTCCAGGAGCCCTAGGAACGCTCAGGACGCGGTCAGGTAGACCTGGCCGAAGACTCCGCCGATCTTCTTCAGGTCGGCGGCCACGTCCGTGACGGGCGCCGACGGGTTGTAGACGGCGGCCATGCGGCGCTGGATCGGGCCCAGCTTCTCCAGCGCGTCCCAGGCGGTCAGGTTCTTCACGGCCCCCTGGGCGTCCGGCACGCGGGTCCACAGGTTGACCTGCTGGGCGGCGCCGTCCATGACCGGCGCGGAGACCCGGGTGGCGACCTGCTCGGCGGCGACGTCACCGGTCAGGCCGGTCTCCTCGGCCGCGACCTGGGCCAGCACGTCCCAGGCGCGGGCGCGGACCTGGATCCACTGGTTGCGCTGGGCGGCCTCGGCGTCGATCTTCCAGGTCTCGTAGCCCCCGTACAGCAGGCCGGTGTCGAGGGTGATCTGGTCGGCGTACCCGGCGATCAGGTGCGACTCGACCTTCTCCGGGGCGAGCAGCGGGTGGCGCTTGGTCATCTCGGCCTTGCAGTCCTCCTGCGCGCCGCAGGCGAACACGGGCACGACCGTGTGCAGCCCGAGCTGCTTGCCGGGGGCCGCCTGGCGCAGCGCGGCGGAGGCGGCGGAGACGAAGGCGGTGATCTCCTCCTGGGTCGCGAACGTCGTGTTGTAGCCGAGCTGCGAGGTGTAGCGGATCCCGGCCACCTCGGGACGCGCGGCCAGCGCGCCGATCCGCTTGACCGCCGCGGTGAAGGCCGCGGTGCCCGCCTTCCAGTCGTCGGCCAGCTCGGTGTCGATCCAGATCCGCAGCCCGTTGTCCTTGGCCGCGGCGACCGCCTGCCCGGCCGGGGTCTGCGCGGCGGCGGCGATCTCCTGCGCCGTCGCCGGCTGCACGGCGGGGGCGGCGGGCTGCGCGGTCTGCGTCGTCCGGCTCCGCGCTGAGGGGTCGGCGGGGCTGCCCGGCTCCGGCGCGCTCACCGTGCCGTCGCCGCCCTCCTCGTGCCCCTCGACCCAGCAGTTCTCACCGACCTCGCACTGCGGGGCGCCGGTGTCCTCGCCGCCCTCGGGCATCGGGGAGTTCTCGTCGCCGACGGCGCCGTCGCCCTCCAGTTCGGGGCAGGAGTTCCCGGGGGCCGAGCAGTCGATGAACTTGCCCTCGTACGGGCTGGCCTCCTTGAGGTGGGCGTTGTCGTTCTCCGCCCAGAACTTCACGACGTCGTAGGCCTCGTCCGGCTTGGCCAGCCAGCGGCACTGGATGAAGGCCGGGGCGTCGGCGCCCATCAGGTCCCGGCAGCTGCGGGGGTCGTCCTGCGAGGAGGCCGCCGCGGCGGGGGTCACGACACCGATCAGGGTGAGCATCGAGCCGACGGCGACAGCCCGCCGCAGAGTGATTCGCATGTCCTGAAACTCCCCGGGAAAGCCGGTCAAAACAACCGCATTGAACCCTATCCAGATCATCACTGTCCGAACAGGTCCGGTAAGGGATTCGTCAAACTTCCGGCACCCCGGCCCCCGCAGCCCCAGTCACGCCGCCCGTCTCCGGGTCCCCTTCGTCTCCCCGCCTTCCGGCGCCCTTCACATCCCGAGCGCGTCACACGCCCGCGCGACCCCGTCCTCGGCCCGCAGCCGCTCTCCCAGCCGCGCCGCCGCCGCCCGCATCCCCGCGTCCCGTACGGCCGCCGCCACCCGCGCGGCCAGCGCCCCGGCCGTCAGCCGCCGCACCGGCAGCGGGGCGGGCCCGGCGCCCAGCGCGGCCACCCTCGCGCCCCAGAACGGCTGGTCGGAGAAGAACGGGCAGATCACGCTCGGCACCCCGGCCCGCAGCGCGGTCCCCGTCGTCCCCGCGCCCCCGTGGTGCACCACGGCCGCCACCCGGGGGAACAGCCAGGCGTGGTCCGCCTCGCCGATCACGAACATGTCGTCCGCCCCGCCGTACGGCAGGCCCTGCAGCACCCCGCGCACCCCGGCCGCGCGCAGCGCCGCCACCACCGTCTCAGCGGTCGCGCCCGGATCGGCCGGGGCCATGCTGCCGAAGCCCGCGTAGACGACGGGCGGCCCGTCCTTCAGGAAGACCTCCAGCTCCGGCGGCGGGCTCCACGGGCGTTCCAGCGGCCAGTAGCCGGTCAGGTGCACATACGGCGGCCAGTCCGCCGGGCGGCCGACGACCACCGGGCTCACCCCGCACAGCACCGGCACCGCACCGGCCCGCGCGCTCCGGAACGGGCTGTCCCGCATGGGGCCCAGCGCGAGCACCCGGCCCCTGAGCCGGTTGACCATGCGGCCGAGCAGCAGCCAGCTCAGGCCCTCGATCAGGGCGTAGCTGCCCCTGTTGCCCCAGGACCCGAGCGTGCGCAGGGGGACCAGCGGGTTGGGGAAGGCCCGGGTGGGCTCGCTGGGCTGGAAGTGCATGAGCGCGTACGGCATGCCGTACCGCTCCGACAGGTGGTGCCCGAACCCGCCCAGCGCCGGGGCCAGGACCAGCTCGGCGCCGGCGCAGGCCGCGTCCACCTCGGCGGCGAGCCGTTCGGCCAGCGGCTCCACGACCCGGCGGAAGCCCCGGACGAACCCGGCGGGCCCGCTGCGCAGCCACGCCTGCCCCTCCTCGGACTCCACGATCCGCAGCGGGTCCACGCTGATCGGGCTGAACTCCAGGCCCGCCTCCCCGGCCAGCCCGCCGTACCGCCCCGCCGCGACGACCTTCACCCGGTGCCCGCGCCCGGCGAGCCCCGCGCCGAGGGCCACGCACGGCTGGGTGTCCCCCCGCGACCCGAAGGCCAGGATCGCGACCCTCACCGGAGGGTCACCAGGCTGACGACGGCCCCCACCGTGACGAGCCCGGCCGCGGTGAGCAGACCGGCGGAGTAGCCGAGGGTGAAGCTGGCGGAACCGTTGACGATCACACCGACGACCGCGATGCCGAACAGCCCGGAGACCTCGCGCGCGACGCTGAACACCCCTCCCGCCACGCCCGCCCGCGCCTCCGGGACGGCGCCCAGGACCGCCGAGCCCAGCGGCATGGTGAGCGCCGAGCCGATCCCGATCACGCACACCGCGGGCAGCAGCCCGGCCCAGCCGTCCCCCGGCCGCAGGAAGGCCACCGCCACCATGCCCGCCGCCACGAGGACCAGGCCCAGCGCGACCGTGCGGGCCGCGCCGAGACGGCGCTCCAGTGCCGGGACCAGCGGGGTGACCACCACGACGAGCAGGGCCAGCGGCACGAAGGCCAGGCCCGACATCGCCGGGCTGAAGCCGAGGACTCCCTGCAGGAACAGCGCCGTGAAGAAGAACACGCCGTTGACGCCGAGCCCCCACAGCACCTGGGCGATCACCCCGCCGGTGAACGCCCGCGCCCGGAACAGCGCCAGGTCGACCATGGGCTCCCGGCCCAGCCTCTCCACCGCGACGAAGACGGCGGCCGCGACCGCGGCGACCGCCAGCGCGGCCACGATCACCGGCGAGGCCCAGCCCAGCTCCGGCCCGAAGGTCAGCCCGAACGTGCCCGCCGAGAGTGCGACGACCGAGGCCGCGACGCCGGGGACGTCCACCCGGGCGGCCGCCTCGTCCCGGGAGTCGGGCACGGCCGCGACCGCGAGAGCGATCATCAGCACGCCGAGGGGGATGTTGAGCAGGAAGACCCAGCTCCAGTGGAGATGCTGGGTGATCCAGCCGCCGACGACCGGCCCGAGCGCGAGCGCCGCCGCCCCGGAGGCCATCCAGACCGCGACGCCGACCGACCGGCGCCGGTCGTCGCCGCCGACCGACACCACGGCCAGCATCGCGGGCAGGATCAACGCGGCCCCGCACCCCTGCACCAGCCGGGCCGCGACCAGCCCGCCCGCCGAGGTCGCCAGCCCCGCCCCGAGTGAGGCCGCCGTGAAGACCGCGAGCCCGATGACGAGGACCGTGCGACGACCGTACACGTCGGCCAGCCTGCCCCCGGCGAGCATCAGTCCCGAGAAGGTGAGGACGTATCCGGTGACGACCCACTCCAGCGCCGCCAGCGTGGCACGCAGTTCACTCTGGATGGTGGGCAGAGCGACCGTGACGACCGTGTTGTCCAGAGTCGTCACGAACCCGGCCAACCCGACGACCAGCAGAAGCAGCCCCCGCCGGTCCCTCGGACGAGGTGGCGAGAGGACGGGCCGTTCGGGCGAAGGCGCCCGGTCGGGTGGAGACGGCCGGGCGGTGAGGTCGCTCACCCCTCCTCCACCTCCACCCATTCCCACCCGGCTCCCCCGGCCTTGGGCCGTACGACCCTGGTGGTCCGCCGCTCAACGGCCACCCATCCCCCGGCCCGTCCCGGCTTCCGTTCCGGTTCCCGCCTCGGAACGGGCACGGGCGGCGGCACAGGCTCAGGTTCCGGCACGGGCTCCGGCGTGGGAGGCGGCATGGGAGGCGGCATGGGAGGCGGCGCGGGCGGGCCCTCCGGCCGTGAGGGCTCGTGCCTCGACTGGAACGGCTCGGAAACCGGCTTCCCCGGAGGCGGCGTCCCGGGAGCCCAGGCGGGTCTCTCCCCGCTCACCGGCGCAGGCCGTTCCTCGATCATCGGTGCAGTCGGCACCGGCTCCTCCGGGGACACCGGCGCGGCCCTCGTGATCCCTTCCCCGGCCACCGGCCCAGTCGGCGCGGGCGGTACGGCGAGCCCGGTTTCTGCCGCCGTTCCCGGAACGGGTCCGGCGGGTCCGGCAACCGGAGGGCGAGTGATCGGGACGATCGCCTTGTCGGCCTGGCGCCGTACCGGCGGCTCCAACTGGTCGATGAGGTGACTGCTGACCACCGGACCGCGCCGTACGGGGCGCGCGCCCTCGGCATCCGCCTCGGAGTCACGCGGGGGCGCCGGCGGTGCGGCGGGGGCCGGAGCCGATGACGTTGCGGCGGGCCGTACAGGCAGCGGGGGCGGTGGCGTCAGGGGGGCCGCCTCCGGCCGGACAGGCGACGAAGTCGGCGGGGTCGCCGCAGGCCGTACAGGAAGAGTCGGTGACGCTGCGGCGGGCTGTACAGGCGGCGGAATCGGTGGGGTCGCCGCAGGCCGTACAGGCGGCGGCACCAGGGGAGTCGGCTCGGGCTGTACAGGTGGCGGAACCGGTGGGGTCGCCTCAGGCCGTACAGGTGGCGGAACCGGTGGGGTCGCCTCAGGCCGTACAGGCGGCGGAACCGGTGGGGTCGCCGCAGGCCGTACAGGCGGCGGAGCCGGCTGTGCCGGGGGCGAGTTCGGCGTTTGCCGCTCAGGCGATGGGACGGGGGCCGGTGGCGCCTGGGCGGACGACGAGTCGGAAACCGGCTGCGCCGGGGGCGGCGTCGGGACCGCTTGGGCGGGTGGTGGGGTGAGGAGCGGCTGGAGGGGAGGAGCCGTGGGGGGCTGGACCGGGTTCTGGGGGGGTGGGGAGGGGTCCTCGTCTTCCTCGGCCCAGTGCCAGCCGGGGCCGTCCACGTTGGGCTTGATGACTTTCTTGCGCTTGCGTGCGGGGGTCGGGGCACCCGCCGGTACGGCCTGCGCGGGAGGCATCGGGGGCCTCGGGGGTGCCGGGGGCGGCAGGGGAACGGGTTCGGGTGCCGGGGGCCGGGGCTCGGAACCGTTCGCCGGGACCTGCGGGGATGAGGCGTCCAGGGGGAGCCAGGGATAGGGGTTCGAGCGCTGCTGACGGGAAGACGACTTCGGCTCCGGGTCGGGCGGGGAAGCCGGTGGAGGGGCCTGCGGGGGCGGCGTGGGGGTCTGGGAAGCCGACGCGGAGGTCTGGGAGGCGGGGTCCGGGGAGTGGGGGGCCCGGGACGACGGGATCAGGGGGGAGAGCCGCGGCGCGGGAGGGGGAGGCGGGGAGGCGGGCGCCGAGGGAGACTCCGTACGGCGGGCGAAGGAGGGCCTCAGACGGCGGGAGGACGCTTCCCTGTGGCGCGGGGAGACGGTCTCCAGGAGGCGGGGGGAACCGGGCTCCGCGAGGTGGGGCGAGGCGGGTTCCATCGGATGGGCGGAGGCGGGCCCCGCGAGGTGGGGCGAGGCGGATTCCATCGGATGGGCGGAGGCGGGCTCCGCCAGGTGGGGTGAGGCGGGGGCCGGAGGGTGGGACGAGGCGGGTTCCAGGGGGCGGGCCGGAGGGGGGTCCAGGCGGCGGGCCGGTACGGGCTCCAGGGGGCGGGGGGTGCGCGGGGAGGCGGGGCCGCCTTCGCGTTCCACGGTGACGTAGGTGCCGCGGCCGGGCGGGAGCTCGCCGCGGGGGAGGACGTGCTCGCGGATCTCGATCCGGCGGTGGAAGCTCCGCAGGGACGCGGGCAGCCACCAGTTGGCGTCGCCCATCAGGCGCATCGTCGCGGGCACCAGCAGGGCGCGGACCAGGGTGGCGTCCACCACGATGGCCACGAACATGCCGACGCCGAGCATCTTCACCACCGTGATCCCGGCGGTGGAGAAGGCCGCGATGACCACCAGCAGCAGCAGGGCGGCGCTGGTGATCATGCCGCCGGTCCGTTCCAGGCCGGCCGCCACGGCGGCGGTGTTGTCCCCGGTCCGCAGCCACTCCGCGCGGACCCGGCTGAGCAGGAACAGCTCGTAGTCCATCGACAGGCCGAACACCACCGCCAGGATCAGCACCGTGACGGTCGCCTCGATGCTCCCGGTGGGGGTGAAGCCGAGGAAGCCGGCCAGGTGCCCGTCCTGGAACGCCCACACGATCACTCCGAAGGAGGCGCCCAGGGACACGACGTTCATCAGGATCGCCTTGATCGGCAGCAGGATCGAGCCGAACGCGACGAACAGCAGCAGGCCGGTCATCAGGCAGACGATGAGCGCGGTCCACGGCAGCGTGGACTTCAGGCTGGACTCCAGGTCGAGCTGGGCGGCGGTGGGCCCGCCGACGACGACGTCCTGGATGTTCGGCTCGGAGGCCAGGTCGCGGATCTCCTGGACCAGCGCCCTGGCCTCGTCGGACATCGGGTCCTTGTCGTAGCGGACCGCCAGCCGTACCGCGCCGTTGTTCTGCGAGACGCCCGTGACGTCGACCCCGGTGACGTGGTCCAGCTTCTCCAGCCGGTCCGCGAAGGGCTTGACGTCCAGCGGGCCGATCTCGGTGACGGGGGTGATCCCGGAGTTGCCGGCGCCGACGGGACCGGGCTGCCCGCCCACGTCCGAGGACAGCGCCCCCGGGGCCGCGGCGGTCATCGGCCCGACCAGGTCGCGCTCGACGAGCACGATCACGTCGATGGGCGACATCGCGTTCCTGGCGAAGTCCCGGTCGATCCGCTCGGCGACCTGGCGGCTCTCGAACCCCTCGGGCAGCACCCGGTGGTCCACGCTGCCGAACCGCGCGTGTCCGAACGGCGCGGCCAGCGCGACCAGCAGCACGCCGACGCCCACCAGATAGATCACGGGGCGTCTCATCACGCTGGAGGCGATGGCGTGCCAGGTCCCGCCCCGGTGCCGGCCGCCGAAGTCCGGCACGACCCTGATCGCGTCCACCTTCGGGCCGAGCACCGCCAGCAGGGCGGGCAGCACGATCAGCGCCGCCGCCATCGCGACGAGCACCACCGCCGCCGCGCCCAGCCCGATCGAGCGCAGGAACATCTGCGGGAACAGCAGCAGCCCGCACAGCGCGGTCGCCACGGTCAGGCCGGAGAAGGCGACCGTCCGCCCGGCCGTCATCATGGTCCGCACGATGGCCGTCTCCACCGGCGTCTCGCGGCGGATCTCCTCGCGGAAGGCGTTCAGGACGAACAGGGAGTAGTCGATGGCCAGGCCGAGGCCGAGCATCGTGACGACGTTCAGCGAGAAGACCGAGACGTCGGTGATCTCGGTGAGCAGCCGGAGCAGCGCGAGCGCGCCGATCACCGACAGCAGGCCGACGACGAGCGGGAGCCCGGCGGCCACCAGGCTGCCGAAGACGATGACGAGCAGGACGAGCAGGACCGGCATCGAGATCGCCTCGGCCTGCTGCAGGTCGAGGCCGGTCTGCGTGTTGAGGTCCATGAGCAGCGGGATCCGGCCGCCGATCTGGACGACGTATCCGGTGGGGGCGTCGCGGATCCGGTCCCTGATCGCGTCGTAGCCGCTCTGCTTGACCGGCTCGCCGCCGTGCAGGCTGATCAGCGCGTAGGTGGAGTGCCGGTCGGTGGAGGCGAGCTCCTTGGCATCGGTGCTCCAGTAGGTGGAGTACCGGGCGACGTGCTCGGCGGGCAGCGCTTTCAGCGCCGCGTCCACCGCGTCCCTGAACCGGTCGTCGTCGACGTCGATCGCCGGGTTCGTGTAGAGCACCACCACGTCGGGCGCGCTGCCGCCGAACCACTTGCCGCCCCACTGCGCGGCCATGGTCGACTCGGCGCCCGGATCGTCGAACCCGCCGTCGGACATCCGGCCGAACAGCCCCAGACCGAAGTATCCGGCCAGGACCGCGAACAGGGTCCCGAGTGCGAGCAGGGACCAGCGTCCGCGGTAGACGGTCCGTCCAAGCGACTCGAACATCAGGCCCGGGAGCCCTCTGCCGCCGTCGTGAAGGCGCCGTCCAGATAGGCCTGCGCGCACGCGCGGCGGGCGATCTTCCCGCTGGAGGTGCGCGGTACGGCTCCCGCCTCGACCAGCGCGAACTCGTGCACCCGAAGGTCGTGGTTCCTGGCGACGGCGGCCCTGACGTTGGCCGCGACCTCACGGGGGTCGCGGCCCTCGGCCCTGCGCGACCGCTCGGCCACCACGACCAGCCGCTCCGTCTCCTCGCCCGGGACCGCGAAGGCCGCCACGTGGTCCCTGCGGACGGCCTCGTCGGCCTCCTGCACGGTCACCTCCACGTCCTGCGGGTAGTGATTGCGCCCGTCGACGATGACCAGGTCCTTGATCCGGCCGGTGACGTAGAGCTCGCCGTCGTGGATCACGCCCAGGTCCCCGGTGCGCAGCCAGGTCCCCTCCTCGCCCTCCAGCTCGTTGCCGAAGACCTCGGCGCTGCGTTCCTCGTCGCGCCAGTAGGCCCGCGCCACGTTCGGCCCCCGCACCCAGATCTCGCCGACCTCCCCGTCGGGCACGGCCCGGCCGTACGGGGAGACGACGGCCACGTCCTGTCCGGTCGGCACCCCGCAGGACACCAGCTCGCTGACCCTGCCCCGCCCGGCGTCCGGCCCGGTGACCGGTACGGCCCGCCCGGCGGTGAGCGCGTCCCGGTCGAACGCCGTCACCCGCACGGGCAGGTCGCGGTCCATCGCGGTGACGAACACGGTCGCCTCCGCCAGGCCGTACCCCGGGGTGTGCGCCTCGGGCCGCAGCCCGCACGCGGCGAACTCCTCGGAGAAGCGGTTGATCGTGCTGCCGCGCAGCGGCTCGGCGCCGTTGAGCATGACCGCGACCCCGGACAGGTCGAGCGCGGCCTTCTCCGCCTCGGTCACCCGGCTCGCCGTGTACTCGTAGGCGAAGTTGGGCCCGCCGGTGAACACGTCGTCGTACGCGCTGAGCATGCGCAGCCACCGGACCGGGTGCATGACGAAGGCCACCGGGTCCATGAACACCGCCCGGTTGCCGCCGACGATCGGCGCGGCGATCGTCGCGATCAGGCCCATGTCGTGGAAGAGCGGCAGCCACAGCGCCGCCGTGGACACCCGGGGGGTGGCCCGGAAGGCCCGCCAGAGCTGCTCGGCGTTGGCGGTGACGTTGCCGTGGCTGATCTCGACCCCGGCGGGGGCGCGGGTGGATCCGGAGGTGTACTGCAGGTAGGCCAGGTCGCCGGGGCCGATCGGCTCGGGCTCCCACTCGTCGGCGAGCAGGTCGGAGACCGTGTCCAGGGTGAGGACGGCCTTGGGCCGGGGGACGGACCGCCCGTCGATGAAGGTCCGGACGCTCTCCAGCGCGGAGGTCGTGGTCAGCACGCAGACGGGGTCGGCGTCGGCGTAGGCGCGGATCAGCCGGTCGGCGTGGCCGGGCAGATCGGGGGCGAACAGCGGCACCGCGATCACCCGGGCGTACATCGCGCCGAGCATCGCGACCACGTACTCCAGCCCCTGCGGCGCCAGGATCGCCGCCCGCTCCCCCGGCAGCGCCACCTCGCGCAGCCGTACGGCCAGCGCCCTGGCCCGCAGGTCCACCCGGGACCAGGACAGCGTGCGCTCCGTGCCGTCGGCGGAGTCCGCGTAGTCCAGGAAGGTGTAGGCCGGGGCGTCCGGGATCTCCCTCGCCCACCGTGAGACTCGGAGGATCAGCGGCTCGCTCATGCTCGGGGTCCCCTCGCCGGAGTACAGGGATCTAGCAACTTACGGCAGGCGATACGTGCGGTTCTTGCCAAACCCCTGCACATTCCTCGTCGCCGGTTGTTACCGGCATGACAAGTGGGACCGGCCGTCCACGGCGACCCGGACCGGCCGTTCCCGCCTCCCTGCGCCGGGTCCGCCATCCCCGATAATCGGAACCATGCACCCCACCCCGCGGACGCGCTGATGGCGGCCGAGTCGTCGCAGACCCTCGAGCGCGGCCTGCGCCTGCTCCGCCTGCTCGCCGACGGCCACCGGGGGCTCACCCCCACCGAGCTGGCGGCCGAGCTGGGGCTGAGCCGGCCCGCGGTCTACCGCCTGCTCACCACGTTGCAGGAGGGGGGTTTCGTCCGCCGCGACGGTGACGGCCGCGTGCACCTGGGCTTCGGCGTGCTCGTGCTGGCGCGGGCCGTTCACCCCCTGCTCCGCGAGGGGGCGCTGCCGGCCCTGCGCCGGCTCGCCGAGGAGGTCGGCGCCACCGCCCACCTCACCATCGCCGAGGGTGACGACGGCCTCGCGGTGGCGGTGGTCGAGCCGTCCTGGACCGACATGCACGTCGCCTACCGCGAGGGTTCCCGTCACCCCCTGACCAGGGGCGCCGCGGGCCTGGCCATCCTCGCCCTGCGGCGGGGCGGCACCGGCTACGTCGCCACCGAGGGCCAGCTCCAGGAGGGCGCCCACGGCATCGCCGCCCCGGTCCCCGGCCTGCCCTGGCTGGAGGCCTCCGTCGGCGTGATCGCGTTCACCCCCCTGGACCCGGAGACCGTCGGCCCCCGGCTCACCGCCGCCGCGGCCGCCCTGTCCCGCTCGCTCGCCTGACCCCCTCCCCGGACTCCCCGGTCTCCCAGGACTCCCAGGACTCCCAGGACTCCCCGGTCTCCCCGGGCGAGGCGGGAGCGAGACGGTCGAAGACGACTCGCCACTGGTCGGGGTGGACGTAGGCGACGACCGTGCCGGGGTCGAGGCCGGCGGCGGCGAAGGCCTCGTCGAGCGGGCCGGCCGGGTGGCGCGTCCGCAGGGTCGCGTACAGCGAGCGGCCGGGCCCGGTGAAGCCGTACTCGACGAAGGCGCGATAGCCGGGCAGGTCGGGCGCCTGCTCGCGGCGCTCGATCCGCAGGACGGCCGAGTCGACGGAGGGGACGGGCCGGAACGCCTCGCGGCCGACGCGGTCCGTCATCTCCCAGGCGTACCAGGGCCAGGTCCGCACGGTCAGCATGCTCCATCGGCCGAAGCCGCCGGTGCGCTTGCGCGCGTACTCCTCCTGGGTGACCAGGGTGGCCGAGGTGAGCCCGGGCGCCCGCAGGCACCAGTCGACGATCTTCGAGGTGATCGCGTACGGGATGTTCCCCACGACCGCGAACGGCTCGCGCGGCACGGGGGCCTTCAGGAAGTCCCCCCGGACGACGCGGATGCGGGGGTCGTCCCGGGTTCCGGCGGAGAGCCTGACCGCCAGCCGGGGGTCGACCTCGTAGCCGATGACCCGGCCGCAGGTCTCGGCGAGCGCCCGGGTCAGGACGCCCTCCCCCGCGCCGGGTTCGAGGACCAGGTCGTGGTGGCCGGCGGCCTTGACCACGCGGTCCACGATGTCGCCGTCGACGATGAAGTTCTGCGACAGGACGCGCCTGGCCCGGTCACGATCGTTTCCGCCGCCGGTCCCGCCGCCGCGGACACGGGCTTTCTTCTGGGTGTGGGAGTGGTTTCCGTGAGCGAATGAGTGCGCCACAGATATCGCCCTTTCGGGTCCGAGAGGAAATGGTCTCGGAAGGCCCGGGGCGCGAGTGGAGAAAGGCGTGCGTCCCTCTGGAAGGCGTGCGTCCCTCTCTACCGGCCCGGGGCCGGGTGGAGACGTATCCGGATGAACATCTGGGGTGCACGGCATATGACCGACATGCCGCTCACGCTAGACACCGCCGCGACGGCGCACAAACGGTTTTCCGGCGGCGGGCCGCCGCCGTGCGCCGGGGGTGAACACCCCGCGCCGGCCGGCTCGCCCGGAGGTAGGTTGCCGGCGTGACGATGATCGAGTGCAACGGGGCACGGCTGGCGTACGACGAGGCGGGGCACGGGCCCGCGGTGGTGTTCTCGCACGCGGGGATAGCCGACCGGCGGATGTGGGAGCACCAGTTCCGGGCGCTGTCCGCCTCTCACCGGGTGATCCGCTACGACTGGCGCGGCTACGGCGAGTCCGCCGACGCCGAGGGCGAGTTCGCCCACTACGAGGACCTGCTGGCGCTGCTCGACGCGCTGGAGGTGGACCGGGCCGTGCTGGTCGGCTGCTCGATGGGCGGGGCCTACGCGGTGGAGGCCGCCCTGGCCGCGCCCGGCCGGGTGGCGGGCCTGGTGCCGATCGCCTCCGGACTGGCCGGGCACGCGTGGCCGCCGGAGATGCTGGAGCAGGCGCGCGAGCGCGTGCACAGCTCCGTCCCCGCCGACCGGCTGAGCGCCTACCGCGACAGAGGCGCCGCGGTCGATCCCGCCGACGTGGATGCGATCGCCAGGGCCCAGGTCCTGTGGCAGGTCGCCGGTCCCGACCGCGGGAAGGACGACCTGGCCCCCGAGGTGTGGGAGGCGGCGGTGGAGATGTGCCGGGGCGTCTTCACCCGGCTCTGGAGCGGCCCGCCCTCGGCCGAACGGCTGCTCGAGCCGCCGGCCGCCGGCCGCCTGGACGAGGTGCGGCAGCCGACCCTGGTGATCAACGGCCTGTGCGACGTCCCGGGGATCCAGGCGGTGTCGGACCTGCTGGCCGACGGCATCGCGGGGGCCCGCAGGATCGACCTGCCGCGCACCGGCCACCTGCCGCCCCTGGAGCGCCCGGAGGAGGTCACCTCGGCCCTGACCGGCTTCCTGGCCGCCCTCCCCTGACCGGCCGCCCCGGAATGGCTGTCCGTTCTGACCCATTGACTACATGAATGGGTTGCCTTGTCCAAAGCTGGGCAGACACACGAGGTGCGGACGAGCTCAGGGGGGGACAGGGCCGTGACGACGGTGGACGCCGCTCGTGACTCGTGGCTGCGGATACTGCGCGCGACGGGTCTCCTCGACGCCCCGGAGACGTCGTCGCTGGACCGCCTGACCCGGCTGGCGGTCCGGCTCGCCGGTGCGGCCGCCGCCTCGGTCGCCCTGGGCGACCGGGACCGCCAGGTGATCATCAGCGCGGCGGGGCCGGACAACGCGCCGCCGGTGCCGCGCGGGACGCACATGACCTCCCCCCTGTGCAGGCGCGTCATCGACACGGGGGCGCCCGTCGTCCTGGACGACACGCGCTGGCACCATCAGACCGTCCACGGGCTGGCGGTGCGGGCCTACGCGGGCTTCCCGCTGCGCGCGGCCGACGGGGAGATCCTGGGGTCGATGTCGGTGACCGACACCGAACCCCGGACGTGGAGCGCGCGGGAGCTGGAGGAGATCGGCGACCTCGCCGCGGCGGTGGAGACGGAGCTCAGGCTGCGCCTGGCCCACGGCCGCTCCCTGATCACGGCCGCCCGGATGCGGGCCGTCCTCGACCACACGCCCGAGGCCCTCGTCTCGATCGACGCCGACGGGACGGTGACGGGCTGGAACGCCGCCTCCGCCAGGTTGTTCGGCTGGTCGGCCGAGGAGGCCCTCGGCCGGGACCTCGCCGAACTGGTCGTCTCCCGCGGCTCGCGGCACGTCTACTACCAGAGCCTGCGGCGGATGCGGTCGTCCGGCAGGCCTTCCCAGTCGGGGGACCGGACGGAGCTGGTCGCCGTCGACAGGGACGGGCGGGAGCTCCCCGTGGAGATGAGCCTGCAGGTCAACATCGAGTACGGCGAGCCGGTGTTCCACACGTTCCTGTACGACCTCAGCGCCCGCCGCCGCGCCGAGACGCTCCGCGAGGCCCAGCACGCCGTGACGCGGGCGCTGGCCAACGCCGGGTCCGCCGAGCAGTCCGCGACGGGCACGGTCACCGCGGTCGTCGAGACGCTGGGCTGGGCCTGCGGGGAGTACTGGCGCGTCGACCCCGACGAGAACGGCATCACCCGCGTCTACTCCTGGACCAGGCCGGATCTCGACCTGTCCGAGTTCGTCGACGCCGAGCCGGTCACCCTGCGTCCCGGGCAGGGGCTGCCCGGGGCGGCGTGGATGAGCGGCCACGACATCTGGATCTCCGACCTGACCGGCGACCCCCGCGACTTCCTGCACAAGGGGGCCGCGCTGAAGGGAGGGCTGCGCACCGCCATCGGCCTGCCGGTGCGCAGCGGCAGGCGCGTGCTCGGGGTCCTCGCCTTCTACGACCAGGCGGTCCAGGAGCCCGACGACGACCTCGTGGCCATGCTCGACGGCGTCGGCGCCCATCTGGGCCGCTACAAGGAACGCCGCCGCGCCGAGGAGCTGTCCCTGGCCCTGGCCGCCAGCCAGCGCCACCTCGACCGCATCGTCTCCCAGCTCAACGACTTCGTGTGGACCTTCGAGGTCACCGACGACCGCGACCTCAAGACGGTCTACACCAGCCACCCCGACAGCTTCGGCGTGTTCGGCATCCTGATGTCGCACGACGCCGAGGCCATCATGGAGACGGTGGCCCGGCACATCCACCCCGATGACGCGCCCGCCTTCGCCGCCTACCGCGAGACGCTCGCCTCCGGGATGGCCGCGGAGTTCGAATGCCGCATCACCGGCCTCGACGGCGGGATCCACTGGGTCTGGACGCGCGCCGTACCCCGTCGCCAGGACGGCCGCCTGTTCATCGACGGCATCAGCACCGACGTCACCGAGCGCCACCAGCTCGCCGACGAGCGCGAGCGCCTGCTGGCCCAGGAGCAGCAGCAGGTGCGCCGGCTGAAGGAGCTCGACAAGATGAAGGACGAGCTCGTCGCCGTGGTCAGCCACGAGCTGCGCAGCCCCATCGGAGCCATCCGGGGCTACGCCGAGATGCTCATGGACGACCCCGGCCTCGCCGGGGAGCACCGCACGTTCGTCGACGTCATCGACCGCAAGAGCGCGCACCTGCAGCGCCTCGTCGACGACCTGCTGGACCTGGCGCGCTTCGACGCCGGGCACATCGGCCTCGACATCCGGCCGCTCTCCCTGGAGCAGCTGGCGCTCCAGGCCATCGACGAACACCGGCCCGCCGCCACCGTCAAGCAGATCGTCCTGAACACCGCCCTCGCCCCCGGCCTGACCGTGCACGCCGATCCGGTACGGCTGCGCCAGGTGCTCGACAACCTGCTGTCCAACGCGATCCGGTACACCCCGGAGAACGGCGTCGTCACCGTCACCTCCGGCAAGGAGGACGACCGCGTCACCGTCACCGTCGCCGACACCGGCATCGGCATCCCCACCGAGCAGTACCCACGGCTGTTCGACCGGTTCTTCCGCGCCTCCACCGCCCTGGAGTCCGGCGTCAAGGGCACCGGCCTGGGCCTGGCGATCACCAGGGCGATCGTCGACGCGCACGACGGCACCATCGAGGCCCGCCCCGGCCGGGAGCGCGGCACCGTCTTCACGGTGCGCCTGCCCGCCACCCCGGCGAAGGACTGACTCGGGCCGCCTCACCCGGACGGCTCAGGCCGCCTCGCCGGGACCGGATTCCAGAGCGCGCGGCGGGTGGGCGGCGGCGAGCTCGACCCGGTCGCGCCCCAGCCGCTTGGCCCCGTACAGCGCCCGGTCGGCCTCCCGCAGCAGGTCCCTGGGCCCCTGCCCCGGCGCGAGATCGGCGACGCCGGCGCTGAAGGTGACCGTCAGGTGGCGCCCCTCGACCTCGACCGGGGTCCGGCCCACCCGGCGGCGCAGGTCGTCGAGCCGGGCGCGGGCCTCCTCGGCGCCGGCTCCGGGCAGCAGGAGCACGAACTCCTCCCCGCCGTAGCGCACGACCACGTCGTCGTGACGGACCTCACCGGCCAGCAGCGCGGCGACATGGGTCAGGACGACGTCGCCGGCGTCGTGGCCGTGGGTGTCGTTGATGCGCTTGAAGTGGTCGACGTCGATGAGCGCCACGCTCAGCGGCGTACCCTCCCCGGCGGCCCGCGGGATCTCGCGGGCCAGGATCTCCATGAGGTGGCGGCGGTTGTACAGGCCGGTCAGCGTGTCCCGCACGGCCTGCTCGACCAGGTCGGCGCGGAGCGCCTCGATCGTCTCCAACTGCTCGCGCAGCCGTACGTTGGACTCCTCGGCCTCGCGGCGGCGCCGGTTGGCCTCGGTGATGTCCCGGGCGACCAGCGCCCAGCCGATGCAGCGGCCGCGGCGGTCGTGCAGCGGGCTGATGCGCAGGTGCAGGTCGGCGCCCCGGCCCAGCACGTCCGTCAGGGTCTGCTCGGTGTCGGCGTTCTCGGACAGGACGAAGTCGAGTCCCAGGAAGTCGGCGATCGGCGTCCCGCTCGGCCCCTCCGGCAGTCCGGCCTTGCGCATCAGGGCGCGGGCGGCGGCGTTGACGTCGAGGATCCGGCCGGACTCGTCGATCACGGCGACCGCGTCGGCGATGGTGTCGAACACCTGCCGGTGCGCCACCTGGATGTACTGGGGCAGCGACCTGGCCAGCGCCCCGTAGACGATGAGCATGGTGACGGCCAGGCCGATGGCGGTCATGTCCACGGTACGGCCGTGCATCGGCATGCCGGCGATGTTGACCACTATGGGCGGGACGAAGGCCGCCAGCGTCCAGTCGTACAACTTCCGCTTGTCGCGTGGCGCGTGATGGCGCACGCGGGCCACCCGCACCATGCTCGCCGTCAGCAGGCCGTAGATGTAGACGGCGCTGACCCAGTAGCCCGGTCCCGGGACGGGGACGAACATCCCGTACGGGTCGACCGGCACCATGGCGGTGTAGAACCATCCCGACCAGGGGTCGCTCACGAGCAGGCCGAGGAGCAGCAGGGGCACGACCGCCAGCCACGCCACGATCCGGCGGGAGACCCGCCAGGCGCGGTCGGCCACGGTCATCGACAGGCAGAGGACCCCGGCCACGATGACGTGCATGACGAGGATCCCGCTGCTCACGACCAGCCGCGCCCCGGCGGGGCCGGGCGTCAGGATCTGGATGACGTTCAGCACGTCGAGCGCGACGATCCAGAAACCCACGAAGGCGTTCATCCGGAACAGCGGCGTCTCGCGCCGGTGCCAGGCGAAGACGGTGACCGCGGCGGTCAGAACGGCCGACAGCGCGAACGCGAGGGCGAGAGGCAGCACCGTGGACTTCCCCCTTCCACTCTCCGTGACCGTTCCGGCGCTCGATGTTTTCCCATATCGGCGCGCGGGCCGCCCGGTTGAGCACAAGCGGGAGGCGAATCACAGGGCACGCCGTACCGGAGATCCGTACCGGCCCGGCCGGGCCGGCGGGCGGCGGCGCGTTCACGGCCTCCGGGCGCGAGCTGGTCCGGGTGTGGCGTCCGGCGCCGGGCAGCCGCTGATCCCTCCCGACGCGGACTCCCAGGGGTTTGACATCCCCTCCCGGGTGACCGATGGTTGTTCGTATAGAGGACACAAATGTCCGTTAATCGGACGAGCGTGGGAGAAGCAGATGCCGTACTACCGCGTCGTGGGAGAGGTACCCCGTAAGCGACACGTCCAGTTCCGGCGGCCCGACGGCGGCCTTTACGCCGAGGAGCTGATGGGCGAGGAGGGCTTCTCCAGCGACTCGTCGCTCCTCTACCACCGGTACCTCCCCACCGCGATCATCAAGGCCGAGGCGGTCGAGCCCTCCGCGGCCTCGGTCCTGACCCCCAACCTGCCGCTCTCCCCCCGCCACTTCCGCACCCAGGACCTCCCCGCGGGCGGCGACCTGGTCACCGGGCGCGGGCTGCTGGCGGGCAACGCCGACGTCCGCATGTCGTACGTCGCGACCGAGGCCCCCAGCGAGCTCTACCGCAACTCCATGGGCGACGAGTGCGTCTACATCGCGAGCGGCCGGGTCGTGTTCGAGTCGACCTACGGCGTCCTGGAGGCCGGCGAGGGCGACTACGTCGTCGTCCCGACCGGGACGATCCACCGCTGGGTGCCGCGGGGCCGGGTGACGGCCTTCGTCATCGAGGCCGCCGGGCACATCCGCCCGCCCAAGCGCTATCTGTCGAAGTACGGCCAGTTCCTGGAGCACGCCCCCTACTGCGAGCGCGACCTGCGCACCCCGCAGGAGCCGCTGACCGTCGAGGGCGAGGAGGTGCCGGTGCTGGTCCGCACGCGCGGCGGGCTGACCCGGCTGGTCTACCGCAACCACCCCTTCGACGTGGTCGGCTGGGACGGCTGCCTGTACCCCTACGCCTTCAACATCAACGACTTCGAGCCCATCGTGAAGGGCATCCACGCCCCGCCGCCGGTCCACCAGACCTTCGAAGGCCCGAACTTCGTGATCTGCTCCTTCTGCCCCCGGCCGCTGGACTTCCACCCCGAGGCCGTGCCGATCCCGTACAACCACCACAACGTCGACTCCGACGAGCTGATGTTCTACGCGGGCGGCGACTACAGCGCGCGCAAGGGCTCCGGCATCGACGTCGGCTCGATCTCGCTGCACCCGGCCGGGTTCACCCACGGCCCGCAGCCCGGCGCCGTCGAGGCGGTCATCGACGCCGTACGGCAGGGGCACACCCGCACCAACGAGCTGGCCGTGATGGTGGACACCTTCCGGCCCCTGGACCTGGGCCCCGCGGGGCTGTCGGTGGAGGACCCCGCCTACGCGTGGACGTGGGCGCGATGAACCTCTTCCACGACCTCGTCGACGACGCGGGGCTGTTCCCGCCCACCGCCCTGCCGATGGCCGAGGCGCTGGAGCGGCACCGGGCCGACCTGATGAAGGCCCACCCCGTCCTCACCCACCGCTTCCTGTGCCCGGCCAGCCGGCTGCCCGCGCTCCGCGCCACCCTCACCTTCCCGATCAGGCTCGGGCTGATCCTCGACACCCCGGAGCTGCCGCCGCTCGGCGGCCTGGACGTCGAGCTGATCGAGATCCCCGGCGCCCGCTTCGAGACGCCCGCCGGGCGCGTCGAGGTGCCCGGCGGTCGGGGCGGCCCGCTCGACGTGAAGGCCCGCCAGTTCGTCGAGGTCACCGCCGGCCGGCTGCCCGTGCGCCTCCCGCCGGGGACCGGTCTGAAGATCCGGTGCGGCGGCCTGTCCGCGGAGGCCTTCCCCGGCGCCCACGACCTGGGCTCCTTCATCGCCTACTGCGTGGACAACGACATCCCGTTCAAGGCCACCGCCGGGCTGCACCACGCGGTCCGGCACTTCGACCCGGCGCTCGGCGTCGACCGGCACGGCTTCCTCAACCTCGTCCTGGCGGTCTGCGAGGCCGTAGAGGGGCACGACCCGGTGCCGGTGCTCAAGCTGACCGACGTCGGAGAGCTGGTCCGGCGGGCGGGGGCCGTACCCCGGGAGACCGCCGGGCGGGCCAGGGAACTGCTGGTGTCGTACGGCTCGTGCAGCACGAGCACCCCGATCGAGGACCTGCGCGCGCTCGGACTGACCGACGGACCACGCGAAGAGGAGAACGCCCGATGACCGCGAGCCCCTGGGGCCTGGACAACCTGCCCTACGGAGTCTTCACCCGGACCGGGGGTGAGACCCCGCGTGTGGGCGTCCGGTACGGCGACCACGTGCTCGACCTGGCCGGGGCGCTGCACGACGAGGTGTTCGCCACCGGCTCGCTCAACGCCTTCATGGCCAGGGGCGCGGCGGCGTGGCGGGACACCCGCGCGCTGATCCGCAACAAGCTGGACACCGACCCGGCGGCCGTCGAGCCGCACCTGATCCCGCTCGACCGGGTCACCATGCACCTGCCGATCGAGGTCGCCGACTACGTCGACTTCTACTGCTCCCTGGAGCACGCCTCCAACCTGGGCCGGATGTTCCGCCCCGACGACGAGCCGCTGAAGCCGAACTGGCGGCACCTGCCGGTGGGCTACCACGGCCGGGCCGGGACCGTCGTGCTCTCCGGCACCCCGATCACCCGTCCGTCGGGCCAGCGGGGCGCCGGGGTCTTCGGGCCCTCGGCCAAACTGGACATCGAGGCGGAGCTCGGCTTCGTCGTCGGCACGCCGGCCCCGATGGGCGCTCGCGCGGGCCGGTTCGAGGACCACGTCTTCGGTGTGACGTTGGTCAACGACTGGAGTGCGCGCGACATCCAGGCGTGGGAGTACGTCCCGCTCGGGCCTTTTCTCGGTAAGTCATTCGCGACCTCCGTCTCCCCGTGGATCACCCCGCTGGAGGCGCTCGCCCACGCGCGCGTGCCCGGCCGCGAGCAGGACCCCGAACCGCTGGAGTACCTGCGCCGCGGCGAGCCCTGGGGTCTGGACCTGGCTCTGGAGGTCCGCCTGAACGGCGAGGTCGTCTCGCGTCCGCCGTACCGCGAGATGTACTGGACGCCCGACCAGATGCTCGCCCACATGACCGTCAACGGCGCGTCTCTGCGGGTCGGCGACCTGTACGCCAGCGGCACGGTCTCCGGCCCCGAGGCGGGGCAGCGGGGCTCGCTCATCGAGCTGACCTGGAACGGAACCGAGCCGATCAAGCTGTCCGACGGGTCGGTGCGGACGTTCCTGGAGGACGGCGACACCGTCACGATCACCGCCACGGCGCCGGGGCCGGACGGCGGGTCGATCGCCCTGGGAGAGGTGTCGGGAACCATCCGTCCTGCGAGGTAGGTCCGCGATGTGACTCGGCGTGCTTAAGGAGTGACACAGCGCTAACCTAGGCAGCCGACTGTTCGCGAACTCCCCGGAGGCAGGAAGCGATGCGGCGCGCCGCAGCCCCTCTCACCATCCTTCTTCTCGTGTTCTCCATGACCGGCTGCCCTCCGGCCGCGCCCGGCGGTGACCGGACGCCCGAGGCGGCCAGGCCCACGGTGCGGATCGACCCGCAGCCGGGCTCGGAGCGGGCCCCGACCGGGCGGGGCCTGACCGTCCAGGCCAGCGCGGGCACGCTGACCGGGGTGGCCGTCTACGCGGGCGACACCCCGGTGCCGGGCCGCCTCGACGCCACCCGGACCGTCTGGCGCTCCGAGCGGCCCCTGGACCCCGGTCAGCACTACTCCGTCAGCGCCACCGCCACCGGCGCGGACGGCACCTCGGCCAGCGCCGCCGGCCGGTTCCGCACCCTCACCCCCAAGCAGACCTTCCAGATCGCCTCCGTCACCCCGGAGCCCGGCGAGACCGTGGGCGTGGGCATGCCGATCATCGTCGACTTCGACGTCCCCGTGCGCGAGAAGGCGGCCGTCGAGCGGGCGCTGGAAGTCCGCACCGGAACGCCCGTCGAGGGCGCCTGGCACTGGGCGGGCGACACCCGGGTGATCTACCGGCCCCGTCACCACTGGCCGGCCGGCACGCAGGTCGGCCTCACCGCGCACCTGTCCGGCGTGCGCGCCGCCAAGGGCGTGTACGGCACCGCCGACCGCGTCGTGCGCTTCGCCGTCGGGCGCGAGCAGATCAGCACCGTCGACACCCGGACCCACCAGATGGTGGTGCGCCGCGACGGCGAGATCGTCCAGCGCATGGCCATCAGCGCGGGCATGGCCACCACCAGGGAGTACACCACGACGAGCGGCTATCACCTGACCATGGACAAGGCCAACCCGGTGCGCATGGTCTCCCCGAACCGCAGCGAAGGGGACCCCGGCTACTACGACGTCATGATCGGCCATGCCGTGCGCATCTCCAACAGCGGCGAGTACATCCACGCCAAGGACAACCTCTGGGCCCAGGGCCGCACGAACGTCAGCCACGGCTGCGTCAACGCCCGCCCGGACCAGGCCGAATGGTTCTACGAGACCTCGCTGCGCGGCGACCCCGTGATCATCCGCGGCACCGACCGCGAGCTCGAGTGGGACAACGGCTGGGGCTACTGGCAGCTCTCCTGGGACGACTGGCGCAAGGGCAGCGCCCTGTATCTCGACCTTCCCGCCAACCTCCGATAACCGGGCGCAGGGCGGCCTGACAGCCGGGACGGGCGCGACATACGGTGGAGGGGAACCTCCCGGACGCCGGGCCCGTTGCACTGGTAGGAGGGCCGAGCATGGATGATTGGGTCATCTGGTTGATCCTCGCGGTGGTTCTCGGCGTCGCCGAGATCTTCACTCTCACCACCGCCCTCGGCCTGCTCGCGGGCGCCTCGCTGTTCGCCGCCCTCTCAGCCGTGATCGGACTTCCCGTCCCCCTCCAACTGCTCGTCTTCGCCGGATCCCTCGTCGCCGGGGTCGTCGTGGTCCGTCCCATCGCCAAACGGCACATGCTCCAGCCCCCGCCGTCCCAGCGGTTCGGCGTGCAGGCGCTGGTGGGCAAGACCGCCTACGTGACCAGCGAGGTCACCGGCCGCGACGGCCGCATCAGGCTGGCCGGCGAGGAGTGGTCGGCCAGGGCCTACGACGAGACCCTCGTGATCCCGGAGGGGGCGACCGTCGACGTCATAGAGATCGAGGGCGCGACCGCTCTCGTATATCCCAGGGAGTGACCCATGGATCCGCTGCTGGTCGTCGGTATCCTCATCGTCCTGTTCGCCTTCTTCACGGTCGTGAGATCGGTGCGGATCGTTCCCCAGGCCCGGGCCAGGAACGTCGAGCGGCTCGGCCGCTACCACCGGACGCTCCAGCCCGGCCTGAGCTTCGTCATCCCCTACATCGACCGGGTCTACCCGATGATCGATCTGCGCGAGCAGGTCGTCTCCTTCCGCCCGCAGCCGGTGATCACCGAGGACAACCTCGTCGTCGAGATCGACACCGTGCTCTACTTCCAGGTCACCGACCCGCGCGCGGCGGCCTACGAGATCGCCAACTACATCCAGGCGATCGAGCAGCTGACGGTCACCACGCTGCGCAACGTCATCGGCTCCATGGACCTGGAGATGACGCTCACCTCGCGTGACACGATCAACAGCCAGCTGCGCGGCGTGCTGGACGAGGCGACCGGCAAGTGGGGCATCCGGGTCAACCGGGTCGAGATAAAGGCCATCGACCCGCCGAAGACCATCAAGGACGCGATGGAGAAGCAGATGCGCGCCGAGCGGGACAAGCGCGCCGCCATCCTCAACGCCGAGGGCCAGCGCCAGTCGCAGATCCTCACCGCCGAGGGCGACAAGCAGAGCGCCATCCTGCGCGCCGAGGGCGAGCGCAGCGCGGCCATCCTCAAGGCCCAGGGCCAGGCGCAGGCCATCGACGAGGTCTTCCAGTCCGTGCACCGCAACGACCCCGACCCCAAGCTGCTGGCCTACCAGTACCTCCAGGTGCTCCCCGAGCTGGCCAAGGGCCAGGGCAACACCTTCTGGGTCATCCCCAGCGAGGTCACCTCCGCCCTGCAGGGCGTCTCCAAGGCCTTCACCGAGTCCCTCCCCCGCTCCTCCGCCACCCGCGAGCTGTCCGGGGAGGACAGGTCCACCGCCGCCAAGGAGGCCGCCCAGGCCGAGCGGGCCGCCGCCGAGGCGGTCGCCGAGGCGGCCGAGACCGACGCCGGCCCCCGCCAGCTCGGCCCCGGCCCCGTCACCCCCGACGCCCTCGCCGACCTGCAGCGTCAGCACGACAACGCCCAGCCCTGACCTCTTGCGATCCCGCCCGCGGCCCCCTCCCGCGCCGACCGTGAAGCCCAGCTGTGGGCGGGATTAAGAAAACCGCGATGGACTCATCTCGGATTGACCGGGCACAGTGCGTAGGGTCGCACTGAGGGGGAATCCGAGATGAAAGCGCTGGTCAAGGCCGAAGCCCGGCCGGGTCTGCAGCTGCTGGACGTACCCGAGCCCGAGGTCGGGCCCGGAGAGGTGCTGATCAAGGTGCTGCGCACCGGGATCTGCGGCACCGACCTGCACATCCGGAACTTCGACGCGTGGGCGCAGCAGACGCTGAGGCTCCCGCTCATCGTGGGGCACGAGTTCTGCGGCGAGGTCGTCGAGGTGGCTCCGGGCGTGACGGACGTCGCGGTCGGCGACCTGGTCAGCGGCGAGGGGCACATCGTCTGCGGCAAGTGCCGCAACTGCATGGCCGGGCGGCGGCACCTGTGCCGCAACACGATCGGGCTCGGGGTGAACCGCGACGGCGCCTTCGCCGAGTACGTGACGCTGCCGGCCTCCAACGTGTGGGTGCACCGGGTCCCGGTGGACCCCGACGTGGCCGCCATCTTCGACCCGTTCGGCAACGCCGTGCACACCGCCCTGTCGTTCTCGCTGGTCAGCGAGGACGTGCTGATCACCGGGGCCGGGCCGATCGGGCTGATGGCCGCGGCCGTGGCCACCCACGTCGGCGCGCGCAACGTGGTCATCACCGACGTCAGTCCCGAGCGCCTGGCCATCGCCGACAAGCTCGGGGTCAACCTGGCGCTGAACGTGGCCGAGACGTCCATCGCCGAGGGCATGGAGCGGCTCGGCATGCGCGAGGGCTTCGACGTGGGCCTGGAGATGTCCGGCAACCCGCAGGCGCTCCGCGACATGATCGCGAACATGACCCACGGCGGGAAGATCGCCATGCTGGGCCTTCCCGCCGAGGAGTTCGCCGTCGACTTCGCGACGGTCGTGACCTCGATGATCACGATCAAGGGCATCTACGGGCGGGAGATGTTCGAGACGTGGTACGCCATGTCGGTGCTCCTGGAGAAGGGCCTCGACCTGTCCCCCGTCATCACCGACCGCTTCTCCCACCGCGACTTCGAGGCGGCCTTCGACACCGCCGCGAGCGGCAAGACCGGCAAGATCATCATGGATTGGACGGCCTGATGTTCGACGACATCCGCGACGACCTGCGCGCCACCCTCGACGAGATCGCCTCCGCGGGCCTGCTCAAGCCGGAGCGGGTCATCACCACCCCGCAGCGGGCCGGCATCGCCGTCACCGCCGCGGGCGGGCCCCTCGAGGTGCTGAACTTCTGCGCCAACAACTACCTGGGCCTGGCCGACCACCCCGAGCTGGTGGCCGCCGCCAAGGAGGCACTGGACCGCTGGGGCTTCGGCATGGCCTCGGTCCGCTTCATCTGCGGCACCCAGGAGGTGCACAAGGAGCTGGAGGCGCGGCTGGCGGAGTTCCTCGGCCAGGAGGACACCGTCCTGTACAGCTCGTGCTTCGACGCCAACGGCGGAGTGTTCGAGACGCTGCTCGACGACCGCGACGCGGTGATCTCCGACGCGCTCAACCACGCGAGCATCATCGACGGCATCCGGCTGTGCAAGGCCCGCCGCCTGCGCTACGCCAACCGCGACATGGCCGAGCTGGAGGCCCGGCTCAAGGAGGCCGCCGACGCCCGGCGCAAGCTGATCGTCACCGACGGCGTGTTCTCCATGGACGGCTACTTCGCCCCGCTGGACGAGATCTGCGACCTGGCCGAGCGCTACGGCGCCATGGTCATGGTCGACGACTCGCACGCGGTCGGCTTCATCGGCGAGGGCGGCGCGGGCACCCCCGAGCTGTACGGCGTGCGCGACCGGGTCGACATCATCACCGGCACCCTCGGCAAGGCGCTCGGCGGGGCGAGCGGCGGCTACACGGCGGCCCGCAAGGAGATCTGCGAGCTGCTGCGCCAGCGTTCGCGCCCCTACCTGTTCTCCAACTCCCTCGCCCCGGTGATCGCCGCCACCTCGCTGCGCGTCCTGGAGATGATCAGCGGCTCCAGCGAGGCCCGCGAGCGGCTGCGCGCCAACACCGAGCGGTTCCGCACGAAGATGACCGAGGCGGGCTTCGACCTCCTGCCCGGCCACCACCCCATCGTCCCGGTGATGATCGGCGACGCGGCCCAGGCCGGCGCGATGGCCGAGCGCCTGCTCGAACAGGGCATCTACGTGATCGGCTTCTCCTACCCGGTGGTCCCGCACGGCCAGGCCCGCATCCGGGTCCAGCTCTCGGCGGCCCACTCCGCCGGGGACGTCGACCGGGCCGTGGAGGCGTTCGTCACCGCCCGGGGATAACCGCCCGGGGACGAGACCCGGAACGGCGTCCGGGAACGACGTCCGGGAACGACGTCCGGCTCCGGCCGGTGAATCGCGAGAGAGCACCGGCCGTCCTCCCCGACAATGGGAGGGTGATTGACACGCGTCGGCTGCGGACCCTGCGCGCGGTGGCCGACCACCGGACGGTCACCGCCGCGGCCGCGGCCCTGCACCTGACGCCCTCCGCCGTCTCCCAGCAGCTGGTCGCCCTGGAGCACGAGGTCGGCCACCGGCTGCTCGACCGCGACGGCCGCGGCGTGCGGCTCACCGCCGTGGGACGCATCCTGCTCGGGCACGCCAACGAGGTCCTGGCCCAGCTGGAGCGGGCCGGGGCCGACATCGCCGCCTACACGGCCGGTACGGCGGGCGAGGTGAAGGTCGCCTCCTTCGCCACCGCCATCGGCCTGGTGGTGGCCCCGGCGATGGGCCAGCTCCGGGAGAAGGAGCCGGGCATCCAGGTCCGGGTCCTGGACGCCGAGGGCGACCAGAGCCTCACCATGGTCCTGGACGGCGAGGTGGACCTCGCCGTCGCCGTCGAGTACCGCGGCGCCCCCGCCGAGGACGACCGGCGCCTGTCGCGCATCCCCCTGTACGCCGAGCCGTTCGACGTCGTCCTCCCCCGCGGCCACCGCCTGGCCGGGGACGCGCCCTGTCCGGCGGAGCCGATCGCCGTCGCGGATCTGGCCGGCGAGGTCTGGATCGGGCCCTACCCGGGCAACCCCTGCCACGACGTGATCGCGCTGGCCTGCGAGCACGCGGGGTTCACCCCGGACTTCGCGCACTCCTCCGACGACTTCAGCGCGGTGGTCGCGCTGGCCGCGGCGGGGGCGGGCGTGGCCATGGTGCCGCGCCTGGCGCTGCGCGGGGCGGACCTGTCCGGCGTGGTGATCCGCCCGGCCCCGGGCCCGCAGCGGCGGGTCTTCGCGGCGGTACGGCGCGGCGCCGAACGCCACCCCCTGCTCGTCCCCCTGCTCGACGCCCTCCACGACACCGCGGCGGCCCTGCGCCGTACCCCGCCGGCCTGACCGGGACCCCGGCCGGCCATCCGGGCCGGCGGTCCGGGCGCGTGGCCGCGGTCCCCCGGACGATTCAGCGGAGCACACCGAAACATCGCGCGGGATTCAACACTTCCGCCCCCGAACCCGTCTGGGAGGTGACGGACTCAGGAAGGCAGGGGTAAGTGGACGACGATTCCCGCTTCGAGGACTTCGTCGCCGAGCGGGCCGACGCACTGCTGCGCTACGGCTACGTCCTCAGCGGCAACCCGCACGACGCGGCGGACCTCACCCAGGAGGCGCTGATCCGGCTGCACCGCGCCTGGCCGCGGGTTCGCCGGAAGCACGAGCCGGAGAGCTACGTCCGCACGACCATGGCCCGGCTGCACGTCAGCGTCTGGCGGCTGCGCCGCCGTGAGCGGCTCGTGTGGGACCCGCCGGAGGGCTCCCACCTGGACGCGCTGCCCTCCGGCATCGAACAGGAGCTGTGGCGGACCCTTGGAACTCTGCCCCGCAAGCAGCGGGCCGTACTCGTCCTGCGCTACTACGAGCAACTGACCGACGAGGAGATCGCCGGGGTTCTCGGCGTCTCCAGGGGGACCGTCCGCAGCCACGCGTCCCTCGGCCTGGGCCGGCTCCGCTCAGCCGTACCGGACCCGGCGGGTCCCGGCCCGGAGGACCCGGCCGGCCCCGGCGCACCGAACCCGACAGCCACCGGCGGGAGGACCCGATGAGCGACCACCTGGAAGACAACCTCCGTACGACCCTCGGCCACGCCGCCGAACACGCTCCACGTGCCCCGGGCGCCCTGTCGGCGCACGTAGCGGCCCGCTCCCGGCGGCGCAGGGCGCGCGCGCAGACCCTGCTCGCGGCCGCCGCCGTCATGCTGGTGGCGGGCGGCGCCGGGATCGCCGTGCGCGGGATCGCGGACGGGCCCGTGACCCCCGCGGCAGGCCCGTTCCCGGCGCCGGGCAGCGGGAGCGCCTCCGGGGCGCCGTCCCCCTCAGGCGAACCGGTGGTGCCCGATCCGGTGGAGAAGGTCTGGCCGGAGGCCGTCTGGAAGATCCCGGCCAAGCTGTCCGACGGGCGCGAATTCCAGCCGCAGGCCTTCATCGACGACCGCACGCTGCTCCTGGAGACCTCGGAGGGCTTCGAGAAGGCCGACGCGATCTACTCCTACGATCTGGTCGAGCACCGGGTCCACAAGATCGCTGACATCGGCACCCCGAAGGGGGTGTTCGCCTCCGGTTACACGGTGGGCAACGGGCTGATCGTCTGGCAGACGATCGACGAGGCCGACGGCGACGAGAGCACCGCGCCCAGGACCACGGAGTTCTGGTCGGTCCCGGTCGAGGGGGGACGCCCCACGGCCATCCGCACGGACCGCCCGCTGAGGGGTGGGGCCGACAAGCTCACCGTGACCGGGGACAGGCTCGCCTTCTCCCTCGAACGGGGCGGTGTCTTCACGGTTCCTCTCGGGGGCGGGACCGTGGAGCCGGTGCCCGGAGCCGACAACCATCACATCTTGCGCTGGCCCTGGGTGGGTACGCCGGGCAGGCATCCGCGGGACGGGGCGACCGCGTTCGGAGAGCTGGTCAACGTCGAGAACGGCGATGTGGACGAGGCGGTCGTCCGGCCCGGCGAGCGAGATGTGAGGTGCGGCGTGACGGCATGCGTCGGCACGAGGCCCGACGGCGGATCCGCCTTCTTCCGCCTCCGCGACGGTTCCCGGGAACGCGACATCCCCGGCGGCGGGGAGCCGCCTGCGGGACTCGTCGCCGACCGCCTCCACACCGTGCGTCTGCCCGTGCCGCCCGGCGGGCAGTACCTGCACGACCTGGTCACCGGCAGGTCCGGCGACCTGGGGATCCGGCCCGACGCCAAGGGTCAGTCGGTCAGCGTGGAGCCCGGGATCGGCGACGGCCGCCTGGTGAGCTATCCGCTCAAGGGCGAGTATGTGATCATCGACCTCGCGAGGATCGCCGCGGAGAGTCCTGCGGGAACCTCATGAGAATCCGGTATGGACGCTCCGGGGGCGCCGGGGCACGCTGAACACGAGGACACCGGAGCGCACCGGGACCGCGGTGCCGGGAGGGAGCCGACCGCATGCGGATCGATCTGCTTGAGGACACCTGGGAGCGGGAGGTCCCGCACGACCAGTTCGCCTACCTGCGCAGGGAGGCTCCGGTCTTCTGGCACGACGTCCCGGACGACACCGGCTTCTGGGCCCTGACGCGTTACCACGACATCAGGACGGTCAGCCGCGACCACCAGACCTGGTCCACCGAGGCCGGCAGCACCTTCATCCGCACGCTCTCCCCGCAGGAGCTGGAGATCACCCGGATGATGCTGCTCACCATGGACCCGCCCAAGCAGACCCGCTACCGCAAGCTGGTCAGCGCGGGCTTCACCCCCCGCATGATCGGGAAGCTGGCGGAGACGATCCGGGAGCGCGCCGCGCGGATCGCCGACACGGTGGCCGAGAAGGGGGGCGAGGTCGAGTTCGTCTCCGACGTGGCCCAGCACCTCCCCCTCCAGACGATCTGCGCGATGGTCGGCGTGCCCGAGGCGGACCAGAAGATGATCTTCGACTGGTCCAACCGGATGATCGGTTTCCAGGATCCCGACTTCCTGACCAGCTCCGACGACAGCGACACCGCCGGGGCGGAGATGTTCGCCTACTGCGACGGGCTGGTCGCCGAGCGGCGCGCCGACCCCCGCGACGACATCCTGACCGTGCTGGTCCAGGCGGAGATCGACGGGGACCGGCTCACCTCCGACGAGATCGACGCCTTCTTCGTCATGCTCACCGTGGCCGGCAACGAGACGACCCGCAACCTGATCTCGCACGCCGTGCTGGCCCTGATCGAGCGCCCGGAGGTCTACCGCGAGCTGGCCGGGAACCTCGACGACGACGACCTGTGGCGCTCGGCCACCGAGGAGTTCCTGCGCTGGGGCTCCTCCATCCACAACTTCCGGCGTACGGCGCTGCGGGACACCGAGCTGCACGGTCAGAAGATCGCCGAGGGCGAGAAGATCGTCACCTACTACGCCTCCGCCAACTACGACGAGGAGGTGTTCACCGACCCCCGCACCCTCGACATCCGCCGCACCCCCAACGAGCACCTGACCTTCGGCGGCGGCGGTCCCCACTTCTGCCTGGGCGCGGGCCTGGCCCGCACCCAGATCACGGCGATGGTCCGCGAGCTGCTGCGGCGCTTCCCCGCCGCCGAGCTCACCGCCCCGCCCCGGCGCATGCGCTCCGACTTCATCAACGGCATCAAGCACATGCCGGTCCGCTTCCGGCTCTGAGCTGGGCCCGCCCGCCTTTCAGCGCCGGGCGATCGTGATCGCCTCGGTGAAGCGGCGGTGGCGGGCCAGCTCCTGCTCCACCGGCTCCAGCACGAGCGCGCGGGCCACCTCCCCCACGCTCGCGCGCAGCGCCTTGGCCGCCTTGCGCGCCCTGCGGCGGGCGCCGATCCAGGCGACGATCCGGGACAGCAGGGCCAGCACGAGGCCGAGCAGGATGCCGCCGAGCAGCAGCGCGGTGGGCCAGGGCAGCTCGCCCGCGGTCGGCACCGGCAGCTCGGGCAGACGGAGATAGTCCATGACGAACAGGCCGAGCAGCCACAGGGCGCCCGCCACCGCCGTGGCGAGCACCAGCCACTGGGCCGCCCCCGCCACCCGCCACCAGAGGGGCCGCCGGGACGCCCCGAGCGAGGTGGTGGCCACGGCCCGGTCGAGCCGGTCCTCCAGCTCGTTCACCCGCGACCGGGCCGCGTGCCGTACGGCGGCCGCCCACGCTTCCGGGAGTCCCGCCGAGGCGGCGGCGGCCGCGTCGCGGATCGCCGTGTCCATCTGGGAGCGCTGCACGGTGCCGGCCGTCGGGATCGAGGTTCGCCCGACCGCGTCCCCTGCGTTCTCCGGTCTCTCCGTGCCCGATGCCGGCTCCGACCGGCCCGCGGGCGTGCCGAGACGGAGCCTGCGGAGCGGATCCGGCCGGAGGCGGCGGATCCACCGGGTGACCGGCCAGCCGGTGGCGGCGACCGAGCGGTGCCGGTGCGCCTTGGCCACCGCCTCGACGACGAGCGGGACCCCGGCGGCCTGCGACAGCGCGGAGGTCAGCGGACCCGCCAGGGAGTCCGCGGGCACCTCCCGGACCGGCACGGGATCGGCCGGCGCCGGCCGCCGGGCCACCACCCCGCCACTCGCCGATCCGCCCGTGACCTCCCGGCCGCCCTTCGACAGACCGCCCTCCGATCCGCCCGTGGCCTCCCGGCCGCCCTTCGCCCGGCCGCCTGCCGATCCATCCGTGATCTCCCGGCCGCCCTTCGACAGACCGCCCTCCGGCCCGCCGGTGATCTCCCGGCCGTCCGGCGGCCGGAGGCCGGCGCCGTCCCCGCCCGGCCCGTGCGCCGCGCCGGCCAGGACGTCGGCGGCGGAGCCCACGTCGGCGGACAGGCGGGCGGCCCAGGAGCGCCGGTCGGCGACCCGTGAGGCGAGCAGGGAGCGCAGGTCGGGAACGCCCGCGCCGGTGCGCGCCGAGACACCGATCACCGGCACCCCGCCCAGGCCGTCCTCGGCGAGCAGCCGCCGCAGGTCCGCCAGGCACCGCTCCACCGCGGCCGGGGCGAGCCGGTCGATCTGGTTCAGGACGACCACCATGACGTCCCGGTGCCGGGCCAGGGGCTTGAGATAGCGGTCGTGCACGGCCGCGTCGGCGTACTTCTGCGGGTCGAGCACCCACACCAGCAGGTCGACGAGCCGGGCGAGCCGGTCCACCTCCAGACGGTGCGCCAGCTCGATCGAGTCGTGGTCGGGCAGGTCGAGCAGGACCAGCCCGGCCAGCTCCTCCTCCCCGTCGCCTCCGGCACGCGCGGCCCCGTCCCAGGGCGCCGCGCCGTCGGCCGCACCGTCCCCGCCGCCCACCTCGTGCCGGCGGGGGATCTCCAGCCAGTCGAGCAGCGGCCCCGACCCGGCTCCCCGCCACAGGGCGGCCTGCGCGGTGGAGGTGGTCGGCCGGGTCACGCCGACCGTGGCGAGGGAGGTGCCGGACAGCAGGTTGAACAGCGACGACTTGCCGCTCCCCGTGGCTCCGGCCAGCGCCGCCACGGTGTGGTCCACCGACATGCTCCGCCGTACCCCGGCCCGGGAGATCACGGCGCGCGCCTGCGCCACCGCCTCGCCGTCCAGCCGCCCCTCGGCCGCCCCGGCGGCATCCTCCAGGGCCGCCAGCCGGTCGTCCAGGGAGATCGAGCTCTCGCGCCGCAGCAGCTTCACCTCTCGCCCACCTCCCGACCGGCCGCCCTCCGCTCGGCCGCCTCCCCGTCCACCGGTACGGCTGCCTTCCGCCCGGCCGGCACGGCCGCTTCTCCCTCCACCGCCCGCGCCGCGGCGCGCAGGGCCGGGGCGGTCGTCTCCGGGGGCTCGACGGCGTCCAGCAGGGCGGTGAAGCGCGCGGCCTCCGCGTGCAGGATGTCCTCCACGCGGGTGCGCAGGTCGTCGCGGGCCTTGGTGGTCAGGGTGCGCACGGCCTGGTCGCCGAAGACGGCCTCCAGGAGCTTCTGGCTGAGCACGCTGGTCCCTCCGGCGATGCCGACCTCCAGTCCGGTCAGCCCGCCGGTGGAGGCGAACACCGCGATCATCAGCAGCAGGCCCGCCCCGTTGACGCCGAACGAGGCGATCCTGGCGGTGGTGCGCCGCTCCGTTCCCTCCTCGCGGACCAGGTCCAGCACGTACGCCTGCCAGTCCCTGACCGCCGTCTCCGCGGCCCGGCGCAGTCCCGCCGAGGCCCGGCCGAGCCGACCGGCCTCCACCGCCCCCGCCCCCTCCAGCAGCGTCCGCCCGGCGGGCAGGGACGACCACGCCTCCAGTGCGCGCTCGGCGGCGCCGTCGGCCGCCGCCCTGATCAGCGCCTCCACGCCGGTCTCCAGCGCCACCCGCAGCTCGTTCTCCGGCGCGGGCCGCCCGGTGAACAGGGCGACCAGGCGGTCGCGCAGCCGGCCCACCCGGCTCTCCAGGGAGCGCATCAGGTCGCCGGTGCCGATGAAGTCCTGCCAGCGGGCCAGCACCTCGCCGCGCAGCAGCGAGCCGTCCAGCATGCCCTCGTCGAAGGAGGCCAGCCCGGCGGCGTAGGCGGCGGTGATCGCCTCGCGCAGCTCCCCGGCCGCGGCACGCTGGCGGTCCACGGCGTCGGCGAGCGCGGGGACCCGTACAGCCAGGCTCTCCAGCGCCCCCGACAGGGTCTGGCGCACCACGTCGGCCCGCGCCTGGGCGTCGGCCGCGATGCCGGCCAGCCAGTCGGCGACCGGCCCGACCGCCGGGAGCGGCAGCCGGGCGTTCTCCTCCGGCAGCGTCAGCTCCGGCACCTCGAACAGGCGCGTCCCGCCCAGCCCGTTGGCCTCCAGCAGCCGGGCCAGGTCGGCGGCGACCACGCCCCGCGCCTCCGGCGGGACCCGGGACAGGATCACCGCCAGCGCCGTGCTGCGCTCCCGCGCCGCGCGCAGGAAGCTCCAGGGCACCTCGTCGGCGTAGCGGGCGGCGGTGGTGGTGAACAGCCACAGGTCCGCGGCGGCGAGCAGCTGGGCGGCCAGCTCCCGGTTGGCCGCGACGACCGAGTCGATGTCCGGGGCGTCGAGCAGGGCCAGGCCGGGCCTGAGCGCCTCGGCGACGACCACCCGCAGCGTGCCCGGCTCGCCCCTGCCGCTCCCGGTGACGCGGGCGAGGCCGGGCAGGACGCTCTGGGAGGTGAACCAGTCGAGGTCGGCGGGGCTGGTCACCAGCGTGGGCGCCAGGGTGGTGGGGCGCAGCACGCCGGGCTCGGTGACGTCGGCCTCGACCAGGGAGTTCACCAGTGTGGACTTGCCCGCCCCGGTGGAGCCGCCGACGACGGCCAGGAGCGGGGCGTCGATCGCGCTCAGGCGGGGAATGAGATAGTCGTCGAGCTGACCGGTCAGCTCCCGCAGCGCCCTGCGGTCGGCCTCGACGTCTCCGACCGCGAGCGGGAACAGGTCACGGTCGAGATGACGCCGCAACTCCCGCAGCGCCGTGAGCCTGTTGTCGTTCGCCTCCACAGGACCGGTCATTCCCGGCGAACAAGGCCCTAGACATGATTGTGCCCCACCACTCGACCGGGTCACGGGGGCGAACCCGGTAAAGCGGTGGGGCCGGCCCCGGCATCCGCAGGAAGGACCGGCAGCGGACTCGTCTCCCCCGCAGCTGGAGACGAGTCCCGGACCTTCCCCGTACTCCGGGGTGATCTGGGGTCATCTATCTCTATTGGAACGCATCAACCTCAATGCCAGGTGCGGCCTTCCTGAAAATTAGCTGAACGTTCAATCACCTTGAGGAGGCCTGAGAACGTATCCCACGCCGCGCAGGGTGTGGATCAACCGGGGCTCGGCCGTGTCGATCTTCCGCCGCAGGTAGGAGACGTAGGACTCCACGACCCCGGCGTCGCCGCCGAAGTCGTAGTTCCACACGTGGTCGAGGATCTGCGCCTTGGACAGCACCCGGCCGGTGTTGACCATGAGGTAGTGCAGGAGCTTGAACTCCGTCGGCGACAGCCGTACCACCTCGCCGGCCTTCCAGACCTGGTGGGCCTCCTCGTCCAGCTCCAGGTCCCCGACCCGCAGGCGGACCGGCAGGTCCAGGTCTCCCCGGGTACGGCGGAGCACGGCCCGGATCCTGGCCAGGACCTCCTCCAGGCTGAAGGGCTTGGTCACGTAGTCGTCGGCCACCTTCAGACCGGTCACCTTGTCGTCGGTGGCGTCCCTGGCCGTCAGGAAGAGCACGGGCATCTGCCCGCCCATCTCCCGCAGCCGCCCCGCCACCGCGAATCCGTCCATGTCCGGCAGCATCACGTCGAGCACGACGAGATCGGGGCGGATCCGCTCGGCGAACTGCACCGCCTCCCTGCCGTCCACCGCGGTCATGACCTCGAAACCGGACAGGCGCAGGCTGGCGGAGAGCAGTTCCCGGATGTTCGGTTCGTCGTCCACCACCAACAGGCGGGCCTCAACTCTGTCCAGCACATCCACGAGGCTCTCCCACCTCTCTGGAGAGCGGCTCAGCCCTGGCTGAACGTTTCCTGAGAGGAGTCTCAGCGTCCACGCGCGGCTCCCCCGCCGATCGACCCGGCACCTTCCGGGAGGGCTCAGTCGGTCTCGGGGGCGAGGGGGAGGACGACCCGGAAGGTCGCCCCCTTGCCGGGGACGGACTCCACGCCCACCGTGCCGCCGTGCGCCTCGACCATGGCGGCGACGATGGACAGGCCCAGGCCGCTGCCTCCGGCGGAGGGGTCGCGGCGGCCGCGGGCGGAGTCGGCGCGGTAGAAGCGTTCGAAGACGCGCTCGCGCTGCTCGGCGGTGAGGCCCGGGCCCTCGTCGGCCACCTCGATGACGGCCGTGCCGTCCCGCGCGCGGAGCGTGATCCGGACGGGGGTGCCCTCCGGGGTGTGGGTGAGCGCGTTGGTCATCAGGTTGCCCACGACCTGGCGCAGCCGTACCTCGTCGCCCATGACGATCAGCGCGGCCCCGTCGACCGAGAGCGTGATCTCCCGTTCCGGGGCCAGGATCCGGGCGTCGTGGACCGCGTCGGCGGCGATGGCCAGCAGGTCCACCGGGCGCATGGACATCGGCCGCTGCTGGTCCAGCCGGGCCAGCATCAGCATGTCGTCCACGAGCAGGCCCATCCTGACCGCCTCCGACTCCATCCGGGCCATCAGCGGCGCGGCGTCGATGTCGGGCGCCTGCCGGTAGAACTCGGCGAAGCCGCGGATCGAGGTCAGCGGCGTGCGGAGTTCGTGGGAGGCGTCGGCGACGAACCTGCGCATCCGCTCCTCGGACCTGCGGGCCGCCGTCTCCGACTCCGACCGGGCCCGGAACGCCGCCTCGATCTGGGCGAGCATCCCGTTCAGCGACCGGCCCAGGCGGCCGACCTCGGTGTTCGGATCCACGTCGGGGATGCGGCGGCTCAGGTCTCCGGCGGCGATCGCCTCGGCCGTGCGCTCGATCTCCTCCAGCGGGCGCAGGCTGCGCCGGATGACCGCCACACCCGCCCCGGCCAGCGCCAGCATCAGGCCGCCGCCGCCGAGGAGCTCGATCAGGGCGAGCTGGCCGACGATCTGCCGGACCTCCGCCATGTCGACGGCCACGACCATGCTTCCCCCGGTGTCCAGCCGGATGACGCGGACCCGCCACTCCCCGATGCTGTACAGCCCCGCCGCCGCGTCGCCGCGCACCGGCGGGATCTCCCTGCCCTCCACGTCCGCCCCGCTGAGCGGGACGATCACCCGTCCGTCGGCGCCGCGGAGCTCCGCCTTCATGTCGGGCGGCATGATCTTGTTCGCCAGGTCGAACGGGGCCGGGCGGTTCAGGCGGCGCAGCAGGTTGCCGGTGGTGATGTCGATCTGGCTGTCCACCCGGTCGATCAGGTAGCCCCGCATGATCGAGACGCTGCCCACGCCGATCAGGAGCAGCGCGATGGCCAGCAGTACGAGGATGACGGCGATGAGCTTGACGCGGAGGGGGGTGCGGGTGAGCATCACGGACTCGGTGGGAGGCGGAGCACGTAACCGACCCCGCGCAACGTGTGGATCATGCGGGGGTCGGTGTTGTCTATCTTCCGGCGGAGCACGGAGACATAGGATTCCACGATCCCCACGTCACCGCGGAAGTCGTAGTCCCAGACGTGGTCGAGGATCTGCGCCTTGGACAGCACCCGCCCGGCGTTCGCCATGAAGTAGCGCAGCAGCTTGAACTCCGTCGGCGACAGCGCCACGGCCTTGCCCTTGCGCCACACCTCGTGGCTCTCCTCGTCGAGCTCGATGTCGGCGAAGGTGAGCCGGGGCGGCCGGGCGAGCGGGTCTCCCCCGCCGGTACGGCGCAGCACGGCCCGGATCCGGGCCACGACCTCCTCCAGGCTGAACGGCTTGGTGACGTAGTCGTCCCCGCCGACGGTCAGGCCGCGGATCTTGTCCTCGACGGCGTCGCGGGCGGTGAGGAACAGCACGGGCGTGTCGGTGCCGCCGCCGCGCAGCCGCCGTACGACGTCGAAGCCGTTCATGTCCGGGAGCATCACGTCGAGCACGATGAGGTCCGGGCGGTGACGCTGGACGGCCGCGACGGCGTCGGTGCCGTTGCCTGCGGTGTTCACCCCGAATCCGGCGAACCGCAGGCTCGCGGCGAGGAGTTCGAGGATGTTGGGCTCGTCCTCGACGATCAGCAGGCGGGCTTCGGGGGATTCGCTCACGGGAATTATCTTCACCCGCCCACATGAGAAAGCCGTTAAGAGGACAGAACAGAGGTTATCCCCACCAGGTGCCTGGCTATCGCCAGGCTGGACGTCGCCGCAGGGGAGGGAGCGTTTCTGAGCAGAGCGATCCGGCCGTGCGCGTCCATCACGAAATCATCAGACAGGCTCCCGTCGCGGGCCACCGCCTGCGCCCGGACGCCCCCGGCGGTCCTGACGAGGTCGGCCCCGGTCAGCTCGGGAACGTAGCGGCGCGCGGCCCTCAGGAAGGCGCCCCTGGCCAGGGACCCGGCCACCTCCCTGATCCCGGTCCGCCAGTGCCGTACGGCCATCCTCCGGGCGCCCTCCCAGGCCGCGATCCGGCGCAGGTCGCCGAGATCGACGTCACGCCATGAGTAGCCCTCCAGGGCCAGCGCCATCACCGCGTTGGGGCCGACCAGCACCTCGCCGTCGATCCGCCGGGTCAGGTGCACCCCGAGGAACGGGTAGCGGGGGTCGGGCACCGGGTAGATCAGGCCTCGGACCAGGTGCCTGGCCCCGTCGGCCAGCGCGTAGTACTCCCCGCGGAAGGGGACGATCCGCACGTCCCCCTCGACCCCGGCCATCCGGGCGACGGCGTCGGTGCCGAGCCCGGCGCAGACGACCAGCCCGTCGAAGCCCAGCCTGCGCCGCCCGTCCGGGCCGTCGGTCAGCACCTCCACCCCGCTCGCGGTCTCCCGCAGCGCGCGGACCGTGTGCGAGAGCCGTACCGCCCCTCCCGCCTTCTCCACGTCGCGGGCCAGGCAGCGGGCGACCTCGGAAAAGTCGACGATCGCGGTGTGCGGGGAGTGCAGGGCGGCCACCCCGACGGCGTGCGGCTCGATCTCCCGCAGGCCCAGCGCGTCCAGCTCGGCGAGACCGGGGACGCCGTTGTCCCGGGCGCGCTCGGCGATGGCCCGCAGGCCGGACCGCTCGGCGGCGGTGGAGGCGATGACGAGCTTGCCGGCCTCGTCGTAGGGGATGGCGTGCTCGGCGCAGTACTCCCGCAGGAGCGCGACGCCGTCCCGGCAGAGCTTCGCCTTGAGCGAGCCCGGCCGGTAGTACAGACCCGCGTGCACGACCCCGCTGTTGTGCCCGGTCTGGTGGGCCGCGACGCGGTCCTCCTTGTCGAGGACCGTCACCCGGGCGCCGCGGGTCAGCGCGAGCTCCCGGGCGATCGCCAGACCGACGATGCCCGCGCCCACGACCCCGATGTTCATGACAGGACCTCCTCAAGAGCCCGGGACGCGCATTCCCGAAAGCTAGCGGCTACCCGGCCGCAGGAGAAGAGAGATGGGGTAGGAGGCCCCGGGACGGGGAAACGGCTCTGTGGAACCCCCGCTTCCGGGCAGAAAAATAAACCGGGTTTGATTTTGAACCGAGTTCGTTTTTATGGTGGGAAGATGACGGGCTTACGGGAACGGAAGAAGGAACAGACCCGGCGGCGGATCGCCGAGGTGGCCCTGCGGATGTTCGCCGAACGCGGCTTCGAGGCCGTGACGGTCAACGAGATCGCCGAGGCCGCGGAGGTCGCGAAGGTGACCTTGTTCAAGTACTTCCCCACCAAGGAGTCGCTCGTTCTGCGCGGAGTGGGCGAGGAGGACCTGGCCGGCATCGTCGCCGGACGCCCGCCCGGGCACTCGCCCCTCGAGGCGTTGCGGGCGCACTGCATGGCCCTGGTCGCCTCCTCCGCGGTGACGCGGGACATGGACGAGCTGGTCGCCCGGGTCCAGGTGATCCTCGGCAGCCCGGCACTGAGAGCCGGCGCCGGCGCCCTCCTCTACCGGCAGCGCCGCGCGCTGGCGAAGGCGCTGGCCGAGGAGCACGAGGAGACGGTCGCGGCCCTGATGGCGGCCCAGATCACCGCCTGCCTGCACACCGTCCAGGAGGAGTTCTTCCAGCGCCTGGCGGCCGGGGCCGCGCCGGAGGCGGCCTACGACCACCTGGCGGGGGACGTCAAGCTCGCCTTCGACCTGCTGGAGCACGGCATCGGACCGCGGTCGCCGCGGCTGTCCGGCGGTCGTCCCGGCGAGTCCGGCGGGCGCTGAAAGCGGTGCCCGGCGGATACCCCGGCGGATGCCCTAGCGGGCCCGGCGGGCGATGAAGACGATGACGCCGGTGGCTCCGACCGCCACGGCCAGCCACAGGGCCACGGCCGAGAAGGGCACGCCCGCGTCGTCCTGCGCCGGCTCGGCCTCCACCCGTTCTCCGGAGCCCTCGGCTCCGCCGCCCGGCGCCTCGGAGGCCGTACCGGAGGCGGCGGGGGTGGGCTCGGGGGCCGCCGCGCGCAGCACCTCCTCGGGGAGCGGCACCCGGTAGACCGGGCTGCGTGAGCCCTCGGTGCCGGTCAGCAGCGCCGTGCCGTCGGCCGTGTACGCGATCGACTCGGCCTGTTCCAGCTGGGGCATGTCCACCTTGGCGAGCTGCTCGCCGGGCGCGCTGTAGACCGTGGCGGAGAAGTAGGTCCTGACCACGAAGCTCGACCCGTCGGGGGCGTAGGCGGCGTCGGTCGCCATGACCGGCGCGGGGCCGATCCTGCGCAGGATGTTGACCCTGTCGGCGCGCAGCCGCCGCGGCGCCTGGTAGATCGAGCCGGAGAACTCCTTGCTCACGATATGGAGCCGTCCGGTGCGCGGGTGGACCATCAGGCCCTCCGCGTTGTGCCCGCCGTCCTCGTAGCGGAACCGATAGCGTACGGCGGGCAGGGTCGCATCCCGCAGCGAGGCCGGTTCCTGCACCTTGTAGACCGAGATGTCGGGCCAGGCCCCCTCGAAGTTGTCGCCGATGTCGGCGAACCAGAGCACCCCCCGGCCCGTCTTCGGATCCTTGGAGGCGGCCATGGCCTCCCAGTCGCGGGCGTCGGCGCCCCGCAGGGTGAACGTCGCCCGGGTCCGCCCGTCGCCCCCGACGGCGAAGAAGACCGGCCCGGCCGAGCTGTCGTTGTGGGTGTAGTAGACGTCGTCGTGCGAGGGAGAGAGCGCCAGCCCGCTCGACTCGGTGATCCGCTCGTCCGCGAACCGGAAGAGGACACGCTCGCCCTGGTCGGACTCACCGCCCACCGGATTCCCGGACTCACCGCCCACCGGATTCCCGGACTCACCGCCGCCCTGGTCGGACTCGCCGCCCACCGGGTTCCGCGCCCCGGCCTCCCCCCACGCCCCGGTCCCGGCTCCGGGCAGGAGGGTCACCGCGACCACTCCGGCCGCGATGAGCCCACGAATCAGGACATCCCCCGCTCTGCTCCGCATTCAGCCATCATGCCCTGACACCAGCGAATGCAGGCGTCGCAACAGGCGCTCGTCGGCGTCCAGGATCTCGGCGGCGTTGGCGGGCAGCAGGTGGATCCAGGCCGCGGCCAGGGCCGGAGCCGACCGGACGCCGTGCGGCGGCCTGCCCAGCGCGTCGGGCAGCAGGACGTTCAGCTCCGCCCGCCCCTCCTCGGTGATCGCGTAGATCTTCCTGAGCCGGTCGCCGGTCCGCTCCTCGGCCTCGGCGGCGAGCTGGGTGATCTCGTAGCCGTGCACGGGCCAAGTCCTCAAGCAAGGAGAGAAGGTGAACCGGCGTACCGGAGCCCGGATGGACGTGCTGGTGAAGGCGTACGAGCGGCTCGGCCGCTTCAGCGGATCTCGCTTCAGCGAATCCGTGCTCGTCGCCCGGGGCGGGCGGGTGCTGCTGTCGAAGGGGTACGGCCCGGCCGACCACGGGCACGGTGTGCCCGGCGCCCCGCGGACGGCCTTCCGCATCGGGTCCCAGGCCAAGGCCTTCACCGCGATCGCGATCCTGCAGCTCCAGGAGCGCGGACTGCGCGACTGCTCGGCCGGGGCGCTGCACTCCACCGCCGAGGGGGAGAGCCCGATGGTCGAGGCGCACGGCCCGAAGAAGACCGAGCTGCGCCCGATGATCACTGGCACCCGATCACCGATTCCCCTTCGGGAGGCCCGGGTCTGGGATAGCGTGACCCGCCGTGACCGACTTCATCTCCTTTCCCTTCTATGACCTGTTCCACGAGAACGGGCACGTACCGGAGATCCGCAAGAAGCTGCCCGCCCTGCTGACCGGTGTGTCGCGGAGCATCCTGGAGATCGGCGCGGGGACCGGCCTGATCACCACGTCGCTGGCCGACTGGACGCCCGCCGAGGTCTTCGCCCTGGAGCCCTCGGCCGGCATGCGCGCGATACTGCTGTCCCGCCTGACGGGGCGTCCCGAGCTGCTCGACCGGGTGACCGTACTGCCCTGCGACGCCCTGAGCGTGAACCTGGCCGAGCCGGTCGAGGCCATGGTGATGATCAACGTGATGTACGCGCTGGAGCCGGACTACCGCAGGCGGCTCTGGCCGGTGCTGGCCGGGCAGCTGGAGCCCGGCGGCCTGCTGGTGTTCACCTGGCGCCCCGGAGGCGCCCCGGCGCCGCGTCCGCTCCAGGAGGTGGAGTCCCGCCAGGTGGGCCGGCACACCTACTCCGTCTCGGTGGAGATCCTCGAATCGAACGAGGAGGCGTCCAGGGCCCGCTACGTCTACCGGATCACCGAGGGCGGCACGGTGATCTCCGAGGAGGAGATCGACGGCTATGCCCACCGCCCCACGTGGGAGACGATCGAGGCGGAGCTGACCGGGGCGGGTTTCGTCCAGCAGGCCGACGCGCCCGACGGGTTGCTGGCCTGGCGCCTGGGCTGAGGCCCGGGGGCGGGGAGGCCCCCGCCCCGGTGCCCATCTTCTCGCGGGACGACCTGTGGCTGCGAG
This sequence comes from Paraplanobispora siamensis, assembly GCF_016863175.1. Classification (GTDB taxonomy): domain Bacteria; phylum Actinomycetota; class Actinomycetes; order Streptosporangiales; family Streptosporangiaceae; genus Planobispora; species Planobispora siamensis. Next base: position 229,257 of record NZ_BOOJ01000022.1, read on the forward strand.
AAGACGGGCACCGAGATCCCCGGACGCTTCCGGAGCGGGACTCGCCTGGAGTGCGCTCCAGGTCCCTAGGGTGGATCACATGGAATACACGCAGCTTGGCCGTACCGGCCTGAAGGTCAGCCGCCTCTGCCTGGGCACCATGAACTTCGGCCCCGCGACCACGGAGGAAGACTCCTTCGCGATCATGGACCGGGCCCACGAGCTGGGGATCAACTTCTTCGACACGGCCAACGTCTACGGCTGGAAGAAGGGCGAGGGCATCACCGAGAACATCATCGGACGCTGGTTCGCCCAGGGCGGCGGCCGTCGTGAGAAGACGGTCATCGCCACGAAGCTCTACGGCGGGATGGGCGACTGGCCCAACGAGGACCGTCTCTCCGCGCTGAACATCCGCCGCGCCTGCGACGCCTCGCTCAAGCGCATGCAGACCGACTACATCGATCTCTACCAGGCTCACCACATCGACCGGAACACCCCGTTCGAGGAGTTCTGGGAGGCCATGGACATCCTGAAGCAGCAGGGCAAGATCCTGTACGTCGGGTCGTCCAACTTCGCGGGCTGGCACATCGCCAAGGCCCAGGAGGAGGCCCGCCGCCGGAGCACCGTCGGCCTGGTCTCCGAGCAGTCCCACTACAACCTGATCGTCCGGGCCCCCGAGCTGGAGGTCATCCCGGCGTGCGAGGACTACGGGCTCGGCCTGATCCCGTGGAGCCCGCTGGCCGGCGGCCTGCTCGGCGGCATCCTCCGGAAGATCGACAAGGGTCGCTCGGCCTCGGAGAACATGGTCAAGGAGCTGGAGAAGCACCGGAGCAAGATCGAGCAGTACGAGGCGTTCTGCGACGAGCTCGGTGAGGACCCGGCCAACGTCGGCCTGTCCTGGCTGCTGCACCAGCGGGCCGTCACGGCGCCGATCATCGGCCCGCGTACGATCGAGCAGCTCGACGGCACCGTCAGGGCTCTGGAGATCGAGCTCGACGACAAGGCGCTGGCCCGTCTCGACGAGATCTTCCCCGGCTTCAAGACGGCCCCCGAGGAGTACGCCTGGTAGAGGCGTTCAAGACGTCTCAGGACGGCTCAAGACGTCTCAGGACGGCTCAGGACGTCTGCGGGACGGCTCAGGACACGAAAGCGCCGATCACCACGAGGAGCACGAGCAGCGCGAGCACCGTGGGCAGCAGCCAGCGACGGGGACGATCCACGTTCTGGAGCCTAGCCCCGCCCACCGGGTGCCCGCGCCGTCAGGGGCCACTCCGCGACGGTCTCGTAGCGGACCGCTGCTCCCAGATGGCTCCTCACCAGGTGCGCGGTCCCGGCCTCCCACGGAGCCCCGGCGAACGACTCGAAGGCCTCGACCAGGGGACGCACGTCGGCGTCCTCGCGTGACCTGGCCAGGGTGAGGTGCGGCCGGTATCTGCGGCTCTCGTCCACCTGTACGGCTCCCGCCCGCCGCGCCCCGGCGGCCACGGAGCCGGCCAGGCGGACGAGCGGGGACCGGCCGCCCTTGCGCAGGCCGTCCCCATGCAGGCCGTCCCCATGCAGGCCGACCTCATGTGGACCGTCCTCACGCAGGCCGGCCTCATGTGGACCGTCCTCACGCAGGCCGGCCCAGAACACACGCGCCCTGCGGGCCGAGGGGAACGCGCCCGCGCCGGTGAACGCCAGCGTCATCGGCGCGTGGCGCGACACGGCGCGGGCGAGACGCTCGTGCAGCTCGGGCAGGACCTGCTCCGGTACCTCGCCCAGGAACGCCAGCGTCAGATGCCAGTTCGCCTGGTCGATCCAGCGGAGCCGGGGCCAGGCCGCGCGGTGCGGGCCGAGCGCGCGGGCGAGCTCATCGCGCACCGGCTGCGGCGGCAGCAACCCCACGAACAGCCGCATGCGACCTCCTGCCGATCACCTTGGTCAGCATTATCGCCGCGCCGACGCCGAGCAGGGTGACCGCCCCGCCGACCATCACGCCCACGCGCGGGCCGCCGAGATCGGCGATCCAGCCGAGCAGCGGCGCGCCGATCGGGGCGCCGCCGGTGAACACCAGCACGTAGATGCCCATCACCCGGCCGCGCATCTCCGGCGAGGTGGCGAGCTGGACGCTGGAGTTGGCCGAGGTGTTGACGGAGATCAGCGCGACGCCGGTGGGGATGAGCAGGAGCAGATAGACCGGATACCACGGCGCCAGGCCGGTGGCGATCTGGAACAGGCCGAACGAGACCGAGCCGCCGATCAGCAGCCGCCGGCTGGGCTTGGCCCGCCGGGCCGCCATCAGCGCGCCGCCCAGCGCGCCCACCGCGAACATGCTGGAGGCCAGGCCGAAGGAGGCCGCGCCCGAGCCGAAGACCTCGCTGGACATCAGCGCGATCGACATCGAGAACGACTGCGTGCACAGCGAGACGAAGGCCACCAGCAGGATCGGCATGAGCAGTTCCTGCCGCGCCAGCACGTAACGCAGCCCCTCGCGCAGCTGGCCCTTCTCCCGGGGCACCGGCTCGGGGGTGGTCAGCTCCGAGGCCCGCATCATCACCAGGCCGCCGAGCACGGCCAGGAACGAGACCGCGTTGATCAGGAAGATCGGCCCGGTCCCGCCCAGCAGGGCGATCAGCACACCCGCGACGGCGGGGCCGACCACACGGGCCAGGTTGAAGCTGGATGCGTTCAGCGCGATGGCGTTGGGCAGGTCCTTGCGGCCGACCATCTCCACCACGAACGACTGCCGGGTCGGCACCTCGACACAGGCGATGAGGCCGAGAGCGAAGGCCATCACCCATACGTGCCAGACCTGCACGACCCCGGTGACGGTGAGCACGCCCATGGTCAGCGCGAGCAGCCCCAGGAGCGACTGGGCGACGAAGAGCAGCTTCCGCTTGGGATAACGGTCGGCGAGCATGCCGCCCCAGAGCCCGAACAGCAGCATGGGCAGGAACTGCAGCGCCGTGGTCACGCCCAGCGCGGTGGCGCTGCCGCCCGTCAGGCCGCCGCCCGCGGCGCCCGCGGTCAGGTTGAGGACCAGCAGGTCCTGTGCGGTGCGCTGCATCCATCCGCCGACGTTGGAGACGACGCCGCCGATGGCGAAGAGCCGGTAGTTGCGGTTGCCCAGCGAGCGGAACATGCTGCCGCGCGCCTCCGGCACGGCCTGGGCCGTACCGGTCTCCGCGGCCTGCACCTCACGCGCGGCCGCCTCCCGGGCGACCTTCCTGCGCCGCAGCCGCGCCCGCATCCCCAGCTTCCTGCCGGGTACGGCGGGCGTCGGCGTGCCTGCGGAGGCCGCGCTCTCAGGCGCGGAGTCCTCGGATGCGGCGTTCTCGGGCGTGACGCTTCCGGGTGCGGCGTTCTCGGGTACGGCGGGCGCATCGGAGAACCACGCCTCGGCCTCTGCGGGGGCGGCCGAGGCGCCGCGTTCCTCGGGCTCGGCTAGATCCGGCTGAGCTTCTCCAGAATGGGAGCCGCCTGCCGGAGCACCGCCCTCTCCTCCGGGGACAGTTCCTTCAACCGCTGCGTCAGCCACGCCTCCCTGAGGCGGCGTTCCTCCTTCAGCAGCGCCGAGCCCTCGGCGGTCACGCTCACGGTCACCTGCCGGCGGTCGGTCGGGTGCGGCGTGCGCGAGACCAGCCCCCGCTCTTCCAACGCGGCGATCACGCGCGTCATCGAGGGCGGCTGCACCTTCTCGTGCTCGGCCAATTCGCCGGGGGTTATCCCGGAATGCCGTTCCACGGCGACGAGCGTCGCGACCTGGGTGGGGGTCAGCGAGTGGCCCGTGCCCTGCCTGCGCAGCCGCCTGTTCAGGCGCGCCAGGGACACGCGCAGCGCCGATGCCAGACCGGCGTCGCTGCGCAGATTCGCGACGGGGTCCTTCCTGGTTGGGGCGTTCATTAGCGTAAGTCATTACCTTTGCTAACGAAGTCTGACCGCATCTCATTCCCTCCGGTCCGGTTTTATTCCCGCGAGCCGTACAGCGTGCCAGACACAATCCCCATACCCAAGCCGCGGACGGCCGATCCGGGAGTGAAGTCGATCTCAGCCCGCAACCGTCCTCAGGGCGGCGGGTAGAGCCCGATCAGCTTGCTGATGAGCCTGCCGAGCGTGGAGTCGCGCATCGGCCTGTGATGGAGCTTGAAGCTCCACCCCTTCTCGGAGTCGTGCTCCAGCTTGAACTCGGTCCTGATCGCGATCATCACCAGCGCCCCGATCCCGATCAGCGCGGGATCGAACCGCTCACCCCTGTCGGTCGCGGCGATCTCCGCAGCGCGCGAGACCGTGTCCGGGTCGCTCTCGGCCAGATACAGCAACGCGGCCCTGGCCGCCTCCCCCGGCGTGGCCTTCTCATCCGCCCCCGCCTCCGCCCGGATGTCACCCTTGCCCGCCGCCTCCGCCACCCGCGCCTCGTCAGCCCGGAGCTGCGCCGCGTCGAGCGGCGCCCCCTGCTGCTCCAGAACCAGCCAGAGAGCCGCAACGGCCTCCCCGTCCGACAGTGCCATGACCCGATTCCCGACCATGCGTCCCTCCCGCAGATTGGCGTGCTACTGGAAGAACGGCCCGAAGACCCCCGGCGTTTCCCCCGGACGGGCGGAAGACGGTGAACTCGTGGGTGAGGGGTCCGAGCAGTCCGATCTGGCGGACGAGGCCCCGGCCGCTATGTGCTGCGTCCGACGTCGGCGGACTTCGGCATCCCGATAGATCCGCATCAGCGCCGACGTATCCGCGAGAGAGGTCAGGCCGGGGAGGCGGCGGCGGTGGTGATCTGCTGGAGAAGCCGGTCGTAGGTACGGCGGAGGGTGTCGGGGTCGGCGAGGGCCGCCAGCAGGTCGGCCAGGCGGACTCCGGGGACCTCCTCGGCGATCCGGCACAGGGCCGCCACATCGGCGGGGACCTGAGCGGGGCCGGCCGACCGGCGGAGATCGTCTGCGGCCGCCGCCACCGACCCCTCCAGCCCTTCGCCGCCGGTCACCGCACGTACCAGCGCCGCGGCCAGGTGATGCGCCAGTGCCGCCTCCGGCCGCCCGGCGCCCTCGATCAGGCAGTTGCCCAGGTTGTGGTGGCTCACCGCCATCCCGGCCACGTCCCGCGCGGCGTACCTGTAGCGCAGCGCGTCGCTCTCCAGGACCAATGCCCGCTGTCCGTGTCCCCGCTGGTGTTCCAGGTCGGCCAGCGACGACAGCGCCTTGCCCAGCATCTCCACGTTGTGGTGGCGTTCGAACACCTCCCGGCAGTCCACCAGCACCCGCCACGCCTCCTCGACACGGCCCAGCCGCAGCAACGCGGCGGAATCGTTGAACCACGCCCGTGCCATCGCCATCTCGGTCGCCCCGCGCGCCCTCATCGAGGCGACGACCTCGGCGTTGAACTCCAGGAGCTGTTCCCACGCCTCCAGCTGCGCCGCCGCCAGCCCGCCGACGTTCAGCAACACCTCCCGTACGTTCCACACCGCCACCACCTCGTCCTCGCCGGCGCGCGGCGGCAGTGCCGCCATCCGCTCCCGCAGCCCTCCGATCTCCGCCAGGACCTGCCCGGCCCGCCCCATGAACACCAGCACCTGCAACCGCGCCACCTCGTCCGACAGCAGGGTCCAGGGGCCCATCCCCGCCCGCCGCGACAGCTCGACCCGCTGCTCGGCCAGTGCCAGCGCCTCTCCGAGCCGCCCCGACTCCTGGCACAGCCGTACCAGCTCGCTCGCCGCCACCGACATGATCCTGTAGTCCGCACCGGCCTCCGCCCGCGCGACCAGCTCCCGCAGCAGGGTCTCCGCGGCCCCGGCGTCCACCACCGCCAGCGCCCGCGCCAGTACGAACATCGCCGCCGGCTCGTCCTCCCCGCCGCGCACCGCCTCGGCGATCCGCCGCAGCGGCGGCACCATCAGTCCCGCCACCCTGCGCGAACCGTCCCGGTACAGTGCCTGCTCCAGCAGCCCGCACGCCCGCATCCACTCCTCCAGCCGCAGCAGGTACGGCGTCGCCGCCAGCCCCGCCCGCACCACCAGCGCCCCGCGCTCCTGCCCGTCCTCTCCCTTCACCGCGTGCATGAACATCGCATCCCAGAACACGGCCAGCGTCGTGTCCACCGCCGCCCGGAACGCCTCCCCGGCCGCCTCCCGGCCCGCCGCGGCCACCCCCGGATGCACCCCCATCAGTCCGTCCGCGCCCGGCTCGGCCACCAGCCCCCGCGCGGCCGGCGCAGCCAGCGCGGCCGCCGTCTCGGGCGCCTCCCCTTCGCGCCCCAGCTGCCGCCACAGCATCGGCAGAACCGCCTCCAGCACCGGCCCGAGCCGATCCCCCTCCTCCAGGCAGCACACGGCGTGGAACAGGTCCCGCTCCACCCCGGTCAGCCCTTCGGCCGCGACGTCCGTCCACCGCCTCAGGACTCGCAGGTAGTCCTCCCCCCGCACCCCCGACGGCTCCCCGACGGCGAAGAAGTCCTCCGGCAACCCGCCCGCCGTCTCCTTCCAGACCGTACGGCCCGCCTCCAGCAGTCCCCGCAACCGCCCCGCATCCGCCGCCTGCCCGTCGGCCAGCTCCAGCAGCTTCGGATGTCCCTGGGCCAGTCCCACCGCTCGTACGGCCAGCTCGCGGGCGTCTGCCGGCTCCACCCCGGCCGCCTGTCCGTCCATCAGCGCCCGCAGCCCCGGCAGTTCCCGGGCCAGCAGCAGCGCCTCGGCCGCCGGGAGGGTGTCGACCGCGGTCTGCCGGACCCGGGCGTCCAGTACGGCCGGCCGGACCCGGCTCGTCATGACCAGCCGGGAGTACCCGGAGTGCCCGGTCAGAGCACCGAGCAGCAGTCCCCATCTCCCGTCCCGCCACCCGCCGCCCGAGGTCAGCAGGGACTCGGCGTTGTCCAGCACCACCAGCACCCGCTGCGTCCGTGCAAACTCGGTCAGCAGCGGGACCATCGCCCGCAGCCGGTCGGTGTCCTCGATCGCGTCCGTCAGCCGCAGCCCGGGGATCTTCCGCTCCAGGTCCAGCGCGAAGGCGCTCAGCGCGCCGGTGATGTCCGTGCCCTCATCAGGGGCCTTGTGCCAGACCACTACCGGGAAGGACTCGGCGTGGGTGTAGGCCAGCTCCAGCCCACACGCCGTCTTGCCCGCCCCCGGCATGCCGTACAGCAGCACCCCCGAGCACCCGCTGCGGGGCGCCAGGGCCGCGCTCGCCTCCGTCATCACCTTGGTCCGGCCGACGAACCGCGGCGGCTGTGGCGGCAGGCCCGCCAGCTTCAGCGACTCCGGCCTGAACGTCACCGGCTCACCCTCCGGAGCCGTCAGCGACAGGTCCACCGCGCGGGCGCCGAACAGCGCGGGAGTGACCACCGACAGGGCCGGGCAGTCCAGGGTCGGCGGGTCGGTGACCGCCGTGCGCAGGGCCATGCCCAGCGCACGGGGCAGCGGGCGGCCCTTGTCGATGAGCAGGTCGTACAGAGCGGTGCTGAGGTCGATGGCGAAGGAGTCGACGACCGGGTAGCGCATGGCCACGACGGCGCAGCCGAGCCGGTCGGCGAGGTCGGTGGCGAGGGTGTCCATCGCGGGCCCGCGGTTCGGGGGTGCGGGACTCCCGGGCGCGGACCAGCCGACCGGAGGGCTGACGCCCAGGGCTCGGAGCTGGTCGGCGGCCTTCAGCGCGGCGGACCAGCAGGCGGAGACGGTGACGAGCTTGAGCCGGTCGGCGGTCAGCTCCAGCAACTCGACGAAGTCGGCGGCCGGGACCGGGTCCGGCGAGCCGTCCGGGTGCTCCAGCAGGAGCTCCCCCGGGGTGCCGTGGCCGCAGACGTGGACGACGTCCCAGCCCTCGCCGTCCTCCAGGATTCCGGTCAGCCGTTCGCGGGTCACACCGTACTGCAGCACCCGCAGCTCGACCGCCCGGCCGCGCACCGCGCCGATCTCGGAGAACATCGTGGCCAGCGCGTGCCGCTCGCGCCTCAGGTTGAGCACGCCCGCGCCCACCGGCAGGCTGAACAGGCCGAGCACGCGCAGTCTCCCGCCGACCGGCTCCTTGGCCTCGGGCCCGCCTCCGTCTCCGCACATCACCAGCGGGACGTTGTGCAGCGCCAGCGGCGCGCCGTCCACCCTCGCCAGCTCCAGCGGGCGGAAGGCGAGCATCCCGGCCTCGGGCGGCAGGACCACCCGGACCGCCGACGGACGGGCCCCGACGAGCGCCGGGCCGACCGCGCCCAGGACCTCGGCGCCGATCCAGTCGCCCACCTGGGCCAGGAGCTCGGCCTCGGCCTCGATCCGCCGGTCGGGAGCCGCGTTCCAGCGCAGATACCGGTGCAGGTCGGAGAAGGCCGTGAAACGCCAGTCGCCGGTGTCGAGCCGTACCTCGTGATCGGCCAGGAACCTCCCCCGCGCCTCGTGCAGCGTCCACCGCCACCGGTGCGGCCCCTGGAAGTCGTGGACCTGGAGACGCAGCTCTGTGGGCATGGCACCACCTCGGGGAGAAGGTTCACCCGTGATGCTAGGTCCGGGACGATCGGCCGGTTTCCCCGCGTGCGGAACCTCCGCCAAGATTTTTTCCGATCCGACGTCGAGAGACCGCCGCCCGCTCCGACCCCTGCGCGTGAGGCGCCCGCAGGGGGTGCCGGGCCGCGAGGAGCGACACGGTGAAGTACATGCTGATGATCTACATGAACCCCTCGATCTGGGAGACGCTGTCCGAGGATGAGCGCAACGAGGTCTTCCAGGGACACGACGCGCTCATCAAGGAGATCACCGAGTCCGGGGAGCTGGTCGGGTTCGAGGCCCTGGCCGACCCGGCGAACGCCGCCGTCGTCCGGGTCCGCGGCGGGGTCCCGGCCACCACGGACGGGCCGTACGCCGAGGCCAAGGAGTTCTTCTGCGGTTACTACGTGGTCGACTGCGAGAGCAGGGAGCGCGCGGTGGAGCTGGCCGGACGGATCCCGGACGCCCGTTACACCGGCATCGAGGTACGGCCGCTGATGGACCAGGGCGGGGCGGAGGTCTGACGGTCCCCCGGAAGCGCCCGGACGGCTCCGCGGGATCCCGGCCGTGACGCGCCCGGGGTGGAGGCCCGCGAACACCCGCCGCGGGGTCATCCGACGCGGGCCTTCTCCTCCTCCTGCTCGAACCGCTCCGCGACCCGCTCGGCGCTCCTGCGGGCCCCGGCACCGGTGGAGACGATCGCGAAGACGAGCACCAGCGCGCCGTACCCGGCCAGGATCCACCACGCGGCGTGGCTGGCCCGGACGAACCCCGCGCCCAGCGGGCCGCTGAGGGTGGAGGCGACCACCGAGCCGGAGATCGCCACGCCCAGCGCCTGCCCGACCTGGCGGCTGGTGGAGGCGACCGCCGCGGCGACCCCCGCCTGGGCCAGGGGCATGCCGGAGACCGCCGTGTTGGTGACGGGCGCGTTCACCATGCCGAAGCCGAGCCCGAAGACGGCGTAGACCGCCAGGAGTGCCGGGAGCGGCGTGGCGGACGTCACGAAGGTGAGCAGCACGCCGGAGGCCGCCAGCCCGGCGCCGGCGACCACCAGGGAGGGACGGGGCCCGCGCCGCGCGACGAGCCGCCCCGACAACGGGGCGGCCACCAGCGCGGTCAGCGCCATCGGCAGCGTGCACAGGCCCGCCTGCAGGGCGCTCAGGCCCCGTACGTTCTGCAGGTAGAGGGTGTTGAGGAACAGGAACCCGCCCAGACCGGCGAAGGCGCTCAGCGCGATCACCGCGGCGCCCGAGAAGGGCAGGCTGCGGAAGAACCTCAGGTCGATCAGGGGATCCCGCCGGCGCGGTTCGTAGATCAGCAGGCCCGCGAGCGCGACGGCCGCGGCGGCGAAACAGATCAGCGTGGGCGCCGACCCCCAGCCCGCGACAGGCCCCTCGATGATCCCGTAGGTCAGCGTCGCCAGCAGGACGGCGACGAGCAGCTGCCCGACCGGATCGATGCGCCGGGGACGCTCGGCCCTGGACTCGGGCACGAAGCGCGCGGTCAGCAGGATCGCCGCCACGCCGACGGGGACGTTGATCCAGAAGATCGCCCGCCAGCCCACCGGCTCCACCAGCAGCCCTCCGATGAGAGGGCCGAGGGCCATGCTCAGCCCGGCGACCCCCGCCCACACGCCGATGGCCCGGGCGCGTTCCCCGGGCTCGGTGAAGGTGTTGGTGATGATGGACATCGCCACGGGGTTGAGCATCGACCCCCCGACCGCCTGGACCATCCGGAAGATCACCAGCCATTCGAGGCTGGGCGCCACGCTGCACAGCAGCGACCCGGCCGAGAAGATCACCAGGCCGATCCGGAAGGTACGGCGGCGGCCGATCCGGTCGCCGGTCGACCCGGACAGCAGCAGCAGGCTGGCGAGCACGAGCGTGTAGGAGTCGACCGTCCACTGCAGGCCCGACAGCGGGGCGCCCAGGTCGCGCCCGATCGCGGGCAGGGCGACGTTCACGATGGTGTTGTCGACCGCGACGATCAGCAGGCTCATGCAGCAGATCGCCAGGACGAGCAGGCGCCGACGACGACTGATTTCGGACATCCGGCTCCCGTGATCGTGCTTCTCCCCACTCCTATCACGTGGGCACGGTGGCACCTTCCGGGGCCTTCCTCCCGCTTCGTCGCGCGGAACGCCCGGCGGTTGGTTGACTGGACCCCATGAACGAGATCCAGGCGGAGGACAGCACACTGGTGGACGCCGCCCGCGCGGGGGACGAGTCGGCGTTCGGCACGCTGGTCGAGCGCCACCGGCGGGAGCTGCGGGTGCACTGCTACCGGATGCTCGGCTCCTTCGAGGAGGCCGAGGACATGGTGCAGGAGACGTTCCTGCGCGCGTGGCGCGGGCGTGCGGGCTTCGAGGGCCGCTCGACCTTCCGGGCCTGGCTGTACCGCATCGCGACGAACGCCTGCCTGGACTTCCTCGACCGTCACCCGCGCCGGCCGCTCCCCCGGCAGGCGCCCGTCGTGGAGGGCGGTGCCGTACCGCCGCCGCCCGCACCGCCGTCCGGGCACATCTCCTGGCTGCAGCCCTATCCCGACCGGCTGCTGGAGCCGGCCGCGCCGAGCGAGGCCGAGCCGGACGCGGCGGTGGTCGCCAAGGAGACGATCGAGCTGGCCTTCCTGGCCGCCATCCAGCACCTGCCGCCCCGGCAGCGGGCGGTGCTGATCCTGCGGGACGTGGTCGGCCTGCCGGCGCAGGAGACCGCCGCGCTGCTGGAGATGAGCGTGCCCGCGATCAAGAGCGCGCTGCAGCGGGCCCGGCCGGCGCTGCGCGAGCACCTGCCCGAGCGGCGGTCGGAGTGGGCGCCGTCGTCGGACCCGACCCGGGAGGAGCGCGCGGTCCTCCAGCGCTACATCGACGCCGTCGAACAGGCCGATCCCGCCGTCCTGGCCGGGATCCTGCGCGACGACGCGTGGCAGTCGATGCCGCCCCAGCCCATGTGGATCCTGGGCGGGAAGGCGATCGTCGAGGCGTGGCGCCCGGCCATGGTCGGTCCCGAGGCCTGGGGCGACTGGCGCGTCCTGCCGGTTCACGCCAACCGGCAGCCGGCCGCGGCGGCCTATCTGCGGCGCGCGGGCGAGTCCGTCTACCGGCCCTCGTGGCTCGGCGTCCTGCGGGTCGAGGACGGCCTGATCACCCAGATCACGACCTTCGGCGACGAGGTGTTCCCGGCCTTCGGTCTCCCCGCGGAACTGTGACGCACGGCGGCCGCCGGCGGGCCCGTACCCGGGACGACGACCCGCCGGGCGGCCCCGCGGCGGGCCGGTCGGCGGCGCCGTGAAAAATCTTTCCCGGGAGCGATTCCTTTTCCGGCGGGTCGCCGTCTCAACGGTCACATGTCGCATCGCGAAGGGACCGATCATGAACACCGATCTGCAGAAGCAGCTTCAGGAGGCCGCCGACCGGCTGGTGGAGTCCGGTGCGGAGACGGGCCTGCAGGTGGCCGTCTACCGGCACGGCGAGCAGGTGGCCGACGTGGTCGCGGGCGTGGCCGACACCGCCACCGGCCGTCCGATGACCTCCGACACCCCCGTCTACAGCACCTCGACCGGCAAGGGCGTCACCGCCACCGTGGTGCACGTGCTCGTCGAGCGGGGCGCGCTGTCCTACGACACCCCGATCGCCGAGCTGTGGCCGGAGTTCGCCGCCCACGGCAAGGGCTCCGCGACCCTGCGCCACGCCCTGACCCACACCCTCGGGGTGCCGGGGGTGCCTGTCGCGACCACGCCGGAGGACCTGTGCGACTGGGACAAGATGTGCGCCGCGATCGCCGACGCCACGCCGTGGTGGGAGCCGGGGAGCAAGACCGGCTACCACCCCCAGTCGTTTGGTTACATCGTCGGCGAGGTCGTACGGCGGGCCACCGGCAAGCCGATCTCGCAGGTGCTCGAGGAGGAGGTGGCCGGGCCGCTGGGCGTGGCCGACGAGCTGTTCTTCGGCGTCCCCGAGTCCGAGCTGGGCCGCCTGGCCCGGCTGGAGGAGGCGCCGCTTCCGCCGGGGATGCCCGAGGTGTCCCCCGAGATGTTCGCGGACATCCCGTTCTTCAGGGTCGTGGACGGCTACACGGCGGCGCCGATGGCCGCGATGCCCGACGCCGCCTTCGGCAACCGCCCGGACGTCCTGACCTCCGACATCCCGGCGGGCGGCACCATGACGGCCCGCGCGGTGGCCCGGATGTACGCCGCGCTCATGGACGAGGTGGACGGCGTACGGCTGGTCTCCCCCGAACGGCTCCGTGAGGTCACCGCGGTGGCGTTCACCGGCATGGACGAGGTCGCCGGCTTCCCCGCCACCCGGGCCCTGGGGTACGCCCTCGGCGCCAGCGAGCAGCTCAGCAGCCCCACCCTGTTCGGCATGTCCGGCAGCGGCGGGACCGCCGCCTACGCCGACGCCGCCACCCGGACCGCGTTCGCTTTGATCAAGAACCGGGTCTCCTCCGGGGACTACGGCACCTTCGACCACATCGGCCGGATCGTCATGAACGGCTGACCGCTCCGGCCGCCCTCTTCCCCGGGGCCGTGCCCGCCCCGGGCGATGACCTAGGGTCGGTCCTTCGGGTGATGTCGGTGATGTCGGTGACGTCACCGCGCAGACAACGGAGGACCCTCGCATGTTCGACAACCTCGACGTCGAAGAGCTGCGGCGCCGGCCCATGGCGAAGTGGGCCGGCGCCGGACCCGGAGTGCTCCCCGCCTGGGTCGCCGACATGGACTACCCCGTCGCGGCGCCGGTGCGTGCGGCGCTCCTGCGGGAGATCGACACCGGCCTGGGCTACCCGCTCTGGGACGACCGGCCCGAGGCGAACCCGCTCAGGGAGGCCTTCACCGAGCGGATGACGCGCCTGTACGGCTTCCGCCCCGACCCCTCGCACGTCCGGGTGTTCACGGAACTGATCCAGGCGCTGCAGGTGGTGCTGCACGTCGCGACCAGGCCGGGGGACGCCGTGGCGATTCACACGCCCGCCTACCCGCCGTTCCTGAAGACCCTGACGGACATGGACCGCCGGCTGGTCCCCGTCCCGATGACCGACGACGGCGACGGCTGGTCCTTCGACCCGGACCGGCTGGCCGACGACGTGGCCCGCCACGGCTGCCGGGCGCTGGTGCTGGTCAACCCGCACAACCCCACCGGCCGGGTGCTGACCCGCGACGAGCTCGGCGGGATCGCGGAGATCGCCGCCCGCCACGACCTCCTCGTCATCTCCGACGAGATCCACTCCGAACTGGTCCACGAGCCGAACCGGCACATCCCGTTCGCCTCGCTGAACGAGGAGGCCGCCGGCCGTACCGTCACGCTGACCTCCGCCAGCAAGGCCTTCAACCTGGCGGGGCTGCGCTGCTCCGTCGCCCACATCGGGGACGGGCGCGTACGCGAGGCGCTGCGGGCCCAGCCGCCCCTGCTGTTCGGCGAGGTGAGCAACCTCAGCGTGCTGGCCACGCTGGCCGCGTGGCGGGAGGGCGACGCCTGGCTGGCCGAGGCCCGGGAGACCCTCGCCCGCAACCGCGGTCTGGTCGCCGGATCGCTGCCCGCCGGGATCCGCCACCACAGCCCCGAGGGGGGCTACCTGGCCTGGCTGGACTGCCGCGGACTCGGCCTCGGCCCCGACCCGGCGGCGTTCTTCCTCGACGAGGCCGGGGTCATGCTCAGCCACGGCCCCGCCTTCGGCCCGGGAGGAGAGGGATTCGCCCGGCTGAACTTCGCCACCTCGGGACCGATCCTCGAAGAGATCCTGCGCCGCATGCGCAAGGCCGTGGACGGCTGAGGCCGCGTCTCCTCCGGGGGGTCATGGCCGCACCGGACCGCGCCACGCCGTACCGGACCGCACCGGGCCGCGTCGTACCGGGCCGCGTCGTACCGGGCCGCGTCGTACCGGGCCGCGACCGTGCTCCCGGCAACGGTCGCGCGGTCCTCCCGGCGGCGTACGCACTGCCCCTGACGGCGCATCCGCGGCCGCTCCGCCTGCGACCGCGGTAGCGCCTCCCGTCGACCAAAGTCACCGGTCACCGGACTGTTCGGCCGAGGTGCCCGCGGAGGGATGTCACGAAGATCCTCCTATCGACATCCGTCCCCGTCAGGAGCAGCGCGTGACCACCCGTTCCCCGGCCGATTCCATCGTCCGGCAGGAGACCCCCCCGAGGCTGGCCGTCCCCCGCCTCGCCGCCCTGACGCTCGTCCCCGTGGTGCTCGCCGTGGCGGGCCTGTTCCATCCCCACCACCTGACCCAGGACACCGCCGGGCGATGGATCGCCCTGCACCTGCTGCTCCTGCCGCTGTTCCCCCTGCTGGCGGGGTCTCCGCTGCTGCTCCTGCGCGGGCTGACGGGCCGATGGGCGACGACCGCGCGCGTGGGCTGCCTCGTGTACGCGGTCTTCTACACGAGCCTCGACGCGATCGCCGGGGTCGCCTACGGCACGATGGTGGCCACCGCCGACGACCCGGTGGCCCTGAGCCGTACGGGCCCGGCCCTCGACGTCGTCGGCGGAACACTGGGATTCATCGGCGCGGCGGGCTTCCTGCTGGCATCCGTGGCGACGACCAAGGCCCTGGCCGCCCGGTACGGCGGCCGGCGGGTGGCGACCGGCGGCACGATCCTGATCGCCGCCTCCGTCGTGTGGCTGGGCAGTCACATCTACTGGCCCGAAGGCGTGATCACCGTACTCGCCATCGGATCGGGATTCGCACTGCTCTGCATCGCCACCGGCGGCCCCGTGATGGCACGATCGAGATGATCGACGACGGGAGGCGGGGGCGTGGGGCGCTGGAGACCGAAGCCGATACATCTGCTCACGCTCCTGGCGTGCCTCGTCTGCGACCTGGTGGCGCCGCTGTACCTCGTCAGGAATGACGAGGGGTTCCTCGCCCTCCTCATGTTCCTGGCCTGGATGGCCGGCTTGCTGGCGGCGCCGGTCCTGCTGTTCCTGCTGCTCTACGCGGGCGGCCGCAAGAGATGGGCCGTCCCTGTGGCGGCGGCGCAGTTCGTCCTCGGCCTCGTCACTTTCGCCGGCGGGGCCCAGCCTCTGCACGCCGTCTACCTGACCGTCCTGGGCCGGCCGGTCGAGGCCGTCGTCGCGGACTCGGCCCGCGAATGCGGCCACCACGTGACCGGCCAGGCCGCCGAGATCGGTCCCTACGTCTGCACGGCCACCCTGGAGCTCGTACGGCCTGACGGCGAGGCGGTGGCCGGCGGCGGGATGCACGGCAACGAGTTCGCGGACGCCCGGCTGGAGGCCGCCATGACCGACGGGAACCCGGCGGACTCGATCACCGTCCTGGAGGACCCGCTCGGCCTGGTGAGCCCTCGCACCGCCGATCCCGCCACCGGACGGCCCGACATCGGCGACTTCGGGCGCATCCACGCCGTGGTCCTCGTGATCTGCTGGATCGTGTTCGCCGGAAGCCTCGCCGCAGCCCTCGTCACCGGCCGCCGCCGGCCCCGGACGGAGTCCCCCGTCGGCGACGAAACCGCCTGAACCAGCGCCGCGACGCCGGACGGATCACTCACGGGCAACTGGAGCCCTGTTTCTCCGAGGGCCGGGAGGACGCCTACGGCACCGCCGGCACCGTCACGACCTCGATCCACCCGTCGTCGATGCCCGTCACGTAACCGGCGGCCTTCCCCTCCGGCCCCAGGCCGACCTCCGGCTCCGCCTCCGCGTCTACGGCCAGGAGGAACACCGTCGTCTGCTCGCAAGCGGCAGATCGCCAACGGCCGTAGGTCCGGAAGTCGTCCACCTTCGAGTCCTCGATGAACCCGACCAGCCGCCGCCGGTGGTACACGGAAACGTCCATGCCGCCCTTTCCACCCCGGCGGCCTATCCAGATCGATCAAGGCCACCTCGGGTTCCCCGCCCCCTGGATCGAGGGCCGGACAAAACGAAAGGCCGTCGTGGCGACCGGCTTCGGTCGCCACGACGGCCTTCACCGCTCAGGCCAGGCCCAGCAGGACCTTGATGGGGCCGAGGGCGAAGTACAGGACGAACAGCGCCGCGACCACCCACATCAGCGGGTGGACCTCGCGGGCCTTGCCCTTGACCAGCTTGATCAGGACGTAGGTGACGAAGCCCGCGCCGATTCCGTTGGCGATGGAGGCCGCCTACGGCACCCGCCCCGTTGACAGCATTGACTTCGACGGTTCCAGCTCATCCCGCCATCGTGGATCGACTCCCATGATCCGCAGGACAGGTCTCGGCGGCCGGAACTCCCCACCCGTCATGCCCGTTGATCACCTATGTAGATCATCCCGCGACGGGAGGCCCTACGTGGAGGAGACATGGCGGGTGAGCCTTGTGGGAAGGATCGCCGGCGTCTGCGGATTCCTGGTACTGCTCAGCCTGCTCATCCTCGTCACAGTGCTTCTGATCTCCGGTTTCGAGGTGGCCCCGGTCGTCACCGTGCTCGGCCTGGTGGGGATCATCCCGCTGATGGGCGCCCTCGGTGTGCGGTGCCTGTTGCAGAGCGTCCGTCCCTGGATACGGCTGACCGATGGAGCGGTAATCGTCCGCAACCCTCTGTCGACGCACCGGATCCTCCTCACCCAGATCGCGTCGATCTCAGCACGCGACGACGGCATCGCGATCGAGACGGACTCCGGGAGAACCGTCTCAGCCTGGGCCGTACAGAAATCGAACCTGGCGATGTGGCTGGGATGGCACACGCGGGCAGACCGTGTCGTCGACCGGCTCCGGGAGGCGGTGGTCACCACCCGCGGCACGGCAGACATGACGCCGGAGACATGAGAGACCTCGCAATGGGGTCCGCCGCTGGGCACTCATCTGCGGACGACGGCATCGAAGGAGGGGCGTGGTGCGTCGTGTGGGGAAGTTCATCGCGGAGCTCGTCGGAGAGGTCGCTTTCGAGGGCTTCGTCTTCGTCGTGGGGTTGGCCGTGCTCTGGGGAGGCCTGAAGCTTCTCGGAGTACCGTGGCCAATCGACCGGATTATGGCAGCTGACGAATCCATCCCGCTGTTCGGCAGCGTCATCTGGGTCATCGGCTTCGCTGTCGTCGCCGCTCTGGCGATATCCGTCGGATGGCTGCTGCATCTGGCTCGCACGAAGAGGCGGACGCAGGACAGCGAAGCGTCACATGAGTCCTAAGGCCGTCATGGTGACCGGCTGCAGTCACCATGACGGCCTTCAGTGATCAGGCCAGACCCAGCAGGAGCTTGATCGGACCGAGGGCGAAGTACAGGACGAACAGCGCCGCGACCACCCACATCAGCGGGTGGACCTCGCGGGCCTTGCCCTTGACCAGCTTGATCAGGACGTAGGTGACGAAGCCCGCGCCGATTCCGTTGGCGATGGAGTAGCTGAAGGGCATCAGCACGATGGTGAGGAACGCCGGGATGGCGATCTCGTAGTCGGTGAAGTCGATGTCGCGGACCGAGGTCATCATCAGGAAGCCCACGATGACCAGCGCCGGGGCGGCGGCCTCGTAGGGGACGACCGCGACCAGCGGCGAGACGAAGATGGCCAGCAGGAACAGCACGCCGGTGACCACGCTGGCCAGGCCGGTGCGCGCACCCTCGCCGACGCCCGCCGCCGACTCGATGTAGGTCGTGTTGGAGGAGACCGAGCCCGCGCCGCCGGCCGCCGCGCCGATCGAGTCGACGAGCAGGATCTCGCGGGTGCGGGGAAGGGTGCCGTCCTCCTGGACCAGGCCGGCCTGGCGGCCGACGCCGACGACCGTGCCCATGGTGTCGAAGAAGTCGGTGATCAGCAGGGTGAAGACGAGCAGCAGGGCGACGACGGCGGAGACGGAGCCGAACGCGCCGATCGGGTCGAACTCCCGGAACAGCACCAGCGGGTTGGTGAACCCGAAGATGGTGTCGGGCATCTCGGGGGTGACGAGCCGCCAGCCGGCCGGGTTGGGCTTGTCGGGCGTCCCGGAGCCGCCGACCTGGGCCACCGCCTCGACGACGATCGCGAGGATCGTGGTGACGACGATGCCGATCAGGATGGCGCCCTTGGTCCTCCTGGCCACCAGTACGGCGGTCAGCAGCAGGCCGACCACGAACACGAAGATCGGCCAGCTGGTCAGGTTGCCGCCGATGCCGAGCTCCAGCGGCGTGGCCGGGGCCTTGCGGACGAAACCGGCGTCCACGAAGCCGATCAGGGCGATGAACAGGCCGATGCCGACGCTGATCGCGGTCTTGAGCTGGGCCGGGATGGCGTTGAACACCGCCGTGCGGAAGCCGGTCAGCACCAGCAGGGCGATGATGACGCCTTCGAGGAAGACCAGGCCCATGGCCGACTCCCACGACATCTGCGAGGCGATGCCGAAGGTGACGAAGGCGTTCAGGCCCAGCCCCGCCGCCATCGCGAACGGGACCTTGCCGATGACGCCCATCAGGATGCTGAGCACGCCCGCCACGAAGGCGGTCCCGGCGGCCACCAGGGGGACGTTGGGGGCGCTCCCGTCCCCGATGAACTGCCCCTCGACGTCCGGGACGGTCGCGATGATCAGGGGGTTGAGCACCACGATGTAGGCCATCGTGAAGAAGGTCGCGAACCCTCCGCGGACCTCGCGGCCCACCGACGAGTCCCGTTCGGAGATGTGAAAGAAACGGTCAAGAGTGCTTATTTGGTGGGTTTTCATGTCACTCACGCACGCAGAGTGACAGCGAGCCTCCCAACCCGGAAGACCCGGGTCGCGATGGTGATGGGATCGCAACCGATTCGCGCCTTCACACCATCCGTTTTGCGAGCGGTGAGTTTTCGTCGCCTACGCTGGAGCACGTGAACGAGCCACCCCGCCGGGATCTGCAACCGCTGAAGACGAACGACACGGCGACGATCCTCGCCGGCATGGGCCTGTGGGTGGTCGCTCTGGTCGTCCTCCTGGTCCTGCAGCCCGGCCCGGATCACCGCTGGTGGATCTGGACGTGCGTGTCGGGCCTGTGCGGCGGCCTGTTCGGCCTGTGGTACGTCAGGCGGCGCGACCGCAGGAGCCCGTTGCCCGCCGCCGAGGAGCCGGTCGAGCCCGCTACGGCGGTCCCGCCCGCCTCCCACATGCCCACGCCCCCCACGATGGACCACTCCGAGGCGGTCGAGGGTCAGGAGCGGCCTCGCACGGGGTGAGCGGCATGCCAGGACCGCCGCGTGGCGCCAGGCGCGGCGGCCCCGGTAGATCTCCCCCGGCAGGGCCGGACGTCAGGAGGTCGACGCGGTCCAGCTGTCGAGGTCGGCCTCGGCGAGCAGCAGGGGCACCGCGGCCGGGTCGCGCAGCAGCGCGGCCACCGCCAGCCGGTCGCCCCACTGACCGGACGCCCACGCCAGCCCCCTGGCCAGCCCCTCCACCCCCGAGGCGTGCACCGTGCCCTCGGCGAAGCGCCAGGTGACCGGGACGCCGTCCACGAGCAGCTTCTCGTGCTCCACGTAGGTGGCGGGCGCGGTCGGCAGCAGGGACCGTACGGCGGGCGGCACCTCGCGCACCTCCCCGGCCGAGGTCACCTCGGCGGGCGCCTCCTCCCCGGCCAGCGGCAGGTCGAGCAGCTCCGACAGCGCCTCGGCGAGGTCGAAGGGGGCCAGGATCAGCGGCCGGTCGGCCACCAGCGGCAGCAGGTCGGGCGCCTCCACCACGACGGGCTCGCCCGCCGCGGCGGTCTCGGAGTCCGGCGTCCCGGAGGCGGACAGCAGACGTCCCTCCTCGACGTCGGCGACCACGATCTCGCCGTCGAGGATCGCCCTGACCGCGCGCGGGGGCGCGACGCGGGCCGGCTCGACGGCCGCCAGGGCCACCCACAGCGCGCGCAGCTGGGCCCGGTCCACCTCGATCGAGGGATCGGCCAGCAGGTCGAGCAGCTCGTCGGGCCCGCTGTGCGAGGCGAGCAGCTCGGGAAGCGTGGTCCGGACGCCGATCATCGCGAGGGCGGCCTCGTCGGCGGCGGCCGGGGCGTCGCCGTACAGGCCGAACAGCAGCGGGTCACCGGCCGGCAGGCGCAGCTCCGTGGGGAGCTTCCCGCCGAGGACCGGGTGGGTGGACAGCCACCACGCGGTGTAGGACGGCACCTCCACGACCTCGCCCGCGACCAGGACGCGCAGCGGGTGCAGGACCGAGCGCAGCGGCGGGCGGGAGAGCAGGGCCAGGGCGGCGGGCCAGTCGGCGATGTACTCCAGGTCGCGGACGGCGGAGAACTCCCTGGCCACCGGGGGCACATCCAGCTCGGGCAGCAGGTCGAGCACGTGCTCCAGCCACTCGTCCTCGCGGTCCAGGTCGTGGTCGCACTCGTCCGGGTCGATCATGACGTCGGCGTCGTTGACCACGGCGAAGCCGTCCAGCACCCCGGTCGCCGCCAGCACCCGCGAGCCGTACCGCTCCACCAGCTCGGGCGCGGCCGTGCCGAAGTGGGTCTCCTCGTCCAGCAGCCCGGCCAGCACGCCTTCGGCCAGGAGCAGCTCACCCGCCGGATAGAGCTCGCCGTCCGCGCCGCGCAGCGCCAGGTCGGCCAGCCAGGGGGCCTCTCCCGCGGTCAGCCCGGCGGCGTCGACCAGGGCCAGTACGGCCTGGGCCACCGGCTCGGGATCGGAGCTCTCCAGCGACTCGGAGACGGCCGCGCGGGTGAGCGGGTCCTCCAGCACGGTCCGCGGGGTCGCCTCGGCGGCGCCGAGACGCAGCAGCAACGGGTGGGCGGCGTCGGGGTGGACCACGCGGAGCCCGAGCGGGGCGAGCACGGTGAGGTCGAGGGAGCCGCGCTCGGTCAGTACGAGCGTGCCGCGCGGCCCGCGGACCAGCCGGCCGTCGGCCAGCGGGACGGGCAGCGCGCCGAGCGCCTCGGGGTCGTCGGCGGGCAGCACCTCGTACAGCGAGCGCCACCAGGCCGGGTCCCGGTCCCCGCCCCCGCCGCCGGAAAGGTCGCCGGCGAGCATGTCCACGACGTCGGCCAGCTCCACCCGCTTCACGCCGAGCGCGGCGATCGCGGGGTGCCGGGACGGCCATCCGGCGGGCAGCAGGCCGGGGACCATGGGGGCGATCTTCTCCAGCAGCTCGCCCGGGGCCGCCACCACGGACGCCTGCCGTCCCGCGACGACCAGGTCGGCGTCCTCATCGGCGGCGGACTCGGCGGGCTCGGCGTCGGCGGGCGGGGAGAGCACGGGCAGGAGCGGGGCGTCGGGGAGCAGCCGCAGGATCGCCCGGCGGATCGCGGCGTCGAGCTCGCCCCTGCCCATCAGACCGGGGACGAGGTCGAGCAGCTTCGGAGTGCGGGCCAGCCCGGACAGCAGCTCGACGTACAGCTCGGCCGCGCGCTCGACCAGGAAGTCGGTCAGCGGCCCCGTCGCCACGTGCCGCCGGTCGGTGGCCAGCGGGAAGGAGGCGATCAGCAGGGCGGGCAGGTCGAGCGGCTCGTCACTGGGCGTCGGCGCGTGCACGACGGCCGGCACGTTCCCCGGCAACGGCCCGGGCTCGTCGCCCCGCATCCCGCCCTCGGCCCCGGCCTCGGATCCCTCCCGGGCTCCGCCCGGGGGAACGGGCTGAGCGCCGCCGAGAAGACCGGTCTCGCCCGGGGAGACAGGCCGGGCGCCGGAGGGGGCGGAGACGGGGACGGCCCAGCGGATCTGCCAGTGGGGGCGGGCGCGTTCCTCGGTGGGGCGGTCGGCGAACAGGGCGGTGATCTGCTCGGGGGTGAAGCGGCCGGAGGCCGAGACGACGTGCCAGCCGTCGGGGACGATGGTCCTGGTCTCGCCGTCCACGTCGATCTCGATCGACTCCAGGGCGGGCATGCCGATCACCAGCGCGGGGCCGGCCTCGCGGAGCATCGTCCGTACGGCCTGCACCGCGGCCTCGTCGCGGAGCGGGAGCCGTACGAGCGTGTCGAAGCCCTGCGGGATCTCCACCGGTCCGCCCGGGAACGGCAGGCGCAGCAGGGGCACGTGCCCGCCGCGCTCGGCCAGCTCGCCGGCGAGCGCGGGCTCCGCGGCGACCAGGGCGGCGGTCTGCTCGCGGGACCAGCGGACCACCCCGGAGCCGAGCGAGCCGATCACCGGCTCGTCGCAGACCGAGACCACGGCCGCGAAGCCGACCCCGAACCGGCCCGTCGCCGCGGCCTCGTCGCGCTTGGCGGAGGCGCGCAGCGTGGACAGGCTCTCGATCCCGGCGGTGTCGATCGGCGCGCCGGTGTTGGCGGCCGACAGCACGCCCTCGCGCAGCGACAGCCGCAGCCGGCCGGGCACCCCGGCGCGCAGGGCGGCGTCGGCGGCGTTCTGCGCCAGCTCGACGATCAGCCGGTCCCGGTAGCCGCCGAGCGCGAAGTCCTCCTCCGCGTTGGCGTCCTCGCGGAAACGCGCGGGCGAGGCGGTCCAGGCCGCGAGCACGGCGGAGCGCAGCCGATCGGTGCCGAAGGTGTCAGTCACAGCGATGAGTCCAAACGTCGGAATCCGGGGGCGGCAGCGCGCGGCTGCCGATCCAGGGCGTTCTGGCGACGGCCGGCCACGGCCTGGGGAGGGCCGGGACCGCGATCCCGCGGCGCGCCCGGCGCTCACACGCCGGGCGCCCGCGACTTCAGGAGTGGCCCAGCGGCTCGTCCGAGGAGGTCTCGTCCACCGAGCCGGTCAGCTCGGCCTCGGAGGGCTCCTCAAGGTCGTAGACGTGGTCGTCGAGGATCGGGGCGCTCGGCTCGACCTGGTGCGGCACCACGGCGGCCTCGGAGTGCGCGCCGCACCCGTGGTCGGCGGCGACCACACGGCCGTCGTCGGGGGCGTACTCGTTGGCGCAGACGCCGAAGCCGGTGCGCAGCGACCCCGCCAGCGGCCAGTAGAACCCGCAGGTGGAGCACTGGGCCGGGGCGGCGTGCGCGATGGGGGTGTGCGGCCCGGACTCGCCGGCGTGCCAGCGCCGCACGGCGCGGTCGCGGCCGATCGGGGACAGCACGCGGGCCCGGCCGAGGCCGTACTCGAAGATCATCTGACGGTCGACGTCGTCGTCGGTCTCGGTGAAGCCCGGCGCGAGACGGTCGTCGTCCTCGCCGGTGGGCAGCAGGTCGCCCACGCCCAGGTCGCCGGGGCGCAGCCGCTCGCTCCACGGCACCCAGGCGGGCGCCAGGAGAGCGCCGGTGCCGGGCAGCAGCACGACCTCGCTGACCGTCACCTTGCGCGCGCGGGAGG
The DNA here is from genome assembly GCF_016863175.1 of Paraplanobispora siamensis. Classification (GTDB taxonomy): domain Bacteria; phylum Actinomycetota; class Actinomycetes; order Streptosporangiales; family Streptosporangiaceae; genus Planobispora; species Planobispora siamensis. The sequence goes on from NZ_BOOJ01000022.1 coordinate 252,776, forward strand.
CTCTGGTCACGGTGACGGCCCAGCGCCAGCCGCGGTAGGCGCGATCGAGGCAGGCGAAGTAGTGGGTGACGACCCGGTCGTCCTCGGCCTCCATGCCGAGATGCTCGCCGATCTCGCCCGGCCTGACGCTCTCCTCGACCGCGGAGCGGGCCAGGTCGACCGCGGCCGCACAGGCCTGGTCGATGACTACGGCACGGGATCGGATGCGGGTCACGGTTCCTCCTTCGTCGGCCTCGTAACCCGAGGGGCGTGGTGTCTGACCGCGTGCTCGCCGCGCCCCGCCCGGCCCGCATCGCCGGCCGCGCCGCGGAGCTGCTGTGGCCTGACGGCCCACCGGCTGCGCTCGCTCACTTACCATTCTCGCCCATGCCCGGAGCGATTCGGCACCGGTTGCCGCCCATCTCCGGGCAAGTGAGGGTCATAACGGGCACCGCATGTGTCCTTCGGGTAAGACTGGATGCGTGGCAGGTGGCTGGGAGAGAGCACGCAAGACGGCGGGAGAGGCCTCCCGCCGGATCGGGCGCGCCGCCGCGGGGGCCGGGCGTGCGACCGTGCGTGCGGGGAGAAGCACGGGGCGGGCCACCGTCCGGGTCGGGCGCGGCGCCGCGGGCGCGACGCAGTGGGCCGGCAGGGCCACCCGGAGGCTGACCCACGCCCAGGGCGCGGGCCGCACCGGGCTGGGCCAGCTGATCGAGCTGACCGCCGCGCACAGCGCGGGCGACGCGCTGGTCACCGCGGCCCTGGCCGGGACGTTGTTCAAGCTGCCGGTGAACGAGGCCCGCGGACAGGTCGCGCTCTATCTGCTGATCACGATGATCCCGTTCGTGGTGGTCGCGCCGTTCGTCGGCCCGGTCCTCGACCGGTTCCGCTCGGGCCGCCGCTTCGTCATGGCCGGCACCCTGTTCGGCCGGGGCCTGCTCTGCTTCGCGATGGCCGCGGCGATCGTCCCGGGCGACGTGTTCACCATCTTCCCCGCCGCGCTGGCCGTACTGGTGCTGTCCAAGGCCTACAACGTCTCCCGGGCCGCGATCATGCCGAACGTGCTGCCCGCCGACATCGCGCTCGTCACCGCCAACGCCAGGGTGGCGCTGTTCGCCCTGGTCTCGGCGGGCGTCGCGGTCCCCGTCGGCGCGGGCGTCAGCGCCTGGCTCGGCGCCGAGTGGGTGCTGCGCGGGGCGATGGTGCTGTTCCTGCTCCAGGGCGTGCTGGCCGTACGGCTCCCGCGCCACGTGGACTCCCCCGACCTGGAGGAGGACGAGGAGGAGCGGCCGCTGCGCTGGCGCACCATGCTCAACGTGGGCCCGGTGGTCGCCGAGTCGATGCTGGCCAACGTCGCGATCCGCCTCTACTCCGGGTTCGTGCTCTTCTATCTGCTCTTCCTGGTGCAGGAGAAGAACCTGCCGGGTCTGCCGACGGCGGCCACCATCGCCGTGCTGGCCGTGGCCGCGGGGGCCGGCGGTCTGGCCGGCGCCGGTGTGGCCTCCTGGGTGCGCAACCACTCCCCGCAGGTGATCGTGCTGATCACGCTCGCGCTGACGGGGGTGAGCACCATCGTGGCCTCGATCGTCTTCAACCTGTGGACGGCGGTGGCCGTCGCCCTGATCGCCGCGTTCGCGCAGGGGCTGGGCAAGCTGGCGCTGGACGCGGTCGTGCAGCGTGAGATCGGCGAGGAGGTGCGCTCGTCCACCTTCGGCGTGGTCGAGGCGTTCCTGCAGATCTCCTGGGTGGTCGGCGGTCTGGTCGGGCTGCTGCTGTCGCTGTTCGCCGAGGGGCCCGCCGGGTTCGCGCTGATGGCCGCGGTGCTGGCGGGCTCGCTCGGCTGGCTCGTGGTACGGCGCCGCCGGCGCATCCACGCGAGGGACGCCAGGGTCGCGGCGGCCCGGGCCGCCGCCGCCGAGCACGGACAGGAGCAGGAGCAGACGCAGGGGCCGGGACCGGAGCCCGCGACCCGGCGGAACCGGCCCGAGGGGACCACCACCACCGTGGTGCGGCGTGACGATCCCCCTACCGAGAAGCGCACCAAGCCGCTGACCAACCCCCACGGCTGAGGCGGGGGCGGTCGGCGGCCCGGATCGGGGACGGTCAGGCGTCCAGGTCGTCGGCCACCGCCCGGAGCACGGTGGCGATCTTCTTGGCGTGCACGGCCTCCGGGTGCTTGCCCTTCTGGTAGGACATCGAGACGCTGTCCAGCAGCTTGATCAGGTCCTCCACGATGACGACCATCTCGTCGGGCTTCTTGCGCTTGCCCTTCGGCTTGACGGTCTTGGCGAGGGTGGGGGGCTGGTCGATCACGCGGACCGAGAGCGCCTGCTGGCCACGGCGCCCCTCGGCCACGCCGAACTCGACCTTCTGGCCCGGCTTGAGGGAGTCCACGCCACCGGGCAGCGCGGATGAATGCACGAAGACCTCACCGCCGTCGTCGCGGGTGAGGAAGCCGAAACCCTTGTCGGCGTCGTACCACTTGACCTTGCCACTCGGCACAGGGGTGACCTCGTTCAGACTGTCGTGAAAAGGATGGAAGTAGGTTATGCCCAAGGAAGGCGGAGAGCGACCGTGTAAACGGCCGCCCGTTGCAGCGTTTTCGCGGGGGCTCTACACGAGTGCGGCCGGGGTTCGCCACCCGTCGAACCAGCCGGCGAACTCGGTCAGATCGCCCAGTACGACATCGGCTCCGTGCTCACGCAGTTCTCCTACCGGATAGAGGCCGGTCGCCACCGCCACGCTGACGGCGCCTCCCGCTCGTGCCGCCTCGATGTCGGCGACGTGATCTCCAACATAGGCCGCCGCGCCGAAAGTCGCGAGAGCCGGACCCTTGTCGGCGCCGAAAACCGATCCGACGACCTCGTCCACCTCCAGTTCGAGGAATTCCACCGTGCTGAGGGCGTCGCGGGAGTTCTTTCCGGTGACCACGATGACCCGGCCGCCGGCCTCCCGCACCGCCTCGACGGCCTCGCGCGCGCCGGGCATGAGGGTGGTGGCGGGGACGGCGAGCGACGGGTAGAGGGAGCGGAAGATCACCGCGGCCTCGGGGACCCTGTCCTGGGGCAGCCAGTTGGCCAGCTCCCACTCCAGGGGAGGTCCCAGCCGGGCCACCACCGCGGCACTGTCGATGGTCACTCCGATGCGCAGCGCCAGCTCGTCGTAGACGGCGGCGATGCCCGCACGGGTGTCCGCAAGGGTCATGTCGAGGTCGAAACCCACCGAGTCCATATATGGAGCATGCCAAACGGTCAGATAATGGGGTAATCCGAAATTACGCCACTTATCAGTGACGGACTCCGCAGCGGGTTCATCGGCGATGACGCTGTACGCGGTGACGGCGCTGTGGAACCCTTTCAGAAAGGAACCACTTACCGCGGAAGAACGTGGCCGACGCCACAGGGCGGCCCGCCGGGCCGGGCCGGGACTCCGCACTGGATAGGGTCGTGATGGAGGTGTCGGCAGCGAAATGACCAGATCGACGCGTGAGCGGATCATCGACGAGGCCCTGCGCCTGTTCGCCGAGCGGGGCTACTCGGCGACCTCGGTGGCCGAGATCGAGGCCGCCTCCGGCCTGTCCCCCGGCGCGGGGGGCCTCTACCGGCACTTCAAGTCCAAGTACGAGGTGCTGGCCGCGGCGATGAACGAGCACGCCACCCGCACCCGGGCGCAGATCGCCGACACCCTGGCCGAGATGGACGCCGCCGACGCCTCGCTCGACGTCGAGGCCAGGCTGGCGCACCTGTGCAGGGCCGGGCTGGCCAAGGTCCGCGAGGAGAGCGAGCTGACGCGCGTCTTCTTCCGCGACCTGAGCCAGTTCCCCGAGCTGGTGGCGACCGTGCGCGAGGGGCTGCTGCAGCCCATGTTCGACGCCATCATCACGTGGTTCCGCGCCCAGCCCGAGTACGCCGGCACCGACGCCGACTGGCCCGCGATCGCCGCCGTGCTCGGCGGCGCGGTGGTCCACTACCGCCTGTTCCAGGAGACGGTGGGCGAGCCCCCGGGCCGCGCCGACCGCGACCGCTTCGTGGCGGCGTGGGTACGGCTCGCGCTCGGCCTGCTGCCCCATCCCGCGGTGCAGGCGGTTGGCTGAGCCGGCGCGCCGGACCGGCGGCCTTCCGGATCCGGCGGTCTAGCGGACCCCGCCGCTGAACAGGGCGGGCGGCCTGATCAGGCGGCGGAGCAGCCAGAAGACCCCCGCCGCCGTGCCGAACACGAACACGGGCCCGCTCACCGCGAAGAAGTCGTCCACCATCTTCCCGAAGTCACCACCGGTGCGGATGAGCGCCGCCACCACTCCGCCGATGGAGTAGGCGAGCACCGGGGCGGCGGCGCCGAGCACCTTGTCCCCGACCTCCCAGCCGGAACAGGACAGCACGATCATCGCCCCGGCCGCCCAGACGATGAACGGGACCTGGAAGATCACGACCGGCTCGAACGAGAGGCCCAGGAGCAGGTCTGCCAGGACGAGCAGCCCGGCCAGGAGGAGCATCGTCATCCCGGCCAGCTCGCGCGGGTGCGCGGACAGGCCGGAGGCGTCCCATCCGCCTCTGACGCCCCCGAACCGCTGCGGCCCCCACTGGTTCTCCCCGCCCGCCGGGGCACGGCCGGGCTGCGGCTTCCACCCTCCAGGCAGATCCTGCTCCCCGAGGGTCGCGGCGACGCCGCCGGGGACGCGCGCCCCGCGGCGGCGGCGCCGGCCGGAGCGGGTGCCGGAACGCTCGCCGGCCAGCGTCTTCCTGGCCTCCTCCGTCGACCGGGCCACTCCCGGAGGGACGGGGCGCGAGGACCCGGACCCGCCCGGCAGAGCGCGCGGGGACCGCGGCGCGCCCGGCAGGACGGGAGGTGCGGACGGCCCCGCGCCCGAGGAGGCGGAACCCGGCGGCCGCGCCGTACCAGAGGAGGCGGAACCCGGCGGCCGCGCCGTACCAGAGGAGGCCGAACCGGCGCCCGCGGGCGGGACCCGCACCGGGGGCAGCTCCCGGGTGACGGCCTCGGCGGCGGCGTCCGGGTCCGTGAACCCGTCTGATCCCTGGGAGGCTGCGGTGTCCGCGACGGGACGGACCACCGGCTCGGCGTGGCCCGGCGCTGACGTGACGGGACCGGTGATCGATCCGGAGGCGGACGCGACGGGGCCGGAGGCGGACGTCGCGGATCCGGGCGCGGAGGGGACCGAGCCGGTGACGGGGCGGACCACGGGTTCGGCGGGAACGACCGGGGAGCTGGCGGCGGAGCGGCCCGTCGCCGGCGCCGTGCCCGACCGGGCGGCCTCCCCCTCCAGGCGCCGGACCTCGCGCTCCACCAGCACCACCGGGTCACCGAACACCGCGAGCACCTTCGCCGTGACGGCGGGGCTCTCCGAGTCGCCGCGCTCGGCGTTGATCCGCGCGCGCAACCGGTTGACGAAGTCGATCCGCTGGTCCGGGCGCAGAACGCCGTGGGCGGCGTCGGCCGCCCTGCTGACGTACTCCAGGACGAGCTGGTCGGCACGCTCGATCACTTTCGTCATCCTCCCTCAGCGGCGACCTCCTCGCGACCCCTTCCCCCATTCAGCACCCGCCACGTACCCGGCGACATTCGCCCCGACGGCACAATGTCGGCAGTGCGGCTTACCATTGACGGAATGAGCACGGAGTTCTCAGAGTGGCTGCGCGGCCGCAGTGACGAGCAGTTACGGGAGCTCGTCGTCCTGCGGCCCGAGCTCATCACTCCGGTCCCCGCCCACGTCGAAGGACTGGCCGGGCGCGCCAGCAGCCCGTCGGCGATCGGCCGGGTGCTCGACCGGCTCGACCGCTTCACCTTCGCGGTCCTGGAGACCCTCACCGTCCTGCCCTCGCCGATCGCCTACCGGTCGCTGCGCTCCCAGGTCTCCAAGTCGCTGCAGGGACCGGCCGACCCGGTGTTCGAGGCCCGCTTCAGGCAGACGGTCGACCGGCTGCGGACCCTCGCCCTGGTCTACGGGCCCGACCGGGCCCTGGTCCCGGCCCCCGGGGTGCGGGAGGTGCTCGACTCCCCGGCCGGTCTGGGACCGCCCGCGGTCGAGGTCTTCCGCCACTACCACGCGGAACGGCTGGCCGAGCTGGTCGAGGATCTGGGCGGCTCCCACTCCGGCTCCGATTCCGGCTCCGGCGGCGGCAAGGAGGAGCTCGCCGGGCTGCTGTCCGACCGGCAGATCCTGGCCCGGCTGGTCGAGGAGGTCTCGCCGCAGGCGCGCTCCGCGCTCGACGAGCTGGCCTGGGGACCGGCCGGCGGCCGGGTGCCCAACGCGCGCCGGGAGGTGCGCGTGGCCAACGCCCGCTCGCCGATCGAGCAGCTCCTGGCCCGCGCCCTGCTGGCGGCGACCGGCGAGGAGTCCGTCGTCCTGCCCCGCGAGGTCGGGCTGTTCCTGCGCGACGGCCGGATCCACCGCGACCTGACGCCGCTGCCCCCGCCGCTCGACGGCACCGCGCGTGACCGCGCCCTGGTCGACCGCACCGCCGCCGGGCAGGCCTTCACCTTCACCCGCGCGGTCGAGGAGCTGTGCGAGCGCTGGAGCGCCGACCCTCCCGGCGTGCTCCGCGGCGGCGGCCTGGCCGTACGCGACCTGAAGCGCGCCGCGGCCCTGCTCGACCTGCCCGAGTGGGCGGCCGGCCTGATCGTCGAGGTCGCGCACGCGGCGGGGCTGGTGGCCGCCAGCGGCGCGGTCGACGGCGACTGGATGCCCACCCCGGTCTACGACGCCTGGAAGGTGCGCAGCACCGAGGACCGCTGGGTGACGCTGGCCTCGACCTGGCTCACCATGGACCGCGTGCCGGGCATGATCGGCGAGCGGGACGAGCGCGACCGGCTGCGCAGCGCCCTCCACCCCGACCTGCGGCGCCCGGCCGCGCCCGAGGTCCGCGCCGCCACGCTGGCCATGCTGGCGACCGCGGGCGAGGCGGCCTCCCCGCTGGCCCCGACCCCGGAGGCGGTCCGCGAACGCCTGGCCTGGGAGCAGCCGCGCCGCCGGGTCGCCCAGCGCGACCGGCTGGTGGACTTCACGCTGCGGGAGGCCGAGCAGATCGGGGTCACCGGGCTGGGCGCCCTGTCCGGGCACGGGCGGGCGCTCCTGCCCGCCGACCCCGGCCAGGACGGCGCGAGCCGTACGGCGCCGGCGGCCGAGCTGCTGGCCCCCCTGCTGCCCGAGCCGCTGGACCACGTGCTCCTGCAGGCCGACCTGACCGCCGTGGCCCCGGGCCCGCTCACCGGCGAGCTGAGCCGCTGGCTGGCGCTGGCCGCCGACGTGGAGTCCACCGGCGGCGCGACGGTCTACCGGTTCTGCGAGGGGTCGATCCGGCGGGCGCTGGACGCCGGGCAGGGCGCCGACGAGATGCTGGCCATGCTGACGCGGCACTCGGCCACCCCGGTCCCGCAGCCGCTCAGTTACCTGGTCACCGACGTGGCCCGCCGCCACGGCCGGATGCGGGTCGGCTCGGCCAGCGCCTACGTCCGGTGCGACGACCCCTCGGTGCTCGACGAGGTGATGGCCGACCGGCGGGCGACCCCGCTGCGGCTGCGCCGCCTGGCCCCCACCGTGATCGCGTCCAAGACCTCGCGGGCGACCCTCGTCGACTCGCTGCGCGCGATGGGCTACGCGCCGGTGGCCGAGTCCCTGGACGGCGACGTGATCGTCACCCAGCTCGACGTGCGCCGGACCGAGGGGCCGCCCCAGCTGCGCGTCCCGGCCGCCTTCAACGGCCTGGACGCCGAGGTGGTCGCCGCGGCCGTGCGCGCCGTACGGGCCGGAGACGCCGCCCACCGGTCCCGCCGCAAGCCGGTCGACGCGCCCGACGGCCAGGTGCCCCGTTCTCCGGCGACCGCCACGATCGGCGCCCTGCGCGAGGCCATCCGGCAGGGCACCCAGGTCTGGATCGGCTATCTCGACTCCCAGGGCAACGCCACCAGCCGCATCCTCGAACCCGCCCGCATGGAGGGCGGCTATCTGACGGCCTACGACGAGACGCGCGCCGCGGTGCACCGTTTCGCCCTGCACCGCATCACCGGAGTGGCCGAGGTCCAGGCGTAGCCGCCCGGCCTACGGCGGGCCGAGAGCGTGCGGGCTTGACGGCGCAGCCGCGCCGGACCACGTTTGCCTCATGAGCGCTGAGCACACGCTGGGCCGGTTGGCGGAGGAGTCGTGGACCCGGTTCGGCGATTTCGACTCTCTTTACTACGAGGGGACCTGGCACCGGGCGCGGACGCTCGCCGAGCGGGCACGGCGGTGCTCCGGCGGCTTCGGGGCGTTCGGGATCCGGCCCGGTGACCGGGTGGTGGTCATGATGGTCACCAGCCCCGAGGTGCCGCTCGTCTACCAGGCGCTCTGGGCGGCCGGGGCCGTGGTCACGCCGGTGGTGTTCCTGGTGGGGGCCGAGGAGCTGCGGCACATCCTCGCCGACAGCGCGCCCTCGGCGCTGGTGACCTCCCCCGAGCTGCTGGAGACGGTGCGGGCCGCCGCCGGGGACGTCCCGGTGATCGTCGTGGGCGACGCCCCCGAGGGCACGACGCCCTTCTCCCAGATCGAGGCGGCCGACGAGCGGGGCGCGGTGGCGCGCGAGGCGGACGACCTCGCCGCGCTGATGTACACCGGCGGCACGACCGGCAGGGCCAGGGGCGTCATGCTCACCCACGGCGGGCTCTGGCACGTGGCCAGGGCCGCGCAGGAGACCTTCCACCTGCCCGGGGTCAACCGGTCGATCGTGCCGGTGCCGCTCTCGCACGCCTACGGCCTGATCCTCACGATCGCGGGCATGCACGCCACCGAGCCGCAGCAGTGGGTGCTGATGCGCTGGTTCGACGCCAAGGCCTTCCTGGACCTGGTCGCCGGGCAGCGGGTGCAGTACGGCGCGGTCGTGCCCTCGATGCTCCAGCTGCTGCTGGCCGAGCCGCTGGAGGAGTTCTCCCTGCCCGAGCTGCGCTATCTGACCTGCGGGGCGGCACCGCTGGCCCGCGAGGTGGTCGAGGAGTTCGAACGGCGGGTGCCCGGCGTGCAGATCCTGGAGGGGTACGGCCTGACCGAGACCAGCGCGATCACCACCTTCAACCCGCCCGGCCGGCGCAAGCTCGGCAGCGTCGGCCTGCCGCTGCCCGGCTACACGGTCGTCATCCGCGACAACGACGGCGAGGAGCTGGAGGTCGGCGACGTCGGGGAGATCTGCGTGCGCGGCGAGGCGCTGATGAGCGGATACTGGCCGGACGACGCCGCCGGAGCCGCGGACGCGGCGCCCGGCCCCTCCGGGGAGGCGAACGCCCGGTCGTCGTCCTCGACGGCGCTGGTGGGCGGCGAGCTGCGCACCGGCGACATCGGCTGCCTGGACGACGACGGTTACCTGCACGTCGTGGACAGGAAGAAGGACCTGATCATCCGCGGCGGGTTCAACATCTTCCCGCGTGACGTCGAGGACGCCCTGAACAAGCACCCCGACGTGGTCATGTCCGGCGTGGTCGGCCGCCCCGACCCGGTCCACGGCGAGGAGGTGGTGGCCTTCGTCCAGCTCCGCCCAGGCGCCGAGGTCACGGCGGAGGAGCTCATCGACTGGGCCAGACTCCGGGTCGGGCGGGTGCGCTATCCGCGTGAGATCCGCTTCACCGACTCGATCCCGGTCACCAGCATCCTCAAACTTGACCGCAAGGCCCTGCGTGCCCGTCTTGACGTCCCCGATACCGACCCCTCCGACACGTGATATCTGTTGAGACCGAGACGGTTCAGCAGAGGCGAGACGAGTTTTCCAGTGAGCAGTGGCAACCCCGAAGGCCCCAGCACGAACCCGGACGACTGGAAGAGCCCTTACACCACAGGCCCGGGTCAGTCGCCGGGCTACGACCGGCCCTTCGGCCAGGAGCCGACGCAGCAGAGCTACAACCAGGGCGGGTACGGCAAGCAGGACTACGGCCAGGGCGGCTACGGACAGGACTACGGGCAGAGCGGATACGGCGGACAGAGCGGATACGGCGGACAGAGCGGGTACGGCGGGCAGGGTTACGGCCAGGCCGGGTACGGGCAGGGCGGTTACGGACAGGACTACGGCCAGGCCGGGTACGGCGGGTCCTACGGCTACGGGTCCGCGCCGCACCCCAACGTCGACGGGGTCAGGACCCACGCGATCGTGGCCCTGGTCATCAGCATCGTCCTGGCGCTGAGCTGCTACGTCAGCCTCGGCGGCATCGCCGGAGCCATCCTGTCCGGGATCGCGCTCAGCAGGGTCGAGCAGGAGACCGCGCGGGCGAGGAACCTGCTCAAGTGGACCTGGATCAGCGTCGGCATCAACGTCGGCCTGCTCATCCTGGGCGTCATCGCCTTCATCGTGGCGGGTGTCAACGGCGCCTTCGATTGAGCCGATCCGGGACTGCGCGCGCGGTCTGTCTTGTTGCACATGCGGTAGCCGTACATGAGGGAGAGTTTCTGTGGCTGACGGCCCGTTGATCGTGCAGTCCGACAAGACCCTGCTGCTCGAGGTCGACCATGACAAGGCCGACGAGTGCCGCAAGGCGATCGCGCCGTTCGCGGAACTGGAGCGCGCACCCGAGCACGTCCACACCTACCGGATCACCCCCCTGGCGCTGTGGAACGCGCGGGCCGCGGGACACGACGCCGAGCAGGTGATCGACGCCCTGATCGGCTACAGCCGCTACCCGGTCCCGCACGCGCTGCTGGTGGACATCGCCGAGACCATGGCGCGCTACGGCAGACTCCGCCTGGAGAAGCACCCCATCCACGGGCTGGTGCTGACCAGCACCGACCGGGCCGTGCTGGAGGAGGTGCTGCGCTCGAAGAAGATCCAGCCGCTGCTGGGCGAGCGGCTGGACGGCGACGCGGTGGCGGTCCACCCGAGCGAGCGCGGCAACATCAAGCAGCTGCTGCTGAAGCTGGGCTGGCCCGCCGAGGACCTGGCCGGCTACGTCGACGGCGAGCACCACCCGATCGCGCTGGCCGAGGACGGCTGGGAGCTGCGCACCTACCAGCGCGAGGCGGCCGAGGCCTTCTGGCACGGCGGCTCGGGCGTGGTCGTGCTGCCGTGCGGCGCGGGCAAGACGATCGTGGGCGCGGCGGCGATGGCGCAGGCCAAGGCCACCACGCTGATCCTGGTGACGAACACGGTCTCGGCCCACCAGTGGAAGCAGGAGCTGATCAGGCGCACGTCCCTGACCGAGGACGAGATCGGCGAGTACACCGGGACCAAGAAGGAGATCCGGCCGGTCACCATCGCCACCTACCAGGTGATGACGACCCGCAGGCAGGGCGTCTACCGGCACCTGGAGCTGTTCGACGCGCGCGACTGGGGCCTGATCATCTACGACGAGGTGCACCTGCTGCCCGCGCCGATCTTCCGGATGACCGCCGATCTGCAGGCCAGGCGGCGGGTCGGGCTGACCGCGACGCTGGTGCGCGAGGACGGCCGGGAGGGCGACGTGTTCTCCCTGATCGGGCCCAAGCGCTACGACGCGCCGTGGAAGGAGATGGAGAACCAGGGCTGGATCGCCCCGGCCGACTGCGTCGAGGTGCGGGTGACCCTCACCGACGACGAGCGCCTCGCCTACGCGATGGCCGACTCCGAGGAGCGCTACAGGTTCTGCGCGACCACGCCGTCCAAGACCCGCGTCACCGAGGCGCTGGTCAGGCGGCACCCGGACGAGCAGGTGCTGATCATCGGCCAGTACATCGACCAGCTCGACGAGCTGGGCGAGCACCTGGGCGCACCGGTGATCAAGGGCGAGACCAAGGTCAAGGAGCGCGAGCGGCTGTTCCAGGCCTTCCGCGACAAGGAGATCAAGGTCCTGGTCGTGTCGAAGGTGGCCAACTTCTCCATCGACCTGCCCGAGGCGTCGGTGGCCGTGCAGGTGTCGGGCACCTTCGGCTCCCGCCAGGAGGAGGCCCAGCGGCTCGGCCGGGTGCTACGGCCCAAGTCGGGCGGGGGCGGGGCCCGGTTCTACTCCGTGGTGAGCAGGGACACCGTGGACCAGGAGTTCGCCGCGCACCGGCAGCGCTTCCTGGCCGAGCAGGGGTACGCCTACCAGATCATCGACGCGGACGACGTGCTCGCCGGCGACTAGGGCCGCGAGACGAACACGTCGTCCCCGGGGTCAGATCCACGAGATACCGCGGGTCTTCGACAAAGAAACCACCCCCTCGCTGGGTCGTGACGACCAGTGGCGGCATACCCTATGATCTGCGCAATTCACCGTATTTGCCCGTCTTTTTCGCACTTCCGCAAAGAATGACCGACAGTCACGGAATGCTTACCTTACGATCATTCCGCCGATGAACAATGTGCCCACGGCGATGGCCCAGGCGATCACGGCGGCTCCCGTCAACAGCAGGAAACGCCCCTCGTCGCGGTGGGCCTTCACGGGCAGCCAGGCGGCCGCCGTACAGCAGGCGGCGACGGCCGCGAACAGGCCCGACACCGTGATGACGCCCCCCATCCGCTCCGCGCACGCGGCGTCCGCGCAGAAGGCCTTCGCCCCCCATCCGCCGAAAGCCGACAGGATCCACAGCGCGCCGAGCAGAAGATTGGCCACCGTCGGTATGACGAGGGAGATGCGCACACCTGTCGGAATACCCATAGGGAAGGGAACTCACGCGGGCATTAATCCTTTTGAGCCCTCCGGGGGGCATCGGTAAGCTAGTCGATTCGCTGCCTGATACCACCTCCGTTTATCGAATGGGAGGCGCTTTCGCGTGCCCGCACATCAACTGGTCCCGGACATAGACCCCGCCCCGTCCGATCCCGGCCGCCCCGGCCCCTCCGATCCCGATCTCCCCGCGGCCGAGGTCCTGGCCGCCGAACGCGAGCACCTGGCCGTCTCCAGGGCCGCCCTGCGCGCGATGCGCGAACACGCCCAGTCCCTGTCCGCCGACGCCGCCGGCGACTGGGTCTCCCAGCAGATCCTGCAGGCGCTGCTCGACCAGCGGGTGGCCGCCCTCGCCGACCACTCCGGGACCCCGCTCTTCTTCGGCCGCCTGGACCGCTCGGCCGACGACGAGCTGCCCGGGACCGTCTACGTCGGCCGCCGGCACGTCCACGACGACCACAGCCACCCCCTGGTGATCGACTGGCGGGCCCCGGTCTCCCGGGCGTTCTACCAGGCCAGCCCGTCCGACCCGATGGACGTCTCGCTCCGCCGCCGGTTCGGCTACCACGGCGGCGACCTGACCGCCTTCGAGGACGAGCACCTCGACCGGGGGCAGGCGCTGCGGCACTCGAAGATCCTGACCGAGGAGATCGAGCGCCCCCGGTCCGGCCCGATGCGCGACATCGTCGCGACCATCCAGCCCGACCAGGACGAGATCGTCCGTTCCGACCTGGCCCGCACGGTGTGCGTCCAGGGGGCTCCCGGCACCGGAAAGACCGCCGTCGGCCTGCACCGGGCCGCGTACCTGCTGTTCACCCACCGGGAGCGGCTCGCCAGGTCCGGCGTGATGATCGTCGGCCCCAACCGGGCCTTCCTGTCCTACATCTCCTCGGTGCTCCCCGCCCTGGGCGAGATCAAGGTCGACCAGACCACGGTCGCCGGCATCCTCGGCGAGCACTCCGCCCCAGAGGACCCCGCGGTCTCCACGATCAAGGGCGACGTGAAGATGGTCCCGGTGCTCGAACGCGCCCTGTGGATGCACATCGTCAAGCCGACCGAGGGCCTGCTGTTCACCAAGGGCGTCAACCGCTACAGGGTTCCCGACCACGAGGTGCGCGAGATCGTCGCCTCGCTGCGCGGCACCACCCGGTACGCCCCCGGCCGCGCGGCCCTGGCCCAGCGCCTGGCCCACATGGTGCTCGTCCGCATGGAACAGCGCGGCGAGTCCCCCGACGACCGCGTGCAGGACGCGGTCGCCCGGTCCAAGCCGGTCAGGCAGCTCGTGGACCGGGTGTGGCCCAAGCTCACCCCGCAGCAGGTCCTGCACCGGCTCTTCAGCGACGCCGGGTTCCTCGCCGCGGCCGCCAAGAACGACCTGACCGCCGAGGAGCAGGCCGCCCTGCTGTGGGCCAAGCCGGCCAAGTCCTTCCGCTCGGCGAAGTGGTCGGCCGCCGACTGCGCGCTGATGGACGAGCTGGGCGACATGATCGAGCGCACCCCGGTCTTCGGCCACCTGGTCGTGGACGAGGCGCAGGACCTGTCGGCGATGCAGCTGCGCGCCCTCGGCCGGCGGTGCCGTACCGGCTCGGCGACCGTGCTGGGCGACATCGCCCAGGGCACCACCCCATGGTCGGCCCGCTCCTGGACCGAGGTCCTGGGCCACCTGGGCTTCGCCGACGGCGCGGTCACCGAACTCACCCTCGGCTTCCGCGTCCCCCGCGAGGTCCTCGACTACGCCGCCCGTCTGCTGCCCTCCGTCGCCCCCGACCTGGCCGCCCCCCGGTCGCTGCGCCCCGGCGCGGGCTCACTGTCGATACGGCCGGCCCCCGACCTGCCCGCCTCCCTGGCCGAGGCGGCCGAGCGGGCGCTGTCCGCCGAGGGCTCGATCGGCGTGATCGTCCCCGACGCCTCCGTCACGGCAGTCTCCGCGATGCTCTCCCATCTCGACCACCGCGTGCTGACCCCCGACTCCGTCGAGGAGCACCGCCTGCTGGTCGTCCCCGCCACCCTGGCCAAGGGCCTGGAGTACGACCACGTCATCGTGGTCGAGCCGGCCGACATCGTCTCCGCCGAACCCCGCGGCCTGGCCCGGCTGTACGTCGTCCTCACCCGCGCGGTCACCTCCCTGACGGTCCTGCACTCCAAGCCCCTGCCACCCGAGCTGACCGGCTGATCCACCGGCTCCCCGACGATCCGCTCCCCGCAATCGAAAAGCCCTCCGAACAGAGGTTCGGAGGGCTGACATTTTGCAGTCAGACGAGCACACACGGTCCGCGCCCCGTGAAAGTGCCCAGAAAAAGGCTTACCCCGGGGGCTTGCAAGCAGAGGCGTCCCCGGGGCACACATCACTCACGGTAGCAGACCATGAGCGGCGCGGAAAGGAAACCGGTGAACGGCACACTCTTCCAGAAGGTCTGCGACGCCGTATCGACCGAGCGGCTTCAACCGTTCTTCCGAACATGCGACGGGCGACTGGAACACGCCCTTCGCCTCTACGCATGGAATATAGAGATCTCCAGCGCGTTCCACGGCCCGCTCCACTGCCTCGAGGTCGTTCTGCGGAACGCCCTGAATCGCGAGCTGACCACGCTCCTTCACCGCTCGGACTGGTGGCACGCCCCCGCTCTTGACCTGGATGCGAGTGCCCGACGAAGCGTGCTGCAGGCGTGCGCCACCGTGGCCCAGAACTACACGAGCCCCACGAACGGCCACGTGATAGCCGAGCTCTCCTTCGGTTTCTGGACCAGCCTGCTCGGGACCGGCAACAGATACGACATGCGGCTGTGGCGCCCAGCCCTCCACAGGGCCTTCCCCCATTACCGGGGTCCCCGGCGCGCTCTTCACCAGGACCTCTATCACCTGCGCAAGCCGCGGAACCGGATCGCTCACTACGAACCCGTCCACCAGCGGCATCTGGCCGCCGACCACGCCACGATCCTGCGGGTTCTCGGATACCTCTCTCCGGAGATGGCGCAGTGGGTGCGGGCCAACGACCGGGTGTCGGAGGTGCTGGGGCGGCGGGGGGATGTGTGCGCGGCGGCTGTGCCGACGCGGTTCTGACGGGGGCTGGTAGGTTGCCGGGTCGTGGATGTGATCATTCGGTACGGGCGGATCGAGGACGTCGAGGCGCTGCTGGCCTTCTGGCTGGTCGCCGCGGAGGGGACCGACCGGCACGACGACCCGGCGAAGGTGACGGCGCTCATCGAACGCGATCCCGAGGCCGTGCTCGTCGCCGAGGTCGGCGGGGAGACGGCGGGCACGCTGATCGCGGGCTGGGACGGCTGGCGGGCCCATCTCTACCGGCTGGCGGTGGACCCGGCGCGGCGGCGGCAGGGCGTCGGGAGCGCGCTGATCCGGGCGGCCGAGGAGCGTTTCGCGGCCTTCGGGGCGTTCCGGGCCGACGCGATGGTGCTGCACGACAACGAGCTCGCCCATCACGCCTGGCGCGCCGCCGGTTACGCCCCCCAGCCCGACTGGGCCCGGTGGGTCAAGCCCCTCGGCTGACGGGACCGCCCCGGTCCGATGGCGGGCGCCGTACGGCGGAGCACGGGGACGTACGGCGGAGCCGGGCGGGGAGGAAAAGGGCGGAGAAGAAGAAAGGGCCGGTCCCCGAGGGGACCGGCCTCTTCTCTGTTCGGGTGCTGTGCTCAGGCGATGGACTT
>NZ_BOOJ01000023.1 GCF_016863175.1 Paraplanobispora siamensis
ACGTCCCCGGTCCGCGGACCCCGTGAGAGCGTCGAGGACCTCAGGCCCGCAGGACCATGACCCACCGGCCTCGCGGCCACCGTGTGACCTCGCGGTCACGCGGTGGCCGCGTCGGCGTTCGCGGCTCCTCCGGCTCCTGCGGCTCCTTCTCGACGGCCGCGGCTCAGCCCGCGTGGCCGTCGTGGCCGGCGTGCTGCGCGCCGGGCGGTTCGGTCAGCGGGAGGCGGACCTGGAAGCGGGTGTCGCCGGGGACGGACTCCACCCGCAGGTCGCCGCCGTGGCGGCCGGCGACGATGCGGAAGGAGATGTCCAGGCCGAGGCCGGTGCCCTCGCCGACGGCCTTGGTCGTGAAGAACGGCTCGAAGATCCGCTCGCGCAGGTGCTCGGGGACGCCGGGACCGGTGTCGCAGATCTCGATCAGCGCGGTGGTGTCGTGCTCC
This sequence comes from Paraplanobispora siamensis, assembly GCF_016863175.1. Lineage (GTDB taxonomy): Bacteria > Actinomycetota > Actinomycetes > Streptosporangiales > Streptosporangiaceae > Planobispora > Planobispora siamensis. The sequence continues at coordinate 441 of NZ_BOOJ01000023.1, forward strand.
AGGCTGGTCCGCACGGTGAGCGTGCCCGCGCCGTCCATCGCGTCCAGGGCGTTGTGGATCAGGTTGGTCCACACCTGGTTGAGCTCGCCGGCGTAGGCCGGCAGCGGCGGCAGGGCGGGGTCGTAGTCGGTGGCCAGGGTGACGCCCGGCGGGATCTTGCCGCGGAACATCGTCAGCGTGCTGTCCAGCAGCTCGCGTACGTCCACCGTCTGGTACGGCGCGCGGTCCATCTGGGAGTACTGCTTGGCGGAGGCGAGCAGCGAGGAGATCCGCTCGGTCGCGTCGACCACCTCGTCCAGCATCTGGGAGATCTCGATCGCCTCGGCCAGCCAGTGCATCGCCCCCGGCAGGTGGCCGTCGCCGACCTCGCCGCGGACCTTGTCCAGCTTCTCCGCGCCGAACCCGGCCGCGACCAGGGGAGCGGCGACCTCCCAGCCGTCGGCGACCCCGGCCTCCTCCAGCGCGTCGCCCAGCGCGTCCTCGGCGTCGGAGATCTCCAGCGGCGACCGGGCGGGCACGTTCGCCATGCCGCTCGCGCACTTCTCCTCCAGGTCCACCAGCGCGCGCAGCCGCTCGGGGGAGATGCCCGCCTCCGCCAGTTCGGCCAGGCGCCGCCGGGAGGAGCGGACCTTCTCCCGCAGCTCGCCCACGGCCCGCGCGGCCGCCGCGGCGGGGTTGTTGAGCTCGTGGGTGAGCCCGGCGGTGATCGTGCCGAGAGCGGTCAGCCGCTGCCTGCGGTCGATGAGGTCCCGCTGGGCCAGACCGCCCAGGCGCACCCCGTCCAGCAGGTGCACCGCCATCGGGAACCACTCGTTCATGATCCGGCCGAACTCCGCGGCGGGCAGCGCGAACAGCCGCGAGGGCTTGGTCGCGTGGAGGGAGTGGAGGTAGGTCTCGGGCGCGCGGTCGCCGAGATAGGCGGCCAGGGCCCCGGCGTAGACCCCGGGCTGGGAGGTGGGCGTCATGGCGACGGTCCCCGAGGGGGTCAGGTTGGACATCACCACCTCGCCCTCGACGAGCACCAGGAAGCGGTCCGCCGGGTCGCCCTGCCGTACGACCGGCTCACCCGCCTCCGCCTCGATCATCTCGCCGAGGGCGGCCAGATGATCGAGCCTGTCCTCCTCCAGCTTCTCGAACAGGAACAGCCCGCGGAGCACGTCCTTGTCGGCCATCATCGGTCATCCGCCCTCTCTGCGCGTGTCACCCACCGGTCCGTCCCCGTCCCCGCGGACGCCTCAGGTCTTCTCCAGGTAGCGGTGGACGAGGGCCACGGCCATCGCCCCCTCGCCGACCGCGGAGGCGACCCGCTTGATCGAGTCGGCGCGGACGTCCCCGGCGGCGAACACGCCCGGCACGTTGGTCTCCAGGTGGTACGGCTCGCGCCGCAGCGGCCAGTTCCGGGGCCGGTTCTCCGCGGCGGTCAGGTCGGGCCCGGTCAGGACGAAGCCCCGCCCGTCCCGCTCGATCGTGTCGCCGAGCCAGTCGGTCATCGGCTCGGCGCCGATGAAGACGAACAGCCACTCGGCCTCGGCCGTCCGCTCGCCCTCGGGGCCCTTCAGGGTGAGCGTCTCCAGGTGGTCGACGCCGCCGGCGCCCACGACCTCGGTCTCGGTGTGCACCTCGATGTTGGGGATCCGCGCGATCTGCTCGATCAGATAGTGCGACATGGACCTCTCCAGCCCGTCGCTCCTGACGATCAGGTGGACCCTGCTGGCGTACCCCGACAGGTAGACCGCGCCCTGCCCGGCGGAGTTGGCCGCGCCCACGATGTAGACCTCGCTGTCGCGGCAGTTGGGAGCCTCCGTCACGGCCGCGCCGTAGTAGACGCCCCTGCCGATGAAGTCGTCCAGGCCGGGGGTGTTCAGACGCCGGTAGGAGACGCCGGTCGCCAGGATCACCGTGTGCGCGGCGATGCTGCTGCCGTCGGCGAAGCCGACCACCCGGGCCTGGCCCCTGACCTCCAGGCTGGTGACCGTGCGGGCGGTGAGCAGCTCGGCCCCGAACTTCAGGGCCTGGCGGCGGGCCCGGTCGGCGAGCTGGGCGCCGGAGACGCCGTCGGGGAAGCCCAGGTAGTTCTCGATGCGGGAGCTCTGGCCGGCCTGCCCGCCGGAGGCGTGCTTCTCGACCAGCACGGTGCGCAGCCCCTCGGAGGCGCCGTAGACGGCCGCGCCCAGCCCGCCGGGTCCGCCGCCGATGACGATCAGGTCGTAGAAGTCGGTGGCGGGGGAGGTGGACAGCCCCACGGCCCCGGCCAGCTCGGCGGTGGTCGGCGCCGTCAGGACGGCGCCCTCCGCGGTGACGACGAGCGGGAGCGCGGCCGGACCGGCGTCGCCGTCCACGTTCGCGGCGGCGACCAGCTGCGCGCCCTGCGGATCCTCATCCAGCAGCCAGCGGTAGGGGACCTGGTTGCGGGCCAGGAAGTCGCGGATCTCGTAGGAGCGGGACGACCAGCGGGCCCCCACCACCCGCAGCTCGTCCACCGGCCGGCGGTCGGCCCGCTGCCAGGCGTCGAGCTGGGCGTCCAGCACCGGGTAGAACTTCTCCTCCGGCGGGTCCCACGGCTTGAGCATGTAGTGGTCGAGGTCCACGACGTTGATCGCCTGGATGGCCGCGTCGGTGTCGGCGTAGGCGGTCAGCAGCACGCGGCGGGCGTGCGGGTACAGGTCCATCGCCTGTTCCAGGAACTCCACGCCGTTCATCTGCGGCATCCGGTAGTCGGCCAGGATGGCCGCGACGTCGTCACCGCGCAGGCGCATCTCCCGCACGCTCTCGATGCCCTCGGCGGCCGTGTCGGCCCGGACGATCCGGTAGGAGTGCCCGTACCGGCGCCGCAGGTCGCGTGCCACCGAGCGCGACACGCCCGGATCGTCGTCGACCGTCACGATGACTGGCTTGTCCATGCCTGCCTTCCCCCGAGCCAATGCGAATCCCTTCGAAGGATGTCATACCGGCATTACCCGAACATCCGTGAAACACGGAGGCCGTGGACGCCCCCGGCAGGGTGTCCACGGCCTCCGCGCGTCGCGCTGGGATCAGACCAGGCCGGCCTTCTCCAGGGCGGTGCAGCAGGTGTCGACCAGCAGGCGGGTCACCACGTAGGGGTCGACGTTGGCGTTCGGGCGGCGGTCCTCGATGTAGCCCTTCTTGTCGACCTCGACCTGCCACGGGATGCGGACCGAGGCGCCGCGGTCGGAGACGCCGTAGCTGTACTTGTTCCACGGGGCGGTCTCGTGGTGGCCGGTGAGGCGGTCCTCGATGCCGTGGCCGTACTGCTTGACGTGCTCCAGGGGCTTGTCACCCTCGCCCAGCGCCTCGCAGGCGGCGATGATGGCGTCGTAGCCCTCGCGCATCGCCTTGGTGGAGAAGTTGGTGTGGGCGCCGGCGCCGTTCCAGTCGCCCTTGGCGGGCTTGGGGTCGAGGGTGGCGGCGATGCCGAAGTCCTCGGCCACGCGGTAGAGCAGCCAGCGCGCGACCCACAGGTGGTCGGCGACCTCGACCGGGCCGGCCGCGCCGACCTGGAACTCCCACTGGCCGGGCATGACCTCGGCGTTGATGCCGGAGATCTTCAGGCCGGCCTCCAGGCACAGGTCGAGGTGCTTCTCGACGATGTCGCGGCCGAAGACCTCATCGGCGCCGACGCCGCAGTAGTAGCCGCCCTGCGGGGCGGGGAAGCCGCCGATCGGGAAGCCGAGCGGGCGGCCCTCCTTGAAGAAGGTGTACTCCTGCTCGATGCCGAACCACGGGTCCTGGTCGGCGTACCTCTCGGCCACCTCGGTCAGCAGCGCACGGGTGTTGCTGCTGTGCGGGGTCATGTCGATGTTCAGGACCTCACACATGACCAGCACGTTGTCGCCGCCGCGGATCGGGTCCGGGCAGGTGAACACCGGCTTGAGCACGAGGTCGGAGGAGTGGCCGTCGGCCTGGTTGGTGCTGGACCCGTCGAAGCCCCAGATCGGGAGCTCGGCGCCGTCCGCCAGGACCCTGGTCTTCGAACGGAGCTTGGCGGTCGGCTCGGTGCCGTCGATCCAGATGTATTCAGCCTTGAAGGTCATCGCCGGAGTCCTTGGGGAGGGAGTGGTCTGCTGCCCTCAAAGAGTCGCAAGTGGCAATTTCACATCTGTTGCCCGTATGTGAACGGGATGTTACTTAGGCCCGTTTTGCCAGGCAGGACCGTTACGAAAAGGTTTCACAGGCCCCTCTGGACTGTTGTGAGCTGCGGCTGGAGCTCCGGGTTACAGGGTGGCGACCGGTGCGCTTCCGTGTTGAAGTGGAGCCGTGGCCCGAAACCTGATCCTCTCCGGAGGGATGTACCACGACTTCTCCGCGACGTCCGCGGCCCTGGCGGAGACCCTCGCCGAGGTCGGAGTCGAGTCCGACGTCACCGAGGACATCGTCGGCGGCCTGGCCGACGCCCCCGAGTACCAGCTGATCACGATCAACGCGCTGCGCTGGCGGATGCGCCAGGAGCGCTTCGCCGACCACCGGGCCCTGTGGCGTTTCGAACTGCCCGCCCAGGCCCGTACGGCGCTGCTGGACCACCTGGAGCGGGGCGGCGGCCTGCTGTGCATGCACAGCGCCTCCATCTGCTTCGACGACTGGCAGGGCTGGCCCCGCGTGCTGGGCGCCTGCTGGGACTGGAGCAAGTCCCACCACCCGCCGCTGGGCTGGGCGAGCGTGCGGGTCCACGGCGGGCACCCGGTGGTCGACGGCCTGCGGGACTTCGACCTGGTGGACGAGGTCTACAGCGACCTGACCGTCCTGTCCGACGTGCACCCCCTGGCCTCCGCCATGGGCCAGCCCCTGGTCTGGGCCCGCCCGGTGCGGCGCGGCCGGGTCGTCTACGACGCGCTGGGCCACGACACGCGCTCCTACGACAGCCCGGCCCACCGCACGCTCCTGCAGCGCGCGGCCCTGTGGCTGCTCAAGCGCCCGGTCGACGTCAGGGAGTAGGCGGGGGAGCGGACGTCCCGCCGTCCTCGTTGCCGAAGATCCCGGCGGAGGCCGACTCCTGGGCCAGGCGGCGCATGACGTCCAGGACGCGGCCGTGCACGACGGTGCCGACGACCAGGGCCTGCACCGCCTCCTCGCGGGTGCCGGAGGTGTGGACCGTGCGGATCTCGTACTCGCTCACCAGGCGCATGGCCGCCTCGGCGTAGGGGAGCAGCGCCTCGCCGGTGGCGGGCATGCCCAGCTCGCCGAGGGTGAGCATGGCCTGGGCGAGCTCGTCGCGGGTGGGGGCGTCGGGGTCGACCCGCCAGCCGAGGTCGGCGATCATGCGGTCGGCCCGCTCGCGGGCCTCGCGCCACCGGTCGTCGCCGGGGCGCGGCTCGACCTTCGGGGCGATGGCGTAGTGAGCGGTGCCCAGCACGTAGTGCATGCCCAGCTCCGGGTCGTCCACGGCGGACAGCACCTTGCGGATCGCCGCGATGGGCAGCCGCCCGACCTCCAGCAGCGCCCGGATCAGGCGGAGCCGCCGCACGTGCCGCTCGCCGTACTCCGCCCGGGTGGCGGCGGTCTGCTCCCCGGCGGGGAGCAGACCTTCGCGGAGGTAGTACTTGATCGTCGGGATGGGCACGCCCGTGGCGGCGCTGAGCTGGGATATCCGCACTATTGGATAGTACAGCTAGCCAATGGGTGCGGATATCCCCGGCGGGGTGTCACGGCACCCTGGCAACCACGCCGATGAGGCCGGGCCGGGTGAAGTCGATCACGGCGTCCTCCTCGTGCTCCGGCCGCCAGGCCTGGATCGGGACGATGCCGGGGGCGAGCCGCTCCATGCCCTCGGTGTAGGCCTCCAGGTGGGCGGGGGTCCGGGTGGCGATGCCCCCGGCGCTGGTGGAGCGGTAGACGCCGGTCGCCCCGGCCTGGACGTCGGCGGGCATGTCCCCGGCGTAGATGTGGGAGATCACCAGGTGGCTGCCCGGGGCCAGCTTCTTGCGGACCGCCGTGACGATGGCCGAGGCGGCCTCGTCGTCGGGGACGAAGTGCAGCATGGCCGCCAGGATGACGGCCACCGGCCGGTCGAAGTCGATGTTCGCGCGGATCTCGGGATGGTCGAGCAGGGTCTCGGGCTCGCGCATGTCGGCCTGGACGACGGTGGTGTGGGGGTTGTCCTCCAGCAGGGCCCTGCCGTGCGCCATGACGATGGGGTCGTTGTCGACGTAGACGATCCGCGCCTCGGGGGCGATGCGGTGCGCCACCTGGTGGACGTTCTCCTGGGTGGGCAGGCCGGAGCCGATGTCCAGGAACTGGCGCACGCCCTGCCGGGCGATCTCGCTCACCGTCCGGGACAGGAAGGCGCGGTTGGCGCGGGCGTTGGCACGGGCCTCCGGGATCATTTTGATGATCTGCTCCGCGGCCTCGCGGTCGGAGGCGAAGTTGTCCTTGCCGCCGAGGTAGTAGTCGTACATCCGCGCCACGCTGGGAGTCGTAGGGTCGATCCCCGCAGGCGCCTGCTGGTCGTCCATGAAGCGCTCCTCGGCCCTTTCTGTCACCTTCGACGATGGTAGAGGAAAGATCACCGAAATGGGCAGCTTTGTTAACCGAGCAAGCGCTTGCCTAAGTAATCGCGCCGCGTTAGCGTGACGTCGGCGGCCCCTACCGGCCGCCCGCAGACGTCGCCCGCCGGGGTGGATCGCGCCCCGTCCCGGCGGGCGACACGACCCCTCCGGGAGTTCCATGCGGGGCAGCGCGGCCGTCGCCGGAATCGGGATGACGGCCCTGACCAGGGAGTCCGGCAGGACCGAACTGGAGCTGGCGGTCGAGGCCGCCCGCGCCGCGTGCGCCGACGCGGGCGTCGAGCCCGGCGAGGTGGACGCGGTCCTCAGCTACCACATGAACGACTCGGTCCCGGTGGTCCGGGTCGCCGCGGCCCTGCGGATCGAGCGGCTGGGCTGGCACAACGACATCACCGGCGGCGGCACCCAGGCGGCCTCCATCCTGGGCGACGCCGCCATGCTGATCGCCTCGGGCCTGGCCCGCACGGTCCTGGTCTACCGGGCGCTGAACGGCCGCTCCGGCACGCGCATGAACACCGTCTCCACCGGCCCGCAGGAGCGCTTCACCGTTCCGTACGGCATGGCCGGCCCGATCCCCGTGTTCGCCCTGGCCGCCCAGCGCTATCTGTACGAGACCGGGCTCACCGAGGAGCACCTGCACGCGGTCGTGGCCCAGTCCCGGCAGAACGCCGCGGCCAACCCGCGCGCCCTGCGCCGCGACCCGCTGTCCCTGGCGGACTATCTCGCCAGGCCGTACGTCTGCTCGCCGTTGCGCACGGTGGACTGCTGCCAGGAGACCGACGGCGCGTGCGCGCTGGTGGTCCGGGACGTACGGCTGGCGCCCGCGGCCCCGCGCGTCCACACCGTGGTGCGGGGCGGCGGCCCCGGCTGCTCGGCCATGGACCGCGCGCCGGACGTCACGCGGATCTTCTCCGGCCACCTGGCCCCGCTGCTGTGGGAGCGCTCGGGCATGAAGCCGGGCGACGTGGACGTGGCGCTGCTGTACGACGCCTACTCCTGGCTGGTGCCCCGGCAGCTGGAGGACTTCGGCCTGGCCGAGCGGGCGGACCTGGGCGCCTTCCTGCTGGAGCGCCGCCACGCCGGGGTCAACCCGCACGGCGGCCTGCTGTCGGAGGGCTACGTGCACGGCCTCAACAACGTGGCCCAGGCCGTACGCGAGCTCCGGCAGGGCCGCGAGACGGCGCTGGTAACCGGCTTCGGCGGCTCCTACGGCAGCGCCGCGCTCCTGACGAACTGAGGGCCTCGCGAGGAACCGGGGACCGGGACGCCGCGGCGTCGGCGGGCCCCGGGATTCTCGGAAATCTTCGGACTCGGGGAAATGATGGCCCCTCCCGGCACATGGAGGGAGTGTCCGTATCCCGCCTGACGAAGGAGACCGGCCATGGGGAGCGCCCGTGAGTGACGATCGACCGGCCAGGTTCGAGGCCGTCTACCGGGAGGCGTACGGCAGGATCACCGCCTACGCCGCCCGCCGCTGCGACTCGCCGCAGGACGCGGCCGACGTCGTCGCCGAGACGTTCGCCGTGGCCTGGCGCCGGGTGGACGAGCTGCCGAAAGGGCAGGAGGCCGTGCTCTGGCTGTACGGCGTGGCGCGCAACGTGCTGGCCAACCACCGGCGCGGCGAGACTCTCCGCCGGGCGCGCAGCGCCGGGCTCGACGCGGAGATGGCCGACCTGTACGCGGCCCCGGCCGACAGAGGTGTCGAGATGAGCGTGATCGCCGAGGTGTTCCGGAACCTGTCCGAGGACGACCGGGAGCTGCTGTCGCTGGTCGCCTGGGAGGGACTGGAGCGCGAGGAGATCGCCACGATGATGGGCCTGTCGCGCAACGCCGTGCGGATCAGGCTCCACCGGGCCCGCAGGCGGTTCTCACGAGCGCTCGCCGCGGCCGGTGTCCCCTTCGGGATGGAGCGCCGGATGGTTCCGGCCGGGAGGTCGCTGTGAGGAACGTCAAGGGCCCCGAGATCAAGAGCGTCGAGGACCTGATCGGCCCGCTGGCCCGGGTCCGGCCCGGACGGCCGGGAGGCGAGGTGTCCGGCACGGGGGCGCGGACGCTGCTGGCCTCGGTCACGGCCGAGGAGCCCACGGGACGGACCGCGGGGGACGTGCCGGTACCCGCCGCGGTCCGCCGGTACGGCCTGCGGCGTCTCACGCTGGGCGCGGCCGCGGTCGTGCTCGCCGCGGGCTTCGTCGTCGGGCCGAGCCTGCTGGAGGACGGCTCCGGCGGGGCGGCCTCCTACGCCAACTCCGCCGTCGCCATCGAGCGGGAGGGCGGCGACTACGTCGCGCGGATCAAGGACCCCTTCGCCGAGCGCGAGGAGTTCGGCGAGGCTTTCGCGGCGCTCGGCCTGAAGGTGGGGCTCAACCTGTCACCGGCCTCGCCGGGCGCGGTCGGGGAGATCTTCCGGGTGGGCACGAGCGGGGGCGGGGTCGGCCGGGGGTTCGTCGCCGGGACGGAGCCTTCGGGCTGCAGCCCGAGCGAGCCGGGCTGCGTGATGGTGCTCCGGGTCCCCGCCGACTTCACCGGGGAGGCCTGGATCGAGCTGGGGCGTCAGGCCAGGCCCGGGGAGGCCTACCGGAACCACGGCTCGGCCGTGGGCCGGTACGGGGAGCTGCGCGGGACCGACGTGGACGGCCGTCCGGTCGAGGAGGTCCTGGCCGAGGTGCGCAGGCGCGGCCTGCAGGTCGAGTTCCAGCGGATCATCGTGGGGGACGGCGGCAGCCTGAGCTTCGAGGCGGTGACGGCCGGGGAGGTCGGACCCGCCTGGACGGTCTGGGACGCCGAGGCGGCCATGGCGGGGAAGGTCCGGCTGATGGTCACCCCCGAGAAACTGGACGACAACCCGATGTACGAGCCCGGGCTCGGACCGGGAGGGCTGGACGACCTCGGCGAGTCCGATGAGCCGGGCAAGTCTGGCGAGCCGGGCAGGTCCGGCGGCGGCTGACCTCGCCGGAGCACCTTTCACACCGAGACCCCGGGCATCGTGCCCGGGGTCTCGACGTGGGAGATCGGCAGGAATGATTTCCACGCATCCGGGTCTCGTCCGGGCCCGGCGCGCATCGCCGGGCTCGCGGGAGGGCCATATATTCTCCTTTTCCCGATATGTCGCTACACGAGGGCTCGCGGGCTTTGCGGCGAAATATCATGCGACGTCGTTGAAGAGGGCACAGTGAGATTCCCATGGCAGAAGCCGCCGGCCGTCGACCCGTGCATGGGCGACGCCCGGGGAAGGGCGATACGGCAGGCCCTGGCCGGGCGTGACTGGCCGGCGGTCCGCGGCCTCCTCGACGGCGTCACCGATCCCGACGACCGGGCCTTCTACATGGACATCTGCTCCCATGTGGACGGCGTGCAGGACTGGATCGGAGAGTGGATCGCCGCGGAGCCGGACTCCACGCTGCCTCTGCTGATCAAGGGGGCCCACGGGGTCTCCTGGGCGTGGGAGGCGCGGGGCGGCGCATACGCCGCCCACACCTCGGAACAGCGGTTCCGGGAGTTCCACCGGCGGCTGGAGATGGCCGAGGACTGCCTGGACGAGGTGGTCGGGAGGGATCCGGACGACACCACGGCGTGGACGTTCCTGGTGATGTCGGCCCGGGGGCGGGGAGTCGGCGAAGAGGAGGCCGCGCGCCGCTTCGGCAACGTCGTCAGCAGGCACCCGTCGCACGTGATGGCCCACGAGCAGATGCTGCAGTACCTGTGCGCGAAGTGGCACGGAAGCCAGGAGGAGATGTTCGACTTCGCCCGCAAGTCGGTCGTCGGCTCCTCTCCCGGGGGTCGGCTGGGGCACCTCGTCGCCATCGCGCACATCGAGCAGTGGCTGTCCCTGCCGTCGGGTGAGGACTCCCTGCACATGAGGCACCCGGGGGTCCGCGCGGAACTGCGCACGGTGGCCGACCGGTCGGTCAACCACCCCGGTCACCGGCGGGGCCGCCGCTGGCCGGTGCCGTACAACGTGTTCGCGGTCGCCTTCTACCTGGCCGACGACTTCGACGCCTGCAGGGGGCAGCTCGAAATGATCGGCGACAACGTGACCGACTCGCCCTGGTACTTCCTCGGCGAGGATCCGGCCAGGGTCTTCACCCGCGTCCGCAAGGAGGTCGCCGGCCGCCGCTGATCGGCGCCGCTCCGCGGACCCGCTGCGGTTCCACCGTCCCGCCGGACGTCGCCGGCCCGGCGTCTCACGAGATTGCCAGGACTGCGTGCAACCCCTTGACGTGGGAGATTGACAAGAATAATTTTCATGCATCCCGTCCTTGGGTGAAAGGAATACCTGTGGCCGCAGGCGCGCTCGGACGCATCCGGACCGAGACGCCCGCCCTGCCCGAGGCGCTGCGCCGGGTGGGGGAGACGATCCTGGCCGATCCCGCGGGGGCGGCCCGGTCCACGATCATCGCGCTCGCCGAGGTCAGCGGGAGCTCGCCGGCCACCGTCACACGGTTCTGCCGGGTCTTCGGCTTCGGCGGATACGCCGAGCTGCGGGTCGCGCTGGCCACCGAGACCGGCCGGGCCGCGCAGGCCCACTGGGACGCCGGGGTGGGCCACGAGATCGGCCCCACCGACCCGCTCGACGTGGCGATCGGCGTGATGGCCGCGGCCGACTCCCGGCTCATCCAGGACACCGCCGCCCAGCTCGACCCCGCCACCGTCGCCGCGATCGCCGACGCGGTCGTCGCGGCCCGGCGGGTCCTGATCTTCGGGGTCTCCACCAGCGGCGCGGTGGCCGGGATGCTGGGCGGGCGGCTGCGCCGGATCCGGGTGCCCTGCTGGAGCCACGCCGACGCGCACGAGGCGCTGGCCGACGCGGCGCTGCTGGCCGAGGGCGACGTCGCGATCGGGATCTCCCACCAGGGACGCACCCGCGAGGTTCTGGAGTCCCTGGCCGAGGCCGGCGACCGGGGCGCGCTGACCGTCGCGGTCACCTCCTTCGCCCGTTCCCCGCTGGCCGAGCTGGCCGACCTGGTGCTGACCACCGCCAGCCGGGAGACCACCTTCAGGCTGGGCGGGCTCGCCGCCGTGCACTCGCAGCTGTTCGTGCTCGACGCCGTCTACGTGGCGATCGCCCAGCGCACCTACGAGCGGACCAACGAGTCGTTCGAACGGACGATCCGGGCGCTGGAGAGCCACCGGGTGGAGAGGAGCTGACCGCATGGACATCGGTGCCTCCGACTACGTCCGCGAGGTGCGGTCCCTGATGGACGAGACCGTGCGGACGCAGGGCGGGGCGGTGGGCAGGGCCGCCGCCCTGATGGCCGCCTCACTGCGCGGCGGCGGCGTGATCCAGGCGTTCGGCTCCGGCCACTCCGAGGCCGTGGCCATGGAGATCGCCGGGCGCGCGGGCGGCCTGGTGCCCAGCAACCGGCTCGCCCTGCGCGACATCGTCCTGTACGGCGGCGCCCCGGTGAGCGTGCTGACCGACACGCCCTCACGGCTGGAGCGCGACCCCTCCGTGGCCCGCAGGATCTACGACCTGGCCCCCGTCGAGCCGCAGGACGTGTTCGTGCTGGTATCCAGCTCCGGCGTGAACGGTTCGGTCGTGGAGCTGGCCTCCCTCGTCAAGGAGCGCGGCCACGACCTGATCGCCCTGACCTCGGTGCGCCACAGCACCGCGATGACCTCCCGCCACCCCTCGGGCCGCAAGCTCCTCGACCTCGCCGACGTGGTCCTCGACAACGGCGCCCCGTACGGCGACGCCGTCCTGCCGCTGCCGGGCGGCGGCTCGTTCGGCGCGGTCTCCACGATCACCTCGGCGCTGCTGGCCCAGATGGTCGTGGCCGAGGTGGTGCGCGAGCTGGCCGGGGACGGGCAGAGCCCGCCGGTCTACCGCTCGGCGAACGTGGTCGGCGGCGACGAGCACAACCAGGCTCTGGAAAGCCGTTACGCCGGAAGGATCCGGCGAGGTGCCTAACCATCCAGGAGGAAGCATGACCCCGCTATCCAGGCGCGAACTCCTGCGCAGCGCGGTCCTCGCCGGGCTCGCCCTGCCCGTCGCGTCCGCGTGCGCCACCCCCGCCGGCGACGGCGGCACCTCCTCGGCGCCGGCCGCCGGGGCGACCAGCGCCGCCAACCCGCTCGGCCTGGCCGAGGACAGGCCGCTGGAGATCTGGATCTTCGACGGCGGCTTCGGCGACGCCTACGCCAAGGACATCCACGAGCCGCTGCTCAAGGCGAAGTACCCGAAGCTGGAGATCAAGCACAACGCCACCCAGGAGATCGCCAAGACCCTCCAGCCGCGCTTCGCCGGGGGCAACCCGCCGGAGTTCATCAACAACTCCGGCGCCAACGCGATGGACTTCGGCGCCCTGGTCCAGGACGGCCAGCTGGCCGACCTCACCCCCCTGTACGACGCGCCGAGCTGGGACGACCCCACCGTGAAGGTGCGCGACACGATCGACCCCGCCGCCATCGAGCTGGGCAGCTACGACGGCACGCCGTACGTCATGAACTACGTCAACACGGTCTGGGGCATCTGGTACTCGCAGAAGCTCTTCGACGACAACGGCTGGCGGCCGCCCAAGACGTGGGAGGAGTTCACCGCGCTCTGCGAGGAGATCAAGAAGGCGGGCGAGATGGCGCCCTTCACCTACGCGGGCAGGCATCCGTACTACATCTACGAGGCCATCCTCACGCTCGCCGCCAAGATCGGCGGCAAGGACGTGCTGAAGAACATCGACAACCTGGAGGACGGCGCCTGGACGGCCGAGCCGGTCAAGCAGGCGGCGGGGGCCTTCGCCGAGATCGGGGCCAAGTACCTCATGCAGGGCACCGCGGGCCTGGACCACGTCCAGACCCAGACCGCGCAGAACAAGGGGCAGGTCGCCATGCTGCCCTGCGGGTCCTGGCTGGAGAACGAGCAGAAGGACACCACCCCCGCGGACTTCGGCTACGCCATGTTCGCGCTGCCCGGCTTCACCTCCTCCGACGCCATGCCGTACGGCACGCTGCACGTCCAGCCGGGCGAGGAGTACGTCGTGTCGGCCAGGTCGGCCAACCCCCGGGCGGGCATGGAGTACATGCGGGCGATGCTCTCCAAGGACGGCGCCGGCGACTTCATGGAGCTGGTCTCCACGCTCACGGTCGTCAAGGGCGCGGGCGAGGGCCGCGAGCTCAAGCCGGGGCTGAGGAGCGCCGCGAAGGCCCTGCTCGTGGCGGGCGACAACGCGGTCTGGTTCCTGTTCCGCAAGTGGTACGCCGAACTGCACGACGAGGTGGCCGCCGCGTCCGGTCAGCTGATGAACGGCAAGCTGACGGTCGACGAGTGGGCGGAGCGCGCCCAGAAGAAGGCCGAAGCGATCAAGAACGACTCGTCGGTCAAGAAGTTCAAGCGGTGAGCGAGCTGGAGCGGGCGGGCTCGCCCGGCCGCACGGCGGGTGTGCCGCGCGCAGTGACGGGCGGGTCCGGCGGCGCGGTGGGCGGGCCATGAGGCACGGGAGGACACGGTTCGCCGTCGGGTTCCTCGTGCTCCCGGTGACCCTCTACGTGGTCTACGTGATCGCCCCCTACGCGCAGGCGTTCTCCATCGCGCTGACCAACTGGCGCGGGGTGAACGCCAGCCCGCAGTTCGTGGGCCTGGAGAACTTCCGCAGGCTGCTGGAGGACACCGTCTTCTGGAAGGCGGTCGGCCACAACCTCCTGCTGCTGGTCCTGCTGCCGGTGCTCACCATCGTGATCGCGCTGTTCTTCGCCTTCCTGCTCAACGCGGGCGGGCGGGGCGGGACCGGGGGAGTTTGGGGGTCGAGGTTCTACCGGGTGGTGTTCTTCTTCCCCCAGGTCCTCGCGATCGCCGTGATCGCGGTCCTGTTCCAGCAGGTCTTCCGCCCCGACCGCAGCGGCATGCTCAACGCCCCGCTGATCGCGATGGGCTTCGAGCCGATCGGGTTCCTGTCCGACACCGACATCGCGCTCTGGTCGATCCTCGGTGTGCTCGTCTGGCAGGCCGTCGGCTTCTACGTGGTGCTGTTCTCGGCGGGCATCGCCTCCATCCCGCGCGAATTGTTCGAGGCGGCGGCGATCGACGGGGCGGGCGGCCCGCCGATGTTCTTCCGGATCACGCTCCCGCTGCTGTGGGACACCATCCAGGTCGGATGGGTCTATCTCGGCATCATCGCGCTGGACGTCTTCGCGATCGTGTGGGTGATGACGCCCGAGCAGGGCGGCCCCGACTACTCGACGACGGTGATGGCGGCGGAGATCTACCGCAACGCGTTCGAGTACTCCAGGTTCGGCTACGCCTCCGCGATGGGCGTGGTGCTGTTCTTCTTCACCATCGGGTTCGCGGCGCTGGCCCTGCGGCTGTCGCGGCGTGAGCGGATCGAGTTCTGATGACGGAGGCGGCGATCCCCCACGGCCGGTCCTACGCCCGGCAGGAGCGCCGGAGGCGGCTGGGGCCGCTGTCGGTCCTGACGCACGCGGCGCTGATGGTCTGGACGGTCCTGGTGGTCGTCCCGATCGTGTGGACGTTCCTGGCGTCGGTGAAGACCGAGGACGAGATCTTCGGCGACGCCTGGTCGCTGCCGGCCACCGTGCGCCTGGACAACTGGGCCCGCGCCTGGGAGCAGGCGAACGTCGGGCAGTACATGATTAACAGCGTCCTCGTGGTGGCGTGCGGCACGTTCGGCACCATGCTGCTCGGCTCGATGGCGGCCTACGTGCTCGCCCGCTATCCCTTCCGCGGCAGCCGGGCGATCTATCTGCTGTTCGTCTCCGGGCTGGCCTTCCCCGTCTATCTGGCGCTGACCCCGCTGTTCTTCGTCGTGCAGAACATGGGCAGGGTCCCCTTCATCGGCCCGTTCATCGGCCTGAACACCCACGGCGGGCTGATCCTGGTCTACATCGCCTACTCGCTGCCGTTCACGGTGTTCTTCCTGGCGGCGTTCTTCCGGACGCTGCCCGGCGCGGTGGCCGAGGCGGCCTTCGTGGACGGGGCCTCGCACACCCGGGTGTTCTTCCAGGTCATGCTCCCGATGGCCAGGCCGGGCATCGTCAGCGTGACCGTGTTCAACATCCTGGGGCAGTGGAACCAGTATCAGCTGCCCCTGGTCCTGCTCACCTCGGCCAAGGAGAAGTGGGTGCTCACCCAGGGGATCGCCGAGATCTCCGCGGACGCCGGGTACGACGCCGACTGGGCGGCGCTGTTCGCGGCCCTGAGCATGGCCATCCTCCCGGTGCTGATCGTCTACGTGATCTTCCAGAGCCAGATCCAGAAGGGACTGACGGCCGGGGCGCTCAAATAGGCCGGCCCCTGAATAGGCCCGGCCGCCCGTCCGGGCCGGGGCCGCGGGCTCACCGGACCGGGAGGTTCTTCAGCGCCTCGCGCCGGCTCAGGCCGCTGATGCCCTTGTGGGTGACGTAGCGGACGACCTCCTGGGGGTTGGTCTTGGCATACTCCCGCAGGGCCCAGCCGATCGCCTTGCGGGCGAAGAAGGCGGTGTCGGACAGGCTGGGCTCGATGCAGGCGTACAGCAGGCCGGTGTCGGTGTCGGCCTTGAACTTGTTCTGGCAGATGATCGAGGTACGGCGCTTCCACAGGTCGTCACTGTGCGCCCACTCCAGCATGAGCGGGCGCATGGTGTCGGGGAACCTGCGCAGCAGGGCGCCGACCCGCTGGATGGCGACCTCGTCGACGAAGTCCCACCACGCCCCGGAGACGATCATCTCCTCGTAGATCGGGAGCGTGTAGAGCGTCTGGCCCCAGTGCAGCGGGAAGGCGGTGAGGGTGATCGCCGCGTAGCGCTCCTCGCGGTACTCCGCCTCCCGCCACAGGGCGAGCACGGCCCTGCGCCACTCGGGAGCGCTCTCCAGCGGGTGCTCGGCGAAGACCTTTCTCAGCAGCGTGCGGCGGGTGGTGGCGTGCACCCCCAGGAAGGGCATGGACGACTTCATGTAGGCCTGCATGGCAGGGGCCTTGGCGGGATCGGCTGCCTCGGCGAGCGCCAGCCTCACAGCCTTCAGGAGTGCCTCCATGCCCGCTCATCACTCCTCGTTCGCTCTTCACGGACAGCTCATCCCTCGCCGGCCGTAGAGCGTATCGCGCCGGCCCAGCCCGTGGGGGGAGCCATGCCCCTTCAGGATTGCTCGCGACTTCGGGGTCGCCCGTGGACCGCCCGTGGATCTTTCGCGGACCGTTCCGGACCGTTCGCGGTGGAGCCGTACCGCGGGAGGAGCCCGCGGGGTCAGGCCTTCTGGCTGGTGCGCTCGCCGGTGGCCAGGCCGTCGAACAGGACGGTGACGTAGTGGTCGGCCAGGCCCGCGGTGTTGAGGCGGCCCCCGGGGCGGAACCAGCGCACGGCGACCCAGATGGTGTCGCGGATCATGCGGTAGGTGAGCTTGGGGTCGACGTCGGCGCGGAACTGGCCGACGGCCTGGCCGCGCTTGATCTGCTCGACCCACATGCGCTCGACCTCGTCCTCGGCCTTGACGAGGTAGTCGAAGCGGTCGCCGGGCAGGGAGCGCAGATAGTTCCAGTCGTTCTGCATGACGGTGATCGCCGCGCGGTGGGGTTCGAGGGTGCTGAAGCCGATGCGCACCATCTCTGACAGGATCGTGCGGGGGTCGCCGTCCTGCTCCAGGGCGGCCCGGTAGCGGCCCACCAGGTCGTCGAGGAAGGTGGTGAGCACCTCGTCGACGATCGTCTCCTTGGAGTCGAAGTGGTGGTAGAGGCTTCCGGAGAGGATGCCCGCCTCCTCCGCGATCTCGCGGACGGTGGTCGCCTGGAAACCCTTGCGGGCGAAGAGCTCGGCGGCGAGCTTGACGAGGTGGTCGCGGCGCTCCGAAGCGGAGCCGGATGCGGTCGCGCGCTTCGTCGTGCTCTGCCGCTTGACCGGGGTGGCCGCGGCGCCGGAGTTCTTTCGCGTGTTCACCCTCCCATTATGAGCCCTTGCGCAATCGCTTGTTCACCAGAACGCGCCAGCTCATCGAGGCGGTACGGCGCGCGGGAAGATGGGCCGCCTATATATGGCGATCTGACGGGACCGATGCCGTCATCACCGAAAGACTCTGACAAATCACGCTTTGTGCGTCACGATCGTCCCATGGCGAATCTCGGGTTCCCCTTCACGCTCGGGGTGGCCTCGGGGGAGCCGGCGCCCGACGGGGTGATCATCTGGACCCGGCTCGCCCCCGACCCGCTCGGCCAGGACCCCCGGCGGCCGGGCGGCATGCCCGACACGGTCGTGACGGTCCGGTGGCAGGTGGCCGAGGACGAGGGCTTCAAGAAGGTCGTCCGCCAGGGCACCGCCCGGGCGGACCGGCGCTGGGCGCACAGCGTGCACGTCAAGGTCACCGGCCTCAACCCGGCGACCGACTACTTCTACCGCTTCTCCGTCGGCGCGCCGTTCGCCGCCACCGTCAGCCCGGCCGGCCGGACCAGAACCGCGCCGGCGGCCTCCTCCCCGGCGCCGGTGCGCTTCGCGTTCGTCTCCTGCCAGCGCTACGAGCACGGGCGCTACACCGCGCTGCGGCACATGGCGGACGAACGTCCCGACGTGGTCTTCCAGCTCGGCGACTACATCTACGAGTACGGCAAGCCGGCCAACCCGGCGCCCGGGCGCTACGTCCGCAGGCTGGAGCCTCCCGAGAGGGTCTGCGAGACCCTCCACCAGTACCGCAACCGCTACGCCCGCTACCGGACCGACCCGGACCTGCAGGCCGCGCACCGGGCCGCGCCCTGGGTGACCGTCTGGGACGACCACGAGGTCAGGGACAACTACCAGGGCACGCTGCCCGGGGACGGGTCCGACCCGGCCGCCTTCCGGCGCCGGCGCGCCGCCGCCTACCAGGCGTACTACGAGCACCTGCCGCTGCGGGTGCGGCCGTCGGACTCCGGGCTGCAGATGTACCGGTGGCGGCCCTACGGCCGGGTCGCCGACTTCCTGGCCCTGGACGTCCGCCAGTACAGGACGGCGGCCGACATGCTCGGCCCAGCGCAGGAGCGGTGGCTGATGGAGCGGCTCGCGGCGTCGTCGGCGCGCTGGAAGGTGCTGGCGCAGCCGCTGTTCTTCGCGCGCAGGATCCTGCCCGGTCCGCCGCCCCACGTGAGCACCGACGCCTGGGACGGTTATCCGGCGCTGCGCTCGCGCATCGTGAACTCGGGTGTGCAGGGCCTGGTGGTCGTCTCCGGGGACGTCCACAACGCCTGGGCGGGGGAGATCATGGCCGACTTCGCCGATCCGTCGTCGGCCCGCAGGGGCGTGGAGTTCGTCGGCTCGTCGGTGACCAGCGCGTCCACGGTGACCGACGCCCAGGCCGGCGTCGTCCTCGGGGCCAACCCGCACCTGAAGTTCTTCGACGGCCGTCGCGGCTACGTGATGTGCACGGTCACGGCGGACGACTGGCACACCGCCTACCGCGCCGTCGACTTCGTCGACCTGCCGGGAGCGCCGGTGCGCCACGTGGCCGGTTTCACCGTCCGGGACAACCGCCTCGTCCCCGACGTCGTCTGAGCACGCCCGCGGACGGCCGGTGGGTTTCCGGCCTCCGCCGTGCCTCTCCTTCCGTTTCACACACGTCTCCCGTTTCACACGCGGGAATAGCCATGGTCAGCCCTATAGCTTTTAGGAAACTTTCCTATTAGATTTGCGCGCAGGCTTCTGGGAGCGCTTTCCCGGAGGGTCGAGACGACAAGGTGTCTGTGCGCCTTCGGCATGCCATGCCGCCGGTCCGCCAGCGAGGAGGATGCATGAAGCGCAGCCCGGAGCTGCTCCGTCTGGCGGACGCGGTCCTGTTCCCCGGGTTCGAGGGGAAGACGCCGCCGGAGTGGCTCCGCAGGCGCCTGGCCGGCGGGCTGTCCGGGGTGGTGCTCTTCTCCCGCAACATCGCCGGTCCCGTCCAGGTGGCCGAGCTGACGGCCGCGCTCCGCGCGGAGAACCCCGCCCTCCTGGTCGGCATCGACGAAGAGGGCGGCGAGGTCACCCGCCTGGAGGTGGCGGCCGGGAGCACCCGCCCCGGCAACTACGCGCTCGGCGTGGTGGACGACGTCGAGCTGACCGAGCGGATCGCCAGGGACCTCGGCCACGACCTGGCGCGGGCCGGCGTCAACTTCGACTTCGCCCCCTCGGCGGACGTGAACTCCAACCCCGACAACCCGGTCATCGGCCTGCGCTCCTTCGGTGCCGACCCCGACCTGGTCGCCCGGCACGCCGTCGCCTGGATCAAGGGCCTGCAGTCCGCGTGCGTGGCCGCCTGCGCCAAGCACTTCCCCGGTCACGGCGACACCTCCGTGGACTCCCACCACGGGCTCCCGGCGGTCGCGGCCCGCGCGGAGGAGCTGCACGAGGTGGCCCTGCGGCCCTTCCGCGCGGCCATCGAGGCGGGCGTGCAGTCGATCATGACGGGTCACCTGCTGGTGTCCGCCTACGACGGCGGGATGCCCGCGACGCTCAGCGGCCGGATCCTGCACGACCTGCTCCGGGCCGAGATGGGCTTCGAGGGCGTCATCATCACCGACGGCATCGAGATGCAGGCCGTCTCCGGCCCCTTCGGCATCGGCGGCGCCTCCGCGCGGGCGATCGCCGCGGGCGCCGACGCCGTCTGCATCGGCGGTGAGCACGCCGACGAGCAGACCGCCGTCGAGGCCCGCGACGCCATCGCGGACGCCGTGCTGGAGGGATGGCTGCCCGAGGAGCGGCTGGCCGACGCGGCCCGCCGGGTCGGCGCCCTCGCCGCCTGGGGCACCCCCGGCCCGACCCCGCCGGTCGCGCCCAGCCGTCCGGGCGACGTCCCGATCGGCCTGGTCGCCGCCCGGCGCGCCCTGCGGATCACCCGCCGCTCCGCCGCGGACGTGCTGCCCCTGCCGGCCCCGCCGCACGTGGTCGAGCTCGCCCCGGAGATGAATCTCGCCATCGACAAGGCCACCCCGTGGGGGGTGGGCGAGCCGCTCGGCAAGCTCCTGCCGGGCACCACGGTCACCCGCCTGGACGCCCCGGCCGCCACCGGGGGCGCGATCGAGGCCGCCCTGGGCTCGGCCGCGGGCCGGCCCCTGGTCGCGGTGGTCCGCGACGCCCACCGTCACCTGTGGCAGGAGGACGCTCTGAACCACCTCCTGGCCGCCCGCCCGGACACCGTCGTGATCGAGATGGGACTGCCCGGCAGGTCAGACCTCGGCGCCGTGCACATCGCCACCCACGGTTCGGCCCGCGTCTGCGGCCAGGCCGCCGCCGAGCTCCTGGCGGGGGAGCTCCCGGCCTGACGCATCGCCGTACCGGACGCCCGTGAGACGAGCAGCCGCCTCGGGCGGCGCGCCGTACCGGGGCATGTCCGGTATGAGATGACATTACTTCGTAAAGGACCATCCTTCTCTTCCTGTATTACCTAACGCTTGCTTGGTAAGGTGGCGTGCGGCGGACCGGGGAGAGAAGGCGAGGGCCGGCGTGCGGGTCTCCTACGACTACACCGGATCGGTGGTGCTGGTCACCGGCGGGACCCGGGGGATCGGCGCCGGGATCGCGGAGGCGTTCCTGGCGGCCGGGGCCCGCGTGGTCGTGTGCGCCCGGGGGAGGCCGGACTCCTCCGTGGCCGGTGATTTCACCGCGGCCGACGTCAGGGACCCGGCGGAGGTGGACCGGCTGTTCGCGGGGATCGAGGAGCGGTACGGCCGGCTCGACGTCGTGGTGAACAACGCGGGCGGCTCGCCGTACGCGCCCGTGGCCGGTACCCCGCCGCGGCTGCACGCCCGGGTCATCGAGCTCAACCTCGTCGCGCCGCTGCTGGTCGCCCAGCGGGCCCATCCGCTCCTGGCCGCGAGCGCCGCGAGTGCCCCGGGAGGTCCGGACGGCGCGCAGGCGGGGGCCGCCGGGTCGGTCATCATGATCGGCAGTTCGAGCGGCGTACGGCCCTCGCCCGGCACCTCCGCCTACGGCGCGGCGAAGGCGGGCCTGCACCATCTGGCCGCGTGCCTGGCCGCCGAGTGGGCCCCGCACGTCCGGGTCAACACGGTGGTCGTCGGCCTGGCCGAGACCGAGGCGGCGGCCGGTCACTACGGAGGGCCGGAGGGCGTGCGGCGGATGGGCGCCGCCGTGCCGGCCGGGCGGATGGCCTCGCCCGCGGACGTGGCGCAGGCGTGCCTGTGGCTGGCCGCTCCCGGCTACGTGACGGGGGCCGAGATCGCCCTGCACGGCGGCGGGGAGATCCCCGCCTGGCGGGAGATCGCCTCCGGGCGGGCCGCTTCCGAGGAGGCTGCGTCCGGACAGGCTGGATCCGGACAGATCGCCTCTGGACACGGTGGATGAACGGCCGGGAAACTCTGGATGATCACGGCGAAGGGACCTTGGCATGAGCGGGATCTGTGACGGCCGCGTGGTGATCGTGACCGGCGCCGGGCGCGGCATCGGGCGGGAGCACGCACTGGAGTTCGCCCGGCAGGGGGCCGCGGTCGTGGTCAACGACCTGGGGGCCGGGCAGGATGGCGCCGGGCGCTCCGGCGGTCCCGCGCTGGGCGTGGTCGAGGAGATCAAGGCGATGGGCGGCCGCGCGGTGGCCAACAGCGACGACGTCGCCGACTGGGACGGCGCGGCCCGGCTGGTCAAGATGGCGCTGAGCGCCTTCGGGCGGCTGGACGTGCTGGTGAACAACGCCGGGTTCGTCCGCGACCGGATGCTGGTCTCGATGACCGAGCAGGAGTGGGACGACGTCATCCGCGTGCACCTCAAGGGTCACTTCCTGCCGCTGCGGCACGCCGCGGCGCACTGGCGGGAGCGCGCGAAGTCGGGTGAGCGGGTGGACGCCCGGGTGATCAACACCTCGTCGGGTGCGGGGCTGCTCGGCAGCGTGGGCCAGGGCAACTACGCCGCGGCCAAGGCCGGGATCGCGGCGTTCACGCTGGTGGC
Source organism: Paraplanobispora siamensis (assembly GCF_016863175.1). Taxonomy (GTDB): domain Bacteria; phylum Actinomycetota; class Actinomycetes; order Streptosporangiales; family Streptosporangiaceae; genus Planobispora; species Planobispora siamensis. Next base: position 22,780 of record NZ_BOOJ01000023.1, read on the forward strand.
CGCGGCCGAGCTGGGCCGCTACGGCGTGACCGCGAACGCGATCGCCCCGGCCGCCCGCACCCGGATGACCGAGCAGGTCTTCGCCGAGACGATGGCCCGCCCGCGGGAGGGGTTCGACGCGATGGACCCGGCCAACGTGGCGCCGCTGGTGGTGTGGCTGGGGTCCGCCGGGTCCGCGCGCGTGACGGGCAGGGTGTTCGAGGTGGAGGGCGGGGTCATCTCGCTCGCCGACGGCTGGCGGCACGGCCCGCGCGTCGAACGGGACTCCCGCTGGGAGGCGGCCGAGGTCGGAGAGGCGGTCGCCAAGCTGCTGGCCGACGCCCCGGAGCCGGACCCGGTCTACGGCGCGTAGGAATCGGTTCTCTGGTTCGCCGGGGAACGTCCCAAATGGTGGGAATGCGATTGGATCGAGCCCTCACGTCCGATGTGTAATGTCCCTGGCGTTGTTTGGATACTGACATAGGGGCATTGCTGTGAGCGTTTCCGCGGCGTACGTGACGTACGAGGACCCGGACGGCTTCGACGACGAGAAGGAGATCGCACTCGCCGCCTGGGCCGAGGCCGGGATCGACGGGCGGATCGTGCGCTGGGACGATCCCGGGGTCGACTGGTCCGCCTTCGACATCGTGGTCGTCCGCTCGGCCTGGGACTACGTGGCCCGCCGTACGGAGTTCCTCGACTGGGCGCGCCGGGTGGAGTCCGTCACCCGGCTGGCCAACCCGGCCGCCGTGCTGGAGCGCAACACCGACAAGACGTACCTGTGGGACCTGACGGTGCCGATCATCCCCACCTCCTGGGTCGAGCCTGGGCAGGCGGTGGACCTGCCGGACCTCGGGGAGTACGTGGTCAAGCCCGCGATCTCGGCGGGCGCCCGCGACACCATCAGGACCGCCGACCGGGGCAAGGCCGAGGCGCACGCCGCCCGGCTGGCCGCCGAGGGCCGGACGGCGATGATCCAGCCGTACCTGGACATGGTCGAGACCGAGGGGGAGACCTCGCTGCTGTACTTCGGCGGGCGCCTCAGCCACGTCGTACGCCGCAACCCGATGCTGGCCGGGGGCTCGGCCGCGCCGGACGCCGACAACGCCCGGGCCCAGCTGCGCACCGCCGACCCCGACCAGGTGGCCCTCGCCGAGCGGGTCCTGGCGGAGTTCCCCGGCGTGCTGTACGCCCGGGTCGACCTGGTCCGCCTGCCCGACGGCAGCGCGGCGGTCATCGAGGTCGAACTGACCGAGCCGTACTTCTTCCTGCGCTACGCCCCGGACGCGGCGGCCAACCTGGCCCGCGCGGTGGCCGAGGCGGTCTGACGGGGCCGAGGCGGTCTGACGGGGCCGAGGCGGCTCACGCCCGGGTCGGGCCGGTCCGACGGCCGGGCCGGGGCGAACCGGGTCCGGCTGAGGCGGTTCACGTCCGGCCGGGCCGGTGCTCCCCTCCCGGCGCGCCGGGAGGGAGAAGATCGCGGACCTCACCGACCGGGCTCGAACCGGCGTCCACCCGGTCCAAGAGCCGGGCGCTCTACCACTGAGCTACGGTGAGGCCGCTCTCATCATGCCGCCCCGCCTGCCCCGGCGACCAGCGATTTTCCGGGACCGCCGCAGCCGTGCCGGAATCGCCGGAGCTCTCCCGGGGCCGCCGGAGCCGTGCCGCGGTGGCCGCACCCGTGCCGGAATCACCGAGGCCCTCCCGGAACCGTCGGAGCCGTGCCGGGATTGCCGGAGCGCCCCTGGGGGCCGCCGGACCCGTATCCGGCAGATCCGTCATTCCGGGGTGTCGTCCCGTACCGGAAGATCGCTGAGCACGACCCCGGCGGCCAGGCCGTGGGCCGCGTCGCCGGCGAGCTCCGCCTTGACGTGCTTGCCGCTGAACACCCCGGCCCGGCGCAGCAGCGACGCCCACACCGGGTCGGCGACGGTCACTCCGTGCACCAGCTCGGGGGTCGGCCGGAAGACCGCCACCCCGCGCCGGGCCCCGGGCGCCGTCCAGCCGGACCGCTCCGGGTCCAGCCCCGCCATCCGGCAGACCTCCTCGACCTCCGCCCGCGTGCACGAGGCGGTGCCGTCCAGCACCTGCCACGGCGGCGGCAGCAGGGCCCAGACCATGGTGGCGGGGTCGACGTCCCCGCCGGTGCCGCGGTGCCAGGCGGCCAGGTCGGCGGCCATCAGGCGCATGGCCTTTCCGGGGCAGGCGGCGTCCAGGAGCTCCAGCGCGCCGAGCGACTGCAGGCAGGCCAGCCATCCGGCGCGCGCCGCGTTGTAGGCGGTCACGACGGTGTTCCAGGTCGAGGAGTCGTCCCCGCGCCGGACGATCATCGTCTCCCGGTCCGAACCGGGCCGCCACGTCCTGCCCAGCAGCTCGGCGGCGTGCCGCATGACCGCCGACCACCGGCCGAGCAGCAGCCCGCACTCCTGTTCGGTCAGGCGCTCCAGCACGTCCGGGGTGGCGCGGACCTGGGCGATCATCCACCAGTCGCTGCCGGCCCGGCACCGGTCGAACAGGACCTGGGCGATCTCGTCGAACGGGTTCTCCCGGCCCGACAGGCTGAACTCCCGGCGCAGCTTGCGCCGCGCGGTGTAGTAGGCCACGAAGCAGGCGGCGTCGGGATCGGCCAGGAAGCGCTCCAGCGGGATGTCGGAGGCGAACCCGGCGACGCCGACCATGAGCATCCGCCGCTTGTCCTGCTCGGCGGCGAGCGTCCCGGCCTTGGCCGCCAGACGGCGCAGCACGCGGAAGCGGCGGTTGTACTGCCGCTTGGGCAGGTCCATCCCGGCGGCGTCGCGGGCCTGCCGGTTCAGCCGGTCGCGCAGGAAGTCGGTCCGCTCCGGCGTCCACCCGATGTCCCGGCCGGTCCGCGCCGCGAAGGCGATCAGCCGGTCCGCGTCGTCGGCGTCCACCACGACGGACCGCCCGAACAGCCGGTTGGCCGCCGCGACCTGGCGGGCGCCGCCGACCGGCCGGGCGAAGTCGTCCGGCATGGAGGAGAAGCGCCCCGTCATCCGCGACGAACGCCCGGCCGCGTGCTCCAGTACGACCCGCTCGCGCCGTACCAGCCGCCCTTCCAGGGCGCGCAGCACCAGGTCCGCGACGTCCTCTGGGCGGTGGCGCCGGTCCAGCGACGCGTGCAGCTCCACGAGGATCCTCCGCCGGGACGTGTCCTTCTCCCTCCGAGATGCCATGCCGCCATGATGCGCGCCATCGTCCCCGCACTTCGACCGAATTACCCGAGACCGGATCACCCGAGACCGGATTACCCGGGACCGGATTACCCGGGACCGGATTACCCGGGACCGGATTACCCGGGACCGGATTACCCGGGACCGGATTATCCGATCGCCCGGCGGGGGACCGGTCGGCCAGAATGTGACGGCATGAAGGACGAGCGGCTGGTGAAGGTCTCCAAGTATCTGGCCAAGCACCTGCGGCACCAGCCCGAGCGGATCGGGATCGAGCTGGACGCCCAGGGCTGGGTGCAGGTGGACACGTTGCTGGCGGCCGCGGCCGCGCACGGGTTCCCGATCTCGCCCGAGGAGCTGGAGCAGGTCGTCGCGGACAACGACAAGCGGCGCTACGCGATCGAGGACGGCAGGATCCGCGCCAGCCAGGGGCACTCCGTCCCGGTGGAGCTCGATCTGCCGGTGGCCGAGCCGCCCGCGTTCCTCTACCACGGCACCGTGGCCCGCAACGTCGCCGCGATCCGCGCCGAGGGGCTGCGCCCGATGAGCCGCCACCACGTCCACCTCTCACCCGACCGCGAGACCGCCACCCGGGTGGGCTCCCGCCGCGGCCGGCCGGTCGTGCTGGCCGTCGACGCCGGAGCCATGCACGCCGCCGGGCACGAGTTCCACCTGAGCGCCAACGGCGTCTGGCTGGTCGGTCACGTCCCTCCGCCCTTCATCCGTTTCCCGGACTGAACGGCTGGGTCGGGTGGAGGCGATCGTGGCCGGTGAGGAGCCCGGCTGACGCGGGAGACCTGTAGCGTGCCCTGACGTGAGGAGAGCGGAAGGACGTCGCGGCGCATGACACTGGTGAACGGGGACTTCGGCGTACCGGGCTCGCTGGCGCGGGTGCTCGCCGACATCGGGGCCGAGCGCGCCGCGCAGGACGCCAGGTGGGGGATCCAGGACATCGCCGACGGCACGGACCCGGAGAGGGCGGCCGCGGCCGAACGGGCCAAGGACGAGACCGCGGCGGCGTTCGCGGACGGGACGCTGACCTGGCGGCACATCCTGATCGAGGAGGTGCTGGAGGCGTTCGCCGAGGACGACCCCGAGGCGCTGCGGACCGAGCTGGTCCAGGTCGCGGCCGTCGCCGCCAAGTGGATCCAGGCCCTCGACCGGCGGGCGTCCGGTCCGGAGCCGGTCGCGAAGGAGCGGTTCAGGGCCATCGTGGACGTCCACGTGCTCCTGGTCCGCGACGGCGAGGTGCTCCTGCTGCGCAGGGCGAACACCGGGTACGGCGACGGCCGCTGGCACCTGCCCTCCGGCCACCTCGAAGCGGGGGAGTCGGCCGTGGCCGCGGCCGTCAGGGAGGCCCGCGAGGAGACCGGCGTGACGATAGCCCCCGAGGACCTGAGGTTCGCCCACGTCATGCACCGCGCCCCCGACCGCGTCGGCCTGTTCTTCCTGGCCCGCCACTGGGACGGCGAGCCGTACAACGCCGAGCCCGCCAAATGCTCCGAGATCGCCTGGCGGCCGCTGGACGACCTCCCCCCGGACATGATCGCCTACCCGGCCTCAGCCGTACACGCCGTCACCACCGGAGAACCCTTCGCCCTCCACGAGTGGACCGCCACCGCCACGACCGGTGCCGACGGATGAGCCGGGGACGCCGCCCGGATTCGTGATGCGGTACGGCGCGCGCCCGGGTTTTCCGGGCGCGCGCCGTACTTGGGCGGGTCAGTGGGGCAGGGTCACCGCGAGGGGGGTGATGTTCGCGGTGCGCAGGGCGGCGGGGAGTCTGGCGGCCCAGGGGTGTTCGTCGGCGCTGAGGCCACTGGGGTTGGCGACCACGAAGCGGACCGCGCCGCCGGGGGCGGGCTGTTCGGTCCAGGTGGCGCCGTAGCCGGTCAGGATCTCGGCGACCTCGGCCTTCCGGGCCGCCGGGACCGTGATCCTGATGGGGGACTCCCGGTCGGGTACGGCCGCCGCGGCGCGGGCGGCGTCCGGGGCGGGGGCCTGTGCCTTCGCCCGGGTGGACGGCAGGTCGGCGGTGATGGCGTTGGCGACGAGCTTGGCGGTGCCGTCGGTGAAGGCGCGGAAGTTCGGGTCGGCGGCGAACAGCACCGCGTGGCCCGCGCCGACCGGCTCGTCCACCACCGCGGCCGTGCCGCCGAGTTCCTCGGCGCCCATGGCGAAGCCGGACACGAACCAGCCGGGGGAGTCCGGGGCCGGATAGGGGACCACCGCGTGGGACGGGTCGGCGGCCCGCATCACCAGGTCGTAGGCGTAGAAGGTCATGACGTCCGGCCCGACGCCCGCGCCCAGCGGGCTCTGCGACACGGTCGTCCGGAACAGCGAGCCGGGCACGTCGGAGGTGGGCTCGGCCAGCGTGACGCCGGAGACGCCCGCCAGGACGGCCAGCTGCGTGCCGCCCGCCCAGCCGACGTACCGGCCGCCCGCGGCGACCCACTCCCGCAGCGCCGTACGGCCCGCGTCACCGAGCGCGGTGTTGCCCGTCGCGGCCGGGCCGTCCGGGACCAGCAGCACGTCCAGCCCGGCGAGCCTGCCCGCGGCGACGTCGGCGGGGGCGAGCACCTCGTAGGGGAGCTTCCAGTCGCGGTCGAGCCGGTGGCGCAGCCAGCCGGTGGACTCGTTGGCGGCCTGGGCCGGGCCGGCCAGCTGGAGCACGCCGATCTTCCGGGAGGTGGTGATCCGTCCGGAGGGGGCGGCGACGGGCTTGACCGGGGCCGCGGCCGGCAGCAGCACGGAGCCGGAGGAGCCGCCGGATACGTTGGCCAGCAGCGGCAGGCTCCAGGCGGTGACGTCGTAGAAGTAGGGGAAGGGCGTGTAGGTGTCCTCGTTCAGCATGGCCTGGACCCAGTGTTTCTGGCCCTGGGCCATGGGGATCCAGTAGGTGCCCGCGGGCAGGGCGGTCCTGGCCTCGGGCCTGCCGTACGCCTTGAAGTCCCTGACCGTCAGCGGCCGGGTGAGCCTGAACACCTGCACGTCCATGCGCTGCAGGCGGCGCACGATCTGCTCGGTCTCGGCCTTCTTGGTCCGGTCGTCGGCGCGCAGGAAGTAGTGGCGGACCCTGCGGTCGGGGACCTGGGTGATGACCTCGTTGCCGGGGTTGTAGACCTTGTTCGGCTCCAGCTGACCGGCCAGGCCCTGCTTGAACGCCTCCCGGTGCATGCCCGCCCAGGTGGTGAGGATCTCGGCCCTGCGGTCGGCGGCGGCCGACAGGGAGACCCACTGGGTGAGCCACTGCTCGAAGGTGCGGGCGGCGATCGGGGAGGAGCCGCCCTTCTCGAAGGTCATGCCCGCGGCGTTGAAGCCGGTCACCGGGACCGTGTCGCCGTAGCCCATGTAGAACAGGTCGTAGACGTCGCGGTTGAAGAACGGGATGCCGCGCCGGGTGAACTCGGCGATCATCGAGGCGCCGTAGACGTCGTTGATCCAGCTGACCGTGGGCTCGGCGATGTCGTGATAGATCGGGTCGGCGTTCGGCGGGAAGAAGTACTCCGTGCCGCCCATCTCGTGGGCGTCGATGAACAGCTGCGGCGGATACTTCCGGAGCATTTCGATCTTGCCGTCGGTCTCCGGCTGGGTCCGGGCGAACCAGTCGCGGTTCATGTCGAAGGCGTAGGCGTTGCGCCGGGTGTCGGCCTCGCGGCCGTCGGGGTTCTGGGTGGGCAGGATGACCACGACGGCGTTGTCCAGGATGCGCCGGGCCGCGCAGTCGTCGCGTCCGGCGAGGTCGTAGAGGGTCTTCAGGGCGGCGTCGGTGCCGCTCTCCTCGCCGCCGTGGATGTTCCCGGCGACCCAGAGGATCGCGGGCGTCCTGCGGGCCAGGGCGCGGGCGGCGGGTTCGGGGGTCAGCGGGCTGCGCAGGGTCTTGATCGCGGCCTCGATCGCGGGCAGGCTCCGGATGTTCTTCGGGGTGCCGACGATCGCGTACCTCAGCGGACGTCCCTGCGCGCTGGTGGCCAGGGTGCCGGAGACGACCCGGGCGCTGGCCGTGTCGACGGCGGCCAGCAGGGTGTCGGACTCGGCGGTGGTGACCTCGCGCTCGCCGAGGTCGAAGCCGAGCACGCTCCGGGGCGTGGGCACCTCACCGGTGTAGGAGGGAGGCGTCCGGGTGGCGTCACAGGCGGCGGGGGGTGTCGCCGTGTCGGGGGAGACAGGGGTGGGATCCGCGTGGGCGGCTCCGGCGGGAAGCGTGACGGCGACGGCCAGGGCGGCCGTCGCGATCGCTGTGAAGCGGTTCGCCATGACGATCACGCTGTCACCCGGAATCGATCACAGCAAGACGTGAGACCGGGTCATGTGCGAGGAGGGGCGCCCTCGGCGGCCCGTCCCGGGGGCGCAGTCCCGGGACGGACCGCCGCGTCCGGCCGGCTCAGTGCTTGAGGCCTCGGTGCCGGACGGCTCAGCCGTGGGTGGTGATGCCGCCGTCCACCGGGATCACGGCGCCGGTCAGGTAGGACCCCGCCCGCGAGGCGAGATAGATGGCGGTGCCCGCCATGTCCTCCGGGCGGCCGATCCGGCCGAGCGGCACACTTGAGGCGATCGCGTCGCGGGTGCCCGGGTCGTCGAGGGCGAAGGCCATCATCTTCGAGTCGAACGGACCGGGCGCGATCGCGTTGACGGTGATCGACTCGGCCGCGAGCCGGTGCGCCAGCTGGCGGGTGAGCATGTGCACGGCGGCCTTGGTCGTGGAGTAGGCGTAGGTCTCCAGAGCGGGCACCCGGATGCCGTCCACGGACCCGATGTTGATGACCCGGGCCGGGTCCTCGGCCGAGGCGGCGGCGCGCAGCAGCGGCAGGAACCGCTGGGTCAGGTAGAACACGCCCTTGACGTTGACGCCCCAGAGCTTGTCGAAGGCGTGCTCGGGATACTCCTCCAGCGGCGCGCCCCAGGTCGCCCCGGCGTTGTTGACCAGCACGTCCAGCCGCTCCTCGCGGGCGGAGACCGCCTCCACGAGCGTGGAGACGCCGTCAGGGGTGGACAGGTCGGCCGGTACGGCGACGCACCCCAGCTCGGCGGCCGTCTTCTCCACCTCGGCGGCCTTGCGCGAGGAGATGTAGACCGTCGCCCCGGCGTCCACGAACCCCGCTGCGATCATCCGGCCGATCCCCCGGGAACCGCCCGTGACCACGACTGTCTTGCCTTCGACGGAGAACAGACTCATGTTCGGTAAGCATGCCGTACGGAACCGCCCTCGTCCATACCGACCGGTCGGTTCTTCGTCACACCATCCTCGCCAACCCGCACAGGGATTGAAAAATAATGTCGGGGTAAAACACAAGAATGAAACAATCTTCCACGACTCGTTGACACGTCCCCCCGCCAGGGTGTGCCTTCGACTACAACGATTCACTGGTTGGAAGGTGAGGAACCACCATGACCAGACTGGGTGGGCGGCTGGCGGCGCTGGGGCTGGCGCTGTCGCTCGCGGCTTTCCCCGCGACCGCCGCGCAGGCCGTACCGGCCGGGGTGCAGGCCGTACAGGAACCCGCGGAAGGCAAGAGGATCGTCCGGCTCGGGGCGATCCAGGCCATCGACTCGATGAACCCCTTCCTGGCGGTCCGGGTGATCTCGACCTCGGTCCACCGGTGGATGTACGCCTACCTGACGACTCCCGACTCCAAGACCCTCCAGCCCAGTCCCGACCTCGCCGAGTCCTGGCAGGCCTCGGGCGACAAGCTCACCTGGACCTTCAAGATCCGTGACACGAAGTGGTCCGACGGCACGCCGGTCACTGCGCAGGACGCGGCGTGGACCCTCAACAAGATCATGACCGACGACGGGGCGAAGACGGCCAACGGCCCGGCGGTGGAGAATTTCGAGAGCGTGACCGCCCCGGACGACCGCACGCTGGTGATCAAGACGAAGCAGCCGCAGGCGTCCATGCTGGAGCTGCCGATCCCGATCGTGCCCAAGCACGTCTGGGAGAAGGTCCCCGACATCGGCACCTACGAGGCCGAGCGGTACCCGGCCGTCGGCAACGGGCCCTACATCGCGGTCGAGCACAAGAAGAACGCCTACGTGAAGCTGATGGCCAACCCGGCCTACTGGCGCGGCGCCCCCAAGATCGACGAGCTGCACGTGATCTTCTATGAGAATCCCGAGGCGGCCAACGTCGGGCTGAAGAAGGGCGACATCGACTGGATCGGCCGGCTGGCCGGCCCGCAGTTCCAGGCGCTGGCCGGTGACCCGAACATCGTGCAGTGGAACACCCAGGGCCGGCGGGCCAGCTACCTTCAGCTCAACCCCGGCGCCGCCACCGCCGACGGCGAGGAGATCGGCGACGGCCACCCGGCGCTGAAGGACGTGAAGGTGCGCCAGGCGATCCACTACGCGATCGACAAGCAGGCCCTGGTCGACCAGGTGCAGAACGGCCTGGCCGTGCCCGCGAACGGCTCGATCGTCCCGCCGATGTACAAGGACTTCTTCTGGGAGGCCGCAGGCGACACGCGGGTGACCTTCGACCCGGCCCGGGCCAACAAGATCCTCGACGACGCGGGGTACAGGAAGGGCGCGGACGGCATCCGCACCATGCCGGACGGGGACCGGAAGCTGGAGATGCGCTTCAGCATCCACACCGAGGACCCCATCGAGGACAAGCTCGCCCAGTTCCTCACGGGCTGGCTCAAGGACATCGGCATCCAGCTGACCACCCGCAAGCTCGACTCCAACAAGTTCACCGAGGAGACCGGGAGCACCGCGCTGTACGACATCGCCATCAGCGGCTGGTCGGTCAACCCGGACCCCGAGGAGGTCTTCGCCACCCACCTGTGCAGCCGGCGGCCGACGGCGGCCGGTGAGGGCGGCGGCACCGAGTCGTTCTACTGCAACGAGGACTACGAGAAGCTCTACCGGCAGCAGCTGGCCGAGCTCGACCGGCCCAAGCGCATCGCGCTGATGAAGCAGATGCAGGAGAAGCTCTACACCGACGCGCCGATCATCGCCGTCTACTACCCGAACAACCTCGAGGCCTACCGCAAGGACCGGATCACCTCGATCACCCCGATCCCCGAGGACAAGGGCATCCTGTACGGCGGCAGCGGCTACTGGCCCGTCTACTCGCTCCAGGCGCCGGCCGGCCCGGCCCCCTCGGACGACGACGGCGCCGGCCCCTTCACCACCGCCGTCGTGGCGACCGCGGCGGGCGTCGTGGTCGTCTTCGTCCTGGGACTCATCCTGACGGCCCGGCTCCGCCGCAAGGGTGACGACGACCGTGAGTGAGCGCCGATGACGGCACCCATCGAGATCGAGCCCGCCGCCGGTCCGGCGGCGGGCCCGCAGGAGGGACGCGGCGCCCGGCGGGGCGCGCTCGGTTACGCGCTGACCAAGCTCGGCGGCGCGCTGCTGAGCATCGGCATGGTGGTCGTCGCGACCTTCTTCCTGTTCCGCCTCATCCCCGGCGATCCGGCGATCGCCTACACCCGGGACGTGCCGCTCACCCCGGACCAGCTGGCCCTGCTCCGCCGCCAGATGGGACTGGACCGGCCGCTGCCCGAGCAGTTCCTGGACTTCGTGGCCAGGGCGCTGCGGGGCGATCTCGGCACCTCCTACGAGTACCGCCGGCCGGTCGCCGAGCTCATCGGCGAGCGGCTGGGGCCGACCCTGCTGCTGGTCGGCACCGGCCTGGTGATCGCGGTCAGCCTGGGCCTGTGGCAGGGCACCCGGGCCGCCTGGAACCACGGGGGACGGCTGGACCGCTTCTCCACCGGGATCTCGCTGACCCTGTGGTCGGTGCCGACGTTCTGGCTCGGACTGCTGCTGCTGATGGTCTTCGCGGCCGGGGTGGGCCCGATCCCGGGCATCTTCCCCACCCGCGGCATGGAGGACGTCGACGCGCCGGACGGCCCGATGTACCTGCTGCACGTCGCCCACCACCTGGTGCTGCCGTGCATCACCCTGGTCGCGGTGGTCTACGCGCAGTACCTGGTGGTCATGCGCTCCTCGCTGCTCGACGAGATCGGCCAGGACTACGTGACCACCGCGCGCGCCAAGGGACTGCGCGACGCCCAGGTGCGCCGCCGCCACGCCGTGCCCAACGCCCTGCTGCCCACGGTGACGCTGGTCTTCCTGCACATAGGGCTGGTGGTGCAGGGCGCGGTGACCACCGAGACCGTCTACTCCTGGCCGGGCCTGGGCCTGCTGTTCTACGAGGCGATCAAGGGCCCGGACTTCGCCGTGATGCAGGGGACGTTCATGGTCCTGTGCGTCGCGGTGATCATCATGAACACGCTGGCCGACGTGCTGTACCACGTCCTGGACCCCCGGGTGAGGTCCGCATGAACGAGACGGCGGCGCGCCGCCGGGGAGCGCTCGCCCGGTTCTGGCGGGACTACCGCGCCCAGCGGACCGGGCTGTACGGCGCCGCGATCCTGGCCGTGTTCGTCCTGCTGGCCCTGGTCACGCCCCTGGTCACCGACCCGTCGGGCCTGGACGTGACCAAGGCGACGGGGCCCAAGATGGCGCCGCCGAGCGCGGAGTTCCCGCTGGGCACCGACGAGTCGGGCCGCTCGATCCTGCTGATGATCCTGTGGGGCTCGCGGGTGTCGCTGCTGATCGGCTTCCTGGCGGCGCTGCTCAGCATGGTCATCGGCACGGTCACCGGGATCACCGCCGGGCACTTCCGGGGCTGGTCGTCGGCGGTGCTGATGCGGATCACGGACTGGTTCCTGGTCCTGCCCTCGCTCGTGCTCGCCCTGGTGCTGGCGGCCATCCTCGGCGGCGGCACCTCCACGATCATCCTGGCGATCGGGGTGACCTCCTGGGCGGCGACGGCCCGGCTGATCCGGGCCCAGACGCTGGCCGTGGAGGCCAGGCCGTACGTCGAGCGCTCGCGGGTGCTGGGCGCCGGGCACTGGCACGTCATGACCCGGCACGTGCTGCCCAACGTCGCCCCGCTCGTGCTGGCCAACACCACGCTCACGGTGGCCAGCGCCATCGTCACCGAGTCGACCCTGGCCTTCCTCGGCGCGGACGCGGGGCAGGCGTCGTGGGGCAGCATGCTGCGCGGCTCCTACGACTGGGGGGCGGTCACCTCCGGCGCGTGGTGGTACGTCCTGCCGCCGGGCCTGTGCATCGTCGCGGTCGTCCTGGCGTTCACGTTCTGCGGCCGGGCGCTGGAGGCCGTGCTCAACCCACGCCTGCGGGGGGTCGCGTGACATCGTCGGAGACGCAACCGGGGACGCAACCGGGGACGCAACCGGAGACGCAACCGGGGACACGACCGGAGACACAGCTCGGGACGCAGGCCCCGCCGGGGAGGCTGCTGGAGCTGCGGGACGTGGCGGTCACCTACCGGAGTGCCGCCGGTGACGTGCCCGCCGTGCGCGGGGTCTCGCTGGAGGTGGCCGAGGGCGAGGCCCTGGGGCTGGCGGGGGAGTCGGGGTCGGGAAAGTCGACCCTGGCCATGGCGCTGCTGCGGCTGCTGCCCAAGAGCGCCCGGGTCACCGGGGAGATCCTGCTGGACGGCGAGGACGTGCTCCGGATGAACTGGGGGCGGCTGCGCGCGGTGCGGTGGGCCTCGGCCTCGGTGGTCTTCCAGGGGGCCCAGCACGCGCTGAACCCGGTGCGCCGGGTCGGGGAGCAGATCGCCGAGCCGCTGCTGGTGCACGGCATGGCCACGCAGGCCGAGGCGCGCACGCGGGTGGCCGGGCTGCTGGAGCAGGTCGGCCTGCCCGCCTGGCGGGCCAGGAGCTATCCGCACGAGTTGTCGGGCGGGCAGCGCCAGCGGGTGATGATCGCCATGGCGCTGGCCTGCTCGCCCCGCCTGATCATCGCCGACGAGCCGACGACGGCCCTGGACGTGATGATCCAGGCGCAGGTGCTTACGCTGGTTCGCTCGCTCATCGCCGACCGGGGCATCGGCCTGATCATGATCTCGCACGACCTGTCGGTCCTGGCCGCCACGTGCGACCGGCTGGCGGTGATGTACGCCGGGCGGGTGGTCGAGGCGGGGCCGGCGCGCGAGGTCTTCACCGGCGCCCGGCACCCGTACGGCAGGGCGCTGGCCGAGGCGTTCCCCACGGTCGGCGACCCCTCCTCCCGGATGGCGCCCCGGGGCCTGGGCGGCGACCCGCCCGACCCGATGCGGCTGCCCGGCGGCTGCTCCTTCCATCCGCGCTGCCCGGCGGCCCTGCCGTCCTGCGCGTGGCGGCAGGTCGAGCTGTGGCCGGCGGACGGTGTCGCCGGGGATCCCGCGGGTCACGCCGCCGGGAGCACGCAGGCCCGGCACACCGCGGCGTGCGTCCACGTCCTGCCGGAGCCGGAGAGATCGGAACCGGAGAGGACCGGGCCGGGGACACCGGAGCCGGGGATGCCGGAGGCGGGGATGCCGGAGGCGGGGATGCCGGAGGCGGAGGAAGCAGGGCCGGAGGCGGCCGGTGGGCAGGAGGTCCCGAACGCTCCGAGCGCTGCGAACGCCTCGGGCGCTCCGGACGCCGCAGATATCCCGGACGATCCGGGCGCCCCGGACGCACGGCCGGCGAAGGAGAGCGCATGACCCTGCTCGAAGCCAGAGACCTGCACGTGCAGTTCGCCTCGCGCGGGCGGCGGGCCCGGGCCGTGGACGGGGTCAACCTCACCGTCGGCGAGGGCGAGATCGTCGCGCTGGTGGGCGAGTCCGGCTGCGGCAAGACGACCCTGGCGCGCACCCTGCTCGGTCTGGAGCGGCCCGCCTCGGGCACGGTCCTGTACGGCGGGGCGCCCCTGGCCTACTCCACCCGCGCGCTCAAGGCCTACCGCCGCGAGGTCCAGCTGGTGCCGCAGGACCCGACCGGCTCGCTCAACCCCCGGCACACGGTCTACGAGGCGGTGGCCGAGGGGCCGCGCATCCACGGCCTGCGCGACGAGCGGGAGCGGGTCGCCTCGGCGCTGTCGCGGGCCGGGCTCCGGCCGCCGGAGCGGTTCTTCCCGGTGTACCCGCACGAGTTGTCCGGCGGGCAGCGTCAGCGCGTGGTCATCGCCGGGGCGCTCGCTCTGGACCCCCGGGTCCTGGTCGCCGACGAGCCGGTGGCCTCCCTGGACGCCTCCGTCCGCGGTGAGATCCTCTCCCTGCTGCTGCGCCTGCGCGCGGAGCTGGGCCTGTCCGCGCTGGTGGTCACCCACGACCTCGGCCTGGCGTGGAACATCGCCGACCGGGTCGCGGTGATGTACCTCGGCCGGATCGTCGAGTCGGGCCCCGTCGAGCAGGTGCTGAGCGCGCCCTCCCACCCCTACACCCAGGCGCTGCTCTCGGTGCTCCCGGACTCGCCCGCGCCCATCGTGCTGGGCGGCGAGCCGCCCGACCCGACCCGCATCCCCGGCGGCTGCCGCTTCCACCCCCGCTGTCACGTCCTGGCCTCGGGGAAGGCGGCCGAGGCCGGGGTCGACGGGCTGTGCCGGTCGCAGCCGCTGGAGATCCTGCCGTCCTCGACGGAGCTCCGGGCCGCCTGCCACTACGCGCGGGCCCGCCAGCCCCAGCTCTGAGCCCGCCCGGCCGGTCCTCACCGGCCGCGGGGGCCGGGCTCAGAGTCCGGGCTCGCAACCCGAGCGGACAGCCCGAGCAGACAACCTGGGCTCACAGGCCGGGCAGGCGGCCGTTGCGGAACAGGTCGACGAAGAGCTGGTGGTCGGTCCTGGCCTGGGCGCCGTAGGCGTGGGCGAAGTCGACCAGCATGGCGGTGAAGCCCTTCTCGTCGCCGTCGATCACCGACACGATGGCGTCCTCGGTGGAGAAGTCGACCAGGTCGTGGCTGGATTCGTCGTCGGCCACCGAGTGCATGCGCGCCACCGCCGTGCCCAGGTCGCCCACCACCGAGGCCAGCTCCTCGGGCTCGTTGACGTCGCCCCAGTCGAGGTCGGCGGAGTACGGCGAGACCTCGGCGACGAGCTGGCCGACGCCGTGCAGCGTGGTGTAGCCGAGCCACGGGTCGGCGTAGGCCTGCAGGGCCCGCTGGGACTCGGCGGTGCGGTGCCCCTGGTGCTTGAAGTAGCCGCGCACCTTCTCGTCGGTGATGTGCCGGGCCACGGCCGGGACCTGGGCCTGCTTCATGTAGAGGATGACGTCGTTCTCCAGCGCCTGGGTGTGGCCCTCCAGGAGCATGTTGTAGGAGGGCAGCCCGGCCGAGCCGATGCCGACGCCCTTGCGCAGGGCGAAGTCCTTGATCTTGTGCTCGACCTCGGAGACCGAGGGGAGCGTGGTCAGATAGTCCACGAAGGCGGCCTCGACCGCCTTGCGCGTCTCCTCGTCGACCGGATAGCGCCCGTCCATGACGACGAAGCGGCGGTCGTAGTTCTCGATCGTGGTCTCCAGGTCGAGCAGGGCCACCCGGGTGTTCAGCCGGGCCTGCTGGAGCACCCGGTGCAGCACGCCGCTGGTGGTCTCCAGGGTCAGCGCGCCGACGGCGTCGTCGCCGCCGTGCGAGATGCCGTGCAGCTCGGTGAGGTAGGCGTGGGAGAACCGGGCGACCAGCTCGCTGATCGCCTCGTCCGACAGGGCCTTGGCGTAGCCGATCAGCGCGACGCTGGCGGCGAACCGCTTGAGGTCCCACACGTACGGGCCCACGTAGGCCTCGTCGAAGTCGTTGACGTTGAAGACCAGCACGCCCGAGGCGTTCATGTAGGTGCCGAAGTTCTCGGCGTGCAGGTCGCCGTGGATCCACACCCGGCTCGTCCTGTCGTCCAGGAACGCCTGGTCGGCGAACGAGCCGGTCATGTCCGCGTAGAACAGGCTGGCGCTGCCCCGGTAGAAGGCGAAGGGCGAGGCGGCCATCTTCCGGAACTTGCGCCGGAAGGCGGGTGGGTCGAGCGCGATGGCGTCACCGAACTCGGTGGTCAGGACGTCGAGGATGTGGGCCGAGCGCCCTTCGGTGGTCATGCTGCGCACGCTAGACCGGGGAACAGAACTCCGCCAGATGTGAAAGGTCGTGATTTTGGAACGTATCAATGACTTTTTGCGACAGGCCGATCGGCGTCACCCCCGCCGGGTCCTCAGTACTCCTTCAGCTTGATCGAGTTCGCCGCCCTGGTGGTCAGTTTGTTGAACGGGGCGGACAGGATCGGGGAGGACAGGATCCGGTAGGTCCGGTTGCGGTTGCGGATCTTCCTCTCGGTGGGCGGGGCGAAGAACGGGCCGACGTTGCCCGCGACCTTCTGGCAGGCTTTGGCGTAGCCGCGTATCTCCCGCTCGTAGCGGGCCAGGCCGGCGCGGTGGTCGCCCCCGGCCGCCGCCAGCTCGCCGGCCAGCACGTAGGCGGAGATCATGGCCATCCCCGCACCCATGCCGCCGCAGGTGGCGCCGTACCCGGCGTCCCCGAGCAGCGCCACCCGCCCCTGGGTGAAGCGCTCCATGCGGACCAAGCCGATCGCGTCGAAGTAGAGGTCCCCGGCCTCCCACATGCCCTTCATCAGCCGCCCGGCCTCCCAGCCCATGCCCTCGTAGGCGTCGGCCAGGAAGCGGCGCTGCCGCTCGGTGTCGCGGTGGTCGCCGCCCGGCGGGCGTTCGGCGGAGAAGACGCACATGACGCCGGTGCGGCCGCCCTCGCCGCCCGCCGCCAGGGATCTGCCGGGCTCGGTGTACATCAGCGAGCCCGGGCCGAGACCGAGGTCGTCGGGGGTGGTGAAGATCGCGACGTGGTAGCCGGAGGGGTGCACGAACCGCTCCTCGGGCCCGAAGGCCAGCCTGCGCACGGTGGAGTGCAGGCCGTCGGCGCCCACCACCAGGTCGAAGGTACGGCGGGCGCCACTTTCGAAGACGACGTCCACCCCGCCGGGGGTCTCGCTCATGGAGGCGATGGAGTCGCCGAAGACGTACTCGGCGTCATCCCTGGTCCTGTCGTACAGCAGGCGGCTGAGGTCGCCGCGGAGGATCTCCACCTCGCCCCCGGTGAACTCCGGCGGCAGGCTCGCCAGTGGCCTGCCCTCCCCGTCGACGACGGTCAGCGGGCCCGGGGTGGTGCGCAACCGGCGGATGTCCTCCAGCACCCCCATGCGCCGCAGCATGCCCATGTGCGCCGCGCCGCGGAAGTCGACCGCCTGGCCGCCCTCCCGCAGCGCCGCGGCCCGCTCCACCACCGTCACGGTGAAGCCGCGGCGGTGCAGCCAGAAGGCCAGCGCGGGCCCGGCGATGCCGGCGCCGGAGATGAGAACGGACGCGCTCTTGCTCTTCATGAGGTCCCCCTGTCGTCAGGCCCCGGTCCGCGGAGGCGGGCCCGGTGATCTGAAGACTGGAGGAGGGCGCTGACCGTCCGCCTACCGGCCGCTGACGGGGGCCGGTAGGCGGGACGGCGGGGATCCGGCGCGGCGCGCGCGGACACCCGCCGCGCCGCCCCCTCCAGGGCGTGCGGCTCAGTCCGAGCGGACGTCGAGACCGAGCGCGGTGGCGATCGTGACCGCCTGCGCCAGGTCGACCGTCGCGTCCTTCAGCGTGACGTTGAGCGGGTCGACCGCCGACAGGTCGCTGCCCCGCAGGTCGCAGCGGGTCAAATCGGCGCCGTGCAGCCACGCCCCGGACAGGTCGACCCCCCGGAGGGTGGCCCGCTCGAACCGCGCCCCGGTCAGGTCGGCCTCGCGCATCCGCACGTCGCGGAAGGAGACGCCCTGCAG
Organism: Paraplanobispora siamensis; assembly: GCF_016863175.1. GTDB lineage: Bacteria > Actinomycetota > Actinomycetes > Streptosporangiales > Streptosporangiaceae > Planobispora > Planobispora siamensis. The sequence goes on from NZ_BOOJ01000023.1 coordinate 40,539, forward strand.
GCCGGCCCCGGGCAGGCCGACGAACGACCAGTCGCCGCCGGAGACCTTCAGCAGGTCGAAGGTGCAGGCGTCGAACATGCTGCCGACGAGCTTGCAGTCGGTGAAGGTGGCGTCGAAGAACGCGCACCGGGTGAAGGTGCAGTTCAGGAACGCGCTCTCGGTGTGCGTGGAGGCGTTGAACCGGACGTTGCGGAAGGTGCACTCGGTGAAGACCGCGCCGCGGCTGGTCGCCTCGGTCATGTCCACGTCGATGAAGGCGACCCGCTCGTAGGAGCGGTCGGCCAGGTCCTCGCTGTCCCAGTCGGCGCCGCTGATCGTGGATTCGGTCGGGGGCGCGGGCACGCCGTGTTTGCGCTCAGCCATGGGCGGTGCTCCGAAGGCAGCCGCGGGCGGCACTCTGAAGAGGGGTCACCCGCCGGATCCTGCCACGCCGTACCGACAGTTCCCGGAGCCCGGCGGTCGTGCCGCCGACCCCGTCGCCGGGGTGACAGTGGCATACCCGTGGCGTGCCGGGCATTGACGGTGCGGGCCGGGAGGCGTGCGATGTGCTGAAAGCATTCAGCACCTCCGGGAGCGGGCCATGGCCAGGGTGACGATCCGTCAGGTCGCACGGCATGCCGGCGTGTCTCCCGCGCTGGTGTCCGGGGTGCTGAACGAGGTGCCGGACCTGCGCGTGGCGCCCGGGACGGCCGCGCGGATCCGCGCGGCCGCCGCCGAGCTCGGCTACACGCCCAACTTCATGGCCCGCGGGCTGCGCCGCCGCCGCTCGGAGACGATCGCGCTGGTCGGCGACACGATCATGACCACCCCGTTCGCCGTGCGCATGGTGGAGGCCGCCCAGCAGGCCGTGACCGCCAGGGGATACCTGCTCTTCCTGGTCAACACCGGCGACGATCCGCAGGCCGAGCGGGCGGCGATCCGCGCGCTGTACGGCCGCCACGTCGACGGCCTGCTCTACGCGTGCATGTACCACCGCGAGGTGCCTGTCCCGGAGGAGATCACGCCCCCGGCGGTCTTCCTGGACGCGCGGCCGGACTCCGCCCGCTTCCCCTCCGTCGTGCCCGACGACCACGGGGGCGCGCGGAACGCCGTCGCCGAGCTCGCGGCGCACGGCCACCGCCGCATCGCCTTCCTCAACGACGAGGCCGGTCCGGTGGCGGCCGGGCTGCGGCTGCGGGGATACCGGGAGGCTCTGGCGGAGGCGGGCATCGCGTTCGATCCCGGGCTGGTCGGCCACGCCAGGGCGACGCCCGAGACGGGTGAGGAGGCCACCGCCCGGCTGCTGGACCGGCCGGGTGTGACGGCGCTGTTCTGCTTCAACGACCGGATGGCCATCGGCGCCTACCGGGCGATCCGGCGGCGGGGGCTGCGCGTCCCCGAGGACGTCTCCGTCGTCGGCTACGACGACCAGGAGTTCATCGCCGCCTACCTGGACCCGCCGCTGACCACGGTGGCGTTGCCGTACTCCCGGATGGGGGCGTGGGGAGCGCGCACCCTCGTCGACCTGATCGAAGGGAAGGTGCCCGAGCAGCGGGAGCACACGCCCGTGCTCATGCCGTGCGATCTCGTGCGGCGCAGTTCGGTGGGGCCGCCGCCGGCTTGACCTTGGCCGGATCCGCGGCGGCGGCCCTCGGTCGCGACCCGGCTGGCCGGGCCGCTGGTACGGCGCGGCCGCGGGCCGTGCCGAGAGGAGTCGCGATGACGCGGACCCCTTGGCTGACAAGTCTAGGCGTCGCCCTCGCCGTGCTGGCGGCGACGACGACCGGGTGCTCGGCCGGTGGACGGGCGGGCGCGGAGCGCGTCGAGGTCTCCATGTGGAGTCACTCGGCGGGCAACCCCGCCGAGATCGAGGTGATCAACAGGATCATCGCCGATTTCAACGCCTCGCAGGACAGGTACACGGTCAAGCCCGAGTTCTTCCCCCAGGCGGCCTACAACGACGCCATCGTCGCCGCCGCCACCGCGGGCGACCTGCCGTGCCTGCTGGACATGGACGGGCCGGTGATGCCCAACTGGGCCTGGGCCCGGGTGATCGCCCCGCTCGACCTGCCCGAGTCCCTGACAGACCAGTTCCTGCCCTCGACGGTCGGCAGGTGGAACGGCCGGATCTACTCGATCGGCTACTGGGACGCGGCGCTGGCGATGTTCGCGCGGCGCTCGGTGCTGGAGTCCAACGGCGTCCGGGTGCCCACCATGGACCGGCCGTGGACGAAGGACGAGTTCGACGCCGCCCTGGTGACCCTCAAGAACGCCGGCTTCGAGCACGCCATCGACCTGGGCAACTACGACACCGGTGAATGGTGGCCGTACGCCTACTCGCCGATGCTGCAGAGCTTCGGCGGGGACCTGATCGACCGCGGCACGTACCGCACCGCCCAGGGCGCGCTGAACGGACCGCGGGCCGTCGCCTTCGCGCAGTGGTTCCAGAGCCTGTTCACCCGCGGCCTGGCGAGCAAGTCGCCCACCCCCGACCGGCAGGACTTCCTGCTGGGCAACGTGGCCATCGCCTGGAACGGCAACTGGTCGGCGCCGGACGCGATCGAGAAGTACGGCGAGGACCTGTTGCTGCTGCCCCCGCCCGACTTCGGCGAGGGGCCGAAGATCGGCGGCGCCTCCTGGCAGTGGGGCCTGTCGGCGAACTGCCCGAGCCTGGACGGGGCCCGCCGGTACATCGCCTTCTCCCTCAAGCCGGAGTACGTCGCCGCCTTCAGCGAGGAGACCGGGCTCATCCCCGCCACCGACGCCGCCGCGGCGCTGACCGAGGAGTACGGCCCGGACGGCCGGCTGCACGAGCTGGTCGGCTTCTCCCGCGAGTACGCGGTGATCAGGCCCCCGACGCCCGCCTACTCGGTGATCTCCAGCGTCTTCGAGAAGACGATGCAGGACGTCATGAACGGCGCGGACGTCCAGACGTCCCTGGACTCCGCCGTCGACCAGATCGACTTCAACCTCGAGTCGAACGACAACTACGGCCTGTAGGCCGCTTTCCCGCCCTGAGAACCCGGACGCCGGCCACGGCGACCGGGCACGGGAGGTCCGCATGACCGCACGACCCGGGACGTCCCCCGGACGGAGCAGGACGCACGCCCGCGCGATCGAACGGCGCTCCGCCTGGGCCTTCGTCACCCCCGCGCTGTTCCTGCTGATGCTCTTCCTCGGCGTCCCCGCGCTGCTCGCGCTGGGCCTGAGCTTCACCAACGCGAGGCTCATCTCCCCGAACGCGCCGGAGTTCACCGGACTGGAGAACTACGTCCGCGCCTTCACCAGCGACCCGGTCTTCCTGCGCTCGCTGCTGAACACCTTCTACTTCGCCGCGGTCGTGGTGCCGGTGCAGGCGGGCCTCGGCCTGGCCCTCGCACTGCTGGTCAACCAGCGCATCCGCGGGGTCAACATCTTCCGCACCGTCTTCTTCCTGCCCGTGGTCACCTCCATGGTCGTCGTCTCCATCCTGTGGACGTTCATGTACCAGGAGGACGGCCTGATCAACTCCATGCTCAGCCGTATGACCGGCGGCCTGGTGGAGGGTACGGCCTGGCTGCAGCAGCCCTCCACCGCCATGCCCGCGATCATCATCCTCTCGGTCTGGCAGGGCGTCGGGTTCCACATGGTGATCTGGCTGGCCGGGCTGCAGACGATCCCCGCGGAGCTGTACGAGGCCGCCACCGTGGACGGCGCGGGGGCCTGGCAGCGCTTCCGCAACGTCACCTGGCCGGGACTGCGGCCCACGCTGGTCTTCGTCCTGGTCACCATCACCATCGCCGCCTTCGGCCTGTTCGTGCAGATCGACGTCATGACCCGGGGCGGTCCGCTCGACTCCACCACCACGATCATCTTCCACGCCGTCAGGAAGGGCTTCCGGGAGCAGGAGGTCGGCTACGGCGCCGCCCTGTCCCTCATCTTCTTCGTCCTCGTCCTCATCGTGTCGCTCATCCAGCGGCGTCTGACCAGGGAGAACACCTGACATGGCCACGATCGACCAGGCGCCGGGCGCCGCGGTGACCGCGTCCCGCACGCGGGAGGCGGGCCCGCGGGCGTCCGGGCGCGTCCCGCTGTACCTGCTGCTCGTCCTGCTCTCGCTCTTCTTCCTGTTCCCCGTCGTCTTCATGCTGGTCTCCAGCCTCAAACCGGACGACCAGATCTTCCAGGACCTCGGAAGCGGGGCGGCCTTCCTGCCGGTGGGGGAGCTCAGCCTGGACAACTACGCGGGGGTGTTCGACCGGGTGCCCGCGATCCGCTTCCTGCTCAACTCCGTCTTCGTCACCGTCGTCACCGTCCTGCTCGGCCTGTTCGTCAACAGCCTGGCCGGCTTCGCGCTGTCGCGGATGGAGTGGCGCGGGCGCAAGCTGATCCTCGCGCTGGTCATCGCCACGCTGATCATCCCCTTCGAGACCGTGGCGCTGCCGATGGTCTACTGGGTGGCCAAGCTGCCGTGGCTGGAGTTCGAGGGACTGCGCCCGGTGATCGAGCAGGGCTGGCTCAACTCCTACCAGGTGCAGATCCTGCCGTTCGTCGCCAACGCCTTCTCCATCTTCCTGTTCGCCCAGTACTTCGGCTCGATCCCCAGGTCCCTGGACGAGGCCGCCCGGGTGGACGGCTGCGGCTGGTTCCGCATCTACCGCAAGGTCGTCGTCCCCCTGTCCGGCCCGGTGTTCGCCACGGTCGCCATCCTGACCTTCCTGCCGGTGTGGAACTCCTACCTGTGGCCGCTGATGGTGGTTCAGGAGGAGAGCAAGCGGCCCGTCATGATCGGCGTGCAGTACTTCAACCAGCTCACCCCGGCCTGGGGGGAGACCATGGCCTACTCGACGCTGATCACGATCCCGGTGCTGGTGGTGTTCCTGTCCTTCCAGCGCGCCTTCGTGCGCAGCATCGCCGCATCGGGGGTGAAGGGCTGAGATGGCACTGCGACTGCCCGACCACTGGGTGTGGGACAGCTGGACGGCGGAGGAGGGAGAGCGCAAGCACCTGTTCTTCCTGCGGGCCTCCCGGGCGCTGCTGGACCCCGAGCTGCGTCACCGGCGGGCGAGCATCGGGCACGCCGTCTCCGCCGACTGGCGCTCATGGACGCTCCTTCCGGACGCCCTCGTGCCCGCCGAGCCGGACGCCTGGGACGACCTGGCCACCTGGACCGGGTCCGTGGTGCGCGACGGCGAGGGCTGGCGCATGTTCTACACGGGCGTCGGCCGGGCCGATCACGGCCTGGTCCAGCGCATCGGCAGCGCCGTCTCCGACGACCTGGTCACCTGGCACCGCGACCGCGCGATGCCGGTCCTGGAGGCCGACCCGCGCTGGTACGAGCGGCTCGACCCCGGTTCCTGGACGGACGAGGCCTGGCGTGACCCGCACGTCTTCCGCGACCCCGGCGGGGACGGCTGGCACATGCTCGTCACCGCCCGCGCGAAGCTGGGACCCGCCGACGGCCGCGGGGTGATCGGCCACGCCCGCAGCCCCGACCTGCGGCACTGGGAGGCGGGCCCACCGCTCAGCGCGCCCGCGGGCTTCGGCCATCTCGAAGTGCCCCAGGTCCGCCGCGTCTGCGGGCGCACCGTCCTGGTCTTCTCCTGCCGGCCCCGGGAGATGGCGCCGGAGCACCCCCTGGCCCGCGCCGACCCGCCCCCCGGCGTCTGGACGGCTCCCGCCGCCGGTCCGACCGGCCCCTTCGACATCGCCGGGGCGCGGCCGCTGCGGGCCGGCAGCCTGTACGCCGGGCGGCTGATCGTCGAACCGGACGGCGGGCCGGCCCTGCTCGGGTTCCGCGACATGGAGGACGGCCGCTTCGTGGGGGAGATCGCCGACCCCGTGCCGGTCTTCCTCGACGGCGACCTTCTCACGACCGGCCGGTGACCGGCTCCCGCCGGGACCGGTCGTCGGCGGCGAGCGCGAGACCCGCGCCCGCCGCGGCGGTCAGCAGGAAGGCCGCCCGGAAGTCCGGATGGCCGGGCGGAGCGTTTCTCATGAAGTTCCCAGGTGAAGTTTGTAGCACTTTCGACTGAGATTTATGACTATGGGGCGATGGAGCGCGTGCCGCAGGAGGCCGGTACGGCTGAGGCTCAGGGGGCTCAGGTAGCTCAGGGGGCCGTGGCCGGGAGAGCTCGGCGGTTCGCCGCCGGGGGTGTCGCGCTCGTCCTCGTGGCGGTGCTGGCGTACTGGCTGGGAGGCCGCGGCGGGAGCGGCGAAGTGGCCGGGTCCGCGCCGAGCGCGACGCCGACGCCCAGTGCGACGCTCACGGTGGCCGACGTCTACAAGAGGGTCGGGCCGTCGGTGGTGGTCATCCGGGCCGGGAAGTCGCTCGGAACCGGGGTGATCGCGGCCGAGGACGGGACGATCCTGACGGCGCACCACGTCGTCAAAGGCGCCGAGGACGTCACCCTGACGTTCGCCGACGGCACCAGGTCGAAGGCCGTCGTCGCGTCGTCGAACCCCAGGCGCGACGTCGCGACCCTCAGGCCCGCGCGACTGCCGGAGATCGTCGTTCCGGCGACGCTCGGCGGCGCGGTGGCCGTGGGCGCGCCCGTCGTGGCGATCGGCAATCCGCTGGGCCTGACCTACAGCGTCTCCACCGGCGTCGTGTCGGGTCTCGACCGGACCGCCGGCCGGGCCTCGGAGGACGGCGAGCTGAGCGGGCTCATCCAGTTCGACGCCTCCGTCAACCCGGGCAGCTCCGGCGGCCCCCTCCTGGACGCCCGCGGCCTGGTCATCGGGATCGTCGTCTCGATCGCCGACCCGGGAGGCGACGAGGCGTTCGCCGGCATCGCGTTCGCGGTGCCGATCGGCGTCGCTCTGGGCGGCGGCGAAGGCGACGGTCCGCCGGGCGACGGGCCCCTGATCTGACCGAAGCCGACCGGAACCGTCCGAAGCGTCAGGAGAAGGAACACCATATGACCTCGACCAAGTATCCCGAGCCGGCCCATCCGCTCGAACACGTGCTGTTCGAGGTCAAACGCACCATCGTCGGGCAGGACGTCCTGCTGGAGCGCATGGCCGTCGCGCTGATCGCCGACGGTCACCTGCTGGTGGAGGGCGTGCCGGGCCTGGCCAAGACGCTCGCGGTGAGGTCGCTGGCCGCCGCGATCGCCGGGAGTTTCCAGCGCGTGCAGTTCACCCCCGACCTGGTGCCCGCCGACCTCGTGGGCACCCGGGTCTACCACCAGCACTCCGGGGAGTTCCGGACCGAGCTCGGCCCGGTGTTCGCCAACCTGCTGCTGGCCGACGAGATCAACCGCGCCCCCGCCAAGGTGCAGAGCGCCCTGCTGGAGGTGATGCAGGAGCACCAGGTGACGATCGGCCGTGAGACGTTCCGGGTGCCCGAGCCGTTCCTGGTCATGGCGACGGAGAACCCGATCGAGTCGGAGGGCACCTATCCGCTGCCCGAGGCGCAGGTCGACCGTTTCATGATGAAGGTGGTCGTCGACTATCCGACGCAGCCCGAGGAGCAGGCGATCGTCGAGCGGGCGCTGCGCCCGCCGGAGCCGCCGCAGCCGATGGTGACCACCGAGGAGCTGATCGCGATGCGGGCCCGCGCCCAGCAGGTGTACGTCGATCCGGCGATCGTCGACTACGCGGTACGGCTGGTCGCCGTGACGCGTTCCCCCGCGACGGCCGGGCTCGGCGAGCTGGAACGGTACGTCACCTACGGGGCGAGCCCGCGGGCGTCCATCGCGCTCGTCACCGGCGCCCGGGCGCTGGCGTTCCTGCGCGGCCGCGACTACGTCCTGCCGCACGACCTGTCCGAGCTCGCGCTCGACGTGCTGCGCCACCGCCTCGTGCTGTCCTACGAGGCCCTCGCGGACGACGTCGACGCCGACACGATCATCAACAGGGTGCTCGGGGCCGTACGCGCGCCCGACGTCGTCCTGCAGAACCGCTGAGCCATGGCCACCGCCCCAGAGAGACTCCTGCTCCGCCTGGAGTGGAAGGTCGTCCGCAGGCTCGACGGCCGGCTCCAGGGCGACCACCGCACCGCGCACCGCGGCTCCGGGATCGACTTCACCGGGGTGCGCCCGTACAGCGAGGGCGACGACGCCCGCCACATCGACTGGAACGTGACCGCACGGTTGGACGAGCCGCATCTGCGCGTGTTCACCGAGGACCGCGAGCTGACGGTGTGGCTCGTGCTCGACCGGTCGGCGTCGATGGCGGCCGGCCGGCCCGGACGCGGCAAGCACGACGTGCTCGCCGAGCTCGCGCTCGTCCTCGCCCGGCTGTTCGGCCGGGGCGGCAACCGCGTCGGCGCCCTGCTGTTCGACACCGGGATGCTGCGCGTCGTGCCGCCCGGCACCGGCCGGCGGCACGCGCTGCGGATCGGCGCCGAGCTGGAACGCACCGCGGAACGCGCCACAGGACGCACCGCCGGGGCGCGCGGCGGCGCCACCACCGACCTGGCGGAGATGCTCGACGCGGCCGGTCGGCTCGCGCGCCGCCGCGCGCTCGTCGTCGTGCTGTCGGACTTCATCGGCGAGGGCGACTGGGAACGCGCGCTGCAGCGCCTGGTCCGGCGGCACGAGGTGGTCGCCCTGCGGATCGTGGACATCGCCGACGACGTTCTGCCCGAGGCCGGGCTGATCGTGGTCGAGGACGCCGAGACCGGCGAGCAGCTCGTCGTCGACTCCGCCGACCCGCTGCTGCGGGTCCGCTTCCGCGAGGCCGTCGACGCCCGCGACGCCCGGCTCACGACGGGCATGCGCCGGGCCGGGGTGCCCGTCCACCGCATCGACACCGACCGCGACCTGGCCGAGGCCCTGGTCGAGGTCGTCACCCGGACCCGGGACCGGTCGCCGTGACCGGGTTCTTCGCGGTCGCCGGTGGGGCCGGAGGGGGGAGCTTCATGACCCGGATCGTCAGCGGATGCGGCGCCTCGGCCGCGAGGTCGGCGAGGTCGGCGAGGTCGGCGGGGGAGGGCCCCATGACCGGGATCGTCAGCGGATGCGGCGCCTCGGCCGCGAGGTCGGCGAGGTCGGCGGGGGAGGCCCCATGACCCTGTCCTCTCCGTTGCTGCTGGTCGTCGGGCTGCTCGTCACGGCGGCGCTCGCCTGGGCGGTCGTCGTCTCGGCGCGCCGCCGGACGGCCGCGCTGGCCGCGGCCGGTGTCGCCGTGCCGGGCGGCCGCAGGACGTACCTCGGAACCGGCCTGACGGTCGCCGGCGTCGGGGTGCTCGCGGTCGCCACCGCCGGACCGGCGGCGATGGTGCCGGTCCCGCGGACCGCGGGCACCGTCATCCTCGCCGTCGACGTCTCCAACAGCATGGGGGCCGACGACGTCGCGCCCACCCGGCTGGCGGCCGCGCAGCGGGCGGCCCGCGCGTTCGTGACGGCGCAGCCCGACAGCGTGGACATCGGGGTCGTCGCGTTCGAGCGGGGGGCGCTCACCACCGCGCGGCCCGACGCCGACCACTCCAAGGCGCTCGCGGCCATCGACCGGCTGAAGATCACCGGTGGCACCTCGCTGGCCACGGCCATCACGGGCTCGCTGTCGGCGATCACGGGCAAGCCGGTGGCCGTCGGCCGCGACGGCACCGCGCCCGACATCGGCTACTGGCCGTCGGCGACGATCGTGATGTTCTCCGACGGCCAGAACCAGGGCGCGGACGTCGAACAGGCCGCCGCCGTGGCCCAGCGGGCGGGCGTCCACATCCACACCGTCGGGGTCGGCACCACGGCCGGGGCGACGGTCACGGTCGAGGGTTACCGCCTGCAGACCTCGCTGGAGGAGGAGACCCTCACCTTGATCGCGCAGACCACCGGCGGCGCCTACCATCCCGCCTCCGACGTCGCGCGGCTCGACGGGATCGCCGACACGATCGATCTGCGGCTCACCGTCTCCGACGAGCCGCTGCCCCTCGCCGGCGGGCTGATCGGCCTCGCCCTCGCGCTGCTCACCGCAGGGGCGGCGCTCACCGTGCTCCGATCCGGACGGGTGATCTGAATGACGTTCTCATGGCCGTGGGCGCTGTCGTCCGTCCTGATCATTCCGCTGATCTTCGTCATCCGCGAGTGGGCGCGGCGCCGCCGCCGCAAGGCCGCCGTGCGCGTCACCTCGATCGCGCTCGTCCGCAGCGCCCTGCCCGGCCGTACGCGCTGGAGGAGGAAGATCCCCGCGGCGCTGTTCGTCGCCGGGCTCGCGCTGCTCACGGTCGGGGCCGCGCGACCGCAGGCGTCGATGCCGGTGCCGCGGACGTCGGCGACGATCCTGCTCGCGCTCGACACCTCCGGCTCCATGTGCTCCACGGACGTCGATCCCAACCGCATCACCGCCGCCAAGAAGGCCGCCGCCGAGTTCATCGAGTCGCAGCGGGGCGGGCCGCGCATCGGCCTGGTCACCTTCGCGGGCACCGCGGGCCTGCTCGTCCCGCCCACCGACGACACCGACTCGCTGATCGAGGCGCTGGACGGCCTGACCGTGGCCCGCGGCACCGCGATCGGGCAGGCCATGCTCACCTCGATCGACGCGATCGCGGAGGTCGACCCGTCGGTCGCCCCCAGCGGGGCGACCCCCGGCGACGGCGAGGGCGACGCCAGTGCCGCGATCATCGTGCTCACCGACGGCGCCAACACCCAGGGCGTCGACCCCCGGATCGCCGCCCGGGAGGCGGCCCTGCGCCGCGTCCGCGTCTTCACCATCGGTTTCGGCACCACGAACCCGTCCCCGATGGTGTGCGAGAACTCCCAGTTCGACGGGCGCGGTTTCGGCGGCTGGGGCGGCCGCGGCAGATTCGACAGAGGCCGCAACATCCGCATGATCGACGAGCCCGCGCTCAAGCAGATAGCCCAGACCACCGGCGGCTCCTACCACCGCGCCGAGAACGCCGACCAGCTCCAGAGCGCTCTGAACGCCCTGCCCGGCAGCTTCACCGTCATCCACCAGCGGGTCGACGCGGCCGCCGCCTTCGCCGCCGGCGGCGCCGTCCTCATCACCGCGGCCCTGTCCCTGTCCCTGTGGTGGAACCGCCCCCGGGCCCCGGCCCGCTGAGCCGCCCGCCGGTTCCGCGGCTCAGAACCGATAGCGCAGGATGCGGCCCACGTCCCGCAGGCCGGGGATGTGCCTCAGCACCCGCATCTGGATCCGGCCGGCCAGGGGGAGCAGGTCCAGGCCGGGCATGTCGACGCTGCGCAGGGCGTCGAGGCACTCCAGCCCGTCGTGCCAGCCCTCGATCTCGTGCGGGTCGTCGACGCCCCAGTGCAGCGTCGAGCCGGACCTGCGCACCGCGGGCACCAGCTTCTGCATCCGGATGCCCATCGTCCCGTAGACGTCGAAGAGCAGCTGACCGCCGGGGAAGCGCCCGGTGATCCGCTGGATCAGCCGTCTGCCGTCCTCCTTGCGCAGGTACATCGTCAGGCCCTCGAAGATGGCCACGGCCGGGCGGTCGGCGGGTATTCCGTCGAGCCACCCGTCGTCGGTCACCGAGGCGCCGATCGTCCGGTAGTCGCCCTCGGGGCGCGGGAGCAGCCGCTCGCGCAGTTCGACGACCTCGGGGTAGTCGACGTCGAACCACCGGGCCGACGGGGGCGGGCCGAGCCGGTGCACGCGGGTGTCGAGGCCGCAGGCCAGGTGCAGCACCGTGGCCCCGGGGTGGGCGGCGAGGAACTCGGCGGTCCACTCGTCGAGCTGCCTGGCGCGCAGCGCGACACCGGCGGCGGTGGTGCCGGTCATCCCCGTCTTACGGAAGTCGTAGTCGATGCGGCGCACCGCCCTGACGGCCTCGCGGTCGTGCAGGATCGACCTCGGTGAGCGGCTGTCGAGCGCTCTGCCGTACAGCGTGGCGAGCATGGTCTCCTGAGTGCCGCTGAGGGTGATCTTCTCGCGGTCCATGGCTCTCCGGTCGTCGTGCCGCCGGTGACTGCGGATCACGATACCCGCCTCCGCGGGGAAGTCCCAGGGAGAGATCCGCAGGAGCGCGCCCTCAGTTCCTGGGGAGGCCGAGGGTGCGTTCGGCGATGATGTTGCGCTGGATCTCGCTGGACCCGGCGTAGATGGTGTCGGCCCGGCTGAACAGATACAGCCGCTGCAGGTCGTTCAGCTCGTACGGCGGGCCGTCGGCGACCAGCCCCGCCCTGCCCTGTGCGGCCTGCGCCAGCTCGCCCAGCCGCCGGTGCCACTCCGACCAGTAGAGCTTGGCGATCGAGACCTCGGGGCCCGGCTCCCCGGCCGACAGGGAGGTCATCGTGCGCAGCGCGTTCAGGCGCATGATCCGCAGCTCCAGCCACGATTGGACCAGCCGGTCGCGCAGGACCGGGTCCTCGGCCGCGCCGGTGCGCCGGGCGGTCTCCACGACCCCGGCGAGCTCCCGCTGGAAGCCGATCTGCTGGCCCAGCGTGGAGGCGCCGCGCTCGTAGCCGAGGGTGGCCATCGCGATCCGCCAGCCGTCGCCGGGCGCGCCCAGGATGTCGGCGGCGGCCGTACGTGCCCCGTCGAAGAAGACCTCGTTGAACTCGCTCGTGCCGGTCAGCTGGACGATGGGCCGGACCTCGACGCCCGGCTGGTCCATCGGGACCAGCAGGTAGGACAGCCCCCGGTGCCGCTGCGAGCCGGGCTCGGTGCGGGCCAGGACGAAGCACCAGTCGGCGACGTGGGCCAGCGAGGTCCACACCTTCTGGCCGGTGATCACCCACTCTCCGCCCTCCAGGCGCGCCCGGGTCTGCACGTTCGCCAGGTCGGATCCGGCCTCCGGCTCGGAGTAGCCCTGGCACCACAGCTCCCGGCCGAGCCGGATCGGCGGCAGGAAGCGCCGTTTCTGCTCCTCGGTGCCGTAGTCGATGATCGTGGGCCCGATGAGGCCCTCACCGATGTGCCCGACCCGGGCCGGGGCCGCCGCCCGGGCGTACTCCTCGTGGAAGGCGACCTGCTCGGCGAGGGCGGCGTCGCGCCCGCCGTGCTCCTTGGGCCAGCCCAGGCAGGTCCATCCGGCCTCGCCGAGCCGCCGCTCCCAGGCCAGGCGCACCTCGTGGCCCTCGTGCTCGCGGCCGGGCCCGCCCAGCCCGCGGGCGTGGGCGAACTCCCCGCTCAGGTGCTCCTCCAGCCAGGAGCGGATCTCCCGGCGGAAGTCCTCGGTCATCCGGGGACCGGTCATGTGAGGAAGCGGCCGTAGCCGCCGCGGAAGAACACCAGCGGGCCCCGGTCGCCGTGGATGTCGAGCTGGTGGACGCGGGCCACGACGATGACGTGGTCGCCGGCCGGGTACTCCGCCTCGACGGAGCAGTCGATCCAGGCCAGGGTGCCGCCGATCACCGGGTTGCCGCCGGGGGAGGCGGTCCAGTCGAGACCGGCGAACTTGTCGCCGCCCCTGCTGGCGAGCGCCGTGCAGACCGGCTGCTGGTGCTCGGCCAGGACGTTCACCGTGAGCGTCGCGGCGGCGCGCACGCGCGGCCACGACGTGCTGGTGTGGGCCACGCAGAACGCCACGAGGGGCGGGTCGAGCGAGACCGAGGTGAAGGAGTTGGCGGCCAGGCCGCAGGGCTCGCCCGTCGCGGGGTCGATCGCGGTGATGGCCACGACGCCGGTGGCGAAGTGCCCGAGCACGGATCGGAACCGGTTTCCGTCCACGGCGGAGCCGCGGTCGCCGGATCCGTCGGACAGGCCTGGGGAGAGGCCGTTGCGCATGGCGGCTCCGTTGACGGTGGGCCCGTGCCCGTTCTGGTGGGCACGCGGGTGGCCGTGCAGCAGTCGCGCCGCGTGGGTGCTCATGGTCACGTTCCGCCTCCTCATTCGCGCCCGGTCGGCCCCCGAGGGGATGGTGACGGCCAGTCTTGCAGCGTGCCGTCCTCTTCATATTACCAAGCGCTTGCTTGGATGGTAGGGGAGGGCCGGAAAAAGTGCTTCGTTGACACGCGAGATCCGCCCGATCTAGCCTCTGGCCAAGCGCTTGCTTGATTTATGGGGGTGCGCGTGGCGGGATTCCGGGACCGCACGGCCGTCGCGGGCGTCGGCTACACCCGGTTCTCCAAGGACTCCGGGGTCAGCACGCTGACCCTCGCCTGCGAGGCGATCCTGGCCGCCCTGGAGGACGCCGGTCTGACGGCCGACGACGTGGACGGCCTGGCCACCCACCGGGTCGGCGACTCCGCCGCCCCGTCGGTGGTCGGCCCCGCCCTCGGCGTCGACGAGCCCGCCTGGCACCTCGACCAGTTCGGCGGCGGCAGCGTCTCCCACGCGGTGATCGGGCAGGCCGCGCTCGCGGTCGCGGCCGGGGTGGCGGAGACGGTCGTCTGCTACCGGGCGATCAACGCGCGGTCGGAGTTCCGGATGGGCGGGACGGGGCGGGCGCTGCCGGTCAGTCCGGAGGTGCAGTACCAGGCGCCGTACGGCTACGTCGCGCCGCCGCAGCAGTACGCGATGTTCGCCCGCGCCCATATGACGAAATATGGAACTAAGGAGGAGCACTTCGGGCAGCTCGCCGTACGGCAGCGGGCCAGCGCCGTGAAGAACCCCCGGGCGCTGATGCGCACCCCGATCACGCTCGACGACTATCTCGCCAGCCGCTGGATCGCCGAGCCGTTCCGGCTGCTCGACTGCTGCCTGGAGACCGACGGCGCCTGCGCGCTGGTCGTGACCTCCGCCGAGCGGGCCCGGGACCTGCGCCGCCCGCCGGTGCTGATCTCCGCGGCGACCTGGGGCGGCGGGGACTCCTTCCTGTCCGGGGGCGGCGGCGACGTCACGGTGACCGCGGCGGCGGAGATGGCCCCGCGCCTGTACCGGCAGGCGGGCCTCGGGCCGGCCGAGATCGACGTGGCCGAGATCTACGACTGCTTCACCTACTCGGTGATCGTCCAGCTGGAGGACTACGGCTTCTGCGCCAAGGGGGAGGGCGGGCCGTACGCGGCCTCCGGCGCGGGCGTCCCGGTCAACACGCACGGGGGGTTCCTGTCGGAGGGGTACGTGCACGGGATCAACCACGTCGCCGAGGCCGTCTCGCAACTGCGGGGCGAGGCGGGGGACCGGCAGGTGGACGGCGCGGAGGTGGCCCTGTCCACCGCCCAGCCCGGCTACATCCTGCCCGCCACCTCCGCCCTGATCCTCAGGAAGGGGTGACCCCGTGCCGGCGGAGGCGGGAGGCCCCGTGCGCCCGGTGACCGACCGCGACTCGGCGGCCTGGTGGGAACGGGTCCGCGCGGGCGAGTTCGTCGTCCAGCGGTGCGACTCCTGCGGCACGCGGCGCTTCCCGGCCCGCGCCTACTGCCACCGCTGCCGCACCGCGGGGTGGGGCTGGGAGCCGGTGGAGCCCGCCGGGCGGATCGAGAGCTGGATCGTCAGCCACCAGCCGTTCCTGCCGGGGGTGCGGGAGCCGTACGTCGTGGTGATGGTACGGCTGGCCGACGCGCCCGAGTGCGTGATGTACGGCAACTGGCGCGGTGGGGAGCCCCCGCGGGCCGGGCAGCGCGTCGAGGCGGTCTTCACCGCGGTGGACGACGGGCTCACACTGATCGACTGGCGCCCGGCGGGCTGACCGCCCGGCGCCGCCATCGTGGGCGCCGTGAGCGCCTACTTCGCCGTGTACCACATCGAGATCTTGTCGATCTCGGCGGCGGGGCCGTCGGCGAGCACCCGGACGGCCTTCCCCGACAGGTCGAGCATGACGACCTCGGAGACCTTCCTCCCCTTCCGGGTGGCCAGCAGGTGCTCCGCGCCCAGCCAGCCGTGCACCGTGGTCCGCTCGCCGGTCCGCAGCCGGGCCTCGCGCGTGCCCGAGCGGTAGTCCCAGACGCACGTGTCCTTCGGCGCGTCCGGGCAGGCGGTCAGGAACCGCCCGCCCCCGGCGGTGGCCACGGCCCCGCCCCAGAGCAGGTCGCCCACGCCGGGAATGGTCCGCCGCAGCGTGCCGTCCAGCCCGTGCACCAGGGCCGCGCCGCCGGGACCCCGCTGCATCACGGTGCCGGATTCGGGGCCCCACATGTAGGGGTGGCCGGTCGCGGGCATCCGGGTGACGCGCGCGGTGCGCCCGGCCGGGTCCACCACCACGAAGCCGACGCGCGGCGCGTCGTCCCTGGCCTCGGCGTGGACGGTGAGCAGGACGCGGGTGCCCTCGCGGTTCCAGGAGAGGCCGCCGGTGAACAGCGGCCGGTCCACGGTGCGGATGTCGTAGGAGTCGCCGGAGGCGCGGTCCTCGATGTGGACGCGGTCGTAGTCGAGCGTGAACAGGCGCAGGGCCGAGAGCGAGGCGACCGCGCGCCCGCCCGGGGCCGCCTCCATCTCCTGCCGCGGCTCCACGACGGCCTGGAAGGCGCCCGAGCGGGGATCCCGCAGGAACCAGGGCGCGTCCTTCGTACGCCGGTCCTGGTAGGCCGAGACCCACATCCCGTCGGAGGGGGCCTCGTGCAGCGTCACCCCGGAGCCGGGGACGGGGGTCCGTGTGGCCGGCTCGGCCGCCATGGCCGGCGGGGTGACGAGGGCGGCCGAGGAGGGCGGAGACGTGGACGGGGAGGAGGACGGCGGGTCGTCGGCCGCCAGGAGGCGGGCGGTCACCAGGCCGCCCGCGGCCAGCGCGACCGCCAGCGCGGCCGCCACCGCCACGGCCCGCCCGGGCCGCCGCGCCCGTTCCCGGGCGGGCGCCTCCCCGTACGGCGGCGCGGTGCCGCTCTTCTCAGGCGGGGCGTCCGGCGCTGTTCGGGGACCCCCCTCGGGCGGGGCGTCCGGCACGGCCCGGCGGCTCCCCTCGGGGAGGATCTCCCGCGCGGGCACCTGCCCGCCCAGCAGGCGCATCAGGGCGCCCGCCGCGGTGGGCCGCCGGGCCGGGTCCTTGTCCAGGCAGGCGGTCACCAGCTCGCGCAGCTCGCCGTCCAGCCCTTCCGCCCCGCCCAGGTCCGGCGGCTCGTTCAGGATCCGGTTGATCACCACGGGGGTCGGCCCGGTCCCGAACGGCGGCCTGCCGGTGGCGGCGCAGACGACGGTGCAGGCCCAGGCGAACATGTCCGCGGGCGGCCCGGCCTCCGCCCCGCCGAACTGCTCCGGCGCCATGTACGGCGGCGTGCCGACCAGCTCGCCGTCGTCGGCGGCGGCGTCCAGCAGCCGGGCGATCCCGAAGTCGATCACCCGCGGCCCGTCCCGGCCGAGCAGCACGTTGGCCGGTTTGAAGTCCCGGTGCACCACCCCGGCCTGATGGACGGCGGTCAGCGCGGTGAGCGTGCCGAAGACCAGCCGGACCAGCTCGGCCCCGCGCAGCGCGCCGCGCTCCTCGATCACCTGGGCCAGGCTCGGCCCGTCGACGTACTCGGTGACGAGGTACGGCAGGCCGCCGGCGACCCCCGAGTCCACCACCTGGGCGGTGCAGAACGCCCGGACCCGGCGGATCAGCTCGGCCTCGGCGAGGAACGGGCCCAGGTCGCCGGCCGCGTGCCGGTGGAGCACCTTGACCGCGACGCGCCCGCCCCCGGCCGGCTCCGCGGACCCCGCGGGTCCCACCGGCTCCGCGAGCTCCGCGAGGTAGACCACGCCCTGCCCGCCCGCGCCGAGCCTGCCGAGCACGCGGTAGCCCGCCGGAAGCTCGGGATCCCCTGAGGAGGGATTCGTGACGGAGGGCATCAGCTCGGGGCGACCGGGTCGAACCTGAGGACGGCCTCGTTCTCCCTGGGCGTCTCGGCCAGCACGCGCTCCACGGCGCCGTCGAGGGCGACGAGCTGGTACCGGGTGCCCTTCCTGTGCGGGACCCGCACGATGACGTGCTGCTCGTTGAACCAGCCGGCCGGCTGCGTCTTCGCGGGCACGGTGACGGTCGCCCGCCGCTCGCCCGTCTCGGTGTTCCAGACGCAGAGGCTCCCGTCGCCCTTGGGGCAGTAGGTGGCGAACAGCGCGCCGGAGGGGGAGAACCAGGAGGTGCCCTGCGGGCCGCCCACCCAGTGCAGGGACCTGGCCACCCGCCCGGAGGTGTCGTAGACGTTGATCCCGATCCGCTTGCCGTCCGAGAACCCGCGGGCGATCCGGCCGTCGGGCATGAAGCTGAACGGTCTGGCCGCATCGTCGAAGTACTCGGCCTGCACGGCGGTGGCCGTACGGGCGACCGGGTCGACGAGCACGAAACCGGTGATCAGATTCTTCTCCGCGTCGAGGATCGACAGCAGCAGCCGGGAGCCGTCGCGCGACCAGACCGGGAACATCGTCCGCAGGGGCTTCTTGACCGTGGCGACCGCGAACTGCCCCCCGCCGGACGGGTCGCTCAGCCGTATCCGGTCGTGGTCTGAGCCGACGAACTTGATGAACGGGTTCAGCGCCACCCACCTGCCGTCCGGGGACGGCACGGCCTCCTCGGCCGTGCCGATCTGGCGGAAGCTCCCGGACCGCTCCCGCAGGTAGGACGTGAACGGCTGCCCGGCCAGCAGATAGGCGCTGATCTTGACGGGGTCGGAGGGGTGCTCGTGGACGGTGACGGAGGTGCCGGCGAGCTTGACCTCCGTGTTCGGTTTCTCGACCTTCGTCCAGACCGCGTCGGTCGGCTGCGCCGTCGCGACGGGCCGGGCGGCGGTGGGCCCGGGGGCCGGCGAGCCGCCGGGCGCGGACGGGACCGCCGCGGCGGCCCGCCGGATCTCCGCCGGTCTCGGCGGCGCCACCAGGTACACCGCCGCGCCGGAGACGACGGCCACCGCCAGGAAGGCCCCGCCCAGGACCAGCGCGCGCCGGCCGCGGCCTCCGGACGGCGCGGCGGGCGGGGCGGCCGGTGGGGTGGCCGGTGGGGTGGCCGGCGGCGCGGCCACCCGTCCGGTGGTGATGGCCGTGGCGGCCTCCAGGAGTGAGTCCTCGCCGATCAGCCGGAGCAGCACCGTGCTTGCGGTGGGCCGGTCCGCCGGGTCCTTGGCCAGGCACTCCGCCAGCACGGCGCCCAGTTCCCCGGGGACGGCGGCGAGGTCCGGCTCGTCGTTCAGGACCCGGTTGACCGTCTCGGCCACCGTGTCTCCCGCGAACGGGGTGGTGCCGCCCGCGGCGAACGCCACCGTCGCCGCCCAGGCGAACACGTCGGCCTGCGCGGCGGGCGGGGCGCCGTCCAGCTGTTCGGGCGCCTGGTAGGCGGGCAGCCCGACGGGCCTGGTCGGGACGCCCTCCACGGCCGCCAGCGCCGAGACGAACCCGAAGTCCACGACGACCGGGCCGCCGGGTCCCAGGACGACCGTCTCCGGCCGGATGTCGCCGTGCACGGCGCCGGCCCGGTGGACGGCGGCCAGCGCGGCCATCGTGCCGATGGCGAGCCGGTCCAGGGCCGCGCCGCGCAGGGTCCCCTCCGCCGCGACCGCCTCGGCCAGCGTCGGTCCCTCGACGTGCTCGCTCACCATGTACGGCCGGTCGCCGTACATCCCGCCGCCCATCACCTGTGCCACACCGAACGCCGAGACCCCGCGCAGCGGGTCCACGGTCCGCAGGAAGCGCCCGGGGTCCGCGCCGGGCGGCAGCAGCCTGATCACCACCCGCTTCCCGGAGGGGTCCTCGGCGAGGTAGGCCTCCTGCGACCGGGCGCCGCCGGCGCCGCCGGTGATCCGGTATTCCGCGAACTCATGGGGGTCGGCCGGGTTCGGTGGTACGGCGTGCGGCATGGGGAATGCCCCCGTCTCCCGATGAGGCAGCCGGTCGATCATCCATTATGGGCGCGCGGCACCGGGGAGAGAAGCCCGCCGTACGGTCCCGTACGCGGGCGGGGGCTGAACGCGGAAACGCGCCCTGGCGGGCGTGGGGGACCCGCCAGGACGCGTTCCGTCCCCGCGCGGCGGGACGAGGACCCCGGCGAGGGATGGGGTCCTCGAACCGGCTAGTCGCGCAGGGAGTCGGTGGGGATGAAGGCCGTGGTCTCCGGGTCGTCCTCCGGGGCCGGCCGCCGGTAGTGCCGCGAGATCAGACGTGCGGCTCCGACCGGATCGTCCGCCGGATGTGAGACCTCGTGCCCGTCTTCATGCCATACGAACAATCCGTTCTTGCACCACACGGTCAGATCGGTCAGCACCGAAAGCACGGACATTCCCGTCCCGTTGCTCTGGTAGGTGTGGGTGAATCCCTGGCGATGCAACGCGTAGCGCAGTAAACGAGTCGCCTCGCAGGGATCTCGCCAGGGCAGGTACGGCATGCCCGTCGGGACCGACAGCACTGGCACTCACCCCCTGCCGACCTTTCGATGGATTTGTACCAACGATTGGATGATGCGGCTCCTGGGAGGCTGGGTCAAGGGGCTGTTCCCCACTAGAACCAGATCGTCTAGTTTTGTTGGAATAAAGGGGACTTAATGGCACGGTCGACGCTGTACCAATTGGTGGCCTCAGAACTTCGGAGGACCATCTACTCCGGCGTGCTCGGGCCGGGGGATCAGCTGCCGACCGAGGCGGAGCTCATGTCGGCCCACCAGGTGAGCCGCAACACCGTCCGGCTCGCCCTCGGTGAGCTGGTCAACGAGGGCCTGGTGACCCGCACCCCGCGCCGGGGCACCGTGGTCAGGGAGCGCCGCCCGCTGCTCATCCACCCGCAGCGCGAGCTCCAGCCCCAGCCGGGGGAGACCAGGGAGGCCTTCGCCTGGGCGGTCTCCCAGGAGGGTCGCGCGCCCAGCCAGGACATCGAGGTCTCCATCGTGCACCCGCCCGAGGAGATCGCCAGCAGGCTGGAACTGCCCGACGACGAACTGGCCGTGGTCCGCCGCCGGCTGCGGTACGTGGACGGCCAGCCGTACAACACGAACGACTCCTACTTCCCGCTCGCGCTGGTCTCCGGCTCGGAGATCGCCCGGCCCGGCGACATCGGGCGCGGGGCCAACCGCGTGCTGGAGGAGCTCGGCCATCCGCAGGTCAGGGTGGTGGACGACATCTGGGCCCGGATGCCCACGAGTTCGGAGAGCGAGCGCCTGCAGCTCCAGCTCGGCACGCCGGTCGTCGTCTACGTCCGCGTCGGATACGACGAGGAGGGCACGCCCGTGCGCGTCGCGGTGTCCGTGCTCCCGGCGGACAAGCACCTGATCAGGTACGAGCTGGAGAGCCGTTGAGGTCTCCGTGGCCGCCCTGACGTGGCGGCCCCCGCCTCGTCCGCGCCGCGGACGGGCACTGGACCGTCCCCGCGACACGGACGGGCACGGTCCCCTCTTCCTCCGTTTCGCCTCGGGACCCTAGCGACCCCGCGGCCAGGCATGGACGCCGTGCGCCACTGACCGGCCACTGTCCGTGTCAACTCGTGTACCCAACGCAACGAAGGGATGAATCATGCACTCGAACACCGCTGATCTCGTAATGCCCCGGCGGCTCACGTTGCGCAGAGCGACGGAGGACGACCTCCCGGCCGTGCTGGAGCTCCTGGCGGAGACGGCCGCGTGGCTGAACGCCCGCGGGGTCCGTCAGTGGCCCGTCGGCGGCTTCCCCGCGGTGCGCATCGTCCCGCTGATCGGGGAGGGTGTCATGTACCTGCTGGACGGCGAGGACGGCCCGGCCGCGACCCTGGCTCTCGACGGCGGCGCCGACCCCGAGTTCTGGACGCCCGCGGACCGGCCGGACGCGGCCCTGTACGTCCACAAGCTGGCGGTGGCGCGCAGCCACTCCGGCCGGGGACTGGGCGAGGCGCTGCTCGACTGGGCGGGCCTGCGCGTGCTCGCCGCGGGCCGGCGGTGGCTCCGGCTGGACTGCGCCAAGGACAATCCGGGCCTGCAGGACTACTACCGGCGGCAGCGCTTCACCCACCTGCGTACGGTGGACCTGCCGCACCGCGCCTCGGGAGCCCTGTTCCAGCGGGCGGGAGGCCTCCGCGGCGGCCTCCCCGGAAGCCCCCTGCCGTTCGTCGACCGGCGCGGTACGGCGGTGGAGCCGGTGGTGGAGCATGTCTGATCCAGGGCGATCCCAGGACAAAGTCATCGGATAGCCTCGCTTCATGACCGGATCGCTGCTTGAGGTGATAGCGCTCGACGTGCGTGATGCCGTCGCGGCGGAGGAGGGCGGCGCGGACCGTCTGGAGATCGTCGCCGACATGACGTCCGACGGCCTCACCCCGGCGGTGGAGACGGTCGCGGCGATCTCCAGGGAGTGCACGCTGCCGCAGATGGTGATGCTGCGCGCCGAGGCCTCGTTCCTGGCCGCCCCCGAGACGCTGGAGGTCCTGCGGCGCGACGCCAAGGCCCTGGCGGAGGCGGGGGCGGCCGGGTTCGTGTTCGGTTTCCTCGACGACGGGGGAGCGGTGGACCTGGCCGCCACCGAGGCGATGATCCACGCGGTCGCCCCGCTGCCCTGGACGTTCCACCGGGCGGTGGACCACGCGGCCGACGTGCAGGCCGGCTGGCGGGCCGTGCGCCTGCTGCCCAACCTGGCCACCGTGCTCACCGCGGGCGCGCCCGGCGGGGTGGGCGAGGGCCAGGCGGTGCTCAAGACCCGTTGCGAGGCCGGTGACGGGCCCCTGATCCTGGCGGGCGGCGGGCTGCGGCCCGGTCACGTGCCCGCCCTGCTGGAGTACGGCGTGCGCGCCTTCCACGTCGGCAGCGCCGTACGGACCTCGTGGTCCG
Organism: Paraplanobispora siamensis; assembly: GCF_016863175.1. Lineage (GTDB taxonomy): Bacteria > Actinomycetota > Actinomycetes > Streptosporangiales > Streptosporangiaceae > Planobispora > Planobispora siamensis. The sequence continues at coordinate 62,968 of NZ_BOOJ01000023.1, forward strand.
ACCCGGTCGACCCCCTCATGGTCCGCCGGTGGCGTGACCTGATCGACTGACGGCTCCCGGGGAGCCGGCGCTCACCCGCCGCCGAGCGCGAGATCCGCGCGGCGCAGCGCCGCGGCCATCGTCTTGACCGTCGCCGGCTCGTCCATCACCCCGCCGCCCGCCTCGCGCTGCTCCTGCCAGGCCCGCACCCGGTGGGAGAACTCGGCGTAGTGACGCAGGTGGAAGGCGTAGACCGCGGCGTAGCGGCTGACGAGGTGCGAGGGGTGCATGTCCCAGCCCTGGTAGAAACCGTGGCGCAGGGAGTGCCCGACCAGCTCGGCGTGGCGCGCCCACAGCGCGTGCACGTCGGGTCCGGAGTCGGAGGCGGGGGAGGCGGCCAGCGAGCCGTCCGACAGCTCCACGCCGGTCCCGGCGAAGGCCGTCTGCATGACGTGCCGGGCGTGGTCGCAGGCGGGGTGGTCCAGCCGCTGTTCGTGCGGCGGGAGCGAGCAGCTCGCGGTGTAGTCGAAGACGCCGAAGTGCGCCGCCGCCAGCCTGCCGCCGAGCGAGGCGGCCAGACCTGTGCCCAGGAAGCCCAGGGTCTGGGTGGCCTCGACCTGGATCTCGAAGCGGAGCGCGCCCTCGGCCAGTCCCAGCCCCTTCTCCAGGGCTCCCAGGCAGTCGGCGAACTGGTACAGGTAGTCCTTCATCAGCACCTTGGGGAAGGTGACCGTGAACCCCTCGGGCAGGCCCCCGGCCCGCTCGGCGACGCCGGTCAGGAACCCGTCCAGCGTCCGCAGGCTCCGGCCGGGGTCGCCGTCGGCGAACGACTTGACCCGCAGCCCCCAGCGGCGCGGGAGCGTCCCGGCCGCGTGCATGGCGGCGACCGCCTCGGCGGCCCCGGCGGCGTGGCCGTCCTCCTCGGCGGGGCGCACGCCGTACCCGTCCTCGAAGTCCACCCGCAGGTCCTCGACCGGGTCCCGGCCCAGCTTGGCGGCCACCCTGCGGTGCACCTCGGCGGCCAGGTCGTCCTCCAGCCCGAGGAGCCCGGCCAGGTCCCCGGGAGCGGCCAGGTGCCGGGCGAACAGGTCGAGCGCCTCACCGCCCCAGCGCGCCACGGTGTCGGCGCCGAACCGGTCGGCCGGCACGTAGACGGTGTGCACCGGCTGCCAGGCGGGGGCCGTGGCCGGATAGAGCTCCGACTGCTCCCGATGGGCTCGCTCGAAGCCCGGGATCAGGGTCAGAGGGTCGGAGAGCGTGACGCGCATGGTGGTGCTCCTCGCGGGCGGACCGGGTCAGAGGCACACTAACGGGTCACCTGCGGTGCCCGTCCCGCACCGGTCCCTCAGCGGACGTGCGGCGGGAGCGGGATGTCGCGGTGGCGGCGGCGTTCGGTCAGGGCGGTGCCGGAGGTGGCGCAGACCCGGTTGCGGCCCTTGTGCTTGGCCGTGTACAGGTTCGCGTCGGCCAGGGCGAGCAGCTCGGCCTGGGTGCTGTGCGGCTGGGAGGCGGTGACGCCGATGCTCACCGTGACGGGCAGGTCCCCGGTCAGCGACCGCCAGGAGCGCGCGGCGACGGAGGCGCGCAGATCCTCCAGGCGGACCACGGCCTCGGTGGGGGTCATGCCGGTCAGGACGAGGAGGAACTCCTCGCCGCCCATCCGCGCGGCGAAGCCGTTGCAGGAGGGCGTCGCGTCGAGCATCTCGGCCACGGCGACCAGCACCTGGTCGCCCACGTCGTGGGAGCAGGTGTCGTTGATCCGCTTGAAGTGGTCGAGGTCGACGATCGCGACCGTGACCGCGCCGCCGGTCGCGGTGGCCTCGGCGATCAGGGCGGGCAGGTGCTCGTCGACGTAGCGGCGGTTGCGCAGCCCGGTCAGCGGGTCGCGGCGGGCCTGCTCGCGGAAGAGCTCGGCCTCCTGGCGGGCCTCGGTGGCCTCGAACATCGCCTGCCGGGTGCGGGCCTGGGCCTCTCGCTGCTGCGAGGCCAGTTCCTTCTCGAAGGCGTGGTAGGCCTTGTAGGCCTCGAAGGCCTTGCGGTAGTCGCCGGTGGCGGCGTGCAGCTCGGCCTGCTCCTGATGCACCCGCAGGCGGATCCTGAGGTATCCGTGCTCGTCGCACATCGTGCGGCTGAGGTCCAGGCTCTCCTGGGCGTCCTTCGTCGCGCCCATCAGGCGCTGGGCGACGGCCAGGGTCAGCAGCGCCTCGGGGAGCGCGTCGGCCTGCTTCATCTCCTGGGAGTCGTAGATCTGGATGGCCGTCTGCGCGGTCATCACAGCCTCGTCGTATCGGCCGAGCGCGACCTGGACGCGGGCGACGGTGTCCAGCACGGTCGCGTCCAGCTCGAACCTGTGCGTCGTGCTCAGCGCCAGCATGCGCTCGATGACCGCCCAGGCGAGCTCGGGCTTCTCGGCCTCGTACTCGGCGTAGGCGATGTTGTTGAGCACCGTCACGTGGCGCTCCACGTCGATGGTGGCGGCCAGCCGCTCGGCCTGCTGGTAGCGCTCGCGGGAGGCCTCCAGGGAGCCGGTCTCGTCGAGGATGTCCGCGAGCTTCATCAGGTGGTAGACCCGGATGCGGGCGGGGGTGTCCTCGTCGAGGGCCTCCACGGAGGCCACCGTGTGCTCCAGCGCGGAGGCCAGGTCGCCCAGGTCGCGGTGGACCCGGGCCATCAGCAGGTGACTGCGCGACAGCAGCGGCCGGCAGCCGTGGCTGAGGGCCCACTGGTTGATCTGCCAGACGATCGAGACCACCGACGTCAGCTCGCCGCCTCGGACCCGCACGTCGATCTGGATCAGCCGGGCGCGCAGCTCCAGTTCGACCTCGCCGAGCTCCTCGGCGATCCGCTCCAGCTTTCCCGCGCGGTCGTAGGCGGCCTCGATGTTGTAGCCGCTGGTGCCCTCGAGCCTCTCCAGTTCGAGCCGGAGCTGCTCGACGGTGAGCATGTCGGCGGGCAGGGTGGACGTGCAGGGCGCGCCGGAGACACCGGAGACGCCGGGCGTGGCGGGCGGGCCAGGGTCGGCCGCGCGGTCGCCGGAAGCCGGGTACGCCGCGTCGTCCGGGGCGGACGCCCTCGATGCCTGTCCCGGGATCTTGCCTGCCAGAGGTCCATTCACGCAGGCTCCATCGGCCTGCCCGCCACACGCATTAGCGGTTTTCCGAGATAGCCGGAAAAATCACTTACCGTGCCGCGCGGACGGGCCCCGCGCCCCGCGTCACGCGGACCGGCCCCGCGCCCCTCCCCGGGCGGGGGCCTTCACCCTGCGCGTACGGCCTCCTCACCCCTCCGGGGCGGCGCCGTCCCTCCTGCCGGCCACGGCGCCGAGCATGGCGGCCAGGCCCGGCAGCTTCACCCGCTCGCCCCGGTCCAGGCTCCGGGCCAGCTCCGCCTCGGCGGCCTCGATGGACAGCCACTGCCGGTAGGTCACGGGGGAGACCCCGCGCTCGGCGAGCAGGGGGACGAGGTCGGCGCGGGCGGCGGGTTCACGGCCGTCCAGGTCGGCCAGGAGGGTGCGGACCGTCTCGGCGGCGTCGGACTTGTTGGTGCCGATCACGCCCGTCGGGCCGCGCTTGAGCCAGCCCGCCACGTACTCGCGCTCGCGCACCCGCCCGGCCTCGTTGGGCACGGTCATGGTGGTCTCGGAGAAGGGGACGCCGGGCAGGGGGACGCTCTGGTAGCCCACCGAGCGCAGCACCATGCCGACCGGGAGGGTCTCGAACACCCCGGTGCCGACGACCCGGCCGTCCTGCAGCCGGGTGCGCTCCAGCCGCAGCGCCTCCACCCGACCGTCGCCGAGGATCTCCACGGGACGCATCCAGAAGCGCACGTCCAGGCGGCGGGGCCGGCCCACGGGGATGCGGGCGGCCCAGGCCTGCAGCACCTCCACGTTCCCCCGGACCTGCCGGGGCAGGGCGGACAGCTCCCCGGAGACCGGCGCCTCCTCGGGCCGCACGCACACGTCCGCGTTGGTCAGCTCGCCGAGCTCGCGCAGTTCCTTGAGGGTGAACTTGGCGTGCTCCGGCCCGCGGCGGCCGATCATGTGGATGGCCTTCACCTGGCTGTCGGCCAGCCGGGCCAGGACCTCCTCGGGCACGTCGGTGGCGCGCAGCTCCTGCGCGGTCTTGGCCAGGACGCGCACCACGTCCACCGCCACGTTCCCCACGCCGATCACCGCGACCTCGGGGCTGTCGAGGACGAAGCGGTCGGCGGGTACGTCGGGGTGCCCGCAGTACCAGTTGACGAAGTCGGTGGCCGCCACGCTCCCGGGCAGGTCCTCGCCGGGGATGCCCATCCGCCGGTCGACCATCGCCCCGGTGCAGTAGACGACCGCGTCGTAGCAGGCCAGCAGGTCCTCGACGCCGACGTCCCGGCCGAACTCGATCCCGCCCAGGAAGCGCACGCCCGGCAGCTCCAGGACCCGGCGGAGGTAACCGGCGATCGACTTGATCGAGGTGTGGTCGGGGGCCACGCCGTAGCGGACCAGCCCGTAGGGGGTGGGCAGGCGCTCGATCACGTCCACTTCGACGGGAGCGGCGGCCTGTTTCGTCAGTGCTTCGGCCGTGTAGACCCCGGCGGGCCCGGATCCCACGATCGCGACTCGCAGCGGCACATCGCCTCCCTGGCATGTCGCCCTGTAGACGTTATGCCCGCGATTGTGTATCAACCGAACTACGCCCGACCAGACTCAACCGGCCGGCGTGGTCGAGGTAGCCGGTGTCCCCGGTGCGCACGAAGCCGTCCTTGGTGAAGATCCCGGCGCTCGCCCCGGGGTCGCGGTAGTAACCGTCGGTCACCGCTCCCGACCGCAGCAGCACCTCGCCGATCTCACCCGGCGGCAGCGCCCGCCCGTCGGGGTCGCGCAGCGCGAGGTTCACCCCGTCGCGCGGCCGGCCCACCGTGTGCTCGGCGTCCTCGGGCGGGTCCTCGGGGCGGGTCCCCAGGCCCAGCCCCGCCTCGGTGCACAGGTAGCGGTTGCACACCGGCACGCCGAACCGCTCCCGCAGCGTCCGGATCAGCCCGTCGGCCGGCGGGCCGCCGCCGGACAGGACCAGGCGCAGGTGCGGCAGCTCCACCCGCCCGCCCGGCCGGCTGTTCTCATGGTCCAGCAGCCCCGCCAGCTGCGCCGGGGTGCCCTGCAGCACGCTGAGCCGGTGCTCGGCCAGGACCCTCAGGGCCGCCGCGGGCTCCCAGCGGAGCAGGACGTGCGCGGTCCTGCCCGTCTGCAGGAAGACCGGCAGCCTCGTCATGAACGTCAGGTGTCCCAGGGGGCGGGACAGCAGCCGCGCGTCACCGGTGCCCCAGCGCACCCCGGCCCCGTGCGCGCGGACCGCCTCCAGTTGCCGGTTGGAGAACACGGCCCCCTTGGGAGCTCCCGAGGAGGTCGCGGTGAACACCACGGCCACCGGGCGCCACGGATCCGGCGGCAGCGGGGGCGGCGGCCGTTCGGCCCGGTGCAGCCCCCTGAGTCGGCCGATGTCGTACGGCTCGTGCCGGGACGGGTCCTCCTGCGGGGCGCCGTACGGCTCGCCCCGGGCCGGGCGCTCCCCGAGGGGGAGAGTGAGCACGTCGAGACCGGGAAGCGGGGGGAGCAGCCCGGGGGCGGTGATCACCAGCGCCGGATCGAATCGGCTCAGCGGGACGGGACGGTCCGGGCGGAGCCCGGCGGTGATCGCTCCGATCTTGGCCGCGGCCAGGTAGCAGATCGGGAACTCCGGCCCGTCGGGGAGCGCGAGCGCCACCAGGTCCCCCATCCGCACACCCTGATGGGCGAGGCCGGCGGCGACCCCGTCGGAGAGCCGGTCGAGATCGGCGAAGGACAGGACGAGGGATCCGGAGTCGACCGCCGCGCGCGCCCCGAACCGGCGCGCGGCCTCCCCGGCGAGCAGTCGCAGCATCGCGGGGCTCCCCTGGTGAGAAGGCGCCCATCCAACGTACCCCCGCGATCGCCCCGCCGCCTCTCTCCCCGGCGCTTGGGTGATCGGCTTTTCCGGGCTCCCGTGATCCGCGCCGTTCCCCCGCCCGCTATCCGGAGGTCCGCTCCCGCAGGATCCGCTTGTCGACCTTGCCGTTGGCGTTCACCGGGAGGGCGTCCACCACGATCACCCGCCGGGGCACCTTGTAGTTGGACATGTTGTCCCGGGCCCAAGCGATGATCTTGTCGGGGTCGGCGGTGTGGCCGGGGCGGGGCACCACGAACGCCCAGCCCGCCTCGCCCAGCCGCTCGTCCGGCACCCCGACCACCGCCGCCTGGGCCAGCGAGCCCTCCCGCAGCAGCAGGCCCTCGACCTCGGCGGGGGAGACGTTGAACCCGTTGACGATGAACAGCTCCTTCTTGCGGTCCACGACGGCCAGGTTCCCGGCGGCGTCGAGGGTGCCGACGTCACCGGTGTGGAGCCAGCCGTCACGGACCACCTCGGCGGTCTTGTCCGGCTCGTCCCAGTAGCCGCGCATGACGCCGTACCCCCGCATGATGATCTCGCCGCGCTCGCCGGCGGGGACGTCCCCGCCCGCGTCGTCGACGATCCTGACCTCGATGCCCGGCACGGGACGGCCGGTGCTGGAGGCGATGACCTCGACCGGGTCCTCCGCCCTGGTCATGGAGACGACCGTGCCCTCCATCAGCCCGTAGGCGTTGATCATGCGTTCCAGCCCCAGCCGGTCCAGCGCCCGGCGGACGAGCTCGGCCGGGACGGAGGCCGCGCCGCAGATCGCCACCCGCAGCGCGTGGCCGGTGGTGTCGACCTCCTCCAGCACGCGGTGGAACAACGTCGGCGGGCCGGCCAGGATCGTGATCCTCCGCCTCTGCACCAGCTCCGTGAGCAGGTCCGGGCTGAACGCCCTGATCGGCATCATCATGGCGCGGCGCAGCACGCAGGCGAGCATCCCGGCGTTGAGCCCGAACCCGTGGGCGAAGGGCGCGATGATCGGATAGCGGTCGCCGGGCCCCAGTGTGACGATCTCCGACCAGTCCCAGTAGCCGCGCAGGACCTGGGCGTGATCCAGCATCACGCCCTTGGGCGTGCCGGTCGTCCCGGAGGTGGACATGATCTCGCACAGGTCGTCGGGCCGTACGGTCAGCGCCCGCTCCTCGGCCTCCGCCCGGGAGACCCGCGCGCCCACCGAGAGCAGCCCCGACGCCGGCAGGCATCCCGGCCGCCGCACGTCCTCGGGGACGACCACGTGCCCCAGGGCGGGCAGCCCGGCCACCGGCCGTCCCCGCGCGGGCCCGCCGGCCGCCCCGGCGAGCAGGTCGGCGAGGACCGTCCCGTCGGGGCCCGCGCCCGTGATCAGCACGCTCGCGGAGGTCTTGCGCAGCAGCTCGACCGCCTCGATGCCCTTGTAACGCGACGACAGCGGGACCACCACCGCCCCGGCGTCCCAGACGCCGAAGGCCGCCAGGACCCACTGCAGGTCGTTCACGCCCCAGATCGCCACCCGGTCGCCCGCCTCGACGCCCAGGCCGATCAGCCCCCGGGCGACGGCGCCGGCCCGGGTGCGCAGCTCGGCCAGCGACATCCGGACCTCCCCGTCGGCCACCACGATGTCGGAGGGATGGCCGGCGGCCTGATCACGCAGCATCCGGGGGATGGTCCCCCAGTCCGGAACGTCCATCTCGCGCCTTTCGGAAGGACGGTTCAGGGAGCCAGGGCCGTGCGGTCGCGGCCCAGGTGGTGACCGCGCGCGTCGTTCACCGTGCCCGGCGCGCCCGTCTCGGCGGCCCGCTCGGCGACCTCGACGGCGATCGTGATCGGGGTGACCGCCTTGAGCGACTGCTGGATGCGGGAGCGCCACATGGGGTTGCCGACGAGGCTCTCCCGGTTGAAGGTCACCGTCAGGGTCGCGACGTCGAGCGTGCCCTGCCGGGAGAGGCCCAGCTCCCAGCCCGACACCCCGTCGATCCTGCCGAGCGCCCGGCGCAGCCGTTCCAGCGACAGCCAGACCCCGCGCACCAGCACGTGATCGCCCACCGTGTGCGCGGGGGCGGGGATCGCGTCCCCGGCGGGCACCCGGGCGACCTGCCCGGTGCGCAGCACGGTGTCGCCGTCGACGACGGCCAGCTCGGCCAGTCCCTCGGCGTACGGCGGGGCGAGCAGCTCGTCCTTCTCCAGCGAGGCCAGGCGGAGGGCGTCCGGGGCGATCGGCGTGAGCGGGTCGGCCTCGGAGGACCGCCAGCCCAGCGGCACCCCGGTGAAGGGGGAGCCGTAGACCTCGGTGACGTCCGCCTCGAACTCGGAGGCCAGGTGCTCCATGGTCCGCCGGGAGGCGATCTCGCCGGTCAGGATGATGTGCCGCAGCCCCAGGTCCAGCGGGTCGAGCAGGAACTCCAGGTGCAGCCTGGCCAGCAGGTCCATCGCCCCGGTCGGTGTGATGACCAGGCCCGTCGCGCCCAGGGACTCCAGTGCGTGGTGCAGCCGCAGCCGCCCCCGCGGGCCGACCGAGGCCGCCGCCTGCGCCCGCTCGGCCGCGGCGTGCGCCCACTGCGGTCCGGCCAGCTCGCCGTCGTTCGACAGGGCCACCACGACCCGGTCCGACGGCCCGACGCCGGCCGCCTCCAGGGCGGCGGTGAAGGCCCCGGCCGCCGCGGCCGGGGCGCCGCGCACGACGGTGTCGCCGTCGGGGGAGACCAGCAGGAGCCCGGTCAGGGCGCGCCCGGAGGAGGCGGGGCCGCCGCGGGTCCGCCAGACCGCCGGGGCGCCGCCGCCGGCGCCGGGAAGGGACGTCGTGCTCTCCGGGGTCACTTCATCACCTCGGTCATGAACAGCCGCATCGACTCGCAGACGTGCTCGTGGGCCAGGCCGCCCACCTGGGCCTGGAGGATCAGGTCGGTGGCCCCGGCCTCGGCCACGCGGGCGGCGGCCTTGCGGGAGCCCTCCACGTCGTCGACCACGACCATGTGGTGCTCGCGGAGCGTGGCCATGGCCTCATCCGGCGGCAGCCCGGCGGCGAGCTGGCCGAGGACCTTGTGGGTGGCGTGCCGGGCGTCGTAGTAGTCGGGCGGGGTGACCAGGTTGACCTGGCGTCGGATGTACCACAGGACGGGGTCGGCGGCGATCCCGATCGCCTCCTCGCGGGTCCGCCCGACGAACCAGGGGATCATCAGCGCGATCCGCCGCGTCGCGGGGTCGAAGCCGTTGTCGGCCAGGCACTGCTTGTAGGCGGCGATGTCCTCGGCGACGTCGTCGAGGCCTTTGAGCATCGTCATGCCGAGCAGGTGGTAGCCGTGCCGGGCCGCGGCGAGATAGCCCTCCAGCGAGGTGGACGCCACCCACACCGGCGGGTGCGGGACCTGGGCGGGGCGGGGATAGACGGCGACGTCGGGGATCTCGAAGAACTCGTTGGAGCGGCTGACCGGTTCGCCGTCGGCGTTCCAGATCGCCAGCGTCGCCTCCAGGGAGTCCTCCCAGATCTGCCGCGACTTCTCGAACGGCCGCTGGAACGCCTGGTACTCCAGCGGCGAGGCGCCCCGGCCGGTGCCGAACTCCACCCGGCCGCCGGACAGGACGTCGAGGGTCGCGACCCGCTCGGCCGTGCGGATCGGGGACTGGAAGGGCAGCAGCACCACGCCGAGACCCAGGTGGATCCGCTCGGTCAGCTGGGAGGCGGCCGCCAGGACGAGATCGGGGGCGGACGAGTGGGAGAAGCCCCGGGTGAAGTGGTGCTCGACGAACCACGCGGTGTCGAAGCCCAGCCGGTCGCCGAGGACCACCTGGTCGACGACGTTCCGGAACGCGCGCTGCTCGACCTCGCGGGAACGCCCGCGGACCTCCAGCTCGTATCCCAGGCTGATCCGTAGGGACGTCATCCACGCCTCCGTTGTGTCATGTCAGTCCACTGCCGCGGATCGAGATTTAACCAAGCGCTCGCTTGGCGAGATTACCAGCCGGGTGGAACGGCAACAAGCCGAGTTCGTGCGCCCGGCGGGAAACGGGACGGGCGATGACAAGCCGGTCTCCTGTGGCGGGTTCGCGTTTGGCGGGGGCGAAGAAGCGGCAAAGCGGGAGACGCGACATCCGGAAGGTGGCACGCTCCCAGTCATGAGGGGACTGCGCGGAGGGCGCTCCACGAGCGCGCCCGACGAGATCCAGCTGGCCGGCGCGCGCCGCTTCGAGGCGTTCGGCCGGGTGATGGCCGCACTCGCCTGCGACGCCGAGCTGATGGAGGGCTGCCGCGACCTGACGTGGTGGCGGGGGACCGACCACAGCTGGCACATCGAGTGGCGTGACGGCCTGTACGCCACCGAGGTCGCCGCCACGCTCGCCGAGCGCGTCCGCGACCCGGACCATCCCACCGCTCTGGTCACCCCCGCCGGGCTGGCCACCTCCGGGTCCGCCGCCCTCGACGTGATGGGCGTGCGCTTCCTGCTGCTGGCCGTCGACCCCCTGGGCCGCGACCGGCTCCGCGCCCGCCCCGGCCCCTGGCGCCTGGCCGACGCGCTCGACACCACCCGCCGTACGGCCTCGCGCCACCCCTGGGAGGAGCTCCTGGGCGGCTGAGGCCGTTCACCAGTGGCTCACCAGTCGGTTCCCAGTTCTACCGGTCATAGTGATGACCGGTAGAGAGAGGGGCCGTATGGCCATTCGGACCAGGGGCGGTCGCATCGCGCCGGTCCTCGCCGCCGTCCACCGGATGGAGGACGCGTCCGCCCGTGAAGTCCGGGACGGCATGCTCGGGGAGGCCCTGCGGGATCTGCTGACCGGATGGTCGGAGTGCACGGGGATCGCGGTGGAGGTCTGGGCGCTGCCCCGGGGCAGGATGCCCGCCCAGATCGCCGGCAGCGTCCTCGTCGTGGTGAGCGGGGCGCTGTCGAACGTCGCCCGGCACAGCGGGGCGCGCACCGTCTCGGTCGCGGTCACCGCGACGCCGGGGGAGCTGCGGCTGACGGTGAGCGACGACGGCCGGGGCTTCGCCGGCCCTGCGCGCGGGCCCGGCCTGGCGGCCGTCGAGGCCTCCTTCGCCGCCGTCGGCGGCCGGCTCGCGGTCAGGAGCGTGCCCGGGGAGGGCACGACGGTCTCCGGAGCCGTAGCCCTGTGATCCTCTGTGGCCATCTGTGACCCTCTGTGAACTTCTGCGGCCTCCTCACAGACCGGCCGCCGCGGCCAGGCGGGCGCGGTGGGCCTGGGGCGGGCCGAAGAGCTGGGCGTCGGAGGTGGCGCGCTTGAAGTAGCGGTGGGCCGGGTGCTCCCAGGTGATCCCGGTGCCGCCGTGGATCTGGATGTTCTCGCCGGCGGCGGCCAGGTAGGCCTCGGTGCAGTAGGAACCGGCCACCGCGGCGGCGACGGACAGCTCGCCGGCGGGGGACCGGGCGGCGGCCAGGGCGGCCGACCTGGCGGACTCGACCAGCAGGAGCAGGTCGGCGAGCTTGTGCTTGACGGCCTGGAAGGAGCCGATGGGGCGGCCGAACTGGTGGCGCTGCCCGGCGTGGGCCACGGCCGACTCCAGGCAGCGTGCGGCGCCGCCCACCTGCTCGGCGGCCAGACCGGTGACGCCCAGGTCGCGGACCCGCTCCCAGCCCGTGCCGTCGCCGGCGGGCAGGACCGGGACGGCGTCGAAGGCCAGCGCGGTCAGCGGGCGGGTGGGGTCCAGGGTGGTGTGGGGCGTCCGGGCCGAGGGCACGGCCTCCACCAGCTCGCCGTCGGCGAAGGCCAGTACCACCTCGCCCTCCAGCGCGTAGGGGGCGGTGCCGGTGAGCCGCCCGCCGGACAGCGTCAGATCGGCGTCGCCGGGCAGCAGGACGGTCGCGGTGCGCGAGCCGTCGGCGATGCCGGGCAGCAGCCGGGCCATCGCCGCGCGGTCCCCGCCGGCCACGAGAGCCCCGACGGCGAGGACGGCGGTGGCCAGATAGGGATGGGGGCTCAGCGCGCCGCCGAGCTCCTCGCAGACGACGGCGGTCTCCGCCGGTCCGCACCCCGCCCCGCCGTACTCCTCGGGTACGGCCAGGCCCGCGACGCCGAGCTCGGCGGCGAGGCGGTGCCACGGCGCGTCCGGGCGCGCGGAGAGGAAGGCGCGCACGGCGTCGCGCAGATCGGCCTGTTCCTCGGTGAGAGTCATGTCGGCAGCGTCCACAGGCGGAGCATAAGCAAGCGCTAGCTCGTTTGGTATAGCTTGAACGTTTTTGTCGATATTTGCAGGTCAGATATGCTCCCTATAGCCACAGTCGGATGCAGATCGGGGGATCAGCGGCTTTGGTTGGACAGAACGACACGCTCGACTTCCTCGCGGGGGAGCGGAGGGAGCGGGCGATTCTGCGTCACATGGTGTTCTCCCTCACCGCGGGACTGGCCTTCGGTGCCCTGGGAGAGGCGCTCGCGAGCGGACCGGAGTCGTTGCACGACGCCTTCGACCCCTACGTCTACCTCCTCCTGGCGGCCGTGGTGGGGCGGACCGCCGCCGGGTTCGGCTGGGCGCTGCTGGGCAGCGCGCTGGCCGCGCTGGGACCCGTCATCGCCATGCTGGCGGCGACGGCCCTGCTGCCGGACGCCCATCTGCTGCGGCTGGACGGCGACGGCCTGACGCTGAACTTCGTGTTCCTGAGTCTGGCGGCCTTCGGGACGCTGGCCCACTTCGCCAGGTACGAGGGACTGCGGGGCGACCTGGCCACGGGCCTGCCCGCCGGGTTCATGGCGATCCAGGCGGTCCGGGCGCTGCAGGACGGGACCTGGACGGTCTTCGCGGCGGCCATCCTCGTGGCCGTGGTGCTGCTCTGCATGCGCGCAGGCGTGGGGCGCGTCCGCGCCGCCGTGGTGGCGCTGGCGCTGGGGGCCGCGCACTTCGTGTACGCGGCCGGGGGGAGCCTCGGGTGAACGGCGGTGGGATAACGGCAAGCGGTCCGGTTGCCCGAGTCGATACGCTGTAGGACGACAATCCTGTGATCCCTGCTAGCGAGGAGTAGCCGTGCTGCTGCGCATGTCGTCGTTGTTTCTCCGAACCCTGAGGGACGACCCGGCAGACGCGGAGGTCCCGAGCCACAAGCTGCTCGTCCGCGCCGGCTACGTCCGCCGCGTCGCGCCCGGCGTCTACTCCTGGCTGCCCCTCGGCAAGATGGTGCTGGAGAACGTCACGCGCATCGTCCGCGAGGAGATGGACCGGATGGGCGGCCAGGAAGTGCTCTTCCCCGCCCTCCTGCCCAAGGAGTACTACGAGGGCACCGGCCGCTGGACGGAGTACGGCGACACGCTCTTCCGCCTCAAGGACCGCAAGGGCGCCGACTATCTCCTCGGGCCCACGCACGAGGAGATGTTCACCGACATGGTCAAGGGGGAGTACTCCTCCTACAAGGACTACCCGGTGACGCTGTACCAGATCCAGACGAAGTACCGCGACGAGGCCCGCCCCCGGGCCGGCATCCTGCGCGGGCGCGAGTTCGTCATGAAGGACTCCTACTCCTTCGACCTCGACGACGACGGTCTCAAGCGCTCCTACGAGCAGCACCGCGAGGCCTACATCCGGACCTTCGACCGGCTCGGGCTCACCTACAAGATCTGCTTCGCCACCTCCGGCGCGATGGGCGGCTCGGCCTCGGAGGAGTTCCTCGCCCCGGCCGAGACCGGCGAGGACACCTTCGTGGCCTGTCACCACTGCGGTTACGCGGCCAACGCCGAGGCGGTCACCACCCCCGCCCCCGCCGCGCCCGAAGCCGGGCACCCGGCCCCGCAGGTGCTGGACACCCCCGACACCCCGACCATCGAGTCGCTGGTCGCCCACCTCAACGAGCACCACGGCCTGAACGTCACCGCCGCCGACACGCTCAAGAACGTCGTGGTCAAGGTCGCCACTCCCGGCTCCGACAAGACCGAGACCCTCGTCATCGGCGTGCCCGGCGACCGCGAGGTCGACTTCAAGCGGCTCGAGGCCTCCCTGGCCCCCGGCGAGCCCGCCATCTTCGAGGCCGAGGACTTCGCCAGGCACCCCGGCCTGGTGCGCGGCTACATCGGCCCGCAGGTGCTCAAGGACCTGGGCATCCGCTACCTCGTCGACCCCCGGGTCGTCGCCGGCACGGCCTGGGTGACCGGCGCCAACGAGCCCGGCAAGCACGCCGTGAACGTGGTGGCCGGGCGCGACTTCGCCCCCGACGGGACCATCGAGGCGGCCGAGGTCCGCGCCGGGGACGACTGCCCCGTGTGCGGCTCGCCGCTCTCCATCGACCGCGGCATTGAGATCGGCCACATCTTCCAGCTCGGCCGCAAGTACGCCGACGCCGCCAAGCTCGACGCCCTCGGCCCTGACGGCAAGCCCGTGCGCATCACCATGGGCTCGTACGGCATCGGCGTCTCGCGGGCGGTGGCGGTGCTGGTCGAGCAGAAGCACGACGAGCTCGGCCTGGTCTGGCCCCGCGAGGTCGCCCCCGCCGACGTGCACATCGTGGGCACCGGCAAGGAGAACCAGATCGAGGTGGCCGTCCAGCTCGCCGAGGAGCTCCGTGCCCGCGGCCTGCGCGTCCTGGTGGACGACCGCGCCGGGGTCTCGCCGGGCGTGAAGTTCAAGGACGCCGAGCTGCTCGGCATGCCGACCATCGTGGTCATCGGCCGGGGCCTGGCCCAGGGCGTCGCCGAGCTGCGCGACCGGGCCACCGGCGTCAAGGAGGAGATCCCGATCGCCGAGGCCGCCGACCGCGTCGAGGCCGCCTGCCGCGCCTGACCGTCCGTACGGTCACCGTCTGAACGACCGATGAGCGGCCCGCCGGGACGGCGGGCCGCTCATCGGCGTGCCCGGACGCGGGACGGCGTGCGGAACCCGGCGGCTGTTCCGGCTCAGCTTTCCGGAAAGTTTCCCGATACGGAGAGTCGAGGCGGGCAGGAAGGAGGTCTTCCGGGTCCTGTCCCCGTACGGATCACTATCGGAACAGGACTGTCAATGAGGACATCGAACTTCACGATCAGCCGCAAGCTGGGCGTCGGCTTCTTCGTGGTCGTGCTGACCATGGTGCTGTCGACGGTTTTCGGAGTGGCGCGGGTCGAGGAGATCAATGACCGGCTGACCACCATCAACGACCTCAACGCCGTGAAACAGCGTTATGCGATCAACTTCCGCGGGAGTGTGCACGACCGTGCCATCAGCCTGCGGGACGTCGTGATGGCCAAGACGCCCGCCGAGGCGGAGCCGGAGGTCGCGACCATCGAGAAGCTCGCGGCCGACTACGCCGCCTCGGCCGAGAAGATGACCGCGATCTTCGCTGACGAGAGCAAGGTCGGCCAGGCGGAGAAGGACGCGCACGCGGAGATCGAGCGGATCGAGCGGGAGACCCTGCCGCTGATCGACGAGGTGATCACCCTGCGCAGGGCCGGTGACACCGACAGGGCGATGGAGATCCTGGTCGAGCAGGCCAAGCCGCTGTTCATCGACTGGCTCGCGGCGATCAACCGCCTGATCGACCTCGAGGAGTCGATGAACCGGGCCGAGACCGCGCACGCCCGCAGCACCGCCGACGGCTTCCTGGCCGTCATGATGCTGGTGTGCGCCCTGGCGATCGCCATCGCGGTCGCCGTGGCCTGGAGGATCACCCGGAGCATCACGCGGCCCCTGGCCGAGGCGGTCACGGTGATGAACGCCGTCGCGGAGGGCGACCTGACCCGGAGGGTGAACGTCACCTCCGGAGACGAGGTCGGCCGGATGGGACAGGCGATGAACGCCGCCCTGACGAAGATCGGCGAGGTCATGTCCGCCTTCACGCGCAGCGCCGACGACCTGACCGGGACCAGCGAGCGGATCGGCGCGCTGTCGGGCCGGATCGCCGGCGGGGCGGTGGAGTCCGCGGCCCAGACCGACGTCGTCGCGTCCGCGGCGAACGAGGTCTCCCGCAACGTCCAGACCGTGGCGACGGGTTCGGAGGAGATGGGGTCGGCGATCCGGGAGATCGCGCACAGCGCCAGCGAGGCGGCGACGGTCGCCGGTCACGCGGTGACCGCGGTGGAGACGACCACCGCGAGCGTGACGCGGCTGGGCGAGTCCAGCCGGATGATCGGTGACGTGGTGAAGGTGATCACCTCGATCGCCGAGCAGACCAACCTGCTGGCCCTGAACGCCACCATCGAGGCGGCCCGGGCCGGGGAGTCCGGCAAGGGCTTCGCGGTGGTCGCCGGCGAGGTCAAGGACCTGGCCCAGGAGACCGCGCGGGCGACCGAGGACATCGCGCGCCGGGTCGAGGCGATCCAGGCCGACACCGCCGGAGCCGTCCAGGCTATCGCGGACGTGGCGGGGGTCATCGCCCAGATCAACGACTACCAGACGACCATCGCCGCCGCCGTCGAGGAGCAGACCGCGACAGTGAACGAGATGAACCGCAGCGTCGCCGAGGCGGCCGCCGGGTCGGGGCAGATCGCGGAGAACATCACCGGGGTCGCCTCCGTCGCCAGGGCCACGACCGAGTCGGTCGAGGAGTCGCGGCGGGCCGCGGGTGAACTGGCGGAGGTCTCGGAGCGGCTGCGCTCCCTGGTCGCCGGGTTCCGCTTCTGAATCCGATCCGGGTCCGGCTCCCGGTGCCGGGACCCGCTCCCGCCGCGGATCCGCCTTCCGGCGTCGGGTCTCGCTCCCGCCGCGGATCCGCCTGCCGGGTCTGATCCCGTCTCGTACGCCGTCTCACGCGGGCCGCCGGAGTCTCCGGGCGGCCCGGTCACCGGCCGCGCGGCCCGCGGGGGTCAGGGCGGGCTGCGGCGTCCGCGGCCGGTGATGCTGTCAGCGGGAGCACTGCCCGCAGTCGACGGTGTCAGTAGCGGTGGCGTCGGTAGCCGGAGCGCTTGCCGATCGCCTTGCCGACGTGGAAGCCGCCGGGCAGGTTCAGCGTCACGTACTTGCGGCCGTCGGGGGTCCTGCTGACGTGGAACCTGCGGGTGCCGAAGCTCTGACCCACCCCGTGGGGGGACAGGTCCAGACGGAACGGACCCAGCTTGATCGACTTCCTGTAGTGCCAGCCCATGTCATCTCCCCGGAACCTCGTGCGTCATCGAGGACAACGGCCGGTGCCCGCGGATGGTTCCTGCGCGGGAGCCGGACCCGGCCGTCTGCGGACCGCGACGCGCCGGCGTCGCCGCCGACCGCGGCCGGCTAGCGCCGGGAGCCGCTGAGGGTCTTGCGCCAGTGGAAGCCGCCGGGCAGGTTGACGCTGAGCGTCCGTCGGCCGTCGGCCGTCTTGGTCACGCGGAAGGCACGGTTGCCCCAGCTGTGCCCGACCCCGCTGCGGGACAGGTTGAGGCGGAACGGCCCCATCTTGACGGATTTCCGGAATCCCCAGCCCATTGCTCTTTCCTCCCTTGGTGAATTCGGGGAATCTCCTCTACCCGTCAGCGCGCCGCCAAACACGGGCAAAGGAACGCGGGAGGAGAGGGCGCGGGCCGGGAGCGGTCCTATCCGGCGGTGACCGCCTCGATGGCGGCGAGGGCTTCGGCGGCGCCGTCGCGCACCCGTGGGTCGTCGTCGCCGAGGCAGGCGGCCACCGGAGCGGCGAGGCCGGGGAGCATCGCGCGCAGATCCAACGTGGCCCGGGCGACGGCCGCGTCGGCGACCTCCTCGTCCCACTCCTCCTCGTCCTCGTCGGCGTCCTCTTCGTCGGCGTCCTCTTCGTCTTCGTCTTCAGCGTCGGCGTCCTCGTCGCCCCAGCCGTCCACGGCGAACATCCGCCGCGCGAGCGCGGGGATGTCCGGCTCGCGCCCGGCCGGGTAGGCCGCGGCCCGCAGTTCGTCCTCGGGGACGCCGGGCCGGGCCGCCTCGGCCACCTCGCGGAGGAAGCCGAGCAGGATCACGCGGAGCGGCTTGACGGCGGACTCTCCGCCGGAGTCCCTCCCGGAGAACGGGTCGGCGACCGGCCTGGCCGTCCGCGGATCGGCCAGCAGGCCCGCCACCACCAGGGCCGCCGGAGGGGTGACCGTCCAGGGCGTCCCCTGGTGGATCACCGCGCCGCCCAGGTGGAGCACCGCGGCCCGCCGGGCGTCCTCGTCGTCGCCGACCAGCGCCCGCAGGTGGCCGGGGGTGTCCGAGGCCATGCCGTAGGCGTGGAACAACCGGGACCAGTCGACATCCGCCACCGCGGTCAATCCCATCTGCATCCGGGAGATTCTGCCCCAGCTCTCGCGCCCTCGCGACCCGCGGTCAGGAGGAGGACGCCGGCGTCGGCGTCGGCGCGGGCGTGCCCGGCGCGGGGACGGCGGTCTCGGGCATGCCGGGGAAGGCGTCGATCGACGGGCGCAGGCCGTACGACCGGGTGGCGCACTCCTGCATGGCCAGCGCGGCCATCCGCCGCAGGGACATGTCCTCGGAGGCGGCCAGCTCCAGATAGGCCGTCGTCACCCTCTCCTCGACCAGCACGGCCAGCTCGACGGCCTGGTCCGCGGTGGAGGGGGTGACGGGCAGCGTGTAGGACACGCCCGGCTCGGCCGGGGTGCCGCCGCGCGTGGTGATCAGCGCGCGGAGCCGGTCGCGGCGGGCGCGGTGGGCGTTGAAGGCGTTCGTCGCGGTGGCCCGCAGCCTGCCCGTGGTCCTGGCGGCGATGACCCCGTAGGCGTAGACGGCGGCGTGCTCGGCGGCCAGGGCCGTGCCGAGTCCCTGCTCGGACCTCACAGGGCCCTCGACAGAGCCGTGGCGTGGGCGGCCTCGCAGGCGCCGATGGAGGCCACCAGCTGGGCCAGCGCGGGAGAGACGTCGGCGACCTGCCGGGAGCGCAGGGCCGCCGCCTTGCGTTCGAGGTCGCGCAGCTCGCGCACGGAGACCGCCGGTTCCGGCGCCGGGGTCGGCGAGGAGGCGGGACCCCCCGACGACGGGACCGGCGAGGAGGGCGCCGGAGAGGACGCCGGGCCGTCGGCGGGCAGACGCCTGCGCAGCTCGGCGAGGTGGGCCTCGTGCCGCTGCCGGAAGGGGACGAGCTTACTCGACGACGCCGAGGCGTAGAGCGCGATCGTCTGCTCCTTGTCCGCGATGAGCTGCCGCAGCAGCACGGTCTCCGGGTCGGGAGGCGCGGACGCGGCCGGTTCGGGCTGCTCGGCGGAGCATCCCGCGACCATCGCGGCGGCCACGCCGAGAGCGCCGCCCCCCAGCAGGGTGCGCCGGGAGAGGGAACGCACGGACGACCTCCGGTCTAGGGTGGTTGCTGACGCATCTAGCATCGTACGGGTTCACAATGGCAGTCATCGCGCTTCTTGGTCGGCCCCGCCACACCGAGTGGCGCTCTTTCTACGCCCTGGTGTGGATAGGCTGGTGGACCGCGCGGGCGAGGGACGCCCGCGCAGATCGTGACAATGGGAGGTCGACATGGGCAGCGCCACATCCCGCGACCGCCTGATGAAGCTTCTAGAGCCCGTCGTCGAAGCCGAAGGGCTCGACCTGGAGGACGTCACGGTCACTCCGGCGGGTAAGCGGCGGCTGCTGCGCGTCGTCGTCGACCGTGACGGCGGCGTGAGCCTGGACGACGTCGCGGAGGTCAGCCAAGCCGTCTCCGCCGCGCTGGACGCCGATGACGCGATGGGCTCGGCGCCGTACGTGCTGGAGGTCTCCTCTCCCGGGGTCGACCGCCCCCTCACCGAACCGCGCCACTGGCGGCGCGCGGTGAAGCGGCTGGTCAAGGCCGACCTGAGGGACGGCACCTCCCTGGAGGGACGGATCCTCGCCGCCGACGAGACGGGCGTGGATCTGGACGTCGACGGCGTGTCGCACCGCCTCGACCATCAGGACCTGACCCGAGGCCGGGTGCAGGTGGAGTTCCGCCGGTTCGACGAGACCGACGACGACGGCGACGACGCCGGAGACGACGGCGACGACGGCGACGAGGGCTAAGGGGAAGCCTCGTGGACATCGACATGAGCGTCCTGCGCAGCCTGGAGCGGGAGAAGGACATCTCCTTCGACCTGGTCGTCAAGGCGATCGAGGACGCACTGCTGATCGCATATTTCCGGACCGAGGGAGCGGCCGCCAAGGCGCGCGCCGAGCTCGACCGGCACACCGGGCACGTGACCATCTACGCCGCCGAGATCGGCGAGGGCGGGGAGGTGCTCAGGGAGTTCGACGACACCCCGGGCAACTTCAGCCGCATCGCCGCGACCACGGCCAAGCAGGTCATCCTGCAGCAGCTCAGGGACGCCGAGGACGAGATCAATTTCGGCGAGTTCGCCAGCCGTGAGGGCGAGCTCGTGGCCGGCGTCATCCAGCAGGGCAAGGACCCCCGGGTGGTCCTGGTGGACCTGGGCAAGATCGAGGCCGTGCTCCCGCACAACGAGCAGGTCCCCGGCGAGGAGTACGTCCACGGAGAGCGCATCCGCTGCTACGTGGTCCAGGTCAAGAAGGGCCACAAGGGGCCGTCGGTGACGCTGTCGCGCACCCACCCCGGCCTGGTCAAGAAGCTCTTCGCGCTGGAGGTCCCGGAGATCGGCGACGGCACGGTCGAGATCGCCGCCGTCGCCCGGGAGGCGGGCCACCGTACGAAGATCGCTGTGCGCTCCCGCCGCCCCGGCGTCAACGCCAAGGGCGCCTGCATCGGCCCGATGGGCTCGCGGGTGCGCAACGTGATGACCGAGCTGCACGGCGAGAAGATCGACATCATCGACTGGTCGGAGGACCCGGCGGAGTTCGTGGGGAATGCCCTCTCGCCCGCCCGTGTTTCCAGTGTCGAGGTGATCGATCCCGCGGGCCGTGCCGCGCGCGTGGTCGTGCCGGACTACCAGCTCTCCCTCGCCATCGGCAAGGAGGGGCAGAACGCCCGGCTGGCCGCCCGGCTCACCGGCTGGCGCATCGACATCCGCTCCGACGCCCAGGCGGGGGACGCGGCCGGTTCCACAGATGCGTCCACACGGTAAGCTGGAATATGGTGACCAGGTTGCCCCGCAGAGAACATGCGTGGGCTGCCGGGTTCGCACGGTTTACTCCGAGCTGCTCCGCCTGGTGGTGGTCGAGGGCGTCATCGTCCCCGACCTGCGACGACGGCTCCCGGGGAGAGGTGCTTCGCTGCATCCCGACCTGAGCTGTCTCGAACTCGCCGAGCGTCGTCGGGCGTTTCCGCGCGCGTTCCGCGCCGCGGGAGCGCTCGATCCGTCGCCGGTGAGACGCCACCTGGAAGGGCTGCAGACCGAAAGGATCGGGTGAAGATGGTTGCCAACTGTCATGTAGGACGCCGAGTTGATGGGCTGGTCAGATAGCTATGAGCGCCTGATGAGCATGCGGCGATGAGTACGTTCACGTAACGACGGTCCGGCGGCACTGCCTCCCGGGCCGAGTAAGGGAGTGCAGTGGCGAAGGTCCGGGTATACGAGCTCGCCAAGGAGTTCGGTGTTGAGAGCAAGGTCGTCATGGCCAAGCTCCAGGAGATGGGCGAGTTCGTGCGTTCGGCGTCCTCGACTATCGAAGCACCGGTAGTCCGCAGGCTCACGGAAGCTTTGGGCGGGCCGAGCAAGGGCTCGTCCGACAGGGGCGGCAACAGGACGCCCAGGCCGCCGCAGGCGGCCCCCCGGCCGGCAGACAGCCAGGCCGGCAACGGCGCTCCGGCGCCCACCTCAGTCCCGCGGCCGGGACCGGCTCCCAAGCCGGGTCCGCGCCCCGGTCCGGCTCCTCGGCCGGCGGCCCCCGCGCCGCAGGCCCAGCAGCCCCAGATCCAGCAGCAGCCTCCGGTGCCGCCGCAGCAGCCGTCCCCGGTGCAGCCGCCGCGCTTCGAGGCTCCCCGTCCCGACGCTCCGCGTCCGGCCGGCCCCGGCCCCAAGCCGGGCCCGCGGCCCGGTCCGGCTCCTCGGCCGGCTCAGGGCGGTCGTCCCGAGGCCGGGCGTCCGGAGGGCCGTCCCACGGGCGGTCCCGGCGGAGCGCCTTCCGCTCCCCGTCCCGGTGCCGGCGGTGCCAAGCCCGGTCCGCGTCCGGGTCCGCGCGGCCCGCGTCCGGGCAACAACCCGTTCTCCTCGAACGCCAGCGGCATGGGTCAGGCCCGTCCGCCGCGTCCGGGCGGCCCGGGTGGCCCCGGCGGCCGTGACGGCGGTCCCGGCGACCGCGGCCCGCGCCCGGGTCCCCGCGAGGACCGCGGCCCGCGTGAGGACCGCGCTCCGCGTGACGGCGCCGGTCCGCGTCCGGCCGGTCCGCGTCCCGGCCCGCCCGGTGCGGCCGGTCCGCGTCCGGGTCCCGGCGCCGGTGGCCCGCGTCCGGGCGGTGGCGGCGGTGTCGCCGGTCCGCGTCCGGGTGGTCCGCGTCCCAGCCCGATGATGATGCCCCAGGGCCGTCCGGCGGGTCCGGGCGGCGGCGGCGCCGGTCGTCCCGGTGGCGGCGGTGGCCGTCCCGGCGGCGGTGCCGGTCGTCCCGGCGGCGGTGGCCGTCCGGGCGGTGGCGGCGGCTTCGCCGGCCGTCCCGGCGGCGGTGGCGGCGCCGGTCGTCCCGGCACCGGAACCGGTGGTCCCGGTGGCGGTGGCGGCGGCGGTTTCGCCGGTCGTCCCGGTGGCGGCGGCCGTGGCCGCGGTGGCGGCACGGCGGGTGCCTTCGGCCGTCCGGGCGGACGCCCGGCCCGCGGTCGCAAGTCCAAGCGCCAGAGGCGCCAGGAGTTCGACAACATGCAGGCCCCGGCGATCGGCGGCGTGCAGGCTCCCCGCGGCGGCGGTCAGACGATCCGCCTGTCGCGCGGCGCCTCCCTGGCGGACTTCGCCGACAAGATCGGTGCGAACCCCGCGTCGCTGGTGCAGATCATGCTGCACCTCGGCGAGATGGTGACCGCCACGCAGTCGGTCAACGAGGAGACGCTGCAGCTGCTGGCCGCCGAGCTCGACTACAACCTCCTGGTCGTCAGCCCGGAGGAGGAGGACCGCGAGCTGCTCGAGTCCTTCGACATCGAGTTCGGTGAGGACGAGGGCGACGAGGCCGACCTGGTCGCGCGTCCGCCGGTGGTGACCGTCATGGGTCACGTCGACCACGGTAAGACCAGGCTGCTGGACGCCATCCGCAAGACCAACGTGGTGGCCCGCGAGGCCGGTGGCATCACCCAGCACATCGGTGCCTACCAGATCACCACCGAGCACGAGGGCGAGCAGCGGCGGATCACCTTCATCGACACCCCGGGTCACGAGGCGTTCACCGCCATGCGTGCCCGCGGTGCCAAGGTCACCGACATCGCCATCCTGGTGGTCGCGGCCGACGACGGTGTGAAGCCGCAGACCATCGAGGCGCTGAACCACGCCCAGGCGGCCGACGTGCCGATCGTGGTCGCGGTCAACAAGATCGACAAGGAGGGTGCGGACCCGAACAAGGTCCGGGCCCAGCTCACCGAGTACGGCCTCGTCGCCGAGGAGTACGGCGGCAGCACGCTGTTCGTCGACATCTCCGCCAAGAACGACATCGGCATCGAGGGCCTGCTCGAGGCGGTCCTGCTCACCGCGGACGCCGAGCTCGACCTGCGGGCGAACCCGACGATGGACGCCCAGGGCGTCGCCATCGAGGCCCACCTCGACAAGGGCCGCGGCCCGGTGGCGACCGTGCTGGTCCAGCGCGGCACGCTCCGCGTCGGCGACTCGATCGTCTGTGGCGAGGCCTTCGGCCGCGTCCGGGCGATGCTGGACGAGAACGGCGACTCCATCGAGGAGGCCGACCCGTCGCGTCCGGTCCTGGTGCTCGGTCTGACCGCGGTGCCCGGCGCCGGTGACAACTTCATCGTCGTCACCGACGACCGGATGGCGCGCCAGATCGCCCAGCAGCGGGCGGCCCGCAAGCGCATCGCCGACATGGCCAAGTCCGGCCGGCGTCGCACCCTCGAAGAGATCTTCAGCGAGATGGAGAAGGGTCAGGCCGACGAGCTCAAGCTCATCATCAAGGGTGACGTCTCCGGTTCCGTCGAGGCTCTGGAGGACGCGCTGCTCAAGATCGACGTCGGTGAGGAGGTGCGCCTGCGGGTGCTCCACCGCGCGGTCGGCGCCATCACCGAGTACGACGTCAACCTGGCCATGGCCGACGACAACGCCGTCATCATCGGTTTCAACGTGCGTCCCGAGGTCCGGGCGCGCGACCTGGCCGAGCGCGAGGGCGTCGACATCCGCTACTACTCGGTCATCTACCAGGCGATCGAGGAGATCGAGGCGGCCCTGAAGGGCATGCTCAAGCCCGAGTTCGAAGAGGTCCAGATGGGCACCGCCGAAGTCCGCGAGGTCTTCAAGGTGCCGAAGATCGGCAACATCGCCGGTGCGCTGGTCCGCTCGGGTGTCATCGTCCGCAACAGCAAGGCTCGCATCATCCGCGGCGGTGTCGTCATCTCCGACAACCTCACCGTGTCGTCGCTGCGTCGCTTCAAGGACGACGCGACCGAGGTCCGCGAGGGCTACGAGTGCGGTATCGGTGTCGGCTACAACGACATCAAGGTCGACGACGTCATCGAGACCTTCGAGATGCGGGAGAAGCCGCGCGTGTGACGCCCGTCCCCGCCCGCGCCGGTGCGGTCCGCCGCACCGGCGCGGGCGCGGGAAGGCACGTGTGGTGAACCAGCCATGTACGTAGGTGCCTTGACACTGGACATCCTGCTCGGCGACGTCCGTTCGCTGAAGCAGAAGCGCTCCGCGGTGCGTCCCATCATCGCCGAGGTGCAGCGCCGGTTCCCGGGGGTGGCGGTCGCCGAGACCGGCCATCTGGACCTGCACCGCCGTACCGAGATCGGCATCGCGGTCGTCTCCGCCACCGCGGCCAACTGCACCGGTGTGCTGGACGACTGCGAGCGCCTGGTCGCCGGTCGCCCGGAGATCGAGCTGCTGTCGGCCAGGCAGCGGCTCTACAACGAGGACGAGGACTAGTTACGGACGGCCGGAGACGGGGCAGCGGCTCCGTGACCGGCCGCCCGCGAGAAGGGGGGAAGCGAAGATGGTGGACGCCGCACGCGCACGCAAGATCGCTGACCGTATCCAGCAGATCGTGGCCGAGCTGCTGGAGCGCCGCATCAAGGATCCGCGGCTGGGCTTCGTCACCATAACCGACGCCCGGATCACCGCCGACCTCAGCGACGCGACGGTGTTCTACACCGTGTTCGGCTCCGAGGCCGAGCGGGCCGACTCCGCCGCGGCCCTGGAGAGCGCCAAGGGGCTCATCCGCTCCGAGGTCGGCCGTCAGACCGGCCTGCGCCACACGCCGAGCCTGACGTTCACCCACGACCCGCTCCCGGACAACGCCCGCCACCTCGACGACCTGCTCGCCGAGGCCAGGGCCAAGGACGCCGAGATCGCCAGGAAGGCGCAGAGCGCCCAGTACGCCGGGGAGGCCGACCCCTACAAGCGGCCCGACGAGGACGGCGAATCCGCCGAAAACGCGGACGACTCGTCAGACCGCGCGGGACACTCGGCAACGTGACGCCCCACCTGCGCGACGACGGTCCGGTGCCCGGGCGTGACTGGGACCGGGCCGTCGAACTGATCTCGTCCGCCGACGAGATCGCCCTCGCCTGTCACGTCTCACCGGACGGCGACGCGCTCGGCTCGATGCTCGCGGCCGGCATGGCGTTGCGGGCGGCGGGCAGGCGCGTGACGGCCTCCTTCGGCGACCGCCGTTTCGAGGTGCCCCGGCTGCTGGGCTTCCTGCCCGGCCAGGACCTCCTGGTCGAGCCCGCCGACTACCCGGCCGCGCCCGACCTGATGATCACCTTCGACGTGGCCATGGCCGACCGGCTCGGCGTGCTCGCCGAGAACGCCGGCAAGGCCCGCGAGCTGATCGTGGTGGACCACCATCCGTCCAACCCCGGCTTCGGCACGGTCAACCTCGTCGACCCCGCGGCGCCCTCCACCACCACACTGGTCGAGGAACTGCTGCGCAGGCTCGGCCTGCCGGTCGACGAGGCCGTCGCCACCTGCCTGTACACCGGCCTGGTGACCGACACCGGCTCGTTCAGGCACTCCTCCACCACCCCTGCGGCGCACCTCATGGCCGCCCGGCTGGTGGGTGCGGGCCTGGATCCCGAGGAGATCTCCCGGCGGCTGTGGGACCGCTCGCCGTTCGGCTACCTGAAGGCGCTCAGCGCCGTCCTCGCGCGGGTGACGCTGGAGGCCGAGGTGGGCGCGGGCCTGGTCTGGACGTTCGTCACCCGCGACGACCGGGCCGCCCACGGCCTGCCGTACGACGCGGTGGAGGGGATCATCGACGTGGTCCGGCGCGTCGACGAGGCGGAGGTCGCCGTGATCCTCAAGGAGGACGACGACGGGGCCTGGCAGGTCTCCACCCGCTCCAAGGGCGGGGTGGACGTCGCGCGCCTGTGCGCCGCGCTGGGCGGCGGCGGGCACGCCAGGGCCGCCGGTTTCACCTCCCACCTGCCCGTCGAAGAGACGATGGCGCGGCTGCGCGCGCTTCTGCAGAAGGATTCCCCCATGAGTACGGCTCGCGCCAAGCGAACCCCGCCGCCGAGCGGGCTGATCATCGTCGACAAGCCCGCCGAGTGGACCTCGCACGACGTCGTGGGCAAGCTGCGCGGCATCGCCGGCACCCGCCGGGTCGGCCACGCCGGGACGCTGGACCCGATGGCCACCGGAGTGCTGGTGGTCGGCGTGGAGAAGGCGACCCGGCTGCTGGGCCACCTGGCCCTCACCGAGAAGGGCTACGACGGCACGATCCGGCTCGGGCAGTCCACCAACACCGACGACGCCGAGGGCGAGATCGTCGCGACGGCGTCCGCGGCGGCGGTCACCGAGGAGGGCGTCCGCAAGGGCGTCGAGGCGCTGACCGGCCGGATCATGCAGATCCCGCCGCAGGTGAGCGCCATCAAGGTCAATGGCGAGCGGGCCTACAAGCGGGCCAGGGCCGGGGAGGAGGTCGAGCTCCAGGCGCGTCCGGTCACGGTCTCCGGTTTCGAGGTCGTCGCCGTGCGCCGCGAGGGCGACCTGGTCGACGTGGACGTCTCGGTGACCTGCTCCAGCGGGACCTACATCCGGGCGCTGGCCCGCGACCTCGGCGCGGCCCTGGGCACCGGCGGCCACCTGACCGCCCTGCGCCGCACCCGCGTCGGCCCCTACGACCTGTCGATGGCGCGCACGATCGAGGATCTCGGCCGGGAGTGCGTCATCCTGCCCATGGCCGAGGCGGTCGCCGCGGCCTTCCCGCGCCGCGACGTGACCGAGCAGGAGGCCGCCACGGTGGCGCACGGCGGGCGGCTGCCCGCCGCGGGGCTGGGCGAGGGCCCGATCGGGGTCTTCGGCCCGGACGGCACGCTCATCGCCCTGGTCGAGGAGCAGGGCAAGATTGCCAAATCCCTGGCCGTGTTCGTGGGCTGAGGGCGCCCGGGCCGCGGCCCGGCGGGAGGCGGGCGACCGGTTCCCGGCCAGGCCGGAGGGGGCGCCGACGGTCAAGGGACTCCCCGATTGGGGAAAGGCCGGTGGAGCATGGCAGGCTTTAGGGGTCGATCCGTCACAAGGGAAGAGGCTGCGGTGCGAGGCTGGCACGGATTGGACGACGTGCCCGAGGACTGGGGCAGGTCCGTCATCACGATCGGCGTCTTCGACGGCGTGCACACCGGACATCAGCAGATGGTGGCCAGGGCCGTCGCGATGGCCGGCCGGCTCGGGGTGCCGTCGGTGGTGGTGACGTTCGACCCCCATCCGGAGGAGGTGGTCCGGCCGGGCACGCATCCGCCCCGGCTGACGACCGCCAGGCACCGCACCGAGCTGTTGGCCGCCCTGGGCGTCGACGCCGTGTGCGTGCTGCCGTTCACGCTGGAGTTCTCCCGGATGACCCCCGACGAGTTCGTGCAGACCGTGCTGGTGGACCGGCTGCACGCGGCGGGGGTCGTGGTGGGGGAGAACTTCCGCTTCGGCCACAAGGCCGCCGGCGACGTCGAGACGCTGCGCAACCTCGGCGAGAAGTACGACTTCGAGGCCGAGGGCGTGCCGCTGGTGAGCAACGGGGAGACCATCTCCTCGACGCTGATCCGCGAGCGCCTGGCCGCCGGCGACATCGAGGGCGTCACCGCCGCCCTCGGCCGCCCGCACCGGGTGGAGGGCGTGGTGGTCCGCGGCTACCAGCGCGGCCGTCAGCTCGGCTTCCCGACCGCCAACGTCGAGTCGCCGGAGTTCACCGCGATCCCCGCCGACGGCGTCTACGCCGGCTGGCTCCAGTGCATCCCGACCGGCAACCTGCCGGCCGTCTACGACGGCGCGCGCTGGCCCGCCGCGATCTCCGTGGGGACCAACCCGACCTTCGAGGGCGTGGACCGCACCGTCGAGGCCTACGCCCTCGACCGCGACGACCTCGATCTGTACGGCGCGCACGTGGCCGTCGACTTCGGCCACCGGCTGCGCGGCAACACCAAGTTCGACTCGATCGAGGCGCTGATCGAGCAGATGAACGCCGACGTCGCCGAGGCCCGCCGCCTGACCGCCTGACCGTGCGATCGGCGGGCCCGGGGGGTGCGCGGGCTCCGGCGTGTGCGGGGGAGTCGGGCCGATGGTAGTCTGGCGTGTCAGCTCTGTAACCGGTGGTGTCGTAGCCCCCGGCAGCTGATCCGCCACGGCGACTGTAGGCACGCACGGTCGCTCGGGCTTTCCGAAATCACGTGTGCCCGTAGATGTTCAAGGAGAGACGTGTCGCTCGACACCACCACCAAGAAGCAGATCATCAGTGAGTACGCCAAGAGCGAGGCCGACACCGGCTCGCCCGAGGTGCAGATCGCGCTGCTCAGCAAGCGCATCAGCGAGCTCACCGAGCACATGAAGCGCAACAAGCACGACTTCCACAGCCAGCGCGGTCTGCTGCTGCTGGTCGGCCGTCGCCGTCGTCTGCTCAAGTACCTGCAGAGCAAGGACATCCAGCGTTACCGTTCGCTTATCGAGCGGCTCGGCCTGCGCCGATAGCATGAGGGGGGAGTGGCGTCCACGCCGCTCCCCCACTTTCGTGGGGGATGTTCCGGCGCGTCGCGCCGTGGGAACGTGTCCCTGCGAGCAAACTGAATAGCCGAGAAAGTGCCCCCGCGTCCGCAAGCAAACGCGCCCCACGGCGTCGGAGGGCCGGTCCTCGGTAGTGGCCCCCGGTCATCACGGCACATGCCGTACCACTGGAACCGGGCGCTTCGATCGAAGACCGGCGCTGCACCTACGGGGAAGCGGCAACAAAGACGACCCTGGCACGACACGCGTGCCCGGGCGGACGCGGGTGACCGACCACAAGGAGGTCCCCCGTGGAGGGTGTCCACAGCAGTGAAGCCGTCATCGACAACGGCTCTTTCGGCACGCGTACCATCCGGTTCGAGACCGGGCGGCTCGCGCGTCAGGCGGCGGGTTCCGCCGTCGTCTACCTGGACGACGAGACGATGGTCCTGTCCGCGACCACCGCGTCCAAAGCTCCCAAGGAGAACCTCGACTTCTTCCCCCTCACGGTGGACGTCGAGGAGCGGATGTACGCCGCGGGCCGCATCCCCGGCTCGTTCTTCCGGCGTGAGGGCCGTCCCTCCGAGGACGCCATCCTCACCTGCCGCCTGATCGACCGGCCGCTGCGCCCGTCGTTCGTCAAGGGCCTGCGCAACGAGATCCAGGTCGTCGCCACGGTCATGGCCCTGCACCCCGACCACCTCTACGACGTGGTCGCGATCAACGCCGCGTCCCTGTCGACCCAGCTGGCCGGGCTGCCCTTCTCCGGTCCGATCGGCGGCGTGCGCGTCGCGCTGATCGAGGGCCAGTGGATCGCCTTCCCGACCCACTCGGAGCTGGAGAACGCCACCTTCGACATGGTCGTGGCCGGCCGCGTCCTGGAGGACGGCGACGTCGCGATCATGATGGTCGAGGCCGAGTCCACCCGCGACACGCTCAAGCTCATCGCCGACGGCGCCGTCGCGCCGACCGAGGAGACCGTGGCGCAGGGCCTGGAGGCCTCCAAGCCGTTCATCAAGGTGCTTTGCGAGGCGCAGGCCAAGGTGGCCAAGGTCGCCGCCAAGGAGACCGCCGAGTACCCCCTGTTCCTCGACTACCAGGACGACGTCCTGGAGGCCGTGACCGGCGCGGTGAAGAGCGAGCTCGCCGCGGCGCTGACCATCGCCGGCAAGCAGGAGCGCGAGACCGAGCTCGACCGGGTCAAGGCCCTGGCCGCCGAGAAGGTCGCCCCCGACTTCGAGGGCCGCGAGAAGGAGATCGGCGCCGCCTTCCGGACGCTCACCAAGAAGCTCATGCGCGAGCGCGTGATCAACGAGGGCGTGCGCATCGACGGCCGCGGCGTCAAGGACATCCGCCAGCTCAACGCCGAGGTCCACGTCGTGCCCCGGGTCCACGGCTCGGCCCTGTTCGAGCGCGGCGAGACCCAGATCCTGGGCATCACCACGCTGAACATGCTCCGCATGGAGCAGATGATCGACACGCTCAACCCCGAGCGCACCAAGCGCTACATGCACAACTACAACTTCCCGCCGTACTCCACCGGTGAGACCGGCCGCGTGGGCTCGCCCAAGCGCCGCGAGATCGGCCACGGCGCCCTCGCCGAGCGGGCGCTCATCCCGGTCCTGCCGGCCCGCGAGGAGTTCCCCTACGCGATCCGCCAGGTGTCGGAGGCGCTGGGCTCCAACGGCTCCACCTCGATGGGCTCGGTCTGCGCCTCGACCATGGCGCTGCTCGACGCGGGCGTCCCGCTCAAGGGCATCGTCGCGGGCATCGCGATGGGCCTGATCAACGAGGGCGACCAGTACGTCACGCTGACCGACATCCTCGGTGCCGAGGACGCCATGGGCGACATGGACTTCAAGGTCGCCGGCACCAAGGAGATCATCACCGCGCTCCAGCTCGACACCAAGCTCGACGGCATCCCCGCCTCGGTCCTGGCCGCCGCGCTGAAGCAGGCCAAGGGCGCCCGCCTGGCCATCATCGACGTGATGCAGGAGGCCATCGACTCCCCGGCGGAGATGAACGCCACGGCTCCGCGCATCATCACGATCAAGGTCCCGGTCGACAAGATCGGCGAGGTCATCGGCCCGAAGGGCAAGATGATCAACCAGATCCAGGACGACACCGGCGCCGAGATCACGATCGAGGACGACGGCACCATCTACATCGGCGCCACCGACGGCCCGTCCGCCGAGGCGGCCCGTTCGGCGATCAACGCCATCGCCAACCCGCACATGCCGGAGGTCGGCGAGCGCTACCTGGGCACGGTCGTCAAGATCGCCGCCTTCGGCGCGTTCATCTCCCTCATGCCGGGCAAGGACGGCCTGCTGCACGTCTCCCAGATCCGCAAGCTGCACGGCGGCAAGCGCATCGAGAACGTCGAGGACGTCATGAACGTCGGCGAGAAGATCCAGGTGGAGATCGCCGAGATCGACTCTCGCGGCAAGCTCTCCCTGGTCCCGGTCGAGGTCGTCGAGAAGGAGGCCGAGGCCAAGGGCGAGGCCGGCACGCCCGAGTCGGGCGACTCGGACGCCGCTCCCGCCGCCCCGGCCGCGGACCGGCCCGCCGCCGACAAGTCCGCCGACGACAAGCCCCGCCGCACCCGCGTGCGGACCCGCAGCGGCGGCAACCGCGGGGGAGAAGACCGCAACTCGTGATCACCACCACTCTGAACCCCGGCCGGGACGGCGCCGGGGTCGTGCAGCGCACCGTCCTCCCCGGTGGGCTCCGGGTGGTGACCGAGTCCATGCCGACCGTGCGATCCGTCGCGGTCGGCATGTGGGTCGGCATCGGCTCCAGGGACGAGGCCCCCGAGCACATGGGGGCCTCCCACTTCCTTGAGCACCTGCTGTTCAAGGGGACCCCCACACGGGACGCGCTGGAGATCTCCGCGGCGATCGAGGGCATCGGCGGTGAGATCAACGCCTTCACCGCCAAGGAGTACACCTGCTACTACGCGCGGGTCCTCGACGAGGACCTGCAGGTGGCGATCGACGTGCTCGCCGACGTGGTGACCTCCTCGCTCATCACCGCCGAGGACGTCGAGGCCGAGCGCGGCGTGATCCTCGAGGAGATCGCCATGCACGACGACGACCCGTCGGACATGGTGCACGAGCAGTTCTCCGCGGAGCTGTACGGCGACACGCCCATCGGCAGGCCGATCCTCGGCACGGTCGAGTCGATCAACGCGATCGACCGCGACCGGATCGTGGAGTACTACCGGCGCTACTACCTGCCCACGCACACCGTGGTGTCGGTGGCGGGCAACGTCACCCACGAGCAGGTCGTCTCCCTGGTCGCCGCCGCCTACGAGCGGGCCGGCGCCCTGGGCGGCGACGCCGCGCCGATCCCGCCCAGGGTGTCCGGCGAGGGCGTCGAGCCGCGCTCGGGCATCCGGGTGCTGCACCGGCCCACCGAGCAGGCCAACCTCGTGCTCGGCACGACCGGACTGACCCGCACCGACGATCGCCGCTTCGCCCTGGGCGTGCTCAACGCGGCGCTCGGCGGCGGCATGTCCTCGCGCCTGTTCCAGGAGATCCGGGAGAAGCGCGGCCTGGCCTACTCAACGTACAGCTACACCTCCCAGTACGCCGACACCGGCCAGTTCGGCATCTACGCCGGCTGCCTGCCCTCCAAGATCGACGATGTGCTGGAGATCTGCCGGGAGGAGCTCCACCGGGTGCTCGACGGCGGCATCACCGAGGAGGAGATCGACCGCGGCAAGGGCCAGATGCGCGGAGGCCTCGTGCTCGGCCTGGAGGACACCGGCTCCCGGATGTCCCGGATCGGCAAGGGTGAGCTCGTCTACGACGAGCTGCTCTCGGTCGAGGAGGTCCTGGCGCGGATCGACGCGGTCACCCCGGAGGAGGTCGTGGGGATCGCCCGCGACGTCTTCACCCGCCCGATGACCCTGGCGGTCATCGGCCCCTACGAGGACAAGGACTTCAGCGGGGCGCTGTCCACCTGACGGATCTTCC
Source organism: Paraplanobispora siamensis (assembly GCF_016863175.1). GTDB lineage: Bacteria > Actinomycetota > Actinomycetes > Streptosporangiales > Streptosporangiaceae > Planobispora > Planobispora siamensis. The sequence goes on from NZ_BOOJ01000023.1 coordinate 95,681, forward strand.
CGCTGTCCTCCTGCGGCACGGCCCCGGCGCACCCGCGCCGGGGCCGTACGCGTCCCGGGGCCCCGGCTCCGCCGGCCTGGATCGTGCACCCGCCGGGGGATGCCGTGAGGGCGGACGGTATAGCCTTGGGGCCGTGATCAGGGTAGGAGTTCTCGGCGCCCGCGGGCGCGTCGGTATCGAAGTGTGCAAGGCCGTCGAGGCGGCCGACGACCTGGAGCTGGTCGCGACGGTCGACAAGGACGACCCGGTCGAGGGGCTGAAGGGCGCCGAGGTGGTGGTCGACTTCACCCACCCCGACGTGGTCATGGACAACATGCGCTGGTGCATCGAGCACGGCGTCCACCCGGTGGTCGGCACCACCGGCTTCGACGCCGGCCGGCTGGCCACGGTGCGCGGCTGGCTGGACGCCAACCCCGGGGTCAACGCGCTGATCGCGCCCAACTTCGGCATCGCCGCGGTGCTGATGATGCACTTCGCCCAGCAGGCCGCCCGCTACTTCGACTCCGTCGAGATCGTCGAGCTGCACCACCCGAACAAGGCCGACGCGCCCTCCGGCACCGCCCGCCGTACCGCCGAGCTGGTCGCCGAGGCCCGGCGCAAGGCCGGGATGGGCCCGATGCCCGACGCGACCAGCCAGGAGCTGGACGGCGCGCGCGGGGCGGACGTGGACGGCGTGCACGTCCACGCGGTACGGCTGGCCGGGCTGATCGCGCACCAGGAGGTGATCCTGGGCGGCGACGGGGAGATCCTCACCATCCGGCACGACACCATGAACCGCTCGTCGTTCACCCCGGGCGTCCTGCTGGGCGTGCGCCGGGTCCGCGAGATCCCGGGCCTGACCGTCGGGCTGGAGAACCTGCTCGACCTCTGAGGGCCGTGCGCGCCGGTCCCGTCGGAGCCGGAACTCCCGGCGCCCGGCCGCTCGTCATACGGATATGACGCGACCTGAGCTCGCCTGCCCGCTCTGTGACAACACGAAGTTCCAGCAGGAGGAGGGGCGGCTCGACAGCCGGTGGGGGATCACCTCCCACCGGGTAACTCTGATGATCTGCACGCGCTGCCGCTATATCCTCCACTTCTATGACAAGCACTCCATCTTCGACTTCGACTGAGGTCCGCTGGGCGAAGGCGGGGGAGCTGCCGGGGCTGGCGGCCGTCGAGCGCGCCGCCGACGGGGTGTTCGCCCAGGTGGGGATCGTCTTCCCGGCGGGCACGACGATGATCGAGGAGACCGACGACCCCTCGCGGGTGCTCGTCGCGGGCGAGCCCCCGATCGGGTTCGCGATGTTCGGCTGGGTCGACGGGAACGTCCACCTCGACCAGCTCGCGGTCCATCCCGACCACGGGCGGCGGGGCGTCGGCGGGCGCCTGGTGGGGGCGCTGTGCGCGCACGCGGCCTCCCTGGGGGTGCCGGCCGTCACGCTCACCACCTTCCGTGACGTCCCCTGGAACGCGCCGTGGTACGGACGGCACGGCTTCGCCGTGCTGGACCCGGCGGAATGGGGGCCGGAGCTGGACGCGCTGGTGGCCCATGAGAGGGAGCTGGGCATCGAGCTCGCCCCCCGCGTGGCGATGCGCCGGGTCCTCTGACCGCGGCCCTCAGGGAAGGGCACGGCCGGGACGCGGGCGGCTCAGATCGCTCAGATCGCCAGGCCGACGGTGAACAGCAGGCCGAAGACGAGCTGGAGGCGGCCGGTCTGCTGGAGCGTCGCGATCAGCGCCGGGCCGACGGCCCCCTGCCTGACCGCCCTGACCGGGCCGATCGCCAGCGGTGCGGCGAGCACGCCCAGCGCCGCGAAGGGCTGCCAGACGGCGAGCACCAGCGAGATGACCAGCGGCAGGATCAGGCACAGGGCGTAGAGCGTGCGGGTGCGGGCGTCGCCGAGCACGACGGCCATGGTGCGCTTGCCCGCCGGGCCGTCGGTCACGATGTCGCGCAGATTGTTGATCACCAGCATCGCGCAGGCCAGGAGCCCGACGGGGACCGCCGCGGCCACCGCGATCCAGGGCAGCCACTCCAGCTGGACGAACGTGGTGCCGGCCACGGCCACCAGGCCGAAGAAGACGAAGACCGAGACCTCGCCGAGCGCGCGGTAACCGTACGGGCGCGAGCCGCCGGTGTAGAACCAGGCGGCGGCGATCGACGCCGCGCCGACCAGCAGCATCCACCAGGCCCTGGTCACCACGACCAGGACCAGACCGGCCACGGCGGCGGCCAGGAAGCAGGCCACGGCGGCCGTCAGGACCGCGCGCGGGGAGGCGGCGCCCGAGCCGACCAGCCGCATGGGGCCGACCCTGTCGTCGTCGGTGCCGCGCACGCCGTCGCTGTAGTCGTTGGCGTAGTTCACGCCCACCTGCAGGGCGAGCGCCACGAACAGGGCGAGCAGGGCCCGCCACCACACCGCCCCGTCGTATCCGGCGGCGACGCCGGTGCCGACCGCGACGGGCACGACGGCGGCGGGAAGGGTGCGCGGCCGGGCGCCGGCGATCCACTGGCTGACAGAGGCCATGGTGCTGCGGATCTTCCTCTCGGAGATGTCCGGGCGGCCCTCCCGGCCTCTCGGGAGCCGGGAGGGGACGCTAGCTGATGTCGGTGGCCAGGCGGATCATCCGCACCGGCCGGCCCATGTTCAGGACCCGCTCGGCGCCGTCCTCGCCCCAGCCCGCCGACTCCAGGAACCCGAGCACGGGGTGGTTGTCGGCGAACACCCAGGTCACGATCGTGCGGTAGCCGTCCTCGCGCAGGTAGTCGACCGTGGCGTTGAGCAGGCGACTGCCGTGGCCGCGCCGGACGTAGTCGGGGTCCACCAGGAAGGTGAGCAGCTCGGAGGTGGTGGTGGGGTCGAGGTCGGGATCCTCGGCCGGGGCGTGGGAGGCCAGGCCGACCACGCGCTCGGCGCCCTGCATCGCCGCCAGCGCCTCGATCCCGCCGGGCCCGAGGGCGGGGAACGCGTCGGTGTCGAGGACGACCTGCTCCACGGCGACCAGCACGCGGTGCCGGGAGGTCGGCGGGCTGACGATCGCCTCGTCCCACTGCCGGCGCCACATCTGTTCGGCGGCCGGACCGGTCATCTGCTCCAGCGGTCCCTCGGGCAGGAACTCGCGGTAGCCGTACCGCCAGGCGCGGATCTGGGTGCCCGTCACCGCGTCGACATCATCGTGCCGAGCCACCCGCACGCCTACGTCTGCCATCTCGGCCCGCTCCTTATCTGCCGTACGCCGCCATGACGCGCTGCCTCGGGGGTCTCGTGCCGCACGAGCGGGCGTCAGGCGGGTCGACCCGTGAGACAGGCAGTTACACCGTATCGGGGAATCCGCCTCACGGATGACGCGAACCGGTCTCCGACTGGCGGCGCGCCCGGTACGCCCGTGTCTTCGTGCGGTTGCCGCACACTTTCATCGAACACCAGGACCGGGAGCGGTTCTTGGAGGAGTCGACGAACGCCCACTGGCAGGTGCTCTCGGTGCACACCTTCAGCCGGGGCCACATCCCCTGGGCGTGGACCGCCATCACGGCGGCGGCGATCCTGGCCAGAGCGCCGAGCACCCCGTCCGCCACCGGTTCCAGCACGGGATCGCCGGAGGTCAGGACGATCACGACGGGCAGCCGGTCCAGGGCGTGGGAGAGGGCGGGGTCGCGCTCGTCCCCGTCGTCGGAGGCGCCGTCGGAGGACTCGCCGGGGGCGTGGTGGTGCCGCAGCGCCGCGCGCAGCGTCTCGCGCAGGTGGACGGCGACCTCCAGGTCCTCCTCGCCCGCGGCGTCGCCGGGGGCCGCCAGGCCGCGCTTGGCGAGCCACGCGGCGAGCGCGGCGGGGGAGGGCAGGGCGTCGGCGTCGCTTTCGACGTCATAGGTGTTGACGAAGTCGCACACCAGGTCGGCGGGGCTGGGCATGGGGCGGATCACCTCTTCGCCACCACTGTACGGCAATAGGGGGTTGCTCTCGTTGAGACACCGTCATAACTTCTTAGGTGGTGTCTGGAAGGAGATCGCCATGTGGTATCTGGCCTATCTGGCGTTCCGGGAGGCCCGCAGGAGCGAACGGCACCCGCGGGCCCGGGCCGTCACGGAGTCTGAGCGGCCGTCACGCGCCCGACGGCCAGGGCCAGCCGCCTGACCCCCTCGGCCAGCTCCGGCAGGTGGACGGCCGCCGAGTGGGTCAGCCGGATGCGGGGGCCCGGAGGCTCGGCCGGATAGTAGATGCGTCCCGGGCTCACCAGCACGCCCGTCCTCGCGGCCGTCTCCACCACGGCGTCCTCGTCGAGGCCGGGCGGGAGCCGCACCCACAGGTGCAGGCCGCCGCGGGGGACGAGGTGGGGCTCGGCGGCGGGCAGGTGGGCGGCCAGCGCCGCCAGGAGCGCGTCCCTGCGGCTCGCCAGCTCCGCGGTGACGGCCGACAGGTGCCGGGGCCAGGCGGGTGAGCTGACGAACTCCAGGGCCGTCTCCTGCAGCGGCCGGGCGACGAAGAAGGACTCCACGATCTGGCTCGCCCGCAGCCGGTGCGCCGCCGGTCCCCGGGCGACCACGCCCGCCACCCGCATGCTCGGGGCCAGGATCTTGGTTAGCGAGTTGACGTGGACGACGGTGCCGTGGGCGTCGAGCGCGACGAGCGGCGGCGGGACGGGCGCGGTCGTGAAGTAACGCGCGTAGTCGTCCTCGATCACGAACGCCCCCGCCGCCCTCGCCACCGCCAGCACCTGCTCGCGGCGCTCCAGCGTGAGCGTCGCCCCGGTGGGGTTGTGCAGGGTCGGCTGGCAGAAGAAGACCCGGGCCCCGGTGACGGCGAAGGCCTCGGCGAGGTGGTCGGGCCGTACTCCGTCGGAATCCATCGGTACGGCGGTCGCCCGCAGGCCGGCGGCCCGCGCGGCGGCCAGGGCGCCCGGGTAGGTGGGGGTCTCGACGAGCACGGGCGTGCCCGGGGCGGCCAGGGCGCGGAAGGCGTGGGTGAGGGCCGACTGGCCGCCGCTGACCACCAGGACGTCGGAGGAGGTGACCTCGCCCCCCGCCTCCCCGGCGAACCACCTGCGCAGCTCGGGCAGGCCGGTGAGCGGCGGGAGCGCCCAGGCGTCGGGACGGCGCATCGCCCTGGCGGCGGCCGTGGTGAGCGCCTTCGACGGGCGCAGGTCCGGGTTGAGATAGCCGCCCGTGAGCGGGACGACCCCGTCGGGCGGGGGAGTGAGCAGGCCGGTGATCCCGGTGTCGTCCACCACCCGGTCGCCGAGCGCGACCGTCTGCCAGGAGAGGTCGGCGGAGCCGTTGACGGTGCCGCTCCCGGCGGGCCGGTGGGCGACGTAGGTGCCGCTCCCCGGCCGGGTGACCACCCGCCCCTCGGCGGCCAGCCGCCCGATGGCCCGCGACACGGTGACCGGGCTGACGCCGTGCAAGCGCATCAGCTCCCGGCTCGACGTCAGCCTGTCCCCGGGCCTGAGCCGCTCGGCCTCCTTCCGGAGGATGGCCGCCAACCGGATGATACTGCTATCGTCATCCATGAGATACAACAGTAGCGCTACTATGCCGACCGCAGTAGCGGCTTCCGCCCCCTCCCAAGCACCGGGGGGTGCGGCGTGGCGGGGGACGGGGCTGGCGAGTCTCGGGGTGCTGGCGTTCTCGGGGTCGCTTCCGGCGACGGCCTTCGCGATGGAGGGGTTCGACCCCTACCTGGTGGCGATCGGGCGGGCGGTGGTGGCCGCGGTGGCGGCGCTGGTGGTCCTCGTGGCGGCCGGGGCGCCGATCCTGCCGCCCCGGGCCCATCTGAGGTCCTATCTCGTCATCGTGGCCGGGGTGGTCTTCGGGTTCCCCGTCTTCAGCGGGCTCGCGCTCGACTCCGGGACGAGCACCTCGCACGCCGCCGTGGTCGTCGGGCTGCTGCCCGCCGCGACCGCGGCCTGCGCGGTGCTGCGGACCGGGGAGCGACCGAGGCCGCTGTTCTGGGTGGCCTGCGCGCTCGGGGCCGCCTCCGTCACGGTCTTCACCCTCACCCGGGGCGGCGGGCACGTCACCGGGGCCGATCTGCTCATGGTCGGGGCGCTGCTGTCGGCCGCGGCCGGTTACACCGAGGGCGGGCGCCTGGCCCGTGAGACGCCGGGCTGGCGGGTGATCTCCTACGCGCTGGTGGTCGCCCTGCCGCTGACCGTCCCGGTGACCGCGGTGCTGGCACTGAGCACCGACCTGCGGCCCGGTGTGGCATCGATGGCCGGGTTCGCCTACGTGAGCCTGATCTCCATGTTCCTGGGTTTCATCCCCTGGTACGCCGGGCTGGCCGTGGGCGGCATCGCCCGCGCGGGGCAGACCCAGCTGGCCCAGCCGCCGCTGACACTGCTGTGGGCCTGGCTCCTGCTCGGCGAGAGCGTCGGGCCGGTGACGATCGGGGCGGCGCTGGCCGTACTGGCATGTGTGGCCATGACGCAGCGGGCACGCTCTTGAAAGATGTGACATCCGGAGGCAGTGTGTGAGCTAACGGTGTCACAAAGGGGTGGGACATGGCGGACCTGACGATTCCCGACGGCGGTTTCTGGCCGGCTCCGGAGATCCCGCAGCCCAACATCTATCCGATGGAGTGGCGGGTCGAGACCGCCAAGCTCGCGGCGATCTACGAGAAGTCCAAGCGCATGCTCTGGAACCCCGCCGACCTGCCCTGGGACGGCCTCGACCCCGCCGACTTCACCGTCGAGCAGCGTCTGGGGATCATGTACTGGTTCTCCGTGCTGGCCAACTTCGACGCCTCCGGCCCGGCGGTCTTCGCCCGGGCCACCATCCAGGCGTTCGAGAAGCACGAGGAGGACCCGGTCAGGAAGTGCTTCTTCTCGATCACCCGGGACGAGATGAACCACGAGGAGTGCTGCCAGCGCGCCATCGCCAGGCTCTGGCCGGGCGGGCCGCTCGACTGGACCCCGCGCACCGACCTGGAGAAGGCGGCGCACAACAACATCGGCTGGCTGTACCACAACGGCGGCCGCTACTGGACGGGCTACAACACCGCGGTCGGCAAGTACACCCTCCCGGTGCTGTTCACCAGTTTCATGATGGGCGAGATGGCGGCCTCGACCCTCTTCCGCGGCATGGCCACCGGCACGCGGCACCCGGTCTTCGGCGAGATGTTCCAGCGCATCGGCCGCGACGAGTCGCGTCACCTGCAGATCTGCATGACCATCCTGGAGAACGAGTGGCCCGGCCTCACCGACGATACCCGCTCGCTCATCACCCGCCAGCTCCGCGCCGGGTTCGTCTTCCTGTCCATGATCCTCTGGGAGCCGCCGGGCGGCTTCTGGGAGCTTCCGCCGTACTTCATGAACAACCACCGCGTCCTGATGGACCACGCCCGCGAAGGCGGCCTCGGCGTGCTCTCCTATGAGGAGCAGGCCGAGAACTGGCGGGTCGCCATGGCCCGCATCCGCACGATCGTGGAACGCTGGGGCATCGAGTTCCCGGCGATCCCCGAGCTCGACATCGAGGGCGTGGACGTCGACATCCTCGACCCCGAGGACATCATCCCGGTGTTCTAGGCGCCCTGGCAGGGAGATCGACAGAGGCTCTGAACTGGAAAAAGATGCCTCATGGTGTCTCACCGTGTCGCATGTTGTCGCCCGATCATGACGCATGCCTGACGCACGACGCCTGACGCACGCCATAGCGATCACCTAGACAGGTGACCCGACCGGAACCGACGAAGGGGTAGACCGCAAAATGGGGATCACCTAGGATCGTTCCACTCCGGCCGCGGACGGGGAGTCGCCCTCGCCTCCGCGGCCGGAGACGAACCGGCCCTCGCCTCTCCAGAGCGGGGGCCGTTCGTCATTCCGCGACCCGGATCTCCGCCTCGTCCCCCGGCAGAACCTCCGTCTGCCCATCGGGCCACTCGACCACGAGCACCCACACGCCCTCGCCGATCTCCATCGTGGTGCGCTCGGCCTCGGTCGCCGGCCGCGTGATGACCCGCATCCCGGGCTCCAGGGCCACGCTCGTGACCGCGCGGGCCCGTACGTAGGTCCCGCGCCCCGGCACGGTGCGCACCAGGCCCAGATCGGCCAGGAGTGCGATCGCCCGCCGTACGGTGTCGCGGGCCACGCCGAACTCCTGCTGCAGGTGGGTCTCCGAGGGGAGCGGCCGGCGCGGTGCGAGGCGCCCGGCGTCGATCTCCTCGCGCAGCGCGTCGGCGACCTGGCGGTAGACCGGCGTCTCGGAATGATGATCAATCTCGCGCACGCCCGACACCGTATGGTGATCAACGTCCGCCCCTACCGGCACCTACCGGGGCGCGGTCTACTGCGGACAGGTGCATAGACAGGTGTGCACCACGCCGTGTCAGGGCAACCGGGTGAGCACCCGAGGCGTCCACTGACGGTCCCGACCTCATCGCCAGGAGTCACCATGCGCCGAGCTGCCCTCGCCCTGACCGCCCTGCTGGCCGCCGCGGCGTGCTCCTCCCCGGTGGCCGGCCCCGCCGTACCGTCGTCCGCGCCGCCCGTCGACGACGGCGTGCGCACCGTCGTCTATCGCGTCACCGGCTCGGCCCCCACCGCCAGTCTCACCGTGCAGTCGGCCACCGGCACCGAACAGGACACCGCCGCGACCCTGCCCATCGAGCTGGCTTACGAGGTGCCGGCGGGCGGGTTCGTCGCCGTCTCGGCGCAGAACAACGACTCCTCCGGTGACGTCACCTGCTCGATCAGCGTGGACGGCACCGTAATCAGCGAGAACAGTGGGGTCGGCGGGTATGCCATCGCCTCCTGTAGCGGCACCGCCGACTGAAGATCGGCGATCGGCCCGCCGCGGGGCGGCCGCTCTGCCAGAATGGTGACGCTCGTCCGGACATGTCATATCGAAGGGCCCGCCGTCTTCCCCTGAGCGGCGGGTCCTTCGCATGTATCAGGGGATGTGCACCTCGGTCGCGTCCGCCGGCAGGACCTCCACCCGGCCGCCCGGGTGCTCGACGACCAGGACGGGCACGTCGTCGGCGAGCTCGAGCTCGGCGCGCTCGACGTCGGTCGGCATCCGGGCGATGATCCGCATGCCGGACTCCGGGGCGACGGTCGTGACGGTGACCTGCCGGACGAAGCTGCCGCGGTTGCGCACGGTGTAGACGATCCCGAGGTCGCGCAGGTGGCTCATGGCCTGCAGCACGGTGTTGCGGGCGACGCCGTACTCCTGCTCGAGGTGCGTGACGGTCGGCAGGCGCCGGCGGTAGGTGCCGTCCTCGATGCGCTCCCGGATGGCGGCGGCGATCTGCTGATACACCGGCAGCTCCGACTCTGCGTCGATCATGGTTCGACGCTAGGTGTAGGGATCGTCAGGTCACGATCCCACTCGACTCACGTGGTGATACCTAAGTCGTTACCTGACGTCACCTAAGCCATCACATAGTCTACTGACGAGTAGGGGCGTAGCCTCCCGCTATGACGGATGGTGACCTCTCCGCCCTCGCCCGTGACTACCCCGGCTGGACGTTCTGGCGCTCGCGCTCCGCCGAGGGGCGGCTCGGCGACTACTACGCCACCCGGGGCGGCTTCACCCCCGAGCCGCGCACTCTCGCCGCCGGCAGCGTCACCGAGCTGACCGCCCTCCTGCAGCAGGCCGAGGTCGAGCCGGTGAGTCCATCGTGACCGCCGAGCCGACGTGCAGCGCCTGCGGACTGCCGGTCCAGCGCACGCTGACGGTGAACGGCTGGCAGTGGGTGGCGCTGCAGATCCGCATCCCGGATCCGCGTCGCTACTGCTGCCCGGGGACCGCGACCCCGCACGTGCACTGAGCCCACACGCCAGACGGCCCGCACCGGAGGGGGCGCGGGCCGTCTTCGCGTCTCGGCCGTCACTCGCTGGCGGGGACGTCCTGCTCGTACACCAGCTCGTACAGGTGGCCCGGCTTGACGAGGACGGAAGCCTCCACCGGCCGCTCGTCATCGGAGTAGATCACCCGGAACTGCCTGATCACCGACACCCCCTGCGGGATCTCCAGCTCTTCGGCCTCCAGCGTGGTCGGCGGCCGGACCGACAGCCGGTCAACCATCCTGCGCTCGGGGTACCCGAGTTCGGCCAGCACGCGCGGCGCCCCGCCCCGGATCTTCCCCGGCGCGGCGAGCGCGCTCCCGGCCGCGATCGACGCCGGATAGTACGACCACGACAGCTCGACCGGCTCGCCGTCGAGCAGCAGGAGCCGGCGGCGCAGGATCGCCGTCTGGCCGTCCTCGAGCTCGAGCGCCTGGGCGACGTCGACCGGCGCTGCCGCCGCGGCGTCCACCTCGAGCAGCTGGTAGCTGTAGCCGCCCGGGGACGGCGCGAAGTACGCCGAGACGTCCACGCTTCTGGCGCGCCGGGGTCGTACGTATACGCCCTTGCCGGCGTGCCCCTCGAGGTAGCCCTCCGTCTTGAGCATGCCGACGGCGTTCTGAATGGTCGCCGGCGGAACCCCGTAGGTTTCCGCCAGCTGCCGTGTGGACGGGAGCTGAGCTCCTGGTGCGAGAGTGCCGGACATGATCTGTGCGCGCAGCTCGGCGGCGACCTTCAGGTACGGATGCCTATCGTCCGGTGTTCTCGCCAAGGCTTCTCCTTCTTCGGGGGTTCGTCAGACCGACATCTCGTAGCGCATGTGACGGCCTCGCGCGATCATCGTCATCGTCGCGGCCTCGAACGGCACGCCCTCGGCCGTGGCTGAGACGCGCGTCAGCACGAGCACCCACTCGCCCTCGTCCAGGCGCAGCAGCTCACGCTCGCTCTCGGTGGCCGGCCGCGCGCAGACGTCCTCGATGACGCGGCGGGACTGGTAGCCGAGGTCGGCCAGCAGGGTGACGGCGCCGCCGCGGATCTTCCCTGACTCGGCGAGGCCAGTGCCGCGGGCGATGGCGGCCGGGTAGTAGGAGTCGGCGAGCTCGACGGGCTGCTCGTCGAACAGGATGGTCCGGCGACGGACGACGACGGGTTGCCCGGCCGGGACGTCGAGCGCCTCGGCGACGTCGGCCGGCGCCGGGATCTCGGCGACCTCGCGGAGCGCCTGCCGGCCGGTGCCGCCGTGCTGGGCGGCTTCCTCGGCCCAGGCGTCTTGCTGTCCGGCGGCTCGGGGGCGGACGTAGGGCGCGGAGATGCTCGTCCAGGTGTCGGACATGGTGACCTCCCGCTTCGGAATCTTCATCCATTTAGCACCTTACTGGCCTCGGCAGTAAGGCTCTGTGCGGCGTGTCGTCCCTTCATCGTACAAGGAACCTTGCAGCCTTATGGATATGGCAGTACAGTGCGAGTAGATCCTACAGAGCGTTGAGCTGATCCAGACACGGAGGTCCTCTCGTGCAGCACGAGACACAGGTGCAAGAGACGGCGGAGGAGCCTCACCGCTTCATGACCGTCCCCGAGGCCGCGAAGAAGCTGCGCGTCGCGCCGATCACGGTGTACCGGGCCGTCAGGTCGGGCGAGATGCCCGGCGTGCGGATCGGCCGCACCTACCGGGTGCCCCGTGCCTTCATCGACCGCATCGTCCAGGACGCCGAGGGCGGCATGTCCGTCGTCGTCGAGGACTACGCCGCCGCCTTCTGTGCCTCTTGAACGCTTTGGGCCCGCCCGGTGATGACGCACCGGACAGGCCCACGATCCCCGCCCTGCAACCCCAGGAGGAGAACATGCTCCACGCTACCGCCGCCCCCGCCGGGTGCGCACCGTGGTGCACCGACCACACCGACGGATACTGCCGGCGCCCCGCCGACGGCTTCGCCGACACCTTCCTCAGCGCCACCCCCGACGGCCCGATGGTCTTCTCCTACGCCGTCGTCCGCGACGAGCTCCCGCTCGCCGAGGCCGAGGCGTACTTCTCCGCCGGCCTCGACCTGGTCGCCGCCGCCCGGACGGGAGTGAGCGCATGAGCACCGTCACCGAAGGCCTCACTCTCTGGCCCGTGGCCGAGCCCACCACCCCCCTCCCGGCGGTTCTCGCCTACAGCACCACCTCGCCGTGCGAGATCAAGCTCGCGTTCATGAACGCCGGGCTGCGCGAGACCTTCGACTACTCCTTCGACCGCGACCTGCTCGCCGACGCGCTCATCGCCGACGCCGACCAGATCGTCGGCGTCGGCACCGTCCAGGCCCGGCAGGGCGAGCCCCTGGACTACCTCGTCCTGCGGCTGTGGCAGGACGACGGCACCGGCGGGGGCGAGTGGTGGGAACTGCTCGTCAGCCAGAAGCGCATCGAGGAGATCGTGCAGCAGATCTACGCGCTCGTGCCCATGGGCGCCGAGCGGGAGCTCCTCACCGCCCAGCTCGACACCGCGCTGGCCGCGATCCTGTCGGAGGCGGCCCGATGACCATCACCGAGATCGCCTTGACCGACGCGCACCACACGTTCCCCGGCCTGCCCGCGCAGGTCCCCGCCGCCCGTACCTGGGCGACCGCCCTCCTGCCCACCGGCCACCCGCGCCGCGACGACCTGGCGCTCATCGTCGGCGAGCTGGCCGCCAATGCCGTCCTGCACACCCGGTCCGGCGAGTTCGCCATCCAGATCCACGTCACCGAGGCCGCCGTCACGGTGACCGTCACCGACGAGGGCGCCGCCGCGAGCTCGGCCCCACGCGGGGCCGAGGAGGAGGAGTTCGGCCGCGGCCTGATCCTCGTCGCCGCGCTGGCCGACGACTACCAGGAGCACGACGGGCGGAACGGCCGTACCGTCCGCGTCCGGCTGGACCGCAACGGAGGTGTCCGGTGACCGTCCAGTTTTTGATCCCGTTCGCGATCAACGTGGCCGCCGTCGTGCTCCTGGTCGTGATCGTCCATCGGCGCTTCGGGGGTGCCCGATGAGCCCCACCGTCCACGAGCAGTCCGTCGAGCGCCTGGCCGAGCTGCTCGCCAGCCGAACCGCACACAGAGGAGAGATCGACATGGCCACCTGCCCCGGATGCATCGGACGTGGAACCGGCACCCGCTGCTGCATGTGCGACGGCACCATCCCCGAGGAGCTGCGCCGGACCCCGGACTCGCCGAACGAGGTCCGGGCCGACTGCGTCGGCTGCCAGCGCGGTGCCGTCCACACCCACTGAGCCGGTCACGGGCCGGGCGACCCACACCCATCCCACCCGCCCGGCCCGGGACCTACCAGCCGCCTGGTCGGCCTCGAGTCGTCCCGCCCGACCCCACCCGGGCGGGACGGCCCGAGGAGGACCAGACACCTCCTACCGAACAGATCAGGAGAAAGCCTCGTGATGACCGCCAGCCCGCCGCCCGGCGAGCCCCGCGAGCCGACGTCGCAGGAGATCGCCCGCGCGCTCGACGAGACGGAGCGCTACGTCGCCGCGCACGCCCCGCCCGCTCCGCCCGAGCCGGCCCCGCTGTACGACCCCGCCCAGGGCGAGACCAAGCGGGTCCAGCAGCTGCGCGCCGAGGTCGCTGAGGCGCACCTGCTCGCGCAACTCCAGGACGACGAGACTCCGCTCCTGCTCGACACGGCCAAGGTGCGCAAGCGGCGCAAGAAGGCCGGCGAAGCGGCCCGGCTCCATGCCCTCGCCCAGGACCCCACCATGCGCGCCTGGCGAGCCACCCGGATGCGGCGGCTGCTCGTCGCGGTCGCCATGCTCTCGCTGACACTGGCGCTCGGCTGGTCTACCGCCGGCGTGCAGACCTTCGCCGCCGAAGACGCCCTGGTCTGGTCACCTGGCTGGGTCTTCGCCTGGCTGGTCGAGCCGTTCATGTCCCTGGCCCTGCTCGTGGTGGTGGGCGCTCGCGCCTACCTGTCGACGCTCGGCCAGCCCATCGAATCCCGAACGCTCGTTCGGATCGAGTGGCTGTTCCTCGGCCTGACTCTCGGCATGAACGCCTGGCCGTACCTGCCGTTCGTCGTCGACACCTTCAGCCTCTCCCGGCTGGTGCTGCACATCCTCGGCCCGATCGTCGCAGTCGCCATCGTCACCGCTCTGCCGATCATCCTGGCGGCCTTCACGCGCCTCGACGTCGGCCTGCCCGGTAACCCCCTTACCACCGCAAGGTACTGGGGAAATGCCGCCGCCGGACACCTGGCGGGTAACCCCTCGGGTAACCCCTCCGAGGTCGACGACATCGAAGCCAAGGCCGCTCAGATCCGCGCCATGATCGCCGCCGGAAATCTCCCCGAAGGGGCCGGCGTGAAGAAGATCCGCGACGCCCTCGGCTGTCGCATGTCCACCGCGCAGGCCGTCCGCGACCGTCTCGCCGAGGGCGGCGGCTGGAATCTCACCGTTGACGAGGAGTACCGATGACCCGCACCCGCTGGGCCGCTCTCGTGGCCGGCCTCCTGCTCGCCCTGGCCGCCGTGCTGTTCACCGCCAGCGCGTGCGGCGGGTCTGCCGAATCCGCCCCGGCCGTCAAGCTCCCGCTGCCCGACCTCACCGCGGACTGCAACGGCGACGACATCATCAGCCCGAAGGAGAAGAAGCATGGGTGCTGAGTACGAGACGTGGTCCGGCGACATGCTGGACGACCCGGCCATGATGGAGGCGTTCGCCACCCAGCTCCGCCGGCGCCTGGCAGAGCAGGCCAACTACGTGGCCCACATCCGGCGCGACGCCGAGGCCATGTGGAAGGAGAACCCGCCCGAGGGCTACGGCTCGTTCGAGGCCTGGTGGCGACACCGCTGGCTGAGCGGCCCGTTCGGGGAAATCCAGGCGCACCTGGAGGAGGCGGCGAAGCTGACCTTCCGCCTGGAGGCCCGCTACCGGCGTGGCCGCCACGAGATTCCCGCCCGCCGTCAGGCCGCCGCCGAGGCCCGCCAGGCGCGGGCGCTCCCGGCTGGCCTGAGCGCCGCCGCCCGGGACGCCCAACCGGCGCCTGCCAGGGCTCAGGCGGGCCCGCCCGAGAAGCCCTTCCTGGAGATGCTTCGGGAGCGCCGGGAGAGGTCGGCGTGAGCGGCGCGACGGCCAAGCTGACCCCCGAGGCGAAGGCGAAGCGGCGGATGCAGAACGTCGCGCAGCTCTGGAACGAGCGGACCCGCGCCGTCGGGAGTGACGCGGAGCTGGCCCGGCTGTGCTGGGACCGGGCTCGGGCCGCGGCCCGCCGAGCGCAGCGCGGAGGCGAGCGGGGGGCGATGCACGAGCTGGCGGAATTGCTCGCCCGGTGGGCTGAGCAGAAGGAGAAGGCCGAGATCGCGCGTCACGCACCGTGACGCGCATGTTCATGTTCATCCGCTGCGCCCTGGCCTGTCCGGGGCCCAATGCGCGTCGCGCGTACGCGCGACGCGCGAGTATCGCCGAATTGGTCACAGAGCGTCAACCCCAGGAAGGAGGCGGAGATGAGCGACAACGACGAGAAGGACGGCGAGCTGCTGCGGTTCCCCCGGGTGTTCCTGCCGGGCTCCTTCGACGCTCCCGGACCGCCCTCCGGTAACGACTCCGCCGGCGAGCAGGAGGGTGAGGCGCCCGCCTCGCCTCGGGCCTGGCCGCGGCTGCCGGAGGTGGCGCCGATGAGCCCGCCGCTGCACCTGACCGTGCCGGGCGTTCCGACCCCCGGCTCCGCCGATGAGGAGCCGGGGGCGTTCGCCGTGCCCGCGCCGATCGACCCGGAGAACCCCACCCCCCGCGAGGTGCTGGCGGCGGCGATGGCCGTGATGACCGCCCTCGGCGTGGCCGCCGCCCAGGGGCTGTGGCATCGGGCCCGGTACCGGCAGGCGCTGGCGGACCGGGCCCGGGCAGCTGCCGACAAGGCGGAAGGGAAGGCGTCGGGAAGGTCCTCGGCTGCGGGGACGGGCAGCGGGTCGAGCTCGCGCGGGAGCAAGGGGGCGGGTGGCTCGGGAGGCTCTAAGAGCCCGTCCCTGCTGCGCTCCCCCGGCGGGCCTTCGGGGAAGTCCTCGCGCTCTGCTGGCCGTACCGGCGGCGGGGGCAGCCGGCCGGACAAGGGCAGGAAGGACCCCAAGGGCCCGAAGAACAGGTCGCCCAAGGCGCCCCGGGGCAAGGACCCCCGGGCGCCCCGCGCGACCCCGGACGGCAAGCGCAAGGAGCCGGCGTGGCCGAAGAAGCGCAGACGCGCCGCTGACAAGGACGGCGGGGTCAGAGGGCTGCTGCGCCGCAAGCGCCGCGACGCCGCCTCCAAGAAGCAGCCGCCCGCGCTGGCCGGATCCAAGGGCGGCCCCGACTCGACGGCCAAGCCCAAGGTGCCCAAGGCGGATGCCGCCGCGGCGGGCACCAAGCGCGGCAAGGACAAGGCCAAGGCCACACCGCGTCCCGCCGCCCCGGCCCGGCGCGAGCTGACGTGGAAGGCACCGAAGAAGGACCCCAAGGAGAAGGGGCCCACGAGATCCACGGAGGAGCCCACGGGGCCGAAGCGCTGGACGTCCGGCCGCAAGAAGCCCAAGGACACAGCACCACCCAAGCGCCGCAAGTCCCGGAGCCGGCAGGGCGGAACCGCGTGGTGGAAGCGGTGGAAGGCCCGCCGCCCACCCTCGGCGCCGCAGGGCGCGAGCAACGTCGGCGCCGACGCGGGCACCCAGCCGAGCCAGGACCAAGAGCAGGCGCGCAGGACGTCCCCGCCCCCGCCTCCTCCGCCCCCCGGCTGGGGGATGCGGCCACCGCCGGGCGCCGACCGCAGAACCTGGGTGCGCGTCGAGCGCGTCGACGAGCCGCCCCGCCGCGCCCGGCCCGAACCGCCGGCGCCCGCGACGCCGACCCTCACCGGGACGCCCATCTCGGGACGGCCCGCGCTGCCCGTGGGCCAGGCCAGCACGCGCGCCGTGACGCCGCCGCTATCAGCACATCGACACAGGCAGGGGGCCCGCTTCGTGAGCACGCCCAGGACGACGAACACGCAGTACCACGACGCGGATCTGACGATCCATGACGTCATCGACGCCGACGCCGACATGGCCGAGCAGATCCTCGCCGGCGTCGACGAGGCGCGAGCGACCGCCCGAGGATGCGAGGACCTGATGAGCGGGCTGGAGGCTCTGCGCGCCGAGGTCATCAGGAAGAAGGTGCCCGGCGTCCTGGAGGGGATGCTGGTCACGCTCATCGACAAGACCTTCAAGCTCAAGGCCACGGCCGAGGCCCTCGCCGCGAAACTGCCGAGCGCCTCCGAAGCCATCGCCACCGCGGGCAGCAACGCCGCGGCCCGGCACAAGCCGCTGGCTGATGCCGTCCGCGACGCCGGCCACGTCCGGCCCGCCGAGCGCGACTACCACCACGCCTGAGAAGGGAGAACGCGATGAACGAGATGGAGAGATCCGAGAGCACAGGCGGAGCAATCGCGGCGGCCGGTGGCGTCCTGACGACGGTGGTGTACTACGCCGTCGTCATCGTCAGGCTCGTGACCGCCGGGATCAAGCTGCGCGGACTGTCGGAGCAGGTCCGCGGCACCTACCGCTACGTCGAGGGCTGCGCGACCGGGACCGACCGGCTGGCCGACCAGATGGCGCGCTTGACCGTCGACCGCGACACCGTGGGTGAACACCACGACGCCGCGACCGTCATGCGGGGAGCGCTGGCCGAGGCCGAGGCGATGGCCGAAGCGAGTGAGGACCTGTCGACCATGTTCCGCCAGACCGCCATCGCCCACCAGGCCGATTACGGCTCGGTCGCCGAGGCCGCCGCCGAGATGAACGTGCCGATGGCCGAGGCCGAGTTCTACAGCAACCGCTGATCAGGAAGGAGAAGACCGTGACGTCGTCCCCGCTGCCTCTAGCGAAGGTCACCGTTGAGCTGCCGGACTGGCCGGTGGTGGACCGGTGGCGCCGCCACGTCGACGCGGCACGCAGCGCGAGCGGCTACGTGGCGACCGCCGCGGGGTTCCTCGCTGCGGCGGCCGGACTGTTCACGCCCTTGTTTGCCGGGGTGGCGCTGGGTGCGACCGCGGTGCTCACCTTCCTCGGGCTGCTCACGCTGCGGTTCTGGCGGCCGGAGGGGCACCAGCGGGCGACCGCGACCGTGCTGTACCTGGCGCCCGGCGTGGGCCTGGCCGTCCTGCTGATCGTCGAGCAGCTCGTGCCGGGCCCGCACTGGGTCGAGGCCTTGTTGCTGATGGTCTGGACGACGGTGGTGCCGTTCCTGCGCCCGGCCCGCACCGCGCGCCTGATGATGTGCCCGCCGCCCCCGCCCCCGCCGGCGCCGAAACCCGCGCCGTCGGCGGAGGTGGCCTGTGACCACCCGGCCGCCCGCTGGTGGGCGGCGAACGTCGCCGTCGACAGCGGGGCCGGCCCCGGCACCCTGCTGGAGAACATCGAGCAGATCGGCGAGGCCTCGATCCGCGCCACGATCCGTTCGGCCGCCGCCGGGCAGCCGGTCCCCGACATCTCCATCCGGCGCCTGAGCGCACTCATGGACGTGCCCGAGGAGCTCATCGGTATCGGCCCGGTGCCCGGCCGGGGCGCCGGCGTGCGCTGCCTGACGATCGGCACGGCCGCCGCGGCGGCGGCCGATCCCGCCACCGTGTGGGCGCAGCGGATCGCCCCGGCCGCGATGCCCGGCACCGTGCTCACCGGTGTCCGTACTGGCCGCCTCGGTGTCCCCGGCGGGGAGGGTGGCGCGTGAGAGGTTCCACCCTGGCCGCCGCCGGCGAGGTGGTCGAGCTCATGCTGGAGGTCCCCCAGGGCCAGGTCCTCCGCTACGACATGCCTGCCCTGTGCTCGGCCTTGGGTGTGCCGCCGGATCGCCTCACGGTGGAGACCGACGGGCTGCGGCGGGCGATCGTCACGATCTACCCGTCCAACCCGTTGACGCAGGTGCGCGCGGTCACCCGCGAGGACCTGGCGATGGACCGCCACGGCCGTATCATCGTCGGCGTCTACCACAACGGCCGGCCCGTGCGGCGGCGCCTGTACGACCCGAGCACGGGCTCAGCGCAGCGCTTCCTGCTGTTCGGCACCACCGGCGCCGGCAAGTCCAAGGCGCTACAGCTCCAGTTGATCGCCGAGAAGATCAACGGGATCTGCAGCTGGCTGGGTGACCTGAAGTTCGGCCAGTCGGTACCCGAGGCCAAAGACCAGGTCGACTTCCACGTGCACACCCCAGAGGGCGCGATCCTGATGCTGCGCTCGGGAGTGGCCGTCGCCCACGAGCGGATGCGCCGCTACAGCGCCGCCGGGCGGAACTCCTTCGCACTCGGCCTCGATCCCCTGTTCCACATCCACCTCGACGAGATCAATCGACTGCTGGAGGCCGGCGCCCCCTACCGAGACGAGGGCGCCTACCTGGTCAAGGAGCTGGGGCGCACCGGCCGCAGCGTCGGCGTCGGTGCCGGCCTGGCCGCCCAGGCGGCCCACCTGGAAGAGCTGGGCGGCTCCGACACTCTCAGAGGCATGTTCAAGGAGGGCGAGGTCACCCTGCTGCGCTGGTCGGCGTCGATGATGCGCCAGCTGGTCAGCGACGGGCTACTGCCGGACGGCGCGCAGCTCATGCCGATTCCCAAGGTTCTCCGGACGGTTACCCTGCGCTCGCAGTTCGACCCGGACCTCGACGAGGACGACGACGATGCTCCCGGCACGCAGGGCATGGGCTATGTGCTGTCGGGGCCGCACCCGACCTCGCTGATGAGGCACTTCCGCGTCGGCTCCATCGCGCCCGTCGCTGGCCTGGACCCGGAGATCCTGGAGCTGTACGGCCCGGAGGAGCCCGTCCACTTGGAGGAAGCCTCCTGGAAAGCCGCCGGCCCGGCCTATGCCGCCCGGCACGACCCCGAGGTTATGGCCGCGCTGTGCCAGGAGCTGCAGGAGGAGAAAGAGAAGGAGTCGAAGAAGGTCATCCCGGTTGGGAGCGGCAGGCAGGGAGCGGTGCTGCTGCAGGACCGCGTATGGACTGCCCTGATCAGCGCAGAGGAGCCGATGACAGCCGATGAGGTCCGGGAAGCTGTCCTCGCCGACGGCGGCAAGAAGGTCTCGCTCGGCGGCGTCCGCACCACCCTGGGCGCACTCGTCGACGCCGGACACGCCATCCGGTCCGCGCATGGTCTGTACGCCCCTGCGCAGTGACGATTGCTGTGCATTCAATGATCAACAGTAGGGGCCAGAGGGGCTCCGCTGACCCTGGAATGGAATCTTTAAAATCTCTGTCAACCCAGGTATTCACTCAACCGTCATACACGCGCAGTGACAGGATCACCACGAGCGGGTATTAAGCGGATGACGGAGCAGCATGGAGCGAGACCTCTGGGTGGCATGGCTGAACGTCAGCGAGCGCACAGCAGAGAAGATCCAGCACCTTCATCGCCTAACTGAAGATGAGGTTCGAGACGCAGTCGTCTGCACGGAGAACCTGACCTACACATGGGACGACGACCCAGAGCGAGGACTGCGAGCCATCGTCGAGACACACATCCGCTCCCGAAAAGTGCTGATTGTTCTCTACCCAGCCGATGACTCATTCGAGGACGAATACAACCTCGGAAGCGCCTATCCGGTCAACAGCTGATCATCATTGGCAAACAGGACAAAGGGAGGCATGATGACGAGCATGAACGCCAACGATTTCTACGAGGATGACGAACCTGTCGAGAAGATCGTGGCAGCGTTCGAACGGGGCGAAAAGCGGCTCACGAAGCAACCCACCCGAGGCTTCAACGAGCACCTCAACCTGGCTGGCACTACCTCCGTCGGCGAGACCAGCCCTGCCGGATACACCGTCACCCACGTCTGCTGATGGCATCACCGATCGATATCCAGCTCATCTTGTGCGACGCCGCGGTCTCCGACCCGAGCGGAAAAGTTCACATGCTCGGCGCTGGCTGGTCCATCACTGGAGCCCCCACCGCCCCACACGCCGTTGCCGTCCTGCTCGGCATCCCATGGGATCGCGCCAACATACGGATCCCGTTGAAGCTTGAGCTGTGTGACGATGATGGCCGTCCCGTTGAGATCGAGGCCGCAGACGGGAACGCTGCCAAGCTGTTCCACCAGGGCGGCATAGAGGTTGGCCGGCCAGCTGGACTGGCACCTGGGACAATGCTGGATGCGGCGTTCTCCCTGAGCATCCCCCCGCTACCGCTGAAGCCTGGGCGCTACCAATGGCGGTTCGAAATAAGCGATCAGATCGTCACGAGGTCCTTCACTGCACGGCCCGGGCAAGCCACGCCACCTATCAGGCAGACCTAGGCACACACAACTGGCCCCGCCCACCTCACGGTGAGCGGGGCCAAGTCGTTCCAGACGGCGTTACGAGGCGGCTCCGGCCAGGGCCTCGCGGGCGGCCTTGCGCAGCGACTGCCGGGCGGCGTACCGGTCGCCGACCTCACTCCACCAGCTGTGGCGGTCCAAGGCCTCCAGCGCCTCCATCCGGGCGGTCCGGACGCGGGCGAGCTCGCTCCACTGCTCGTCACTCACGCTCCCCCCGAGGATGTCGGTGGACGGCGGCAGGGCGTCCGTCACCCGCTGCACCTCGGCGTCGGCCTGCCAGTATGCGTGCTGCAGGGCGATGAGATCGGTCGGAAAGTCGTAGTCAGCCATGTGGTGCTCCCCCGGGTGGTGCCTTGTGCGGGAGCGATCCTAGGGGGCAAGCCCCGGGCACGACGAAGCGCCCCGCCCGTCTCCACGAGGGAGACGAGCGGGGCGCTCAGCGTAGGCGGAGCCCCTGGTCGTGGCCACACGTCCCAGGGCTCCGCAGATCAGCCTACCGCTGAGCCATCGGCAGATCCGGCCGCGGCTCGTGCTTGGCCATGTACCCGGCCACGTACGTGATCAGGCCCGGCAGCAGCGGGACCACCAGCGTCTCGACCACGTCCGGCAGGAACGCGATCAGGTCCAGCCGCGCGTTGACCGCCTGCAGCACCGTCAGAACAGCGAGCAGGCTGAGGTACGTGGCGACGGTGGACGCCTTGACCTTTGCCTCTACCTTCGCCCGGCCGTAAGCGATGGGTTCGTGCACCATGTGCCCCTCCTTCAGGGACGCCGCCCTCAGGTCTGGGCGGAAAACAGGAAGACCAGCCACATCAGGGCTGGTCACAGGGGGTGTAGGTCGAGTAGGGAAATCTTTCCGGGCTGGACCTACAGGCCGAGGAGCTTGGGCCAGGTCTTGCGACCGATCCGGCCGTCCTTGTCCAGGCCCTTGTCCTCCTGGAGCTTCTTGACCTCGTCGACGAACTTCGGCGAGTACACGGTCGGGTCGATCACCTTCGGGTCCAGCTCCTTGGCGTAGCCGCGCGCCTTGAGCAGGTAGAACGCGGTCTTGACGTGGCGGCCCGTGGCGCCGGGCTCGAGCAGGGGCAGGTCGTTCACGGTGCTCTCCGTCCAGGAGCTCGTCGGGGTGGGGGCGGCCGTCTCGCCGGGCCGGGGGCAGCCGCGCCGGATCCACGCGTACAGCGGCTCCCCGGGGCACGAGGTGGCGTAGCCGTCGCGGTGGCCCTTGATCTGGTCGCCCGCGCCGCCCTTTTCGCGCAGCCAGTCGATCGCATCCAGGATGCCGAGCAGCATGTCGTTGGGCGGGATGATCAGGCCGGAGTTGCCGACCAGGCCGAGGACGGCATAGTGGCCGCTGTTGAGCCCGGAGCCGTTGGCCGCCGGCACCCGGCCGGGACCGCGGCCGACGAACACGCACCTGTGCGGACAGACGCAGGCCGTGTAGCCGATGTCCATCCACCCGTTGCCGTCCATGTGGCCGTTCTGGATGCCGCGCACGGCGGCGGCGCACCGGCGGTGGTCGTCGACGATCGCCGGGTCGACTCGGCCGCCCGTGTAGTGGATCTTCACGCCGCGCGTGGAGGACAGCCGGGAGTAGTCACCGCGGGGCGCCCGGGCACCCCAGTCGGCGCGCGGGATGAGGTCGATGGGCATGGGTGCCTCTCAGGTGCGGTAGGCGATTTTGAACTCGGCCAGCGCGAGACGGACCGGCCGGGGGGAGTTGTGACGGACCGCCACGGCGAGCGGGACCTTCGGGTGCACGAACATGCCCCAGCTCTTGGCGATGAACTGGCCGCCCGGGGTGATGGCGCGGTCCTCGGTGCAGGTGGAGTCCGGCTCTCCGAACAGGCCGAGCGGGTCGCGGACGATCCGGTCGCGCAGCTCGGTGTAGTCGCCGTCCTCCCAGTACAGGAGCGCGTACACCTCCGCCCACGCGTCGTGGGCCGGCCAGATCAGGCCGGAGCGCGGGTCCGGGTAGGCCGTGGTGACGCCGTCCGGCTGGAGCGGGTTGTGCATGCCGTGCGCGTCGTAGGACTCGGTGCCGTACGGGAATCTGACCACGTAGTAGTCGCCACCGGTCACCGGGATGGTCTGCGCGTCGGCCTTCAGCGAGCACACGATGTCAGGCACGGTCGCCCCCCTCTCTCTGGCGCTCCCGCCGCGCCTCGCCCTGCGCCTTGATCAGCAACCACAGCCTCTGGATCAGCACGTACGGCAGGGCTGAGAACACCACCAGGCGCAAGACCTTGAACCACGTCGCCTCGCCAGCGACCTGCCGGAACGCCGCCACCATCAGCAACGCCGTGATCACGGCCATGAACGCCATCACATGCCGGGACATCTCGCTGCGCCGCCAGTCCACCCGCAGGAAATAGATCGCGACGAACGCCAGGGCCGGAGCGAGAGACAGGTAGATCAGCACGTTGCCGATCAGCACCATGACGTCATCCACGTCTCCCCCTGAACGCCTCCGACAGCAACTCCCCGAAGTGGTTGGCCTCTCGCAGGCGGCGCAGCCGCTCAGCCAGCGTCAGCGACCGCAGAGCCCGCTCCCGAGCGTGCGCCAGATCAGCCTCGGCCCGCCGCCGCGACGCCTCGGCCTCCTGCTCGGCCTGCTCGATGTCCCGGTCATCACGTGTCACTGATCGCCCCGATCTGCCGGGATCTGATCTCGGTCAGCAGCGCGGCGGCCACGGCCGCGCCCTCCGTGGACGCCACCAGTGCCGCCCGGACCTCCTCGGCGTGCGCCTGCCGGGTCGTCTGGTGCGCCTCACGCTCGCCGACGTACAGCTCCCGCCAGGCATCGGCGTCCGCGGCGGCCTCAGCGATGCGGGCGTCCCGGTCGGCCCGGACGTCGTCCAGCGTGCTGCGCGGCACCAGGCGGCCGGTGAACACCAGCCAGAGCACCGCGAACAGCACGCCGACCGCGCCGAGCTGGATGACCGGGATCTGCGCCCACTCCACCCGTGACCCCCGTCAGGAGGCCGCGGGCGCGGCCTCGGCCGGCTCGCGCGTGCCGAGGTTGATGACGACGAGGTACTCGCCGGCGGCCGTGTGCTCGGGCGTCTGCAGGATCTCCTCCGACAGGATCTCTCCTTGCGGGTACAGCTGCTGGGCGCCGCGGCGGGCGGTGACCAGAGCCTGCTCTTCCGGTGTGCCCTCGCGGAAGCCGTGCTTGTAGATGTGCCGGATGACGGCGCTCTCGTCGCGCTCGATCTGGACGCGGCGCTTACGGAGGGCGGCGGCATCCCGCAGCCGCTGACGTGGGGGCATCAGGTCTCCTCAGTAGGTGAGCCGGCGGGCCATCAGGAAGCTGTTGGTGGTGACCTGCGTGGCGGTCGCCGAGGAGACGGCCTGCGCCCAGCGGAACCGCAGCACGCCGGAGTTCGCGCCGACCCGCAGCAGGCCCTTCGGGCTCACCGTGCAGTTGTTGCCGGAGCCGACCGCGCCGACGTTCGGTAGGTTCGTCAGGCCCTGGGCGGTGCGGGACACCTCGTCCGTGCTCGTGGTGGCCGCCGTCGACAGGCCGTCGGAGACCCAGTCGAACGTGCTCCCGCTGGGTGCGGTCCATCCGATCTGGATGTCCCCGGCCGTGGCGCCGTTGTAGATGATGAACGCCTGCACCCAGTAGTCGGTGTTCGCGCTGACGTTGAGGAACAGGTGATCATCGTTCTGCGGGGTCGTGCTGCTGGTGACCGACTCGATGCCCGGCTTGATGACGTGCGCCTGCTGCATCAGGTACCGGTTGAGGTCGGCCGCGGTCAGGGTCTGCCCGGCGACGAAGTTCGTGATCGGCATCAGTCCGTGAGCCTTCGGATGATGAGCACGCTGCGGGCGTGCACGACCGTCGCGGTCGCCGAGGCCGCCAGCTGCGCCCACTGCAGCTGCAGGTTCCCGGCCGTGCCGCCCACCGTCATGACGCCCTTCGGCAGGAACGCCAGCGCGTTGCCCAGGCCCGAGCCGATACCGCCGGGCGCCGGCGCGGACCCGAGCGACTGCAGCGACCGGGACACGGTGGACACCCCGGCCGTGGCGCCGGAGCCGACCGCATCAGAGACGTAGTCGAACGTGCTTCCGGCCGGGCCCGCGAAGCTGATTTTCAGGTCGGCCGCGGCGAGCGCCGAGTAGATGATGAACCCCTGGACCCAGTAGGACGTTCCAGCCGCAACCGGCAGCAGCAGCTCGTTGTCGTTCTGCAGGGTCGTGCTCGAGGCCAGCGACTCGTCCGAGCCCTTGATGACGTGGGCCTGCTGCATGAAGTAGCGGTTCATGTCGGCGGCCGACAGTCGCTCGAGGTGCGTGAAGTCCTTCAGCGGCATCAGACCGTCAGCCTCTGCGCGATCAGGATGCTGCCCGCCTTCACGATCGTCGCCGTCGCCCCCGAGGTGTTCTGCGCCCACCGCAGCTGCAGGTTGCCCGCGGTGGCGCCGGTGGCGACCCGGCCCTCGCCCATCACCACGGCGTCGCCGCCCGTGCCGCCGATCCAGCCCGAGCCCGTCTCGTCCAAGAAGTTCCGGGAGATGCGGTCGACGCTCGAGGTGGCGCCGCCGGCCAGGCCGCCATGCGACCAGTACAGCGCCGCCCCGGCCGGCACCGAGAAGGTGATCGACATGTCCGACGCGGTGGCCGCGTTGTAGATCGCGAACAGCTCGATCCAGTACTGCGAGTTCGCGAGCAGCGGGACGAGCAGCTGGTCGTCGTTCTGCAGCGTGGTCGAGCTCGTGATGGACTCGTCCGCCGTCTTGAGGGCGTGCACCTGCTGGATGAAGAACCTGTCCACGTCGGCATCGGCCTGCAGCACCGCGCCGTCGGTGAAGGTCTTGAACGGCACCCGGACCTCCCCTCAGTAGACGAGCGCGTTCTGGCCGAGGACGCCGAGCGTGGCGTGGCCGAGCGTGAAGAAGCTGCCGACCTGCGTGGCGGACTGCAGGATCCAGCGCGTCTCCCAGCGATGCCCGCCCTCGATGGTGTGTTCGATGCCGCGGATGAACACCTCGCGGTAGACGACGTCCCCGCCGCCGGGCGGCCGCCGTGTGATCGCGATCCGGTCACCGATCTCCCTCGACAGCACCTGCGGGAAGAGGCTGGTCTCGTCCTTGATGGGCCGGATGGTGATCTCGTCGAAGCGGAGCTCGGGCTCCTTGCCGAGGTGCAGGAGCCACTGCGCCCAGCTCAGCGTCTCGCCGTCAGAGACGTGCGCCAGACCCGATCTCTCGAAGGTGTGCGCCTCGAACTCGTCGATCGAGTCGGTGTCCTCGGCGACCTGCTCGGCGCCGCCCTCGCGGGTGGCCTTCACGCGGTTCGCCATCATCGTGTCGTCGTAGGAGATGCCGACCTTGTAGTACGGCAGCTCGCCCGGGTCGCCGCCGAACGTCGCCTGCACCGTCGTGCTCCTGGTCTCGCTCACCAGGGCCTGCCGATTGCGGAACACCACCCGGCCCGCGCCGTCGATATACAGCTCGCCGATCTCCGAATCGGCCACCGTCTGCAGCTCGGACAGGCCGTCGCCCTCGAGCGTCGTGCCCTGCATCGCCGAGTTGCCAGTCGAGATGACCCGGTCGAGGGCCGACCAGCCGAGGCTGTCGAGGATGCGGTTCACCCGGGCGCCGGACAGCTCGCCGGCGCCGACCGGCGCACCCAGCGCGGTACGACTGTCGGCACCGAAAATCTTGAACGCGTCGGTCGCCGGGACGTTCGCCTCGGACTCGTAGTCGCCCTCCCAGTCGATGTCCCAGGTATCGACGTAGCCGCGGAACAGGTCGTAGGTCACCGAGTTCCAGGTGGCGCGCACCCGGATGGGGCGCATGGGCAGGACGCGGGTGCCGGTGCCCTGGCCGAACCCGGTCAGCTCGCGCGTGGCCAGGGACGCGGTCACGAACGCATTCGACTGGGCGTCGACGCGCTCGGCGTAGTCATCCGGGCTCTCCCAGGAGTTGCCGGCGCCGCCGCCGGTGCCGGCGACCCAGCGCAGCTCGACGTCGTTGTCTCCGGCCGGGGTGACGCCCGGCGTGATGAAGAACGACGACTCGGGGTTGTCGAGGCTGGCGAGGATCGGCACGGCCGCGGTGTCGGCGTTGTTCACCAGGACGACCGAGGCCACCCCGTCCGCGCCGCTGGCCTGGCCGAAGGTGTAGGTGGGCGGTTCCGAGCCGCCGGTGACCTTGCGCCAGACGCGGGTCTGCAGCGCGTCCTCACCCGAGGTGATCGTGCCCAGCGGCGTCCAAGCTGCGCCGCCGGAGACCGTCAGGTCGGCCGTGGTGCCGAGGTCGGAGGACAGGAACGCCAGCATGACCCGGCCGGAGACCGTACCGGTGGGCCGGGTCACCGTGAACGACACCGAGCCGGAGGCGTTGGACTTGACGTCGGCAATGGTCGCGGTCTGCCCGGCTGCGGACTTGACCGCAACGGTGACGCCGTGGCCGAAGAACTGCGTGTCGTCGGCGGTGAACCCGAGGTCAGGCGTGGTGTTGGAAAACCCGCTGACGTACGGTCCGGCCAGGTTCGTCGGGTCGAACCGCCTGTCGCGGTTGTCCAGGCGCACGGTGGCCGTGCCCGCCTCATAGCGCAGCAGCGGTCCGTCCACCCGGGAAGCGCCGCGGCGAGTGAACACCCCGCGCGTCCAGGCGGAGATGTCCGTCCAAGTGGGCGAGTTGAACATGCACTCGACGACAATCGTCGGAAAGGCGGCCATCTACAGCCCCATCGGCTTCCCGGCGAAGGACCGCTTCTGATACTCCTTAAGCACCCGGTAGACCTCCCGGCCGACGTCGGCAGGCTGCGCCGTCGGCGGCACGCTCACGTTGATCTCGACCTTCGTGGTGCCGCCGATACCCTGCTGCATCTGCCGCTGCGTGAACACGTACTCGGGCTTCTTCGTGCCGTTGTAGACCGGCGTGTGCCCCGGCGGCAGCACCCCGCCGGAGTCGAACTTCAGGCCATACCGGCGGGTGAACAGACCGTTGTCGGCGCCGCGCGCCGCCGAGCCGACGACCACGCCGCGCGAGCCGCGCGACTCAATGTTGGTCCGCCCGATCGTGCCCGCCATGTGCCCGACACCGGCATCGGTGACGCCGACGCGCACCGAGGATCGCAGGTTACGCACGAACCCGCCCGGCCCGCTGCTGCCGCCGAACGACCAGGTGGTGAACAGCCGACTGTGAGGGTTGCGGCCCCGGATCACGTTGACCAGCGCCGACCACAAGCCCGAGCAGTCGTAGCCGCGCGGGCCGACGCCACCCCAGATGTACGGCTTGCCGGCCTGCGCCCTGGCCCAGGCCAGCCCTCGCTGTGCGCCCGGCCCGCCCATGGCCGCTGAGACCTTCTTGGCGACGTCCGCGCCGATGCGCCCAGCGAAGGTGTTGTAGAGCTTCTCGGCGAAGGCGACCGTCTTGTTGATGTTGGCCATGCCGGTGATGGAGTGGCGGGCGATGATGCCGCCGCCGGCGAAGAACGCGCCCTCGCCTCGCAGGTGCTTCGGCCCGACCCCGTCGGCCAGCAGGCGCCGGACGCCCTCCACGCCGCCCCGACGGGCCGCGGCGTTCATCTCGTCGACCGCGGCCGGGCCGACGGCGCGCGTCCACTCCGGCCGCATGACGGCCTCGCCGCCGGACAGGCCCAGGGTGCCAGCGGTCGGCGAGTAGAAGGTGTGGATGTCCTTGCCCGGTGACCAGCCGGGCAGGATGCCGCCGGCCGCGCGGGCTTCCTGCAGACCGGGGATCTTGTAGCCGACCACGCTGCCGTTGGCCTTGACCAGGATCCGGACGGTCTTGTCCTTGATCCGGTTCGTCGCCGAGTTGATCTGCCCCGGCAGCGTGGCGTACCGGCGCACGAGCCGGTCGATCTCCTGGCGGGACAGGCCGGCGCGCTCCATGACGCCGCGCAGCCGGTCCATGTGCCGCTTGAACGCCGCGTTCGCGACGTCGACGTTCTTCGACTCCTTGTAGAGCTTGTCGGCGTGATCGACGGCCGCCCGGATCGCCTCAATCAGCATGCGATTGTTCTCACGACCGGCCTTGGTGTTGATGTTGAACTTGCCGGTGCGCGCGTCCAGCCGCAGGCCGTTCTTCTTGATCGCCTCCGACAGATCGTCCATGCTGTCGCGGAAGCTGATCGCGGCCAGGTCCGCATCCCCGGTCAGGGACCGGAAGCGCGCCATCTGGGAGGTCAGGCCGGACAACTTCCGGGTCGCGCCGTCGGCCGAGGTGCCCATGCCGTCGAAGGAATCGGCCGTCGCATCGGCCGCGGCCGTCGTCTTCGGCGTCGCCTCGGTGAGCCGCTGGTAGCGCTCGCGCGCCTCCTTCAGCTCGGTGTTCGTACCGTCCAGCGCTCCGCGGACCTTCAGAGCCTGGTGGGAGTATTCCTGCGCCGCGGCGATGCCGCCGCCCCACTGCTCGTCCAGCGCCTTGGCCCGCGCCTTGGCCGCCTCCATCCCGGCGTTGACCCGGTCCATCGCGGCCCGGTTGCCCAGCGCCGCCTCGGAGACGTCGACGAGGCTCAGCTTCAGCTTCTGCGCCGCCTGCAGCACGCCCTCGGTCTCCAGGCGCCCCCGGATGGAGGCGGCCGAGTTCTCATCCAGGGCGCCCTTGTTGCGCATCAGCGCATCGGTGAGGTCCTGCACCCGGGACTCGGCCTCGCCGTTGCGGGTGGCGAACAGCGCCAGCGCGCCCACGCCCGCCGCCAGGGCGATGCCCCACGGCCCGCCGAGCACACCGACCATGCCGGACAGTGCGCCGCGCGCCCGGCCGGCGACACCGTCCATGCCGGCGAGCCGGTCGCGGAACCGGCCGACCGGCCCCTCGGCGTTGCGGAACGCCGCCACCATGTGCAGCACGCCAGAGGCCAGCGGGG
Source organism: Paraplanobispora siamensis (assembly GCF_016863175.1). Classification (GTDB taxonomy): domain Bacteria; phylum Actinomycetota; class Actinomycetes; order Streptosporangiales; family Streptosporangiaceae; genus Planobispora; species Planobispora siamensis. The sequence goes on from NZ_BOOJ01000023.1 coordinate 125,555, forward strand.
CGACCTTGCTGGCCAGCGGGCCCAGCACCACGCCGAGCGCAATCAGCTGGGTGACCGCGCCCCGCAGCGGTTCGGGCAGTCCCGAGATCAGCCGGGCGAGTGCCCCCAGCGGGCCGAGCACCAGCGGCAGCACCTCGCCCACGTCCGCGGCGGTCTCGCGCAGCACGCGGAAGAACTGCGTGAGCTGCTGCTGCCCCTCGACCGAGCGTGACCAGGTGGCGAATCGGGCGGTCAGGCGCTCGATCGTGTCGAGCACGCCCTCGCCGGAGCTGTTCATCGACCCGAACACGCCGACCAGGCCGCGGCCGACGTTGCCGCCGATGCGCCCAAGCTGGCCGAGGGTGTCACCGGCTCGATCGACGGTCCGCTCCAGGGCGGCCGCCCCGCGCTCGGAGTTCAGGAACGCCGCCGCGGACTTGACGCCGTTGGTCGCCCACGCGGCCATCCGCTCGGCCAGCGGCAGCGACGCCGTGGTGAGCCGGGTGATGACCTGCAGCGCGGGTTGAGTAGCCCCGGCCAGCTGGCCCATGATCCGGCTGGAGGAGGCGAACACGCGGTTGACCGCGCCGCGCGCCATCGGCGTCTGCGCGAACTTCGCCGCCTCCTTGGCGCCGGTGTTGAACCCCGCGGCCACGCCCAGCATGCCGGTCTTGATGTCCGGCAGCAGATTCTCGGCGACCGGCCGCATCTCACGAGCGAGCCCGTCGAACAGCGTCTCCTGCACCGACTGTTGCAGATCGGTCCATGCGCCTTTGAGGGCGGCAGTCTCCTTGACCACGCCCCGCGCCGCCGGCGACAGCTTCGCCAGCGACTCCTCCAGGGCCTCGGCGTCGCCCGTGGCGATCGCCTCCATTGCCTCGCCCATGCCGACCAGGCCGACGCGCAGGGATGCCGAGGCGGCTCCCGCGGTGGCCATCACCCCCGGCAGCGCAGCGATCGCACCCGCCGCCGGGACCAGCGCCCCGGTCAGCGCGGTCGCTCCACCGGCCGCCGCCGCCAGGCCGCCGCCGATCATCGCCCGCCGGCCGATGGCGCTCAGCCGCTTGTCGATCTGCGCCAATGCCCGGTCGGCCTTGCGTAGGCCGGATTCGTTGAAGTCGACGCCGAGGACGATCCGCAGGTTACGCAGCACCCCCGGCATCGACGCCCCCCTCTTCCTCGAATCCCTCGAGCGGCCGGGCGTCCCACCGCGGCATGAAGTCCTCGACCGAATACGGCTTCTTCGGGCGGCCGATCATGTTGACGATCTGCTGGGCGATCACCGCTGCCGTGCGGTCCAGGCGGGCCTCGACGCCGATCGGCCCGTACAGCTCCTCGAAGGCCTGCCACTCGGCCAGCTCCCGGCCGGAGATGCTGCGCAGGAGCTGGCCGACCGTGCAGCCCAGCGCGAGTGCTAGTCGGAAGTGGAGCCCTCGCTCGGGCCTTCGACGAAACCCTCGATCAGCTCCTTGGCCTCATCGTCATCGCCGAGGCCCGACAGCGTCATCGCCACTTCCGTCAGCTGCAGCAGCACATAGCTCGGCATCTGAGAGACCTTCAGCACGTCCTTCGCGTCGAAGAACTGCGAACCGTCCTCGTTGATCGTCGACTTGACGACCAGCAGCGCCATCGCGTGCTTGGACTGCTTGCGGCGCTTGCCGTTGCCCTCGGTGGCCTGTTCCTGCCACTCGTTGACCTCGGCACCCGTCAGGCCGCGCAGGCGCATCACGCCGATCACATCGCCGTTCGGCGGCCGGCGCAGCATGACGTCTTCCCACGGCAAATCGGCGGCGACCTGCCACAGCTCGTCCTTGGAGATCAGATTCATGGGGGGTTTCCCTTACTCGTCAGGCCGGGATCGTGATGTCCTCGGCGGGTTCGTCGGTGATGGCGAACTGGAAGACGCACACCGGAACGGCGTCCATCTCGAACGGCTTGGAGATGGATCCGACGGTGACGGGGAAGACGTCCATTTTCCTTCCGGGGATGTCGCCGCCGCCCATCCGGACGATGTTGCCGTCCTCGTCGCGCGGCATGACGGTACGTGCGTCGTTGCCGGACGGGTCGGCGTACATCGTCAGCGAGGAGTCCTCCGCCTCGATATCCGCCGGAACCTTGGAGGTGAACCGGCTGTTGACGTCCGGGGCGTCGAGGAAGTTCGACGTCACCCCCCACCCGTCATAGGCGGCGACCTCGCCCGTCAGGTCCACGCCGGCGTTCAGCTCCGACCTCGTCGGCGCGTTCTTGTTCGCGATCGTCGGCACCCAGTACCACTTCAGCGTGCCCTTGGGGTAGTACCTCTGCACGGGCGCGATCGGCGTGGCAGCCATTACTCACCATCCCTGTTCTGCGTGCGCTGACGCCGCGGCTTCTCCGACGACGAAGCCCCGGGCTCGGCCGGGGCTTCGGGGGCTTCCTGTCCGGTGGGGGGTGGTGGGTCCGCACCCTCATCGGTCGAGGGCTCGATCACGGGTTCGGGCTCGCCGGTGGAGTTCGTGACCACCGCTGTCCCCGGCGGCAGCTCGCCGTCGTCAGTCGGGGGCTCGTAGCGCTGCCACCCCGATCGCATGTAGTGGCTGAGGGACTCCTCGGGCACCTGGATGACCCGCTCGCCGTCGTCGATCTTCGGGTGGTGGATAGCCACCCGGGTGATCTCTGCCATGCCTCTCCTTACGACGCCGCGCCGATGAGGACGATCTGGTAGGTGACCGGGGTGCCGGCCCCGGAGTTCGCCACCCGCAGCAGGTCCCCGGTGCCACCGGTGACCACGTAGCCGGTCGCGTCCGGGGCGAACAGGGCCAGCAGGCCGCCGGGCCGCACGATGACCGCCGGGGTGGTGCCCGATGCCCAGTTGATGAACGGGTTGCTGGCTCCGCCGCCCACCACGACGTTGTTGGCGTTGGCCAAGCTCGCGGCGACGATCAGGGCCTTGATCCGGGCGAAGGTGACGGTCGCGCCGAACGGATCGGTCAGCACGCCAGCGAGGTCCAGGTCCTCGTTCGCGCTCGCGACCAGGGTGCGCTCGTCCGACCAGATCCGGTTGGCCTGGTTCAGCCCGGCACCGTCGGAGAAGGAGATCTGCCGGGAAAACGGCGTCGACGCCGTGCCGCTGAACAGGTCGCCCGAACTAGTCAGATCGGCCGACAGCTGCAGCAGCGCCCGCGCACTAAGGGGCATGACGAATCCTCTCGATCACTTGAAACCGTGGCGCCGCGCGGCCCGGTCGACCGCCGCGGTGATGTCGGCGTCGATGGCCCGCCACGCCTCTGCCGCCGCCGAGAACAGGAAGGGCCGCGCCCGCTGAGCCACCCACCGGTCACGGTCACCGAACACCGGGTGCCGGAAGCTCCCGCGCCGGCCGAGGTTCTCCAGCGGCCGGGCGTGCGGCGCCCGGCCCTTGTCGACGCGGATCACGGCGCCGGGGCGCTTCTTGGCGAACGAGACACTGAGCTTCGTCGCGGCCGGGATCCGGCTCGACCAGGCGGCGTTCGCCCGCGCCTTGACCAGGGCCCGCTGTCCGGCCTTGCGCATCTCCGGCCGCAGCTCCCGCCGCATGTCCGCGGGCAGCTTGCCGAGGTCCCTGATGAGCTTGCGCAGGTCGTCGGTGCCGGTCTTGGCCTTGGTCAGCGGCATGGGCTCACCTCGTCCAGGCGTCCACGGCGATGGAGAAGCGCAGCTCGGCCTGCGCGCCCTTGTCGTTCTGTTCCTGCGTCAGCGATTCGGTGGCCAGCTGCACCCGCCCGACCAGGCCGCCCAAGATCGGATTGGCGTCCAGTACGGCGGCGACCGTGTTCACGTAGCCGTACACGAGCTCCCGCACCTGCACGGGGTCCTTGTCGCCCCGCAGCGCGTACGCCCAGCAGGCGATGCTGTAGGACTCGTGGTGAGGGTCGAGCGTCACCTGATCCCGGGACCGCGCGGACTCGACGGCCGGCTCCCCGCTCTCCCCGCTGAACCCCACGCAGACCATGTCGTTGGCGGCGGTGATCGGGTGGCCGTCGACCACCTCGACGTCCGGCAGCGCGGCGGCGATGCGGATCACGAGGTCGGCCAGGACCGCCGGCACGGTGGAGACGACGCGCATCATGCGATCCCCGAGACCTGCTCGCCGAGCAGCTCGAGCGCCCGGCGCGGCACCGCGTACCCGAACCGGGGATCCCACACTGCCTCGTCGCTCCCGAACCGGGGCGTTGCCGCTCCGCGCTGCGTCTCCCACAGGTGCTGAAGGATCATCAGCGCGGCCAGGCGAATGTGCGGCGGCACGTCGGTACGGCCCGCGGTGTAGGTGACCGTGACCGGCCCGGAGATCCAGGCCCCGTCCCGGCGCCGCACCACCCCGCTCATCTCGCCCGGCAGCAGCTCGGCGACGTCCTGGTCGAGCGCCGAGCCGATCCCGGTCACGGACGTGATCGACAAGATGGGCGTCTTGTGCAGCACCAGGGAGTAGCCGCCGCGGTGCTGCTCGACGACCGTGCGCCGCAGCACGACCCCGGTGTGCCGCTCGATCGGCTCGGTGACCGCGCGGATCATCTCCCGCAGCTCGGCGTCCTCGGCCGTGTTGGTGAGGTTCAAGTGCACCCGAGCGTCCTCGATGGACACGATGCCCGACTGGCTCCACATCGCCGCCACGTCGAACGCTCGCTCGTCGACGCCGGACGGCACGGTGGTCACCCAGCGGGCGATGTGCCGCCCGGCCTGCGACGGCGTGAAGTCGTAGTGGTAGGCGCCGTCCGAGTCGTCGACCGGCATGTGCGGGCCCGACGTGGCGCCGTCCGGCAGCAGGATCGTCACCGCCACCGACGCCGGTGTCACGCCGCCCTGCACCTGCGTCGTCAGCCGGATCGCCGCGCCGTACGGGTACGTCGTCACTGGTCACCCCCATGGATCGTCACAACCGGATCAGCTGAGCTCGACAGCACGGCCGTCGCCTCCGTCGAGGCGGTCAGCACCGCGACGCGCGCCGTGGCCGAGCGCAGCTCGACCGGCGGCAGGTCGACCGCCTCCGAGACGCCGGCGAGCTCGGCGACGACCACCGGCAGGACGGCGGCCAGATCCCCCTCAAGGGCGCGCAGGCCGGCCAGCTCGACCACCGGCGAGGGCAGCAGGACCGCCGCGGCGCCGGCGACGGTCACCGCACCGGACGCCGTGACCGTGGCGGGCGGCAGCAGCGCCGCCAGCGCGCCGTCAGCGCCGGAGGCCGACCCGGCCAGCAGCGCCTGCGCGGCCGGCAGGGTGAGGGCCGCCGCGCCCGTCGCCGTCGCCGTAGCGGCCACGCTGACCGTCAGAGACGGCAGGCCGGCCGCGACCGGCCCGGAGACGGTGACCGTGGCCTCGACGGCGGCCCGGGCCGCGGGCAGAGTGGCCATCAGGGCGCCCGGCCCGGAGTCGGCGGTCCCGTCCATCTCCGCGACCGCGGCAGGCAGGACGACATCCAGCACGCCGAGCGCGAAGACGCTACCGGCCGCCTCGCTCTCCAGGCTCGGCAGCGTGGCGTCCAGCGCACCGGCCGCCGTGACCGCGCCGGCGGCCGAGGCCTCGAGGGCGGGCAGGCTCGCGGCCAGGGTGGCGGAGAAGGAGACGGCGCCGGACGCCGCGGCGACGGCCGCGGGCAGGTCCGCGTCGAGCACCCCGTCGGTGCTCACCTGGCCGGCGGCCGTTGCCTCCGCGGGAGGTAGGGATGCCGCCATGGCCCCGGTCACGGTGACCACGCCCGCGGCCGACACGCTCGCGGCGGGCAGGGTGGCGGCGAGCTGGCCGTCGGCGACCGACCCGGAGGCGGTGGCCGTCGCCTGTGGCAGCGTCGCGGCCAGGGCGCCGGTCGCGGTGGCCGTACCGGCGGCGCTCGCGCTTGCGCTGGGCAGCGTGGCGGCCACAGAGCCGGAGACCGCGACCGCGCCCGCAGCGCTCGCCGAGGCGGCAGGCAGGGACGCCGATAGTGCGCCGGAGGCGGTGACCGTACCGGCCGCCGCCGCACTGGCCGCGGGGAGGCTGGCGGCCAGCGCGCCGGAGGCGGTCGCCGTGGCGTCAATGCTCGAGGTCGCGGCCGGCAGGGTGGCGGCGAGGTCGCCGGTGACGGGCGTGCCGTCGTCCGGGGGTGCGAGCGGGCTCCGGGTGAGGGTGCGGAAGGTCCAGGCCAGCGGGGGCCGGGCGGTGTCCACCGCGGCGCCGGTTCCGCCGGACAGGGTCTGGCCGTTCCCGCTGTAGTCGGTCGCCTCCGGGGCCAGCAGGGGATACCAGGTGCGGAGGTTGGTGGTGCGCACCGGCCGGACCGTCCAGGACTCCAGCTCCAGCTCCGCCTGAGTCAACGTGGCGCCAGTCCAGACTTTGACGGCCTCCACGCTGCCGTTCAGCCATTCGCCGTTCCACGCTGACTCGCCGATCCTCAGCGTGGTGGCGGTCAGGCCGGAGGCCGGAGCGGTCCCGGTCACCACGGTGAAGGTGGACGAGCCGGCCGCCCGCCAGATCAGGAAGGAGGCGCCGGAGGAGACCCAGGTCAGACCGACCCAGTACCACGTGCCGACCGTCAGGGCCGACCCGGTGAGGAAAGCGCCGCCGGCGGTGTAGGCCTCCATGGTGACGCCATCGGTACCGGTCTGAACTCCGACCACGGAGGACGTACCGCCATCGATGTTCAGGAAGGTGCTGAAAGCGTTACGGTCAGTGCGGATGTTGACCCAGCCGCACATGGACAGCTGGGTGATCGCTCCCAGGCTCAGGGCCCGGGTGTAGTCCTGGGCATCCGCTGAGAACCGGACCGCCATCGCCAGGCGCCTACGTGTCCGACCAGGACAGCAGAACCTTCTTCAGGTAGGCGTCACCGGCCATGGTGTCGGCGGCATTCCCGCCGACCCGGCCGATACGAAGGATCAGTTCGTCCCCGGATGCCATCGCGTCCAGCGCCGCTCCGGACAGGGTGATGGTGGCGCGCATGAGCCGCTTGGCCGTGGTGCCCAGGTGCGTGTCCGTCACGGAGACGGCCGTACCGAACGCTTCGGTCTCCCAGTTCAGCGCGTCCGTCTCCGGGGTGCCGGCCATGATGGAGGCCTCCCACACCACGGCACCGGAGGTCGCACTGGCCGCGGACCAGATGATGTCCACGGTCACGTTCGGCGTGCTGGCCCCGTAGTTGAGTGCGCCCAGCTCCCAGAACGCGTACTCCGTAATCGCAGCGTCGTAGGCCAGCCAGCTCACCGGAGCGTTGGTGCCATCGGTCCGCAACAGCTGCGGAAAGGCGGTGGCCGCGCGGTACTGGGTCTCCGGCGGGTACAGCTCGCGCAGGATGGTCGCCATCAGTCGCCCTCCGCCCAGAGCTTGCCGGAGCGGCGCATGAGGATGTAGCCGAGCAGCGCATACTTCTGGGCAGCGGTCAGCTGGGCGCGGGCCGGCTGCGGGATGGCCGCGTTGATCGTGGAGACGTTGGCATCCAGCCAGTCATCCAGCGCGACCACCGCAGCCAGGATGTCGGCCTTGGACACTGCGCCCAGTTGCTCACCCGCGGGCAGCTCACGCACCCACTGAGCCGCCACGCGCTGTCGGTTCACCGCGGTGAGTGCCATCTCAGCCCGCCGGCATCGTCACGGTGCCCGAGGTGATCTGCACGTTCACCCCGACCGAGATGGTGGTGGTGTTCAGCTGCAGGTCGCCACCGCCGCCGGTGGCCGACACCGAGCCGTCCATCACAGTGTTGCCGCTTGAGTCCTTGGCGCGGAAGTACCCGGCCGTGCCCGCCGCGGCGCCGGTCGTCGAGCGCGGCGCGCCCGCCATCGTCGCCGTCCCGGTTGCCGAGCCGCCGAACGCGGGATCGGCCAAGGTGAAAGTGCAGAGCAGCGTGCCGGACGCGGCGTCCTCGGCCGAGGCCGGCTGCGACCCGGTGCGGACCTCGATCGTCGCCGCACCGGCGCCAGCATCGAGCAGGTCCACGATCGCGTCGCATGCCGCGTTGCGGGCCGCGGTCGACAGGCGGATGGCCATCGCCCCTCCTTCAGGTATGGCGAAGGGGCCCGCCCGGGCGGGCCCCTTCCGTGTGGGGTGTTACTTCCGGCCGCGCGCCGTACGCTGCCGCGGCGCGTTTTCGGCAGCGTTCTCCAGCGGCGGGGCGGCGGGCGCGACGCGCTCGGCCTCGCCCCCAGCGGCCTCCTCAGCGCCGAGGCGGCGCAGCTCCGCGGCGACCTGCTCGGCGCGATCGTCCAGGCCGCGCCGCACGTAGCCGTCCCGCTCGCGGCGCAGCGCCTCGACCTGCGCCTCCTCGGGAGTCGGGACGTACATGTGGTCGATCCCGCCGGTCCGCACGCTGCGCACCGGGATCTGCTCCGGCATGACGCCTCCTACTTCCCGGTGTCCTTGGCCGTGCGGGAGGCCGAGGTCCTGCGGGTCGTCGTTCGCGACTGCGCGGTGTCCTCGCCGGCCTCGCCGACCTTCTCCTCGAGCTTGTCCTCGACGAACGCGGTCAGCTTCTCCTCGGCCTCGGCCGTGGTGACGCCGTCGTAGTTCTCGGCGCGCTCGACCGCCTTGTCCCTCTCGGCCTGCGGGTCCGGTCCCGGGGTCGCCAGCGGCGCACCGTGAACCGTGCTGCCGGCGGCGGCACGGTCGGCCGCCGCGCGCCGGTTGTCGGCCAGCTGCTTCTCGGACTGCGGAGTGCCGTCGGGGTGGACATAGCCCTCCTCGCCCGGCCGCGGCCAGTCGGAACGGCCCTGCTGCTCGACGGCCTTCTCCGGGGTCGGCTGCGTGTCGTCGACCTTCTCGTCAGGCATGCTGAGCTCCTTTCAAGATCAGAATGTCGGGGTTGCCAGACCAGTGCCCGAAATGACCGAAATGCTCTTGGCGTACCTGCTCGCGTGGATCGCGGCGTAGTTGTAGAACCGAAGCAGCACGCTGAGCTGGGCGGCGAGAGGCTCGCGGAACGCCTCGGCGCGCGGCGTGCCCTCGAACAGGATTACGTCGTCCGTACGGGCGATGATGATCCGGTCCTCGTTGGTTCCGGCCCCCAGATTCGACGGAATGTTGGGGTCGACGAAGACCGGCAGGCCCTGAAGCGACCCGACAAACCCCTCGCTGTTGACGTCGCCGACGGCGGCGATCACGTTTTGCGGAGCGTTGGCCGCGGGCGTGACCAGCGGGCGGCCCGCCGTGTCGAGGGCGGCCAGCAGCATCGCCCAGCGCCTGGGGTGCATGAAGATCGCCGTGGGCGGCATGTAACGCCCGGTGTGGATCTGCTGGATCGCGTCCGCGATCTTGCCGTACAGCTCGCCCGCCGTCGGCGAGGCGTCGGTGTAGGTGACCGCGTTCAGGCCCGAGACGTTGAGCAGGCCGACCTTGTTGGCGGCGTTGTTGCTGATGACGAACGTGTCGAGCTTGATCGCGTAGTCGGCCGCGAGGTCCTGCAGCAGCACCTCGTCGATGTTGATCGGCGACTGCTCGATCAGCTGGAGGCTCACCACCTGCTGACCGCCGATGGTGGCGACCGCGGCCGTCACCGAGCTGGTCGTCGCGTCCGTGTTCTGCAGGGCCGTGTTCTGGGTGCTCTGCTCCGCGACGGCGGTCCCGGTAGCCAGGCGCGGCAGGTTGATCGAGTCGGTACCGGGCGGCAGGGCCATCTGCCGGACCCGGTTGGCGACGATCCGGCTGGGGCGGGCCAGGCGGATGTAATCGTTGATCATCCACAGCGGCGGCACCCACTCGCCGCCGGCGCCGTCGGTCGTGCTGAGTGCACGCTTCTCCATCGCGGCGGCGACCTCGCGGTCGTTGCGCGCGAGGCGCTCGATGGCGTCCCGGGAGCCGTGCAGCTGAGCACGCACGAGGTCCCGGAAGTAGGAGGTCTGGCCGCCCTTGCGGTAGGTCTCCGGTTCACCGGTGACGCTCACGCTGGCGGTCTGCCGCTCGCGCTGCTCGCCGGTCTGGCCGTACTGCACCGCGAGCTCGGCGGCGCGAGCTTCGCGGCGCTCGTCCTCCTCCAGCTCGGCGATGCGCTTCTGCCGCTCCTCGATCTCGGCGTCCTTCGCCTTGATCGCCTCGCGCTTCTCGGTGAACGCCGCAGTCTCTTCGTCGCTCAGGTCACGCTGCTCGGCCCGGGGCGCCGTCAGCACGGCGTCCAGCTCGGTCTTCAGCGCGGCCCTCTCCTCCAGCAGCTTGGCCAGCTGCTGGCGCAGGAACTCCAGCACGGAGTCCCTCCTTTCGGTAGATGGGTCGTGCCGTCGTCCGTCCGGGTGGTGGCCCAGGTGGTGGCGGTCTGCGGGCATGCCGCAGAGCGCTCCGGCGTGGGCTCCGGCGCGTCAGGGGTCAGGCGGAATCAGCCGAGGAGTGCGGCCTCGGCCTCGTACAGCGACAGCGGGTTCCGCGGTCGCCGGGTCTCAGGGGCGGCCGAGCCCGCCGGGGGCTCGACCGCCGCAGCGGGAGCCGGGTCGCCGAGGCGCCGCTGCAGGCGGCTCAGGAGCGCCCGGGCGGGCTCCTCGTCCATGCGGTCGAGGTCCAGGCCGCGCAGGGCGAGCTTCTCCACGCTGGTCGCCGGGTTGGCCCCGAAGTTCACGACGCTGACGTCCCCCCTGTTCAGGGAGACCTCGGTGATGTCGCGCTGGTCGTAGTCGGGGTTCCAGGTCTGCCGGATCACGCGGAACGCGAAGCTCATCTCGTCGACGTCGCCGTCCTCCAGCGCGGTGAGCATGTCACGCACGTCCCCGCGGGCCGGGTTCACCTCGGCCTCCATGTGCAGGCCGTGCTCGTCCTCGGCCAGGCGCAGCGTCCCGGAACGGGTGTAGGCCATGGACAGGCCCTCGTGGTTGAGCAGCAGCTGCACCTGGGGGGACTCGCCGAGGGTCTTGGCGAACGCGCCGGCCCGCACGATCTCGGTGTACGGGCCGTACCAGTCCCACATCTCGTACGGCTCCTCCGTCACGGAGGCGTAGCCGGTCACGAGGGTCTTGCCGCCGGCCTGAGCGCGCACTTCCAGTTGCACCGGGTAGGCGCGGCGCTCCGGGCCCTTGATGTTCGCGCGCTCGGCGAGGTTCATCTCTACTCCTGGGTGTCCGTGGACGCCCCGCTGGCCGGCGGGATGTCGGTGAACTGCGTGATCTGCTCGGGGGTGAGCGGCGGCCGGTCCTCCAGCTCGCGCGCCTCATCGGGGGTGCCGAAACGGTTTCGGATCATCAGCTGATAGGCCCGGTAGCGGGTCAGCAGATCCGTGCGCAGCAGGGCGTTCCTGTTGACCTTCGCGTACTGCGGGCGGGGCAACAGCTCGGTGAACAGCCGCTCGATCCGGGTCAGCCACGGGTCCAGCGCGTAGATCAACAACTGCAGATTCCTGTGCTCCAGGTTCTGGTACGTCATCGCCGAGCCCGTCTCGTATCCCAAGATCTCGGCCAGGCCCGCGCCGAAGATCCGGCAGCACTCGGCGGAGGTGAACCCGTTGGTCTCCAAGAACTGCGACTCTCCGGGCGCGATCTGGATGGCGTTGTACTGCCAGCCCTGGCCCAGGACGACCGGCTCGCGGCGGCCCTGGATCGCCGCCAGGAACCGCTCTTTCGCGGTGGCCGCCTGCCCCTGGTCGAGGTTCTTGTCCGAGCTGAGGATCCCGGTCGGGTGCGCGCCCTCGCTGAACCACTGCTCGCCGAACCGCAGGGCCGCGATGCCGACGCCGATCGTCAGCGCGTGGTGCGCGATCGGACTCATGCCCTTGATCCGGCCGGGCACCGGATACACCCGGCGGTGCCAGATCTGCCCCTGGTCGACCTCCTGGCCCAGAATCCGGTAGCGCGCCTTACCGTCTTTCGCGTCCCGCCAGACCGCGACCTCATCCGGATGCTGCAGCACGATCTGCGTCGGCGTCCCCAGCCGCGAATCCCGATCGCCGACCAGGGCGTAGACGTTGCCGCGCAGCAGCCAGGAGAACATCAGCTGCCAGATCCAGTCCTCCAGGCCGTTGCCGTCTCCGGCCGGGTCGTTCATCCATCGGGGCTTGGGCCGCTCGCGCTTGTCCGACCCGGTGCCGGTGTAGACGTCGATCGGCAGCATCGACGAGGTGCCGGCGAGCAGCGCCACCGAGGCCCAGACGGCGACCTTCTGCAGGGACGCCTCGGCGGTCGACAGATCGACCCGGGCGAATGAGGAGCCGAGCGCCGAATTCGGCGGGATCGGCGGCTCGGTCGCCCATGAGCGCCGCTCGGTCGGCCGGGGCGCGCCGAAGATCAGGCTCACCGCTCATCCCTTCGGTCCACCCGCGTCATCTCCCAGGCCCTGTCCGCCAGCAGCAGCGCCCCCGCAGCGATGAAGCCCGCCGGCGGCCACGCCAGCCACGCCCCGTACGCCACCAGGCCCAGACCCAGCAGGCCGGGCAGCGCCTGCAGCAGGGCGCGCACCGCGCTGCCGGCCGGGCCCGCGAGGCGGACAGCGAGACGAGACACCCAGCCCCCTCCCGTCACCAGATGTTGTCCATCGGGTCGCTCGTGTCGGCCAGGTGCGCCCGGGTCGCGTGCCCCCACCGGGCCAGGGTCACGGCGACCAGCGGGCTGATGTCGGTGCTCACGCCGCGCCGGGCCCATGCCCACGCGTCGCCGAGCGTCCGCTTCGCCGCTCCGGCGAGGGCGGCAGTGAGTGGTGCCTGATCCAGGTGTCGAAGCGTCGCCGCGTTGCCCTCCCGGGGGACGACGGCGTCGTAGAACGCGCCGCACGCCTGGCCGTAGTCCCGCGCGCTGGGCTTGACCACCTCGAGGCCTGCCGCTTCCAGCTCGGCAATGAGCGATCCGGCCGGGCCGCCGCCGTCGACCACCAGCGCGCACGGCTGCCAGCGCTGCACCAGATCGCGCACTCGGGCCACCATCCATCCGGTGCCCGGACGATGGTCGACCACCTCGACGTGCTCGCGGCCGTCAGCGCGCCGGCCCGCCACGCCGATCGCGCCCCAGCTGCGATCGGGGGTGACATCCAGGGCGAACGCCACAGGGTCGACTGGCTGCGAAGCCGGGTCGGCCAGAGCCATCCAGGCGTCCTCCTCGATGACTGCCCAGCCGTCGCCTTCGGACGGGTAGTCGCCGACTCCGAGCCGCTCTCGGGTGAAGCCCTTCTCGCCCATGCTCCCGAGCTCCCGCGCGACGTGCTCCTCGGAGATGCGAATCCCCAACGCCGGATTCGCCTTCGCCCAGCTGGCCGGATCGTCGATGTCGTCGTGATCCGTACAGGCGATGACGCCGCGCTCGTCCCGGGGGCACCGGTCGGAGTGCGGTTCGATGCTCCATTCGGCGTAGAACAGCGACCGGTCCCGGCCCTTGATGCCGCGCCGCCGCACCCGCGCCAGCTGGTCACATGGTGCGATGTCCTTGTCCGGAGCACTGGAGGCATACCAGAGCTGCGGATTCGGGCGGGCGGACATCGTGGGCATGAGCGCGTCCACCGAGGCGTCCGGGAGGTTGTACGCCTCATCGAGGATCACGCAGTCGCCGGAGAAGCCTCGGCCGGAACCGGTCGAGCGGGCCACGAACCGCAGCCGGGCGCCACTGCGCAGCTCGACGCCCTCCTCGCCGTGCGAGGTGCGGACCCGCATCACCCGCCGGTCCAGGTCCGGCGTGTTCTGGATCAGGCCCAGTACTCGACGGAAGGCCTCCTGCGCCGTCTTGAACTCGTGGGCAGAGTGCAGGATCAGCTCCTCGCCGAACAGGAACAGGCCGGCGAGCTCGCGCGCCTCCAGAATCGACCCCTTGCCGTTCTGGCGAGACACGATGACGCCGACCTCGAACGCGCTCCAGCGGCCGTCTGAGCGCTCGCCAAGGGCCCCGTCCAGGATGAACGCCTGCCAGGGATCAAGGATCAGCCCGGCGCTTTCGGCCAGTTCCACCGCTTCGGCCCCCGCGCTGCTCACCCGAGGCGGCAGGCTCAGAATCCGCGGCCGTTGCGCGCCGAGCAGCCCGGCGGGCGGCGAGATCGTCAACGGTGTCCTCCCGCGACTCAGGTACGACCTTCGCGATCTCCGTCAGCACCGATCGCAGCTCCCGGGCGATTGCCGCCGTCGACAGGCCGGCCCCTTCGTCCAACGCCCGCGCGAGGGTGTACGCCGTCTCAGCGAGCGACGGCTGCACCCTCGTCAGCGGCCCCAGCGCCTCGATGTCGGCGCGTGTCTGGCTCTCGACAGGTCCCACGTCACCCCCTCAGCCGATCAGCGCCAGCTGTTGGCCCCCGCGGTCCCGCTTGGCCGAGTTGCAGCCGAAGTGCGCCAGCTGCACGTTCGCCCGGGTGTCGTCGCCGCCGCGGAAGATGGGGATGACATGGTCGATGGTCGGTGCCATCCGGTTTGGCACCTTCAGGCTCATGTTGACTTTCCGGCGGCACAGCTGACATCGGTAGCCGTCTCGGGCTGCGATCTCGGTGAGCGAGTACGGTTCGGAGGGCGCACCGCGCTTGGCCGCGCGGCGCCGCCGGTTCTTGCGCTGCCACTGCTCGCGCTCGCGCTTCGGCTTACATGCGCTGCAGACCACGACGGTTCCCCTTGTGAGGACCTCAGCGCCGCACTCGGCGCACGGGACGGGGCGCGGATCCCACATGCCCACCAGCCACTGCGACCGGATGCCCTTACGTGAGGCGTAGCAGCACTTGATGGAGCAGAACGTCTGATCCGACTTGGAGGGCTCGAACACCCCTCCGCAGTGGGCGCACGCCCGCGAAGGTGCCCCAGTACGGCACCCCGTAGAGCAATAGGTTCGATGCGACCCCCGCTCGACGGGCCCGCCGCACCCCGGGCACGATCGCGCCGGCTTGGCGCCTGCCCGTCGGTCCGCGTTCCTGTGGGCGCGGCGGCACTCGTCGCACCGCAGCCGCGGGCGCCCGCGCCCGGCTCGTCGACGCCCTTCGGTTCCGCAGTCCACGCAAGCGAACGGCAACCATTCGTTGTCCATGTGACTCTCCCAGGCATGCGGAAGGCCCTCGCGCCTGGGAGTGCGAGGGCCTTCCTGAACCGCAGTGATCAGCTACGGTCGTTTATCCGGTTTGTCCCGCTCTGGCTCCCCCCCAAGGCGTGGGGAGAGGAAGGGGAGACTGGGGCGCGGGTCTCCCAGCCCCCATGATCAAAAAACGTTTCCGCAGGCCAGAGCCCTACCAGGCGCGCGACGTCTTCGGTCTGACCACGCTCATCCGGTTGCCCTTGCGGGAGTTGCACCCGTAGTGCGCAGCCCTGGCGTTGGCCGGGTTCAGCTCGTCACCGCCTCGGTCGAGCGGCACGACATGGTCCAGGGACCACGACAGCGGGTGCCGGGCAGGCAGGCGCAGGTCGATGCCGTGCCCGCAGATCCAGCACACCCGTCCGGCCGGGCTGTTGCGCAGCTGCTCGCGCAGGGTTCGGTACGGCCGGCCCGTGCGCCCCTTACTCCTCGGCATGGGAGCAGCCGGGGCATGTGCTGTGAGTACCAGCGACCATGGGCTCTCCGCTCCCCACGATGAAGTAGACGTCCACCTCGACAGCGGACGGCAGCGCACAGCGCTCACACCACAGCCCGGTTCTCGGAGTCCCGAGGCCGAAGAACTGGATGGGGAGCTTGGTCGCCATGTCTTCCCTCTGTGGTCTGGTGCGGCCCGGCCTGTGACCCGAGGGGGCCGGGCCGCACGGCTCGACACGGCATCACGGGGGCGAGCTGCCGCGGAGCCAGCGCGCTCACCGTCGATGAGCGCGCGTCTGGGTCAGCTCCGGTCGAGGAGCTGGTCGAGCTTGGCCTCGATCCGCTCGAGGTCCTCGGCGTCGGCCCGGAACATGACGTGCTTGGCGCCGAGCAGCAGTGCGGCCTGGACGACGAGCTGGAGGAACTCTGACTGCCAGTTCTCCAGGGTGGACGCCCAGAACTCCGACCAGCCCTGGTCGGCGATGACGGGCTGCATGGCGATGGCCTGGCCGATCCATGACCCGACGAACAGGGCGGCGATGAGGTAGACGGCGCCCCACCGTCGCAGGTGCCGCATCACGTCCTCCGCTCGCCTTGTCCGTGGCGCAGGCCTCGGCGTACACGCTCGGCCATCGCCAGAGCCATCTCCGCCAGGCCTGCGCCGATGCCGAGGATGGCCAGCGGGTTGCCGACGAGGACGAGCGCCTCCGTGGTGAAGCCGAGCTCCGGTCCGATCAGCATGAGCGCGAGCAGGGCCACGGCCACGCTGATCCGGATCTGGCGCAGGCGTCGCCTTAGATGAACCATCCGCGCTGCCTCACCCTCCGCAGCTCCTCACGGAAGGCGGCCTCGATGCGCTCCTCCGTGCCGGGCGGCGGGGGCGAGATATTCAGGACGATCCTGGGCGGCGGGTCGAGCCGGTTGGCCAGGTCCCGCAGCCAGGCAGCCAGCATCCGCTTCACGGTCATCCCGACACCGGAGTGTCGTCAGCCTCGGCCCGGCCGTCGGCGTACGGGTCGACGATCTCCACCGTCTCCTGGGTCACGAACAGCCCCTGCGCGCCGATCTGTGTGGCGAACGTCGTCAGCCTGGCAAGGTTGTGGTCGACCTCGGCCGCGGTGCCGGCCTGGTCGACGATGAGGGCGAACGGCTCCTGCACGTCCTCGCCGACGACGACGGAGGGCAGGTTCAGGACCTGAATGCGCATGTGATCTCCATGGGGGTGTTCGGGGGGTTGATGCGGTCCGGTCCCAGACCCCCCGGCCGGGACCGGACCGCGGCTCGACGGAGGCCACCGCTGTCTCCGGAGCGAGCGCACCCGATGGGCACGGGTGCGCGTTCATGGAGGAGGGCGACGGGTGCATCTCCCGCCGCCCTCGCCTCATCCCTCAGCCACCCGACCGCCATCGGGAGGATTGACGCCGGACATGGATAAGGCCCGCGCTCGGCGGGCCTTCGTGTCTTAGCTGATCACAAGGGTGCGTCACAGTAGGTGTGCGAGTCAAGCAGGTGACGGGTGGTGCGCGCTCACGTGTCGTCGAGCTCGATCGCGGCGCCCGTCAGCACGAACCCCGCCGCGCGCAACACTCGGGCAATGGTCGCGCCGTCCACGTCGGGCACCTCCTGGCGGACGAGCCTGGCGAACGAATCGGCCACCTCAGAGAGCTGCACCCGGGTCGACGGCACAGCGAGGCCAGCGAGCGCGAGGGCTTCGTCGGCGTCGATGTCCAGCGCGCGGGCGACCGCCAGGACGGCGGCCGGCCGCGGGCGGGAGACGGCGAGTCGCGTGTAGGTGTTGCGGCCGACGCCGGCCTGCCTGATGACGTCGCTCTTGGACATGCCGCGTCGGGTGCGTTCCTGCTCGGCGCGGCGATAGAAGGCGGCGGCGGGTGATGTGGTCACATCGGCCTCACTTCGGCGTCGGGTGCGAGCTCCAGGCTGGCGGCGGCGAGGAAGTCGGTGAGGCTGATGTCGCCGTCCCAGCTGGGTTCGCCGAACTCGATGAGCGGCGGTTCGTCGGTCCAGGTGTCGGTGTCCGGGTCGGGCTGTGCTTCGACGGTGCCGACGCCGGATCGGTAGCGCAGGTACAGGTACTGGCCGGTGTCGGTCCAGGCGTCCCACTGTGACGGGCAGGCCGAGCAGGTCTCGATGACCTTGACGAGCCTCACAGTCGCCCCTCCTCGGATGTCTCGGGGGTGGCTGAGCACGGTGTGCTGCCGAGGTGCGCGACGGGCAGGCGGCAGTACGTGTACGGGTCATAGGGCGGCAGCAGAACCCCGCACATGCCGGGCGGCGAGGCGACCGGCGAATGCGGTCCGGCATGCCCTTCGGGCTCGCGACACCAGCGCGCTTCGTCGCGCGGATCGACGGCGCCACACTCGCCGGGCCGGGCGTCATCGTGCAGACGGTCGCCGAGGACGATGTAGGCGAGGACCTCGGAGGCGGTCATGCCGTATGGGCGGCCGGCCTGCTCGGCGTACAGGGCGAGGAGATCATCCATCACGAACATCCCTCCACACCTCGCCGCCGTGCTTACGGTCCCTGCCGAGTGCCTCGTCCCAGGTCATGGCGAATTGGAAGTATGCCCGGCGTGGTTCGTCGGCGGCCACGTGCTCAAGGGCGCGGCGGGCGTCCTGGCGGGCCCTCTCGGCTGCCTGCTCGGCGAACCACTCGACGACTTCGTCTTCGGTGGCATCCCACACGATGATCGTGTCGGTGACCGACGAGAAGACGGCGAAGTGCCCGTCGGGCTGCTTGATGATCTGGTAGCCCATCTCTATGAAGCCTTCTCCTTGGTGGCGGCGTGCTGGCGGACGCGTTCGATGACGTCACCCACGCGGTACAGCGGGTGCGGGTCGGCGCCGGCGTTGAGCGGGGCGGAATGCCCGCGGATGGTGAGGCGGCCCCGCCCACCCCAGGTGCGCACGGTGGACGGGCTGACGACGTAGCCGAGCGCGGTAGACACCGAGGCAACCCAGGACGCATTGCCGATCATCTCGGACACCTGGTCGAGCATCCACCCGCGCCGCGCGGCCACATCGTAGACGCGGCGCCGGCCGGTGGCATCGACGCACGCGCACGCGACGGTGGCCGCGCCGGGTCGGGCGTACAGGTCGAGGCCGCACGCGTCGCAGGGCCCTGCGTAGATGCGGTCGGCGGCCCGGTCGATCGCGTGCCTCGCCGTCGCGACCGCGACGGCGAGCTCGTCGACGGCTTCCTCGGCGGCCGGGTGGGCGACGAGCCTGGCGACGTGCCGGGCCAGCCAGGCCGCGATGCCCGCGATGCTGTCGTCCGGGGTGCGGCCGAGGTGCACCCACTCGCACGATGGGTGCTCGCACGCTCCGCAGTACGGCCCGATGCCGTCGCCCTCGAGTTCGCGCCACCACCCGACCAGCGCGCTCTTGAGGATGTCCCGGGCCTCGGCGGCGGCCTCGACCCAGGGCAGGGGCGCCCGCCGTACGGCGAGCCCGGTGTGGAGGTCGAGCTCGTCGGCGTCGGCCCGTGCTCCGCTGGCGCCGGTGCGGGCCTGGCGGGTGAGGGTGACGTCGAGCTCGTCGGCGAGGTCGGGTGCGGCGGCCAGGTCCCGGATGAGGCGGGCCTCGCAGGCGCCGCACACGTGCAGGTGGGCGGGCATGAGGCGGTCGCAGTACGGGACGGGGCAGGGCAGGCTGCTCACGGGCAGCTCTCCGTGGTGGGTCGCGAGCGGGCTCCGGTCGGGATCTGTCGCAGATCCCGCATGTGGGCGAGGTTCTCCGGCTTCAGGCCGTAGGCGCGGAATCGTCCGCAGCGAGCGCACGAGCCGTAGCCTTCGTGGTCGGTGATGGGGTCCTCGCACAGGCAGGAGCGGTGGGCGTGGGCGATGGATGAGCAGTCCCGGTGATACAGGCCCATCTCGCCCTGCCACCAGTGGCCACGCCGCCTGTTCCACTGCTGAGAGACGTTGACCGCGTCGCCCTTCCGGTGGCGTCCTCCGCACCATGTGCAGCGGGTGAGCAGGCGACGGCGCAACTCCTGTAGAGGATGGACCTGAATCCTCCAGTGGTGGATATGGAAGCGCCATCCGTGGTGGAACTTCCACTGCCACTTGCCGTCTCGATCCTGGACGCGGCTGTGGTGCTTGCACACCTCGCCGGAGTCGCGGCTACCCGGCTCCCGGTGCCACACGGTGACGAGCGCCGGCCAGTAGCGCCAGCCGTTCTTGTCGCGCTTCTTTGGCCATGGGCGACGGATCTCGAATGCGACAGTTAGCGGATCATGCATGGCCGATTCCTTGTGCTGGTCGGGATGGTTCAGAGTGCGGGCGTGCAGGCGGGACAGAAGTCCGAGTCGGACCGGGCGGGCTGGTCGTTGCAGGAGACGCAGGAGGTCGCGGCCCGCAGCGCCTCGTCCGCAGGCGCGGTGCCGGGCGGGGTCCAGCCGAGCGCGATGAGCGCGTCCCGGGTGTCGTCCGGGATGTACAGCTCGGCCTCCTCCAACTCGATCCGGTCGAGCTCGAGGATGCGCATCTCCAGCTCCATCGCGGGGACCTCGCCCGCGTTCAGCGACATGCGCAGGGAGGCGACGCCGCGGCTGATGTCCTGGCCGTCGACGAGGAGCTGATGGCTGCCGAGGGGGGGTGTTCGGGTTGATGGTGACGCGGTGACAGGTCATGTCGGTTCCTTCACAGGGCAGGGTGGGCGCGGCGGATGCGGACGTCGGCGAGGATCTCGGCGGCGGCCTCGGCGGTGACGTCGACCTCAAGGGCGCAGTTCTCGGTGACGTCGATGAACCGGAGCGCCGTGGGGCCGGGGTCGCTCTGCTGGGCGGCGCGCAGCTGCTGCCAGGTGAGGTCGGCCTGCTGGCTGGTCATGGTGCGGACGATGATGGTGCCGGTGCTGTGGTCGATGACGACGATCTTCCGTATGTCGTCGGTGTCGATGATCACGCTTCTCCTTGGGTGGGCGGGAGGAGCACCGCGGCGGTGCCCCACGGGGTGTCGCGCTGGACGAGGTGGGCGGTCGTGGGGCGCATGCCGTACCGGGCCTCCCAGGCGGGCGCCGCGGCGCTGATGACGGCGGCGAACAACTCGACGTCGATGGGCAGGGGCATCACCAGGAGCTGCCGGTCGTCGACGGCGCCCGCCGAAACCTCAGGCATGGACCCTCCTGAGGCCGCGGAACGGGCGGACCACCTGGCGGCCGTCGGGGAGCTGCACGAGCACGTTGTTCGGCGGGTACGGCCGCAGTCGCAGCAGCGGGGAGACCGGCGTCGGCAGGTGCGTGCGCTTGAGGTACGGGCGGATGAGCACGGTGACGGGCTCGCCGGCGAGCAGGTAGCGGCGCGGAGTCTCAGTCACGGCCAGCCGCCTCGTCGCCCGTCCAGATGGTCAGCTCGGTGTCGTCCGGGATGCCCTCGCGGATCGCTCGCAGGGCGTGGGCAACGGCCTGCTTGGCGGCGGCTACGGCCTCGGCGTACGGCCCCCATCCGGTGCGCGGCCGGTTGCGGTAGGCGCGCAGGACCTGCGTCTTGACGGCGCTGGGGACGAGCGCCCAGTCCTTGCGGCACATGAGCAGGTGCGACGGGACCTGGATGTCGCAGTGGTCGGCGGCGCAGGCGTGCGTGCGGATCTCAGCCATGGTCGCCTCCGTTCAGGGCTCGGGCGAGACCGAGGGCGGTCGTCACATCCCGGCGGTGCCGGGGCGCCAGGAGCTCGTTCCTCCGGGCCTGCTCGGCGGCCTTGGCGAGCACCGCGGCGAGGGGCTCGTGGAGCCGTTCGGGAATATCGCGTGGATAGTTGGCCGAGGGGGTTCCGCAGTGCGTGCATGGGCCGGGCGCCCACAGGGTGCCCTCTGGCGGCTGGACGGGGAACGAGTGCTCGCAGCGCAGCAGGGCGGCGGCGGCCTGGAGCTCGTCAGCGGGAGCGGGTTCCATGGTTCTCCTCATCGGGGTCGGGGTGCGCGGCCGGTCAGGTCGTAGGTCGCGCGGCTGATGGGGTTGGACAGGACGGTGTAGGCGGCGGTGACCTGCTTGAAGCGGTCGCCGCTGGCCGGGTTGACGTCGGGGTGGAGTTCGCGGGCGAGGCGCCGGTACGCCGAGCGGATCTCGGCGGGGGTCGCGGTGGTCGTCACGCCCAGGACGTCGTAGAGGGCCTCCTGCCGCGCCTGTGCGGGCCGTGGAGCCTTTCTCCGGCGTCGGCCCGCCCCTGGGGCCGGTGGGGCGCATGTGGCCGCGTGGGGCTTCATCAGACGCTCGTGAGGCAGAAGCGGCCGCTCGGCCGTCACCGCGCGGGACCGGAGGGTGCCGGCCACGTCCCGGACGACCGCGGTGTTCCCGTCCGGGTCGGGCTCGGCGTTCACGGCCAAGCGCTTACGCGCCTCGGTGAGGGTCCACCGGATGTCGGCGCCGCACCGGGAGCACGGCTTGATGTCGCTGGGGCGGAGCACGGGTCACCTCCTCCGTTCGGCCGGTCTGGCGTTCGGGCGGGTCACGTCGGCCTCCGGTGGATCTCCAGGCCGGAGGCGACGAGCTCGTCGAAGAGGCGGCGGGTGAGGTGGTCGGCGAGGTAGGGGGCCAGGGCGTTGCCGAGGACGTCGTGGATGACTCCGCGGATGAGCGGCTCGGGTTCGGCTGGCGCGGGAGCGCGACGGCAGGTGGGGCACATGCGGGGGTCGGCGGCGTGGCCGTGGGCGCACGGGGTCATCGGGCTCTCCGGGTGGGGGTCATGAAGTGGTCGGCGGCCGCCTGGTCGACGTTGCGGCGCTCGGAGGCGAGCCGGTCGCGGGCTGCGGCGTGGGCGATGAGGGTGTGGGCCCACTCGGTGAGGGCCAGGGCCCAGGCGGTGTGGGCGCGGGTGGTCTCGGTGCCGCTGGGGGCGTAGCGCCGCCGGTCGTCGTAGGCGCGGGCCGCGGAGTTGAGGGTGCGGCGGGCGGCGGCGAGTTCGTCGGCGAGGCGGTCGACGTCGTCTTGGAGGGCGCGGAGGGTCTTGGAGATGTCCATCAGGAGGTCCCGGTGTCGAGGTCGTCGGGGGTGACGCCGAGGTGGTCGAGGGCTGCCTCGAGGGCGGCCTGGTCGTCGTCGGTCCAGGGCCGGTCGGTGGCGCAGCAGAAGCTCCCGCCGGGGTCACGTGCGCAGGTGGCGCAGGCGTGGCCGAGGGCGACGTCGCGGCCGAGACGTGCCAGAGCGGCGCGGAGTTCGGGGATGTGCTGGTGCTCGGCGTAGCGGGCCTCGGTGATGGCCATGGCGGCGTAGTGGGTGATGGCGTCGCGGCCGAGGCCGGCCTCGAGGGCGGTGGCGGTCAGGGCTACCAGGTGCTTGCGCGCCCATCCGGGGGCGTTGCGGTAGCGCTCGATGCCGGCGATGAGGGATCGGGCGGGGAATGAGTGATCTTTCGGTTGCGCCGGAGGCGCCGGGGTCTCGCGCGCGTTACGGTCCGTTAGCTGTCCTTCGGACAGAACCCCGGATGACGAACTCTGAAACGAACTCCGTAACGCACCTACGTACTCCACTCCAACGGTTGGAGTGTTCAACTCCAACCGTTGGAGTTCATTGCTCCAACGGTTGGAGTTGAAATTTCCAACCGTTGGAGTCGAATCCGGTTCAGTGGACTCCAATCGTTGGAGTCCACTGCTGTCCTCGAGGGTGGGCTCCGGCTCCGGATCGGGGTGCAGCTTGCACGGCCCGGAGCCCGGCGTGTCCGTCCCCCATCCGGCCCGGCGCCCGCACGCCTCGCCCTTCTTGGTCAGCCGGCCGCATGTGGCGACGTCCTCCTTGCGGTCGCTGAGGACGTCGGCGGTCGGCCAGGCCAGGCGGTAGACGTTGAAGTGCGTGCTGCGGCGCCGGACGATGATCCAGCCCTGGTGTTCGAGGTCATCCAGGGCTACCGAGACCGTCTGGGGCGAGAGGTTCAGGTCCCGGGCGAGGGACTCCTGGCTGGGGCTGGCCTCCTTGCGGTTCTTGCCGACGGTGTGGACGTACAGTCGCTGGGCGATGTTCAGCCTGGAGGACTCCAGGGTCGTGCTCATGTAGATCAGGAGCACCCACAGCAGCGCGGCGTTGAGGGTGAGCTGGGCCGCGCTGAAGTGCGTCCGGGCCCAGTCGGGAAGGCCGGCCTCATCGATGGCGATGCCGCGCTGCTGCTCGTTCACGGTGCTCCGTCGTGCTTGGGGTTACTCGGTCCGGGGCGGGACGGGTCTTCGCTCGAGCCAGGCCTCGGCGCGCTGTCGGAGGGCGGGGCTGACGGTGCCGTTGCGCATCTCGCGGAACCGGGTCTCGGTGGTGTCCACCTCGATGGCGACCTGCCACCACTTCAGGCCGAGCTGGCGACGGCGGTTGTCGAGCGCGGCGTGCAGTGCGGCGGGGGTCAGCGTGGTGCCGCGGCCGTCCGGCAGTGTCTGGTGACATCCGGTGGCGTCCAGCAGCGTCCGGGAGCGTCCGGTCGGGATCATGACGGCACCTCGCCGAACAGTGAGCCCTGGCTTTCGTGGACAGGCGGAGGCGGTGGTACGTCGAGCGCTCGCGCCCGCTCGCGGGGGTCCGCAGTTCGCCACTGAGCGATGCGGCAGTAGTCCGCGGACCGATCGACGGTAACGCCGCGGCGTCCGAGGGCGGAGGCGACGAGCGCGGTGGTGCCGGTCCCGCCGAACGGATCGACGACCAGGGCCGGCCGGGTGGGCGCGTCCGGGGTGGGGCAGGCGCAGGCATAACCGGTGATGCGCCGCTCTGCCCGTAGGCCGAAGCCGCCGTAAGCGCGATCCGCAGGGTCGCTGAGAGAACGCTGCAAGTGCGTGGCCGATCCTGTTCCGGTGTCGCCGTATCGCATCGGGTCGCCGTCCGCCTTACGCCGCTCCCATGAGTTCTCGCCCACCTGAACCGCAGGTCTGCGACCTTCGCCGCAGGCGGTGCAGATGCCGGGCGGGGACCAGCCGGTGATGATGCGGCGTGGCCACGCGGTGGGGAACGAGGCGAAGTGGTCGACGCCGAGCTCGGCCGGGACCTTCAGCGGTTCGGTGGGGACCTCCCAGACGCTGCCCGGTAGGGAGCCGAGGGGGTTGACGGTGTCGGCCATGGCCCGCCGTCGCTGTCCGGGCGGGGTGGATCGGCGGTTGCCTGGCTTGCGGGTGTAGTCGCTGGCGGGTTCGCGGATCTCGTCGACGGCGGAGTAGTAGCGGGGCAGCTTGGTGAGGTGCACCCAGTCCTCGTGGGAGCGGCGGACGCGGTCGGTAACGGACTCGGGCAGGCCGTTGGGCTTGTCCCAGACGATGACGGCACGGGCGATGAGGCCGAGCTCGTCGACGGCGCCGATGCGGTAGCGCTCGGGCAGCAGGAGCAGGGACTTCTCGGGGAAGTCCTTGGGACGGATGTAGCGAGGGCTGTCGGCCCGCCAGGTGTGGCCGTCGGAGGATCCTCGCCAGGCGCCGCGGGTGCGGTTGGCGTACTTGTCGCCGAGGTTGACGAAGATGCTGCCGGTCGGCTTGAGCACCCGTGCCCACTCGGTGGTGCACTCCAGCAGGGCCGCGATGTAGTCCTGCGGGGTGGGCTCGTTGCCGATCTGGCCGGTGAGCGAGGCCTCGCCGTCGCGGTAGTCGCGCAGGCCCCAGTACGGCGGCGAGGTGACGATGAGGTCCACGCTGGCGTCGGGAAGCGGGAGGTGGCGGGCGTCGCCGCGGAGGACGAAGGCTGTCATGCCAACGACCCCCTTTCTCGAAAGCAGGGCTTGCACCAGACGGCGAGGCGGTCGGGGTTGGCCCGGTTGGCGTAGTAGTCGGTGCGGGCCCGGTCGGTACGGCAGCGCGGGCAGTGCTTGACGTCGGCGGCCGGGGGCTCGGGCGCCGGGGCAGGCTGCTCGATCACGAGCTCCGGCACCGGGGGCACGTCGGGTTCCGGGGCCGGCTCGGGCGCGGCGGGCAGCTGCTCGACGACGGGCGCCGGCTTCGGCCGCGGGGCCCGGGTCCGGTGCGGCGTGCTGCGCCGTTGGGGCCGGGCCTGCGTCTCGAGGTCGTTGTGTATCAGGACCGGCAGCGGGGAGATCCCGAGCTCGCGGCGGACCTCTTCGCGCTCGCCGCGGCTGGTGCCGCCCCAGGTGCCGTAGACGTTGTAGGCGAGGGCGTAGTCCAGGCGCGGCTCTCGGAGCGGGCAGCGCTCACACACGGCTTTGGCTCCGCTTCGGGGCCCGAGCGAGAACCACTCCTCGGCGTCACGGCCACGGCAGGCGGGCCGTCGCTCGCGGGTCACGAGGTCGTCGGGGTGGGGACGCGGGGTGGCGCGCTGCCTGCTGGTCATGACAGTCGCTCCGGGGCGCACCAGTACTGGCACCCGCGGGCCATCGTGCAGGCCAGGCACTGGAGGCAGACCGCGCAGGGCTCGTGCGTGGCGCGCTCCGCCAGCCGTACGGCGTCGACGGACGAGGGCGGGGCGATGGCGGTCTGGTCCATCAGGCACCCCTGACCGACTCGCGGGCGGCGGGGAACTCGTCCCAGGTGCGGCCATCGAGCTCGCGGCCAGCAGCCTTCTTGCCGATGCGCACGGCGATCGTGTCGCGGTCCAGCAGCACGGAGCCCTTGGTCTTCTCGCCGGGGCGCATGGCGCGTGTCTCGCTGGCACGGAACGTGCCGCTCGGCCCAGCAAATCGGATCACTGCTGCTGAGCGTGCTCCTCCTCGCGGGTAGTTGTACGCCCGGCCACCGGCGAATTGCGGGTCGTCCTCAACGAGGGCAGGCAGGTACTCGCCCCACTGCTTGAACAGGAAGGGCACGCCCTCGCCTCGGCACTGGTCACGTAGGGACCGCGCCCAGTCCGGATGCATCGGCCGGGCGCCGGAGCCCGACTCGCCGCCGACGATGACCCAGTCGATGCCGTGGAAGCGATCGCAGCAGCCCCCCGCGTGGACGTAGGACGCGGTGAGGCCGTGGCCGCGTTCGCTGCCCAGGGTCCGAACGGCCAGCTTGAGGTTGATCGGGCCGAGGAGTGGTTCGCAGGACAGGAACCGGACGGCGGCCGGAGTTTCTAGCAAGGCCGGGATGCGGAGATCGGCCCGCTTCTGGTCCTCGACGGACACGCCGAGCCAGACGTTCGGCAGGGGCAGAGGCGGGGTGGAGTCCCCGCCGTCGCGGGAGCCTGCCGAGGTGCCGAGGAGGGACCACGCGTCCGCCACGGCCAGGTCGAAATCCACCGAGTTGAGCAGGGACCTCATGCGTCCGTGCCGCTTGGTGAGTAGCTGGAACGTGTGGTGCGGGGCGGCGGCCATGACGGCGAACACCTGGGCGATGTAGGCGTCCGGGACCTTCTCGTGGAACAGGTCGCTCATGGAGTTGACGAAGATCCGGCGAGGCTTCTTCCACTTCAGCGGCTGGTCCAGCCGCTCGGGGCGGAGCTGGACGTCGAACCCGCGCTCGAAGTGATGACCCTTGGTACCGCGCCAGCGCTCGGCGAACGTCTCGGCGTAGCAGTGATCACAGCCAGAACTGACCGCGGTGCAGCCGGTGACCGGGTTCCACGTGGCATCGGTCCACTCGATGGTGCTCTTGTCGGACATCACGCACCGCCCCGGGCGGTCAGGTGGTGGATGCGGTGGACGGTGCGCTCGCGCTCGGCGAGCCACCTGCTCGACCACGCCCCGCCTCGCCAGGCGCAGTCACCGGTACGGCACACCGGCCGGATACGGCCGCCGTTGGCCATGAGCAGGGCGATGACGATGCGGTCCATCACGCACCCCCGGCGGCGTCAGCCAGGGCGACGGCGTCGAGGGCGGCGGTCTCCTCGCCCTCGTCCTCCTGACGGCGCTCGGCGCGCGGGGCGGGCAGGGAGTCGGCGGCGATCTGCCGCAGGATCTGCACGGTGCCCTCGAGTCCGCCGGCGAGCCGGACCGCGGCGACGTACCCGGGGTAGAGGGCGGCCAGGGCGATGAGCTCCTCGGGCGGCGCGGCCGTGAGGGTGGCGATGAGCTGCCGTGTGAACTCGTCCTCGGGGCGGCGGCCGGCGAGGTCACCTCGGTGGTGCAGGACGTGGGCGGCGATCTCGGGAGTGATGCGCTCGCAGACGTCGCGCTCGGGCGCCTCGAGGCGGGCGATGAGCTCGGTGGCGTCCTCGGGGAACATGCGCAGGCCGCCGATGAGGTGCAAGTGCTGACGGTCGGGGCCGGCGAAGACGTCGACGCGGATGTGGCCGGTGTGGTCGGGGTCGCCCGTGGTGCGGGCGGTCATGACGATCATGCGTGGTGCTCCGTGAGGTGGTGCCGGTGGTTCGCCGGGCCGGTCGTCCGGGGCGGGGCGCTCGTCGGTCGGCTGCGTGGTCGGGATCCAGACGAAGGTGCGCTCCGGGTGCTGGGCGAGCACGTGCTCCTCGGCGAGGGCGGCCAGGAGTTCGTGCGCGCGGCGGCGGTGGGGCCAGCCGCCGAGGACGCCTGCGACGCGGCCGGTGGTCCACTCGCCTCCCTCGCGGCGTACGGCCTCGCGCAGGCGGTCCAGCGCCTCGGTGCAGCGGGCGTCGGTCATCGGATCCCCCACACGATCGATGCGGTGGCGTAGGCGGCCATGCGCAGGCCGGCGATGAGCGGGCCCCCGGGGGCGCCGTCCTTGTCCGGGTAGAAGTGGTGCTCGACCTTGCCGCTGGCGCGCTCGCGCGTCGCGACCCACATCCGGTCGTGGATGTCGACGAGGTGGACTCCGGCGATCTCGACGGCGTCGGGGCGCTCATGGAAGCGGCGCTCGATGCGGTCGCGCGTGAAGCGGGCCGCCTCTTCGGGGGACGGGTCGGCCGGTTCCTTGACGCTGTGCGCCTCGACGATCAGCGCGTAGCCGTACAGGGTGCGTTCGCCGGCCTTGCACTGCTCGGCGGCCTCCTTGCCGGAGGTGCTGGCCATGAGGTGCGGGTAGGCGCTGGGCGGCACGGACGGGTCAATCATGGTCAGGGTGCCGGTGCGCAGCCGCTCGCCGTCCCAGTGCAGGGTGTGGAACTCGTGCGGGATGTCCCAGTCGGTGCGGGTGTCCAGCAGTCTGGCGGCGTAGTCGGCGAGGATGGACTGGTCGATCGGGTTCACGGTCTCTCCAGGTATTCGGGAAGGCGAGGGGTCAGGGGGTGCGGGCCGGGCGGCGGCGCGGGCGCCACAGGCCCCGCCGGCGGCGCAAGCCGTAGCGGATGTGCCAGTCGCCGCAGGCGCAGCGCACGGCGCGCTGGCCGCGGCCGGTGACGGCGGCGCGGGCGGCGGCCTCGCTCTCGTACGGGTCGAGCTGCAGGCGGGGGCAGTCCTCGACGGCCTGCCACTCGGCGTCCGGCCAGATCTCGTCGTGCAGGGCGGCGAGCCAGAAGTCGTAGACGTCGAGCTCGGGGTGAATCTCGGGGTGGCCGGCGGGCATGCGCACCGGGGTGTCGAGGGGGCCAGCCTCCGGGTCAGCGATCTCGGGATCCTGCGACGCGGCGGCGCGCTCCCAGCGGATGTAGATGCCGATGCCGGCCAGGACGATCGCCAGGACGGTGATGACGGCCAGCTCGGTCACGGTGGCCGTCACTGCCCGGCCTCCGGCGCGCGGACGGTCGGCGCGGTCTCGGCACGCTCCAGGCCGGCGATGAGGTCGTCCATCGCGTCGCGCACCGCGCGGGCTCCGGCCAGCTGCAGGTCCAGCTCGACGCCGAAGAGGCTGACGGTGCCGACGGGCGGGCCGTCGGGCCGGTGGTGGATGCCCCGCACCTCGGCGTAGCCGCGCAGGGGCAGGCGGGCGGAGGCGGTGACCGGGGGCGTGTCGATTCCTGGGGTCATGGGATGCTCTTTCCTGGTGCGGCTCCCCGCCGACTTGGCCTCGGCGGGGGGCTTTTTACGGGGTCGGGCGGACGGACGTGGAGTGGCCGGTGATCAGGGCCACCGGCGCGATGTGGGCGCACCCCTCGTAGGGGCAGGAGCACGACCAGCGGCCGGTGCGCAGGAACACGCGGTGGCCGGCGACGAGCGCGTGGACGTACAGCGGGGCGCGGGGCCCGTCGTCGGGGGTGCTGGCTGACAGGACGGTCACGGCGCCGGAGTGCAGGTAGTGCAGGGCGGCGGAGTCCGCGGAGTTCAGAACGAGGGCCATCACGCGCCGCCCGCCGCGCTGCGCTCCTTGCCGATCCGGACGACCATCTGGCCGATCGGCTCGTCGTCGCCGACCTCATTCGTGACCATCGCGCCGAGCTGGCTCGTGGACTTCAGCTCGTGGTGGATCTGCCGGAGACGGGCCGGGCTGGTGCGCGGGTCGGCGATCTCCTCGACGTAGGAGGAGGCGGGCCGGATGTTCGCCTCGCCGCGCTCGATGGTGTTCGCGTCCGGGTCCGGATCGCGAGTCGGCACGAGACCGGCGTGATAGAGCAGGGTCCGCAGCGCCACCGCCTGAGCCTTGGCCGATCCCTTGTCGCCGGAGTCCAGCGACTCGCCGGCGGCCTGCACCTCCAGGTAGTCGCCCTTCGGCCCGTAGATCCGGTAGGTGACCAGGACGGTGCACTCGCGGGTGGCGTTGCCCTTGCTGGTCTTGGTGTCCCGGTAGGACGGCTCGACGCGGTGGGGCAGGACGAGGACGCCGTGCGCGCGGCAGGCGGGGCCGAACACGTTGAGCGCGTCGTCGACGCCCCGGTAGTGGAACCGGGGGCCTTCGGTCGTCTGCTGCCCCTTGGTGATGGCACGGACCTCGCCCATGACGTTGGCCCACGCGACCTGCACGGGTACCTGCTCGGGGCCGCCCTCGGGTACGGGGATGTCGACGTCGGGCAGCGGCTCGACGATCATGGACCCGGGCGACGCCGGGGCGGCGGGCTCGGGCCAGTCGGCCGGCGGCTGGTCGTCGGGGCGGGCCATCTTGGCGGCCTTCTCGGCGAGGGTCATGTCAGGGACTCCGTCAGGCGGTACTCGCGGGCGATGTCGAGGCGGGTGGAGTGGGTCTCGGAGACGCACTCGGCGTAGGCCTCGGGGAACTCCTCGGCGAGGCGGTCCAGGTCCGCGTTCGCCTTGCTGGTCGGCTTGAGGCCGTAGACGTAGTCGTTGCCGAAGGAGGCCATCGCGGCGTCGCCGAGCAGTCGGATCAGCTCGGCTTTCGCGGCCTCCTTCTCCTTCTTGGCGGCCTTCTCGCGCAGCCGGGCGTCCTCGTAGGCGAGCAGCTGCTCGTGGGCGTCGGTCGCGGCCAGGTCGACGGAGCCTTCCCGGTTCGGGTGCAGGCGGTCCCACAGCTCGATGAGCCGCTCGGGATCGCCGGACGGTGCGGGCGGGCGGCCTGCCTGGATGCGGTCCCACATCTGGCCGCAGACCGTTGCGATGTCGGCGATGAGCTGCTCGTTACCCTTGCGGCGGATGACGTTCTGCCGGTAGTCCGATCCGCCGATGAGGACGGCGGTGTGGATGTGGTCGTAGCCGGAGGTGGCGATCTGCCACAGGGTCTGGGCGAGGACGTCATCGGGTACGGCGCGCTTCCACCGGGAGGCGGCCCAGGCGTTGCGGTGCTTGACCTCCAGAGCGCAGCGCTCGCGCACGTCGCGGGACAGCGGGCACTCGGCGACCTGCCGGTCGAGGGTGCACATCATCCACGGGTGCTCGTCGTGGGCGATGAGGCCGACCCGGCGCACCACGCTGCGGTTGCGGCGGGCCCACTCGCGGGCGATGGTCTCCTCGTGGAGGGTGCCCCACAGGGCGGGCTCGCCGAGGTCTTCCTCGGCCAGGGCGCCGGTCTTGTTGTAGAAGACGTGCAGCGGGGTCTTGTAGCCGACCTCCATGACGTCGGGGACGTCGCTGGAGCCGATGCCCCGGCGGCGGGCGGCCAGCCAGTCGGCGCGATCGGCGCTCGCAGGCAGGACGAGGCGGGCGGTCGGCGTGACCCGGCGGCCGGCGGCGACGGCCGTCACCGCGACACCTCGGCGATCAGCCTGCCGACGATGTGGCGGAGGTCGTCGAGGGAGTTACGCGCCTCGAACAGCTCCGCCGCCTGGATACGCGAGATGCCCAGCAGACGCTCAGCGCGCAGCCAGGCGTCGACCACGGTCTTGCCCTCGAGGTCGTAGCTGAGACCGGCGCTGATCTCCTCGGGGGTGGCGATGACCGCGTCGGCGGCGAAATGGCGGAGGGAGAACGCCCACTCACCGTCGGCAAGCTCGACGGCCCAGCCGGCGGCGCACATGCCGCTCTCGCAGCGCCACGTCTGCTGATACCAGGTCTGCGGGTGGGCCTCGATCTGGGCGAGCACCCGCCGCAGCAGGGGGACGTTGATCTGGGGCTGTGCCAGGGCCTCGGCGGGGCGGTCGGTCTCGTAGGTGGAGGTCGTCATGTCCGGTGTCCTCTCGTGGATGGGCGGTCGCGGTGAGGGGGAGGTCAGGTGTGGGGGGCGGGGGCCGTCTCGCGCTGCTCGACGTGGGCGTAGACGGTCACCTCGACGCCGCGGTAGGCGGCCGTGACGGCGAGGCGGATGTGGCCCTCGTAGGGGCGGGAGGTGATCGCGGTGCCGAGGAAGTCGGCGTAGGCGGCGATCGCGGCGCGCTTGGCGTCGTCGTCATCGGCAGGCACTCGGCCCTCGAGCTGGCCCGGCGTGTAGGGCGGGACGTACCAGGCGATGACCGGCAGGCCGTCGTGGGAGGCGATGCGGGCCAGGACGGCGATGACGTGGCGCTGGTCGAGGGCAGCGAGGGGGGTCACCTGTCCCCCTCAGCGGCCGGACGGGCGCCGGTCAGAGGTGTCGACGATGCGAGGCCGGCCCTCGGCCCAGGCCTCCAGGGCGGCGCGGGGAACGCGGATCCTGGTCTTGCTGGAGCCCGGGGGAGCGATGTCGATCGCCTCGATCTCACCCGCGGCGATCTTCCGGTACAGGGTGTTGCGATGGATCCCGATCTCCGCAGCGGCGTCAGGAATCGTGAGGAGTAGCGGCCGAGTGGGAGTCATGAAAACGGACCTCCTTTTTGATGATTCATCAGAAAGCACGGGCATGGAAAAGTACTCCCTTGTTCGGTTCGGGGATCGAGGCATCAGGTGATCTTTGTCGCCTAGCGCCTCACGATGTCGCATGGTGCCCCTTGATGATTCATCACAAACAATAGGGCGCTCTCCTGTCTGGTGTCCAGCATTTCGGTCGGGTGATCTGACTGTGACCGCCCAGCTCTGGTTTCATTGGCCTCATCGGTGTCCGATTTAGCGGACACCGATGGGTCTCGCGAGTTGATGATCCATCAGAAACTCATGGGGCCCGTGAGGCGAGGGCGACGTAGAGAGGCACTTGGATGCCGCCGCAGGACGAGGGGCTGCGAACCCCCCTGAGTGATCATGTCCGGACGTACCTGGAGCGCGCCGAGAGTAGAGGTGTCAGCAAGAACCGATTCGTGACCAGCTGCGTTGATCCGCTCAATCCCACGAAGCAGATCTACGGGCAATGGCTGGACGCCCTGCTCGATGGGCGCGGCCCGATGCCGGAGCTGTGGCGCCTGCGTGCCCTGGCGGCCGGGATGGGCGCAGACCCTGAGGCGCTGAAGGCCGGCAGGAGCCGTGAGCTGGAGGAGCTGAAGCGCATGGCTGCAGCGCAGTGGCTGGAGTATGAGGTCGAGGAGATCCGTCACGGCGACGACGTGATCATCCTGCCGGTCCGGAACGGCCTGAGCGAGGCCGCGCGCCGGCGGGTCCGGCGGGTAGCAGAGGCCGCACTAGCGGCGGAGGAAGACGAGGAAGGGGACTAATCCGACTTTCTGATGAATCCTCAAATATCGGCGCGACATGAGGCAGACTCGGTGATGCATACGGAACGCGTACGAACGGTGATTATGCGTTATGAACCAAGGGATGCCCGGAACATTCCGCTTCCGACGACTCGCCGACCCTGACCTCTTCGATGACCTGGAGGCCCCCGCTCTGATCATCTACCGCCCCGGCCGGATCCGCGTCCGCGTGGACGCCCGAGAGATCGCGGCCGGGGTCGATCTCCTCCGTCAGCTCGAGCGCATGGCCGATGATCTGATGGCCCCCTTCCACCAGCTCGCCGAGCGGCACGGGTCCGGACCGATCGGCGTCGTCAACCGCGTCCGACGCCTGCCCGGCGGGCGCCTGGTCGCCGCCGAGTACATCGACGGCGTCGCGTGCATCGAGGTCGTGCGCGCCGCCATGTCCGAGGATGCCGCCGCCGCCCTCGCGGTGGCCGGCTCCGACCTCGGCCACTACCTCATCCCCCGATAACCCCCCAGGAGGCCGCATGGCCTACATCCGCAAGCTGAAGTCCGGCCTGTATCAGGCGACCGTGCGCGGGCCCGGCGGCAAGCGCTACACCAAGACCGACAAGCTGCGCCGCATCGTCAAGAACTGGGCTGAGGAGAAAGAGGCCGAGCTCCGGCGAGGGGAGTGGCGCGATCCGCGCATCGGCCGCACCACCGTCGAGGAGTGGCACGAGCGATGGTGGGCGGCCCGGGTCGTGGCCGACACCACCGCCGAGCGCGACCGCAAGAACCTCGACCGCTACGTGCTGCCGTACTGGAGTAAGTGGCCGTTGGACTCCATCACCCGCATGGAGGTGGAGGGCTGGGTCAAGCGCCTGAGCAAGGAGGGCGGCAAGGCGCGGGACGGCTCCCGCGGGCCACTCGGTGCGCCGACCGTGCACCTGGCCTACAAGGTCTTCTCCGCCATGCTGAGCGCGGCCACCAAGGAGACGCCGGCCATCATCATGAACAACCCCTGCACCGGGGTCCGGCTGCCCGCGCTGCCGGCGAAGAAGCGTCGCTTCTTCACCGATGAGGAGCAGGCTCGGATCTTGGAGCATCTCCTCGAGCCGTACCGGACGCTGGTCGAGCTGTCGCAGTGGTCCGGGCTGCGCTGGGAGGAGCTGGCCGGCCTGCACGGCTCGGACGTCGACTGGCTGCGCGAGCTGATCGAGATCCGGTGGGTGCTCACCCCGAAGGGCCTGCGGCCGTACCCGAAGAGCCAGCACTCCGATCGGATCATCCCGGTGCCCGCGCACGTGATGGGCGCGATGGCCCGCCTGATGGAGGGCCGGGATCCGGCCGCGCTGGTCTTCCGCCCGCGGACGGGCCCGGAGCGGCCGGTGAACTACAAGACGTTCCACTCGCACTGGACGCGGGCGGTGGCGGCGGCCGGGGTGGCGTACGCGCCGCCGCACACCAATCGGCACACCGCGGCCAGCCGGCTCGTGCAGATGGGCGTGCCGATCTTTCAGGTGCAGAACATCCTCGGGCACGAGACGATCAAGACGACCGAGCAGTATTCGCATCATGACCCGCATGCGCACGCCGATATCAAGAAGGCGTGGAAGAAGCGTCTGGGGGACTCCGGACGCACCAGTGACGCACAGGCGTCCGAAGGATCTTGAATATACGACTCCAGCCAGGGCGCCCCATGATCGCTAAGAACACATCATCCCGGTGTTCTGACGCCCGCCGTCCCCCGAGATCGTAGGTGGCGGCGGATCGGGGTGCGGGGAATGTCGGTGACGGGGTCTACCGTCGCCGCATGAGCTCATCATTACGCCTGGAACAGGTGACCCGGGACAACCTCGGCGCCGCGTTGAAGATCAGGATCCGGCCGGAGCAGGAGGGGACCGTCGCCCCGGTCGAGCGCTCCCTGGCCGAGGCCTACGCCTCCCGGGAGACGGCCTGGCCCCGCCTGGTCTGCGACGGGGACGAGGTGGTCGGGTTCATCATGGGCAACTTCGAGTTCGACTCCCCGATCGACTTCTTCCAGTGCGGCATCTGGCGGCTGAACATCGCCGCCGAGCACCAGGGCAAGGGCTACGGGCGCTTCGCGGTGCGGGAGCTCTGCGAGGAGGCCCGGCGCAGGGGCGCCAAGCGCGTCACCGTGCTCTGGGAACAGCACGAGTACGGTCCCGAGGAGTTCTATCTCAAGCTCGGATTCCGGCCGACCGGGCAGGTGTTCGAAGGAGAGATAGTGGCGGAGCTCTTGCTCGACTGAACCCGGGGCACCATCCTTGATCCTGTTCCGGGACCCCGCCCCGCCGCAGGGCCGAGCGCGGGCGCCGGGGCAGGATCCGAGGACACCGACCCTCCGGCCAGATCCGCCACAAGCGCCCGCCGGAGGGTTTCGAGCACCACCGGGAGGACGTCGTGGCCGGAAGTGTCGCGGTCGGAGATGTGGTCGAGGACTTCGAACTGCTCGACGAGACCGGAACACCCCGCAAACTCGGCGACCTGCTGGCCGACGGGCCGGTGGTGCTGTTCTTCTATCCGGCGGCCCTGACCTCGGGGTGCACGCTGGAGAGCTGCCACTTCCGCGACCTGGCCGGCGACTTCGCCAAGGTCGGCGCCCGCCCGGTCGGCATCAGCCGCGACGTCGTCCCGCGCCAGAAGCGCTTCGCCGACACCTACGACTTCGGCTTCCCGCTGCTGTCCGACCCCGACGGCGTCGTCGCCCGCAGCCTCGGCGCCCGCCGCAGCTACGCTGTCGGCCCCTTCCTCACCCGCCGGATGACGTTCGTCATCGACGTCGACCGCCGCATCCTCGAAGTGATCCACGACGAGGCCAACATGAACATCCACGCCGACCGAGCCCTGCAAGTCCTCCACGCCCGGTCGTCCTGACTCCTCCGCCACGGCGTACGGAGACCGGGAGGCGTCCCGGCACGCGCCTCTCACCGGGTGATCCTCATCGCCCCGTCCCGGCAGGCCATCGTTCGGGCGGGGAGACGAAGCTGCCCCGCTGGGGAACGGTGTAGATCCAGCCCTCCTCGCGCAGGATCCTGATCGCGTGCCGTACCGTCTCGCGGGCGACACCGTGCCGATGGACGAGCGCGGCTTCGCTCGGCAGCGGGCGACGGGGCCGGAGTTCGCCCCGCAGGATGGTGCGCATCAGATCATCCGCGATCTCCCGGTACATCGGCGTGGGCCGGTTCCTGCGCCGGATTCCGTCGGGCGGTCCGACGAACGTGCCCTCGCCCTGCACGGCATGGACGAGTCCCTCGTCGCGGAGCGTCCGGATCGCTCGGCGGGCGGTCGTTCTGGCGACGCCGAACTCCTCGCGGAGCTCCGATTCGCTCGGTACGGCATGACCGGCGAGGAGGATCTCTCTGGCGATCCGCTCCCTGATGATGTCGGCGATCTGGACGTAGAGGTGGGTGTCGCCTTCGTGATCGAGCACTTACGCATGGTAAGTGAAAAATCGATCGAGGGGAACGGGAGGGGAACTAGAAGATACGGATACCGTACTAGCGGAGACGTTTCTGCTGACTTATGGGGATTGAGGCCACTTGTCGCGGGGGGAGACGTATGTGCCTCGATAAGGGATGGTGAACACCCAGCCCTGGTTCCGCAGGAACTCCATGGCCTGACGGACGGTGGCCTTCGCGACGCCGTACTGCCTGATGAGGTCCTTCTCGCTCGGCACCCGCCGGTTCGGTACCAGTTCGCCGCGCAGGATGCGTTCCCGGAGGCCCGTCGCGATCTGCTGGTATATCGGAATCTGATCGTCGGGCCGGGGTGTGCCGGGCTCTCCGACGAACGTACCCTCGCCTTGGACGGTGTAGACGAGACCCTGGTCGCGAAGCTCTCTCGCGACTCGCCGCGCGGTGGTCCGGGCGATGTCGTACTGGATCTCCAACTGCGCCTCGCTGGGCACCGGTTCGCCCGGGCCCAGTTCGCCTGACCGGATGCGCGCGTGGATTTCCTCGGCGATCTGTTTGTAGACCGGGATTGGTCCTTCGCGGTCGAGCATTCCCGAATGATAGACCAAAAGGTACGTGTAAGTGTAAAAGGTACATCCTCTTAACTAATACATACGTGTGGTAGACCATTGATGACGGGGTGGCCTATTGTCGTCTCGTGACCGGCCGGGAGATGGGACCTCACGAGGCGGCTGTGATGGCGGTGGGCCGTCATCACAGCCGTCACGTGGGGCTTCTTCAGGCGGAGCACGAACGGATCGACTGGAGAGGGGAGCAGGCCAGGGCGGCGCGGGTGCGGATAAGGGAGCACACGTGTGACTGCAAGGCGACGTTCTACGAGCTCTGCCAGGCGGGTGGGCTGATGTTCATCCGGCGGACGCATCGCGGGCCGGCGGGCGTGGTGGTGCATGAGTCGCCGTGGATCCCGGCGAAGGAGGCGCAGGAGCTGTGGCTGCGGCTGCTGTCGGGAAGCGCGCGATGAGCAGGAGAGGCTCCCGGCCTTTCGGATGTGTTCTGACTCCGGAAGGGCCGGGCGGTGGCCCCGGGGGCTGGAGGGGGTCCGGGGCCACCAACCAGGATCCCGGCGGGCGGGTTCCCACGCCGCCCGCCGGGTGCGGGTCCCCGGCGGTCATGCGCCCGCCGGGTGCGGACTCCCCAGCGGGTGCGCGCCAGTCTGCCGGGGACCTCCGTGGCCTTGTGTCTGGGAGAGGGGCAAGGCCACTCCGATCGCCGTTGCCGTCCGGACGGCAACGACGACCGGTAACCCGGTCCGGGCGTGGGTGACGCCCGGACCGGGCCCTCGGTCCAGAGGACTCGGGAGACCGGAGAGACCCGGGAACTCCGGGAACTCCGGGAAATCCAGGACGCGGAGGTCCGGCAGGTTCTGGGAATCCGGTGTTCTCGGAAGGTCGAGACACGTAGCTCCTGAGGCTGAAGGCGGGTACGGCGGGGCGGGTGCCGCCCACCCGTGGAGCACGCCCGCAGTGAGCCGGGTGCTGTCCACCCGGGCTGCGCCGCACGTCGGTGGGCGCCCAGCGCTCCTCGGCCCCCTTCATCGCGACCGCCCCCGTGTCCGAGCGGTCGGGTGCTCTGGTGTTCGGGTCCCCGTGCTCGGGTGCTCCGGTGTCGTGGGTGTTCGGGTGTCCTTGCGT
>NZ_BOOJ01000024.1 GCF_016863175.1 Paraplanobispora siamensis
CCGGGTGCTCCGGTGTCCTGGTGTTCGGGTGTCCTCGCATCTGAGTGGTCGGGTGTTCTGGTGTTGGGGCGTCCTCATGTCCGAGTGGTCGGATGCCCCGGTGTCGTGGGTGGGCTCGGCATCGTCGGCGCAGCCTGGGTGGGCAGCACCCGCCCTGCCGCGGACCCGCCTCACGGGTGGGCAGCACCCGCCCTGCCGGCGGGCGCATCCCGCAGCCGGGTCTGCGCGGCGCGCACCGGCGCACCCCCTGCCGCTTCGGGACTCACCCGGCTGACGGCTCTGGGAGATTCAGGGGGTCCGGGAGGTTCGGTGTGTCCCCGGGATCCGGGATGCGGCGCCAGGCGGTGTCGGTGACGATCAGGTGGTCGAGGAAGCGCAGGCCCACGGTCTCGGCGGCTCGGCGCAGACGGGCGGTGACGTCGAGGTCGGCGGGGCTGGGGTCGAGGCGGCCGCTGGGGTGGTTGTGGGCCAGGCCGAAGGAGGCGCCGCCGGAGGTGAGGACGGTCGTGACGATCTCGCGGACGGGGGCGAGGGCGTGGTCGCTGCCGCCCTCGCTGACGATCACCCGCCGGATCACGGAGCCGCCGGGGTCGCAGACCACGGCGACCACGCGCTCGTGGCCGAGGCAGCGCAGCAGGGGAGAGGCGACCGCGGCCAGGTCGCCCGAGCAGGTGACGCGGTGGCGCTCCGGCTCCTTCTGCGCCTGCCGTACGAGATGGAAGGCGGCGACGACCCGGGCCGCCTTGGCCGGGCCGACGCCCGGGACCGTCATCAGGCGGTGGGCGTCGGAGCGGGCCAGCCCGCGCAGGTCGCCGCAGTGGGCGATCAGGCGGGAGGCGAGCTCGATCGCGTTGGCGCCCCGGCTGCCCGAGCCGAGCAGTAACGCCAGGAGCTCGCGGTCGGCCAGGGCCGCCGCCCCGGTCGACAGGAGCCGCTCGCGCGGCTGGTCGCTCGGGGGCATGTCCTTGACGCGCAATCGGCACCTCCGGCGTGGGAAACCGTCCCCGTTCTACCAGCGGGTGCCGACATTCCGTGCCGGCGTGATCACCGTGGGTCCGCGCGGACGCGCCGGTCCGGCTCAGGTGATCCTGCCCGGGGATGCGGGGCCGGGCAGGTCCTCAGGAGCGCGGGGGAGGCCTCAGGAGCGCAGAGGGCGCCGAGGACGCAGGGGGCGCCGAGGACGCAGGAGCGCCAGGGACGCGGAGGGCGCCTCGGTCGTGCGGGGAGCGCCTCAGGGGTGTAAAGAGTGGGAGTAGACCAGCCGGAAGCGGTCGCCGGGGATGACGATGTCGCTGGTCTCGACGGGCCGGTCGCCGGCCCAGTGGGTGCGTTCGACGTGCAGGACGTGCACGCCGGCGGGGAGGGCGAGCGCGTCGCTCTCGGAGGGCTGGGGCACGCGCGTGTAGACCTCCTCGACGACCTCGGTGATCTTCATGCCGGCCGACGAGATGCGGTTGATCAGGGCCCGCTGGGTCTCGTCCGACACGGGCTCGCCGAGCCCGGCGGGTTCGTAGGAGGTCGCCAGCTGGACGGGTTTGCCGTCGCCGCGGAACACGTAGCGGATGCGGGTGACGGGGGCCGACTCCTTCAGGCGCAGGCGCTGGGCGATGTCGGGGGTGGCCTCGGCGGGTTCGGCGCGCCAGTCCCAGGTGGTACGGGCGCCCTGCGACGGCAGGTCGGCCCCGAAGGGGACGCGGTTGTCGTGGAACCGCCATCGGTACAGCGGCAGGAGCACGGGTCTGGCCCGGACGTAGTGACCGGAGCCGACGCGGCCGACGATGAGGCCTTCGGCGGCGAGCACGCGTAACGCGTGGCGTGCCGCGGTTTCACCGACGCCGTATTTACGGGTGAGCTGGGCTCGCGAGGGGATCGGGGCGCCGGGGGGCAGTGATCCGTCGACGATCTGGCGGCGGATGTCTGCGACGACGCGCAGGTAGACCGGATCGGAACTTGCCACGTGATCCATCCCAAGGTTCTTGGACGATGCCCCATCCTGGCGTATTCGGCGGAAAACTCAGGGTAATGGCGGTAATTTGGAGCTCCAACTTTAGGCCCTTCCACAGGCCTTCTCTCGGAAGGGAAAAATCTCTCGGAGATCGTGTAACGCCTCCGTGGGCGTCCCCGATTGAACGGTAGAGGTCGTCGATGTGTGTACCCCCGAGCACATATCGGCGGCCTCTTTCGCGTGCGCGGAGGAAGTTCTGGGGCTTTGATCGGGAAATGTCCCATAAAAGTAGAGTTATGGGTTATTAGTGCTTCTTTGGGATTATTGACCGTTCGGTGGGCCCGTACACGGCCGTGAGCACCCCGCCGGGCGGGCGGAGCGGGGTGGCGGCGTCCACCGTTCCGCCGGATCCGGGTACCGTTCCGTCTATGGCAGCACCAATGACGACCTCCGACGCCCCCTTCGGCCGCATGCTGACCGCCATGGTGACCCCGTTCACCGATGACGGCGCGGTCGACTACGAGGCGGTGCAGCGCCTGGCGACCTACCTGGTGGACGAGCAGAGCAACGACGGCCTCGTGGTGAGCGGCACGACGGGCGAGTCCCCGACCACCACCGACGAGGAGAAGGAGCGCCTTCTGCGCGCCGTCCTGGAAGCGGTCGGCGACCGCGCCGTCGTGGTGGCCGGAGCGGGAAGCAACGACACCCACCACAGCATCGAGCTGGCCCGCGCCGCCGAGCGCGCCGGGGCCCACGGCCTGCTGGTGGTCACGCCGTACTACAACAAGCCCCCGCAGGAGGGGCTCTACCGGCACTTCACCGCCGTGGCCGACGCCACGGGGCTGCCGGTCATGCTCTACGACATCCCCGGCCGCAGCGGCGTGCCGATCCAGAGTGAGACCCTCATCCGGCTGGCGCAGCACGAGCGCATCGTCGCGGTGAAGGACGCCAAGGCCGACCTCTTCGCGGGGTCGCAGGTGATGGCGGCCACCGACCTGATCTTCTACTCGGGCGACGACACCCTGAACCTGCCCTGGCTCTCGGTCGGCGCCGCCGGATGCGTGAGCGTCGTGGGCCACGTCGTGGGCGCCGAGATCGCCACCATGATGGAGCTGTACCGCTCCGGCGACGTCGCCGGAGCGCTGGCCGTCCACCGCCGCCTGCTCCCGGTCGTCACCGGGATCATGATGCAGGCCGGGGGAGCGATCATGGCCAAGGCGGCGCTGGCGCTGGTGGGCCGGCCGGTGGGGCCCGCGCGGCTGCCGCTGGTGGAGGCCACCGAACAGCAGATCGCGCGACTGCGCGAGGACCTCGTCGCGGGCGGCGTGAAGCTGTCCGACGGGGTCGTGGCATGAAACGGAACGTCGCGGCCGCAGAGAGCCGCTGGAGGGAGGAACGACGGTTTGAACGACCGACGCAGGGACCCGATGGAGTCCGGAGTGCTCGGCGAGGGGGCAGTCCGGTCGTCCGGGAGGTTCGTTCGTACATGTGAGTTCGTACATGTGAGAGAGGTGTGACCGGATGAGTCACCCCCATCCCGAACTCGGCCCGCCTCCTCCGCTTCCCGAGGGCGCGCTGCGCATCGTGGCGCTGGGCGGGCTCGGGGAGATCGGCCGCAACATGGCGGTGTTCGAGTTCGACGGCCGCCTGCTGATCGTCGACTGCGGAGTGCTGTTCCCCGAACCGGAGCAGCCCGGAGTCGACCTGATCCTGCCCGACTTCGACTACATCCGCGACCGCCTGGACGACGTCGAGGCCGTGGTGCTGACGCACGCCCACGAGGACCACATCGGCGCGGTGCCGTACCTCCTGCGCGAACGCCGGGACATCCCGGTCGTCGGCTCCAGGCTCACCCTGGCGCTGATCGAGGCCAAGCTGACCGAGCACCGCATCCAGCCGGTCAAGGTCGAGGTCGCCGAGGAGCAGCGGCACCGGTTCGGGCCGTTCGGCTGCGAGTTCTTCGCGGTCAACCACTCGATCCCGGACGCGCTGGCGGTCGCGATCAGGACGCCCGCGGGCATCGTCCTGCACACCGGCGACTTCCGGATGGACCAGCTGCCCAGCGACGGGCGCCTGACCGACCTGGGCGGGTTCGCCAGGCTCGGCCGCGAGGGCGTCGACCTGCTGATGTCCGACTCCACCAACGCCGAGGTGCCGGGCTTCGTCACCAGCGAGCGGGAGATCGCGCCGGTCATCGACGAGGTGGTCCGCACCGCGACCAAGCGCGTGATCGTGGCCAGCTTCGCCTCCCACATCCACCGCGTCCAGCAGGTCATGGACTCCGCGGAGAGGCACGGCCGCAAGGTCGCGCTGATCGGCCGTTCCATGGTCCGCAACATGGGTGTGGCGCGCGACCTGGGCTACCTGAAGGTGCCGCCGGGCCTGATCGTCGACTCCAAGGAGATCGAGGGCTGGCCGCCGGAGGACGTGGTGCTGATCTGCACCGGTTCCCAGGGCGAGCCGATGGCCGCGCTGTCGCGCATGGCCAACCGCGACCACCCGATCCGCATCGCCGAGGGCGACACCGTGCTGCTGGCCTCCTCTCTGGTGCCCGGCAACGAGACGGCCGTCACGAAGGTGATCAACGGGCTGACCCGCTGGGGCGCCCGCGTCGTGCACAAGGGCAACGCCAAGGTGCACGTGTCCGGGCACGCGGCCGCGGGTGAGCTGCTGTACGTGCTCAACCTGACCCGGCCGTCCAACTTCATGCCGGTGCACGGCGAGTGGCGGCACCTGCGGGCGCACGCCAAGCTGGCCGCGCTGACCGGCGTGCCCGACGACCACATCGTGATCGCCGAGGACGGCGTGGTGGTCGACCTCATCGACGGCCGCGCGCGGATCTCGGGCGCCGTCCAGGCCGGCTACGTCTACGTGGACGGCACCTCCGTCGGCGACGTGACCGACTTCGCGCTGAAGGACCGCAGGATCCTGGGCGAGGAGGGATTCATCTCGATCGTCGTCGTGGTCGACTCGAACACCGGCAAGCTGACGGCCGGGCCCGAGATCCACGCCCGCGGCTCGGGCATCGACCCCGACCGCTTCGACGAGGTCATCCCCCAGGTCGAGAGGGCCCTGGAGGACAACGCCGCCGACGGGGTGGTCGACATCCAGCAGATCCGCCGCGTGGTCCGCAGGACCGTGGGCCGCTGGGTGAGCGACACCTACCGCCGCCGCCCGATGATCATCCCGGTGGTCGTCGAGGTCTGAGCCGCCCGCCCGTACGGCGACGCGGACCGG
The DNA here is from genome assembly GCF_016863175.1 of Paraplanobispora siamensis. Classification (GTDB taxonomy): domain Bacteria; phylum Actinomycetota; class Actinomycetes; order Streptosporangiales; family Streptosporangiaceae; genus Planobispora; species Planobispora siamensis. The sequence goes on from NZ_BOOJ01000024.1 coordinate 5,183, forward strand.
GGTGCTCCCGCCCGCGCACCCTGTCGTCTCCGACACCGCCTCCCGGCCTGATGCGCCGGGAGGCGGTGTCGTTGTATGCTCCTATCGTTTCATGTAGCAATTTTTCATTCTGTGTAATGAAACAAACTCAGTGAAGACAGAGTCGGAACACGAGCGGGACGTGGAGGGGCGATGGAGGTACGGCACGCCACGGCGCCGGATCAGATCCCGGGGGCGACGACCGACTGGTTGCGCGCCCGGTTCCTGGTGGAGGACCTGTTCGCCCCCGGTGAGGTGCGGCTGGTCTACTCGCACGAGGACCGGATGGCGGTGGGCGGGGCGGTGGGGCCGGCGCGCCTGCCCAACCCCGATCCGCTGCGCGCGGAGCACTTCCTGGAGCGGCGCGAGCTGGGCGTGGTCAACGTGGGCGGGCCCGGCGTGGTGACGGTGGACGGCACGCCGTACGAGCTGGGGGGCAAGGAGTGTCTCTACGTCGGCCGCGGGGCCCGCGAGGTGACCTTCGACGAGGGCGCGTTCTATCTCGTCTCCACCCCGGCGCACACCGAGCACCCGACGGCCAAGAGCACGCTGGAGGACGCCGAGCCCGTACGGCTGGGCGGCGCGGAGGGCTCCAACGACCGCACGATCTACAAGCACATCCACGCCAAGGGCGTCCAGAGCTGCCAGCTCGTGCTCGGCGTCACCGTGCTGGAGCCCGGCAGCATGTGGAACACCATGCCCTGCCACACCCACGAGCGCAGGACCGAGGTCTACTTCTACTTCGGCCTCCCCGAGGACCAGCGGGTGATCCACCTGATGGGACGCCCCGAGGAGACCCGCAACCTGGTGGTCGCCGACCGGCAGGCGGTGATATCGCCTCCCTGGTCGGTGCACTGCGGCTTCGGCACCCGCAGCTACTCCTTCGTGTGGGCGATGGGCGGGGAGAACCAGGCCTACGACGACATGGAGCAGGTCGCGATCGGGGAGCTGCGCTGATGCCCGCACCGGGGGAGATGTTCTCGCTGGAGGGCAGGACGGCGCTCGTGACCGGGGCCCGCACGGGCATCGGCCGGGCGCTGGCCGTGGGCCTGGCCGAGGCCGGGGCCGACCTGGTGCTGCACGGGCGCGACGACGACCTCGACGAGGTCGAGGCCGAGGTCCGCAAGACCGGCCGTCAGGCCTCCCGGTGGGTCCTGGACCTGTCGCGGCCCGGCCGGATCCCCGAGGCGGCGGCCACGCTCGGCAGGATCGACGTGCTCGTCAACAACGCCGGGGTGATCCGCCGGGCACCCGCCGCCGAGCACTCCTACGCCGACTTCCGAGAGGTGCTCGACGTCGACCTCGACGCGGTCTTCCTGCTCAGCAAGGCCGTAGGGGCGGGGATGCTGGCCCGGGGAACCGGGAAGATCATCACGATCGCGTCGATGCTCTCCTTCCAGGGCGGCCTGAACGTGCCCGGCTACACCGCGGCCAAGCACGCCGTGGCGGGGCTGACCAAGGCGCTGGCCGTCGAGTGGGCGGCCTCGGGGGTGCAGGTCAACGCCATCGCCCCCGGCTACATCGCCACCGACAACACCGAGCGGCTGCGCGCCGACCCGGTCAGGGAGGCCGAGATCAGAGGGCGCATCCCCGCCGGCCGGTGGGGCGTGCCCGAGGACATCGTGGGCGCGGCGGTCTTCCTGGCCTCGGGCGCCTCCGACTATGTCAACGGGCACGTGCTGGCGGTCGACGGGGGATGGCTGGCCCGCTGACCACTAGGCTTTCGGGCGTGGTCAGGGAAGGCAGTTCCATCGACAAGGCGCTGGCGGTGCTGGAGGCTCTCGCCGAGCACCACCGCGTGACCGACATCGCCGCGGCGACGGGCGTGTCGAAGTCGACCGTCCACCGCATCCTGCAGTCGCTGGTGGACTGGGGGTTCGCGCGGGCGGACGGCAACGGGGGCTACGAGCCCGGCCCGCGCATCCTCACCCTGGCGGGCCGGGTGATGAACCGGTTCGACCCGGCGCGCCAGGCGTCCGGGGCGCTGGGCGCCCTGCACGAGAAGATCGGCTACACCACGCACTTCGCGATCCGCAGCGGTGACGAGGCGGTCTACGTCGACAAGCTGGAGGGGCGGCGGCCGTACCAGATGCCCTCGCGCGTCGGGATGAGCCTGCGCCTGCACTGCACCGCCATCGGCAAGGCGATCCTCGCCCAGCTGCCCGCCGAGGAGGTGCGCGCGATCTGCGCCCGCACCGGGCTGCCCGGGATGACCCCCAACACGATCACCACCGTCGACGGTCTCCTGACCCACCTGGCCGAGGTCCGCGCGCAGGGCTACGCCTTCGACGAGGAGGAGAACCTGCCCGAGATCCTGTGCGTGGGAGCCCCGGTCTTCGACCACACGGGCCTCGTCCTGGGCGGGATCTCCGTCTCCGCGCTCAAGATGGACATGACCCCGCAGGAGCTGGAGCGCCTGGCCCCAGAGGTCGTGGCGGCCGCCCGCGAGGTCTCCGCCGCGCTCGGCGCGCCCCAGCCCGCGGCCGGCCGCTGACCGCCCGTGCCGGTCTTCCCGGACCCCTGACGAGCCTGTGACGAGTTTCTGCGGCCGCCGAGGGCGCGGGGTGATCAGCCGATCAGCTTGCGGATCTCGTCGGGGGTGGCGACGCGGCCGGTGCCTCCCCGGCCGGTGAGGTTGACCGAGGCGGCGGCGGCCCCCGCCCTGACCGCGTCGGGCAGGCTCTCGCCCCGGGCCAGCCAGGCGGCCATGACGCCGGTGAAGGCGTCGCCCGCACCCGTCTGGTCGACCACCTCGGTGACGGGGTAGGCGGGGATCAGGGTCGTCCCGCCTCCGGCCTCGGCCAGCAGCACCCCCTGCCCGCCCATGGTCACCGCCACGGCGGCCGCGCCCATCTCCAGGCAGGCGCGCCCGATCTCCTCGGGGTCGGTACGGCCGAGCAGCGCCTGCCCGTCGCCGGGGGAGGAGATCTTGACCACCGCGGCGTGCGGGGCCACGTCCCGCAGGACCGCCGCCCCGGCCTCGGGGGTGGTGAGGCGGGAGCGGAAGTTGGCGTCGTAGACGACCCGTCCCGAGGCCGTCGCGGCGGCGTGCCGTACGGCGTCCGCGCAGGAGGCGGAGAGCGCCGCGGTGATGCCGCCCAGCACCACCACCCGGGCCCCGGCCACCGGGGACCGGTCGACGTCGCCGCGGTCCATGCGCGAGGCGGCGCTGCCGTACCGCATGTAGCAGAAGGCCCGCTCTCCCGAGGGGTCGGCGCCCAGCACGTAGGCGCCGGTGGAGCCCTCGCCGGGAGTCGTCCACCGGGTGTCCACGCCCCTGGCGGCGGCGAAGGCGCTCAGGCGCTCGCCGAACTCGTCGGCGCCGACGCGGGTCACCAGCGCCACCCGCGCCTCCTGCGCCGCGGCGGCGACGGAGGCGTTGAGCGCGTCGCCGGAGAAGGACAGGCGGAAGCTCACGGCCTCCGTCAGCGCCTGGTCGGCGGAGAACTCCACCAGCGGCTCGCCCAGCACGATCACGTCCACGGCGGCTCCTTGTTTCATGTAATGGAATGTGGTCTCATGTTATGCGACAACATTGAGCTGGAGGACAGTATGCCGAACATCACCGTCGAGTTGCTCTCGGGGAGGACCCTGGATCAGCGCAGGGAGTTCGTCGCCGCGGTGACCGACGCCGCCGTCGACGTGCTGAAGGCCCGCCGTGAGGCGGTGCGCATCGTCTTCACCGAGATCGAGAAGTCCGATGTGGCCAACGGCGGCGTTCTGGAGTCCGACAAATAGCCGGTGAGGGCCTTGCGGGGCCTTGCGGGGCCTCGGGGCATGGAGAAGGGGGCCGGATGATCCGGCCCCCTTCTCGTTGTGCTCAGGCGGTCGTGCGCTCAAGCGATCGTGTGCTCAGGCGGTCGCTGTGGCCCGCTCGGCCTCGGGGTCGGTGTCGAGCGAGTCGACCAGCGCGTCGCGGTCCGGGGTGTTCTCCGGCTTCAGCAGGCCGATGGCCACGTAGAGGACCAGCGAGGTGACCAGCGGCACCCCCACCACCATCGCGGTGTCCTTGGACTCCACGATCCACTTGATGCAGGCCCACACGCCCAGTCCCGCGGCCCAGGAGACGATCGCGGCGGTCGGTCCGCTCCGTTTGAACCAGGGCAGCAGCCCCAGCATCAGCGGGATGGAGATCGGCCCCATGGTGGCCGCGACGAGATCCACGACGATCTTCAGGACCACCCCCTGGCCCTCGGTGGAGATCGCGATGACCATGCTGATGAGCACGAAGGTGAACGTCGTCACCCGGGCGAAGGTCAGCTCGGCCCGCTCCGACAGCTCCCGCACCTTGCGTACGAGCACCGGCGCGATGTCCCGGGTGACGACGGAGGAGATCACGTTGGCGTCGGAGGCGACCATGGCCATGGTGTGGGAGAAGAAGCCCGCGAGCACCAGCCCGATCACGCCCTGCGGCAGCAGGGTCTGCGCCAGCCGTACGTAGGCCTCCTCGGCGTTGGCCAGGCCCGGCACGATGAGCGGGGCGGCGAACATCGGGATGAACAGGATCAGCGGCCAGACCAGCCACAGCGCGCTGGACAGCAGCGCCGAGCGCTTGGCCGCCGAGCCTGAGGGCGAGGCCATGTAGCGCTGGGCGAGGTTCCACATGCCGCCGTTGTACTCGAAGGTCTTGATGAACAGCATGGCCAGGAAGAACGTCGTGGTGTACGGCCCGGCGAACGGGTCGCCGTGGCCCTCGGGCAGCTTGTCCCACATGGTCCACAACGTCGAGACACCGTCCAGGTGGGACATGATCGCGACGAACATGGCGACGCCGGCTACGCCCTGGATGACGAACTGGCCGAAGTCGGTGAGCACGTCGGCCCAGAGGCCGCCGGCGGTGATGTAGACCAGGGTGACGGCCCCGGTGATGAGGATGCCCCAGGCGATGGGGATCCCGGCGAAGCCGCGCAGCAGCACCGCGATCGCCACCCACTTGGCGGCGATGTCCACGACCTTCAGCAACGCGCCGCTGTAGGCCAGCACCTGCTGGGTGGGCAGGTTGTAGCGCCGGGCCAGGTACTCCAGCGGCGAGGCCACCCCGTGCTTGGAGCGGAGCCGGTTCCAGCGGGCCGCCCAGACGAACGCGCCGATGCCGACGCCGAGACCGATGGTCAGGGCCCACCAGACATACATGGCCAGGCCGTAGTTGTAGGCGACCGCGGCGAACGCCACGAACATGATCGCGCTGTAGCCCGACATGTGGTGGGAGATGCCGGACAGCCACCAGGGGATCCGGCCGCCTGCGGTGAAGAAGTCGACCACGTTCCGGATCCGGCCCTTCGACCACACGCCGATGCCGACCATCACGAGGAAGTACGCGCCCAGAACGGACCAGTCGAGTACGGACATGTGTCTCCTCCCAACGTCCTGTTGGCAAGGAGGTTCTACTACATGAAACGCTATGTCAATACATGGGACGGAATGCGGTTTCCTTCTTCGCAAAGTGCGGCGGATCCGCCTGTGAGGTCATGGCGGCCGTGTCCTGAATGAGACTTTCCCGCTCACCGGGTGGACGCCTTCCGGGCTGCCGGGCCGGGCTGCCGAAACGGGATCTTCCCGCCCCCTCGGCGTGCCTGCGGGCGAACCACCCGTCTCGTGGCTAGCCTCCCTACCATGGCCACCCGTACGTCTAAAGGCGCCCAAGGAAAGCCCCCGGGCAAGGGAGCCGCCGGCCGTTCGAGGCCCGCTCAGGCCCGTACGGCCTCCGCCAGGCGGGCCTCCGGCGCCCGGCCGAAGTCCCCCGCCCGCAGGCCCGCGACCTCCCAGCCCGACCCGATCGGCTGGGTCTTCACGATGATCGGCAAGCTCTTCGTGGGCATCTGGATGCTGCTGGCGGGCGGCATCGGCAGCGCGGCGCGGGCCCTGGGCCGGAACGCGCGGGAGCTCGACCCGGTGCACCGCCGCGACGGCCTGGGCCTGGCCGTGATCGCCGGGGCGATCGTGCTGGCCGCGATGACCTGGCGCACCCCCACGGGCGCGGTCTCCGAGGTGGTCGGCACCGTCATGCGCGGCGTCTTCGGGGCGCTGGCCTGGCTGGTCCCGATCTTCCTGGCGCTGCTGGCCTGGCGGCTGCTGCGCCACCCCGACCAGAACACCGACACCGGCCGGATGATGATCGGGTGCTCCGCCCTGACGATCGGCGTGCTCGGCGTCGTGCACGTCGCCAACGGCACGCCGTACCCCTCCGGCGGCGCCACCGACGGCATGGACAAGGTGTCGGCCGCGGGCGGCATGATCGGCTTCGTCGTCTCCGCGCCGCCCGACAGCATCCTGCCGGTCTTCATCACGATCCCGCTGCTGCTGCTCCTGTCCGGCTTCGGGGTGCTGGTCATCACCGCCACCCCGGTGCACCGCATCCCCGAGCGGCTGGCCGAGATCAGGCACATGCTCTTCACCCGGGACGTCCCGGCCGCGCCGCGCGCCCCCCGCGCGCCCGCCGGGCGGCCCGCGCGCAAGAAGGGCGGCGGCCCGGCCCGGGACCCGCAGGAGGAGGGCGAGGGCCGCGACGGCGTCAAGCCCTACGACACGCCCGTGATCGCCGACGGAGCGGACAAGCTCGCCGACCACTCGCCGGAGATCGTGCCGGGTCTGGTGGACCCGGAGGAGGAGCCCCCGGCCCGCAGGAGCGAGCCCCCCGCGCCCACCCCGGCGCCCCGCAAGGTCGAGCAGCTCGTGCTCTCGCCGCAGGCCGGGCCGTACACCCTGCCCGACCCCCAGCTGCTGCGGCCGGGCAGCGCCCCCAAGCCGCAGACCAAGGCCAACACGGTCGTCGTCAACGCGCTCACCAGCGTGCTGGAGCAGTTCTCGATCGACGCCCAGGTGATCGGCTTCACCCGGGGCCCGACGGTGACGCGCTACGAGATCGAGCTGGGCCCGGCGGTCAAGGTCGAGAAGGTGACGGCGCTCACCAAGAACATCGCCTACGCGGTCAAGTCGGCCGACGTGCGGATCCTGTCGCCCATCCCGGGCCGGTCGGCGATCGGCGTCGAGATCCCCAACACCGACAAGGACCTGGTCTCGCTCGGCGACATCCTGCGCTCGCAGGTGGCCCAGGCCGACCACCACCCGATGATCGTGGGCCTGGGCAAGGACGTCGAGGGCCGCACGATAGTGGCCAACCTGGCCAAGATGCCGCACCTGCTCATCGCCGGCGCCACCGGCGCGGGCAAGTCGGTCTGCGTCAACGGCCTGATCTCCTCGGTCCTGATGCGGGCCACCCCGGACGAGGTCCGGATGGTGCTGGTCGACCCCAAGCGGGTGGAGCTGAGCGTCTACGAGGGCATCCCGCACCTGATCACGCCGATCATCACCAACCCCAAGAAGGCCGCCGAGGCCCTGGAGTGGGTTGTGGGGGAGATGGACCGCCGCTACGACGACCTGGCGGCCAGCGGGTTCCGGCACGTGGACGACTTCAACAAGGCCGTGCGCGCGGGCAAGCTGGTCCCCCCGCCCGGCAGCGAGCGGGTCTACCAGCCCTACCCCTACCTGCTGGTCATCGTCGACGAGCTGGCGGACCTGATGATGGTCGCCCCCCGCGACGTCGAGGACTCCATCGTGCGCATCACCCAGCTCGCCCGCGCCGCGGGCATCCACCTGGTGATCGCCACCCAGCGGCCGTCCGTGGACGTCGTCACCGGCCTGATCAAGGCCAACGTGCCCTCCCGGCTGGCCTTCGCCACCTCGTCCCTGGCCGACTCCCGGGTCATCCTGGACCAGCCGGGCGCCGAGAAGCTGGTGGGCCAGGGCGACGCGCTGTTCCTGCCGATGGGCGCGAGCAAGCCCATGCGCCTGCAGAACGCCTTCATCTCCGAGAAGGAGATCGTGGAGGTCGTCGCCCACTGCAAGGCGCAGATGGCGGTCGAGTACCGCGAGGACGTCGCCGCGGCGGCCACCGCCAAGAAGGAGATCGACGAGGACATCGGCGACGACCTCGACCTGCTGATCCAGGCCGCCGAGCTCATCGTGACCACCCAGTTCGGCTCCACCTCGATGCTCCAGCGCAAGCTGCGGGTGGGCTTCGCCAAGGCGGGCCGCCTGATGGACCTGCTGGAGAGCCGCAACGTGGTCGGTCCGAGCGAGGGGTCCAAGGCCCGCGAGGTGCTGGTCAAACCGGACGATCTTCCGGGGCTGCTCGCCGATCTGCGCGGAGAATGACCCCCCTCTCCCCCTTTTCAACCGTTACTGCTTGAATGAGAGTGACTACGCAGCGTCGGGGGACGGGGGAGGCGTACACACGTGCGAAAAGCGGGGGCGGAAGGGCGCGACAAGGACTACGGCGGGGGCCACCGAAAGGACCGCAGCGGGGACCACAGCGGGGACCACGGTGAGGACGGGACGGCGGAGCCGCGGCACGCCCGCAAGAGCATCGGCGCCGTTCTGGCGGAGGCCCGCCAGGCGGCGGGCCTCAGCGTGCAGCAGCTGAGCGCGCGCTCGTGCGTGCGCGAGACGCTGATCGACGCGATCGAGAAGGACGACTTCTCCCCGTGCGGGGGAGACTTCTACGCCCGGGGGCACGTGCGCAACCTGGCCTCGATCCTCGGCCTCGACGCCGAGGCCCTGGTGCACGAGTTCGACGAGCTGCACGGCGGCGTGCCGCTGCCGGTTCGGGCGGCCAGCGTCTTCCAGGTGGAGAGGCCCATCAAGATCCGTGACCGCCGCTCGCCCAACTGGTCGATGGCCATGGGGGTCGCGCTGGCCGTCATCGTCGTGTTCGGCGTGGTGAAGACGATGGGCGGGGCGGGGGACACCACCACGGCGGAGATGCAGGCGAGCTCGATACCGCCTCCCTCGTCGTCGCCCTCCATGGCGCTGGCGCCGGAACAGCCGCGGCAGGCGACCGCTCTGGCGGCCGGCAGCCGCAGCGACACGGTCGTGCTCGAGGTGAAGGCCAAGCGCTCCTCCAGCCTCCAGGTCAGGGACTCCAAGGGGCGCCGGCTGTTCGCCGGCACACTGAAGGCGGGTAAAACCTCCGTGTGGAAGGCCAAGGCAGGGGTGCGGGTCACCTTCGGCGACGCGGGAGCCGTCTCCCTGCAGGTGAACGGCAAGGAGGTGGGCTCGCCCGGTCGCTCGGGACAGCGGATCCAGCGTTACTACAAGGCCTCCGCGAAGACCGGCTGAGTTCCCGGGCGGGGGACTGGAGCGGGGGAGGTGCATCGGGTAGTGGCCAACTCCCGATACCGTAGTGTTCACCATGTCATCCCGCCGAACCGCATCGCTGATCACACTGGGCTGCGCGCGCAACGAGGTCGACTCCGAGGAGCTCGCCGCGCGGCTTGAGGCTGCCGGCTGGCAGCTGGGCGACGACGACCCCGATGTCATCGTCGTCAACACCTGTGGCTTCATCGACTCAGCGAAAAAGGACTCCATCGACACGCTGCTCGCCGCTGCCGACTCCGGGGCCAAGGTGGTCGCTGCGGGCTGCATGGCCGAGAGGTACGGTGACCAGCTCGCCGACGCCCTGCCCGAGGCGGCGGCCGTCATCTCCTTCGACGACTACACCGAGATCGGCACGCGCCTGGACGACGTGCTGGCGGGCCGGCCGCTGGTCCCGCACAGCCCGCGCGACCGCAGGACGCTGCTGCCCATCTCTCCGGTCGAGCGTGCCGCGGCCCCCAAGGCCAGCATCCCCGGCCACGGCGAGCTGCCCGAGGGCCTGGCCCCGGCCAGCGGCCCCAGGCCGTTGCGCAAGCGCCTGGGCGACGGGCCGGTGGCCTCGCTGAAGCTGGCCTCCGGCTGCGACCGGCGCTGCACCTTCTGCGCCATCCCCGCCTTCCGCGGCGCCTACGTCTCGCGCGGCCCCGAGGAGCTGCTGTCCGAGGCCGCCTGGCTGGCCACGGAGGGCGTCAAGGAGCTCGTGCTGGTCAGCGAGAACTCCACCTCCTACGGCAAGGACCTCGGCGACCTGCGGGCGCTGGAGAAGCTGCTGCCCTCCCTGGCGGCGGTCGAGGGGATCGAGCGGGTGCGGGTCAGCTACCTGCAGCCGGCCGAGCTCCGCCCGGGCCTGCTGGAGACGATCGCCGTGACCGAGGGCGTGGCCCCGTACTTCGACCTGTCCTTCCAGCACGCCAGCGGCTCCGTGCTGCGCCGGATGCGCCGCTTCGGCGACCTCAGGCGCTTCCTGGGCCTGCTGGAGAGCATCCGGGCCCTGGTCCCCGAGGCGGGTGTGCGCTCCAACTTCATCGTCGGCTTCCCCGGCGAGACGGAGGAGGAGTTCGCCGAGCTGGTCGGCTTCCTGCAGGAGGCCAGGCTCGACGTGATCGGCGTCTTCGGCTACTCCGACGAGGAGGGCACCGAGGCCGCGACGCTGCCCGGCAAGCTGGACCAGGAGACCGTGGACGCCCGTGTGGCCGCCCTCACCGAGCTGGCCGAGGAGCTCATGGCCCAGCGGGCCGAGGAGCGGATCGGCACCGAGGTCGACGTCCTCATCGAGGAGGACCTCGGCGACGGCGGCTACGAGGGCCGTGCGGCCCACCAGGGGCCCGAGGTCGACGGCTCCGTCACGGTGCAGGGCATCGGGCTGGTCCCCGGGCAGATCGTCCGGGCCGTGGTCGTCGACTCCGAGGGGGTCGACCTGATCGCACGCATCAAGGTCGCACCATGAGTGCGCCGCCGGGCCGGGAGAGCGTATGACCAACACGCCAGAGACCGGCACCAACGTGACGCCGGCGATCACGGGCCCCAAGGTGAGCGCGTGGAACATCGCCAACGTCGTGACGGTGATACGACTGGCGATGGTTCCGTTCTTCACGGTCTGCCTGTTCCTGCCGGGCACCGGCTGGCGGGTCACCGCACTGGTGGTCTTCCTGGTGGCCTCGCTGACCGACCTCCTGGACGGTGAGCTGGCGCGCCGCTACGGCCTGGTCACCGACTTCGGGAAGATCGCCGATCCGATCGCCGACAAGGCGCTCATCGGCGCCGCCCTGATCAGCCTGTCGATCCTGGGCGAGCTGACGTGGTGGGCGACCGCGGTGATCATCGGCAGGGAGCTCGGCGTCACGATGCTGCGCTTCGCGGTCCTGCGGCACGGCGTCATCCCGGCCAGCTACGGCGGCAAGGTCAAGACCGTCCTGCAGATCCTCGCCATCACCTTCTACATGTGGCCCGGGGTGCCCGACCTGGTCCGCTGGATCACCATGGGCGCGGCGGTCCTGGTGACCGTCGGCACCGGGGTCGACTACGTGGTGCGGGCGATCAAGCTGCGGCAGGTGGCCAGACGGGCGCGGGCCGAGCGATGAGCCCGGGCCCGTCTGCCGCCGCCCGGGTGCTCGCGCTGCTCGTCCGCCGGGGCGAGACGGTGGCGACGGCCGAGTCGCTGACGGCCGGGATGATCGGCGCGGCGCTGACCGTCCCGCCTGGCGCCTCCGCCGCCTTCGTGGGCGGCGTCCTGTCCTACGCCACCGAGCTCAAGCGGCGCCTGCTCGGCGTCCCCGCCGATCTGCTGGAGCGCGAGGGCGCGGTGCATCCTGGGGTCGCCGCGGCGATGGCGGACGGGGTGCGCGAGCTCACCGGCGCCACCTATGGTCTGGCGGCCACCGGGGTGGCCGGGCCCGATCCGCAGGACGGGAAACCGGTAGGCACCGTTCACCTGGCCGTTAGCGGTCCGGGCGGGCGGGTATGGCACCGGGATGTGGACCTCGGCGGGACGCGCGCACAGATCCGGGAGCAGACCGTGAATGAGGCTGTGGATCTGCTGAGAGATGTTCTGGAGTCGAACTCTGGGGAACATTCAGGATGATTACCGCGTTACGTCCCCAGCGAACATGCTCACGACGGTCTGCCGCGGTGTCGGTCGATGCGGGTACGGTGGATCTGTGAGTGAGGGCAGCGTCAAGCGATGATGACGGCGAGGCGAATGTACGAAGGGTCGCGTTCGAAGAACGGGCGGCACGAACCGGCCGCGCGGAGCGTCGTGAAGGCGTCCGCGCCGGGGAGGGAGCGACAGATGGTCCTGCTGCGTCAGCTGCTCGGTGACGTGCTGCGGCGGCTGCGGGTGCGGCAGGGTCGCACCTTGCGTGAGGTCTCCACACTGGCTCGGGTCTCTCTCGGCTATCTGTCCGAGGTGGAGCGCGGTCAGAAGGAGGCTTCGTCCGAGCTGCTCGCGTCGATCTGCGGTGCGCTGGGCGTGCCGTTGTCCCAGGTGCTCCGTGAGGTGTCCGACCAGTTCGCGCTGGCCGAGCTCCAGCACGCCCCGGTGCTGGCCGACGTGCCCGAGCGGGAGCGTCTGCCCATCGCCGAGACCGTGCCGGGATCCCTTCCCGAGGACGCGTTCGAGGGCTTCCGGGCCGTCGTTCCGCCCATCGAGCACACCCCCGACGTCAAGGACATGGTCGCCGCCTGACGGCGGGCCGCGTCCCCTTCCGCTCCGCCGAGGGCCGGCGGGCGGTCTCCCGACCGTGCGCGCCGACGACTCCGGCCGTCACTCAGGCTGGCAGCGGCGGCACCAGTGGATCAGTCGTTCCTGTGGCTGCGGTCCCATCTCCCCGCGGCTGATCCTGCCCCCGCACCGCAGGCAGGGCCGTCCCGCCCTTCCGTAGACCCACATGTCCCGCCCCGGGCGCAGATCCCCGGTGGTCGTCCGCTCGACCCGCTCCTTGTTGGCCTCCAGCAACCTGCGGGCGATCTCCACGAGCCCCCTCACGTCCTGCACCGCCTCCACCGGCCGCCACGGCGAGACCTTCGACAGGAACAACGTCTCGGCCCGGTAGATGGTGCCGATGCCCGCCAGGTTGCGCTGGTCGAGCAGCGCCTCCCCGATGGTCCGGCCGGGCTGGGCCAGCAGCCGCCGTACGGCCTCATCCGGGTCCCAGTCGGGCCCCAGCAGGTCGGGGCCGAGGTGGCCGACGACCCGGTCCTCCTGGTCGGTCCTGAGCAGGTCCACCATCCCCAGCCGTACGCCCACGGCCTGCCACTCGGCGTTGGCGAGCACCAGCCGCACCAGGTCGCCGCGGTCGCCGACCGGAGTCCGGCGCCCCGCGGGAGCCAGGCGCCAGGAACCCTCCATCCGCAGGTGGGTGTGCACGGTCAGGCCGCCTTCGACGCGGGTGAGCAGGTGCTTGCCGCGGGAGACGGTCTCCAGCACGGTCCTGCCGGTCAGGTCGGCGGTGGCGTAGCGGGGCACGCGGAAGTCCGAACGGGTCAGGGTCCGGCCGTCCAGCGCCCGGCGGAGCCGCCCCGCGGTGCGGTAGACGACGTCGCCTTCGGGCATGCGATCAGCGTATAGGCCGGTCCCCGGAGCGCGGGCCGGCCCCGGGTGACGGGTCGGCCCCCGGGTGACGGGTCGGCCCCCGGGTGACGGGTCGGTGGGCCGGTGGCGCGTGTACGGTGTCCGTCGCGGGATCGGTTCCAGGCGGTGTGTGTACGGCGTCCGGCGGTCAGTCCCAGGCGGCGGGGTCGGCGGCGAGCTGGCGGACCCGCTGGGGGAGCGCGCCGGTGGCCACGCTGTCGAGCGTGACCTCCTCCAGGATGGCCCGCTCGCTGGCGCGCAGCGCGATCCAGACCTGCTGCAACGACTCGGCGGGCCCGCGGTAGCCGACGTGCTCGGGGCGCTCGCCCCGCACGTTGGCCAGCGGGCCGTCCACGGCCCGGATCACGTCGGCCAGGGTGATCTCCGTGGCGGGCCTGGCCAGCACGTAACCGCCCTCGGGGCCGCGCTGACCCCGCACCAGGCCGGCGCGGCGCATCTGGAGCAGGATGTTCTCCAGGTATTTGGGCGGCATGTCCTGCTCCTTGGCGAGCTCGCCCACGGTGGTTGGGCCGTCGCCGGCGGCCGCGAGCTCGGCTGCGGCGCGCAGGGCATAGTCGACACGAGCGGATAGGCGCATACGATCGATTATCCCGGCTTCCGCCCACTGCTCGGGCGCGTGGTCCGCCGTTCGCGGGCGCTCGCATCCGCCGGATGACCGACGCGCCCGCCGGCGGAGAACGGAAACGTCCTCCCACCGGCCACGGGAGCGCTCCCATAGGTCCCGGGGAATTCGCGTCCTCGCGCTAAGCTTCTGGAAGCTTTGTTAAATGGATGGGATCGTTATTCAGCCTGATCGTCACGGTGACGGGGAAACGGCGAAAAAGAGAGCTTGCATATGGAGCGACGTCCTGGCGTGCCCAGGCTGCTGCGAGAGATCAACGACCGGGCCGCCCTGGAACTGCTGCTCACCTCCGGGCCGTTGACGCGGGGTCAGATCGGGGAGCTCACCGGTCTGTCCAAGGTGACGGCGTCCCAGACGCTGGCCCGCCTGGAGGAGCGGGGGCTGGTCGAGGTGGCCGGCGAGCAGGCGGGCGGCAGAGGGCCCAACGCGGCGCTGTACGGCATCGTCTCCTCCTCCGCCTATGTGGCCGGGCTGGACGTCGGCCCGGAGTTCGTCACCACCGCCGTGGCCGACATCCGCGGGGACATCGTCGCCGAGGCGACCGTCGCGCCCGACGAGCACGACGACCCGGTCGCGGTCGTGCACAACGCTGTGGTCAAGGCCTGCCGGTCGGCCAAGGTCGCGCTCTCCAAGCTGCGGGCGGTCGTGATCGGCACGCCCGGCGTGGTCGACCCGCGCACCGGCGACGTGCGCTTCTCCTTCGACCTGCCGGGCTGGCACGAGGGCATCCACGAGGCGCTCGCCCGCGACCTGCGCCGCGACGTGAAGATCGAGAACGACGTGAACCTCGTCGCCGTCGCCGAGCGCACCCTCGGTGCCGCCCGCGGCGCCGACGACTTCGTGCTGCTGTGGGTGGGCCGCGGCATCGGCCTGGGCGTCGTGCTCGGCGGGCGGCTGCACCGCGGCCGCTCCGGCAGCGCGGGCGAGATCGGCTACCTCCCGGTGCCGGGGGTGCCGCTGGCGGCGGACGTGCGGGCCGTACCCGGCCGGCTGCCCTCGCTGGCGGGCGGTCTGCAGTCCCTGGTGAGCGCCGAGACGGTGACCGAGCTGGCCGCCTCGTACGGTTTCGTGGGGCGCAACGCGGCCGAGTGCGTGGCCGCCGCGGTCGGCGCGGGCGAGCGCGGCGAGCCCCTGCTGGACGACATCGCGGGCAGGCTGGCGCTGGGCGTGGCGTCGGTGTGCGTGGTGCTCGACCCCGGACTGGTCGTGCTCGCCGGAGAGGTCAGCCAGGCGGGCGGGAGCACGCTCACCGGGCGGATCGAGGAGGCCGTGGCCCGCATCTGCCCGGTGCGCCCGCAGGTGCTGCCCAGCGAGGTGGACGGCAACCCGGTCCTGCGCGGAGCCGTCCTGGCGGCCCTGGAGCAGGCCCGCGAGGAGATCTTCGCCTCCTGACGCGGGCCCGCCGTTCCGGGAGCGCGCGGCCCGGCCGGACGGGTGCGGTGTCTCGCGGGGCGCCGAACGGCCGTCGCGCCTGCGGGAGCACGCGGGCCCGGCGGGCGGGCGGCGTGTCCCGTGGGACGGTCAGACGCCGAGGAGCTCGGCGGCGGCCTGGGCGTTGGCGCGGGCGGCGCCGTAGGTGGCGAGGTAGGCGGCGGCCTTCGGGCGCCAGATCGGCAGGCCCATCTCCACCACCGTGGTGTCGGGGCGGGCGGCCAGCAGCTCGGAGACCACCGACTGGCTGGCCTCGTAGCGGTGGGCGTCCTTGACGACCACGATCAGGGAGCGGCCGCCGGCGCGCTCCAGGATGGCCGCGACGTCGGCGCCCTCCGGCTTGATCCGGATGACCTCGGCCTGGGAGAGCCAGGGGGTGAAGCCCCAGGGCACGTCGCCGACCGCGATGGTCGGCGGGGTGTCGACCTCGACCACCAGGGGGTCGACCAGCGGGGAGGCCGATCCGGTCAGGGTGACCGCGCGCCGGGCGGCGGTCAGGCCGATCACGCTCTCCCCGGCGGAGACCTGCCGGGGCTCGGCGAACCAGGCGCGCAGGCGGGCCACGCGCTCGGCGGCCTCCTCGAGGCGGGAGGCGGACAGGCGGCCGTCCCGGACCGCCTCGACGATGCCGGTGATGATCTCCTGGACGTCGGACTCGGCGGGGATCGGTCCCAGGCACAGCAGGTCGGTGCCGGCCGCCAGGGACAGCACCGCGCCCCCGGCCAGGCCGTAGGAGTCGGTGATCGCCTTCATGTCCAGGGCGTCGGAGACCACGACGCCGTCGTAGCCCAGCTCGCCCCGGAGCAGGCCGGTCAGGGCGGCGGGCGAGAGCGTCGCGGGAAGGTCGCCGGTCAGGGCGGGCACCCGGACGTGCGCGGTCATGACGGACTTCGTGCCGGCCTCGATGGCGGCGCGGAAGGGCACGAGCTCACGCGAGTACAGCAGGTCCATGGTGGCCTCGACGAGCGGGACCTCCAGGTGGGAGTCCTGGCGGGTGGCGCCGTGGCCGGGGAAGTGCTTGACGCAGGCGGCCACGCCCGCGGCCTGCAGGCCGTGCACGGCGGCGACGGTGTGCCGGGCGACGAGCTCGGCGTCGGAGCCGAAGGAGCGGGTGCCGATCACCGGGTTGTCGTCGGCGGTGTTGACGTCGGCGTCGGGGGCCATGTCCAGGTTGACGCCGCAGCGCGCCAGGTCGTCGGCGATGGAGCAGTAGACGTTGCGGGTCAGCTCGACGTCGTCCACGGCGCCCAGGGCGGCGTTGCCGGGGTAGGGGCTGCCCACGTGGTAGGCGAGCCGGGTGACGTCGCCGCCCTCCTCGTCCAGCGAGATGACCGGGTCGCCGGCCGCGCGCAGGCTCGCGGTCAGAGCGGACAGCTGGGCGGGGTCGGCGACGTTGAAGCCGAACAGGGTGACGCCGCCGAGACCGTCCTCCAGCCCTCGCATGACCCAGTCGGGAGCGGTGGTCCCCTGGAAGGCGACGAGAAGCGTGCCGGCCGCCAGGCGGTACAGCCCCCGCTCGCTGGGGCCCGTGATGAGCTCGGACATGGCGCTGCAGCGCTCCTTACCTGTAGGGAATAGGGGAATGCGGGCAGGGCTGGTACGGCCCGCGCCTCGTGAGCGCGGGCCGTACCAGCGCCAGGGGGATCAGCCCTTGACGGCGCCCGCGACGAGGCCGGAGACCATCCGCCGCTGCACCAGGAGGAAGAAGACGACGACCGGGATGGTCATCATCGTGGAGCCGGCCATGATGGCGCCCCAGTCGACACCCCGTTGCCCGAAGAAGAACTGCAGGGCGACGGGCATCGTGTAGCCGGATGACTCCGACATCAGGATCAACGCGAAGATCAGCTCGTTCCACGCGGTGATGAAGGAGAAGATGCTGGTCGCGACCAGCCCGGGGGCCACGAGCGGGAACAGGACCCGCCAGAAGGTCGTGAACCGGCTCGCGCCGTCGATCCAGGCCGCCTCCTCCAGCGACTTGGGCACCGCGGCGACGAACGTGCGCAGCATCCAGACGCCGAAGGGCAGCGTCAGGCCGACGTTGATCACGATCAAGCCGAGCAGGTTGTCGTAGAGACCGAGCCGCCTGACGTTGAGGAAGAGCGGGATGAGCAGGGCCTCGGCCGGGATCATCTGCACGACGAGGAGCAGGATCAGGAAGCTGGTGCGCCCCCGGAACCGGAACCGCGCGATGGCGGTGGCGGCCAGCAGCGCGAAGACCGCGCCGATGAGCACGGTGCCCAGGGCGACGATCGCGCTGTTGCGCATGTAGACCCAGATCGAGTTGCCGGCCACGCCCTCGGTGAGGATCCGCTCGACGTGCTCGAAGGTGATCTCTCTCGGGATGGGGATGAAGTCGGTGGTGAAGATCTGGTCGTTGGTCTTGAGCGCGGTGGAGACCATCCAGTAGACGGGGAAGGTCGCGAACAGGAAGACCAGGACACCGGCGGTGTTGAGAGCCGCCCTGGACAGCCGCTTGCGGGCCAGCGGGCTCATCCCGGAGGAGGAGGGCCGCCGGCGGGACGCCGGTGCGGTCCGGGGGGAGAGCGAGGTCGTCACAGCTCCTCCGTTTTCACGATCTGCCGGATGTAGACGGCGGTGACGATGAGCAGCAGCACCGTCAGGATCACCGCGATCGCCGCGCCGGTGCCCATCTTGGGCGGGCTGCGGAAGGCCTCGGCGAAGGAGAACATCGACAGGTTGAAGGCCTCGCGGTTGGTCGGCCCGTTCATCAGCACGTACAGCTGGCTGAAGACCTTGAAGTTCCAGATGATCGACAGGATCGTCAGGACGGAGAAGACCGGCTTGAGCAGAGGCAGGGTGATCTTCCTGAAGGTCCGCCAGGCACTGGAGCCGTCGACCCGGGCCGCCTCGTACAGCTCCGAGGGGATGCCCTTGAGCCCGGCCAGCACCGAGACCGCGATGAACGGGAACGAGGCCCACACGACGCAGACGATCAGTGCGATGTAGAGGCTGAACGGATCGTTGAGCCAGGGCTCACCGGTCCAGTCCGCGCGGCCGAACAGCATCTCGGAGAACCAGTCGGGGAGCAGGTTGAGTCCCCAGTTGATCATTCCGGCGTCGGCGTCGAAGAGCCAGCGCCAGATGACGCCCTGGGCGACCGGCGGGACCGCCCAGGCGGACATGATGCCGACGATCACGAGTGCGGACATCCGCCTGCTCAGCTTGTTGAGCAGGGTGCCCACCGCGGTGCCCAGGACCAGGGTCAGGGTCACCGTGATGACGGCGAACACCACGGTGTTGCGGAGAGAGGACCAGAAGATCTCGTTGTCGAGGATCTGCGTGTAGTTGTCCCCGCCGACCCAGTCCGCGGGGACGCCGCGGATCTGGCGCAGCCCCACCTTCTGGAACGAGATCACGATCATCTGGATCAGCGGGTAGAGCAGCAGGCCCGCGATGACCAGGAGGCCGGGGACGATCAGGACGTACGGGATCACCCAGGCGGGAAGCCCGCTGGCCTTCGCCTGGCGCCTGGAGCGCTTGGGGGACCGCTCCGGGGTGGGGAGGTTGCCCCCACCCCGGGCGATCGTCGACGTGTTCGTCATCGTTACTGCTGGTTCAGGATCTCTTCGAGTTCCGTGTTGGCCTTGGCCAGGGCCTCGTCAGCGGTGGCCTTGCCCTCGATGACCGAGCGGGCCGCGTTCTGCAGCACGGCCTTGGTCTCGTTGGCCTCGGTCCAGTTGGGGTCGGCCGGGAAGGCCTTGGCCTTGGCGAAGGCCGCCGCGAACGGAGCCTGGGCCGGGTCCTCGCTCAGCTTGGCAAGGGCGTCCGGGTAGACCGGCAGCAGGCCGCCCTCGGTGGCGTAGCGGGTCGCCCACTCCTTGGTGGTGGCCAGCTTCACGAACTCGGTCGCGAGCTCCTTGTTCTTGGCGTCGTTCCAGACGGCGATGTCGTTGCCGCCGAAGAAGGACGCGGCCTCACCGCCGGCCTTGGAGGGCAGCGGGAAGAAGCCGAGCTTGTCGCCCTTGAGCTTGCCCTTGCTGTCCTCCTCGATCCCGGGCAGGTCCCAGCCGGCGGTCAGGTACATGCCGACCTTGTCGTTGGCGAAGCGCCGGCGGATGTCGACCGTGTTCTGGGTCAGACGGGACTTGCCGGACAGGCCCTCGGTCACCAGGCCCGTGTAGGTGGCGAAGCCGGCCTTGAAGGCGGGGTCGGTCACCTTGCCGACCCACTTGTCGCCCTCCTTGACGGCGTAGTCGCCGCCCTCGGTCCAGGCGAGCGCGCCGAGGAGGTGGTTGGCGTCGGAGCCGCCGTTGAAGGCGAAGCCGTCGACGTCCTTGCCCTTCTCCTCCTGGATCTTCTTGGCCGCGGCGACCAACTCGTCCCAGGTCTTCGGAACCTCGATCTTGAGGTCCTCGAACCAGTCCTTGCGGTAGAGGACCGCGCGGGAGCCGCCGCCCCACGGCACGGCGTAGACCTCGTTGTCGATGGTCTCGAGGCCGAGCAGGTTCTTGGGGATCTCCGCCTGCTCGCCGCCGCCGACCACGGCGGTGACCGGGTGCAGGGCGTCCTGGCTCTGCCACAGCGGGACCTGGTCGTTGCCGATCTCGGTGACGTCCGGGCCGGCGCCGCCGGCGGCGGCCGCGGTGAACTTGTCGTTCACCTGGGGCCAGGGGATCCACTCGACCTTGACCTTCGCGCCGGTCTGCTGCTCGAAGGCGGCGACCAGCGCGTCCGTGTACTTCTGGGCGGCCGGGTTGCTGTCCCCGAGACGCCAGACGGTGAGCGTCTCACCAGCGAACTTCGGGCCGGCGGCCGAGGCGTCGGCCTTGGGCGCGGTCTCGGTGGGCTCGCTGGAACCGCAGGCTGCGAGGCCCAGGGCCAGAGCGGCGGTGGTGGCCGTCGTAACGGCGATCCTTGCGATCTTCACTGTGGGGTTCTCCCTTCCCGGCTTTCGTCGGGTTCGCGCTCATCTGTATCGGCTCGGGTCCCCGCGACCCTCTGCACTCACTAGGAGCGGTCGGCGCTATCGCAGTCCCAGGGCTCGATTACTTGCCGCCGGACTGCCTGCGGCTAAACTAACAAGAAACTTTCTTAAAAGAAACGATCGTTAGCGGATCGTGACGGGGGAGGCCGATCGTGCCAAGACGTCCGGGAACGCCCAGGCTGCTGCGCCAGCTCAACGACCGCGCGGCACTGGAGCTCCTGCTGGCCAGCGGCCCGTTGACCCGGGCTGAGCTGGGAGAGCATACCGGCCTGTCCAAGGTCACGGCGGGTCAGCTGCTGTCCCGGCTGGAGGAGCGGGCCCTGGTCTCGGTGGTCGGCGAGCAGGCCGGCGGTCGCGGTCCCAACGCCGCACTTTACGGCGTGGTGCCCTCGTGCGCCTATGTCGCCGGCCTCGACGTACTGCCCGACCGGATCAGCGCGGGGATCGCCGACATCACCGGCGAGCTCGTCGCCGAGGTCTTCGCCGACCCCACCGGTCACGAGGACCCGGTACGGCTGGTGCGCGGCGTCGTAGAGAAGGCCTGCGCGACGGCGGGCATCGGGCTCTCCCGGCTGCGCGCCTTCGTGATCGGCGCCCGGGGCGTCGTCGACCCCCGGACCGGCGACATGCGCTTCTCCTTCGACCTGCCCTCCTGGCACGAGGGGGTGCTGGCCGAGCTCCGCCGGGACCTGGGCATCCCGGTGACGATCGAGAACGACGTGAACCTGGCCGCGCTGGCCGAGCGCTCCCACGGCGCCGCCCGGGGCATGGACGACTTCGTGCTCGTGTGGGCCGGCGTCGGCCAGGGCCTGGGGGTCATGCTCGGCGGGCGCCTGCACCGCGGTTTCACCGGCGGCGCGGGCGAGATCGGCTGGCTGCCGGTCCCCGGCGAGCCGCTGCCGACCGACGTGAGCGAGCCTCAGTCGGGCTCCTTCCAGCGGCTGGTCGGCGGGGACGCCGTCACCGGCCTGGCGGGCTCGTACGGCGTCGCCGGCGAGTCGGTGGGCGATCGGGTCCGTACGGCCGTGGCCACCGGTTCCGAGGGCTTCCTCGACGAGCTCGCCGGGCGGCTGGCGGTCGGCGTGGCGGCGGTGGCCGTGGTCCTGGACCCCGAGCTGATCGTGCTCGGCGGCGACGTCGGCCGGGCCGGCGCCGACGCCCTGGCGACCAGGGTCGAGGAGGCGGTGGCCCGGGTCTGCCCGAGTCAGCCCCGGGTGGTGACCACCGAGGTCGAAGGCGATCCCGTCCTGCGCGGGGCCCTGGTCTCGGCGCTCCAGCGGGCCCGCGAAGAGGTGTTCTCCGACACGGTGTGACAATGGCCTATATGCGGGAAATCGTGTTGATCTCTGACCCCCAAGTCGTCTCGATTCCGATCGAGGAGAACGAAGAGCCACTGATCGACATCCGGGGGCGGCTGCGGGTCGACGACCGGCTGGCCGATCCCGAGGGGGCCTTCGCGCTGCTGCGGCAGGGACTGGTGGAACGGCTGGAGCAGGCGCAGTCGCAGCTCCCGGCCGGCTACCGGCTGCTGGTCGTGGAGGGCTACCGTCCGCTCGCCACGCAGCGGAAGATCTTCGAGGACTACTCGGCGTTCCTGCGGGAGGCGTTCCCCGGGATATCGCCCGACGAGCTGCGTGAGGCGGCCAGCCGGTACGTCTCACCCGTCGAGGTCGCCCCGCACACCGCGGGCGCGGCGGTGGACCTGACCCTGTGCACCGAGGACGGCGCCGAGATCGACATGGGCACGGCCGTCAACGCCACCCCCGAGCAGAGCAACGGCGCCTGTTACACCGCGGCCCCCGGCCTGTCGGCCGAGGCCCGTCACCACCGCAAGCTCATGGGCGCGGCCCTGGAGCACGCGGGCCTGGTGAACTATCCCACCGAGTGGTGGCACTGGTCCTACGGCGACCGCTACTGGGCCATGGTCACCCACGCTCCCGCGGCCCATTACGGTCCCCGGCAGGGGTGATCCCCCCGCCCGCTAGGCGGGGTCGGGGTCGGGCGCGCAGGGGCGCCAGGAGAGGGGCCGGTCGGCGGCCGTGCCGATCAGCCGTCCGGCGTGGGCGGTCAGGACGGTGGTGCCGCCGGCGTCGCACAGGTCCGTCCACGGCTCCGCGGCGGCCAGCGGCAGGCGGGTGCGCACGCGGCCGGCCGCGTCCACGGCGTAGAGGCGGCCGTTGGCGGCGGTGAGGGTCACCACGCCCGGGGCGGTGTCCACCGGTGTCCAGGAGCCGCCGTCGGCGGGCAGGTGCCACAGGGTCTCGCCGGTGGAGGCGAACATCGCCCCGTTGGTCGTGGCCAGGCCGTCCGCGCCGGGGGGCGCCTGGCCGAGCGAGGTCCACGAGCCGTCGGGTTCGCGCAGGACCAGGCGGCCGTCCTCGGTCAGGCCGTACAGGCCGAT
Organism: Paraplanobispora siamensis; assembly: GCF_016863175.1. Classification (GTDB taxonomy): domain Bacteria; phylum Actinomycetota; class Actinomycetes; order Streptosporangiales; family Streptosporangiaceae; genus Planobispora; species Planobispora siamensis. Next base: position 27,846 of record NZ_BOOJ01000024.1, read on the forward strand.
GGGCCGGACGACGGTCGCTTCGCGGGGCACCGCCAGGGCGATCACCCCGGGGGTGGTCCCCACGTGCCGCCAGCGCAGGTTCTGCCCGGAGACCTCGCGCGCCAGCAGCGAGCCGTCCCGGCCCGCGGCGTACAGCGTCGAGTCCAGGACGGCCAGCGCGCGCGGCGAGTCCGCCGTCCCGATCACCTCCCAGCCGCGGACCGGCGCGGAGAGCCGGTCCAGCACGTTGCGGGTGATCCGGTCCACGGCCGGAGTGTGCAGGGCGTTGCCCCAGTTCACGGTGGCGGCGTTGAACACCGTCCCGGCGCCCAGGCGCATGACGCCCATGGTGGCCATGCCGCCCTGGCCGTACCGGTGCCAGTGGCGCAGGTCGGCGGTGGCCAGGATGACGAAGGACGGGGGAGTGCCGTCGCGGCCGGTGGCCAGCGGGACGCCGTCGACCTCGGTGAAGTCGCACGCGTCGGTCTCGTAGCCGATCGCGCCCTGGCCGAACTTGTCGCCCTCGCCCAGCCCGGTCCCCGCGAACGCCCAGTGCTCGGGGAAGCGCACGACGTAGGACTCGTCGTGCATGCGCTGCATGTACGGTCCCCACGTCCCCGCGCCCCGGCGGAAGCTCACCCCGATCATCGCGTTCTCCGGCCGGTCGACCGGCGAGCCGGACCACTCGACGGTGGTCAGGCCCGGCTCCACCGCGGACAGCGGGTCGGAGACGGCGTCGCGGTGGCAGACCATGGTGCGCCCGCCGTCCTCCAGCCGGAACTGCCACCAGCAGGTGTTGCCGGAGAACACCGCGAGGTTGCCGCCCCGGCGGACGAACTCCTCGACGGCGTCGCGCATGCCCGCCGACCAGTACTCGTCGTGGCCGTTGACCACCAGCAGGCGGTAGCCGGACAGCAGCTCCCCGCCCTCGTGCAGGTCCAGGCCCGAGCAGTAGTCCACCCGGTACCCGGCGGGCCCGAGCCAGCGGATCATGCCCTCCTCCCAGCGCTCCGGCGGCGGGCCGCCGCCCGGCCGGTCGAAGGAGACGCGCGCGGCCCGGGTGGGCTCCTCGCTCCAGTAGAGCGACTCGCCGGGGATCCCGGCCCGGTTGTAGGCCTGCCAGGTCGGGAACGGGATCGACAGCAGGATCGGCGAGCTCGGCCGGGCCGCGCGGACCGCGAAGTACACCTCGCAGCCGTCCTCGCCGGAGTCCTCGCCCGAGGTGAAGACGGCCCGGTAGAGCGAGCTGGCCCACTCGGCGGGGATGTCCAGGTTCCACAGCGGGCCGTCGAACTCCGCGTCGAGCACGCCCCGGCCGGAGGCGACGTCCTCGACGCGCACCAGGCCCTGCAGCGGCGCCCGCGAGGTGTGGGCCAGGTGGAATGCGAGCCGTTCGCCCTGGGCGCGGGAGGTGGACTCGGCGTAGGCGTAGACGGTCATCGCGTCCCCTTCGACGTCGACGTTGAGGCCCGCGGCCGGGGCCTCGGTGACAGGGCCGGTGAGGAGGTCAACCGACGAGCTCCGGCACCTGCCGGAAGGCCGCCGTCACCAGCGCCGACTCCAGGTCGAGCAGATAGCGCTCCATGGCCGGCCGGGGCATGAACCGGGTGTCGGCGGTCACCGAGACTCCCAGCCCGCCGGGCTCGGCGGTCAGGTGCAGGCAGAACCGGCAGTTGAGCCGGTCCTGGCTGAGCGGCCAGGTCAGCGTGGTGTCGTCCAGCGCCCGCCGTACCGTCCGCTCGTCGTGGGAGGCGTCGGCGCGGTCGGTGAAGCGCATGTCGTTGAAGCAGCAGTAGGGATGGACGGCCGTGCCCCGCTCCAGGCTCACCGCCGCCGTCAGCCGGTCGCGGTCGCGGGGGTCGTGGTAGGCGGAGCGGTAGGCGCGCAGCGCGGCCGGCCGGGCCTCCCGCAGCAGCCCGGCGGTGTCCCCGGGGTCCGCGCGGCCGGAGTCGAGGACGAACAGTCCCTCCTGGGAAAGGGTGGTGACCGCGTTCACGGTGTCGCCGCGGAAGCGGTTGCCCACGATCGGCAGCATCGCGCACACCTCGTGCCCGGTCACGCCGGACACCAGCCGGGAGGAGAAGGCCAGCAGCACGGTCGAGGTGCTCGTGGCGTGCAGGGCGGCGATGCGCTGGACGGCCAGGTCCATCGCCCGGGACACCAGCTTGGCCCGCCACACCGGCGGGTCCGCGGCCTCGCCCGAGGGGCGGTCGAACATGGTCGGCGGGATGCGCCGGTACTCGCCCTCCCAGTGCTCGGCGGCGATCTGCGCCACCCGCCGGCCGGGCCCGGACTCCTGCCAGCGGGCCAGGTCCAGCGGCTGCGGCGGGGGCGGGCCGGGTACGGCGCCGCGCATCAGCAGCAGCCGCAGGTCGCGCACGGCGACCTCGGCGCCCAGCCCGTCGGTGGCCAGGTGGCAGAAGGCGAGCACGATGTGGGTCACCTCGCCGCCGTCGACCACCAGCCCGGCCCGCAGCGGCCATTCGGCGGCGTAGTCGAAGGCGGTCGCGGTCAGCTCCTCCAGCAGGCGCTCAGGGTCGCCGGCGGTGACGGTGAGCGGGATCGTGCCGGAGTCCCGCAGCGCCTGGTACGGCTCCGCGCAGTCCAGGATCCGCGTCCCCGAGCCGTCCGCGTCCATCAGGGTCCGCAGCGACTCGTGCCGCTCCACCAGGGCGCCGAGCATCGCGGCGGCCCCCTCCGGGCTCAGCGGCCTGGCCCGTCCGGGCACCGGCAGGATCCGGCCGAAGTTGAAGTAGCGGTCGTCCGGCGCGGTCTTGCGGACGGTGTCCCAGATGGCCCGCTGGCCCCAGGTCAGCGGGGCCGTGCCCGACCGGCCCCCGGAGAAGCGGATCTCCATCACGCCGCCCCGGTGACGTAGCGCTCCAGGGCGTCCAGGTCCTCCAGCACGCCGGCTCCGGCGCGGGAGAGGTCGAACTCGATGCCGAACTCGCTCTCCACCGCGTCGATCAGCCGCATCTGCGCCAGGGAGGTGACCCCCAGCGCGGACAGCGGCACCGTGGCCTCCATCGCCTCCCGGGCGGTGACCGCCCCGTCCGAGGCCGAGGCCACCATCGCGGCCAGTCGTTCCCTAAGCATCGGGCGTTCCCTCCGGGGTGGTCCGGGCCGCGGGCCCTTCGATGCCTCTCGCGCTGAGCGGGCGCAGGTCCGTCCAGACCCGCTCGATGTGGTCCAGGCACTCCTGCCGGTCGCCGGCGGTGCCCTCCGCGCGCCAGCCGGAGGGCAGCTCCCGGTCGGCCGGCCAGATCGAATACTGCTCCTCGTGGTTGACCACGACGAGGTGGCTCATCTCAGCTCCCTGCTTCCATGAGGCGTGCCGCCTCCTCTTCCGACAACTCGGTGATCTCGGCGATCAGCAGCTCCTCCACCGCGGTTGCGAGCCCGGCCACGGTGCTGCGCGCGAACAGCGTGCGGATCGGCACGTCCACCTCGGCGAGCGCGCGGATCCTGGCCACGACCCTGGCGGCGGTCAGCGAGTGGCCGCCCAGGGCGAAGAAGTCGTCGAAGGCGCCGATCCCGGTGACGCCGAGGATCTCGGCGAAGACCTCGGCCACCAGCTCCTCGGCGTCGCTGCGCGGGGGGACGTGCTCGCGGGCCGCGGCGACCGGCTCGGGCAGCGCGGAACGGTCGATCTTCCCGTTGGGCGTCAGCGGCAGCGCGTCCACCGCGGTGAGCACGGCGGGCACCATGTAGCCGGGCAGCTGCCGCTCCAGGTGCTCGCGCACCCGGTCGAGCAGGTCCCGGTGCGCGTCCCCGTCGTTTTCCGTTCCTCCTGCGCCCGGCGTCTCTCCTGCGTCCGGCACGACGTAGGCCACCAGCAGGTCGCCGCGGACCGCCGCGACGGACTGCCGGACGCCCGGGCAGGCGTCCATCACGGCCTCGATCTCGCCCGGCTCGATCCGGTGGCCGCGCAGCTTGACCTGGTTGTCGGTGCGGCCGAGGAACTCCAGCGTCCCGTCGCGCAGCAGCCGTACCCGGTCGCCCGTGCGGTAGCGGCGCGAGCCGTCCGGGCCGGGGACGAAGCGCTCGGCGGTCAGCGCGGGACGGCCCAGGTAGCCGGTGGCCACCCCGGCGCCGCCGATGAGCAGCTCGCCGGGGACCCCGAGGGGGACCGTCTCACCGGAGGCGTCCACGACGTGGACCGTGGTGTTGGCGATCGGGCGGCCGATCACGATCTCCCGGGGATCGGCGGGCACCTCCCAGGCGGTGGACCAGATCGTCGTCTCCGTCGGGCCGTACACGTTGAGCAGGCGTGCCACGCGCGGGCGCAGCTCGCGGGCCAGCGACGCGGGCAGCGGCTCGCCGCCGGTCAGCGCCGTCACCCGGGGCAGGTCCCCGGTCAGCAGCACCCGCCAGCCCGACGGCGTGGCCTGCACGTGGGTGACCCCGCTCTCACGGACCAGCCGGGCCAGGAGCTCCCCGTCCCTGGCCGCCCCGGCATCGGCGATCACCACCCGGCCGCCGGTCACCAGCGGCAGGTACAGCTCCAGCGCGGAGATGTCGAACGACAGCGAGGTCAGGCCCAGCCACGTGTCGCGCGGGGTGGAGCCCACCAGCGAGCGCATCGCCAGCAGGAAGTTGACCAGCGCGCGGTTGGGGACCACCACGCCCTTGGGCCGCCCGGTGGAGCCGGAGGTGTACAGCACGTACGCGGTGTCACCGGGGCGGGGCCGGTCGGGGACGGTGCCGTCCGGGGCGGGGGGCAGGTCGTCGAGCGAGGTCAGCACCAGGGCGGCCGCCGAGTCCTCGAGCACGTAGGCGATGCGGGCCTCGGGATAGTCGGGGTCCACCGGCAGGTAGGCCGCCCCGCTCATCGCCGTGCCCAGCAGGGCGACGAGCATGTCGGCGCCGCGCTCCATCCGGATCGCGACCAGGGATCCGCGGCCCGCGCCCGCCGCGGCCAGCCGGGCGGCGAGGTCCGCGGCCCGGGCGGTCAGCTCCGCGTAGGTCAGCGTGTCCTCGCCGCAGACGACGGCCACCGCGTCCGGGGTGGCCTCGGCCTGCGCCAGCACCATCTCGGCCAGGGTCGTCTCCGGCAGCCCGGCCCCGGTCTCCGCGTTCCAGGCGTCGATCGCGGCCAGCTCCGCCCGCGGCAGCATGCGCAGCGCGCTGACGGGCGTGCCGGGGTCGGCGACGGCCGCGTCGAGCAGCTCCAGGAAGCGCTCGACGAACCCGGCCACGGTCTCGGGGTCGAACAGCTCGGTGCTGTAGATGACCCGGCCGCTCAGGGCGCCGTCCGGCTCGGCGGCCATGTCCACCGACAGGTCGTGGCGCGCGGGGTGCCATCCGTTGGGGAACGGCAGGGCCGTCACCCCGGGCAGCGGGTCGTACTCCTCGCCGTGGGTGTGCAGGGCGAACATCGTCTGGAAGACCGGCGTGCGGCTGAGATCGCGCCGCACGTCGAGCTCGGCGACCAGGCGCTCGAACGGGACGTCCTGCCGGGAGATCGCGTCCAGCACCGAGCGCCGGGTGCGCTGCAGCAGCTCGGTGAAGGACGGGTCGCCGGACAGGTCGCAGCGGATGGGCAGCGTGCTCGACAGGAATCCGATCACGGACTCCAGCTCGACGCGGTTGCGGCCGGCCGACGGGGCGCCCACGCAGAAGTCGTCCTGGCCGGTGTGCCGGGCCAGCAGCACCTGGTAGGCGGCGAACAGCACCATGTACGGCGTGCAGCGCGCCCGGCGGGCGAGATCGGCGATCCCGGCGGCCCGCCCGGGCTCGATCCGGAAGTCGAGCGCGGCCCCGGCCGCGGACCGCTGGGCGGGGCGGGGCCGGTCGGCGGGCAGGTCCAGCGGGGGAACCCCGGCCAGATGCTCGACCCACCAGCGCAGGTCGGTCTCCGTCCAGCGCGCCCGGCGGGCGTGCTCGCCGTACTGGAGCGGCGGGCCGGGCAGGGGCGCGGCGCCGCGGCTGCCGTAGTGGGCGGCCACCTCGGCACGCAGCACGTTGAGCGACCAGCCGTCGCTGTTGATGTGGTGCACGACGACGCACAGGACGTGGTCGTCCGGGGCCAGCTCGATCAGGGAGACCAGGAACGGCGGGGCGGCGGTCAGGTCGAAGGCGGTGTTGGTGAGCCCGGCGACCAGGTCCCGCGCCTCCTGCTCGTCGCGGGCGGTCAGGTGCCGGACGGCCACCGGCGCGGGCGGGCCGACGACCGCCACGGGCTGCCCGTCCGTCTCGCGGAAGCGGGTGCGCAGGCTCTCGTGCCGGGCCGCGACCGCGGTGAACGCGGCGGCCAGAGCGGCCTTGTCAAGGTGACCTTTCAACCTGTAAACGTAGGAGGTGTTGTAGCTCGGATCGGCCGGGTCGAAGCGGTAGAGGAACCAGAGCCGCCGCTGACTGTGCGAGAGGGGATGCTCATGCACGAGGTCGGCGTGCGGTCGGCCGGCAGAGACGGTCTGCGGCTGGGGCACGGGGTCTCCTTCGGCGGGTGCGGGCTCACGTGCGTACGGGCGCAGGAAAATGACGGGCGACAAGGCCCGGGGCGCGCGTATCCGCCCAGCTGAGTGCGCTTCCAGAAAGGCGTCTTTCCGGAAAGAAACCTTTCAGTTGGGTACGGCTCGCCAGTTTTACACCTCCTTCGAGGGTGCGCAAGACCCCGGATGCCCGGGGTGGCGGGGGCTGCCCCGCGTGTTGCCGCAAAGGGCTTGCGCTGCTGTTTCGATCATGTAAGACTGACGCTCGAATCGGAATAGTAAAGATTCTTTCCTGTTGAGGCCGTAGCGACCGCACGCTTTTGGCTCTCATACATCCGATCTTTTGTTGGGAGGTTCACGTGGTGAACCTGACCGTCACCCAATTGCTGAGAGACCGGGCGCTGGCCGACCCCGAGGGGGTCGCGCTGATCGTGCAGGGCTCGGCGCCGCTGACCTACGGCCGGTGGGACGAACGCTCCACCGAGCTGGCGAACGGCCTGGTGGAGCGCGGTGTCGGCCGCGGCGACCGGGTGGGCCTGGTGTTCGGCAACGGGGACTGGGCGGACTACGCGGTGGCGTTCTTCGGGGTGCTCAAGGCGGGGGCGGCGGCCGTACCGCTGTCGGACGCCCTCGCCCCCGCCGACCTGCGGTTCATGCTCGGTCACTGCGGCGCTGTGGGGGTCGTCCACGCCGAGGGGCTGCAGGTGCCCGCGGACGGCTGGACCGTGACACCCGAGGGCCTGCGGGCGGGGGCGCCGGCGCAGACCTCCTATGAGAAGAGCGCCGGGGACGCCGTGACGGACCCTCCCCGGCCGGACGATCTCGCGCAGATCCTCTACACCTCCGGCACCACCGGCCGCCCCAAGGGCGTGGCCGCCACCCACGCCAACCTGGCGTACGGCTGCGGCGCGAAGCGGCGCCCGTTCGCGCACTCCCGGCATCTGGTGCACGCCTTCCCGATCGGCACCAACGCCGGTCAGACGATGCTGATCAACGCGCTCGACGCCCACCCGGCCGTGGTGACCCTGCCGCGCTTCACCCCGGGCCGCTTCGCCGCGCTGATCGAGTCCTACCGGGCCGGGACGGTCTTCCTCGTCCCGGCGATGGCCATCGAACTGCTCAACGCGGGGGTCGCCGGGCGCCACGACCTGTCCAGCGTGCTGCTGCTCGGCTCCGCCGCCGCGCCCCTGCCCGCGCCGGTCGCGGCGGCCCTGACCGAGGCCTTCCCCAACGCGATGATCACCAACTACTACACCTCGACCGAGGCTGCCCCCGCTCAGACGATCATGATGTTCGATCCCGAGCGGCCCGGCAGCGTGGGCCGGGCGGTGGCCGGAGGACGGGTCAGGATCGCCACCCCGCAGGGGGAACCGCTCCCGCAGGGGGAGACGGGCGAGGTCTGGATGCGCTCCCCGGCCGCGCCGCGCTCCTACTACGGCGACCCCGGCAGCGGGACCTTCCGCGACGGCTGGATCCGGATGGGCGACCTGGGCTACCTGGACCCCGACGGATACCTCTATCTCGTCGACCGCGAGAGCGACGTGGTCAAGTCCGGTGCCCACAAGGTCTCCACGATCCACGTCGAGGAGACCGTGTTCGGGCATCCGGACGTGGTCGAGGCGGCCGCGTTCGGGGTGCCGCACCCGGTGATGGGGACCGTCGTGGCCGTGGCCATGGTCGTCCGCGAGGCCGTGACGGCCGAGGAACTGCGCCTGTTCCTGACCGGCCGGCTCGCGCCGCACGAGATGCCGGCCCACGTGGTCACGCTCGACGCGCTGCCCCGCAACGCGGGCGGCAAGGTGGACAAACGGGCCCTGCGCGCCTCTCTGACCGCCCCCGCGGACATGGCCCTGGCTCATGAGTGAGGAGTCCATGAGCGAGGGGTCCATGAGCGGGGAACGGGCCGCCCTGCCGAACCCGCCGCCGGGCCCGGAGGGCGCCGAGGTCACCTTCCTGCAGCAGGGGATGTGGGTGACCGAGCAGACGGGCGCCGCGGGAACCGCCTACCACATGCCGATCCTGGTCCACCTGCGCGGCGAGGCGGACCCCGGCGCTCTGACGGCGGCCTGTTCCGCGGTCGTGGACCGCCACCCGATGCTGGGCTCGGTGGTGGCGGAGGCGGCCGGCGGCCTGCGGCTGGCGCCCGGCGCCCCCGTGCCGGTACGGCGCACGCGGATCCCGGCGGCGGACATCCCGCCCGGGGACGCGGCCACGTCGGGGAACGCGGCCATGGCGGGCGACCCGGACACCTGGCCCGGGGAACTGCGGGAGGAGATCCTCGCGCCGTTCGACATGGAGAAGGGGCCGCTGGCCCGTTTCGCCCTCGCCGAGACCGGCCCCGGGCGGCACACCCTCGTCTTCACCGCCCACCACCTGGTCTTCGACGGCCACTCCAAGGACATCCTGGTCCGCGACCTGGCCGCCCTGCACAACGGTGAGCGGCTCACCTCGCTGCCCGCGCTCGACCACGGCCGGGCCGAGCGCGAGCGGGTCGCCGCCGAGCTGCCGGCGGCCAGGGAGTTCTGGGCGGCCCGGTGGCGGGAGCCGGGTGAGACGACGGTGCTCGGCCGGAAGCTGCGCTCCCGCCGGGCGGCCGAGGGCCGTACCCTCCGCTTCTCCGCCGAGTTCGCGCCCGTCGCCGGTCTGACCCGGTTCGAGACGTTCCTGGCCGCGCTGCACGCCCTGCTGGCCGGGTACGGCAACGCCTCCGTCACCACGGCCGTGGACCTGTCCACCCGGCCCGCCGAGGCCGCCGGGCACATCGGGGTGTTCGTCAACGAGCTGCCCGTCGCCTCGGAACCGGAGCCGGGGGAGAGCTTCCACACCTTCGCCGCGGGCCTGCGGGCCGGGCTGCGGGAGATCTACCGGTTCCGCCGGGTCCCGCTGAGCCGGGCGCTGCCCCGCCTGCGGCCGCACGCCGCGCTGGCCCCCGTCTCGGTCAGCTACCGCACCAGCAGTGTCCCGGACCCGGTCTTCACCGGCCTGGAGTGCGCGGTGGACCGTACCGTCCCCAACGGCCGCGTCCGCGGCGCGCTGCACCTGCAGTGCGTGGACGGGCCGGACGGCCTGGCCGTCGCCCTGCGCCACGACCCCGAGGCGGTGCCCGACGCCGGTCAGGTGGCCGCCGACCTGCGCCTGCTGCTGCGAGGGGCCGCCCGCGACCCCGACCTGCGCCTGCGCGACCTGGCCCGCCGCTGACCGACCCCGCCGACGACCACAGCAGAGCCACCCGAAACGCCACTCGAAACGCCACTCGAAGCGCCATCCGAAGAACCACCGCAAGCCCGCACGATCCTCTGGAGCACGACATGGGTTCCGTCACCACCCTCACCGACCAGATCCGGGAGATCTGGGAGGAGGTCCTGGGCATCTCGCCGATCGACGACCACGACGACGTCTTCGACCTGGGCGGCCACTCCCTGACCATCACGCAGATCATCGTCCGGATGCGCAAGCGCCTGGGCGTCGAGGTCGAGCTGGACGACTTCTTCGACAACCCGACCATCGCCGGAATCGTCAAGCTCCTCGGCGATGACTGAGACGCTCACCCCGGCCCTCGGCCCGGCGACGGGCGGGCCCCCGCTCTCCCGCCTGGCCGACGACGACCTCGAACTCCTGCTGCTGATCCGGCACTTCGAGCTGACGCTGCTCCAGCTGTACGGCAGGGGGGAGCTGAACGGCACCACCCACACCTGCCTGGGCCAGGAGTACGTCCCGGTGGCGCTGCGCCCGCTGCTGGGCCCCGGCGACTTCGTCTTCAGCAACCACCGGGGCCACGGCCACTACCTGGCCCGCTTCGGCGACGCGCACGGGCTCCTGGCGGAGATCATGGGCCGGGAGGGCGCGGTCTGCGGCGGGGTGGGCGGCAGCCAGCACATCCACCGCGACCGCTACCTGTCCACCGGGGTGCAGGGCGAGAGCCTGCCGGTGGCCGCCGGCGTCGCGCTCCACCTGCGCAGGACCGAGCCGGGCGCGCTGGCCTGCGTCCACATCGGCGACGGCACCTGGGGCGAGGGCGCGGTCTACGAGGCGCTGAACATGGCCGCGCTGTGGAGCCTGCCGCTGCTGGTCGTGGTGGAGAACAACGGCATCGCCCAGTCCACGCCCACCGCCGCGCAGATGGCCGGGACCGTCGCCGGGCGGGCGGCGGCGTTCGGCGTCGACCACCACCTGGTCGTCTCCGCCGACGTCAACGAGATCCGCACCGGGCTGGAGCCGCTGGTCGCGCGGGTCAGGGAGGGCCGGCCGCTGGTCGTGGAGTTCGTCACCCACCGCCTCGGCCCGCACAGCAAGGGCGACGACACCCGCCCGCCGGAGGCGATCCGGGCGGCGGAGGAGAACGACTGGTACGCCCGCTACGCCCAGGACCACCCCGAGCACTTCCACCGGTTCGACGGCCCGGCCCGGGCCCTGGTCCAGGGCGTGGCCGACGAGGTCGCCGCCCGCCCGCCGTCGAGGTGGTCGCCGTGCGCGTAGCCGAGAACCTCAACGCCGCCCTGCACGGCCTGCTCGACGACGATCCCACGGCGTACGTGCTGGGCGAGGACGTCCTCGACCCGTACGGCGGCGCCTTCAAGGTCACCAAGGGGCTCTCCACCCGCTTCCCCGACCGGGTGATCACCACGCCGATCAGCGAGGGCGGTCTCACCGGGGTCGCGGCCGGGCTCGCGCTGACCGGCAACACCGCGGTGGCCGAGATCATGTTCGGCGACTTCGCCGCGCTCGCCTTCGACCAGCTGTGCAACTTCGCCGCCAAGTCGGTCTCGATGTACGGCTCCCGCCTGCCGCTGCGCATGATCGTGCGCTGTCCCACCGGCGGCGGCCGGGGCTACGGCCCCACGCACAGCCAGAGCCTGCAGAAGCACTTCGTCGGCATGCCGGGCCTGGCGCTGTACGAGATGTCGCCCTTCCACGACAACCGCGACGTGCTCGCGGCCATGGTGGACCGGGGCGAGCCGTGCCTGTTCTTCGAGGACAAGGTCCTGTACACCAGGCCGATGGGCCAGGCGGACCCGCTGTTCCGGGCGCGCCTCGACGGTGGGCTGGCCGTGGTGGACCCGGTCGTGCCCGAGCTGGCCGCCCGCCCCGACTACGTGATCGTCACGCCGGGAGGGACGGCGCACCGGGCTCTGGAGGCGATGCGGTCGCTACTGGTGGAGGAGGAGATCTCCGGCCGGCTGCTGGTGCCGTCCCGGCTGTACCCGCTGGACGTCGAGGCGCTGCTGCCCCACCTCGGCGGGGTCGTGCTGGTGGCCGAGGAGGGCACCGCCGGCGGCACCTGGGGCGGCGAGGTCGCCCACCTGGTCCACCAGCGGATCTGGGAGCGGCTGCGCGGCCCCGTCCGCCTGGTCCACTCCGCGGCGTCGGTCATCCCCACCGCCGCCCACCTGGAGCGGGAGGTCCTGCTCACCGCGTCCGCGATCCACCACGCCGTACGGGAGGCCCTGCGTGGCTGACGTCCTCGTCCCCAAGCTGAACAACCAGGACACCGAGTATCTGGTCGTGGAGTGGCTCGTCGGCGACGGCCTGCCGGTGCGCGCCGGAGAGCCGGTGGCGGTCCTGGAGACCTCCAAGGCCGCCGACGAGATCGAGGCGGAGGCCTCGGGACGGCTGGTCCACGTCGCGGCCAAGGACGCGTGGATCGCCCCGGGCGCCGTCCTGGCCCGCATCCTCTCCGAGGACGGCACCGTCTCCGCGGATTCCGGGGACTCCGGGGACTCCGGGAACGGCGCCGCTTCCGGGCCCCGTACGGACTCCGGCGCGGCCACCGAGGCCACTGCGGCACCCGGGACGCCCGCCGGTGCGGGCGACTCGGTGATCACAGCCCCGGCCCGCGCCGCGATGCGGGAGCTGGGCGTCTCCGAGGAGCGGGTGCTCGCCCTGGGCCTGCCGCTGGTGCGCCGGGCCGACGTCGAACGCCTCGCCGGAGCGGGCGCCCCCGCGGGCGGCCCGGAGCCGGCGGGTCCGGAGACAGCGGCTCTGGAGACGGCGGGCGCCGGAGCGGGCGACGCGGGGACGGATCACGCGGAGGCCGCCCCTCCGCAGGAGGACGGCACGGCCGGCGGGTACGAGCTGCCGCGCGTGCAGCGGGCCGTGGCCAGGGCCGTGACCCTCTCCCACCGGACGGTCCCGGCCGCCTACACCGTCATGCGCTTCGACGTCGGCCCCGCCCTGGAACGGGCCCGCGAGCTGACCCGCGAGGTGCGCAGGCCCGTCGGCCTGCCCGAGCTGTTCGTGCAGGCGGTGGCCGGGCTGCACGGGCGCTTCCCGCTGCTGTTCGCCTCCGTCGAGGACACCGCCGACGCGACCGGTACAGAGAGGGCGGCCGGCCCCGGCGGGTCGCGGGTCCGGCTCCCGGACGCCCCCCGCGTCGGGGTCACCTTCGACCTGGGCGAGGGACTGTACGTGCCGGTCATCCGTGAGACCGGCTCCCTGCGCGACATCGCCGCCGCGATGATGCGCCACCGGCTGGCCGCCGCCGGGGGCGACTTCCGGGAGAGGGACCTGAGCGGGGCGAACATCACCGTCACCCTGCACACCGACGCCGACGTCGTCCTCGCCGTCCCGATCGTCCTGCCCGGTACGGCCGCCGCCCTCGCGGTGACCTCCCCCCGGCCGGAGCTCACCCTGGCCGCCGACGGGTCGGTGACCACGCGGACCGTCGCCGACATCGGCCTGGCCTACGACCACCGCATCGTCAACGGCCGGGACGCCGCCCTGTTCCTGGCCGCACTCCGCCAGGAGATCCAGTGACCGAGACCACGACACCGCCCGCGCCCGGGGAACTGCCGGCCGGGACCGCGACCGCGCCGCCCGCGACCGCGGACCTGTCGGATGCCAAGCGGGCGCTGCTCGCCCGGCGGCTGCGGCGCCGGGAGGAGACCAGGGCGATCACGCCCCGCCCGCCCGGCACCGCCCCGCCGCTCTCCCACGCCCAGGAGCGCCTGTGGTTCCTGGAGCAGTACCGGCCGGGCATGACCGCCTACACCGTCCCCGCCGTCGTCCGGCTGCGCTGCCCGCTCGACGAGGACGCCCTGCGCCGCGCCCTGGCGGGGGTCGCCGCCCGCCACGAGGCGCTGCGGATGCGGTTCCCGACCACCGAGGACGGCACCGCGGAGCTGGTCGTCGACGAGCCCGGGCCGGTCCGGCTCGACGTCGCCGAGGCGGCGGACGAGGACGCGGCGCTGGAGCTGTTCGACGCGGAGCTGGCCGTACCGTTCGACCTGGAGCGCGGCCCGCTGCTGCGCGCCGTACTGGCCAGGATCGCGCCCGACGACCACATGCTGCTGGTCGCCGCGCACCACGCCGTCGTCGACGGCTGGTCCTACGACATCGTCTTCCGGGAACTGCTCGCCCTGTACGACGGCGAGACCCCGCCGCCCCCGCCGATCGGCTACGGCGACTACGCGATCTGGCAGCGCGGGCGCGACCTGCGCCGCGAGATCGACCACTGGCGCGACCGGCTGGCCGGGCTGCCCGCGATCGAGCTGCCCACCGACCGGCCGCGCCCGGCCGAGCAGGGCTACGACGGCGCCGCGCTCCCCGTCCGCATCGACGCCGATCTCACCCGGCGGCTCACCGAGCTGGGCCGCAGCGTGAACGCCACGCCGTACATGACGCTGCTGGCGGCCTACCAGGTGCTGCTGGCGCGCTACTCGGGACAGACGGACTTCGGGGTCGGCTCGCCGGTGGCCGGGCGCGGCCTGCCCGAGCTGGAGAACGTCGTCGGCATGTTCGTCAACACGCTGGTGCTCCGGGCGGACCTGGACGGCGACCCGCCGTTCACCGCGTTCCTGGAGCGGGTGCGGGAGAGCGCGCTGGACGCCTACGCCCACCAGGAGCTGCCGTTCGACCGCCTGGTCACCGAGCTGAACGTGGTGCGCGACGTCAGCCGCGCCCCGCTGGCCCAGGTCTCCTTCGCCCTGCAGAACTACGCCGACGGCGGCGACGACCCGCGGCTGACCTATCTCCCCCCGCCGGTCAGGACCACCCGCCACGATCTGGCGCTGTACCTGTTCGAGACCCCCGAGGGGCTGACCGGGCACTTCACCTACAACACCGAGCTGTTCGACCGGGAGACCGTGGAACTGCTGGCGGCCCGGTTCGAGACGCTGCTGCGCTCCGTCGTCGCCGCCCCGGACACCCCGGTCGGGCAGCTGTCGATCCTCTCCGGCGACGAGCGGGACCTCGTGCTGCGCCTGGGCTCGGCCGCCGATCCGCAGCCGACCGGCCACCGCCTGCTCGGCGACATCGTGACCGCCCAGGCCGCGCTGACCCCGGACGCGACCGCCGTGGTCTGCGAGCCCGCCCCCGGCGGGGCGCCGGGCGGTTCCCCGGCCCGGCTGACCTACGCCGGGCTGGACCGCCGGACGAAGGCGATCGCCGCGCTGCTGCGCGGGAGGCACGGCGTCGGCCCGGACGTCCGGGTCGGCGTCCTGCTCGACCGCTCCACCGACCTGGCCGCGGCCGTCCTCGGCGTGCTGGCCGCGGGCGGCGCCTACGTCCCGCTCGACCCCAAGCAGCCGCGCGACCGGCTGGCGTACATGCTGCAGGACTCCGGGGCCGTCGCCGTCCTGACCACCGCCGACCAGCGGGACCTCGTCCCGGACGGCTGCCCGGTGGTCTGCCTGGACACCGAGACACTGGAGGAGACCGGGTTCGAGGATCCCGGGACCGCCCCCGGGCACCTGGCGTACGTGATCTACACCTCCGGCACGACCGGGCGGCCCAAGGGCGTCGGCGTCCAGCACCGGCAGGTGCTGAACTACCTGGCAGGGGTCCGCGAGCGCTTCGCCGTCGAGCCGGGGTCGGTCTTCACCCTGCTCCAGTCGCTCTCCTTCGACTTCGGTGTGACGATCTTCTATCTGTCGCTGCTCACCGGGGGCGAGCTGCACCTGCTCGACCCGCAGGCCCCGGTCGAGGACCTCGCCGGGCCGCTGGGCCGTACCGACTACCTGAAGATGACCCCGTCCCACCTCGCCTCGCTCCTCGCCGCCGCGGACCCCCGTGAGCTGCTCCCGCGCAAGCTGCTCATCCTCGGCGGCGAGGCCTCCACCTGGTCGTGGGCCAGGGAACTGGCCGGGCACACGAGCGTGGCCAACCACTACGGGCCCACCGAGGCCACGGTCGGCGTGGCCACCCACGCCGTCACCTCCGCGCCGGAGACCGCGCTGACCCTGCCGGTCGGCGGTCCGCTGCCCGGCGTCCGGCTGTACGTGCTGGACGAGCACCTGCGCCTGGTGCCGCCCGGCATGATCGGCGAGATCTACATCGGCGGCGACCGCCTGGCCCGCGGCTATCTCGGGCAGCCGGGCCTGACCGCCGACCGCTTCCTGCCCGACCCGTACGGCACGCCCGGCTCCCGCATGTACCGCACCGGCGACCTCGGCCGCTGGCTGCCCACCGGGGAGCTGTCCTTCCTGGGCCGCCGCGACCTGCAGGTCAAGGTCCGCGGCTACCGGGTGGAGCTGCCGGAGATCGAGTCGGTCCTGGCCGACCAGGAGGAGATCGCGCAGGCCGTCGTGGAGCTGCGCGGCGACCGGCTGGTCGGCTATCTCGTCGGCGAGCGCGTCCCGGTGGGCGAGCTGCGCGCCAGGCTCGCCGACCGGCTGCCCGAGTACATGATCCCTGGGCGGTTCGTCTGGCTGGACGAGCTGCCCCTGAAGTCGCACGGCAAGGTCGACCGCGCCCGGCTCCCCGAGCCCGGCGACGAGCGCCCCGACGACGCCGGGTTCGCACCGCCCGAGACGCCCCTGGAAGAGGGCGTCGCGCAGGTGTGGGCCGAGGTGCTCGGGCTGGCCCGGGTCGGCGTGCTGGACGACTTCTTCGACCTGGGCGGACATTCGCTGCTCGCCGCACAGGTGGTCGCCCGCCTGCGGAGGATCATCCCCGCGGGCGGGCGCCAGGTCAGCATCCTCGACCTGTTCAAGCACCGGACCGTCCGCGAGCTGGCCCGGCTCGCCGAGACCGCCGCCGACGGACCGCGCCCGCTCCTGCACCGCCTCACCCCGCCCCGCCCCGCCACGACGCTGGCCGGGACCCTGGTCTGCGTGCCGTACAACGGCGGCAGCGCGGCCATCTACCAGCCGCTGGCCGACGAGCTCCCGCAGGACTGGGCGCTGCACGCGGTGGCGGTCCCCGGCCAGGAGCTGGGCCTGTCCGAGGAGACCCGGCCGGTCGCCGAGGTCGCCGAGGGCTGCGTGGCGGAGATCCTGGCCGGTGTCCGCGGCCCGGTCGTGCTGTACGGCCACTGCGGGCTGGGCGTCATGCTCACCGTGGAGATCGCGCGCCGCCTGGAGGCCGCCGGACGGGCCGTCGAGGCCGTCTACCTCGGCGGGATCTTCCCCTTCGCCCGGCCGTCCTCCCTGCTGGGCAGGGTCGCCGACCTGCTCGACCGGTTCCGCAGCGACCAGGCGTGGGCCAACGCGCTGCGCGCGGCCGGGCTCGACATCGACGAGCTCAGCCGCGAGGAGCTCGCGATGATGATCGAGAACCGGCGGGAGGGCACCCGGGAGACCGAGCGCTACTTCACCCGGCTGCTGGCCGAGGGGGTCGAACCGCTCCGGGCGCCGATCGTCTCGGTCGTGGGCGAGCGCGACCCGGCGACGGAGTTCTACCAGGAGCGCTACCGCGAGTGGCACCTGCTGACCGGTTCCGCGTCACTGGTCGTCCTGGACGAGGCGGGGCACTTCTTCCTGAAGTACCGGGCGGCGGAACTGGCCGACATTATCACCGGCGCGCACCACGCCGTCGCCTCCGGCGAGACCGGGTCGCTGCGCCGTACGGAGCGGTCGACCTGGTGGCTGGAGGGCGTCTCCCACCGGCCCCCGGGCGCCGCGGACTCCCCGGACGCCTCGGATCCGGCGGCCTCCACGGATGCCCCGGGCTCCTCGGGCGCTCCGGCCTCGGCGGGCACCCCCGGCACGATCCGGCCCCTCCCCTCCGGGACGGAGGCCTCCGGCGGGCCGGCGCCGAGCATGAAGCGCTTCGGGGCGGTGGCCGCCGGGCAGCTGGTGTCGATCATCGGATCGTCGCTCACCGAGTTCGCGGTTCCGCTGTGGATCTACGTCACCACCGGCTCGCTCGCGAACTTCGCGCTGTTCTCGGTCCTGGCCCTGCTGCCCGGCCTGCTGGTCTCCCCGCTGGCCGGAGCGCTGGTCGACCGCTACGACCGGCGCCGCGTCATGCTGGCCGGGGACGTCGGCGCGTTCGGCACCCAGCTCGGCCTCGGCGTCCTGCTGTGGACGGGCAACCTGCAGGTGTGGCACATCTATCCGCTGCTGGTCGTGCTCTCGGTCTCGCTGACCTTCCAGCGTCTGGCCTACAACTCCGCGATCCCGCAGCTGGTCCCCAAACGCTTCCTCGGTCATGCCAACGGTGTGGTCCAGATGGTCACCGGGACGGCGCAGCTGGTCGTCCCGCTGGCCGCCGTCGGCCTGATGGCGGTCATCGGCCTGGAGGGCATCCTCATCCTGGACGTCGTCTCCTACGTGTTCGCGATCACGGTCCTGCTCCTGGTCCGCTTCCCGAAGACGATGGCGGCCAGGCGCCGCGAGTCGCTGGTCGCCGAGATGGTCGAGGGCTGGAAGTTCTCCTGGGGCAACCGGTGGTTCCGCGCGATGCTGATCTTCTTCCTGGTGCTGAACGTCTTCCTGTCCCCGCTGTTCCTGCTCATCTCGCCGCTCGTGCTGGGCTTCAGCACCCTGGCCGACGTGGGCCGCGTCTCGTTCTTCGGCGGGCTCGGCGTCTTCCTCGGCGGTCTGGTGATCACCGTCTGGGGTGGCCCGCGCCGCCTGCGGATGCGCGGCGTGCTGCTGACCACCCTGGCTCTGGCCCTCTTCTGCCTGGTCACCGGGGTGCGGGAGGACCTGGTGGTGATCGCGGTGGGCGCGTTCGGCATGTCGTTCTGGCTGGCCGTGCTCAACGGCGTCTACGCCACGATCGTGCAGGTCAAGGTGCCGCAGCGGTTCCACGGCCGGGTCATGGCGCTGAACCAGCTCATCGCCCTGTCGGCGCTGCCGGTCGGCTTCGGCCTGGTCGCGCCGTACGGCAGCGCCCTGTTCGAGCCGCTGCTGCTGCCCGGCGGGCCGCTGGCCGGCACCGTCGGCGCGGTGATCGGCGTCGGCGAGGGGCGCGGCGTCGGCCTGATGTACGTGCTGTTCGCGGTCGCGATCGCGGTCATCGCGCTGGTCGCGATGCGGACCCGGACCCTGTCCCGCTTCGACACGGAGATGCCGGACGCCGTCCCGGACGACCTGGTCGGCCTGCGGGCCGTACAGGAGCGCGCCGACGCGGAGGACGCGGAACCCGTCGCGAAGGTGATCATGCTCCGGAGGTGACGACCTCGGCCGCCGCCCCGCGCGGGGACAGGGCGGCGGCCGGGCGCAGCGCCAGCAGCAGTCCCAGCACGGCGTAGGAGCCCAGCAGCCAGGCGGCGCTCACATAGACGCCCACCCCCATCCCGATCGTGTTCTTCACCGGGATCATGATGAGCAGCCAGGCCCCGCAGGCCAGCGGATACCAGCGCAGCGGGCCGCGCCACCGGCCCGCCGCGGCCACGGCGACGCCCATGATCAGAGTGCACAGGTTGGCCAGCGGCCAGCACACGTCCGTCACGACCAGCCAACCTGTCAGCTCGTCGTGGGAGCGGTAGCCGAAGGAGGCGATGTTGTACACCAGCGCCCCCACCAGCAGGACGAACTGCACGATCGGGATCACCCGGCCCCCGGCGGCGGCCCGGGTCGCCATGATCGTCCAGGTGAGCGCGGCGACGCCCAGCAGGTAGAGGATCCCGGTGACGGTCCCGAAGTGATCGATGCGCGTCTGGATGGTCTCGCCCGCCATGATCGTCCCCGCCGCCCAGGCGACCGCTCCGACGGACAGCGCCACCCCCGCGAGGCGTATCCGCGTCAGCGGCTTCTCCGTGGTGCGTTCTTCCATGGCGGTTCCCTTCGTGGTCGGTCTCCGTCGCTCTCGTCGTCCGGAGGAGACCAGCGTCGGCGCGGCGCGTCCCGGGCGGCCAGGGAGCGCGCGGCCGTCGCCGTCCCGGATCGGCCCGTCTCCGGCGGGGGCGGCGATCCCCGGCCCGAAGGACGGGCGTCCCGTCCCGCCGGGACGGCGGACCCGGGAGGCAGGGACCCTCGTAATGGGACAATTCGGACGTGGCTCCTCACCCTGACCCCGGAACTCCCACCGGACCCGGCGTCTCCGCCGACGTCCCGGATCCGGCGGTCCCGACCGGGTCCCGTACCTCCGGAGGCAGCCGGGACGCCGGGGTGTCGCGCCTCCTCGGCGCCGGGCCGTACGACCGGCTGATCAGGACGGCGGCCCTCGTCCTGGCCGTGCTCTGCGTTCTCGCCGCCACCGGGGGCCTGTGGGCGGGGGCGCGGCTCGGCGGGGCGGTCCGGCCCGACCCGATCGCCTGGCCGTCGTGGACCTCGGCGGCCGCCGGGCTCGTCCTGGCCGTGGCGGGAGCCGTACTCGTCCACCGCCTGCCCCGGCACCCGATGGCCTGGCTGCTGCTCGGCGGGGGAGCGGTGGTCTCCGCCGGGGGATTCTGCGCCGCCTACGCCGGGCTGTCCGTCCTGCGGCACGGCGGCGACCTGCCGCTCACCACGGCCGCGCTGTTCGTCGGCGGGCGCTCCGGCCCACTGGAGAACCTGATCGTCCCCCTGGTGCTGCTGCTGTTCCCCGACGGGAGGCTGCCCTCGCCGCGCTGGCGCCTGCCGGCCGGAGTGGCGCTGGGCTGCGTCGGGCTGGTGATCCTGATCCTGTTCACCATCCCGTGGCGGATCATCTCCGAGGGCGACCCGGTCTTCCCCGGCCTGGCCGGGATCGAGCTGGACCCGATCACCCCCGCGTTGCCTGACCCGGTGTGGCAGGCCACCCGGGTGATCATCGTGGGGCTCCTGCTGGTCAGTGTGGCCATCCCGGTGGCGGCCTTCGTCGGCCGGTTCCGCGGCTCCGACCCCGAGCTGCGCGTACGGCTGCGCTGGATGCTGCTCGCGGCCCTGGTCAACCTCGTGATCATCGCTGCGATCTTCGCCCTCAGGCCCTACGTGCCGAACGTCGTGGAGGTGCTGTGGCCGGTCTGCCTGGGCGTCGTCGCGCTCGCCGTCATCATCGCCGTCGTCCGGCACCGGCTCTACGACGTGGACCTGCTGCTCGGCCGGGCGATCCTGTACGGCGGCCTGGCCGCGGCCGTGATCACCGTGGACACGGCCGTCTTCGTGGCCGCGGGCACGCTGGTCGACGACCCCGTGGCCGCGGTGGTCGGCGCCGGGGCGGTCGGGGTGCTCTACGCGCCGCTGCGGCTGCGCATCCAGCGCTGGACCGACCGGGTCCTGACCGGCAGGGACGATCCGTACGACGTGGTCTCCGCGCTGGCCGAACGGCTGGAGGAGTCCGTCGGCCCGGACGAGCTGCTGCGCGAGGTGGCCCTGGTGCTGTCGACCGCGTTCCGCTCGCCGTACGTCCGGGTCGAGCTGGACCGATCCGGCGGGGGCACGCACGTCGTCGAGCACGGCGCCCCCCGTGACGACGTGGTGGTGCTGCCCTTCGCCTACCGGGAGACGCAGATCGGACGGCTGGCCCTGGTGCCCCGCACCGGCGCCCGGCTGTCCGACGCCGACCAGCGACTGCTGGCCGACGTCCTGCGCCAGGCCGCCGCGGCCGCCCGGGCCACCGCGCTCACCGAGGAGATCCAGCGCAGCCGCGAGCAGCTCGTCACCGGCGTCGCGGAGGAACGCCGCAGGCTCCGCCGGGACCTGCACGACGGCCTCGGCCCCCTGCTCGCCGGGGCCGCCCTCAAGATCGAGGCGGCCCGCAACCTGGCCGGACGGGACCTGACGGCCGCCGACGCGGCCCTGGCCGACGTGCGCGGGGACCTTTCCACGGTGCTGGCGGACGTGCGCCGCCTGGTGCACGACCTGCGCCCTCCGGCGCTGGACCAGTTCGGGCTGGCCGGGGCGGTGGAAAAGCGGGCGGCCGGGTTCGCCGGGGGCGCCCTGGAGGTGAGCGTCCGCGCCGAGGGCGACCTGTCGGGACTGCCGGCCGCGGTCGAGGTCGCCGCCTACCGGATCGCGACCGAGGCGCTGGCCAACGTCTCCCGCCACGCCCGGGCCACCGTCTGCGCGGTCCGGCTGTCCGCCGTCCCGGACGCCCTGGAGGTGGAGGTCACCGACGACGGGCTCGGCCTGCCGCCCGTGATCTCCGCCGGCGTCGGCCTGGTCGCCATGCGCGAACGCGCCGAGGAACTGGGCGGGCACTGCACGGTGACGCCCCGACCCGTCGGCGGCACCCGGGTCCACGCGTTCATCCCGTACGGCACCGCCGCCCGCGCTCAGTCCCCGGTCCCCGCCGGTACGGCCCGGAGCCCGGGATGACGCCCGGCGGAACCCGTCCGGGAAGCCGTCCTCCCCCGGTCTGACGGGCCGAGGTCACCTCCCGTGGTGAGGCGTCCGGGAGGGCGTCGCGGGGGCGGGTAGCCTATGACCCTCCCGGGCCGGAGCCCGCGAGGTCCGCACCGAAAGAGATCCGATGGCCCCCGATTCCGCCTCCCCGCCGAGCGGTTCCGCGCTTCCGCGCGTCCTGTTGGCCGACGACCACCCGGTCTACCGCGACGGGCTCCGCATGATGCTCGCCTCCACCGGGGCCGTCGACGTGGTCGCCACCGCCGCCGACGGAGTGGAGGCCGTCGTCCTCGCCGAACGGCTGCGGCCCGACGTCGTGGTGATGGACCTGCAGATGCCCAAGCTGGGCGGGACCGAGGCGACCCGGAGGATCGTCGCGTCCCGGCCCGGCACCGGGGTGCTGGTGCTGACCATGCACGACGACGACGAGAGCGTCTTCGCCGCGATGCTGGCCGGGGCCAGGGGATACCTGGTCAAGGGCGCCGACCAGGTGGAGATCCTGCGCGCCATCACCGCCGTGGCCGGCGGGGAGGTCATCTTCGGCCCGGCCCTCGCCGGCCGGGTCACCGCCTACTTCGCCCGCCTGGCCACCCTCCGCCCGGCGGCGGAGGAGCCGTTCCCGCAGCTGACCGCCCGCGAGCGGGAGGTGCTCGACCTCATCGCGGCCGGGCTGTCCAACCGGGCGATCGCCGAACGGCTGGTGCTGGCCCCCAAGACCGTCCGCAACAACGTGTCCAACGTCCTGGCCAAACTCCAGGTCGCCGACCGCGCCGAGGCCATCATCCGCGCCCGCGACGCCGGCCTCGGCCGCTGACCGTAATCCGGAGGGGCGCACTCCGCCGGACGTTGTGGCCGATCTCCGGGTCACCGACGGCGCGGAGGCCGTCGGCCGGATCCCGGGAGGGCGGGCCCTGTCGCCGGCTGGAGCCCGCCTCGCGGGTGATCAGGCGCGCAGCCGCAGGCCTCTCGGGGTCGGGTGGAAGCCCGCCGCCTCCAGGGCGGCGGCCAGCGGCGAGTCGTTGACCGCGGTGCCGTCGGCCCGCTCCACGGTCAGCTTCCCGAGCGCGCCGTCGCGTACGGCCAGCGCGAGGGCGTCCACGGCGGGCTGGAGGCGGTCGCCGTCGGTGAAGGACAGCAGCGTCTTGCCGCCGCGCTCGACGTACAGGACCAGGTGGCCGTCCACGAGCACCACCAGGGCGCCCGCCTTGCGGCCCGGCTTGTGGGACACGTCGCCGGGATGAGCCGGCCACGGCAGCGCCGCGCCGTACGGATTGGCCGGATCGGCCGCCGCCAGCACCACGGCCCGCCGCGCGGCCTCGCCCGCCCGGCCCGGGGCCCGGCCCGGGGCGCGGTGCCGGTCACCGGTCCCCGGCGCGGGAAGGCCGGGCGAATCCCACGCGGATGAGCGGGAGGCGTTCCATGGCTCGGCGGACTCGGATGAGGAGGTGCTCCACGGCTCGGCGGACTCGGATGAGGAGGTGCTCCACGGGTCGGGGTCGCCCGGCGGGGGCGGGGGGTTCTGCGGGACGGCGGCGCGCATGCGGTCGACGGCTCCCGGCAGGGCGAACTGGGCGCCGCCCAGGCCCTCGACGAAGTAGCCCCGGCGGCACCGGCCGCTCTCCTCGAACGCGCGCAGCACCTGGTAGACGGCGGAGAACCCGCCGGGGAGCCGCTCGGCCGTGACCGCGCCCCTGGTCACCACGCCGTGCCGCTCCAGCAGCACCTCCGCCTGGGCGTGGGCGCGCTGGGTGGCGTCACCGGCCGGCTCCGGAAGCAGCCACCAGCGCCCGCCCACGGTGGGCGGGCCGCTCCGGCTGGGCAGCACGGCCCGGCGCCTGCGCGTGGAGGCGGGCCGGTGGGCGGGCCGTCCCGTGCCGAGCGTCGCCCGGAGCGGGGCGAGCGTGTCACCCGTGACCAGCCCGGCCCACACCAGGTCCCACACCGCCGCGGCGAGCGTCGTGTCATCCGGGGCGAGCGCCGACCGCGCCGCGGGGCTCCCACCGCCGGAGGTGATCCCCGCCCGCGCCGACGACCTGCGTCCGGCCGTGATCCACGTCCGGGGCGGCACCGAGCCCTCGGCCGTGATCCCCGCCTGAGGCGGCCCGTCCCCGGCCGCCGTTCCGCCCGTCGCTGTTCCGCCCGTCGCTGTTCCGGCCGTCGTTGTTCCGGCCGACGCCGCGGGGTCCGGTGCTCCGGAGGCGGCGAGGACCGCGCCCACGCGGGCGCCCAGCTCGCGGAAGAACAGGGCGCCTCCGCCGCCGAGGACCTCCAGGACCGCCTCGTGCACCGGGGTCATGGTGATCTCCAGCGGGCCGGGCATCAGCAGCGGGGCGGTGTCGGCGAAGTACAGCGAGATCCAGCCGTCGCCGCCGGGCAGGGACCCCTGCCCCGCCCAGACGACCTCGCCGGAGGATGTCAGCTCGTCGAGCAGGGACGGGTCGTAGCCGGGCACCCGGGACGGCAGGACCAGCGTCTCCAGCGACGAGGCGGGCACCGCCGCGCCCTGGAGCTGCTCGATCGCGGCCACCAGTGCGTCGACCGCCGGCCTGCCCGCGCGCGGGGCGCCGGTGATCCCGTGCCAGGCGGGGGAGAATGCGGCCAGCGTCTCGGCGGGGACCGGCTCCACCTCCTTGCGGAGCCGGGCCAGGGACCTGCGGCGGAGAGTCCGCAGCACCCCGGCGTCGCACCACTCCTCACCCCTGCCGCCGGGCCGGAACTCGCCGTTCACCACCCGGCCGGAGGCCGCCAGGCGGCGCAGCGCGTCGGCGACCACGGCCGGGCCGAGGCCGAACCTGGCGGCGGCCGTACTCGCCGGGAAGGGGGTGCGGGTGCGCGCGTGGCGGGCCATGAGGTCGCCGAGCGGGTCGTCGACCGGCTCCAGGAACACGTGCGGCACGCCCACCGGCAGCGGCGCCCCGAGCGCGTCGCGCAGCCGGGAGGCGTCCTCGATGGCGGCCCACTGCTCCTGTCCGGCCACCCGCACCCGGATCGCCCGCCGCGCGGTCTCCAGCGCGGTCAGCCACGCCGGGTCGCCCTCGCGCAGGGTCACGTCGTCGGCGAGCAGTGGACCGTGGGACCTGAGCAGGTCGGCGAGATCCTCGGCGTCGCGCAGCGGCCGGTCGAGACGGGCCAGCTCGCGCTCGGTCTCGACGATCACGTCGGGGTCGAGCAGCTCGCGCAGGTCGGCCTGGCCCAGCAGCTCGGCCAGCAGGCTCGTGTCCAGCGCGAGCGCCTGGGCGCGGCGCTCGGCCAGCGGGGCGTCCCCCTCGTACATGAACGCGCCGACGTAGTTGAACAGCATCGACGCCGCGAACGGCGAGGCCTGGGACGTCTCGACCTCGACCAGCCGCACCCGCCGCGCCGCGATGTCGCGCATGAGCCGCACCAGGCCCGGCACGTCGAACACGTCCTGCAGGCACTCGCGCATCGTCTCCAGCACGACCGGGAACGAGCCGTAGCGGCTGGCGACGCCAAGCAGGTGGGAGGCCCGCTGGCGCTGCTGCCACAGGGGGGTCCGTTTGCCCGGCGTGCGTCGCGGCAGCAGCAGGGACCGCCCGGCGCACTCGCGGAACCGGGACGCGAACAGCGCCGAGCCGCCCAGCTCCTCGGTGACGACCCGCTCGATCTCCTCGGCGTCGAAGATCGCCACATCCGAGGGCGGATCGGACAGGGTGTCGGGGATGCGCAGGATGATGCCGTCGTCGGAGTGCACGGCCTGCACGTCGACGCCGTAACGCTCGCGCAGCCGCCGTCCGATGGCCAGCGCCCACGGCGCGTGCACCCGCGCGCCGTACGGCGAGTGCACCACGACGCGCCAGTCGCCCAGCTCGTCGTGGAAGCGCTCGACCAGCAGCGTGCGGTCGTCGGGGACGTATCCGGTGGCCGCGCGCTGCTCCTCCAGGTAGGACAGCAGGTTGGCGGTCGCGAAGTCGTCCAGCCCGGCGGCCCTGATCCGCCCGGCGGCGGTGTCTCCGGCGCCCGTCTCGGACAGCTCGCGCAGGAACGCGCCGATCGCCCGGCCCAGCTCGGCGGGGCGGCCCGGGGTGTCGCCGTGCCAGAAGGGCAGCTTGCCGGGCTGCCCGGGGGCGGGGGAGACCAGCACCCGGTCGGCCGTGATGTCCTCGATCCGCCAGGAGGTGGCGCCGAGCACGAAGACGTCGCCGGCCCGGGACTCGTAGACCATCTCCTCGTCCAGCTCGCCCACCCGGGAGGCCTTCTCGCCGACGAGGAAGACGCCGAACAGCCCCCGGTCGGGGATGGTGCCGCCGTTGGTCACCGCCAGCCGCTGCGCTCCGGGACGTCCCTGCAGGGTGCCGGTGACCCGGTCCCACACGATGCGCGGGCGCAGCTCGGCGAACTCCTCGCTGGGATAGCGCCCGGCGAGCATGTCGAGCGTCGCCTCCAGCGCGCTGCGGGGGAGCGTGCGGTACGGCGCGGCGCGGCGGACCACGGTCTCCAGCTCGTCGACGGTCCACTCGTCCATCGCGGTCATCGCGACGATCTGCTGGGCCAGCACGTCGAGCGGGTTGCGCGGATAGCGCATCTCCTCGATCTCGCCCCGCTTCATCCGCTCGGCCACCACGGCCGTCTGGACCAGGTCGCCGCGGTACTTGGGGAAGATCACACCCCGCGAGACCGCGCCCACCTGGTGCCCGGCCCGGCCGATGCGCTGCAGGCCGCTGGCCACGCTGGGCGGCGCCTCCACGCACGCCACCAGGTCGACCGCGCCCATGTCGATGCCGAGCTCCAGGCTGGAGGTCGCCACCACGGCGGGCAGCCGCCCGGACTTGAGCGCCTCCTCGATCTGGGAACGCTCCTCCTTGGACACCGACCCGTGGTGCGCCCGCACGATCTCCGGGACGACCCCCTTGCTCGCCCCCGCCTGGGCCATCATCTCCGCCGGGGTGGAGGCGGACGCGGGGGGCCGGGGGAACCCTCCGGACCAGTGGACCGGCTCGGAGGGCTGCCCGGTCCGTCCGGGCCCGCTTCGCGCGAGGTCGTCCTGCCCGGGGCCGCTTCGCGCGAGGTCGTCCCGTCCGGAGCCGTCGCCCGCGGTGCTCCGCTCCCAGGCCAGCTCGTTGAGGCGGGTGCACAGCCGCTCGGCCAGCCGCCGGGAGTTGGCGAACACGATCGTGGAACTGTGGTCGCCGATCAGATCGAAGAGCCGCTCCTCGACGTGCGGCCAGATGGACCTGCGGGCCGGCCGGTCCGTGAGCCAGGCGTCGTCGTCCTGGCTGGGGCGCGGGGCGGTGTCGATCTCGGTCATGTCCTCGACCGGGACGACGACCTCGACCTCGACGACTTTCTCCGACGGCGGCTGGACGACGGTCGCCGGGCGGGCCCCGCCGAGGAACTCGGCCACCTCGCTCACCGGCCGGACGGTGGCCGACAGCCCGATGCGCTGGGCGGGCGCGGGCAGCAGCGCGTCGAGCCGCTCCAGGGTGAGCGCCAGATGGGCGCCGCGCTTGGTGGCCGCCACCGCGTGCACCTCGTCGACGATGACCGTCTCCACGCCGCTCAGCGCCTCGCGGGCCTGGCTGGTCAGGATCAGGAACAGCGACTCCGGGGTCGTGATGAGGATGTCGGACGGCTTGGCGGCGAACCTGCGCCGCTCCTCGGCCGAGGTGTCGCCGGAGCGGATCGCCACCGAGATCTCCGGCACGGGCAGCCCGAGCCGCCTGGCGGTCTGCCGCAGCCCGGCCAGCGGGGCCCGCAGGTTGCGCTCGACGTCGACGGCCAGGGCCTTGAGCGGTGACACGTAGAGGACCCGGCACCGCCGCGGGGGATCGGCGGCCCCGGCCTTTCCCCGGGTTCCGCGCGGACGCCGGCGACCGCCCTCCGCGGGCGCGTCCACGGGGCCGCCGGAGGCGTCGCCCGAGGCCGGGGCGTCCGCGGGGCCGCCGGAGGCGGGGCCGTCGGCGGACATGCGCTCGGCGGCCAGCCGGTCGAGCGACCACAGGAAGGCGGCCAGGGTCTTGCCGGAGCCGGTCGGCGCGACCACCAGCGTGTTGTCGCCCCGGGCGATCGAGGACCACGCGCCCTCCTGGGCGGCGGTGGGCGCGGCGAAGGCCCCGGCGAACCATTGCCTGGTCACCGGGCTGAAGTGGTCGAGAGCTGATCCGGTCACCGTCCCATAGTGCACCGCGCCACCGACAGAACCGGCGCCGCCCGGAAATGTACAGAAGGGAGAAAAATTCCGCTCGGTAGATCCAAAACGTCTATTACCTGTTTTGGGTGCTTTGTCACCATACTTCTCGGGTGCACAGCTACGACGAGCGCCTGACCAGCCTGGTCTTCGACTACATGAAGGACCGGCTGTCCCTCGATCCCGTCCCCCTCGACAACCCCGGGGTGAAGGACAAGCTCGAGGCCGCCCTGGCCGGGATCATCACTCCCGAGGGCACCGACCCGGAGAAGGTCCTGGACCTCTACGCCACCCAGCTCGCCCCGGCGGTCATCTCCGCCGACAGTCCCAGGTTCCTCTCCTTCATCCCCGCCGCCCCCACCAAGGCCGCCCTGCTGTTCGACATGGTGGTCTCCTGCGCCTCACTCCAGGGCATCTCCTGGCTGGAGGCCTCCGGGGCCATCGCCGCCGAGAACCAGGTGCTCCGCCTGCTCGCGGACAGGGCCGGGATGCCGGAAAGCGCCGGCGGGTGCTTCGTCTCGGGCGGATCGGCGGGCAACCTGTCGGCGCTGGTCGTCGCCCGCGACACCGCCCGCCGCAGGCTCCCCGCCGGCCGTCTGCGCGTCGCGGTCAGCGACCAGGCGCACTCCTCGATCTCCAACACGCTGCGGATCATCGACGTGGACGCGCTCATCGTCCCCTCCGAGGACCACCGCCTGACCGGCGAGGCCCTGCGCGCCGCCCTGGCCGCCGACCCCGACCCGTCGAACGTGATCGCCGTCGTCGCCACCTCCGGCACCACCAACGCCGGGATCATCGACGACCTGGCCGGGGTCGCCGAGGTCGCCCGGGAACGCGACCTGTGGTTCCACGTGGACGGCGCCTACGGCGGCGCGGGGCTGTTCGCGCCCTCGATCCGCCACCGCTACGCCGGGATCGAGCACGCCGACTCCTTCGTCGTGGACCCGCACAAGTGGCTGTTCGCGCCCTTCGACTGCGCGGCGCTGCTGTACAGGAACCCCCGCCTGGCCCGCGCCGTACACACCCAGGACGCCTCCTATCTCGACGTCCTGCACACCGAGGGCGACGAGTGGAACCCCACCGACTACGCCTACCACCTGACCCGGCGCGCCCGGGGGCTGCCGCTGTGGTTCTCCCTGGCGGTGAACGGGACCGACGCCTACACCGACGCCATCGAGAAGGGGCTGAGCCTCGCCCGCGAGACCGCCGCCCTGATCGAACGGACCGGGTACCTGGAGCTGATCCGCGAGCCGGAGCTGTCGGCCGTGCTCTTCCGCCGGGCCGGCTGGACGAGCCGGGACTACCATGACTGGTCCGAGCGGCTGCTGGCCGGGCAGATCGGTTTCGTCACGCCCACCGGATGGGAGGGCGAGACCGTCGCGAGGTTCGCCTTCCTGCATCCCGGCACGACCATGGAGATCGTGGAGGAGATCCTCGCCACCATGGCATGACGCCATGGACAGGTTCAGTCACCGTCGCCACGGAGATAGCTCAGACGAACGTCCGACACATTGAGCGGTGGGACAGTATGAGCATCGATTATCCGGCGATCGAGACGGCACGTGAACGGATCAGGGCGGAGCACCTCCGAGAGCACCGCCCTCCGAGCAGCGCCAGAGGGCTGCACCACTTCGCCCTGATCTCCTCCGACGTCGAAAGGACGATCGCCTTCTACCAAGGACTCCTGGAGTTCCCCCTGACGGAGATCTTCGAGAACCGCGACTACAAGGGCTCCAACCATTTCTTCTTCGACATCGGCAACGGCAACCTGCTGGCTTTCTTCGACTTCCCGGGCCTGGACCTCGACCCCTACAGGGAGGTTGTCGGCGGGCTCCACCACATCGCCATCTCGGTGGACCCGTCGACCTGGGAGCGGCTGCGGGGCAAGCTGGAGGCCGCGGGCGTGCCGCACCAGATCGAGAGCGGAGCCTCGATCTACTTCAGGGACCCCGACGGGGTCCGCCTGGAGCTGCTCGCCGACCCGCTCGGCGAGATGTACGGCTCCCGCGTGATCTGACGGGGTCCCCGGCGTACGCATCGCGTTCGGCCCGACACCGACCCGACTTCGATCTGATTTCGACCTGGCGGGGTCCACGGCGCGGACGCCCGCCGCGACCTGACGGGACTCCCGGTTCCCGGACGTCCCCGTCACCCCCGGGGGACGTCCCTCAGCGCCGGGACGCCCGCCGGGTGCGCGGCCTGCCCTCACGGGGCAGCTGGACCTGCGCGGCGTGCCTCTCCGCGCGTTCGGCCTTCTCCTGCTGTACGGACAGGCGCAGCTCCCGGAGGAACCTGCGGCGGCGGGCGCGGCGTTCGGCCTTCTCGGCATGGGTCAGTTTCAGCGCCGAGGCGAACAGGACGACGGTCAGGGGGAGTCTCAGCATGTCCCCGAGTCTCACCCGGGGGCCGGGGACTTACCAGGCCCAATGCCGGTCCGGCGGCGGACGGGCACGCCGGCGGGCGGGGCGTGGTGTGTCAGGAGGCCGTCCCGGAGCGCCCATACTGGAGGGATGCGCCTGTCGGATTTCTGGAAGCGGATGAAGCTGCACTTCGGTGACGACTATGCCGAGTCGTGGGCACGCGACTACGTCATCGCCGATCTGGGCAGCCGGACCGTGGTGCAGGCGCTGGCCGACGGCGAGTCGGCCAAGGATGTCTGGCACGCCGTGTGCGGTGTGGCGGACGTCGCCCCCCGGCTCCGCTGAGGGGACGCGGCCGCTGTCTCCGGCCGTGCCCACGGGAGACCGGTGGCTCCTCAGGAGACCGGGGCCTCTCCCAGCAGCTTCTCGACCGATTCGGCCGCATGGCCGGGGTCGCCGGTGCCCTCCTGGCCGTCGGGCGACCACAGGAAGAGCCAGCCGCTCTTGGCCGGGGTGGCGAAGACGATCGTCTGCCTCCCGGTGTTCGGATGCCAGACCCACAGCACGGGATCGTCGCCTCCCAGCAGGCGGCTGACCATCCCCCGATCGGGCAGCTCGGCGGCCAGGGCCTCGAGATGGGCCAGGCGCTGCTGAGTGAACGTGTCGGTCAAGTCGTCTACACCTCAGGATCGTTTTAGATCCAGGATCTCTCCAGGTCAGGCCGGTGACACCGCGTTCGACGGAATGCCCGGGAATGTCGCCCCGCAGCCGGGCGGGGCGGGCCGTACGGCTTGCGCGCCTCTGGAACCCGTGATGCGATTGAGCAACGATCGAACAGTCGTTCGGCTATATTGGACATGCCATCCCTCGTGGCGTGCTCTCCGGAAAATGTCGGTGGCACCCCGTAGCTTTCTGGCAACACCGATTCGACCCGCAACCCTCCAGGGGGCTCCCAGTGGCAGCTAACGACCGCGAGAAGGCGCTCGAGACCGCGCTCGCTCAGATCGAGCGGCAGTTCGGCAAGGGCTCCGTCATGCGCCTGGGCGACGACGCCCGCGCACCCATCGAAGTGATCCCGACCGGCGCCATCGCCCTCGATGTCGCTCTCGGCATCGGTGGGTTCCCGCGCGGCCGCATCGTCGAGATCTACGGCCCGGAGTCCTCCGGTAAGACCACCGTCGCACTGCACGCGGTGGCCAGCGCCCAGCGCCAGGGCGGCATCGCCGCGTTCATCGACGCCGAGCACGCGCTCGACCCGGAATACGCCAAGAAGCTGGGCGTCGACACCGACGCGCTGCTCGTCTCCCAGCCCGACACCGGTGAGCAGGCGCTGGAGATCGCCGACATGCTGATCCGGTCCGGCGCCATCGACCTGCTCGTCATCGACTCGGTCGCGGCCCTGGTGCCCAAGGCCGAGATCGAGGGCGAGATGGGCGACAGCCACGTGGGTCTCCAGGCCCGCCTGATGTCGCAGGCGCTGCGCAAGGTCGCCGGCGCGCTCAACAACACCGGCACCACCGCGATCTTCATCAACCAGCTCCGCGAGAAGATCGGCGTCATGTTCGGCTCGCCCGAGACCACGACCGGTGGAAAGGCGCTGAAGTTCTACGCCTCGGTCCGTCTCGACGTCCGCCGCATCGAGACGCTGAAGGACGGCACCGAGCCGGTCGGCAACCGCACCCGCGTGAAGGTCGTCAAGAACAAGATGGCCCCGCCCTTCCGTCAGGCGGACTTCGACATCCTCTACGGCGTCGGCATCTCCCGCGAGGGCGGTCTGATCGACATGGGTGTCGAGCACGGCTTCGTGCGCAAGTCCGGCGCCTGGTACACCTACGAGGGCGACCAGCTCGGCCAGGGCAAGGAGAACGCGCGTAACTTCCTGCGCAACCACCCTGACATGGCCAACGAGATCGAGAAGAAGATCAAGGAGAAGCTGGGCGTCGGCCCCCGCGTCGACGCGCCCGAGGCCGCGCTGCCGGCCGCTCCGGCCGCTCCCGCCCCCTCCGGTCGTGGCTCCAAGGCGGCCGCCACCCCCAAGCCCGGTGACGTCTGATCCGGAGCTGACCGATGACGAGGGGACCCGACTCCGGTCCGGCCGACGAGGCCGGACCGCGAGACTGGGGCGCCTGGCCCGACCCGCCAAAGGCCGGGCCTGACAGCGGAAGGCGTCGATCGAAGTCTTCCGCCACCGGGCGCGAGCCCGGCCTCCCCGGCAAGGCGGACCGACGCGAGCGGCCCCGCCGCGATCCGGCGGCGGCGTGGGAGGCCTTCATCAGCGGAGCCGGTCCTGCGACCGGCCCCGGCGCCGCTCCGAAGGACGGTCCGGCCGACCGCCCCACCGGCGGCAGGCGCCGTGGCTCCGGAGGTTCCACACGACGCAGCAAGGGTGATTCCACCGGCCCCATATGGGATGGCTTCATCAGGAAACCCACCGAGGACTCCGAGAAACCGTCCGGCCCAGACCCCGAAGAGTCCGAGCCGGACTTCGGACCGGGCCAGACGAGCTTGGACCGCTGGGGCAGTCCTGATTCCGAGGTGGATGTCTCGGAGCGGGACGGTGCGTCGGAGTTCGGTCGTGATTCGGAGACGGGCACGACGGGATGGGACCGCTGGGGCAGTCCTGATTCCGAGGTGGATGTCTCGGAGCGGGACGGTGCGTCGGAGCTTGGCCGTGGCCCTGAGACGGGTGTCACGGGGCAGGGCGGCGCGTCGGCGTTCGGCCGTGATCCTGAGGCGGGTGCGACCGGGCGAGGCGGCCGGGCGGGGTTCGGCCATGATTCGGGGACGGATGTCACGAGGCAGGACGGTGCGTCGGAGCTTGGCCGTGGCCCTGAGACGGGTGTCACGGAGCAGGGCGGCGCGTCGGCGTCCGGTCGTGATCCTGAGGCGGGTGCGACCGGGCGAGGCGGCCGGGGGAGGTCCGGTCGTCGGGGTTCCCGGAAGGGCCGGGGGGCGACGTCCGGTGGGTTCCTGCCGGATGGACCGATGGAAGGTTCTCCGGCGAGTCAGGGACCGCCGGCCGATCCGCAGGCGGTCGCGCGGGCGATCTGTCTGAGGTTGCTGACCATGGCACCGCGGACGCGCGCCCAGCTCGCCGAGGCACTGCGTAAGCGCGATGTGCCCGACGACGCCGCCGAGGCCGTGCTGGAGCGCTTCTCCGAGGTCGGCCTGATCGACGATGAGGCGTTCGCGGCGGCCTGGGTGAACTCACGTCACGCCGGGCGGGGCCTCGCCCGGCGGGCCCTGGCCGCCGAGCTGCGGCGCCGCGGGGTCGAGGAGGACACGGTCAAGGAAGCGGTCGAGCAGCTCGACCCCGAGCAGGAGGCGGAGACCGCCCGCAGGCTCGTGGAGCGCAAGCTCCCCGCGACCCGCGGTCTCGACCCCACGGTGAGAACGCGCAGGCTCGCCGGAATGCTCGCCCGCAAGGGATACGGCCCGGGTCTGGCTTTCCGCGTCATTCGCGAGGCCCTCGAAAACGAGGAAACGGAAGGCTCTGCATTTCCCGACGACCCCGATTACCCGATGGATTCGATCTGACGTTCCCGGATGGGAATTCATGATGTGAGCCGTCCCCGGCCTACATCGTGATCGCCGCTGTCCGGTCATCGCCGGTGAGAGGACGACGGCGGTGAAGTGCCGGTCCGAGCCGGGTGGGAAGAGTCGGGTCTCTACGGTGCTACGGCTCTGCGGTGCTACGGCTCTGCGGCGTCACTGGTTCTCCGGCGCCACCGACTCTATGGCGGCTCTATGCCGCTACCGGCGCCACCGCGGTCCTTCGGGCTGAGCCTGCCGCTTCTCCATATTCGATCATGCTCGGGTCCTCTGGTCTGAGCATCATCGGATATGTGCTGCCGACCGGTTCGCCGGGGCGCCGATTGTTCCTCTGGCAGCTTGTTTCTCTGAACAACGCCGACTGGCCGAGCCGGAGGGCGCGGCGGAGGGGGAACGGCGGGTGCGGTGTCATTCCTCTGCGGGAGGGCACGATGTCGCCTTCCCGCAGAGGGAGCACCGAGCACAGCGGGACACGTGCCGTTGTGAGGGCCGAGCTGGAGCGGGGTGAGCGCCGTCGTGAGAACGGGGCGGAGGGCGGCCCGTGACGAGGCGGACCGGGGATCCGCGGCTGGTGGACCGGGCGAAAAGGGACCTTACCTGAAGGCAGGAGTCAGCGGGTCTTTGCTTGCTCGTTACCACTTTGACGCTTAATCTCGACGGCAGTGAGGAGTTACTCCGCGCAGCGCGGATTGTCATAACGGTGAACTACGGACGAGCAGGCTTGGCGACGCGGACGGGCGGCTGGCAGCGAAAGGAGTCGGCGCGGCGCCGGTCCGTTTATATCTGTCCTGGTGGCGACACCGCTTGGGCTTTCGTGCCGTGCGTGTGACCCTCTCGTGCTTGATGTCGGAGACGCGAGGAGGGCGGGGCGCGCATGGAGCCAGTTGTGGTCATCGTGCTGGCGGGAGCGATGGTGGTCCTTGCCGGGGTGACGATAACCGTGCTGGTCATGCTGCTGCGCCGTACCGGAGGGCTCACCGGCAGGCCGGTCGGAGCCTCTCCTGAGCACATGGCGGAGATCCAGTCCGAGCTCGAAGAGGCCAGGCGCGAGGCGATGGACACGCGCGTCAAGGCCGAGCAGGAGGCCGCGGAGATCCTCCGGCGTTCCGAGCAGCAGGCCATGGAGGTCATGCGCCGTTCCGAGCAGGACGCCGAGGCGATGCTGCGCCGTTCCGAGGCCGCCGCCGAGAGCGCCGCTCAGATGCGCAAAGAGGTCGAGGCCGAGAGCCAGGTCCTGAAGTACGAGCTCAAGGAGCTCCGTTCCGACCTGGAGCGCAGAGAGAACCGGCTGGCCGAACGCGAGCAGCGGCTCGACGAGGAGGCCAGGCGCCAGGCTGAGCGGGCCCGCAAGCTCGCCGAGACCGAGACCGAGCTGGCCGACCGCCGAGAGGATCTCGACCGGCTCTCCCAGGAGCGCAAGGCCGTCCTGGAACGGGTGGCCGGGCTCACCAGCGCGCAGGCGAAGGCCGAGCTGGTCCGGGAGATCGAGAACCAGGCCAAGCGCGAGGCCGCGCTGATCGTGAGGGAGATCGAGACCGAGGCCCGCAAGGAGGGCGAGAAGCGGGCCACCAAGATCGTTACTCTGGCGGTCCAGCGCATGGCCGCCGAGCAGACCGCCGAGTCCGTCGTCAGCGTGCTGCACCTGCCGGGCGACGAGATGAAGGGGCGCATCATCGGCCGGGAGGGCCGCAACATCCGCGCCTTCGAGTCGACCACCGGCGTCAATCTGATCATCGACGACACCCCCGAAGCGGTGCTGCTGTCGTGCTTCGACCCGGTCCGCCGTGAGACCGCCCGGCTGACGCTGGAGAAGCTCGTCCTCGACGGGCGCATCCACCCGCAGCGCATCGAGGACGCCTACGAGCGCAGCAGGGCCGAGGTCCAGGAACTGTGCGTGCGCGCGGGCGAGGACGCCCTGGTGGAACTCGGCATCACCGACATGCATCCCGAACTGATCACCCTGCTCGGCCAGCTCCGCTACCGCACCTCCTACGGGCAGAACGTGCTGGCCCACCTCGTCGAGTCCGCGCACATCGCCGGGATCATGGCCGCCGAGCTGAAGATGGACCAGGTCCTGCTCAAGCGCTGCACGCTGCTGCACGACATCGGCAAGGCCCTGACCCACGAGGTCGAGGGCAGCCACGCCCTGATCGGTGCGGAGATCGCCCGCCGGTACGGCGAGCACGAGGACGTCGTCCACGCGATCGAGGCGCA
The DNA here is from genome assembly GCF_016863175.1 of Paraplanobispora siamensis. GTDB lineage: Bacteria > Actinomycetota > Actinomycetes > Streptosporangiales > Streptosporangiaceae > Planobispora > Planobispora siamensis. The sequence goes on from NZ_BOOJ01000024.1 coordinate 63,940, forward strand.
CCACAACGAGGTCGAGGTCCGCACCGTCGAAGCGGTCCTGACCCAGGCCGCCGACGCGATCAGCGGCGGCCGGCCGGGCGCGCGGCGCGAGTCGCTGGAGGCCTACGTCAAGCGGCTGGAGCGCCTGGAGGAGATCGCCCAGTCCTACGAGGGCGTGGAGAAGGTCTTCGCGATGCAGGCCGGCCGCGAGATCCGGGTCATGGTCAAGCCCGACTCCGTCGACGACATCCAGGCCTCGGTGATCGCCCGCGACGTTGCCAAGCAGGTCGAGGAGGAGCTCACCTACCCCGGCCAGATCCGCATCACCGTCGTACGGGAGTCCCGCGCCACCGAGTTCGCCCGCTGACCCGCCCGATCTCGCCGTACGGCGGCGCCGGTCACCACCGCTCCGCTGCCCGCCGTACCGGCGCCGAGAGCTGAGGGCCGGTGGGCGAGGGCCTCGTGGTGCCGGCGGCGGGGGAGGTTCCACAGGTGTGGAGGATCGGGGTCAGGTGCGGAAGATTTGCTGGTAGAAGGCCAGCTCGGCGGCCAGGGCGGCGCTGCGGGTCTCGGCGCGGCGGAAGCCGTGGGATTCGCCTTCGAAGGTGAGGTAGGTGCAGGGGACGCCGCGTTCGGCGAGGGCGTCGGCGAAGGACTGGGACTGCGCGGGGGGCACCACCGGGTCGGACAGGCCTTGGAGCAGGAGCATGGGGCAGGTCACTCCGGCGACCTGACCGAGGGGTTCGCGGGAGCCGTACAGGACGGGGTCCTGAGGGCCGACGAGCCATTCGACGTAGCGGGACTCGAAGTCGTGGGTGGTCTCGACGAACGGGCCCAGAGAGCTCACGCCGTAGTAGGACACGCCCCCGGCGAACGCGTCGGACAGCGCGCAGGCCGCCATGACGGTCCAGCCGCCGGCGCTGCCGCCGCGGATCGCGATCCGCGCCGGGTCGGCGAGCCCCTCGCCGGCCAGCCACTCGGCGGCCGCGATCACGTCCTCCACGTCGACCACGCCCCACTGGCCGCGCAGCCGGTCGCGGTAGGCGCGGCCGTAGCCGGTGGAGCCCCCGTAGTTGACGTCGATCACGCCGATGCCGCGGCTGGTGAGGAACGCCTTCTCCAGATCGAGCGCCGTCATGCTGTGACCGGTCGGGCCGCCGTGGGCGAACACGACGTACGGCGGCGGGGTGTGGGCCACGGCGTCGGGGTTCGACGGCGGGTAGACGGTCGCGTGCACCTTGCGGCCGAAACGCCCCTCGATCTCCACGGACCGGGGGACCGGCAGGTAGGCGACGTCGGGCAGCTCGCCGATGTCGCGGCGCAGCCCCTCCACCCGCCCGGTCACGGTGTCCACCCGGACGATCGAGCGGGACACCGCCGGGCCGTAGCCGATCCCGGCGAGAGTGCGGCCGTCGGCGGCCAGGACCGGGGCCCAGCCGTCGTAGGGCACGTCGAGGTCGGTCAGCGTGCCGTCCTCGGCGTCGAGCAGGGCCAGCCTCAGGTCCCCCTGCCCGTGCAGGACCGCGAGCCGCCCGTCGTCGAGCACGGCGTACGGCCGGCCGCCGAGTTGCCACAGCGGCCCGGCGAACTCCTCCTCGGCCGGGTGGAGCGCCTGGGAGGAGGTGCCGTACATCCCGATCTGGTAGAGGTTCCACCAGCCCGACCAGTCGGAGACGAGATACAGGGTGCGGTCGTCGCGCCATTGCGGGGCGAGCACGGACTCGCCGGCGCCGCCCTTGACGGTCCAGGAGTGGCCGTCGGACAGGCGGGTGATCCGCAGTTCGGTGCCGTTCCACGGCATGCGGGGGTGGTTCCAGCAGATGTAGGCCAGGTGCTCGCCGTCGGGGGAGATCGTGGGGAACGCGTAGAAGTCGTTGCCGCCGACCCGCTCGCGGGGCTCGGCGCCGCCGTGCAGCGGTATGGAGACGATCGACCGGCTGACCTTGCCGTCGTGGTGCCGCTCCTGGACGCACCAGATCTGCCCGTCGTGGAAGAGCAGGTCGGCGTAGCGCAGGCCGGCGTCCAGGTCGGGCTGCGGGGTGATCGGGCGGGGTTCGGCGCCGTCGGTCAGCAGGTAGAGCCGCTGGTCGGCCAGGTTCGCGAAGACGACGCCGTGGCCGGAGCCGTCGCCGGGGACGACCACGTAGGACCGCCCGCCGTACTCGTGCACGCGGGTCCGGGCGTTCCACGGAGCCGCGAGCAGCTCCCGCCGGGAGCCGTCGGCGCTCCGGTGCACGATCGTGGTCCGGCCGCCCTCGGCGGGGCGGTCCTCGGTCCACCAGACCTCCTCGCCCAGCACGGTCGGGAAGCCCAGGTGCAGTCCCGACCGGGCGACGTCGGAAGTGGAGATGGGCGAGGGCCAGGTGCCGTACGGCACGGCATCGCGCTCTGCGGACATGGCGTAATCCTGCCCGATAACACGCCGCGTGTCGCCGGTATGACGCTCATCGTGTGCGCGGCATCCGGAAACGGCCGCCCGGCGCCGGGGAAGCGGACGTCCGGTGCCCGGGGCGGCGGGCGGAGGCCGACCGATCCGGTGTCCGGGGACGGCGGGGCGGCCGCGGTCGGACGTCCGGGAACGGCGAGGGGCGGCCACCCGATCGGGTGACCGCCCCGGGGTTCCGGTCGACGGCCGCGGATTCCGGCTGATCCTCGGCGCCGTGGCCGCCCGGTCAGTCCACGGCGGCCACGGTGTCGCCCACCGCCACCGCCCCCGGAGGGACGATCGGCCCGGCGGTCGTCTTGCGGCTGCGGCGGCTGCGCTTCTCCAGCCAGGTGGCCAGAGCGCTGAGCACCATGTTGAGCCCGACGTAGATGACTCCGATGACGATCGCCGCGGGGATGAGGGATCCGAAGTTGACCGCAGGAATGATCTTGAAGCCGTAGTTCAGCAGGTCGACGTAGGCGATGATGTAGCCGAGCGCGGTGTCCTTGAGCAGCACGACGAGCTGGCTGACGATCGCCGGCATCATCGCGGTCACCGCCTGCGGCAGGAGGACCAGCCGCATGACCTGGTTCTTGCGCAGGCCGATGGCGTAGGCCGCCTCGGACTGACCCCTGGGCACCGCCCGCACGCCCGCACGCACGACCTCGGCCAGCACCGAGCCGTTGTAGAGGGTCAGACCGGCCACCAGGGCGATCAGCGTGTAGTCGCCGCCGCCGAGCACGCTGGGAGCCAGATAGAACAGGAAGAAGATCAGCAGCAGCAGCGGGATCGCGCGGAAGGTCTCCACGACCGCCCCGGCGGGCACCCTGATCCACCGGTGGTCCGACAGCCGGGCCAGGCCGAAGACCGCACCGAAGATCAACGCGAACACGGCGCCGAGCCCGGCGGCCTTCAGCGTCCCGAGCAGGCCGGGGATGATGTACTCGGTCCAGGTGAACGGGTCGGCGAACGGCTTCCAGATCTGGCCGTCGAACTGGCCCTTCTCGGCGAACCTGGCGTAGATGACGTAGAGCACCGCCGCGACCGCGATCGCGGCGAGCAGGGTCAGGATGTTGTTGCGCAGCCGGGCGCGCGGTCCCGGCGCGTCGAACAGGACGCTGGCCTGCCCGTTCATCGGGCCACCGCCAGGCGGTTGGCCAGCCAGCCGGTGAAGAAGCCGATCGGCAGCGTCACGATCATGAACGCGATGACGATCCCGATGAAGATCGGGATGGACACGCCGGTGTCGTCGAAGGTGTCCTTCATGACGAAGGCCGACTCCGCCAGGTATCCGGCGGCGATCGCCACCGTGGTGTTCTTGATCATCGCGATCATCACGCTTCCCAGGGGGGCGATGACGGCCCGGAAGGCCTGCGGAAGAATGATCATCCTCAGGGACTGGAAGAAGGTCAGCCCGATGGCGCGGGCCGCCTCGGCCTGACCCATCGGGACGGTGTTGATGCCCGAGCGCAGCGCCTCGCAGACGAAGGTCGCCGTGTAGAGGGACAGGCCCAGCACGACCAGCCAGAAGCTGTTGGTGCTCGGCTCCTGGGAGAAGGACACGCCGAGCGTGTCACTGAGGCCGAGTGCCGCGAAGGCCAGCACCAGGGTCAGCGGGGTGTTGCGCACGACGTTGACGTATCCGGTTCCCACCGCGCGCAGGACCGGCGTCGGCGACACCCTCATGGCCACCAGGAGCGTGCCGAGGATCATGGAGAGGACCGCGCAGACCAGCGAGATCTGCACGTTCTTCAGGAAGCCCGCCAGCAGGTCCGGCGCGTATTTGATCAGATCATTCATCGTGCTCCACCAGAGGACGGCGGCGGCCGGCGGTCCACTCCTCGGGACCGCCGGCCGCCGCGTACGGCATGATCAGGCGCAGGCCTCGAACGTCGGGACGCCGGACGGGGCGGTGACGCCCTGGGTGCCGGCGAACCACTTCTCGAACAGCTTCTGCGCGGTGCCGTCCTGGTACATCTTGGTGATGGCCGCGTTGACGGCCTCACAGGTCTTGGTGTCGCCCTTCTTCAGGCCGACGCCGTACTTCTCGTCGGTGAACGGCTGGCCCAGGATCTTGAAGCCGCCGCCGGCCTGCTTGGCGAAGCCCGCCAGGATCAGGTCGTCGGTGGTGACCGCGTCCAGGTTGCTGCCCTTGAGCTTGGCCACGCACTCGGAGTAGTTGGCCGCGCCCACGAGCTGGGCGTCGAGGTCGAGCTCGCCGTCCGGCGGCGGGTCGGTGATGCGCTTGTAGGAGTTGGATCCGGCGGCCTGGCAGATGCGCTTGCCCTCCAGGTCCTGCGGCTTGGTGATCTTGGTGTCGTCGGAGCGGACCATCACGTCCTGGTGGGCCACGATGTACGGCCCGCCGAACGTCACCTTCTCCTTGCGGCTGTCGGTGATCGAGTAGGTGGCGAAGATGATGTCCACGGTGCCGTTGGCGAGGAAGGCCTCGCGGTTGGACGACGCGGACTCCTTCCACTCGATGTCGACCTCCGCGCCGCCGGCCAGCTCCTTGACGACGTACTTGGCGACGTCGACGTCGAAGCCCTCGGGCTCGGCGCCCGTCTTCAGGCCCAGGCTCGGCTGGTCCCACTTGGTGCCGACGACCAGCTTCTTGGCGCCCTTGGCCTTGTCGACGACCGTGGTGTAGGCCGCGGTGTCGCCGCCGCCCTCGCCGCCGTCGTCACCACAGGCCGCCAGGCCCATGGTGAGTGCGCTCACGGCGGCCAGCGCCGCGCCGATACGCGATACTCGCATGTTCTGTCCTCTTCTTCTCTGGGATGACCAGCCGACCGAGAGATCAGTGCGTCAGGATCTTGGAAAGGAAGTCCTTGGCGCGATCGGTCCTGGCGTTGGTGAAGAACTCGTCGGGGGTGTTCTCCTCGACGATCTGCCCCTCCGCCATGAAGACCACGCGGTTGGCCGCCCTCCGGGCGAAGCCCATCTCGTGGGTGACGACCATCATCGTCATGCCGTCACGGGCGAGACCGATCATGACGTCGAGCACCTCCTGGACCATCTCCGGGTCCAGCGCCGAGGTCGGCTCGTCGAACAGGATCATCTTGGGGTCCATGGCCAGTGCCCGGGCGATGGCGACGCGCTGCTGCTGACCACCGGAGAGCTGCGCCGGATACTTCGACGCCTGGGCCCCGATGCCGACCCGCTCCAGCAGTTCCATGCCGCGCTGTTCGGCCTGTGCCTTGGGAACGCCGCGGACCTTGGTCGGCCCGAGGGTGACGTTCTCGAGGATCGTCTTGTGGGCGAACAGGTTGAAGGACTGGAAGACCATGCCGACCTCGGACCTCAGCCCCGCCAGGGCCTTGCCCTCCTCGGGGAGGGGCTTCCCGTCGAAGAGGATGGTTCCGCCGTCGATGGTCTCCAGCCGGTTGATCGCCCGGCAGAGAGTGGACTTGCCTCCGCCCGATGGGCCGATGACGACCAGCACCTCACCGCGCGAGATGGTCAGGTTGATGTCGCGCAGCACGTGAAGGCTGCCGAAGTGCTTGTTGACGCCTTCAAGCACGACTAGAGGAGTCGAGTCCCCGTTCTCCGTCATGGATCACAACGTAATTCTGTAAAGGGCAAGTCGCGCTAACCCTGCGGTACCGATCCGATCACGGACGGCCAACGGCTGGGTCATCGCAGGTTTCAGCCCCCGGGTGGGGTGGATGACCGGCATGAAAAGGCCTGTAAAAGTGGTATATCTCCTGGATTGTCGAAGATCGCGTAGGTAGTTGGGAAAGGTCCCGGTACGGCCCCTCCGCCCCGCGGAGGGGACCCGGGCCGATCACGCTGCGTGTGCTTCGCGGGAGCCGTACCCGGAGGTCGGCGGAGCGCCTACCCTTGTGTGTTGAGATGACTGTCACCGTGGAGAGCGCCCGCACGTACGAGGTTCGTACCTACGGGTGCCAGATGAACGTGCACGACTCCGAGCGCCTGTCGGGCCTCCTCGAGGACGCGGGCTACGTCCCGGCCGCTGAGGGGGAGACGGCCGACGTGGTCGTGTTCAACACCTGTGCCGTGCGGGAGAACGCCGACAACCGCCTCTACGGCAATCTCGGCCACCTGCGCCCGGCGAAGGTGAGCAACCCCGGCATGCAGATCGCCGTGGGCGGCTGCCTCGCGCAGAAGGACCAGGGCGAGATCGTCCGCAGGGCGCCCTGGGTCGACGTGGTCTTCGGCACGCACAACATCGGCTCGCTGCCGGTCCTCCTCGAGCGCGCCCGGATCGCGCAGGAGGCCCAGGTCGAGATCAAGGAATCCCTGGAGACCTTCCCCAGCACGCTGCCGACCAAGCGCGAGTCCGCCTACGCCGCCTGGGTGTCGATCTCCGTCGGGTGCAACAACACCTGCACGTTCTGCATCGTGCCGTCGCTGCGCGGCAAGGAGAAGGACCGCCGCCCCGGCGACATCCTCAACGAGGTGCGGACCCTGGTCGGCCAGGGCGTCCTGGAGGTCACCCTCCTGGGCCAGAACGTCAACACCTACGGCGTCGAGTTCGGCGACCGGCTGGCCTTCGGCAAGCTCCTGCGGGCCTGCGGCGAGATCGACGGCCTGGAGCGCGTGCGCTTCACCAGCCCGCACCCGGCCGCCTTCACCGACGACGTCATCGCCGCCATGGCCGAGACGCCCAACGTGATGCACCAGCTGCACATGCCGCTGCAGTCGGGCTCCGACCGGATCCTCAAGGCCATGCGCCGCTCCTACCGGGCCGAGCGCTACCTCGGCATCATCGAGCGGGTCCGGGCGGCCATGCCCGACGCGGCGATCTCCACCGACATCATCGTGGGCTTCCCCGGCGAGACCGAGGAGGACTTCCAGGGCACGCTGGAGGTGGTGCGCGCCTCGCGCTTCGCCAACGCCTTCACCTTCCAGTACTCCATCCGCCCCGGCACCCCCGCCGCCACCATGGACGGGCAGATCCCCAAGGAGGTCGTGCAGGAGCGCTACGAGCGGCTCGTCGCCCTGCAGAACGACATCTCCTGGGAGGAGAACAAGAAGCAGGTCGGCCGGACCCTCGAGGTGCTGGTGGCCGAGGGCGAGGGCCGCAAGGACGAGGCGACCCACCGCCTGTCCGGCCGCGCCCCCGACAACCGCCTGGTGCACTTCTCCCCCGGGGAGCAGTACGGGGGCGAGGGGGCGCCGCGCCCGGGTGACATGGTCACCGTCGAGGTCACCTACGCCGCGCCGCACCACCTGGTCGCCGACGGGCCCGTGCTGAAGCTCCGCCGCACCCGCGCGGGCGACGCCTGGCAGGCCCGCCAGGGCGCCCCGGCGGGCAAGGGCCCGGGCGTCATGCTCGGCATGCCCTCCATCGGCCGCCCGGCCCCGCTCGCCCAGGAGACCCCGGGCTGCTCCGCCCGCTGACCCGCCCGTCCCCGGCCGGCCCGTCCGCTGTTTCCGACCGGCCGGCCCGTCCGTGCCCGGTTCCGCGATGCGGTTCAGCGGTTCAGCGGTTCATCATGTCGCGCATGACGGCGTAGCAGTAGTCGCGGCGGATGTCGCGGAACGTCGCGCACGGGTCGGGGACGCCCGGCCGCAGGCCTCCGGATCCGGACCGCGGAGCGACCGGCATGGGACGCGGGCGGGGCAGGGGCAGGCCCCAGACCTCGGGCCTGCGCGGTGCGCCGGTTTTGCGCGGTGCGCGCCGTGCGCCGGGCCCGTCGTCCCTCCCGGACCTACGGGCCGCGCCGTTGCCCCGTCCTGACGCGTCCGCTGCGGCGGGCGGCGGGTGCGGGGAGCGATCCCGAAGACCCGGGGGTACGGCGCGCGAGAGCGGTTCGCGCCCGGGAGGGCCGGGCATCCGCAGGGTCCAGCGGAGGTCGGGGGAGTCCTGCCCGGAGGGCGAGGGGACGGGCGAGCTCCAGACGGAGCCGTGCGGCACGGGCCCGTCCCCGGCGGAATCCTCTTTCGGCGCGGGACCCCGTCCGGACGAGAGGCCCCTCTCGGCGAGCAGGTCCTGCCCGGCCGCGGAATCCCTCGCGAGGGAGGGGGCCTTCCCGGCGGGAGGGTGCTCTTCGGGCGCGGCGGAGGGGGTGAACGGGGACGGTCCGGGGTGGCCGCCCGCCGCCATGAGCAGGCCCAGACCGGTGCTGATCAGGGCGCCGAATAGGACATAGGCCCTGAAATCTCCCGCTAGCCTCTTAATGGATGACAAGTCGTGATTCCTCTGTGATTGCTATGCGAGGCATTGACTGCTGTGGCTAGTGTGGTCCGACACCCTCGGAAGCTGCGGAGGTTTCCAACGAAAACCCAGGGAGTTGTCCCTATGCACGCCCCCTCCTCTTCCGGCCGTACCGAGCCGCCGGGAGAACCCGAAATCCTCACCGGTCCCGCCGGTGACCCCTCCCCCCGGCGGAAGCCCGGCCCGGCCATGGTCGTCGCCTCCGCCCTCGTCGCCGCCGCGGTGGGCGCGGGCTCCGTCTTCGCCTTCGTCCACTTCACCGGCGACGATCGCGACCCCTCACCGGCGCCGGGAGTGTCCGGCGCCCCGCAGAACCCCGGACCGGACCAGGCGGCCGACGGCCCCGCCGAGAGCGGCGACCCCGCCGTCTCCGACCCCGACAACGTCACCTCCGGAGCCGACGGCGCCGAGGGATCGGACGGATCCGACGGGTCCGGCGACGGGAACGGCGGGAACGACGGGAACCGGGAGAGCAACGGTTCGGGCACCGACCCGGCCGAATCCGGCTCCGATTCCGGCTCCGATTCCGGCTCCGGTGACAGGACCGACTCCTCGTCCTCCGGCGGCGGGGACGACGTCAAGGCGCCGCCGCTCGAAGACGGCGCCGTCGACCCCCGCGCGGACGGCGAGCCGGGCTTCGTCCCGCCCAAGGGCCCGATCGGCGGCTACTGACGCCCCGTCCCGGCGTCTGACCGATGCTCGCCGACATCTTGCCCCGGCATCTGAGCGCCGGTCGCCGACGTCCCCTCCCGGGGCCTGGCCGGCGGGAGGGGTACTAGGCTTGCGGCGTGCTTGTCGCCGCCGCCGTGTGCCCCCATCCTCCGCTGATGGCCCCCGAGCTGGCCGGTGCCGCCGCGGGCGAGCTCGACGGGCTCCGCGCGGCCTGCGCCGCCGCGGCGGGCAGCCTGGCGGAGGCGGAGCCCGACGTGCTGGCAGTGGTCGGCGGCGCGCAGGAGGGCGGCGGTTACGGGCCGGACGCCGCGGGGAGCCTGGCGCCCTGGGGGGTGGACGTGCGCTACGGCGACGGCGCCCCCGTCCTGCCGCTCTCGCTCGTGATCGGCCGCCGGATCCTCGACGGCGGCGGCCTGACCGCCTCCGGCGGGTTCCACGCGGTGCCCTTCGGCGCCTCCCCGCAGGAGTGCGCGGAGCTGGGCGCGCGCCTGGCGGGCGCGGCCGGGCGGGTGGCCGTGCTGGTCATGGCCGACGGCTCGGCCTGCCTGACCGAGAAGTCCCCGGGCTATCTCGACCCCCGCGCGCAGCCGTACAACGCGGCGATCGTCCGCGCGCTCGGCCGGGGCGAGGTCCCCGACCTCGATCCGCGGGAGGCGGAGGAGCTCGGGGTCGCCGGCCGCGCCGCGCTGCAGGTCCTCGCCGCCGCGGCGGCGGGCGGCGGGCCGCTCGACGGCGAGATCCTCTACGACGACGCCCCCTACGGGGTGGGCTACTTCGTGGCGCGCCTGGGGACGGGCACGCGCGCCAGGTCCTGAGCGAGGACGACGTCCCCGTCGAAGGCCCGGCGGGCCTCTTCGAGGAAGCGGGGCTCCTCGGCGGCGCCGTAGCGTTCGGAGACGTGGGTCAGGACCAGGCGGCGGACCCCGCACTCCGCCGCGACCCGGCCGGCCTGGGCCGCGGTGAGGTGCCCGTACGCCTCGGCCAGCTTCGCCTCCTCCGACAGGAACGTCGACTCGATCACCAGCAGGTCCACCCCCTCGGCGAGGGCGAACACTCCGTCGCAGAGCCGGGTGTCCATGACGAAGGCGGCGCTCTGGCCGGGACGGGGCTCGCTGCAGTCCTCCAGGCGGACGACCGACCCGTCGGGCGCGGTCACCGTCCCCTCGCGCTGGAGCCGGCTGATCATGGCTCCTTCGACGCCGCGCTCCCGCAGCTCCTCGGGGATCATGCGGCGGCCGTCCGGCTCGTCGACGCGGTAGCCGTACGCCTCGACGGGATGGGAGAGCGGGCGGGCGGTGAGGGTCACCGGGCCGGCGTCGAGGGTCGTGACCTCGCCGGAGACGGGGCACTCGGAGATCACCGAGGTGTCGGCGAAGACGGAGGCGTGCCGCAGGCGGCGCCAGTAGGTCTCGCCGACGGCCGGGTAGGCGGCCCGGACCGGATGGGCGACGCCGTCCCTGGCGATGCGCTGGACGATTCCGGGCACGCCGAGGCAGTGGTCGCCGTGGAAGTGGGTGACGCAGATCCAGGTGACGTCGTGGGAGCCGACGCCCGCGTGGGTCATCTGGCGCTGGGTTCCCTCACCGGGGTCGAACAGGAAGCCCTGACCATCCCATAGCAGGAGATATCCATTGTGGTTACGGTGGCGGGTAGGGACCGCGCTGGAGGTGCCGAGGACGACGAGCTCACGAAGGGACACAGGTCCAATGCTAGGAACCGTGGCGTTCGGGAGCCTGCCGACACCCCTGGGGGAGATGACGGTGGCCGTCACCGAGGACGGGGTGGCGGGCCTGGGCTGGGGCGGCAGGCGGTGGCTCGCCGAGCGGCTGGCGGAGGAGAGCCTGTCCGAGGTGGACGACCCCGCGCGCACGGCCCCGGTGCTCGCGGAGCTGGCCGACTACTACGCCGAGCGGCTGAAGGCCTTCTCCGTCCCGGTGGACTGGCGGCTGACCACGCCGATGCAGCGCAGGGTGCTCGGCACGCTGTACGAGACGGTCCCCTACGGAGAGGTCGTGACCTACGGCGAGCTGGCCGCCCGCAGCGGGACGGGGATCCCGGCCCGGGCGATCGGGTCGATCATGGGGGCCAACCCCATCCCGGTCATCGTGCCCTGCCACCGGGTGGTCGCGAGCAACGGCCTGGGCGGGTTCAGCGGGGGGACGGGCGTGGAGTCCAAGCGCTGGCTGCTGACCCTGGAGGGATACCTGCAGCCGATGCTCGACTGGGGCTGACCCGTGCTCGACCGGGGCTGACCCGGCGGGGGTCCGCGGGCTGGGAGACTGGTCGGCGTGCCTGAGCTACCCGTCATCGCCGTCGTCGGCCCCACCGCGGCCGGCAAGTCCGACCTGGCCGTGGACCTCGCCCTCGAACTGGGCGGGGAGGTCGTCAACACCGACTCCATGCAGCTGTACCGGGGCATGGACATCGGTACGGCGAAGCTGACGACGGCCGAGCGGCGCGGCGTCCCGCACCACCTGCTGGACATCTGGGACGTGCGCAGGACCGCGAGCGTGGCCGAGTACCAGGCGCTGGTCCGGCCGCTGATGGACGACCTGCGGGCCAGGGGGGTGGTGCCGATCCTGGTGGGCGGGTCGGGCCTCTACGTGCGGGCCGCGCTCGACAACCTGGAGTTCCCCGGCACGGACCCGCAGATCCGGGCCCGCCTGGAGGGCGAGCTCGACCTGCACGGCCCGGTCCCGCTGTACAAGCGGCTCCGTGAGCTCGACCCCCGGGCGGCCGAGTCGATCCTGCCCGGCAACGGCCGCAGGATCGTGCGCGCGCTGGAGGTCATCGAGCTGACCGGCCGGCCGTTCTCGGCCACGATGCCCTCCTACGACGCGGTCTACGACAGCGTGCAGCTGGGCGTGGAGGTGCCCCGGGACGTGCTCGACGAGCGGATCGCCCTGCGGGTGGAGCGCATGTGGGAGGCCGGGCTGGTCCAGGAGGTGCGCGAACTGGCCGAGCAGGGCCTGGCCGAGGGCCTCACGGCCAGCCGCGCCCTGGGCTACGCGCAGGTCCTGCGCTTCCTGTCGGGGGAGTGGACCGAGCAGCAGGCCAAGGAGGAGACGATCCGCGCGACCCGCAGGTTCGTCCGCCGCCAGGAGTCCTGGTTCCGCCGCGACCCCCGCATCACCTGGCTCCCCCAGCAGGCCCCCGACCTCCTGCGACGGGCCCTGGCCGAAATCCATAACGGGACATCTGTGAGGAGGCGCCGGTGAACCAACGGAGGAACGCCCGCAGCGAAGCGAGGCCGTGACGAGGGCGGGAACCGGATCAAGCCGGCTCCGAGCCGCGACGCGTCAGCGTCGCAATCAACACGGCCATAATTGACTTATGCGCTTCGTCAAGGGTCACGGCACCGAGAACGACTTCGTCATCATTCCCGACGTGGACGGGGAGCTGGAGCTGTCCGGCGCGCTCGTGGCCGCGTTGTGCGACCGCAGGGCCGGGATCGGCGGGGACGGGGTGCTGCGCGTGGTGCGGACCAAGCTCAGCCCGGAGGTGGCCGATCAGGCGGACGAGGCCGAGTGGTTCATGGACTACCGCAACTCCGACGGCAGCGTGGCCGAGATGTGCGGCAACGGGACGCGCGTCTTCGCCCGCTATCTCGTGGACTCCGGGCTGGCCGGGGCGGGTGAGTTCGCCGTGGCGACGCGGGGTGGGATCAAGCGGGTAAGGCTGGCGGAGACCGGTGACGTGACCGTCGACATGGGCATGCCCCGGGTGCTGGGCGAGAGCAGTACGACCGTCTCGGGCAAGGAGTACGTTGGGCTCCGCGTCGACATGGGCAACCCGCACCTGGCCTGCGTCATCGGCGACCCGGTGGCCGGGCTCGACCTGACCCGGCAGCCCGGGTTCGACCCGGCGGCCTTCCCGCACGGAGTGAACGTCGAGCTGCTCAACGCGGTCGGCCCGCGCCGGGTCGTGATGCGGGTCTTCGAGCGGGGCTCGGGCGAGACGCGCTCGTGCGGCACCGGCTCGGTCGCCTCGGCCGTGGCCGCCGCGCGCCTGGCGGGCGAGACGACCGGCACCTGGGAGGTCGAGGTCCTCGGCGGCACCGTGACCGTCACCCTCGACGAGCGGACCAGCTACCTGTCCGGTCCGGCCGTCCTCGTCGCCTCGGGCGAGGTCGACCTCTGAGGCGGGTACGGCTTGCCGAAGATTGTTCTGTGGGCAATGCTGGGTTCCTCAGATAGACCGAGAGGAAGGGTCGGCATGACGGACGCACAGGCGACGGCGGCGGCGGTCAAGGGGAGAATCGGCGTTCTCGGCGGCGGGTTCATGATCTCGCGCGAGGCCAAGGCATTGTGCGAGAGCACGGGCCTCGGTGCGCGGGCGCTGTACTTCCGCGGGCGGTGCGGGGTGCTCGGGGAGGTCGACGCGGACGTGGTCCTGGCGGCCACGGTCTTCTTCCCCGCCGAGCACGTCAGGGAGAACTGGGAGGCGGGCAGGAGCCTGCCGGTCGACAAGGCGGTCGAGCTCTACGCGGGCGCCTGCCACGACTGGGGCCGGCGCAGGCTCGGCGGGTTCGACGGGGCCGCGCGCCTGGCCGAGCTGCTGGAGCCGGTGGTGGACAACGCCGACGTGCTGGGCGCCCCGATCTTCGCCGGATGGCGGAGCGTGCCGCTGCCCGGCGACGCCCCCGCCCGGCTCGCCCAGCTGATGCACCTGGTCCGCGAGCTGCGCGGCGGCCTGCACGCGGTGGCCGTGCTGGCCGCAGGCCTGTCGCCGCTGGAGGCCACGCTCCTGGCCGCGCACGACGGCACCCCGCTCGGCCGGTCCTCGGGCGAGACCATGGCGCGCTTCTTCGAGTGGCCGGAGCCGTACCCGGCGCCAGGCCCGGAGCGGGTCGCGTTGCGGGCCGAGGCCGAGGAGCTGACCGACCGGCTGATGGCCCCCGCCTTCTCGGCGCTGGACGATCGGGAGTCCGCGGAGCTGGTGGAACTCGTGGGCCGCGCGGGGTAGGAGGGCCGGGCCGTTTGGGGCATCCTCCCCGACCTGGCAGACTGGCGTGCCATGGACGTGGACATCTGGGCCTGGGTCGGAGAGACCCAGCGGCAACTGCACGAAGCCGGGAACACCGGGCTGGCGATGGCGATCGGCGACGTGCCCGCCCAGGCCCTGGAGGGCCGTTACTCCCAGCTCGACGTGATGGCGCCGGCCATCGCGCAGCAGGCGGAGAACCTGGGGCAGCCCTGGCTCGAGTTCTACGCCCGCTACTGGCACCTGGTCGGGCGGATCGGCGACCGCGCCCAGGGCGTGGTCGCCCTCGACGACGCGCGGACCCTGGTGGAGTTCGCCGGGCGCGAGGACGTGCGCGACTGCCCGGCCGCCCCGGGCGCCGTGCTGGCGCTCGCGGTGACCCAGGCCAACACCGACGGCCCGGGCTACGCGGCCGAGCGGCTGCAGGCCCTGACCGCCGCCCAGGTGGAGGTGTCCTCCCCGGCCTTCTCCGCCTTCGCCGAGCAGCGCGTCGCCGCGCTGGTCGACGCCGGCCGGTTCGAGGAGGCCGTCGCGCACGCCGAGTCCGCGGTGGCGGAGCTGGGCGCCGCGGGCCGCGAGGCGAGCTGGGAGCTGGGGGCGGCCTCCGCCCGCGCGCTGCTCACCGCCGGCCGGTCGCAGGACGCGCTCACCGCGCTGGAGGCCGCGACCGGCTTCAAGCCCGACGACCCGGTGGCCAAGGAGCGCCGCGAGGGCGTGCTGCGCGCGCTCGTGCTCGCCACCCTCAACCGCGTGCCCGAGGCCGTGGAGGCCCTGCCCGACCTCGACGTGGTCGGCGACCACCCCCGCGACTGGGTCGAGTGGGCGCGCGCCGTGCGCCTGCTCGCCGAGTCCGCGCAGATCACCAACAGCTGGCAGCTCGGCCGGGTCCTCAAGCAGTGGATCGACTACTTCGCCGTGATGGGCGCCTACCGGGCGCGGGCCCAGCTCGCTCTCATCGCCGGTGACCTGGCCGTCAGCCGCAAGGGCGTCTGGCAGGCCCGCATGCTGGCCGACCTCGCCGAGTCCACCTCGGGCGAGCTCAAGAGCGACGCCGGGATCACCGAGCGCATCGCCGCCCTGCGCGTGGCCGCCGACAACGCGACCGTGCCGGACTCCCCCGGCCCGCGGGAGGAGCTCGTCGGCTACTTCGACGCGGCCGACGGCTTCAACGCCGACCCCGAGCGCTGGGTGGGCTGGCTGGCCCCGCTGTCCGGGCAGGACATCGAGGCCACCCGCCGCCACACGACCACGCTCGGCTTCCTCGGCTACCCGGCCAGGGGCGCCGACATCTACTGGACCATGCTGGTGGACTCCGGCGACATCGCGACCGCCGACGAGCAGGACATCTCCTACCTGACCGGCCTGCTGATCGAGGCGCGTCAGGACGAGCGGCTGGAGCAGATGGCGCAGCTGCTGCCCGAAGCCCAGCGTCACCTGGCGCTCGGCCGCCTCTACCGCGCCCGGGAGCGCTGGGAGCAGGCCGCGGCCGAGGGTGAGGCGGCCGTCGCCGCGGGCGCGGGCATCGAGGCGCGCCGCCTGTGGGCCACGGCCGTCCAGCAGAGCGACGACAACGCCAGGGGCGCGTCGATCCTGCGCGAGGTCCTCGACTCCGACGAGATCGAGGCGGAGGACGTCTGGCGGATGATCACGATGGCGACCGCCGCCGAGGACTGGGAGACCGTCCGCGCCGGAGCCGCCAAGATCGGCATGCCGCTGCAGTCGAGCGAGGGGCCGATCGAGGAGGAGATGGGCCTGGTGCGCATCATCCTGCCCGCCCCCGACGGCAGCCAGCGCTCGATCGTCGGCGTGCGCACCGGCCCGGCCACGGCGCGCCTGGCCATCCCGCAGCCTCCCGGCATGGGTTACAACGCCGGTGACGTGGTCGTCTTCGACCCGGCGCTGCTGGAGCCCATCCCGGAGAGCCCGGAGGAGCAGGAGGGCTTCATCCCGCCGTTCGCGGCGGTCAGCATGCTGCGCCCCGGCGGCTACACGAGCTGGTTCTTCGACGGCGCGGCGCCCAGCGAGGCCGACTGGACCGAGTTCAACGAGGTCATGGTCGAGCGCGGCTGGCCGATGTGGGTCTACAGCGACGACAACTACACCGTGACGCACCCGACCACGGGCGAGTCGCTTCCCGGCGTGTTCGGCTGGATCGCGATCCCGCCGGAGGTCTCCCCGGTCGAGCTGGACGCGGTGCTCGACGACGCGACCGAGCGCTGGGTGCACCCGCTGGCCTGGCTCGACCTGGCCAAGAGCGTGGACATCGAGGTCGAGCGGCACGAGCGCATCACCAAGGAGTACGGCCTCTGAACGACCGGTGAGGCACGCGGCCCCGCGGTACGGCACACGCCGCCGCGGGGCCGTCCCGTTCCGCGGCACGCGCTTTCGTTCCGCGGCGCCGTACCGGTTGGTGGGGGCTCTGCCGGCGGTACGGCCGGCCGGTCGGCTCCGGCACGGCCGACCGGCTCTAGAATCTCATTCGGTATGTTCGCCGCACACAGGGAGATCCGCATGCTCGACCGATTCCGGCTGGACGGCAAGGTCGCGATCGTCACCGGCGCCTCCTCGGGCCTGGGGGTCGCCTTCGCCCGCGGGCTGGCGGAGGCCGGAGCCGACATCGTGATCGGCGCGCGCCGCAAGGACCGGCTGGAGGAGACCAGGGCGCTGGTCGAGGAGGCCGGCCGCCGGTGCGTGGCGGTGGCCACCGACGTGACCAGGCCCGAGGACTGCCAGGCGCTGGTGGACGCGGCGGTCGCGGAGCTGGGCGCGGTGGACATCCTGATCAACAACGCCGGGGTCGGCACGGCGGTGCCCGCCCTGAAGGAGACGCCCGAGCAGTTCCGGCAGGTCGTGGAGATCAACCTGCACGGCACCTACTGGATGGCGCAGGCCTGCGCCCGGGTCATGCGGCCCGGCTCCTCGATCGTCAACATCGGCAGCATCCTCGGGGAGACCACCGCCGGCCTGCCGCAGGCGGCCTACAGCGCCTCCAAGGCGGGGGTCGTCGGCCTCACCCGCGACCTGGCCCAACAGTGGACCTCGCGGCGCGGCATCCGGGTCAACTGCCTGGAGCCGGGCTTCTTCGCCTCGGAGATGACCGAGCAGTACGCCGAGGGGTACATGGCCTGGCAGCTGGAGAACCGGGTCCTGATGAAGCGCGCCGGCGACCCGGCCGAGCTGGTGGCCGCAGCCATCTTCCTGGCCAGCGACGCCGGGTCGTACGTGACCGGCGCGGTCATCCCGGTCGACGGCGGGATCCTGCTCACCTGAGCGAGCCTGGGCGCACCTGGGTGGACCTGAGTGGACCTGAATGGGCTCAGGTGAGTCCGAGCGGCCTCCATCACAAAAGTCAGGGAATCTGACTGTCAAAGTTAATAGACTGGTTGCACGAATAATGCGCATCCGTCACGCGGGGGTGCCAGAGTCTCCGGATATCCGACGGAGACTCTGGAGGCCATCTTGCTGGAAGTCGACCGGCTCGGCGCGGTTGTGCGCGACGAGCGTCCCTGGGGTGCGTTCGACCGCTACACCCTCAACGAGCCGACCACGGTGAAGATCATCACCGTCGCCCCGGGACAGCGCCTCAGCCTGCAGCGTCACGAGCACCGCGACGAGCTGTGGGTGGCCCTCGACCCCGGCCTGGTCTTCGAGATCGACGGGGTGCGCACGGAGCCGGCCGTCGGCGACCGCGTTCTCATCCGGGCAGGTCAGACTCACCGGCTCAGCTCCTCGGGCCCGGTCGCCCGCATCATGGAGATCGCCTTCGGCTACTTCGACGAGGACGACATCGAGCGGCTCGAAGACTCCTACGGCCGCTCCTGATCCCCTCTTGTTCGGTCCCGCTTCGCACCTTATGTTCGTGAATAGTCCGGTGGTTTTTCTGCATTAGGGACACCCGGAGGGTGCATGGCGGGCCGGCCTCGTGTTGTGATCATCGGTGCCGGCATCGTGGGGTGCGCCCTCGCCGACGAGCTCACCGTCCGGGGCTGGACCGGCGTCACGGTGCTCGACCAGGGACCGCTGTTCGCCACGGGCGGCTCCAGCTCCCACGCCCCCGGCCTGGTCTTCCAGACCAACCCGTCGAAGGCGATGACCGAGTTCGCCGCCTACACGGTCGCCAAGTACCGGGAGCTGTCGCTCGACGGCCGCCCCTGCTTCAACCAGGTCGGCGGCCTGGAGGTCGCCACCACCCCCGAGCGCTGGCAGGACCTGCGCCGCAAGCACGGCTGGGCCACCTCCTGGGGGATCGAGAGCGAGCTGGCCGGCCCGGAGCGCTGCGTCGAGCTGTGGCCGCTGCTCGACCCCTCGGCGGTCCTCGGCGGCTTCCACGTCCCCTCGGACGGCCTGGCGAGCGCGGTGCGCTGCGGTGAGGCCCAGGCCCGCGCGGCGATCGGGCGGGGCGCGCGCTTCCTGCCCGGCCACCGGGTGGTCGCGCTGGAGCGACGGGGCGACCGGGTCACCGGGGTGACCGCCGAGGTGGTCGCGGACCCCCGGGCGCCCCAGCGGGTCACGATCCCGGCGGACGTCGTCGTCTGCGCGGCGGGATTCTGGGGCCCGGCGATCGGGGAGCTCGCCGGGCTGACCGTGCCGCTGCTGCCCCTGGCCCACCAGTACGCCCGCTCGGGCCCGCTGCCCGCGCTGGCCGGTGACTGCGGCGAGGAGGCGGAGGCCGTACGGCCCATCCTGCGTCACCAGGACCGTGACCTGTACTTCCGCCAGCACGTCGACAGGGTCGGCGTCGGCTCCTACGCCCACCGGCCGATGCCCGTCCGGCAGGACGAGATCGCGGCGCGGGCCACGGTCATGCCGTCGGTCCAGGAGTTCACCGCGGCCGACTTCGACCCCGCCTGGCGGGACGCGGTCGCGCTGATGCCGGCCCTGGGGGAGTCCAAGCCCGTGGAGGGCATCAACGGGATCTTCTCCTTCACCCCCGACGGCTTCCCCCTGATCGGCCCGGCGCCGGGGCTGGACGGCCTCTGGATCGCCGAGGCGGTCTGGGTGACCCACTCGGCCGGGGTCGCCAGGGCGCTGGCCGAGTGGCTGGTGGACGGCCACTCCACCGTCGACCTGCACGAGTGCGAGGTCGAACGCTTCGAGCAGGTGCAGCTGGCGCCCGCCTTCGTCGAGGAGCGCGGCCGGCAGAACTTCGTCGAGGTCTACGACGTCATCCATCCCCTGCAGCCGATGGAATCGCCCCGGCCGATGCGGACCAGCCCGTTCCATCCCCGCCAGCGCGAGCTGGGCGCCTTCTTCCTGGAGGCGGCGGGCTGGGAGCGGCCGCACTGGTTCGAGGCCAACGCGGCGCTGCTGGACGATCCGGTACGGCTGGCGCCCGACGCCGAGGAGTTCGTCGGCGCGGCGGCGCGCGACGCGTGGGCTGCCCGGTACTGGTCGCCGATCGCCGCGGCCGAGGCGTGGGCCACCCGGCAGCGCGTGGCCCTGTACGACATGACGCCGCTCAAGCGCGTCGAGGTCGAGGGGCCGGGCGCCGCGGCCTTCCTGCAGCGCATGACCACCAACAACGTGGACAGGCCGCCGGGCTCGGTCACCTACACGCTGCTGCTCGACTCCGCGGGCGGGATCAGGTCCGACCTGACCGCGGCCCGGCTGGCCGAGGACCGCTTCCAGGTGGGCGCCAACGGCAACCTCGATCTCGCCTGGCTGCGGCGTCACGCCCCGCCGGGCGTGAGCGTGCGCGACGTCACCGCCGGGACGTGCTGCGTCGGCGTCTGGGGTCCCCACGCGCGCGACCTGGTGCAGCCGCTCACCGACCTCGACCTGTCGAACGAGGGCTTCCGCTACTTCACCCTCAAGTCCGGATATGTCGGTCAGGTGCCGGTGACGATGATGCGGCTGTCCTACGTCGGCGAGCTGGGCTGGGAGATCTACACCGGCGCCGACGTCGGCCTGAAGCTGTGGGACCTGCTGTGGGAGGCGGGCCGCCGGTACGGCGTCGCCGCCGGGGGCCGGGCCGCCTTCAACAGCCTGCGGCTGGAGAAGGGCTACCGGCTGTGGGGCGTGGACATGACGCCGGAGCACCGGCCGCAGGAGGCCGGGCTGGGCTGGGCCGTGCGGATGGACAAGGACTTCGTCGGCCGTCCGGCACTGGAGGCTCTCGGCGGCGAGGTGACCCGCAGGCTGGTGCCGCTGCTCACCGAGCGGGTCGTCATGGGCAAGGAGCCGGTCTTCCACCGGGGACGCGCCGCCGGCTACGTCACCAGCGCCGCCTACGCGCACACCCTCGGCCGGGCCGTCGCCTACGCCTGGCTGCCGGCCGGCGCGGCGGAGCCGGGCACTGCCGTCGAGGTGGAGTACTTCGGCGGACGGGTGCCCGCGGAGGTGGCCGCCGAACCGCTCTTCGACCCGAAGATGACCCGGATCAAGCGATAGGACCGTTCATGGAGCGAATCGAGCGGGCTGAGCGGATCGAGCGGCGGGACCGCCGGTGAGCGCGCCGGACCACCCGGATTTCCTGTGGCGCAACCCCGAGCCGCGGCGCTCGTACGACGTGGTGATCGTCGGGGGCGGCGGGCACGGTCTGGCCACCGCCTACTACCTGGCCAGGAACCACGGGATCACGAACGTCGCCGTGCTGGAGAAGGGCTGGCTGGCGGGCGGGAACATGGCCCGCAACACCACGATCATCCGCTCGAACTACCTGTGGGACGAGAGCGCCGCGATCTACGAGCACTCCCTGAAGCTGTGGGAGGGACTGTCGGAGGAGCTCGGCTACGACCTGATGTTCAGCCAGCGGGGCGTGCTCAACCTCGCCCACAGCCTGAGCGACGTGCGGGAGGGCCGGCGCCGGGTCAACGCCAACGTGCTCAACGGGGTGGACGCCGAGTGGCTGGACGCCGACGAGGTGCGCGAGTTCTGCCCGGTCCTCGACACCGGCGGGAACACCCGGCACCCGGTGCTCGGGGCGACCCTCCAGCGCCGCGGCGGCATCGCCAAGCACGACCACGTCGCCTGGGGGTACGCCCGGGGGGCCGACGCGCTCGGGGTCGACCTGATCCAGGGCTGCGAGGTCACCGGGTTCGAGATCACCGGCGGGCGGGTGCGCGCCGTACTGACCGGCGAGGGCAGGATCGCGGCCGGGACCGTCGCGCTGGCCGCGGCCGGGCACACCAGCGTGCTGGCCGGGCGGGCGGGCATCCGGCTGCCGCTGCAGTCGCATCCGCTGCAGGCGCTGGTGTCGGAGCTGCTGGAGCCGGTGCTCGACTGCGTGGTCATGTCCAACGCGGTGCACGTCTACGTCAGTCAGGCGCACAAGGGCGAGCTGGTCATGGGGGCGGGCATCGACGCCTACAACTCCTACGGCCAGCGCGGGGCCTTCCACGTCATCGAGGAGCAGATGTCCGCCGCGCTGGAACTGTTCCCGATCTTCAGCCGGGTCCGGGTGGTGCGCACCTGGGCGGGGATCGTGGACGTCTCCCCGGACGCCTCGCCGATCATCGGGACGACGCCGGTGGACGGGCTGCTGATCAACTCGGGCTGGGGGACGGGCGGGTTCAAGGCGACGCCCGGTTCGGGCTGGGTCTACGCCGACACGATCGCCTCCGGACGGCCGCACCCGCTGGCCGAGCCGTTCTCCCTCGAGCGCTTCACCACCGGGGCGCTCATCGACGAGCACGGCGCGGCGGCGGTGGCGCACTGAATGCATCCGGGGCCGGGCGGCGGGAGGGGAGAGGCGGTGGCGGGACGGTGCAGCTGATCGAGTGCCCGTGGTGCGGGCCGCGCGACGAGATCGAGTTCCGGTACGGCGGGCAGGCCGGGATCGCCTACCCGGGGGATCCCGCGGCGGCGAGCGACGAGGAGTGGGCCGAGTACGTGTTCATGCGCGACAACCCCCGGGGCTGGTTCCACGAGCGCTGGTTCCACGTCCACGGCTGCCGGACGTGGTTCTCGATCCGGCGGCACACCGTCACCCACGAGATCGAGCGGACGCCCGGGAGCCCCGGAGCCCGCGACGCCGGGGACCCGCGGTGAGGCGGGAGTCCGGGGGCCGGATCGACCGCTCCCGCGTGCTGCGCTTCACCTTCGACGGGCGTGAGCTGACCGGCCACCCGGGTGACACGCTGGCCTCGGCGCTGCTGGCCTGCGGGGTCCGGATCGTCGGCCGGAGCGTCGATCTCGGCCGCCCCCGGGGGATCTTCACCGCCGGGGTGGAGGAGCCGAACGCGCTGGTCAGGGTGGGAGACGAGCCCATGGTCGCGGCGACGGCCGTGGAACTGCGGGAGGGCATGCGAGCGTGGAGCCTGCGGGGCAAGGGCCGCCTCGACCCCGCGGCGGCGGCCGGGGACGCCCGGCACGACAAGGCGTACCTGCACTGCGACGTGCTCGTGGTCGGCGGCGGCCCGGCCGGGCTGGCGGCGGCGCTGGCGGCCGGCGAGACGGGGGCCCGCGTGGTCCTGCTCGACGGCGGGCCGGAGTTCGGCGGCGACCTGCTGAGCTGCCGGACCCTCCTGGACGGCGCCCCGGCCGAGGAGTGGATCTCCTCCGTCACGGCCCGCCTCGCCGCTTTCCCCGAGGTCCGCCTCCTGCCCAGGACCACCGCGATCGGCTATCACGACCACAACTACGTCGTCGCCGTGGAGGAACGCGACGCCAACCGCGCCGCCGGAGACGAGGGCGGGCAGGGGGGCGGCGGAGGCGGCGGGACCCTCGGCGGGCGGCGGCTGTGGCACTTCCGGGCCGGGCAGATCGTGCTGGCGACCGGGGCCCACGAGCGCTCGGTGGCCTTCCCGGGCAACGACCGCCCCGGCGTCATGCTGGCCTCGGCCGCGCGGACCTACGTCAACCGGTACGGCGTGCTGCCCGGGAGGCGGGCGGTGGTCTTCACCTGCACCGACTCCGGGCACGAGGCCGCCCGCGACCTGGCCGCCGCCGGGGTGGAGATCGCGGAGATCGTGGACCCGCGCCGGGACGGGGCCGTGGTCACCGGCACGCTCGCCGACGGCGAGGGGATCCTCACCGGGGTCGTGATCGGCGGCCGGGAGGTCGCCTGCGACCTGCTGGCGGTGTCGGGCGGCTGGAACCCGGCGGTCCACCTGTTCAGCCAGTCACGGGGACGGCTCCGCTTCGACGACGCCCTCCAGGCGTTCGTCCCGGAGGTGTCCGCGCAGGCCGAGCGGTCGGCCGGGGCGTGCAGGGGAGAGTACGGCGCCGCCGCAGCCGTCGCCGACGGCTTCGCCGCCGGAGCCCGCGCCGCCGAGGCCGCGGGCCTGCCCGCCCGCTGGCAGGACGGGACCACCGGCCCGGGCGGGAACGGGGGCGGCGACCCCCTGCGCGTCCCCGAGTGCGACGAGCCCGCCCAGCGGTCCCCGGCCGCGCTGTGGGCCGTACCCGCGGGAGACGACGGCGACCGGGAGTCCTTCGTCGACCTGCAGCGGGACGTGACGGTGGCCGACCTCGGCCGGGCCGCCGGGACGGGGATGCGGTCGGTGGAGCACGTCAAGCGCTACACCACCGCGGGGACCGGGGCCGACCAGGGCAAGACGTCGGGGGCGGTGACCGTGGGGGTGGTGGCGGGCCTGCTCGGGGCCTCGCCCGGGCAGGTGGGGACGACCACGTTCCGCCCGCCGTACACGCCGGTGGCCTTCGGGGTGCTCGCGGGACGGGACCGGGGCCGGCTCTCGGACCCGGTGCGGATCACCGCCATGCACGACCGGCACGTCGCCCGCGGCGCGTTCTTCGAGAACGTCGGCCAGTGGAAGCGGGCCCGCCACTATCCGGCGGACGGCGAGTCCATGGAGCGGGCCGTCGAGCGGGAGCGCCGGGCGGCGCGGACCGGGGTGGCGGCGATGGACGCCTCCACGCTCGGGAAGATCGAGGTCAGGGGGCGGGACGCGGGGGAGTTCCTCGACCGGATCTACACCAACGTGTTCTCCTCGCTGCCGGTCGGCTCCTGCCGGTACGGCCTGATGTGCGGCGCCGACGGCATGGTCCTGGACGACGGGGTGACCACCCGGCTGGCCGGCGACCGCTACCTGATGACCACCACCACCGGCAACGCCGCCACCGTGCTCGACTGGCTGGAGGAGTGGCACCAGACCGAGTGGCCGCACCTGGAGGTGTCGTTCACCTCGGTGACCGACCACTGGGCCGTCGTGGCGGTCGTCGGCCCCGGGGCGAGGCCGGTCGCCGAGACGCTGGTCCCCGGCGTCGACTTCGACGACTTCCCGTTCATGACCTACCGCGAGAGTGCTCCGGCCAGGGTCTTCCGGATCAGCTTCTCGGGGGAGCTGGCCTACGAGATCAACGTGCCGTGGTGGTACGGCGCGGCGCTGTGGGAGGCCGCGCTGGAGCTGGGGGCGGTGCCGTACGGGACGGAGACCATGCACGTGCTCCGGGCCGAGAAGGGCTTCGCGATCGTCGGGCAGGAGACCGACGGGACCGTGACCCCCCAGGACCTCGGGATGTCCTGGATCGTCTCCGGCCGCAAGCCGGACTTCGTCGGAAAGCGTTCCCACAGCCGCCCCGACACCGCGGGCCCCGGCCGCAAGCGACTCGTCGGCCTCGTCCCCGCCCGCCTGCCGGAGGCCGGTGTCCCCGCAACGCCGGATGAGCCCCCTGGCTCCGGCACGCCCGGAGCGCCGGAGGCGGCTGGAGAGCCCGGCGAGTCCGGGGCGGCCGGTGACGGCGAGGGGACGCCGACGGAGGGAGTGCTGACGGAGGGGGTGCTGACCGAGGGGGTGCTGACCGAGGGAGTGCTGACCGAGGGGGCCCAGATCGTCGCGGCCCCCGGCGACCGGCGGATGCTCGGTCACCTCACCTCCGCCTATCCCGGCGTCGCGCTGGCCATGGTCAGGGACGCCGAGGCGGGCGACCGGCTCGTCGCCTTCGACGGCCGGGAGATCCCGGTCACCGTGGTGGACCCGGTCTTCCACGACCCGGGCAACACCCGCCGCGACGGGATCCCGGACGCGGTACGCCCTCTCCCGGCCGCGGCGGATCCGGAGGTGACGCAGTGGTGGCGTCCCGAGCGGGCGGTGAGCCCGCTGGCCGGGTTCGCCGAACGCTTCGCCGCCGCGGGCACCGCCGGGGTGACGATCCGGGAGATCCCCTTCCTCCGGATGCGAGAGGTCCGGGGCGAGGCGCCCAAGGAGGGGCTGCGGCTCGGGCCCGGCTGGTGGCTGACCGTGGAGGACCCGCAGACCGGAGCGGGAGCTCCGGCGGTCGATGACGGGGTGGACGTGTCGGCGCAGCGGGCGGTCGTCGAGCTGGCGGGGCCGCGGGTCCGGGACGTGCTGATGACCGGCTGCCCGATCGACCTGCACCCGGCGGTGTTCGAGGTCGGGGCGCACACCCAGACCCTGCTGGCCCGGGCCCAGATCGTCCTGCACCGCGCCGGGCCGGACGTCTACCGGGTCCTCGTGAGGTCCTCCTTCGCGGGGTACCTCGCCGAATGGCTGCTGGACGCGCTGGAAGGGCTGTGACCGCCGCGGTGGCGAACCACGGTCACCCCGGTGGATCACGACGGTGAGCTGGGGTGGAAGATGAGACGCGGCTTTTACGGGTGGCACTGGTTGATTGGGTAAATTCGCCGTTTCCGGGTAGCCAAATCCATGAGAGGCGGTGGGAACGTGCAGGTGAAACGGGGTAAAGTGCTGGCCGCTGCGGCGGTCGTGCTCGCGCTGGCGGGCGGACCGGTGGGCTGCGGAACCTCCTTGGACTCGCTGGGCGACTCCTCCGGCGGATCCTCCGGCGACGACACGGGCGGCACCTCGGCCGCCGAGGCGCTCAAGGACCTGGAGAAGCTCCCGGTCAAGGGCCGGGCGCCGCGGACCGGCTTCGACCGCGACGAGTTCGGGCCCGCGTGGGCGGACGTCGACCACAACGGGTGCGACACCCGCAACGACATCCTCAAGCGGGACCTGAAGGACGAGACCTTCAAGAAGGGCACCCACGACTGCATCGTGCTCACCGGCACGCTGGAGGACCCCTACAGCGGCAAGACCATCGAGTTCGAGCGCGGCCAGGACACCAGCATGAAGGTGCAGATCGACCACCTGGTGGCGCTGTCGGACGCCTGGCAGAAGGGCGCCCAGCAGATCAGCGCCGCCGAGCGCAGGGAACTGGCCAACGACCCGCTGAACCTGCTGGCCGTGGACGGCCCGCTGAACGGCCAGAAGAGCGACGCCGACGCGGCGACGTGGTTGCCGCCGCGCCGGGCCTACCGGTGTCCTTACGTCGCACGCCAGATCAAGGTGAAGCTCAAGTACGAGCTCTGGGTGACCTCAGCGGAGAAGTCCGCGATGGAGCGGGTGCTGAAGGCCTGCTGACCCGGCGGGCGCGCGGATCAGTCGTCGTACTCCTTCTTGAACTTGATGACCTTGCCGGTCTTGAGCGAGACGTAGACGTCGTACTCCCAGCCGCCCCGGTGCAGCTCCACCTTGCAGACCCGGTGGCCGTGCTCCCACTCCCGCTCGACCTCGCTGACCCGGGCGCCGGGGACGCGCTTCTTGGCGATCTTCACGGCCTTCGAGCACGAGATGCCCGCGGCGGGGGCCGCGGCCGAGGCCTGAGCGCCGGCCGGAGCGGCGGCGGCCGCGCTCCCGGCGAAGGCGATGCCGCTTCCGGCGGCGAGGAGGGTGACGGTTCCGGCGAGGGCGATCTTGGCGATCACGGTGTTCTTTCTCATGGCCCCAGGTTCTCCGGACCGGCGATAGGGCCGCGCTAAGCGATCGTTAAGAGCAGTTTCACCCTCTTCCGCCCGGGGATCCGCCCTGGACCCCGCCCAGGAACAGGGTCACGCTCGCACCACCCGCGGGGGAGGCGCCCAGTGTGAGCGCGCCGCCCGACGACTCGGCGGTACGGCGCGCGATGTCCAGGCCGAGCCCGGTCGATCCGGCCCCGCTCTCGCCGCGCTCCAGCGGGGCGGTCGTGGCGAACCCGGGCCCGGCGTCGGTGACGGTCAGCGTCGCGCCGCCCGGGACGGGTGCCAGCCGTACGCCGAAACCGACGCCCTCGTCGGTGTGCGCGAACACGTTGCCGAGCAGGGCGTCCAGGCAGGCGGCGAGGTCGTCGGCGGAGGCGGCGACGGGCAGCAGGCCCGGAGGCAGCTCCAGGTCCATGGCCCGGCCCTGGTCCTCGGCGAGCACCGACCAGAACGCCACCCGGTCCCGGACCACCGCCACCGCCTCGCACTCCTGCCGCTCCTGGGACCGCCGCCGGGCCTCATTGATCACCGAGGTGACGGCCCGTTCCAGCGCGTCGACCCGGGCCTCGATCCGGGCCGCCTCCTGCGGGTCGGTCAAGGACTCGGCCTCCAGCCGCAGCCCGGTGAGCGGCGTGCGGAGCCGGTGGGACAGGTCGGCCGCGTTCTCCCGCTCCTCGGCGAGCAGCCCGGTGATGCGCTCGGCCAGGTGGTTGAGCGCCAGGCCGACCGCCTGCACCTCGGGCGGGCCGCCGGGCGTGGTCCTGGCGGCCATGTCGCCGGCGGCCAGCCGGTGCGAGACCTTCGCCAGCGAGGAGATCGGCCGGATCACCGCGCGGGCCAGCCGGTCGGCCACCAGGATGCCCAGGCCGATCAACGCCAGCCCGAGCACCAGCAGCCCCGCCTGCACCTGGGTGACGCCCCTGGTCAGCTCGTCGTCGCTGAGGAGGACCCGGACCACCGCCGTGCCGCCGGGCGCCCCCTGGACCGCGACCAGGATCTCCCGGCCACCGGGCACGGCCGCGGTGACGCTGCGCCCGCGCGCGGCCAGCTCGACCGCGGCGGACCTCTCGGCGGGGGCGCCGACGACCCTGCCGTCGCCGAGGAAGACCGTGGTCGGATGCGCGGCCCGCTCCGCGGTGAGCCTCAGGGTCTCGACGTCCACCGCGCCGACGGCGACCGCCACCGACTCGGCCTCGCCGCTCGCCCGGTCCACGGCGCCGCTCTCGGCGGACGTGCGGACCAGCAGGGCGAGGGGGACCAGCAGGGCGACGAGGACGAGGGAGGTGGTCGCCGCGACCAGCAGGGCCAGCCAGCGCCTCACGACGGTTCGGCCAGCCGGACGCCCACGCCGCGCACCGTGTGCAGGTAGCGGGGCGCGGCGGAGGTCTCGCCGAGCTTGCGGCGCAGCCACGACAGGTGGACGTCGACGGTCTTGTCCGCTCCGCCGTACGGCACCTGCCAGACGTGGGTGAGCAGCTCGCGCTTGGTGACCACCTCGCCGGGCCTGGCCGCCAGGTAGTGGAGCAGGTCGAACTCCCGGGGGCTCAGGTCCAGGGCGGCGCCGTCCAGCGTCGCCTCCCGGGTGCGCGGGTCCACCCGCAGGCCGCCGACGGTCACCGAGCTGTCCGCGCGGTTCTCGCCGGAACGGCGCAGCACCGCGCGGATGCGGGCGTCGAGCTGGGCGGCGCTGAACGGTTTGACCACGTAGTCGTCGGCCCCGGCGTCCAGCAGTTTGACCATCTCCGCGTCGCCGTCCCTGGCGGTCGCGACGATGACCGGGACGTGGCTGACCGCGCGGAGCATGCGCAGCAGGTCCAGCCCGTCCATGTCGGGCAGGCCCAGGTCCAGCACGATGAGATCGGGGCGTTCCTCGACGGCCAGGCGCAGGCCGTCCAGAGCGGTGGGGGCGGAGGAGACGGCGTGGCCGCGGTCGCGCAGCCCCCGGGTGAGGGAGGTGCGGATCGCGGCGTCGTCCTCGATGAGCAGCACGTTCGACATTTGCCGTCACGTTAGCCGGGCTCGACCCATGCTCAAAGCACGTTATCGGCCCCTTAACCGCGTCTTAGCATCGAAGGTGGCAAGGTGGACGCGTGCGCAGGCGATTCCCTCTTGTCGTGGCCGGGTGGCTGGCCACCGGCGTTCTCGCTACCGGAGCGGGGGCGGCGATGATCACCGTTCTGGGTGAGCCGCTGACGGCCTCCGCGCACCGGCCGCTGTCCTCCGCCGAGATCGAGGAGGCGCTGGCCCGCACCACCCCGGTCGCGGCCGCCCCGCCCGTGACCCGCGCCCCCGCGTCCACCGATGCTCCCGCGTCCACCGGTGCCCCGACGCCCGGTGCCACGCCGGCCGGGACGCCGGATCCCATGCCGACCGGGACGTCCACGCCGTCTCCCGCCACCTCGTCCCCCGCCGCGAAGCCCGCCGGCCGGAGCGGAGTGATCAGGACGGCGGGCGGGAGCGTGATCGCCCGGTGCTCCGACGGCCTGGTCACGCTCCGCTCGTGGAGTCCCGCCCAGGGCTTCCAGGTGGACGACGTGGAACGCGGCCCCGCCGTACGGGCCCGCGTGGAGTTCGAGGCGGACGAGACCGACGTCAAGATCGAGGTGCGCTGCTCGGCCGACGGCTCGCCCGTCCACCGGTTCCACGACTGAGACCGCACGCGTCCCGGACCGGGACCGGCTCCACGAGGCCGGTCTCACGGGACCGGTCTTGCGGGACCTGTTTCACGGGACCTGTTCACGGGACCGGTCTCGCGGGCCGGGCGGAGCCGTGAGCGCCCGCCCGGGACTCACCGGTTGAGGTTGATCTTGAGCCTGACGACGTTCCCGCTCGCGGCCGAGACGTAGAAGTCGTACTTCCAGGCGCCGTCCACGACCTGCACCCACCAGGTCCACAGGCCCTGCTCCCACACGCGCTCGGTCCTGACGACCCGCCCGTCCGGGACGTACCCCCTGACGATCTCGACGGCCTGGCGGGCGGTGATCTCCGCCGCCGCGGCGGGTGCGGGCCGGACGGCGGAGCCGGCCGTGGCGGGGACGGCGCCCCCGGCGAGCAGGAGCGCGGCCGCCCCCGCGGCGGCGAGGGCGGCCCTGGTGATCATGCGGATCTGTCTCATGGTCCGAGCTTTCCCGAGCGTCGGAGCGGTCCTGTCCAGCCCCCGCTAAAAACAGGGTCACGTTCCGCCGTCCGGGGCCCGGTGCCGTCCCGGGTCTGCCGCTGTGATCCGGAGTTGTCCTGGAATGGCCGGTGCGGCCCGGACCCGGGCCGCACCGGCCATTCCGGCCCCGTCAGCCTCAGCCGCAGCCGGAGGCGTCGTCGTCGGGGACCGCGGGCGCCTCGTCGGCCACGGTGACCGACAGCTGCGCGGTGGAGGCGACCAGGCTCCCCTTCGGGGACTCGGCCCGCTTCTCGTCCACCACGATCCCGCGCTCGCCCAGCAGCTCGTAGGTCTCCGGGTCGAAGACGAGATCCTCCCTGATCCCGTCGGGCCCCACCCGGCCCACTCCGATGCCCCGGCGGCCCGCCGCGTCCTCGGCGTCCTGGACCGCGTCGACCCCGGGGATCGTCGCGGCCGCCTCGAACAGCGCGGCCCGCTGCGCGGCGGGCATGTAGTTCTCCCGCAGCAGGTCGCCCACCCGGGTCCAGGCGGCCTCGTCCTCATCGCCCTTGGAACCGCCGTCCCGGGCGCTCTCGTACAGGTGGGCGCGCATGCCCCCGGCGTCGGCGGGCAGTCGCTTCAGCGCCGCGTGGTCGGTGCGGAGACGGGCCGGGAGAGGATCGCAGACCGGCAGCCTGAGCATCTCCACCTTCCCGGCCTCGTCGTCGGCCTCCTCCGGGATCGGCCAGCCGGGGTAGGCCTTCGGCTGCAGGTACTCGATTCTCAGCGAGCCCTCCCTGCTCCCGTCGGCCGACTGCCAGATCACCCGCTTGGTGCGGTAGAGGTAACGGGTCTCCGGGGCGGTCTCACCCGTCTCCGTGTTGACGGACTTCCCGCTGAAGGCGCCGTACATCGTCTCCGACTCGACCTTGACGAACTGGTCGTCCCGCGGCTCCAGCTCCGCCTTGACCGCCTTGGCGGCCCGGCCGAGCACCTCGGTCGCGGACACCGGAGCGAGCTTCGGCAGCGCCACCACGACCTTCCCCGCGGGTTCCCGCCCCGGTCCCGGCTCCGTCCCCGGACCGGTGAGCAGCGCGGGGACGGTCGCCGCGACCGCCACCGCCAGCGCCCCGGCCAGGAGCATCGCCGGAGGCCTGCGCCACAGGGGCCGCGACGGGCCGCGCGTGGCGGCCGCCGCGACCAGCCCCCGCCGGGCCGCGGCCTTCGCCTCGGGGGCGTACGGCGGCGCGTCCGGGCGGGCGCGCGCCACCAGCTGGATCTCGTCCTCGTTCATGCGTGCGACTCCAGGGAACGGCGGATCTTGGTTCGGGTCCGGGACAGCCGGGAGCGCACGGTCCCGATCGGGATGCCGAGCGCCTCGGCGGCCTCCTCGTAGGTCAGCTCGGCCCAGGCGACCAGCAGCAGCAGGTCCCGTTCGGCGGAGCTGAGCCCGGCCAGGGCGGCGGCCAGCGCGGGGCGCAGCCCGTCGGCGGTCACCCGCTCCGCGCTGCGCTCCTCGAAGTCGGCCGCCCGCTCGGGAGCCTGCCGGGCCAGGGCCTTGAGCCTGCGCGTCTCGGCCCTGCGGTGGCCGGAGATCAGCTTCGAGGCGATGCCGTACAGCCAGGGCCGGGCGTCGGAGCGGGTCAGGTCGTAGCGGGTGCGCTTGCGGAACGCCACCAGGAACGTCTCGGCCGTCACGTCGTCGGCCGCGGTGACGTCGTCCAGGCGCCGGGCCGCGTACCGGTGGATCTCGTCGGCGTGCCGGTCGAACAGCCCGGCGAACCTGTCGGGGTCGGCCAGCGACTCCTCGATCAGCGCCGCGTCGGAGGCCAGAGTGGCGACCAGGGCGGACAGCGGAGCGGAGGGCGCGATAGGGGGCGCGGCAGGCGTCGCGGCCCGGTCGGGGAACGCCAGCGTCACCACCTGTTTCGTCCAGTCATCAGAGGGTCCTTGTCTGAGAGCGCGGACGCGCTCACACCCTCTACTCCGCCGCTGGACGCCGTACGGTTCCCCGGCTCGGCGGACGACTCGACGGACGGCTCAACGGACCTCGACGACCAGGGGCGGCGAGGTGACGCGGAACCGGGGCACCTGGCTGACGAGGGCCAGGACCTCGGGGACGTCCGTCTGGTTGATGCGGCCGAGCCACTGCTCCGGGGCGCTGCTCTGCGTGTCGAGAGTCAGAGTGTAGACGTAGGACCCGGGTGCCTCGGGCACGAAGGTCTCGAAGGTGGCCAGCGACCGGGACGCGCAGGGATCGAAGGGCTCTCCCGGAGCCAGGCGGACGAAGTCGGAGACCCGCAGCGCGGCGACGAGCGGGTCTTCGGCGGCGGGCGGCGCGGCGACGATCTGGCCGCCCAGGGAGACCGCGGGGCGATAGCGGGGATAGCGGCTGCCGTCCTCCGAGCCGTCCAGGACGCCGACGAGCAGGAGCTCGGTCGTGCCGACGACGGAGACGCTGACGGGGACCGGTTTCCCGGCGGGGTGCGGCCCGCCGGGAGCGGTCAGCTCTATATGGATCACGATGGCTTTCTTCTCGGTGTCGTGGCCGGTCACTTCTTCTTCTGCGCCGGCCTCTCCTTCGTCTCGGAGGCGAGCGCGGCCTTGGTGCGTTCGGCCTGGCGGCGGATCTGCTCCAGCACCGAGGGGCGCAGCTGCTTGCCCTCGAAGGTGCGGACCATCTTGTCGATCGTCCCGGTCGCCTGCTCCAGGTCGCCCTGCTTGGCCTGGGCGCCGGCCAGGCGGCGCATCACCATGTTCAGCGTGATGTTGTCGACGCCCTCGCCCCGCGCCGAGGCGTCGGCCACCAGGGTGAGCTGCTGGATGCTCTCCTTGGTGTCGGGCTGGCGGATCGTCAGCTCGTTGTCGGCGGTGAGGTTCTTGAACTCCCGCTCCGCGTTGACGCCCCGGACCATGCGGGCGTACACCGCCAGCGGGTGCTTGCCGTGCTTGTCGATGACCTCCTGCAGCGCCGCGTTGCCCGAGGCCAGCGCGGGGGAGTCGGAGCCGAGCAGGGTCAGGAGCTTGCCGCTCTCCTCGCCCATCATCAGCTCGGCGACCTCCTGGTCGGCCTGGGTGACGGGGTAGCGGACCCGGATCCTGCACACGGGGGAGACGATCCTGGAGCCGTCGGAGGCCAGGTACTGGGCCCGGACGCGGTACTCGCCGGGCTGCTGGAAGTAGTGCCCGTCGGCGCCGTGGCCGATGTAGGCGCTGCGGTAGATCGCCGGGTTGTCCTGGTCCAGCCGGACCACGGCCGCGTCGTCCGAGCAGTGGCGCAGCATCGGCCGGTAGAGCACGGTCCGGCCGGACGGCTGGGTGACGGCGACGTGCGTGAAGTCGGTGTCCGGGTGCAGGTGGGAGTGGGTGTTGCGGCCGCGCAGGTCGGTGGTGGAGAGCTTGAGCTCCACCACCACCGGCTCGCCGAAGGCGAAGGCCTCCTTGGCCCGCACCTCCAGGGCCAGGCCGGACTGGTCCTCGACCGGTTCGTCGAACAGCTCGGGGGCGATCTCGGCGGCGCCGGTCCCGAAGGCGTTCGCCCCCATGATCACGTCGCGGTAGTTGGCGTGGCGCAGGTGGACCAGCTCGCTGTCGGTGAACTGGAACGGGAATGCCGCCCAGTAGGCCGCCTCCCCGCCCGCCCCGGACAGGGGCTGGTAGTTCTGGACGTAGTTCATCCAGCTCAGGTCCCCGAAGCCGCCGTTGGGGCCGAGCGGCTGCGGCGGGACGGCCAGGTTCTTCTGCCAGGAGTGCAGCAGGTTGAAGGCGTGGCCGATCTCGTGCACGTAGGTGCGCAGCTGGGCGCGCTGGGCCTGCGGGGTGTTGCCCTGGATGGCGTTGTAGAAGACCGCCGCGCCCTGGCGCTGGCAGGCGTCGTTGTAGTCGAACATGATCCCGCGGTAGCCGCCGGTGTGCGCGCTGGCGACCAGCATCCACAACCGCCACTGCGCCACGTTGGCGAAGCCGCTGAAGTGCTGCACCATCGCGTTGTGCAGCTCGGCGTCGTTCCAGAGCAGGTCGGGCCCGGCCGCCGAGGTGGCGACGATGTTGGAGAAACCGGACATCTGCAGTTCGATGCCCGCCTCGGCGTAGGACTTCACGACCGTGAGCACGCGGGACGGGCTGGTCGGCGGCTGGGGCAGCGCGGAGGTGTCGTAGGAGACGAACGGCACGGCCCCGGTCACCGAGTCCTGCTCCAGGACCACGCTGCGGAAGTACGGCGAGACGAACGGGCAGACGTAACCGGCGCCGGGCTGGCCGGAGGCGGTGAGGAACTGCACCGTGGCGTCGCCCTGCGGCTGCGCGGTCGTCCGGCGCGGAACGGTCACGCGCACGACCGGGGCGCCGGCGTTGAAGGTGAAGCTCCCCGTCCCCTGGAGCACGACCTGCGCGGCCGTGACGGTGACCGTCGGGAAGTGCACGATGAAGGAGCCGAAGTAGGAGGTCGTGCCCCCGCTGGTGGAGAAGAAGTCGGCGCTGACCCGGTTCTGCGGGCGGACGCCGTCGACGTCCACCCGGAGTTCGAGCTGGTAGCCCTGTCCTCCGCTGCGGTACCTACCGCGGGTCAGCTGGAACTGCACGTCCCGCTGGAGGCCGGGTGTCTCCTGCGGGCCCGGGGTCTCCTGCCGGAGGCCCGGTTCCTGCCGGAGACCGGAC
Source organism: Paraplanobispora siamensis (assembly GCF_016863175.1). GTDB lineage: Bacteria > Actinomycetota > Actinomycetes > Streptosporangiales > Streptosporangiaceae > Planobispora > Planobispora siamensis. The sequence continues at coordinate 98,597 of NZ_BOOJ01000024.1, forward strand.
GCCTCCCGCTGCTCGGCAACCCTCCCGTCGGACGGGACGACCTCCTGCAGACGGTGTTCGAGGTCGGCCACGCCGGACAGGGACGCCGATGTCCCCTGGGTGGGGTCGGATGGAGCAGACATGTGATCTCTCCAGTCGCTCTCGTCGGATTTCGGGCATGACGGTTCCGCCGGGGATCCTCGGGCCCACGAATGCTCGACGGCATGCCGCCAACGGTCTGGCCGCACAGACTCGCGGTAGAGATAGTTCGGACACTTCTCCTCGCCCCCGGACCTGTCAATGGGGCGGCGGGAATGTGACCCGGCGGCCAGGTCGGCCTCACCTTCCGGGAGACAGGAGCTCCTCCAGCCCGTGCTCCAGGGCCGCGTCGCCGACCTTCCGGACGACGAGGGGCAGGCGCAGGATCCCGGCCGCCCGTACGGCCTGCGCGCGCAGGGCCGGGCCCGGGCGCTGGGCCAGCCAGACGACGCGGCGGTAGTGGGCGAAGTAGGCGTCGCGGAGCTCGGGGAAGCGGTCCAGGCCGAGCTCGACCACGACCGACCGGTGGAAGGTGCGCACCAGATAGTCGGTCAGGAAGTACGTCCCCGGCTCCTCCTCGGTCATCTCGCGCGCCCGCCGTCCCGCGAAGACGTCGTAGCAGTGCTCCCCGCGCAGCCGTGCCAGGCCGTGCCGCCGGCACACCTCGTCCAGGGCCCCGTAGGTCCCGCAGTCGGCGTAGGCCACCGCCAGCCGCCGGTGCCTGCCCTTCACCTCCCCGACCACCGCCTCGACCTCGGCGGCGATGGCGGCGGGCCGGTTGTGCAGCAGCGGAGGGAGCGGATACACCTCCACCGCCCACCCCCGCCGATGCGCGATGTCCCGCACATGCCCCGCCAGCGCCCCGCACGCCACCACCCCCGCACCCTCCCGGGGATCAGCGGCCGGCGGGGAAGGACAGCAGGTCGACGAAGCGGTCGTTGAAGTCGGGGCGGTCGGAGAGTTCGACATAGCGGATCTCCTCGAGGAGGGCCAGGGCACCGGCCCGCTCCTGGACGGACAGCAGGGCGAGCTTGGCGCCCTCTCCGGCGACGTTGCCCGCGCTGACGATCCGGGGCAGGGCCAGCTCCGGGACCAGGCCGATCCGGACGGCCGAGGCCGGGGACAGGTAGGAGCCGAAGGACCCGGCCAGCAGGACCTGCTGGACCTCGTGCTCTCCGGCCCCGTACTCCTCCAGCAGCAGCCGCCACCCCGTCGAGATAGCGGCCTTGGCGAACTGCAGCTCGCGCACGTCCCGCTGGGAGAGGTAGACGTCCCCGGCCAGGACGAAGACGCGCTCGCCGCCGACCGCGGTCAGCCGCCCGGCCAGCTCCGGCGCCAGCCGTACGGCCTCCTGTTCGGGCACGAAGCGGCCCGAGCGGTCGAGCAGGCCCACGCGCAGCAGCTCGGCCACCGCGTCCACCAGCCCCGACCCGCACAATCCCACCGGCTCGACGTCGCCGATCACACCCAGCTCCACCGAGGGCGCCAGCCGCACGGTCTCGATCGCCCCGGCCGAGGCGCGCATGCCGCAGCGGATCTGGGCACCCTCGAAGGCCGGTCCCGCCGGGGCGGCGGTGGCCAGCAGGCGGTCGGCGTCGCCGAGCACGATCTCGCAGTTGGTGCCCACGTCGACGAACAACCGCAGCCGCCGGTCCCGGTCCATGCCGGCGGCCAGGACCCCGGCCACGATGTCGCCGCCGACGTAGGCCCCCAGCGCGGGCAGCACCACGGCCCGCGCCCGGGGGTGGAAGCGCAGTCCCAGATCCGAGGCGAGCAGGGCCGGCAGGGCGCGCGTGGCCATGATGAACGGCGCCACCCCCAGCGGCTCGGGGTCGATGCCGAGGGCGAGGTGGACCATGGTCGCGTTCCCGGCCAGCGCCACCTCGTAGACGTTCTCGGGGGAGACCTCCCCCTCCTTGCACACCTCCCGGGCGAGCTGGTCGAGCGTCTCGCGCGCCGCGTCCCGCAGCCGGTCCAGCGCCGACGGGTCCAGCATCGTCGCGCTGATGCGGGAGATCACGTCCGCCCCGGAGGGCTGCTGCAGGTTGAGCATCGACCGCACCGCCACCGGCGTCCCGGTCGCCAGGTCCAGCAGCGTCGCCACGACCGTCGTGGTGCCCAGGTCGAAGGCGACGCCGTAGCGCGACCCGGTGGTGTCCCCGGGCTCCACGTCGATCAGCGCGTCGTCCACGACCACGGCCGTGACCTTGAAGTCCGACGCCCGCATGACCCTCCCCGCGGCCCGTACGGCGTGCAGGTCCGGCACCGGCTCCAGGTCGTCCAGGGCGGCCAGCAGCCGCTCCAGGTCGGGCGTCTGGTCGGAGAGCGTGGGCTCGGTCAGTTCGACGTAGCGCTTCTGCACGGCGGGGCGGAGGATGACCTGCCGCCCGACCCCCACGGTCGCCGCCTTCGGCCGGGTGGAGAGCGCGGGGATCTCCACCTCCAGGTCCGAGACGGCCCGGGCGAGGCAGGCCAGCCGCCACCCCTCGCGCAGCTGCTCCGGTGTGAAGGCCCGCGGGTCCAGCCGGGAGACCGGGACCGGACCGGTCCCGTCGGCGTCGTCGGTTCCCTCGGCGCTGTGGACGATTCTGACCTTGCACTTGCGGCAGGTCCCGTGCCCGCCGCACGTCGAGTCGACGGCGACGCCGTTCCAGCTGGCCGCCTCGAACACGCTCACCCCCGGCGGCACGCTCACCTCCCGGGGCGGCCGGCCGTCGGGCAGCAGGCGCAGCCGTACCCGCCCGGACCCGCTCTCCCGGCCCGGGTCCCGTTCCGCCGGGGGAGCGCCGCTCATGCCTGCCGGGCCCGGTAGGCCGCGATCCAGCCGGCGCCCCACGGGTCGTTGCCGAGCAGCAGGTCGGCGGCGCGGGCGGCGGTGACGCACTCGGGGGCCAGGGCGTTCATGATGGCGCTGGTCAGCCCGGCCGCGGCGGCCATCGCCAGGAAGGCGGAGCCCAGTGCGTGCCGGTCGGGCAGGCCGAAGGAGACGTTGGAGGCGCCCAGGCACATGTTGAGCCCGTAGGTGTCGCGGATCGCGCGGATGGTCTCCAGCGTCACGTTCACCGCGTCGGTGTCGGCGCCGACGGTCATCGCCAGCGGGTCGATGACGATGTCCTCGATCGGGATGCCGTACTCCTCGGTGGCCACCCGGACGATCTTCCCGGTGATCTCCAGGCGCTGTTCGGCGGTCTCCGGGATGCCGGTCTCGTCGTTGGCCAGCGCGATCACCGCCGCGCCGTACCGCTTGACCAGCGGCAGGATCTCGGCGAGCCGGTCGTCCTCGCCGGTCACCGAGTTGACCAGCGCCTTGCCCTCGTAGACCTCCAGCCCCGCCGCCAGCGCCTCGACCACCGAGGAGTCGATGCACAGCGGCAGGTCGGTGTGCTCCTGGACGAGCTTGACCACCGAGGAGAGCAGCTCCGCCTCGTCGGTCAGCGGCACGCCCGCGTTGACGTCGAGCACGTGGGCCCCGGCCGCGACCTGCCGCTCCACGTCGACCACCACCTGGGACAGGTCGCCCGCGCGCAGCGCCTCGGCGAACTTCGCGCGCCCGGTCGGGTTGATCCGCTCGCCGATGACGCAGAACGGCCGGTCGTGACCGACGATCACTTCCCGGGTCCGGGATCTCAGGACGGTGTGCACGGCGGCGACCTCCTAGGCGGTCAGGCGGCGGGATATGCGCAGGTCGGAAAGGAGCCGGGGAACGGCGTCGCCGCCGCGGAAGTCGACCAGGTGCAGGCCGCGCACGCCGGGCAGGCTGAGCGCGTGCCCGGCCTGTGCGAGGGCGAGCTCGTAGGCGGCCCGCGACGGGTCGGCGGCCTTCTCCACCCGGTCGATCGTCTCGGCCGGCACCGAGATGCCGGGCACCTTCTCGTTCATGAACCGCAGCCCGCCGGCCCCTTTGACCAGGCAGATCGTCGGGAGGAAGGCCGCGCGCGAGGTCAGCCCGGCCCGCGCCGCGCCCGCCATGAACGCCGCCAGCCGGTCGGGGTGGTAGCAGATCTGCAACTGGAGGAAGCGGGCCCCGGCGCGGATCTTCTTGGCCGCCCGGTCCACCCGGTGGGAGTACGGCGGGGCGCCCGGGTTCTCCACCGCCCCCACCAGCAGCTCCGGCGCCGGGTCGATCGCCCGGCCGGACAGGTAGCGGCCCTCGGCGAGCGCGCAGGCCACCCTGATCAGTTGCGGTCCGTCGAGGTCGAACACGCGTCGGGCCTGCGGCTCGTCCCCGGCCGTGACGTCGTCGCCGGTCAGGCAGCACACGGCCCGCACGCCGTGCAGCGCGGCGCCCACGATGTCGGCCTGCAGCGCCAGGCGGTTCTTGTCCCGGCAGGCCACCTGCATGATCGGCTCCAGGCCGAGCCCGCGCAGGGCCACCGCGACCGCGACGTTGCTGGCGTGCGCGTGGGCGGCGGTGTTGTCGGTGACGTTGACCGCGTCGGCCCAGCCGCGCAGCCGGTCGGCGTGCCGTACGAGCGCGGCCATGTCGGTGTCCACCACCGGGAACTCGGCCGTGACGACCGGCCCTCCCGACCGCACGAGCTCGTCGAACCTCACGGCTGCCAGCCCGGGGGAGTACGGCGGTCGCGGCCGGTCAGCAGGTTGATCCAGGACGAGGAGCCGGCCAGGCGGTTGTCCACCGGGGGACGCAGGTCGGTGAAGTGCCCGCGCCACGGCAGCCGCCGCGAGCGCTCGAACGCCCGCAGCCAGACGCAGCGCATCGAGGGGTCGACCTCGCACCGGCCGTCCTCGCGCACCCCGCCGCACGGCCCGTTGCGCAGTGTCTTGGGGCAGGTCATCGGGCAGGTCATGCCGGTGGAGTGCAGCACACACTGGCCGCACATCCGGCAGTCGAACACCGGTCCCTTGACCGCGTGCTCCACCGCTGCGACCGCCCGGTGGCCCGCCGTACCCGGACTCGTGACGGGATCCGGGCTCGTGACGGGATCCGGGCTCGTGACGGGGCCCGGACTCGTGACGGGGCCCTGGCTCATGACGGGGTCCCGGCCGTGGCGCGGCGCCGGGCCAGCAGCTCCTTGGCGCGGCGGACGGCGGTGGAGGCGTCGGCCGCGTAGCCGTCCGCGCCGACCGCGTCGGCGTACTCCTGCGTGACCGGCGCCCCGCCGACCATGACGATCACCTCGTCGCGCAGCCCGGCCTTCTCCAGCGCGTTGATGTTCGCCTTGAACATCGGCATCGTCGTGGTGAGGAAGGCGGAGAAGCCGACGATGTCGGGCCGGTGCTCGCGGATGGCCGCCACGAACTTCTCCGGCGCCACCTGGACGCCCAGGTCGATCACCTCGAACCCGGCGCCCTCCAGCATGATGTTCACCAGGTTCTTGCCGATGTCGTGCACGTCGCCCTTGACCGTCCCCATCAGGAACCTGCCCAGCGACGTCGCGCCCGTCTGGGCCAGCAGCGGGCGCAGCACCTCCATCGCGCCCGCCATCGCCCGCCCGGCGATCAGCATCTCCGGCACGAAGAAGTCGCCGCGCTCGAACCGGGCGCCCACCTCCTCCAGGGAGGGGATCAGCGCGTCGAACAGCATCGTCTCGGGGGACAGCCCGGTGGCCAGCCCCTGCTCGGTCAGGTCCAGGACGGCGGGGGCGTCGCCGACGAGGGTCCGGTCGTAGAGGCCCTGCAGGATCTCTTGCTCGTTCAACGGGGGGCTCCTAACACCTCGGAGAGTGCGCCGGCCTCGCCGGCCAGGAGTTCGCCGATCTCGGTGACGCGGTCCGGGACGAGCCGCACCGAGGGACCGGAGACCGACAACGCCGCGATGACCGCCCCGTCCCTGCCCCGCACGGCGGCGGCCACGGCGATCAGTCCGGGTTCCAGTTCCTCGCGGGCCACGCCGTACCCGAGCCGCCGGATCTCGGCCAGTTCCCGGCCCAGCTCCCGGCGGTCGGTGACGGTCCGCGGGGTGCGGCGTTCCAGCGGGCCGCGCGGCAGCTCGGCCGCGCCGTGGGCGAGGAAGACCTTGCCCAGGGCCGAGCAGTGCAGCGGCACGCGCAGCCCCACCCAGTTCGTCGCGCCGAGCAGGTAGCTGCTGTCGACCTGGGCGATCTGCTCCACCGCGCCGCCGCTGAGCACGGCCAGGTTGACGGTCTCGCCGGTCTTGCCGCCGATGCGCTCCAGGTACGGCTGGGCGGTGGCGGCCAGGTCGGCGCTGCCGGAGCGGCTGGCGTAGCGGGCCAGGACGGGTCCCGGGCGGAAGGCCCCGTCGCGGTCGCGCTGGAGCAGGCCGTGCCGTTCCAGGGCCGACAGCAGGCGGGAGGTGGTGCTCTTGGGAAGCCCGGACTCGGTGAGCAGGGCGGTGAACGGCTGGGGCCGCCCGGCCTCGACGACGCGCACCAGCAGCCGCGCCGCCCGGTCGACCGCCTGCGTGCCCGGCGCGTTCGTCCTGCTGTCGTCCCCGCTCACCACGGCACCGGCGTCCTCTCCGGGAGTTCCATATTGTGGAACCTTGGTTCCACTTCTTGAGCGTAAGATCGGACTCAGATTCGGGTCAAGAGGTCCGGAGGAGCGGCCGTGTTCCTGAACCAGATGCCCCGCTACGAGATCCTGTCCGCCGACGCGATGGCCACCCTCGACCGCGGCTGGCGCCGCATCGTCTCCGAGATCGGGGTCGAGTTCATGTCCCCCCGGGCACTGGAGCTGTTCCGCAAGGCCGGGATGAAGGTCGAGGAGAACAACGTCTTCTTCGACCCGGAGTTCGTCCTCGAACAGGTCGCCAAGGCGCCCCGCGAGTTCGACGTCCGGGCCCGCAACCCCGCCAACGACGTGCACATCGGCGGCGACCACATGGCCTTCGGCGCGGTGTACGGCTCGCCGTTCGTGCGCGAGGGCGAGGTGCGCCGCGACGCGACGCTCGACGACTTCCACCGCTTCTGCAAGCTCTCGCAGGTCTTCGGCGAGATGGACTCCGCGGGAGGCGTCGTCTGCGAGCCGAACGACGCGCCGCTCGACTCGCGCCACCTCGACATGGTCTACGCGCTCCAGACGCTGACCGACAAGATCTACATGGGCAACGTGGTCTCCGGGCCGAACGCGGCCGACACCATCGCGATGACCCGCATCCTGCTCGGCGACATCGAGACGACCCCGGCCACCATCTCCCTGATCAACTGCAACTCGCCGCTGCGCTGGGACGACCGCATGCTGGACGCCCAGTTCGAGTACTCCGCGGCCGGCCAGCCGGTCGTCCTGACCCCGTTCCTGCTGATGGGCGCCATGTCCCCGGTGTCGATCCCGGCCACGCTGGTCCAGCAGATCGCCGAGGCGCTCACCGGGATCGCCCTGTCCCAGCTCATCCGCCCCGGCTGCCCGGTGATCTTCGGCTCGTTCCTGTCGAACATCGACATGCAGTCGGGCTCGCCCTGCTTCGGCACCCCCGAGTCGGCGGTCGGCCTGTTCTGCACCGGCCAGATCGCCCGCCACTTCGGCCTGCCCTGGCGCTCGGGCGGCGCGCTGACCTCCTCGCAGACGGCCGACGCCCAGGCCGGCTACGAGGCGCTGATGACGATGCTGCCCACCTTCCTGGCGGGCGCCAACTGGGTCATGCACACCGCGGGCTGGCTGGAGGGCGGCCTGGTCAGCGGCTTCGAGAAGTTCGTCGTGGACATCGAGATCCTGCGCATGCTCCAGCACGAGTTCACCCCGATGGAGATCACCGAGGAGTCGCTGGCCTTCGACGCCCACGTCGAGGTCGGCCACGGCGGCCACTTCCTCGGCGCCGCGCACACCATGGAGCGGTTCCGGACCTGCTTCTACCGGCCGCTGCTGTCGTCGTCGGACAACTACGAGCGCTGGGTACGGCGCGGCGCCATGGACGCGGCGGACAGGGCGGGGGAGATCTACCGGGCCAAGCTGGAGGAGTACGAGCGCCCTCCCCTGGACGACGCGGTCCGCGAGGAGCTGCAGGACTACGTCGCCCGCCGCCGCCGCGAGCTGGGCGACTGAGGACCGGCCCGGCGCCGCGCCGCCCGGGTGCGGCGCCGGGGAGGCGAGGCCCTGCCGCGCCATGCCGGCCGGGTACGGCACCGGGGAGGCGAGGCCCTACCGCGGCGTTCCGGCCGGGAGCGGGACCCGGAAGCCGTTGTGGTCCCTGAGCACCCCGCCGCAGGCCCCGGCGATCGCGACCGCCAGCCGCTCGGCGCTCTCGGCGACCGCCGGGGTGACCGGGCCGCGCGCCACCGACACCTCGTAGTCCATCTCGCCGTCCTCGCCGCCGCAGAAGGAGATCTCCAGGGGGCTGTGGCCGCACGCCAGCAGGGTGAGGTCGATGCCCGGGATCCGGCGGGGGCGCGAGCCGGGCAGCAGCTCGGCCAGCCGCTCGGCGGGCAGCGCCCGGCCGGTGACGGCGAACAGGTCGGGCGAGCGGCCGGAGGGATGCGGGAAGGCCAGGCCGTCCAGCCGCTCGGCCAGCCCTGCCACGATCGCCGTGACGTCCGCCTCGGCGTCGGCGTCCACGAGGTCGGCGACGTAGGCCACCGGCCAGCCCACCGGGAGCCTGGCCGCCAGCGCCAGTTCGCGGTCCACCGCGATCGGGCCGCGGAGCCGTACGGCCCCGCCGACGACCACGGCCCTGCCCCGCGCCACCGCGTGCGGGCTGTGCAGCCGGACCGTCTCCAGGACGGCCCGGGGGGTGACGGAACCGGGCAGCAGCAGTGCGGGGCCGCGCCGCAGCCGCCGAGCGAGCAGAAAGTCGAGCACTCCCATGGCCGGGGAGCCTGCCATGCCGCACTTGTGAACGACTGAAACCCGAGTTACGGATGGGTCGCATCGGACGGCGCATCCGATGCCCGAACGTGTCCGGCGCCGCGTCGTGGTCCTGCGGGCCCCGCCACTAGGATCCGCCTTCGGTAAAGCGGACGTAAAGGAAGTGACGATGAACGCACAGAGAGCCGGTGGCAGGCGGCTGCTGCTCAAGGGGTTCCTGCTGGCCGTCGGCGCGGTGGTGGTGCTGGGGTTCGTCCTGAGCGGGTGCACCCGGGTGAGCACCCAGCCCGACGAGGTCGTCCTGCACTACGCGGGCGGGACCTTCGAGGCCATCAAGTTCGAGAAGTGCATCAACCCCTCCAGCGGCGCCACCCTGCTCGGGCCCGGCGACACCGGCTACTCCTACCCGTTCGGCCAGCGGACCTTCGACTTCACCGGGGCCGACGAGGCCGAGTCCAAGCCGCTGACGGTGGTCAGCAAGGACAACGTGGAGATGCGGGTCTCGGGAGTGGCGACCTTCACGCTGAACACCGACTGCAAGACGCTCCAGCAGTTCCACGAGAAGATCGGGCTGAAGTTCCGCGCCTACCACGAGGACGGCGAGTCCGAGGGGTGGCGCAGGATGCTCGGCATCTACATGCGGGTGCCCCTGGACCGGGCCCTGGACGCGGCCTCCCAGGAGTTCGAGTGGCGCGGGCTGTTCAACGACCCGAAGGTGAAGCAGGCCTGGGAGGCCCGGGTCGGCACCCTGGCCAGGGAGTTCATCAAGGAGACCGCCGGGGCGAGCTACTTCTGCGGCCAGAACTACGCCGGCAGCGGCGACTGCGGTGACATCTCCCTGACCATCCAGAAGCCGGAGCCCCCGGAGGCGCTGGTCAGCGCGCTGGCCGCCGAGCAGGCCGCCAAGGCGGAGAACGTCGCCCAGGCCCAGCGCAACGCCAAGGTCCGCACCGAGCTGGAGTCCATCAGGGACCTGGTGAAGGTGCTCGGCCCCGACGGCGCGGTGCTCTGGCAGGCCATCCAGAAGGGCCAGGTCACGGTGGTCCCGGTCCCGCAGGGCAGCGGCCTGAACATCAACCCGCCCGCGCGCCAGTAGCCCCGCCGGGGAGGTGACGCTCCGTCGATATCGAAAACCTTTGCGAATCGTCTGGATCGGCTCCGCCGTCCCGTGAAAGGATGTCGGCTGGCTGTCAAAGGACGATCACTCTCGCGTCGACGGAGACGACGATGACAGAACGCACCGGATATCCGGACGGAATCCCCTGCTGGGTCGAGCTCACCACCCCCGACACGGTCGCGGCCTCGGTCTTCTACGGCGACCTGCTCGGCTGGAGCTGCGAGGACCTGAGCGAGCAGACGGGGCGCTACATGATGTGCTCGGTGAACGGCAGGCCGGTCGCGGCGCTCACGCTGCAGACGGACCCGTCGGCGGAATCGGGCTGGAACGTCTACCTGGCCACCTCCGACGTCGAGGTCACGGCGGCCAAGGTCGAGGCCAACGGCGGCAAGCTGCTCACGCCGCCGACCGCCGAGCCGGGCTTCGGGCACTACGCCGTGGCCGCCGACCCGACGGGGGCCACGTTCGGGCTCTGGCAGGCCGACCCGTTCATCGGCTCGCAGCTGCACTCCGAGCCCGGAGCGATGTGCTGGCACGAGATCAACACCGTCGACGGCCGGGCGGCCGACGCCTTCTACCGGGCGCTGTTCGGCTACGAGCAGGAGCAGATCGGTGACGGGGCCGGCTTCGACTACACCGTGTGGCAGCTGGACGGCGAGCAGGTCTGCGGGCGGCTGAAGATGACCGACGAGTGGGCGGGCGTCGCACCCCACTGGATGACCTACTTCGCCGTGGCCGACTGCGACGCCGCCGCGAGCCGGGTGCCGGAGCTCGGCGGCGAGCTGGCCCACGGCCCCTTCGACTCGGCCTACGGCCGGATGGCGGTCGTCGGCGACCCCTTCCGTGCGCCCTTCACCCTCTGCCGTCTCCCGGACGACCAGCAGGACTGACCGGTCCGCCCGCCGTACGGGCGGGAGCCGCGGGACCGGTCGGCGCGCCGGTTCCGGGAGCACGTCGGCCCCGAGGCCGGTCACCGTCCGCCGGGGCCGAGGGCGCCGCCCAGCTCGGCGCCGAAGTCGTGAGCGATCTTCCGCATGCCCGCGGCCAGCTCCTCCCGGTCGAGCGCGTCGATGCGCTCGGCCGGACCGGAGACCGACATCGCCGCCACCATCCGCGCGCCGTCGCGCACGCCCACGGCCAGGCAGTGCACGCCGAGTTCCTCCTCGCCCAGGTCCAGCGCGTAACCGCGGTCGCGCACCCGCTCCAGCTCGGCGAGCATGCCCGCGAGGTCGGTGATGGTGTTGGCGGTCCGCCGGGGCATCCCGGTCCGCCCGACCAGCGAGGCCACCTCGGTGTCGGGCCGGTCGGCCAGCAGGACCTTGCCGACCGCCGTGCTGTGCGGCAGCACCCGCCTGCCGACCTCGGCGAACATGCGCAGCCGCCGGGGCGAGGGCACCTGGGCGACATAGACGATGAAGTCACCCTCCAGCACCGCCATGTTCGCCGTCTCCCCGGACAGCTCGACCATCCGCTGCAGGTACGGCTGCGCCCACACGCCGACCATCCGCTCGGCCACCCCGCCGAGCCGTACCAGCGCCCCGCCCAGCGCGTAACGCCGGTCCGACTCCTGGCGCACGTACCCCCGGTCGAGCAGGGTGCGCAGCAACCGGTGGATCGTCCCGTACGGCAGCCCCGTCGCGGCGGCCAGCTCCGAGATCCCGGCCTCACCGCCGTGCGCGGCCAGGGCCTCCAGCAGATCCAGCGCCCGGTCCACAGACTGGACTGTGCTCATGGCGCTCGCCCTGCTCGCGCGGGCCGGGCGCTCGGGAGCCGGTGGCCGCCCTCCTCGCTCGCCCGCTCGTTCCTCGCTTTTTCGCTCGTCGGTTGGCTCACCGGCGCGCCCGGCCGTGCTCATGGCGCTCGCCCTGCTCGCGCGGGCCGGGCGCTCGCTCTGCCCGGACGTGGGTTCGGCGCTCATGCGATCCTTTCCGTGCCGCGCAGGGAGGCGTCCAGTACCTGGGCGGTGTGGGCGACCGGGATCGGGGCCGTGCCGGAGCGGCGGATGGCCGAGGTGATCTGCATGGTGCATCCGGGGTTGGCCGACACCAGCAGGTCGGCTCCGGTGGCGAGCACCCTCTCGGCCTTGCGCTCGCCCAGCTCGCGGGCGGCCTCGGGCTGGAAGAGGTTGTAGGTTCCCGCGGAGCCGCAGCAGATCGCCGACTCGGCGATCTCCCGGAGTTCGAGGCCGGGGATGGCGGTCAGCAGCGCGCGCGGCTGGGACCGTACTCCCTGGGCGTGCGCCAGGTGGCAGGCGTCGTGGTAGGCGACCGTGAGGGGCAGCGGGTGCCGCCTGGCCACCGGGCCGAGCTCGACGAGATACTCCGCCAGGTCCACCGTGCGGATCGCCCGGGCCCGCTCGGCCCACTCCCCGTCGAGGATCTCGGCGTACTCCTTCATGGTCGAGCCGCACCCGGCCGCGTTGACCACGACCGTGTCCACGCCCGCCCGCTCGAAGGCGGCGACGGTGCGCCGGGCGAAGCGCGCGGCCTGCTCCGGGCGGCCGGAGTGCAGCGACAGCGCCCCGCAGCATCCCTGCGAGGGCGGGATCACCACCTCGCACCCCTCCATCGCGAGCACCCGGGCGGTGGCCGCGTTGACCCGGGGGAAGAACTCCCCCTGCACGCAGCCGGTGAGCATGCCGACCACGGCCCTGCGCCGGCCGACCGCCCGGACCCTGCGCGGCAACCGGGGCCGTCCCGCGGTCTCGGGGGCGAGGTCGGCCATCGCGGCCAGCGAGGGGTTGATCCGCTCCAGCCTCGGGGCGATCCGGCGCCGCAGCCCCGCGCTGAGCCGCAGCGGCAGCCGCATCGCCCGCAGCCGCCGGGGATAGGGGAACAGCTGGAAGACCAGCTCCCGCAGCGCCCGGTCGTCGGGCTCCCTGACGTGCTCACGCTCCACCTCGGCCCGGGTCTGCTCGATGAGCCTGTCGTACCGCACGCCCGAGGGGCAGGCCGTCACGCACGCCATGCAACCGAGGCAGGCGTCGAAGTGCCCGGCCATCTCGTCGGTCAGCGGAGTGCCCTCGACGTGCTGCTTCATCAGGTGGATCCGGCCGCGCGGGGAGTCCATCTCCTCGCCCCACAGGACGTAGGTCGGGCAGGTCGGCAGGCAGAAGCCGCAGTGCACGCAGTCGTTGATCAGCTCGGGGTCCACTGTCAGATGCCTCCAGCCAGCCGGCCGGGGGACATCCTCCGGTCCGGGTCGAACCGTTCCTTGACCCGCCGCATCAGCGGCAGCGTCCCCACCGGGCCCCAGCGGTCCACCTGCGGGGCGGGCTCATGAGGGGCGGCGAGCACTGTCAGCCTGCCGCCGAGCGGGCCGGACTCCTCGCGTACGGCCGAGACGAACCCCGCCAGCTCCGCTCCGCCGGTCTCCGGCGGGAGCGCGATCCGCAGGACCGCCGAGGCCAGCGAGCCGCGCACCCGGGCGGGCAGCCCGCGCCGGGCCACCGCTCGCAGCGCGCCGTCCACCCCCGAGGGCGGGACCCGCAGCTCCAGCAGCACCTCCTCGCCCGGCAGGACTCCCCACCAGTCGGGGGCCTTGTCCCCTTCGGCGACGCCGTACGAGCCCACCGGCCACTCACCGGACTCACCGGTGGTCCCGGGCCTGCCGGTCATCCCGCCGAGCAGATCCCGTACGGCCGCCGCCCGCCCCTCGGTCGCGGCGCCCTCCACCAGCGCGGACACCGTCAGCACCCCGGAGGGCGCGAGCCAGTCCAGCTCGACCGCGCTCGGCTCGGCCTGCGAGGCCGCGAGCGCCACGCCGACGGCTCCCGGGCTCACAGGAAAGCCGGAGCCTTCGACCGTCCCCGGACCCATCGGTGATCCGGAGCCCTCGGAGCCGGTCGCGGCCGTCCGGGGCGCGGGCAGTTCGGCGGTGATCCAGCGGCGCGCCGGGGCGATCGGGTGCAGGCGGAAGACGGCCTCGGTGATGATCCCGAGCGTGCCGTACGAGCCGGTGAACAGCTTGCCGAGGTCGTAGCCCGCGACGTTCTTGACGACCTTCCCGCCGGATCTGGCCACCGTGCCGTCGGCGAGCACGACCGTGACGCCGATCAGCAGGTCGCGGGCGGTGCCGTACCGGAGCCTGCGCGGCCCGGCGACCGCGGTGGCGAGCACGCCGCCGACGGTGGCGCCGCCGAGGGGGACGTCGAGGGCGAGCTCCTGGCCCCTGGCGGCCAGCGTCTCGGCCAGGGACTCCGTCGTCACGCCCGCCTGCACCCGTACGACGAGGTCCCCGGAGGCGTGCTCCAGGATCTCGTTCAGGCAGCAGGTGTCGACCAGCAGGTCGCAGCGCTCGGGCGGGTTCCCCCAGTGCAGCCGGGTGCCGCCGCCCACCGGTACCACGGCCAGGTCGTGCCCGGCCGAGACCCGCATCAGCGCCGCGACCTCCTCGGTGCTCTCCGGCAGCGCCACCCAGCGGGGCATGACCCCGGCCACGGCGTCACCGGAACCGGCCTCCCGGATCGTCACCCCGGTCGCCCGCAGCGCCTCCTTCGCGCTGAGCCCGCCCATTGCCCCGCCCGCGCCGGGTCCGCGCAGCACCTCTTCCGCGCCGGGTCCGCGCAGCACCTCTTCCGCGCCGGGCCGGGGGGTGTTCTCGTGCGGGACGTCCATCAGAACTGCTCCGCCCGGCCGGACTCGACCAGCGGGTGGACTCCCTTACGCACACCGGGAACCTCGCCGCACAGGCGCGGGGTGGGGAAGACCTTGCCCGGGTTGGACAGGCCGCGGGGGTCGAAGGCGCAGCGGACCAGTTGCATGGTGTCCAGATCGTCGTCGGTGAACATCTTCGGCATATATCGGGACTTGTCTACACCAACACCGTGCTCACCGGTGATGGACCCGCCATGCTCGATGCACAGGTCGAGGATCCGGCCCGAGACCAGCTCGGCCCGCTCGCCCGCGCCCGGTTCGGCGTCGTCGAACAGCACCAGCGGGTGCAGGTTCCCGTCCCCGGCGTGGAAGACGTTGGCCACCCGGATGCCGTGCTCGGCCGAGAGCCGGTCGATGCTCGCCAGCACCTGCGGCAGCGCGGTCCTGGGCACCACCCCGTCCTGCACGATGTAGGCCGGGCTGATCCGGCCCACGGCGGCGAACGCCGACTTGCGGCCCCTCCAGATCGCCGCCCGCTCCTCGGGCTCGGCCGCGGTCCGCAGCTCGAACGCGCCGCTGTCCCGGCAGACCCGCTCCACCTCGGCGAACTGGCGCCGCACCTCGGCCTCGGGCCCGTCCAGCTCCACGATGAGCACCGCCCCCGCGCCCGCGGGGTAGCCGCAGGCCACCGCCGCCTCGGCCGCCGCGATCGCCAGGGCGTCCATCATCTCGATCGCGGCCGGGACGATCCCGCCGCCGATGATCGCCGAGACGGCCTGCCCGCCCTGCTCGATGTTCTCGAACGCCGCCAGCAGCGTCGTGACGGCCTGCGGCGCCCGCGAGAGCCGTACGGTGACCTTGGTGGTGATCCCGAGCGTGCCCTCCGAGCCGACGAAGGCGCCCAGCAGGTCGTAGCCGGGGTCGTCGGCGTCGAGGGTGACGACGTCGCCGTCGGGGGTGACGATCTCCAGGGCGAGCACGTGGTTGACCGTGAAGCCGTACTTCAGGCAGTGCGCGCCGCCGGAGTTCTCCGCGACGTTGCCGCCGATGGTGCACACCTGCTGGCTGGAGGGGTCGGGCGCGTAGTAGTAACCGTGCTCGCGGACCGCCTCGGTGATCGCCAGGTTGGTCACCCCCGGCTCCACCACGGCCCGCCGGTTCTCCAGGTCGACCTGGAGGATCCGCCGCATCTTCGAGGTCACGATCAGCACCCCGTCGGTGCGCGGCAGCGCCCCGCCCGACAGCCCGGTCCCCGCACCCCGCGCCACGAACGGCACGCCGTACTCGTTGCAGAGCCGTACCACGGCGGCGATCTGCTCGGCGCTCTCCGGCAGCACGACGGCCCCGGGCACGACCCGGTGATGGGTGAGACCGTCGCACTCGTAGGTGCGCAGCCGCACCGGATCAGTGATCACCGCCCCCGGCGGCAGCACCCCCGCCACCCGCCGGACCAGCTCGTCGAGCGTCATCGTCGCCCCTCCTTCATTCGTCCCACAGCTTGTGGGACAAAGTGAATTCATCCAACAGGCCGCCGGACGAATTCCGGAACGCGGCGGAGCCGGACGAGGGCTCCGCCCGGGTGGAGACACGGAGGTGGAGCCGTCCCCCGCGCGGGAGGACGGGCCCCGCCTCCGGTCTGTCTCATGTCACGGCATGCGGGCGTAGGCGGGCAGGGTGAGGAACTCGGCGAAGTCGTCGTCCAGGGCGACCTCCTTGAACAGGGCGGTGGCCTGGGTGTAGAGGGCCTCGTCGTAGCCGGGTTCGGCCTTGATCTTGGCGAGTTCCTCGTCGATGATCCGCTCGACGAGTTCCCTGGTGACGACCTCGCCGGTGTCGGCCAGCCGGATGTCGTTGTGGATCCACTGCCAGATCTGCGAGCGGGAGATCTCGGCGGTGGCGGCGTCCTCCATCAGGTTGTGGATCGCCACCGCGCCCAGCCCGCCCATCCAGGCGGCGAGATAGCGCAGCGCCACGTCCACGTTGTTGCGCAGGCCGGCCTCGGTGATGTCGCCGGGGGTCTTGGAGACCGCGAGCAGGTCGGCGGCGGAGACGGAGACGTCCTCTCGGAGCCGGTCGAGCTGGTTGGGCTTGTCGCCGAGCACGCCGTCGAAGACCTCGCGGCAGATCGGGACCAGGTCGGGGTGGGCCACCCAGGAGCCGTCGAACCCGTCGCCGGACTCGCGGGTCTTGTCGGCCCGGACCTTCTCCAGCGCGACCTTGTTGACCTCGGCGTCGCGGCGGGAGGGGATGAACGCGGCCATGCCGCCGATGGCGTGCGCACCGCGCTTGTGGCAGGTGCGCACCAGCAGCTCGGTGTAGGCGCGCATGAACGGCGCGGTCATGGTCACCGCGTTGCGTTCGGGCAGCAGGAACTCCTTGCCGCGGGTGCGGAACTTCTTGATCACGCTGAACAGGTAGTCCCAGCGGCCCGCGTTGAGCCCGGCCGAGTGGTCGCGCAGCTCGTAGAGGATCTCCTCCATCTCGAAGGCGGCCGGGTAGGTCTCGATCAGCACGGTCGCGCGGATGGTGCCCTGCGGGATGCCGAGCAGTTCCTGGGCCCGGACGAAGACGTCGTTCCAGAGGCGGGCCTCCAGGTGCGACTCCATCTTCGGCAGGTAGAAGTAGGGGCCCTTGCCCTTGGCGAGCTGCCGGGCGGCGCAGTGGAAGAAGTAGAGGCCGAAGTCGACGAGGGAGCCCGACATCGGGGCGCCGTCGAGGACGAGGTGCTTCTCCTCCAGGTGCCAGCCGCGCGGGCGGACCACGACGGTGGCCAGCTCCTCGTCGGGCTTGAGGGTGTAGCTCTTGCCGCCGGTCTCGAAGTCGATGGTCCGGTCCAGCGCGTCCCGCAGGTTGAGCTGGCCGCTGATGGTGTTCTCCCAGGTGGGAGCGTTGGCGTCCTCGAAGTCGGCCAGCCAGACCTTGGCGCCGGAGTTGAGGGCGTTGATCGTCATCTTCCGGTCGACCGGGCCGGTGATCTCCACCCGGCGGTCCACCAGGCCGGGCGCGGGCGGGGCGACCTTCCACTCGGACTCGCGCACGTGCTTGGTCTCGGGAAGGAAGTCCAGGGTGCCGCCGGCCGACAGCTCCGCCTGCCGTGCCTGCCTGGCCTGGAGCAGCTCGAGGCGCCGGGCGCCGAACTCGCGCTGGAGGGCGGCCACGAAGGCCAGCGCCTCCGGCGTGAGGATCTCGTCGAACCGGTCCTGGGAGGTGCCGGTGATCTCAACGCCGTCCATGAGCTTCCTTTCCGCATCGTGGAAAATCTCTTCTGAATTGCGGAATTGACGCTACTGGATGGTCACCTACGGGTCAAAGGCAGGGGCCCCTCAGGGCAGGGTCGGGGGCTTCCCGGATGGGTGGGGAGGCGGCGCTCCGCCACAGTTGTGGAGGCGCCCTTCCGCACGGGGGACGCCGGACGGATCGTGAAGGGGAGCGGAGCTCCCGGAAGTCGAGGACGTGGGGCCATGAAGAGGAACATTCTTGTCGCGGGGGCGTTCGTGGGCTCGGCCCTGCTGTTGTCCGCCTGCCAGTTCGACGGCTTCGGCGCGACCGAGCAGTCCGTCGCCTCCTACGACGTGCCCGAGAAGGTGCTGACGCTCGCCGTCGACTCCGGCGCGGGGGACATCGTGGTCAACGAGTCGGACCGGACGGGGATCAGGGTCACCGAGACGGTCCACTGGAACGGGGACAAGCCCAAGACCGAGCACGTGGTGAGCGGGGACACCCTGCGGCTGACGTACGACTGCGGCGGCGGTTTCGCGCGGGCCTGCAGCGTCGACTACAAGGTCGAGGTCCCCAAGGGGGTCACGGTCAGGGCGGACACCGGGTCGGGCGACATCACGCTGCGCTCCCTGACCGGGCAGGTGGACGCGACCGCGGGGTCCGGTGACATCGACGCCAGCGGGCTGGGAGGCAAGAACCTGACCGCCGACACCGGCTCGGGCGACGTCGAGGTCAAGTTCGCCGGCGTGCCGGACCGGGTCGAGATCGAGACCGGCGCGGGCGACGCCACGGTACGGCTGCCGCAGAACTCCTACAAGGTGACCACCGACACCGGCGCGGGCGACGAGACGGTCGAGGTCACCAACGACCAGTCGTCCGCCAGGATCATCCAGGTCTCGACCGGCGCGGGCGACGCCAAGGTCCTGCGCTCGTGACCGCGCCCGGCGGCCCCCGGCCGGGGAACCGCCGGAGCGCGATCCAGCGATCTGAGCGATCTGAGCGATCTAGTCGTCCAGCACGGGATAGTTGCTTCGCAGCACGCCCAGCGGGTCCCTGCGGCGCTTGACGTCGCGCAGGCGGGCCAGGACGTCGCCGGGGAAGGCGCCGGCGGCCCGCTCGCCCGGGCCCAGATTGGTGAACGGCTTGCGCCCGCTGGTGTAGGGCACCAGCGCCGAGGAGATCTCCCGCTGCCGCTCGGCGACGGCCGCCGCGCTCTCCGGCGTGAACGGCACGCCCAGCAGGCTCAGGAGATACTCCTCCTCGACGTGGCCGCAGGCGCCGGCTCCGGGCACGGGCCGGGCCAGCGCCCCGCCCAGGTGACGCACCTGCACCAGGGCCAGCGGGGCCACGCCGCCGGAACCCGCCGCCTCGGCCAGCACCGCCGCGGCGGCCTGGTCGTCGAAGCGGGTGAGCAGCTGGGCCAGGATGCTTCCGGGACCCGGGTCGGTCGGCTCGGCGCAGATGTCCCCCAGGGCGGCCACCGGCAGCGGTCCCCGGGTGTCGAGGACCCGGCCGTCGATCTTCTCGAACCGGCGCAGCAGCGCCTGCGCCTCATCGGCCTCACCGAGGTGGGCGACGTCCACGAGCACCGCGGACAGGCCGCGCAGCGGCTGCGGGACCTGGGGCAGCGGCGGGAACTGCATGAGCGAGAACCACACGGTCAGCTCCTCGGGAGCCTCCGCGGCCGTCTCCCGGAAGGCGGCCATGACGTCCGCGGCGCGGTCGGCGGGCCACACGATCCGCCCGCCGTACAGCTTCGGCGCCGGATGCAGGTCGAACTCCACGGCGGTGACCACCGCGAAGTCGCCGCCCCCGCCGCGCAGCGCCCAGAACAGCTCCGGGTCGGACCCGGCGTCCACCCGGGTCCGCGCCCCGTCGGCGGTCACCACGTCGAAGGCGCGCACGCTGTTGGCCGCGTAGCCGTACTTCCTGGCGAACCAGCTCACCCCTCCGCCCAGGGTGTAGCCGACCACCCCCGTCGCCGGCGAGCTGCCCGCCAGGCCGGTGAGCCCGTGGCCGCCCGCCTCGGAGAGCACCTCGCCCCAGGAGACGCCCGCCCCCACCCGGGCCAGCCGCTCGCCCGGCCGTACCTCCACCCCGCGCAGCCGCCCGGTGCGCAGCAGGATCGTCCCGTCGGTGTTGCCGGAGGCGCCGTGCCCGCTGGGCTGGGTGCTGACGCTCAGCCCGGCCAGGCCGGCCGCCCGGACCACGGCGGCCACGTCGTCGGCGTCCTCGGCCTCCACGACCGCCAGCACGGGCTGCTCGACGGCCCGGTTCCACGGCAGCCGGGCGGTGTCGAATGCTTCGTCGCCGGCCGTGAGAACCCGGCCGCGTACCACCTGGCGGAGATCGCTGCCTATATTCATGCTGTCCTCCCTGTTGTCTGCGAACTGATGCTCGCCGAAGCCGTTTGCGGGGGGTTTGGGGTTCGTTTGGCTGCGACTTGAGGTGCGATGGAGATCCGTCTGTTCGGGCCGGTAGAGGTCGTGGACGACGCGGGCCGGGCGGTGGAGCTGGGCACGCGCAAGCAGCGGGCGGTCCTGGCGATGCTGGCCCTGGAGCCGGGCCGGGTGGTCTCGCTCGACCGGCTGGTGGAGGAGCTGTGGGCGGGTGAGGCGCCCTCCGGGGCGACCGGGACACTCCAGGCCTACATCTCCCATCTTCGCAGGGCCCTGGAGCCCGACCGGCCGCCGCGCTCGCCCTCACGGCTGCTGCTGACCCGCGAGCCGGGCTACCTGCTCGCGGTGGCGCCGGGCCAGATCGACCTGTTCCGTTTCGAGGCGTGGGCGCAGGAGGGCCGCCGGGCCCTGGTGCGCGAGGAGTACGGCCAGGCGCTGCGGATCCTCGACCGGGCCAGGGAGGTCTGGCGCGGTGATCCGCTGGTGGAGTTCGCCGACCAGGAGTTCGCCGCGCCCGTGATCGCCAGGCTGGCCGAGCTGCGCGTCACGGCCGAGGAGGATCGGTTCGAGGCGCGGCTCGCGCTGGGCGAGAGCGGGACGTGCGTCGCCGACCTGGAGGAACTCGTCGAGGCCAACCCGTACCGGGAGCGGCTGTGGGGGCTGCTGGCGCTGGCGCTGTACCGGTCGGGACGGCAGGCCGACGCGCTGGCCACCCTGCGCAGGGCGCGGGAGCTGCTCGCCGCGGAGCTCGGCCTCGACCCGGGCCCCGACCTGCGCCGTCTCGAGCAGGCCGTGCTCGGCCAGGATCCCGGGCTGACCGCCCCCGCCCCGGAGCGCGCGGCGGCGGCCGCGGTCCCGGCCGGCCCCGCGGAGGCGGGGGAGCGGCTCATCGGCAGGGAGGGCCAGCTCGGGCGGATCAGCGCGCGGGTGGCCGAGCTGCGCCGGGGCTCGGGAGGGGTGCTGCTGATCGAGGGCGAGGCGGGGATCGGCAAGACCCGGCTCGCCCAGGCCGCCGCCGACGAGGCGCGCTCCCGGGGCATGACGGCGCTGTGGGGACGCTGCGTCGACACCGCCACCGCCCCGGCGTTCTGGCCGTGGGCGCAGGCGCTGCGGGGCGCCGGTCCGCAGGCCGCGGAGGTGGTCGGCATCCTCACCGGTGACGCGGTGGCCTGTCCCGACATGCAGCTGTTCGAGCTGTACCAGCGGGTCCTGGCCGCGCTGACCGCGGCGGGGCCGCTGGTGCTCGTGCTCGACGACCTGCACTGGGCCGACGTCTCCTCGCTGCGGCTGCTCGCCTTCGCCGCCGGTGAGCTGGACCGCTGCCCCGTGCTCATCGTGGCCACGCTCCGCCCGGAGCCGGGGGAGCACCCCGCGCAGCTGAGCGAGACCCTCGGCGCGCTGGCCAGGGAGCACCGTACCGAGCGCCTGGAGGTGGGCCCGTTCACCGGCGAGGACGTGGCCGCCTACCTGCGCGTGCGGCGCGTCGGCCCGGAGCCGACCGGTGCCCCGCACACCGGTCCGGAACTGGCCCGGGCCCTGCACGAGCGCAGCGGCGGCAACCCCTTCTACCTGGGGGAGCTGCTGCGCCTGCTGGAGAGCGAGAACAGCCTGTCCGGCGCCGTCCCCACCGGCGTGCGCGACGTCATCGGCCGCCGGGTCGCCCGGCTGCCCGGGGAGAGCCGGGAGCTGCTGCGGGTCGCCGCGGTCGCCGGGCGCGACGTCGACGTGGACCTGCTCGCCGCGGCCACCGGCACCCCCGCCGAGGAGGTCATGTCCCTGCTGGAGCCCGCGGTGGCCACCGGGCTGCTGGTCGAGGTCCCCGAGGACTACCGCTTCTCCCACGCGCTCGTACGCGACGCCCTGTACGCCCAGCTCAGCCGGGTGGAGGCGGCCCGGACCCATCTGCTGGTGGGACAGGCGCTGGAGACGCTCCCGGCCGGGGACGGGTCCCCCCGGGCCGCCGAGCTGGCCCACCACTTCGGCAGGGCCGTACGGGTCGGCGGCCGGGCCAAGGCGGTCGAGTACGCCTGCGCCGCCGCGCGCAGGGCCACCGCCCAGCTGGCCCACGACGAGGCCGTGGACCTGTGGGAGCTGGCCCTCGGCGCGCTGCCCGCCGACGACGGCCCGGCGCGGTGCGCGGTGCTGACCGAGCTGGCCCGGGCCCGCCGTACGGCGGGGGACGCCGAGGGCGCCCGCCGTGACCTGGAGCAGGCCATGGACCTGGCCCTGCGGATCGGGGACAGGCAGGCCCTGATCGACGCGGTCACCGTCTCCGGCGAGCAGAGCGTCTGGAACTGGCGCCCCTACGGCGTGGTGGACGAGCGCATGGTGGCGGTGCTGGAGGACCTGCTGGCCGGAGGGCTGGAGGACCGCCGGCGCGCCGCGCTGCTCGGCGCTCTCGGCATGGAGCTGTACTACGGGCCGCGCCGGGAGGAGGGAGAGCGCCTGGCACGCGAGGGCGTCGAGCTCGCGCGCCGGGTCGGCGACCCGGTCCTGACCGCGACCACGCTCAACAACTACTGCATCACGGCCTGGGTGCCCTGGCGGGACGCCGAGCGCCGGGCCGCCACCGAGGAGATCCTGGCCCTGCCCGGCCTGCCCCGCGCCACCGAGCTGATCGCCCGGGTGCTGCGGATGGCCTCGCTGCTGCGCGCGGGCGAGCTGGCCGAGTGGGACCGGGACCTGGCCCGCTGCGAGTCCCTGCTGCGGGAGCTGGGCCGTCCCGAGCTGGAGGCCATGGTCCGCATCGCCGAGACCGCCCGCCGCACCCTCGACGGCGACTGGGCGGCCGCCGAGGCGCTGACCGCCCGCTTCGCCGCGCTGCTGGAGGGCTCCAGCCTGTGGTGCCCGCAGTTCCCCCGCCTGATCGCCGAGTTCACCTGCGCGCGCGAGCAGGGCCGCGTCCCCGAGATCCTCGGCGAGCTCGTCGAGCGGGCCACGGTCCTGGAGACGGTGCCGCTGCGGCCGATCGCCGTGCTGGCGGCGCTGGACGGAGGTGAGCCGGACCTGGCCGCGGAGCTGGTCCGGCGCTGGGGCGCCGAGATCCGCGACGACTGGACGGCCGACCTCCTGCTCGTCGTCTGGGGCCTGGTGGCCGCCCGGCTGGGCGTCCCCGACCCGGAGACGATGTACCGCAGGCTGCTGCCGTACGCCGACCAGCTCGTCATCAGCGGGATGGGCATCTGCGGGTGGGGCTCGCACCACATGATCCTGGCCGAGCTGGCCGCGCGGCTGGGCCGTACGGAGACCGCGGCCGAGCACGCGCGGCGGGCTGTGGAGGTCCACCGGCGGCTGGGCCTGACCCACTGGGAACGGCGGAGCCTGGAGCTGGCGGATTTGCTGACGGCGGACCGATAACCAGATGAGAACCCGGGACGCCCGTGGCACGATCGAGGGAAGACACAGGGACGCGCGGGTGTTCTTCTATACGAGATGACGCATGTGAAGCACCCCCTCGGGGCATCCGTAAACCACATGACCGAATGGAGCGACGACATAGACACTCGTGAGCCGCTGGACTTCGACCAGTTCGACGATCTGCCCGAGATCGGCGAGATGGAGCTGGCCGAGCGCCGGGCGCTCCGCCGGGTGGCGGGGCTCTCCACCGAGCTCGAGGACGTCACCGAGGTCGAATACCGCCAGCTGCGGCTTGAGCGGGTCGTCCTCGTGGGCGTCTGGACCTCGGGTACGGCGATCGACGCCGAGAACTCCCTCCTGGAGCTCAAGCTCCTCGCCGAGACCGCCGGCTCCCAGGTGCTGGAGGGCCTGATCCAGCGCCGTCAGCAGCCCGACACCGCCACCTACATCGGTTCCGGCAAGGCCCAGGAACTGGCCGACATCGTGGCGGCCACCGGCGCCGACACCGTGATCTGCGACGGCGAGCTGAGCCCCGGCCAGCTGCGCCAGCTCGAGGAGGTCGTCAAGGTCAAGGTCATCGACCGGACCATGCTGATCCTCGACATCTTCGCCCAGCACGCCAAGAGCCGCGAGGGCAAGGCGCAGGTCGAGCTGGCCCAGCTCAACTACCTGCTGCCGCGCCTGCGAGGCTGGGGTGGCAACCTGTCCCGCCAGGTCGGCGGACGGGCCGCGGGCGGCGTCGGCATCGGCGGCCGCGGCCCCGGTGAGACCAAGATCGAGCTGGACCGCCGCCGGATCCGCGAGCGGATGGCCAAGCTGCGCCGTCAGATCGCGGACATGACGACGGCCAGGGAGACCAAGCGCGCCCGGCGCATGGAGCGCGAGGTCCCGGCCGTGGCCATCGCCGGTTACACCAACGCCGGCAAGTCCTCCCTGCTGAACCGGCTGACCGGTGCGGGCGTCCTGGTCGAGGACGCGCTCTTCGCCACCCTCGACCCGACCGTCCGCCGGGCCTACACGCCCGAGGGCCGCCTGTACACGCTGGCCGATACCGTCGGCTTCGTACGGCACCTGCCGCACCAGCTCGTCGAGGCCTTCCGCTCCACGCTGGAGGAGGTCGGCGACGCCGACCTGATCCTGCACGTGGTCGACGGCTCGCACCCCGACCCGGAGTCGCAGCTGGCCGCCGTGCGGGAGGTCTTCGCCGACATCGAGGGCGCGCACGACATCCCGGAGATCGTGGTCGTCAACAAGGCCGACGCCGCCGACCCGGTGGTGCTGGCCCAGCTGACCGCGCGGGAGAGGAACACCGTCGTGGTCTCGGCCCGCACCGGCGCCGGGATCGACGAGCTGCGCGCCGCGATCGAGCGGGAGCTTCCCCGCTTCGACCGCGAGATCAGGATGCTGGTGCCGTACGACCGCGGCGACCTGATCTCCCGGGCCCACCGCGAGGGTGAGGTCCTGGGCGTCGAGCACACCGGGGACGGCACGATCCTGCACGCCAGGGTCCTGCCCGGCCTCTACGCCGAGCTGGAGAAGACCGCCAAGCCGGTCGAGACCGTCTGATCCGCGCCGCGACGGCGCGGGAGAACGACGACCCCGCAGGGGCGGAACCCATCGGTTCCGTCCCTGCCCGCGTTCTGGGGACAGGGGGTTTCCCGGGCGCGCGGTGGTTCCGGCAGCCGGGCGTGCGGCGGTTTCAGGCGTCGGGCGTGCGGCGGAAGACGACGAGGGCCACGTCGTCCTCGCGGACGCCGAACTGGCCCAGCAGCCGGTTGCAGAACCCCTCCAGATCGTCTCCGGCGGACTCCGCGAGCCGCCGGGCGATCTCCAGGCTCTCGTCGAGCAGCTTGTCCCGGTCCTCGATGAGCCCGTCGGTGAACATCAGCACCGCGCCTCCCGCCGGAACCGTCAGCTCGTCGACGCGGTAGACCGTCTCGCTCACGCCCAGCAGGAGGTTGCCCAGGGCGTGATAGCGGGCCTGGCCGGGCTCGTCCAGCAGCAGCGGCGGGATGTGCCCCGCGTTGGCCAGCTCGATCTTCCCGGTCACCGGGTCGAGCAGGATCAGGCACACCGTGGCGGTCATGCCGGGGTGATAGCGCCGCAGAACGTCGTTGAGCAGCGCCATGGACGCGCCGAGGTCGACCGCGCCCAGGAGCGAGGCGCGCAGGGCGTGGCGCAGCTCGGCCATCACGGTCGCGGCGTGCAGGGAGTGCCCCTGCACGTCACCGATGGCGATGAGGACCTGCTCGCCCAGCGGCAGGACCTCGTAGAAGTCGCCGCCGACCTCGACGTTGTCCACCGCCGGCTGGTAGCGCCAGCAGATCTCCAGCCCGGGGACCTGGGGGATGCGCGCCGGCAGCAGGCTGCGCTGCAGGGTGAGCGCGATCGCGTGCTCCTCGGTGTAGGCGCGCAGGGCGTCCACCGCCAGGGCCAGCGCCTGGCCGAGCTGGCGCAGGACGGTGAACTCGTCGTCGTCCATCGGCGGGTCCGCCTGCACCCCCAGGCACAGGGCGGGGCGGCCCAGCTTGGTGCGCGAGACCGTCGCCGAGACGTCCCCGGTGACGTCCGAGCCGGGCACCAGCTTCAGCCAGTCGGAGGCCGCGACCGTGATGATCCGGGTGCCCGGCGCGTCGTCCAGGAACAGCTTGCTCAGCGCGGGCAGGGAGTCGGGCGAGGCGGGCTTGGCCGCGGCGGTGTGCTCCGGGGGCATGGAGTTGTACCTGCGGGTCCGGCCGTCCGGCGGGAGCGCCAGCGCGCCCGCGTGCCGGCCGAGGATCCGGGAGGTCCCCTCGACGGCCGTGGCCAGGAGCCCGTCGAAGGTGTCGGCCGCGTTCATGGCCAGGGTGACCTCGTTGAGGGCGGCCATCCGCCCGGCCATCCGCTCGGCCCGCTGCCGCGCGCGGTAGTAGCGCAGGGTGGCCTCGATCGTCGCGGCGAACTCGTCCGGCTCGACCGGCTCGGCCAGGTAGGCGTCCGCGCCCCGTTCGAGGCCCTCGGTGCGGTCACCGGGCGTGATCGCCGCCCCGGAGATCTGGACGACCGGGATCGAGGACGTGACGGGGTCGGCCTTGATCTGCTCACAGACCTCGTAGCCGCTGATGTCGGGCAGCTTGACGTCCAGGACGACGAGGTCGGGGCGGAGCTCCTTGACCTTGGTCAGCGCCTCCAGCCCGCCCGTCGCCTCCACGACCCGGTGGCCGGAGCGCCGCAGCCAGCTGGACAGGATGTAGAGCTTGGTCGGCGTGTCGTCCACGACGAGCACCGTCGCCGTCGTCTCATTCACCCTCGTGCTCCAAGGCGTGCCGTACGGTCTCCAGCAGGATGTCACGGCGGAGGTCGTGCTTGGAGACCACCGCTCGTGCCGTCTGCGGATACTGGTGGGAGGTCACGACGGTGACGACGATGGCGGGGACGGCGCGCAGCCGTTCGTCCTCGGCCATCCGCAGCAACAGGGTCGCCCCGTCCATCCGCGGCATCAGCAGGTCCACCAGGACGACGTCGGGAGGGTCGGCGGCCATCAGCTCCAGCGCGGTCAGCCCGTCGGGCGCCTCGTCGATCCGGGCGGCGAAACCGCTGAGCATGCGGCGTACGGTGGCCCGGAACTTCTCGTCGTCGTCGGCGACGAGCAGCCGGCTCACCACCGGCGGACCGGCGTGCCGCTGCGGCAGGCGCAGGACGGCCGTGGTGCCCCCGGACGGCGTGGCGGACAGCTGGAGGGTGCCGTCCATCGCCTCGGCCAGGCGGCGGGCGTACGGCAGGCCGAGACCGGTGCCCTTCGCGCGCGCCTGGATCGGCCCCGGCACCTGATAGAACTCCTCGAAGACGCTCTCCAGGTGCTCCTCGGGGATGCCGATCCCGGTGTCGGTCACCGTGAAGACCACCTCGTCGGTGGCCCCGTCGGTGGCCACCTCCAGCCTGACCTCGCCCTCTTCGGTGAACTTCAGGGCGTTGGACAGGAGGTTGCGCAGGATCTTGGTGAGCATCCCCTCGTCGACGACCATCTCGGCGGCGTGCTCCGCCACCTGGACCGACAGCGTGACCTGCTCCATCCCGCTGGTGGGCCGCAGGGTCATCCCCAGCCGCTCGGACAGGGCGATCAGATCCACCCGGGACGGTTGCGGGTCCAGCCGTCCCGACTCGGCCTTGGCCATGTCGAGCAGCTCGCTCACCAGCGCCAGGAGCGTCTCGGCCGAGGCTCCGATGAGCTGGACCTGGTGGAGCTGCTCCGCGCCCAGCGGCTCCCCGCCGGGGCCGACCAGGAGGCGGACCAGGCCGATGATCGAGTTGAGCGGGGTGCGCAGCTCGTGGCTGACCGTGTTCCAGAACCTGTTCCTGGTGTCGCTCATCCTCCTGAGCTGGTTGGACTTCTCATCCAGCTCCGCGTAGAGCGCCACTACGCCGCGGTTGGTCTCCTCCAGCTCGGCCGAGAGCTGGTTGTACAGGGCCAGCACGCCCTGGTTGGTCTCCTGCAGCTCCGTGTTGAGCTGCATCACCTCCTCCAGGGTCTCGGCGAGCTCCTGGTTCTGCCGCTTGAGCTCCTCCATCGCGGTCACCGGGGCCAGCCGGGAGACCTTGGCGCGGACCTCCTCGGCGGAGGCGCCGCGCAGGCCGGTCGGCAGCCGCTTGAGCATGCTGATGCGGCCCTCGTCCGGGACGCAGTCGATCATGTCCACCAGGCGACCGGCCAGCGCCGCGCCGTCGGCGGGCAGGAAACCGGAGTCCGCGGGGAAGCGGATGTCGACGACCAGGTTGTCGTGGTCGAGGAGGAAGGCGGCCGAGGCGCCGATCCCCTGGGAGAGAAGCTCTCTGCCGATCTCACTCAGCGCCGTGGCCACCCGGATCTGGTCCGGCCCCGCCAGCCCGGCCGCCTCCGCCACCTCGCGCCCCATCCGGCGCATGGTGAACACGTCCTGGTCGTCGGCGAGGCGGACGCGGATCAGCCGTTCACCGGTCATGTCTCCGCCCTCACAGTCACCACGCAGGCGTCGTCCCTGCGGGTCCCCGCGTCGCGCAGCAACGTCGCGGCGAGTACGGAGGGGGGACGCGTCACCAGCCCCGGATAGGAGACGATGTTCCAGCGCTCGGAGAGCCCGTCGGAGTGCAGGACCGCCATACTGTGCGGCGGCAGGGCGTACTCATACTGCCGGAAGGCGCTCGGGGCCCGGCTCCCCGCGATGCCCGGGACCGAGACCATCCCCTGGCGGCCGTCCGGGTGGACGATCCATCCCGAGATGTTGCCGAGTCCGGCGAAGGTCACCGTACGGCTCTGCCGATCCACCGTGGCCACGGCGACCGCGCCGCCCCGGGTGCCGGACAGGCGCCGGTGGATCCGCTCCAGCGCGGCGGCCGGCGCGAGGCCGGGGTTCTCGGTGAACACCCGCACCGCCTCGTTCGAGGCGTGGGCCGCGGCCTCGCCGTGGCCGAGCCCGTCACACAGCATCACGGTGGTCGTGGCGCCGGTCCCGGCGACCGCGAACGCGTCGCCGCAGACGATCTCCTCGCCGATGGGGCGGGTCAGCCCGCTCACCAGGGAGGGGGGGCTGGGGGCGTGGCGCGCGACGAAGTGCAGGGCGATCACCGTGCCGCGGCCCGGCAGGGAGTGGATGTCGCACCCGTCGGCCATGCGCGCGATGCCGCCCAGCCCGATGCCCAGCGTGCCGGCGGTCGAGTAACCGTCGCGCAGCGCCCGGGAGACGTTCTGCATGCCCGGTCCGCGGTCCAGCGCGATGACCTCGACGGCGGAGTCCAGCTCAGGATGCGGCCGGATCAGCATGACCCCTTCGACGGCATGCTTGACCAGGTTCGACGCCGCCTCGCTCACCGCGACGGCCATCCGGCCGATCTCCTTTTCGGAGAACCCGCGCGCCTGGGCGAGCGCGGTGGCCGAGTGGCGCAGGGAGCCGATCACGCTGGCGTCCTCTGCGCGGACCCAGACGTCGTTGCGGGAGCGGATCACCTGCTCCATTTAGTCACCGTGACCAGCGTGCCCTTTCCGGGAGCCGACTGCAGGTCGAACTCGTCGACCAGCCGCCGCGAGCCGCTCAGGCCGAGACCGAGACCACCGCCGGTGGTCCACCCGTCGGTGAGGGCCTGCTCGATGTCCGGGATGCCGGGGCCGTCGTCGCTGAAGGTCAGGCGCAGACCGGACCGCGCGCCGTTGCGCACGATCTCGATCTTGACCTGCCCGCCTCCCGCGTAGACCAGCGCGTTGCGGGCCAGCTCGCTGGCCGCGGTGACGACCTTCGTCTGGTCCACCAGAGACAGGCCGGCCTGGATGGCGACGGCCCTGACCTGCTGGCGGACCAGGACGACGTCACCGTTGCTGTTGATGGGCAGGAGCTGCTCGTCAGGGGACGTCATCGCGGGGCCGCGGCGATCTGCGCGCCGTCGAGATGGTTGAGCAGGGCGACGCCCTTCTCGAGATTGAGCGCCGTGCGCACACCGCCGAGCGACAGGCCCAGCTCCACCAGGGTGATCGCGACCGCCGGGCGCATGCCCACCACGACCGTCTCGGCGTCGAGCATGCGGGAGATGGAGGCGATGGTCGCGAACATGCGGCCGATGAAGGAGTCGACGATCTCGACGGCGGTGATGTCGATGATCACTCCCCGCGCTCCGGTATCGACGATCTTGTCCGCCAGGTCCTCCTGGAGCGCCAGCACGGACTGGTCCTCCAGGTCGATCTGGATGGAGACGATGAGGATGTCACCGAGTTTGAGGATCGGCACGCGGTCCATCAGTCGCCCTCCTCGGTCCGTACGGTGACGCGGGTGCCGCGACCCTTGACCACCTGGACGCCGCTCTGGCGCAGCATGTAGGCGAGGGCGTCGGACAGCGAGGCCTTGGTGACGATGTCGCCGAACTCGATGCCCAGGGTGACGATGGTGTGGGCGATCTGCGGGCGGATGCCGGAGATCACGCACTCCGCGCCCATCAGGCGCGCGGCCACCACGGTCTTGAGCAGGTGCTGGGCGACCTGGGTGTCGACCGCGGGCACGCCGGTGATGTCGATCACCGCGTGCTCCGAGCCGGTCTCCACCAGGGTCTGCAGCAGCTTCTCCATCACGACCTGGGTCCTGGCCGAGTCGAGCGTGCCGATCAGCGGCACCGCGACGATGCCCTCCCAGAGCTTGACGACCGGGGTCGACAGCTCCAGGAGCTGCTCGGCCTGGTCGAGGATGATCTTCTCTCTGGCCGTTGCGTAGCTCTCGAACGTGAAGAGACCGAGGTCGTCGATCGTCCGGGAGAACCAGACGAAGCCCTTCAGCGCCTCGGTGTCCCCGTCGCCCTCGATGAGCTCGAAGACGGCCTGCTTGAGGCCGAAGACCACGTTGGCGGTCTCGGTGGGCGCGAACCCCTGGCGGGCGCGGGAACGGGACAGCTCGGCCAGCAGCCCGCGCAGGTCGCTGGTGTCCCCGGAACCGATGAACGACTGCCGCAGGGCCTGGTAGATCTCGGTGAGCCGGACGGTCATGTCGCCGCGGTCGGCGTGGCCGCCGGGCGTGGTCGCGGCTATCTCAAGCCAGCGCTTGAGGACGTGTTCCTCATGCTGCTGCAGAAGTTCTTCGATACGGCGCCGGCCGGCGTCGGACTGGACGGTCAAGATCGCTCCCATGCGTGCGCCTTGTGGTGGCTCGCCCGACAGGCTACAGGGGATGTCCGGTGTCGCGATGATTGCGGGGATCACCGGACAGGGTGGGGGCGGTGCGGCGAGAATCGGCGGGAGTGGCCGCGCGGCGACCGGCGGGCAACCGGCGGGCGCTCGGCGGGAGTGACGCGGCGGCCGACGGGGATGGCCGGGTGGCGGTCGGCGGAAGCGGCCGGGTGGCGATTAATCAGATTATGTTGATTCTCAAGTCGCATTCAATCGTCGGACTTGCATCCCGGGGCGGTTTCGAGGGGAACTGTAAACCCTAAAAACCGTACGAACAACCACAAAACGGACACTGGCCGGTCAAGGTTTGGATTGCTACCATGGGGCAAATCTAACGAGACGTTATGGCGCTGGTCTGTCTGGCTCCTGATGTTGCAGGTGAGAAAAGAGTGGCCTGAGCTGTGGAAACACTCTTGGGGCTCTATATGCGGGCGAAGCCGGTGAACCGGACGTGACTGTGGTGAAGCGGCGTTCTTCCCAATTAGCCTGTACAGCGGGCCGACCTGTGAAATAACGTAACTGAACTGAAACCGCCGGATCATGCCCCCGGCG
Organism: Paraplanobispora siamensis; assembly: GCF_016863175.1. Lineage (GTDB taxonomy): Bacteria > Actinomycetota > Actinomycetes > Streptosporangiales > Streptosporangiaceae > Planobispora > Planobispora siamensis. The sequence continues at coordinate 130,229 of NZ_BOOJ01000024.1, forward strand.
CTACTGTCGCCGCACATATAGCGGCTGAGAGCAGGAGACCCCAATGTCGTCCGGACTCGGAGTGGATCCGGCGGGCGTGGTGCCCGGCACCGGCCGGGCCACCGCATCGAGCCCGTCCGGGGTTCCGGCTCCGACGCCCGTCCCTGCGCGCAAGGCGGTGATGCGATGACGGTCCGCCTCCTGACCAACATCGGCCGGCTGTGGACCGGCAACGACGTGTGCAGTAACGCCGCGATCCTCGTGCACAACGACCGCATCGCCTGGGTCGGCCGCGCCGCCGACCTGCCGCAGAGCGTGCCCGGTGTGGTGGACGACATCGTCGACGTGGACCACGTCGAGAACCTGGGCGGCGCCCTGGTCACGCCCGGGCTGATCGACGCCCACACCCATCCGGTCTACGCCGGCAACCGCTACGCCGAGATGGCCATGCGTTCGGGCGGCTCCACCCCGTCCGCGATCACCGCGGCCGGCGGAGGCGTCGGCTCCACCGTCACGGTGACCCGGGGCACCGACCCCTGGACCCTCTGCAACGGGGTCCGCGAGCGCCTGCGCGACTGGCTGCTCAGCGGCACCACCACGGTGGAGGCCAAGACCGGCTACCACCTGACCCGCGACGGCGAACTCGCCGACGTGCGCCTGCTGCGCGAGCTCGAGAAAGAGCCGATGATGCCGCGCGTGCACGTGACCTTCCTGGCCGCCCACGTCGTCCCGCCGGAATACTTCGGGCGCCAGCGCGACTACGTCGAGGCCGTGGGCGCCTGGTGCGCCGACGCCGCGGCGGCCGGTGCCGACAGCGTCGACGTCTACTGCGACGAGGGTCACTTCACCACCGACGAGGCCCGGTGGGTCCTGGCCTCCGGCCGCAACGTCGGCCTGCTTCCCCGCGTCCACGCCGGCGCCTTCAGCCGCCGCGGCGCCGTACAGCTCGCCGCGGAACTCGGCTGCGCCTCGGCCGACCTGCTCCACCACACCTCCGACGAGGACATCGCGGTCCTGGCCCGCTACGGCGTCCCCGCCGTGGTCTGCCCCGGCACCGCCCTCCAGCGCGGCAGCCTGCCGCCGGTGCGCCGGATGCTCGCCCAGGGCGTCACGGTGGCCCTCGGCAGCGACCACAACCCCGGCCACTGCGGCATCACCTCGATGTCCCTGGTCATCAGCCTCGCCGTGGCGGCCTTCGGCATGAGCGTCGGAGACGCGCTGCGCGCAGCCACCCTCGGCGGCGCCACCGTCCTGGGCGCGCCCGACCGGGGCGTCCTGGCCCCCGGCCGGCTGGCCGACATCGTCCAGTGGGACGCCGACCACGAGGGCGCCTTCGCCTGGGCCTTCGGCCTCAAGCCCCGCCGCGTCTGGCGCGGCGGCACCCCCGTCCAGTAGTCCCGGCACGGAACACGCTCCGCCCCCGGCTGTGTGATCTCCCCTGGATAGTCTCTGGATATGTCGTCATCGGTCGCCGTCGTCACCGACTCCACCGCATACCTCCCGCAGGAGGAGGTCCTCCGGCTGGGGATCACCGTGGTGCCGCTCCAAGTGATCGTCGGCGGCAGGCCGCTGGACGACGTCGCGCAGATCGGCGGCGCGGAGATGGCCGAGGCCCTCAAGGAGTGGACCCCGGTGACGACCTCCAGGCCCGCGCCCCAGCGGTTCGCGGACGCCTACAGCGAGGCGGCGGCCCGGGGCGCGCAGGGGGTGGTCTCCATCCACCTGTCGGGAGAGATGTCGGGCACGGTCGAGGCGGCCAGGAACGGCGCCGCGGACGCGCCGATCCCGGTGGAGGTCATCGACAGCAGGTCGATCGCCATGGGCCTCGGCTTCCCCGTCCTGGCCGCCGCAGAGGCCGCGGCCAAGGGCGCCTCCCTCGCCGAGGCGGCGGCCGTGGCCCGCCGCCGGATGGAGGGCACCCGCGACTTCTTCTACGTCGACACCCTCGAATACCTCCGCAGGGGAGGACGCATCGGCGCGGCGGCCACCCTGCTCGGATCCGCCCTGATGATCAAACCGCTGCTCCACATCACCGAGGGCACGATCTCCCCCCTCGAGAAGGTCCGCACCGCCACCCGCGCCATCTCCCGCCTGGAGGACCTCGCCGTCCAGGCCGCGGGCGACCGCCCGGTCGACATCGCCGTCCAGCACATCTCCGCCCGCTCCCGCGCCGACTCCCTGGCCGAACGCCTCTCCCAGCGCCTGCCCGCCTCGTCCCGCATCATCGTGGTCGAAGCAGGCGCGGTCATCGGCGCCCACGTAGGCCCCGGCATGCTGGGCGTAACGGTCTCCCCGACCTCCCCCTGAGACCCCCTTCGTGCGCCCGCTCCCACGGCCCCCGGGCACGGCGCCTCCTCGATGGTCAGACCTTCCCCGGGGGATCGCGGCGCCGGTAGGGCGAGCCCCCGGCCCGGTGCTGAGGCGTCACGTCGTCTTCGCGGCGGCCGGCCCCCTCGTCGGGCGCCGGTTTCCGCGTAGTCTGCGCCTGTTTCCGTGAACCCCTCAGAGCGTGCGCCTTCTCGGTGATCAGGCCTTCCCCGAGCGACTGAAGCGCCGGTACGGCGAGGCGTGATGCGTACGTTCCCGGCCCCGCTGTACGGCGAGCACCCCGATGAGCCCGGACCGGTACTTCAGCGGCAGGTCGTCCACAGCGGACGACCTCTTCGGATGGTTATCCCCAGAGCGGGATTCGGCCGAGATCCACCGGTGAGGTTCTCCATAACGTGCTGCCGTGCGGACCACAGATCAGGCCACCGAGCGCTTTCGCGCCGAAGCGCGGGTGCGGTCACTGACGGCGTCAGGTCCCGGCTTCGCCGGGCCGGACGCTTTCGACGCCTTCCCGCGCCTCCGGACCCCTGACGGAGTCGGCGGCCGTGGCCGCGGTCCGGAGAGCTGGGACAAGATGCCTGGTCACGGCCCTGTCGATTTTGACAACCATGCCAGGTCTCCGGGACATGACCACGACGGCCGTGAGAGCGGGCTCCCGTCCGGCGGACCCGAGATGCGCGCCGGACTCCTCGACGGCCGGCCTGAAAGCCGTCCCGGCTTCCCCGGTGACGAAGGCGGAGTCCGTGCCGGGTTCTCGGGTGATGAGGACGGGATCCGTGCCGGGTTCCCCGGCGATGAGGGTGGGATCCACGCCGGAGTTCCCGGCCGTGAGGCCGGGGTGCGTGCCGGAGCCCTCGATGATCGGACTGCGGCCCGTCCCGGACTCCCCGGAGGCGGAGCGGGATCGCTTCCGGTCCCGCCTTCCTTCGAGGCCCTCCGTTCGGCCGTCCTCAAGGGAGGGCCCGCGCTCGACCCCGGTCGTCCGGGAGTGCGAGTGCTGGTCCTGGTCGCGCTGGCCGCGGCCATCGTCGGCGGAATCTACGCCTGGTGGTCCCGTCCGCAGGCCGAGCCCCTCGCTCCACCCCCGCCGATCTCCGGTCCCTCTCCCGCCGGAGTCGTCGACACCACACGGCCGCGACCTTCCCAGGCCACCGAGGTGACCGTCCACGTCACCGGCAAGGTCCGCAAACCCGGTGTCGTCAGCCTTCCTCAGGGGTCCCGCGTCACCGACGCCGTGCAGGCGGCCGGAGGCGTCCGCAAGGGAGCCGCTCCCGGCCCCCTCAACCTCGCGCGCAGACTCATCGACGGCGAGCAGATCGTCGTAGGCTCCCCGGCCCACGCCGCGCCCGCCGTCCCCTCCACCACCGGTCCTTCCGTCGACCCGGCCGCCGTCCTCGACCTCAACACCGCCACCCCGGAGCAACTGGAGCAGCTGCCCGGCGTCGGCGAGGTGCTCGCCCGCCGCATCACCGAATACCGCGACAGCCACGGAGGTTTCCAGCGTGTCGAACAGCTCAGGGACGTCAGCGGCATAGGCGACAGAAAATACGCCGACATAAAAGACAAGGTCCGCGTATGACCGGGTCCGCCTACGTCGCCACCCGGGAGCAGTTCGACGCACAGACACGAGCCCTTCATCGAGTACGGCGCCGCGTCCTGGATCCGTCGGTCA
>NZ_BOOJ01000025.1 GCF_016863175.1 Paraplanobispora siamensis
GAAGCGGGTAGGACTCATGCCTTGGAGCCGTCCGTGAGGCGGCTCGATGTCCCCGCCTCTTTCCGGCGGGGCCCTCTCGGCCGGGTGATCTTCCGGAGCGCGTCCGACGAACCGGACCCCGCTCATGACGGAGTCGCCGGTCGGGTGACCTCACCGTCCCGGGTGACCTCACCGTCCGGATATGCGCTCCGGCTCGCCCCGCCCGCTCTCGCCTCCTGGGCGACCGCCTCGATACTGCTGGGCTGTACGGCCTCGGCCGGGGTCGTCGTGAGTGTCGTCGCGGTGGCCGGCGCGCTCTTCACCGCGGTGGCGGTCCGCCTCGCCGGCGGGCAACGGGCACCCCATGCCCATGCGATCCCGTCCGGGGAGCCGCGCGCGAGAGCGCGGCGTCTCCGGGCCTGGCGCGGGTGGTCGTTTCAGGTCGGAGGCGGGCGGTTCCTCGCGCTCTGGGGGAACGTCATGGTCGTCGTGCTGGGATGTGTGGCGGCGACGGGGGCCACCGTGGCGTTCCGGGTGCACGCCGTCGGCACCGGGCCCGTGGCGGACCTCGTGGAGAGGCAGGTCTCGGCCACGGCGGAGGCGGTGCTGACGGGCGACCCCCGGGAGATGAGGCAGCGCGGCGGGCCGTACCGCAGGGAGAGCTTCGTGGTGGCGGCGCGGATCGAGGTGATCGGGACACCGGCGGGCCGGGTGCGGGTGAGAGCCCCGGTGATGTTGCTCGCCTCGGGAGAGGAATGGCGGCCCCTGCTGCCCAGCCAGCGGGTCGAGATCAGGGGAAGGTTCGTTCCAGCCGAACCCGGCGAGCTCCTCGCCGCGACGGTTCTCGTGCGGGGTTCGCCGCGCGTCCTGAGCGGGCCCTCCTGGATGCAGGGCGTCGCGGGCGAGCTCAGGGCCGGACTGAGAGAGGCGGCGGAGGTGCTGCCCCCGGCCCAGCGCGGTCTGCTGCCCGGCCTGGTCGCCGGCGACCTGTCCCGGATGGACGAGCAGGTCAGGTCCGATTTCAAAGAGGCGGGACTCAGCCATCTGCTGGCCGTGAGCGGAACCAACCTGACGATCGTGGCCGGGGCCGCGGTGGTGCTGGCACGGACGGCCGGGCTGCCGCTCGCGGTCAGGGCGGTGTTCGCGGTGTTCGCGATGGTCGCTTTCGCCGTCGTCGCCCGCCCGTCGCCCAGCGTGCTCCGCGCCCTTCTCATGGGCACCGTCGCCGCCGTGGCGCTCGGCACCGGACGCTCCCGTGACGGCGTGGCGGCCCTGTCGGCGACCGTCCTCGGGCTGATCCTGTTCGACCCCGAGCTCGCGCGTTCCCCCGGCTTCACCCTTTCGGCGTGCGCCACCGGAGGCATCCTGCTGCTCGCCCCACGGTGGCGTGACCGGATGGCCGGGCGGATGCCCCGCTGGGCCGCCGAGGCGGTCGCCGTCCCGGCCGCCGCGCAGGCCGCCGTCACCCCCGTCCTGGTCTTCATGTCCGGGCAGCTCAACCCGGTGGCGGTTCCCGCCAATCTCCTCGCGGGTCCCGCCGTCGCCCCGGCGACCGTCCTCGGATTCGCCGCCGCCCTGGTCGCGCCGGTGCTGATGCCGGCGGCCCGGCTTCTGGTCCGTCCGGCGGGCCTGGCCACCGGCTGGATCATCGAGGTCGCGCGGCACGCGGCCGGGCTCCCGCTGGCGGTGCTCCCGTGGCCCGGCGGCGTCGCCGGTCTGGCCCTGCTGGCCGTCGCCGCGCCGGTCGCCTTCATGGCGCTGCGGCATCGGCGGGCGCGCTGGATTCTCGCCGCGGTGACGGCGGGAGTGCTGATCGCGGCCGTCCTCGCGGGGCCGGTCACGGCCCGCTGGCCGCCCCGGGGGTGGCTGATGGTGGCCTGCGACGTCGGGCAGGGGGACGCGTTGCTGGTGGCGGCGGGGGAGGGGCGGGCGGTGGTGGTGGACACCGGGCCCGATCCCGTGCTGATGGATCGGTGTCTGCGGTCCATGGAGATCAGGGAGGTGCCGCTGGTCGTCCTGACCCATCCGCACTTCGACCACGTCGGCGGTCTGGAGGGTGTCTTCCGGGACCGTCCGGTGGGCGCCGTACTGGTCAGCCCGGGACTCAGGGCGGAGAGGGAGGCCGTCAAGCTGGCCGGCGACCTCGCCCGCCGCCGGGTCACCGAGTGGGCGGCACGCCCGGGGATGCGGTGGCGGTTCGGCCCTTCCGAGCTCACGGTCATCAGCCCGCCCGACGGGGTTCCGCCCGAGGGCGGGGGAGGGGAGGGCACGGAGATCAACAATGTCAGCGTCGTGGTGCACGTGCGCTGGGCGGCCGGGACCGCCCTGCTCAGCGGTGACATTGAGACGGAGGCGCAGGCACGGCTGCTGCGGCAGGGTTTCCCCACCGCCGACGTGCTCAAGGTCCCGCATCACGGATCAGCCCGGTTCGATCCGGAGTTCTTCGCCGGGGTCGGGGCCCGTGCCGCGCTGATCAGCGTCGGAAGGGAGAACGACTACGGCCATCCGGCCCAGTCGGTCCTGTCCCAGCTGAACCGGCTGGGAGTGCGGACCTATCGGACCGACCTGTCGGGAGATCTGGCTGTGGTGACCCGAGACGGAAGCCTGGCCGTCGTCGCCCGGGGCATCAGCTGACTCTCGGAGGCTCCGTTCGCTGTCCCTGTCCCTGCGTCTACTTCTGTCCTTGCGCCCGCTCCGGCGTGGCGGGCAGGCTCGTCCGCCGTGCGGCGCAGCTTGGGCGGGCGACACCCGGCCGGCCACGGACGTGCTCCACGGGTGGGCCGGGCGGCCGGTACGCGTCGCCGTACGACTCTTCGCTTCCGGGACTCACTCGTCTGATGGGGCTGTCCCGGGAGCAGGGCTGATCTTCGGTGGTCTCTCGGGGGGACGGCCGTACCGGTCCCAGTCCACCGATCCGGCGGGAGCCGCTCTCCTGACCGTGTGCGACGTCGCCCCGTGCGACGTCGCCCCGTGCGACGTCGCCCCGTGCGACGTCGTGAGTAGCCGGGCCCGCGTCGGGCCTTCCCCGTCTCGTCTGCCCCGGTGGTGGGTCAGGCGGCGGCAGGCTGACGGAACTCGGTGTCCACGTCGGCGGCGTAGACCGAACGGCTGCAGTGCGCGCAGCGGTACACGATGGGGCCCTCGTCGAGGGTCGTGCCGCAGTGCGGGCAGGCGTGGCGGTAAGTCACGGACTTCATGTGGATGTCACCTCCTCTGCTTGTTCCAAGAGTGCCCCGTGCCGCCTGCAGTCGGATTGCGAATGACTTGATTGGGCTCTTCGGGCGGCACGTGGCATGCTGCTCGGCATGGCGGCAAGCGACCCGGCACCGGTGACCCTGATACTCGGCGACGAGGAGTTGCTGGCCGATCGCGCGGTGGGCGAAGTGGTCGCGGCGGCGCGGGCGGCCGACCCGGCGGCGGAGGTGCACGACCTGCTCGGCGGGAAGGTGGAGACGGGTGAGCTGACCCGGCTGGCCTCGCCGTCGCTGTTCGGCGACAGGTCGGTGGTCGTCATCCGCTCGGCCCAGGACCTCGTCAAGGAGGTCATCACCGAGATCGTCTCCTACGCGGCCCATCCGGCGGAGGAGACCGTGCTGGTCCTCGTGCACCCCGGAGGGGTGAAGGGCAAGGCGCTGGTCGACGGGGTGAAGAAGGCCGGGGCCCGGGTGGTCACCGTCACCAAGCTGACCAAGCCGGCCGAGCGGCTCGCCTTCGTCAAGGCCGAGCTGAAGCGGCTGGGGCGGACCGTCAGCGCAGACGCGGCCGCCGCCCTGCTCGACGCCGTCGGCAGTGACCTGAGAGAGCTCGCCGCCGCGTGCAGCCAGCTCGCCTTCGACACCCCGGGCAAGGCCATCGACGAGGCCGCGGTGGCCCGTTACCACCGGGGGCGGGCCGAGGTCAGCGGGTTCACCATCGCCGACTCGGTCGTCGAGGGGCGCCTGGGCGACGCCCTGGAACAGCTCCGCTGGGCGCTGTCGACGGGAACGGCGCCGGTCCTGCTGGTGAGCGCGCTGGCCAGGAGCCTGCGGTCGCTGGCCAAGGTGGGCGGCGCGCCGCGCAACCTGCGCGGAGGACAGCTCGCCAGCCATCTCGGCATGCCTCCCTGGCAGGTCACCCGGGTTCAGAACCAGCTCAACGGCTGGGGACCCGACGGCATCGCCCGCGCGCTCCAGGCGGTCGCCTCGGCCGACGAGCAGGTCAAGGGAGGCGGTGCGGATCCGGCCTACGCCCTGGAGCGCACGATCCAGACCATCGTCGCCAGCCGTACCGGCCGTTAGGGCCTGTGTCCGGTCCGGATCTTCAGACAGGCCGAGGGCCTCACATCCACAGGACGGCGCCGTGCGGATGGAGTCCGACCGGGCGGCGCGTCCCCCACCTCCACGCGCAGGAGCCGGACGGCCCCAAGGTGAGCATCCCCCTGTGGTCCGGAGGGTTCCTGCCCCCGCGCGAACTGGTGGCCCTCGCCGACGCGATCGAGGCGGGCGACCGTACCGGCCCGGAGGCGGAGGAGGCCGTCCAGACGGCCGGGCTGCTGCGCCGCCTCGGCACCGACCCGATCACCAGGATCCTCTGAGCGGTGGTCCACCGGCGGGCGAGCACCCCGGAAGCCGCGCCCGGAGATGGCGGCTCCGGCGCTGCCGAGGACGGTCTTGTTCGAGGTGACCCTGAGCATCCCGGAGCAGGAGATCGTCCCGGAGCCCCGGATCACCGACGCCCTGCTTGGTCGCCGCCGAGTCGCAGGAGTTCTGCTGGACCAGGGCGCCGGCGGCGGTGGGGTTGTCCTTGATGTTGAGGCACTTGCCGCTGCCGCCGTTCACGAGCGTGTAGGCACCGGGGCCGGAGCGGCGGCCGCCGCGGCTGACATCCCCGCCACCGGACCCGAGGTCACCAGCGCGCCGGAGACGGTGGCGATGGCCGCCTTCCTGCCGATCGCGCGTCTCGCAGTCGAGCTCCTCGCTGGTCCAGCGGGTCCTGGGACCCGCGTTCCGGTCCCCTCGGCGAGCACTCACCGTTCACATAGGTGTGGAGCAGCTGAGGGCCGCGGAGCCCGGCCGATCACGGAGTCCGGCGGCGGGCCGGGAGCTGGCCGGTGATGGTGGCGGCCAGCGCCAGGACGAACCCGGTGATCTGGACGGGGCCGAGGGACTGGCCCAGGACGGCCCAGCCGAGGGCGGCGGCGGTGAGCGGGCTCAGGGCGCCCAGCAGCGAGACCTGGAACGAGGGCAGGCGACCGATGCCACGGAACCACAGCGTGTAGGCGGCGGCGGTGCCGATGAGCCCCAGCCACACGTAACCGCCGACGGCCGCCGCGTCCATGGGCGGGAACCACCCCTCCACGGCGAAGGCGACCGGAGCGATCATCAGCCCGCCCGCCGCGAGCTGCCAGCCGGTGAGCGCCAGGTCGCCGACCCCTTCGGGCCTGCCCCACGCGCGGGTGAGGACGAGCCCGGTGGCCATGCCGGCCGCGGCGGCGAGCCCGGCGACGAGACCCGTGACGTCGAGCGCGGCCTCGGCGCGCAGGACCACGAGGGACACGCCGACCGTGGCCGCGACCCCGGCCGTGACGCGCCGGAGCGGAACGGTCTCGTGCAGGACGGCGCGGGTGAGCCCGGCGACGACGAGCGGCTGGACGGAGCCGAGCACCGCGGCGACGCCACCCGGGAGCCGGTAGGCCGACAGGAACAGCAGGGGGAAGAACATGCCGATGTTCAGCCCTCCCAGGACCGCGGCCCGCCACCACCACTCGCCCCGGGGAAGCGTGCGGGTCACGGCGATCAGGAGCAGCCCGGCGGGGAGCGCGCGCAGCAGGGCGGTCAGCAGCGGCCGGTCCGGCGGCAGGAACTCGGTGGTCACCAGGTAGGTGCTGCCCCAGACCGCAGGGGCCAGGGCCGTGACGAGGATCAGCAGGACGGCGCTGCGGCCTGCGGGAACGGGGGCCTGGACGGCAGGGGGAGTGTCCCTCCGGGAGGCGCCGCCCCCAGGCGCGCGGGAGAGGGTGGCGGAGGAGGATCCGGCTTCGGACATGTGGGGGGAAGCGGCGCGGGAAGGGCCGCTTCCGGTCGCGTGGCCGCCGGAGGGGGAGATTCGTTCTGCCGCGGGGGAGACGCACGAGGAGGACACGATGACTCCTTCAATAAGCTTGATAGAAAGTAACTTAGCACTAAGTTATTTGCCGTCAAGCTAAGATCGAGGCATGGCAGAGGACCCGGTTGACCGGATCGTGGCGCAGTGGCGCAGGGAGCGGCCCGATCTGGAGGCGTCGCCGATGGGGATCTTCGGGCGGATCTACCGGATCTCCCGCCTCATGGGAGACCGCGTCCAGGAGATCTACGAGAGGTACGGCATCGGCAGGGGCGAGTTCGACGTGCTGGCCACGCTCCGCCGCTCCGGGGAGCCGTACACACTCTCACCGAAGGCCCTGACCGCCACGCTCATGCTGACCTCCGGCGGGATGACCGGGCGGCTGGACCGGCTGGAGAGCGCCGGTCTCATCGCGCGCACACCCGATCCCGGCGACCGCCGCGCGCTGCGCGTCAGCCTCACCGAGGACGGCCTGCGGCTCATCGACGAGGTCGTCGGCGCCGGGCTGCACCCTCAGCACGAGGCGCTGGCGGCCCTGTCGGAAGAGGACCGCGAACGTCTGGCCGGCCTGCTGAGGCAACTGCTCGCCGCTCTGGAATGACCTGGGGCGGCCTGGAGCGACCTTGTCTCTGGGCAGGGGGAAGGGGCCGTGAACGCCGAAACGCCGCATCCCTGGTGGGATGCGGCGTCGGTGAAGAACCGGGTTACTTGGCGGCCGTCAGGGCGGCGGCGCGCTGGGCGATCGCCGACTTGCGGTTGGCGGCCTGGTTCTTGTGGATGACGCCCTTGCTGGCAGCCTTGTCCAGCTGGCGGGAGGCGGCGCGCTGGAGCGCGATGGCCTCGTCGACGTTGCCCTGCTCGGCGGCCTCGCGGAACTTGCGGATCGCCGTCTTCAGGGACGACTTGACAGCCTTGTTGCGCAGCCGGGCCTTCTCGTTCTGCCGGTTGCGCTTGATCTGGGACTTGATGTTCGCCACGAAGAAGCCTCGGTGATGTCGTCGGATGGGGCGCGCGGGCAGAGAGGGCGCGCCACACGCAGTTGAACAGGCTACCAACTGCCCAGGTGGTCGCTCAAATCGACGGGCGGGGCAGAAGGATGCCCTTCCAGTCTACCGTGCCGATCTCGGAGGCGCTGCCGTACGGCGCGCGTTCAGTGTACGAATCGCCGCCGGAGACCGCAGAGGGCAGGGCGCTGGGAGGCGGCGGGGAGCCGGGGCGGTTCCAGAAACGGTGGTACTCGGCCCAGTCCTCCTCGGTGGCCGCGAAGTCCACGTACAGGGCCAGCCCGAACCTCTCGCGCGGCGACCCGTGCCCGCCCAGCGCGAGCCTGGCGCCCTCGGCGGCGACGGCGACGCTCTCGGAGGCGTCGCGCCACGGGACGCCGTGGTCGTGGTAGGCCGGGGCGCCCACCAGCAGGGTCTTGTCCTCGGGCACGGTGTCCAGGGCGAGCGTGGCCTGCCGTACGACATGGCCGCCGTACAGCGAGCCGAGCGGCAGGAACGAGTCGTAGGTCATGATCGCGACCTGGTCGGTGCGGGCGACGACCTCGCGGAAGTAGTCGCGCAGCCAGTACTTGTCGTGGCCGGCGGCGAGCCGGGCGGCCGGGCGCATGAAGGGCAGCGGCTCGATCTGCGGGGTCGAGCTCGACAGCGGGCCGTCGCCGACGAGCGGGCGGGTCCGGTCCAGCAGGTCGAGGAAACCCGGGTCGCCACTGGTGATCGGCTCGAAGTTGTAGTGCACGCCGTCGAACCCGGCGGCCATGATGTCCCGCACGCCGTCGAGCACGCGCCGCCGGGAGGCGGGGTCGCCGAGGTCGAGGCCGTGGTCGACCTTCTGGCCCAGCCAGGCGGAGACGCGGACCTGCGGCAGCTCGGCCTTCCACCACTTCAGGAAGTCTCTGGCGTTGGGATACTTCTCCGGGCGGAGCCTCCCGCTGAACTCGAACGGGCCGGCATGGACGTAGACGTCCCTGATCCCGGTCCCGCGCAGCCGTACGGCCATCGCCTTCACGTCGGCCTCGGTCTTGCGGCCGTCCACCCAGGCGTGGCCCAGCCACATCGCGTCGTGGCCGGTGCTCCCGGTCCGGGGTCCGGGCGTCCCGGTGAACTCCAGCAGGAAGAAGGCGGCGGTCATCGCGGGGATCGCGAGGAGTGCGGCCACCACCCCCGCGACTCCTCGCAGGGCGCGCCGGACCGTGATCCTCTTCGTCATCCGGACATGATTCACCGGGATCCGAGCGCTTTGTCAACGTCGCTCCGGGGCCGCCGTCCGCGGGGATGCCACCCCTTCCGGTTTCCCCGCCGGGATGAGGACATCGGCCCTCTCGGTAAACTTGCTAGGAAGACGGCTGGATTTACCAGCTCCTGATCACGTCAATCCCGTCGAAACGGACACCGGTGCGCATTCAGCCTGGCCAGACCGATCCCGCGGTGATCCGCAATTTCTGCATCATCGCGCACATCGACCACGGCAAGTCCACGCTTGCCGACCGCATGCTGCAGATCACCGGCGTGGTCGACGACCGTTCCATGCGTGCCCAGTACCTCGACCGCATGGACATCGAGCGCGAACGCGGCATCACGATCAAGTCGCAGGCGGTCCGGCTGCCGTGGAAGGTCGGCGAGACCGACTACGTGCTCAACATGATCGACACCCCCGGGCACGTCGACTTCACCTACGAGGTCTCCCGGTCGCTCCAGGCGTGTGAGGGCGCGATCCTGCTGGTCGACGCGGCCCAGGGCATCGAGGCGCAGACCCTGGCCAACCTCTATCTGGCGATGAACGCCGATCTGACGATCATCCCGGTGCTCAACAAGATCGACCTGCCCGCCGCCCAGCCGGAGAAGTACGCCGCCGAGCTCGCCCACCTCATCGGCTGCGAGCCCGAGGACGTGCTGAAGGTCTCCGGCAAGACCGGCGTCGGCGTCCGCGAGCTGCTGGACCACGTGGTCGCGAACATCCCGGCCCCGGTCGGCCAGGCCGAGGCCCCCGCCCGCGCGCTGATCTTCGACTCGGTCTACGACACCTACCGAGGTGTGATCACCTACGTCCGGGTCATGGACGGCCACCTGGGCAAGCGCGAGCGCATCCTGATGATGTCCACCGGCGCGGCCCACGAGACGCTGGAGATCGGCGTCATCTCGCCGGAGCCGAAGATCGCCGACAAGGGCCTCGGCGTCGGCGAGGTGGGTTACCTGATCACCGGCGTGAAGGACGTGCGCCAGTCGCGGGTCGGTGACACCGTCACCTCCGTCGCGCGCTCGGCCACCGAGCCGCTGGGCGGCTACGAGCACCCCAAGCCGATGGTCTTCTCCGGCCTGTACCCCGTCGACGGCGACGACTACCCCGAGCTCCGCGAGGCTCTGGACAAGCTCCAGCTCAACGACGCCGCCCTGGTCTACGAGCCGGAGACCTCCGCGGCCCTGGGCTTCGGCTTCCGCTGCGGCTTCCTCGGCCTGCTCCACATGGAGATCGTCCGCGAGCGCCTGGAGCGCGAGTTCAACCTCTCGCTGATCTCCACCGCGCCGAACGTGGTCTACCGGGTCATCATGGAGGACGGCAAGGAGGTCACCGTCACCAACCCCTCGGAGTTCCCCACCGGCAAGGTGGACAAGGTCTTCGAGCCGGTGACGAAGGCGACCGTGCTGGTCCCGTCGGAGTTCATCGGCGCGATCATGGAACTGTGCCAGAACCGCCGCGGCAACCTGCAGGGCATGGACTACCTGTCGGAGGACCGCGTCGAGATCCGCTACACCATGCCGCTCGGCGAGATCATCTTCGACTTCTTCGACCAGCTCAAGTCCCGCACGCGCGGCTACGCCTCGCTCGACTACGAGCCCTTCGGGGAGCAGGAGGCCGACCTGGTCAAGGTCGACATCCTGCTCCAGGGCGAGGCGGTCGACGCCTTCAGCGCCATCGTGCACAAGGACAAGGCGTACGGCTACGGCGTCGAGATGGCCAAGAAGCTCCGCGAGCTGATCCCCAGGCAGCAGTTCGAGGTGCCGATCCAGGCCGCCATCGGCGCCCGGGTCATCGCCCGCGAGAACATCCGCGCCATCCGCAAGGACGTCCTGGCCAAGTGCTACGGCGGTGACATCTCCCGTAAGCGCAAGCTGCTGGAGAAGCAGAAGGAGGGCAAGAAGCGGATGAAGATGGTCGGCCGGGTGGAGGTCCCCCAGGAGGCCTTCGTCGCCGCGCTGTCCACCGAGTCCTCCACGGACAAGGCGAAGAAGTAAACGGGGCGGAGCAGACGAGGCGGAGCAGACGAGGCGGAGCAGACGGGGCGGAGAGACGGCCGCCGCGAACACGTCAGGCCCGGTACGGCGCGCGCCGTACCGGGCCTTCGTCGTGGAACCGGGCGACCCCGTCGCGTCAGCGCAGGACGCGGTAGAGCGCCGAGGTGAGCGAGCCCTTGGCGTCGTCCTGGTCGAGCGACCACATCATGGAGCCGCCCAGGCCCTTCAGGCGGATGTAGGCCGCCTTCTGGGTGACGGTCGCCGGGTCGTCGTAGGACCAGAACTCGTTGCCGTCATAGAGCCACGTGGTGCCGGTGCGCAGGTCGCGGTAGCGCTTGCCCGGCTTGTTCACCAGGTCCTTGTAGTCCTCGGTGCCGGCGGCCCACTTGCCCTGGGCGGGGCCGGTGCTGGTGCCGTACAGGCCGTTCCTGCCGCCGGTCACGCCCGTCCAGCCCTGGCCGTAGGCGGGCACGCCGACCACGATCTTCCTGGCCGGGGCGCCGCGCTTGAGGTAGTCGCGGACGGTCTGGTCCACGCTGTAGGTGAACTCGTGCGGGTCCTTCGGGTCGGTGAACAGGTTGCCGTTGTGACCGGTGACCTTCTCCCACGAGCCCTGCAGGTCGTAGCCCTGGATGTTGCCGAAGGTCAGGTTCTTGAAGACCGCGCGGACGTCGAAGCCGGCGTCGATCTTCGCCGCCGAGGCGGGGATGTAGGCGGTGATCTCGCTCTTGCGGTCGTACTCGTTCATCTGGTGGCGGAGCTCGGCGAGGAACAGCGTGAAGTTCTGCTTGTCCTCGGGCCGGATCACGTTGCCGTCGTTGCCCGCGGAGCCGGGCCACTCCCAGTCGAGGTCGATGCCGTCGAAGACGCCCGCGCCGGTCCCGGCCGGCAGGTCGGGCAGGTTGCCCTTGAGCCAGAGGTCGATGCAGGAGGCGGCCAGCTTGCTGCGGCTCTCGGGGGTGAGGACGGCGTCGGAGAAGTACTTCGAGCCGGTCCACCCGCCGAGCGAGATCAGCACCTTGAGGCCGGGGTGCTTGGCCTTCAGCTCCTTGAGCTGGTTCAGGTTGCCCTTGAGCGGCTGCTCGGCGGTGTCGGCCACGCCGTCCACGCTGTGCGCGGCGTCCATGGGCGTCTGCCAGTCGGCCCAGGGGTCGGCGGACACGCAGGAACCGTCCTGGCTGACGTTGCTGAAGGCGTAGTTGATGTGGGTCAGCTTGGCGGCGGCGCCGCTGGTGTCGACGTCCTTGACGAAGAACTGGCGGCCGTAGATGCCCCACTGGATGAAGTATCCGACCCGCTTGTAGCGGTCGCCGTGGCCGGTCTGGGCCTCGGCGTGGGCGGTGGCCGGGGCGGCCGCGGCGGCGAGGCCGGTGGCGAGGACCGCCGCGACCATCGGCCGGAGGAATCGCTTCACGGGATTCTCCACACGTTCGGGGGGATAACTTATAGGAAACTTTCCTTTAAGTTTTCACGGATCGTAGGCCGGTGCGATCTGCCCGTCAACGGTCCCGCGGCGATGTGCTGCATGGCGGTATCGGGCACCGTGCCGGGGACGGCAGACTGGATGCCGTGCCATCCACACTTCCCGACGGCGACCCCGCGCCCGCCTCGGGCGAGCTCCCCGAGAGCGCGCTCGAAGGCCTCGGGGAACGGCCGTTCGGCTTCTACGTCCACGTGCCCTTCTGCGTGACCCGCTGCGGTTACTGCGACTTCAACACCTACACCGCCTCCGAGCTGGGCCCCGGCGCCTCGCACGCGGACTACGCCGCCACGGCCGTGACGGAGGTCAGGCGTGCGCGCGCCCTCCTCGGCGACGCCGCGCCGCAGGTCGAGACGGTGTTCTTCGGCGGAGGCACCCCGACCCTGCTGCCCGCCCGGGACCTGGTGCGGATCCTGGAGGCGATCGACGGGGAGTTCGGCCTGGCCCCCGGCGCCGAGGTCACCACCGAGGCCAACCCCGAGTCCGTCGACCCGGCCGGCCTGGAGGAGCTGCGGCGCGGCGGGTTCACCCGGATGAGCTTCGGCATGCAGAGCGCCCGCCAGCACGTGCTGAAGGTGCTGGAGCGGCACCACACGCCGGGCCGCGCGGCGCAGGCCGTACAGGAGGCCAGGCAGGCGGGGTTCGAGCACGTCAACCTGGACCTGATCTACAGCACCCCCGGCGAGAGCGACGACGACTGGCGGGCCTCGCTCGCGGCGGCCGTCGAGGCCGGTCCCGACCATGTGTCGGCGTACTCGCTGATCGTGGAGGAGGGCACCCGGCTGGCCGCCCGCATCCGCCGGGGCGAGCTGCCGATGCCCGACGACGACGTGGCGGCCGACCGCTATCTCATCGCCGACTCCATGCTCGCCGAGGCGGGTTTCGGCTGGTACGAGGTCTCCAACTGGGCGGTCTCCGACAAGAGCCGCTGCCGCCACAACATGCTCTACTGGACCGGCGGCGACTGGTGGGGCGTCGGCCCCGGCGCGCACAGCCACGTCGGCGGGACCCGGTGGTGGAACGTCAAGCACCCGGCGGCCTACGCCCAGCGCCTGGCCCAGGGGGTCTCCCCGGCGCACGCGCGCGAGGTGCTGACGCCGCAGGACCGCGCGGTGGAGCGGGTCATGCTGGAGCTGCGGCTGTCCGACGGGTTCCCGGTGGCGGAGATCGGACGGCCGGTGGTGGCCGCCCGGGCGCTGGCCGACGGCCTGCTGGAGGTGGAGGCGTTCAAGCGCGGCCGCGCGGTGCTCACTCTGCGCGGCCGCCTGCTGGCCGACGGCCTGGTGCGCGACCTCGTCAGCTGACCGGCCGGGGTTCCGGCGCGCGGCTCAGCTGACGAAGCGGATGTTCATCGGATAGCGATAGTGCTCGCCGCGGTTGGCCGCGACGGCGGCCATGACCATGAAGATCAGCGACCCGATCCAGATGACCGGGAACAGCAGGAAGCCGATGAACACGAACGCCAGCACCATGGCGATGACATAGGCGACGAACAGGGTGAGCTGGAAGTTGAGCGCCTCGGCCGCCTGCTCGCGCACGTAGCGCGACTGGTCCCTCTTGACCAGATAGATCACCAGCGGGCCGATGAACCCGGTCAGCAGGCCCAGCAGGTGGGAGAGCATGGCCATGGTGGTGTCGTCGCTGCCCGGACGCGGGCCGGGCACCCCGGGCGGGCCGTAGGGGTTGTACGCCCCGGGCGGGCCGTACGGGTCGTAGGGACCGGGGGCGTGGCCGCCCTGCTGGTAGTACGGGGCCGACGGGTTCTGGTAGGGGCTCGCGCCGTAGGGGCTCTGGTGGCCGCCCTCGTACGGACTGCCGTAGCCTCCCTGGTTTCCGTAACCGCTCTGGTTTCCGTAACCGCTCTGGCTTCCGTAACCGCTCTGGCTTCCGTAACCGCTCTGGTTCCCGTAGCCGTTCTGGGGGCCCATGCCGTACGGGCTCTGGTGACCGCCGGTCCCCGCGCCGTAGGGACCCTGCTGCCCCGGCCGGCCGTCGTGGGAGTACGGCGGGGCGGGCGGCGGGTCGTTGTGGCCCGACCAGGAACCGGCCTGACCCGGACGGGTGTCGTCCGGCCGGTCGGTGGGACGGGTCCGGTCGTCGTTCGCGGGCCACGTCCCCTCGGGGTTGTCGCTCATGCCGCCTCCTCGCCTCGGTCCGGGGTCCGCGGGCGCGCGGTGCGTTCGGACCCCTGCTGGTGGCCCGCCGGATCAGTCGTCCTGATCGGGGGCGGTGACAAAATCGATCAGCTCCTCGACCGGGCCGAGCAACTCCGGCTCCAGGTCAGCATATGTCCTGACCGAGCCGAGGATGCGCTGCCAGGCCTCGGCGGGATCCAGCCTCCACCCCAGGGCGGAGACGACCCCTTCCTTCCAGGGCACGCCGCGCGGCACGGACGGCCAGGCGGGGATCCCCAGCACCGGCGGTTTGACCGCCTGCCAGATGTCCACGAACGGATGGCCGACCACCAGCACGTGCGGGGAGGAGACCCGCGCGGCGATCCTGCTCTCCTTGGAGCCGTCGACCAGGTGGTCGACGAGGACTCCCAGGCGGCGCCCGGGGCCGGGCGCGAACTCCTCGACGATCTCGGGCAGGTGGTCGACGCCTTCGAGGTACTCCACGACCACGCCCTCGACCCGCAGGTCGTGGCCCCAGATCTTCTCCACGAGGGCCGCGTCGTGCACGCCCTCCACGTAGATCCGGCTCTCCCTGGCCACCCTGGCCCGCAGTCCCTCCACCGCGATGGAGCCGGAGGCGCTGCGCCTGGGCCCCTTCAGGGGGGAGGCGGGCCGTACCAGGGTCACCACCTTGCCCTCCAGGAGGAACGCGGCGGGCTCGAGCGGGAACACCCGCCGCCGCCCGAAGCGGTCCTCCAGCGTGACGGCCTCCTTGTCGCAGGCGACCACGGCTCCGCAGAAGCCGCCAGAGGCGTCCTCCACGACCAGGTCGAGCTCCGCGGGAACCTGGGGGATCGTGCCCTTGAGAGGCCGCCGCCAGTTTCCCGCCAGCACGTCACGCTCGTACATCAACGACCGTCCGTCCTTCCTCGCCAGAGATCAGTTGGACGGTAGCAAACGGGGCGGTCAGCCGCCGTAGGGTCCGCCCCACGCACCGGCGGCCGCCAGGCGCTTGCGGGCGCGGCTCCGCTTGACCAGCACGACGATCGTCACGACGACGGCCAGCAGGAAGCCCGCCAGGGGAACCACGACCAACAGGACGATCCCGCCCGCGAACTGGCCGGCGGCCAGCTCCTGGCCCACGCCGAAGCGGGCGTCGCCGCCCTCGGGGAGAGAGCAGACGATCTTGTACTCGCCGGCCTGCGAGGCGCCGACCCGCAGGCCCAGCTCCCACGGGACCCCGTCGGTGCCGGTGACGGTCGTCTGCACGCTCGGCTGGGCGAGCTGGCCCTGCGGGCCGCCCTCCTGGAAGGCGCACTCGAAGCGGACGGCCTGGGTCGCGGAGACGTAGATGGCCGGCTTGTCCGAGGCGTCGGCCGGGTCGATCTTCACCGTCAGGACCTCGCCGGGGCCGACCGAGGAGCTCGGGGCCGCGTCGGTGACCGTGTTGAAGACGCTGCCGACGGAACCGGCGACGCCGCCGACGATGGCGAGCACCGCGACGATCCAGGCGCCGACGATCCAGCCGACGCTCGGCTTCACCTTCTGGGGGCCCTGGGGGCCCTGAGGGGCGGCGCCGGGAGGCGCGTAACCGTAGGAGGGGACGCCGGCCTGCTGGCCGTACTGCTGCTGCTGGCCGTACTGCTGGCCTCCGTACGGCTGGTTGCCGTACTGCTGGCCGTGGGGCTGCTGGGGGGCGCCGTAGCCGGCGCCGCCCGAGGGGGGTCCGAAATTGTGTGACATGTGGCCAAGTGTGCATTCCGCGACTTGTCTGTCGATAGCAGTTCGCTTAACGGTCACTTGGATCCTTCCCGACCGTGTTATCGCACCCTGCGGGCGGGAGCCGTACACTTGGCACTCGGGAACACAGAGTGCCAGATCTGATGTTTTCCCTTCGTGTGGTCGCAGGGTCGGCGGGGAGGTGAGCACGGTGGTCGACGACCGAAAGCTCGCGGTGCTTCGTGCCATCGTGGAGGACTACGTCTCCACCAACGAGCCGGTGGGCTCCAAGGCGCTCGCCGAGCGCCACAACCTCGGGGTGTCCCCGGCGACGATCCGCAACGACATGGCGGTGCTGGAGGAGCAGGGTTACATCGCCCAGCCGCACACCAGCGCGGGCCGGGTGCCCACGGACAAGGGCTACCGGCTGTTCGTCGACCGCCTGTCGCAGGTCAAGCCGCTGTCGGGCGCCGAGCGCCGGGCCATCGAGTCGTTCCTGGCCGGCGCGGTCGACATCGACGACGTGGTGACGCGGACCGTCCGGCTGCTGGCCCAGCTCACCCGCCAGGTCGCCGTGGTGCAGTACCCCACGCTGACCAGCTCCACGGTCCGGCACGTCGAGCTCGTCCCGCTGACCGAGCGCCGGCTGATGTTCGTGCTCATCACCAACACCGGCCGCGTCGAGCAGCGCGTGGTCGAGCTGCCCGAGGTCGTCGACGAGGGCCGCGTCGCCCACCTGCGCGCCACGCTCAACGCCTGCCTGGACGGCCGCGGGCTCGGCAGCGTCCCGGACCTGGTCGCCGACCTGCCGGAGCGGCTCCCGGTCGAGGACCGGCCGCTGGCGGCCACCGTCCTGTCGGTGCTGCTGGAGAGCCTGGTGGAGCGTCAGGACGAGAAGATCGTTTTTGCCGGGACCGCCAACCTCGCGGGAGCCGACTTCAGCGTCGGGCTCCGCGAGGTGCTGGAGGCCCTGGAGGAGCAGGTCGTGCTCATGCGCCTGCTCGGAGAGACCTCCGACCTGTCCGCGCTGACCGTGCGGATCGGTTCGGAGAACCCCTACACCGGCCTGCAGGGCACCTCGATCGTGGCCGCGGGATACGGTTCAGGGGACAAACAACTGGCCCGGCTCGGTGTGCTCGGGCCGACACGAATGGACTACCCGGTCACGATGGGCGCGGTGCGCGCGGTGGCACGCTACGTCAGCCAGATCCTGGCTGCATCCTAAGAGGGCATCTAAGTGGCTAAGAGCGACTACTACGGCACCCTCGGGGTGCGCCGTGACGCCAGTGCGGAAGAGATCAAGAAGGCCTACCGCCGCCTGGCGCGGGAGTTGCACCCCGACGTGAACCCCGATCCTGAGACCCAGGAGCGGTTCAAGGAGATCACTCAGGCCTACGAGGTGCTGTCGGACGCCGGCAAGCGCCAGATGTACGACATGGGCGCCGACCCGTTCGCCGCGGGCGCCGGCGCGGGGGCCGGGGGCTTCGGCGCGGGCTTCCCGTTCAGCGACATCATGGACGCCTTCTTCGGCGCGGCCGGCGCCGGGGGCGGGCGGGGCCCGCGCACCCGGGCCCGCCGGGGCCGCAACGCCACCATCCGGGTCGACCTCGACCTGCGGGAGGCGGCCTTCGGCACCACGCGCGAGCTGGTCGTGGACACCGCCGTGGTCTGCGACGTCTGCACCGGCTCCGGGGCCGCCCCGGGCACCCACCCCGACACCTGCGACATGTGCCACGGCCGCGGCGAGGTCTCCCAGGTCACCCGCTCGTTCCTGGGGCAGGTCATGACCTCCCGGCCGTGCCCCCAGTGCGGCGGCTTCGGCTCGATCATCCGCCACCCCTGCCAGGAGTGCTCCGGCGACGGCCGGGTCCGCACCCGGCGCACCATCAAGGTGCGCATCCCGGCCGGTGTGGAGGACGGCACCCACATCCAGCTCGCCGGCGAGGGCGAGGTCGGCCCCGGCGGAGGCCCGCCCGGCGACCTGTTCCTGGAGATCGTCGAGCGTCCGCACGAGATCTTCGAGCGGCGCGGCGACGACCTGCACTGCACCGTGCAGATCCCGATGACCGCGGCCGCGCTGGGCACCGTGCTGACCGTGGAGACGCTCGACGGCGTCGAGGAGCTCGACGTGCGGCCGGGCTCGCAGTCCGGCCAGACCATCCCGCTGTACGGCCGCGGCGTCCAGCGCCTCAACGAGACCGGCCGGGGCGACCTGCTCATCCACATCAACGTGGAGACGCCGACCCGCCTCGACCCGGCCCAGGAGGAACTGCTGCGCGAGCTGGCCAAGCTGCGCGGCGAGGAGCGCCCGCCCGGCAAGTTCGCCCCCGGTCAGCAGGGCTTCTTCTCCCGCCTGCGGGACGCCTTCAACGGCCGATGACGGTCCCCGTCTTCCTGGCCGACCCGGCCGACCTGGCCCGGGCGCGCTTCACCTTCGGCGGCCCCGAGGGCCGTCACGCGGCGGCCGTACGGCGCCTGCGCACCGGCGAGCGGCTCGACCTGACCGACGGCGCCGGGACCGTGGCCGAGTGCGTGGTCCTGGAGGCCGGCAAGGACAGCCTCCGGGTGGAGGTGCTGAGCCGCCACGAGGTGCCCGCGCCCCGGCCGCGCCTGGTCGTGGTGCAGGGGCTGCCCAAGGGCGACCGGGGCGAGCTGGCCGTGGAGATGATGACCGAGGCCGGGGTCGACGTCATCGTGCCCTGGGCCGCCGCCCGGTGCGTCACCCAGTGGAAGGGCGAGCGGGCCGCCAAGGCGCTGGCCCGCTGGCGCTCCACGGCGCGGGAGGCGGGCAAGCAGTCACGCCGCTTCCACTTGCCCGAGGTGAGCGAACTGGCGGACACGGCCGGGGTCGCCGCGCTGCTGTCGGCCGCGGCCCTGGGGGTCGTGCTGCACGAGGAGGCCGACGCGCCGCTGTCCGGGCTGGAGCTTCCCGGCGAGGGCGACATCGTCGTGGTCGTCGGCCCCGAGGGCGGGATCTCCGGGGAGGAGCTGGCCGCCTTCCGGGAGGCGAAGGCCGTACCGGCGCTGCTCGGGCCGACGGTCCTGCGGACCTCGACGGCCGGAGTCGCCGCGGCGGCGGTGCTCCAGGCCCGCACCGGCCGCTGGTGAACGTCCCGCGGGCCCGCACCGGCCGCCGGTGAGCGTCATGCAGGCCCCCACCGGCCGCGGCTGAGAACGGGCACCCGAGCCTGCGAACCGGTGCCGGCCGCCGGCGGGGACCGCGGACGGGTACGGCGGACGACAGACGGCCGGACCCCGCCCGGGACGGGGACCGGCCGGTCGTCTCAGTTGTTGATGGGGGCCGGGGTGCCCGCCTCCGTCGGGAGCGGCGGCAGGGTGTCGTCCGGCGGCGGGCACTCCTCGACCGGGCAGGGGACGTCCGGGGTCGGCTCGGCCTCCGACGGCGTCGGGGTCGGCGTCGCCGTCTTCTCGCACTCCTCGCGCTGCTCCTCCGACTCGACCAGCGTGTCGTCGGCGGGGGTGGTCGGGCACGGGGTGGAGGTCGGGGCGGTGGGCGTCGGGGTCGGCTGCGGGACCGAACTCGGCGCGGGTGTCCTGCCCTTGGTGGGCATCGGAGGCTCGGGCGTGCCGGGCCTGGTGGCGGGCGGGGCGACCTTGCCGTCCTTCGACGGAGGCCGGGAGGTGGCCAGCAGCTCCGGAGGGGTCGTCGTGGCCGGCTGCACGTCACCGGCGGAGGTGATCTGCTGGGTGACCTGCTGGCGGAGCTCGGGGACCACCATGACGACGGTGGCGGCCACGAGCACCGCTCCCGCGACTGAGGCTCCGGCGCGCCACCACATGAGCCCGCGGAGCCCGCGTCGTTCTATGCGGGCGCGGATGATCTCCAGTCCGTCCGGGGAGGGAACGACCGAGTCTGCCTCCGCGCTGAGCGCACGGCGGAGCAGCTCGCCGTACTCGTCGGGGGAGTCGGTCATGACAGTTGCTCCAGAATGGTTCGTAGGGCGGCCATGCCGCGAGCCGTGTGACTCTTGACCGCGCCCTTGCTGATGCCCATCGCGTGGGCGATCTGCGCTTCGGACAGGTCTCCGTAGTAACGCAGCACCAGCGCCTCGCGCTGGCGCGCCGGCAACCCGCGCAGAGCCTCGATGACGGCGGACCTCTCCAGCTCACCGATCGCGCCGTTCTCGGCGCTCGGTGCGTCGGGCAGGCCCTTGGGGGCGTATTTCTCGACGACCGCGCGGTGCCGCAGCACGGAGCGCGATCGGTTGACGACCGACTGACGCAGGTAGGCAAGTGCCTTGTCGGGATCGCGCAGTCTGCGCCAGGCGCCGTGGATGGCGACGAACGCGTCCTGTACGACCTCCTCCGCGGTTGCCATGTCGCGGACGAGTAACACGGCGAGGCGCACGAGAGACCGATAGTGAGCGCTGTAGAGCGCGGTAACGGCCATGTCGGCATCCCACCCGACGGGCACCGCCCCGAGCGACCTGTCGGCCACGAGGGTCTCGGTGGTCACATCAATGGGACGCTCAGCCTTCCCAGAGGGTTTACGCTCTTCCGGTTCATTAGGGGGCATGACCCAGTCGTGTCCTCGCCAGGCGGACTTTTGGGCAAACTCGCAATTGTCTGCCGACGCAAGTTTCGCACACACACCCTATCCATGCAGATCTCTCTTTACCGCAGAGGGACCATCACCGATTGGCAACGCCCGCCGGGATAGGGTGCACCCATGGTAAGCGAAGCCGACTGCCTGTTCTGCAGAATCGTGGCCAAGGAGATTCCCGCGGACGTCGTCCACGAGACCGAGCGGACGCTGGCCTTCCGGGACATCGACCCCAAGGCGCCGACCCACGTGCTGGTCATCCCCAAGGACCACTATCGCGACGCCGCCGCGCTCGCGGCCGCCGACCACGGACTGGCAGACGAGGTCATCAAGGCGGCGCACGCGGTCGCCGAGCAGGAGGGCGTCGCCGGCTCCGGCTATCGCCTGGTCTTCAACACCGGGCCCGAGGCGGGCCAGACGGTCTTCCACGTGCACGGACACGTTCTCGGCGGACGTGGTCTGACCTGGCCGCCCGGGTAAAAACGATTGGGCGCGATCCCCTCGATCATAGATACGATGGCGGAGAAAGTGCTCCGCAGTGCACTTACGGGTTCACTCGTCGAAGTCTGGAGGCGAACAGGCCGCTAGAGGCCCGCCCATGTCCGAGCCAAACGATTCCAGCAGAACACCACAGACGCGGTCGAAGGGTCCGAGCCGGACTCAGGCGAAGGTGGTGATCCCGGACGACCACTCGATGGTCAGCCTTCTTGGCTCGCGCGACGAGCTGCTGCGGGTCATCGAGGGCGCCTTCCGCGCCGACATCCACGTCCGGGGCAACGAGATCACCATCACCGGCAGCCCCGAGGAGAGCAGCATCGTGGTGCGCCTCTTCGAGGAGCTGACCGAGCTGGTCAGCGGAGGGGCCGAGCTGACGACGGACGCGGTGGAGCGCAGCATCGCCATGCTGCGGATGACCTCCGACCGTCCCGCCGAGGTGCTCTCCCTCGACATCATCTCCTCCCGCGGCCGCACCATCCGGCCGAAGACCGTGAACCAGAAGCGCTACGTCGACGCGATCGACAAGCACACCATCGTCTTCGGCATCGGTCCCGCCGGCACCGGCAAGACCTATCTGGCGATGGCCAAGGCCGTGCGGGCCCTGCAGGAGAAGAAGGTCAACCGGATCATCCTCACCCGCCCCGCGGTCGAGGCGGGCGAGCGCCTGGGCTTTCTGCCCGGCACGCTGTACGAGAAGATCGATCCCTACCTGCGCCCGCTCTACGACGCGCTGCACGACATGATCGACCCCGACTCGATCCCCCGGCTGATGGCCGCGGGCACGATCGAGGTCGCCCCGCTGGCCTACATGCGCGGCCGTACGCTCAACGACGCCTACATCATCCTCGACGAGGCGCAGAACACCTCGCCCGAGCAGATGAAGATGTTCCTGACCCGGCTGGGCTTCAACTCGAAGATCGTCGTGACCGGCGACGTCACCCAGGTCGACCTGCCGGGCGGCGTGCAGAGCGGCCTGCGGGTCGTCCAGGACATCCTGGACGGCATCCCCGACATCCACTTCTGCAGGCTGACCAGCGCCGACGTGGTACGGCACAAGCTGGTGAGCGACATCGTCGACGCCTACGGACGCTACGACGAGACCGTGCGGCAGAGCCCGCCGCAGGTGATCAAGGGCGCGGACAAGCGCCATCGGGGACGGTCATGAGCATCGAGGTCAACAACGAGTCCGGCGTCGAGGTCGACGAGGAGCTCCTCGTCGAGCTGGCGGGACACGTGCTGGAACGGATGGGCATCAACCCGCTGGCGGAGCTGTCGATCCTCGTCGTCGACGAGGAGGCCATGTCCGACCTGCACGAGCGGTGGATGGGCGAGCCCGGCCCGACGGACGTGCTCGCCTTCCCGATGGACGAGCTGCGTCCCGGGCACGGCGCCGGCGCGCGGCAGGAGGGCGACGCCCCGGCCGACCCGGCCCTCCTGGGCGACGTGGTGCTCTGCCCGCAGGTGGCCGCCAAGCAGGGCGCCGAGGCCGGGCACGGCACCGAGGCGGAGCTGGAGCTGCTGTGCACGCACGGCATCCTCCACCTGCTGGGCTACGACCACGCCGAGCCCGAGGAGCACAAGGAGATGTTCGGGCTGCAGGGCGAGCTTCTCGAAGCGTGGCGGGAGGTGCGCCCCCAGCGGTGAACTTCGCCAACGGGTGGTTGTTCTCGGCCGTCGTCCTCGTCGTGGTCGGCGGCCTGATCGCCAGCGCGGAGACCGCGCTGACGCGCATCTCCCGGGTGCGCGCGGAGGAGTTCGTCCGTGAGGGGCGGCGGGGGGCCGAGCGCCTGCAGGCGATCGTCGCCGACCCGCCGCGCTATCTGAACCTGCTGCTCCTGCTCCGGCTGACCTGCGAGCTGGTCGCCACGGTGATCGCCACGCTGCTGTTCATCGACTGGCTGGGCGACCAGGGCTGGGCCTACGCCGCCGCGGCGGCGGTCATGGTCGTGATCAGCTATGTGATCGTCGGCGTCTCCCCGCGGACGCTGGGCCGCCAGCACGCCGAGCCGATCGCGCTGGCCGCGTCCCCCCTGGTGTACGGCCTCACGCGGATCTTCGGCCCGCTGCCCACGCTGCTCATCCTGCTGGGCAACGCGCTGACCCCGGGCAAGGGCTTCCGGGAGGGGCCGTTCACCTCCGAGGCCGAGCTGCGCGACCTGGTCGACCTGGCCGAGGAGCGCCGGGTCATCGAGCCGGACGAGCGGGAGATGATCCACTCCGTCTTCGAGCTCGGCGACACCATCGTGCGCGAGGTGATGGTGCCCCGCACCGACATGGTGTTCATCGAGCGCGGCAAGACGCTGAACCAGGCCCTGTCGCTCGCGCTGCGCAGCGGTTTCTCCCGCATCCCCGTGGTGGGCGAGAACGAGGACGACGTCATAGGCATCGTCTACCTCAAGGACGTCGTGCGCAGGGTGCAGGACACCGGGGACGACGGCCGGGTCGAGCCGGTCGAGTCGATCATGCGCCCGGCCACCTACGTGCCCGAGAGCAAGCCCATCGACCAGCTCCTGCGCGAGATGCAGGCCCGCCAGATCCACCAGGCCATCGTCATCGACGAGTACGGCGGGACGGCCGGCCTGGTCACCATCGAGGACGTCCTGGAGGAGATCGTCGGTGAGATCACCGACGAATACGACCAGGAGGCCCCCCGCGTGGAGCCGCTGGAGGACGGGGCGGTCCGGGTGACGGCCCGGCTGCCCGTGGGGGAACTGGAGGACATGTTCGGCGTCGAGCTGGACGTGGACGACGTGGAGACGGTCGGCGGCCTGCTGGCGCACGCGCTGGGCCGCGTGCCGATCGCGGGCTCCGAGGCCGTGGTGGAGGGCCTGAGCCTGACGGCGGAGAGCCTGGAGGGACGGCGCAACCGGATCGGCACGGTCCTGGTCCGGCGCAAAGTCGTCCTCGGCGAGAACGGCGACTCTCCCTCCGCCGA
The DNA here is from genome assembly GCF_016863175.1 of Paraplanobispora siamensis. Classification (GTDB taxonomy): domain Bacteria; phylum Actinomycetota; class Actinomycetes; order Streptosporangiales; family Streptosporangiaceae; genus Planobispora; species Planobispora siamensis. The sequence continues at coordinate 23,606 of NZ_BOOJ01000025.1, forward strand.
CCACGACTGATCTTCCATCGGGCCCGTACGGCCGCCGCGGGCCCCGTACGCCGTGGAAACCGGAAGAGGCGCCGTGGAAACCGGAAGAGGGCGCGGCCGGTCAAGCGCCCCGCAAGCGATCTGCAAGCAGCCCGCGTGAAGCTTCTCCCGTGGCTCCCGGTGACGTGGGAGCCGGGGAGAGGTCCGAGCGCCGGGAGGGGTTCGCGGCGCGGAGGCCTCTTCCGGGGGAAGGACGGATGCGGCCTGCTGGCCGGCCGCATCCCGCCCGCTCGAAGGTGCTCCCGTCCGGTACGACCGGGCGGGGGCACCTTCGGCGTTTTCCGGCCGGTGCGCGGGGACGCGCGGGGGCTGAATACGCTTGTGCCGTGAGTGAGACGACCCTCGACCCCGAGGACAACAAGATCATTGTTCTTGCCCGCTCGGCCCGCGCCCGCAACGGCGCCGCCGAGGGCGCCGCCGTACGCGACGAGACCGGCCGGACCTACGCCTCGACCAACGTGGCCCTGCCCTCTCTGACGCTGTCGGCGCTGCAGGTCGCGGTCGCCATGGCCGTCTCCAGCGGCGCCCGGTCGCTCGAGGCGGCCGCGCTGGTCACGGCGGGCGAGGGGCCGGGCGAGGCGGACGCCGCAGTGGTGCGCGACATGGGCGCCTCGACCCTGCTCGTGGCCGGCCCGGACGGCACGTTGCGTCAGAGTTGAGCCCGGCATCGGGGACAATGGACGGCGTGAGTTCCTCAGCTGCTGATTTCCACGCGGGTTTCGCCTGCTTCGTCGGCCGGCCCAACGTCGGCAAATCCACGCTGATGAACGCGTTGGTCGGCACCAAGGTGGCGATCACCTCGTCCAAGCCGCAGACCACCCGGCGCGTCATCCGCGGCATCGTGCACCGCCCGGACGCCCAGCTCATCATCGTGGACACGCCCGGCCTGCACCGCCCCCGCACGCTGCTCGGCGAGCGGCTGGACAGCCTGGTGCTGTCCACCCTCTCCGAGGTCGACGTGATCGGGTTCTGCGTCCCGGCCAACGAGCCCATCGGCAAGGGCGACAGGTTCATCGCCGACAAGCTGGCGGCGGTCAAGAAGACCCCGGTGATCGCCGTGGTCACCAAGTGCGACCTGGCCACCCGCGAGCAGATCGCCGAACAGCTGCTCGCGGTCTCCCGGCTGGCCGAGTTCGCGGAGATCGTCCCGGTCTCCGCGCAGTCCGGGGAGCAGCTCGACGTGCTGGCCGACCAGCTGATCGCGCGGCTCCCCGAGAGCCCTCCGCTGTACGAGGGCGGGCAGCTCACCGACGAGCCCGAGCAGGTCCTGGTCGGCGAGCTGATCCGGGAGGCGGCCCTGGAGGGCGTCCGCGACGAGCTGCCGCACTCGATCGCGGTCGTCGTCGACGAGATGATGCCCCGCGAGGGCCGCGACGACCTGCTCGACATCTACGCGCACATGTTCGTCGAGCGCCCGTCCCAGAAGGCCATCGTGATCGGCCACAAGGGCGCGCGCCTGAAGGAGGTCGGCAGCCGCGCCCGCAAGCAGATCGAGGGTCTGCTCGGCACCCGGGTCTACCTCGACCTGCGCATCAGCGTCGCCAAGGACTGGCAGCGCGACCCCAAGCAGCTGCGCCGCCTCGGCTTCTACGACTGATCGGCACGGCCGGGCACCCGGGCCGGCCGCTTTTCGGACCACCGGATCCGTGACGGTCCGGTGTCTGAAAGTAGCTGTCAAGGCGCCCCGGTTAACGTCGGCTCGCACGCGATTCCGACACGACCGGGTAGTTCCCATGAACAGTGCCGTATCTGTGATCGACGCTCCGCAGGCGGTGGCCCCGCCGAGGACGGAGCGGCCGCAGCCCGCCGGGCGGCAGCGCGAACCGTATCTGGACAACGTCAAGTTCGTCCTGATCTGCCTGGTGGTGGCCGGTCACTCGCTGGTACCCACACTGGCCGCGGGCTCGTCACGGGCCGCGTACCTGTTCGTCTACGTGTTCCACATGCCGCTGTTCGTCATCCTCAGCGGATATCTGTCGCGCAGGTTCTGGGACTCCGGCGCCAGGACGAGCAAGCTCGTCGACACCCTGCTGGTGCCGTACGTCATCGTGGAGGCCGGTTACGCCGCCGTGCGGTCCGCGCTGGGGGACGGGTGGTCCCTGAGCATCATGGACCCGGCCTGGCTGAACTGGTACCTGATGGCGCTGCTGCTGTGGCGGCTCTCCATACCGGTGTGGAAGCGCGTCCGCCATCCGCTGCCGATCGCCGTCGCCGTCTACGTGCTCGCCGGCTTCTGCGAACTGCCCGGTGACTTCAGCCTGGACCGGTTCTTCGGGCTCATGCCGTTCTTCGTGATCGGCCTGCTGCTCGCCCCCGGGCACTTCGAACTGCTCAACCGCGCCTGGATCAAGATCGCCTCTGCCTGCGCGCTGCTGGGCGCCGCCGCGGTGGCGATCGTGGTGGCGCCCCGGGTCGACCTGGGGCCGGTCTACTACAGGCACGACTTCGAGCACCTGGACATGACCTGGTGGACGGGCATCGCCGTACGTCTCGGGCTGCTCGTCGCCGCGCTGGTCATGTCCGCGGCGGTCCTGGCCCTGGTCCCGCGGCGCGAGACCTGGTTCTCCGGCCTGGGGACCAGGACGCTGTACTGCTACCTGCTGCACGGCGTCCCGGTGCTCGTCGCCAAGGAGATGGGCTGGCTCAGCCAGCCGTGGATGTTCAGCCCGTGGGGCGTGCTCGCCATCGCGGGCGGCTGCTTCGCGCTGTCGGTCGTCCTGTGCCTCCCGCAGACGAGGGCCCTCTTCAGGGGACTGTTCGAGCCGCGGCTCAGCTGGCTTTACCGCTCGTCGTCGAGATGACGCCCGACGGCCCGCGGCTCAATCGGGCGGCCGGACGCCGGGCGGCCGGTCAGTGCGGGAACGCCGCCGCCTCGCCCCGCTCCAGGCGGTGACGGAGCCCGGCCGCGTCCGGAGCGAGGGCTGAGACCAGGATCCCCGGTCCGGCCAGCGGCAGCATGGCCCAGCCGTCCCCGATGACCGCCTCGCCGGGCCGGAGGCTCCCGGTGGGCGCGGTATCCGGAGGCGGGCCGTCGTTCCGGTCCCGGTCCGGGAGGTCCCCGGGGACGGCTCCGGGTGGCCCGGCGATCAGGGTGCTGCCCACGCAGCGGGCGCCGCCGTACACGGCCGGGCTCGCGTCGACGGCCGGATCGCCCACCGTGAACTCCTGCCGGAGCAGCGGGCGGCCCTCGACCGTGGCGTCGAAGCGGGAGTGACAGCGCCCGGGGGTCTCGCCGTGACGGCCGAAGACGATCTCCTCGCGCCAGAACACCCGGGCGTCGCCGGCCAGCTCCAGCCGTACCGCCATCCGGTGCCGGCAGCCCGCCGCGAGCACGGTCGGCTCCGGGGCGAACCGGAGCGAGGCCCCGGCGCCGACCCGCGCGGTGACGGTCATGAGCGACTCGGCCGTGCCGGAGCCGGGCAGGACCAGGGTGCTCGCGATGGACAGGACGTCGAGCGAGGTGCCGGGCGCCACGTCGATGTCGAGCGCCAGGTCGTCGCCGCCGAGCGGCCCGGCGGCGGTGGAGACCAGGTGGACCCGTCCCGGTCCGGTACGGCGCAGCGTGATCGGCGGGGCGGAGCGCATCACGGCCAGCACGGTCCGGCCGTCCGGCCCGGGCGCGGTGGCGAGCACCGCCCGCGCCGTCATCGACCGCCGCCGCGCCGCCGGGTCAGCGGCCCGGGGACGGCCGGGAGGGAGTGACGCGGTGCGGACGGCGGGATCCGCGGCGGGCGGGGCGGGCGGTGGGGAGACCGGGAGCCGGGCGGGCGTCATCGCGTTCAGGTGGCGGCCGGGGCGGTGGAGCCGTGGGCGTGCTCGTAGGTCCACGCGTGGATGAGCCCCATGACCCACTCGGCCACCGCGTGCGCCTCCGGCTCCTGCCTGACCGAGGTGAAAAGCACGGGCCTGCCGTCCCGTACGGCCGCCGCGTCGCGGGACATGACCGTGAGGTCGGCGCCGACCATGGGGGCCAGGTCGGTCTTGTTGATCACGAGCAGGTCGGCCGTGGTGACGCCGGGACCGCCCTTGCGGGGGACCTTGTCGCCGCCGGAGACGTCCAGCACGAAGATCTGCCGGTCGGCCAGTCCCCGGCTGAACGTCGCGGTGAGGTTGTCGCCGCCGCTCTCCACGATCACCAGGTCGAGCGGGCCGAAGCGCTCCTCCAGGGTCTCCACCGCGTCGAGGTTGGCCGCGATGTCGTCGCGGATGGCGGTGTGCGGGCAGCACCCGGTCTGCACGGCGGCGATCCGCTCCGGGTCGAGCACGCCCGCCTTCCGCAGGAAGTCGGCGTCCTCGGTGGTGTAGATGTCGTTGGTGACCACGGCCAGGCGCAGCGTCGGGCCGAGAGTGCGGCACAGCGCGGCGGTCAGCGCGGTCTTGCCGCTGCCGACGGGCCCGCCGATGCCCAGCCGCAGCGCCCTGCCGCGCGGGTCCGGGGCGTGGTGGTGGTCGTCGTGATCGGCGCCCATGGGTCACCGTCCTTTCATGAGTGGGATCAGGAGACGAACAGCCGTAGTCCGGCGCGCAGGTGCCGTTCGGCGAGCAGGTCGAGCGCGGGTGCCGCATGGGCGGGCAGCCCCGCCCACGGGGAGTCGCCGGGGGGTTCCGGCGACGGAGGGGCGGCCGGGGCGGATCCGGAGCCGGGGCCCGGGGACGCGGAAGCGGAGAGAGGCGGCACGCGGGCGGCGGCGGTGGCCGCGACCCGTTCCAGGTCGGGGGCGAGGTCGGCGAGGAGCCGGTGGACCGCGACGGGGTCGAGGCCGAGCAGCCGGACGGCGGCCGTCGCGGGCCCGGTGACCGCCGTGTAGGCCGCGGCCAGCGCCGCCTCCTGCGGCGCGCATCCGGTCACCCCCGCCGCCGCGCCGAGCGCCACCGGGTGGTGGGCCCCGTGCGGCACGGCGAGCGCCAGGCCGTCGAGGACCGGCGAGGGCCAGATCCGCCGGGCCGTGCGCAACAGCAGCCTGCCCTGGGTACGGCTCGCCTCCCGCTGGGCGGGCGAGGCGGTCCTGGCGTCGGCCTCCCCGTCCAGTCCCGCCCAGCCGCCACGCCGATCTCCGCCGGAACGGCTCGGCGGGTCCGCCTGTCCGCCGGAGAGATCTCCGCTCGCCGGACCCGGCATGCCCGGCTTCGCTCGTCCGCCGGAGCGGCTTCCGTCCGCCGGGACCGGCATGTCCGCCTCCGCCCGGCCGCCTCCGCCTTCCCCGGCGCGGGCGTCCGCCGTACCGGACGCGGCGATCGAGGCGCCCAGCGCGCAGGCCGCGGCGGCGAGGGAGGCGGTGACCAGGCCGGTGGTCGCCAGGCGTCCGTGCAGGAACGCGGCCAGGGTGGGCAGGTCGCGCACGGCGCCCGAGGCGATGGCCGCCTCGGCGCCGCCGGAGTGGCCGTGGCCTCCGGCGGGCAGCCGCGAGTCGGCGAGCAGCAGCAGGGCGGCGTTCGGGGAGGGGGCGCTCATCGCGGGCTCACGGCATCTCACCGGGCCGTCTCTCACCGGGCCGTCTCACGCCGGGACATCTCACGCCGGGACATCTCACAACGCCTCGCTAGAACAGGAAGTACCGCTGGGCCATGGGCAGGGACTCGGCGGGGGCCGGTTCGATCAGCTCGCCGTCGACGCGGACGGCGAAGGTGTCGGGGTCCACGTCGATGTGCGGGAGCGCGTCGTTGAGCGGCATGCTCTCCTTGCCCCGGCGGCGGACGTCGGCCACGGGCAGCAGGCGGCGCCGTACGGCCAGGCGGTCGGCCAGGCCGTCCTCGACGGCCAGGGGCGCGACGAAGTGGACCGAGGTGGCGGCGGCGGTGACCGGGGCGGCGCCGAACATGGGGCGGGGCATGACCGGCTGGGGGGTCGGGATGGAGGCGTTGGCGTCGCCCATCTGGGCGTAGGCGATGACTCCGCCCTTGATCACCAGATCCGGCTTGACCCCGAAGAAGGCCGGGGACCACAGGACGAGGTCGGCCAGCTTGCCGGGCTCGACCGAGCCGACCTCGGCCTCCAGGCCGTGGGCCGTCGCCGGGCAGATCGTGTACTTGGCGACGTAGCGCCGCGCGCGGAGGTTGTCGGTCCCGCCGTCGCCGGGCAGCGCGCCCCGGCGGCGCTTCATCACGTGCGCGGTCTGCCAGGTGCGGATGATCGTCTCGCCGACCCGGCCCATCGCCTGGGAGTCCGAGCCGATCATGGAGATCGCGCCCATGTCGTGCAGCACGTCCTCGGCGGCCATGGTCGACGGCCGGATCCGGGACTCGGCGAAGGCCAGGTCCTCGGGGATCGAGGGGTTGAGATGGTGGCAGACCATCAGCATGTCGAGGTGCTCGTCGAGGGTGTTGACGGTGTGCGGGCGGGTCGGGTTGGTCGAGGAGGGCAGCACGTTGCCGTAGGCGGCCACCTTGATGATGTCCGGCGCGTGCCCGCCGCCCGCGCCCTCGGTGTGGTAGGCGTGGATCATCCGGTCGCCGATCGCCTTCAGCGTCGACTCCACGAACCCGGCCTCGTTGAGCGTGTCGGTGTGGATGGTCACCTGGGTGCCGGTGGCGTCGGCGACCGACAGGCAGGCGTCGATCGCGGCCGGCGTCGTCCCCCAGTCCTCGTGCAGCTTGAAGCCCGAGGCCCCGGCCCGCAGCTGCTCCAGCAGCCCCTCGGTGCTGACCGTGTTGCCCTTGCCGAGCAGCGCGACGTTGACCGGGTAGGCGTCGAGGGACTCCAGCATGCGGGCGAGATACCAGGTGCCGGTGACCGTGGTGGCCTTGGTGCCCTCGGCCGGGCCGGTGCCGCCGCCGACGATCGTGGTCACCCCGGCGGCCAGCGCCTCGTCGAGGATCTGCGGGCAGATCAGGTGGACGTGGGAGTCGATCGCGCCCGCGGTCAGGATCTTCCCGTTGCCCGCGACGATCTCGGTGGACGGGCCGATCACCAGGTCGGGGTGGACGCCGTCCATGGTGTCGGGGTTGCCGGCCTTGCCGATCGCGGTGATCCTGCCGTTCCTGACCCCGATGTCGGCCTTGACCACGCCCCAGTGGTCCAGGATCACCGCCCCGGTGATCACCAGGTCCGGGGCGCCCTCGGCCCGGGTGGTCCTGGCCTGGCCCATCGACTCGCGGATGACCTTGCCGCCGCCGAACACCGCCTCGTCGCCCGCGCCCGCCGGGCCCATCGACAGGTCCTCGGTCACGGTGACGAACAGGTCGGTGTCGGCGAGCCTGACCCGGTCGCCGGTGGTGGGGCCGTACAGGGCGGCGTAACGCGGCCGTTCAACGAACATCGGGGCTCCCGTCGAGAGGGGCGGCACCGGGAGACGCGGTGTCGGGAGGTACGGCATCGGCAGGCGCGGTGGCGGTGGGTGCGGTGGCGGCGGGCGCGGCGTCGAGCGGGCCCGCCCACTCGGGGCGCAGTCCCGGGACGATCCGGCGCCCGGCGATCGGGACGAGCGTCACGTCGCGTTCGACGCCCGGCTCGAACCGCACCGCCGTACCGGCCGGGACGTCGAGCCGCATGCCCCAGGCGGCCTCGCGGTCGAAGCTCAGGCCGGGGTTGGCGGCGGCGAAGTGATAGTGCGAGCCGACCTGGACCGGCCGGTCGGCGGTGTTGACGACCCGGACGGTGACGCGCTCCCGGCCGGGGTTGAGCGGGATCGGGCCCCCGCCGTGGCGGATCTCACCGGGGATCACGGGATCGGCCAGTGGACGGTGACGAGCTTGGTCCCGTCCGGGAAGGTGGCCTCGACCTGCACCGACTCCAGCATCTCGGGCACGCCGTCCATGACGTCCTCGCGGGAGAGCACCGTACGGCCGGCGTCCATCAGCTCGGCGACGGTACGGCCGTCCCTGGCGCCCTCCATCAGGAAGGAGGCGATGATCGCGGTGGCCTCGGGATGGTTGAGCCGGAGGCCCCGGGACCTGCGGTCGCGGGCGACACCGGCGGCGACGTGGATGAGCAGGCGTTCCTGCTCGTGTGGTGTGAGCCGCATCCCCGGACCATAGGAACCGGCCGTTTCGGCGGCATTGCATGCCCATGTCGGGCGGGTTTCCGGATCGGCGCCGCGGGGCGGGCCCATCCTGTCACGGCGGTGAGCCCCCCGTAAGGGGGTGTTAACAAACGCGATCTCCACCGGAAACGCGGCGCGTTCACCTTTACGGCAAGCAACGGTGCGGGGGCCGGACCGGCAAGGAGGAAGTCATTGCGGAACTCAGTGTGGCGCTCCGGGGCCGCCCTCGCGGCACTGGCCATCGCCCTCGCCGCATGCGGCGGCGAGGCCCCCGCGAACGAGAGCGGCGCCGCGGCCGGCGGTGACGACACGATCAAGGTCGGCATCCTGCACTCGCTGAGCGGCACGATGGCCATCAGCGAGGTGACCGTCCGCGACGCCGAGCTGCTCGCCATCGAGGAGATCAACAAGGCCGGCGGCGTGCTCGGCAAGCAACTGGTCCCGGTGGTGGAGGACGGTGCCTCGGACTGGCCGACCTTCGCCGAGAAGGCGACCAAGCTCATCCGGCAGGACAAGGTCGCCACGACCTTCGGCGGCTGGACCTCGGCCAGCCGCAAGGCGATGCTCCCGGTCTTCGAGCGGAGCAAGGCGCTGCTGTGGTACCCGGTGCAGTACGAGGGCCTGGAGAGCTCGCCGTACATCTTCTACACCGGCGCGACCACCAACCAGCAGATCATCCCGGGCCTGGACTATCTGAAGGAGCAGGGCAAGAAGAAGCTCTTCCTGGTCGGCAGCGACTACGTCTTCCCGCGCACCGCCAACAAGATCATCAAGGCGTACGCGGCGGCGAACGGCATGGAGATCCTCGGCGAGGAGTACACCCCGCTGGGCCACACCGAGTACGGCACGCTGACCAACAAGGTCGTGCAGGCCAAGCCGGACGCGGTCTTCAACACCCTCAACGGCGACAGCAACGTGGCGTTCTTCAAGCAGCTCAAGAGCGCCGGGGTCACCGCCGAGGAGATGCCCGTGCTCTCGGTGAGCGTCGCCGAGGAGGAGGTCACCGGCATCGGCGTGGACAACATCGCCGGTCACCCGGTGGCCTGGAACTACTACCAGACGACCGACACCCCGGCCAACAAGAAGTTCGTCGAGGCCTTCAAGGCCAGGTACGGCGCCGCCAAGGTGACCTCCGACCCGATGGAGGCCGGCTACAACGCGGTCTACCTGTGGGCCGAGGCCGTCAAGAAGGCCGGGACCGTCGAGGTCGAGGCCGTCAGGAAGGCCGCCGGCGGCATCGCCCTGGAACGCCCCGAGGGCCTGGTCACCATCGACGGCGAGAACCAGCACATGTACAAGACTGCCCGGATCGGCATCATCCAGCCGGACGGCCTGATCAAGGAGGTCTGGAACTCCGGTGAGCCGATCAAGCCGGATCCCTACCTGAAGGGCTACCCCTGGGCGAGCGGCCTGGCCGCCGGCTGACCCCGGCGGGCCCCGGTCCGGCCTGCCCCGGCCGGACCGGGGCCGCCCCCGCAGACCGGTCCCGGAACCGGGCCGTGACCTGATCACGGACAGCACCGTGGCGCGACCCACACCGCGGCGCGGCCCGGCTCCGGGACCAATCCCCTTCAGCGAAAGGAAACCGGTGGAGGCGTTCGTCAACCAGCTGCCGATCGGGATCTCGATCGGCGCCGTGCTCCTGCTGATCGCCCTGGGCCTGACGTTCACGTTCGGCCAGATGGGTGTGATCAACATGGCGCACGGCGAGTTCATCATGGCCGGGGCGTACACGGCCTACCTGCTGCAGGACCTGACCGGCCGGATGGCGGTGATCGTGGCGCTGCCGGTGGCCTTCGCCGTCGCCGGGCTGATGGGCCTGATCCTGGAGCGGACCGCGATCCGCCACTTCTACGGCCGCCCGCTGGACACCCTGCTGCTCACCTGGGGCGTCAGCCTCGTGCTCCAGCAGCTGGCCCGCGACCTGTTCGGGGCGCCGAACGTCCAGGTCCAGGCACCGGCCTGGCTGCAGGGCGGGATCGGCACGCTGCCGTACAACCGGCTGTTCATCTTCGTCCTGGCGCTGCTCACCGTCGCCGGGGTCTGGGCCTACCTGAACCGGACCGGGCAGGGCCGCCGCATGCAGGCCGTGATGCAGAACCGCGGGCTCGCCGCGGTCAGCGGCATCGACACCGGCAGAGTGGACCAGCGCACCTTCTTCATCGGCTCCGGCCTGGCCGGGGTCGCCGGGGTGGCGCTGACCCTGATCGGCCCGGTCGGGCCGACGCTGGGCACCTACTACATCGTCGACGCGTTCCTGGTGGTCGTGGCCGGCGGCCTGGGCAGCCTGCTCGGCGCGGTCGTGGCCGCCGCGGGCCTGGGGTTGCTCAACTCCTACGCGGAGTTCTGGAGCGACGCCAGCCTGGCGAAGGTCATCGTGTTCGCTGTGATCGTGGCGTTCCTGCAGGTCCGGCCGCAGGGCCTGTTCGTCCTCCGATCGAGGGCGCTGTCATGAACGGATCGGGGCGCTGTCACGAGCGGATCGAGGGTGCTGTCACGAACCGATCGGGGGCACTGCCATGAACGCCGTCACGAATCTCGCACGGCTCAGGGGACCGGGGATCTTCGCGGTCGTGGCCGCGCTCGCCCTGGTCGTCGCACCCCTGGCGCTGGAGCCCTTCCGGCTCGGGCTGCTGGCCAAGTATCTGTGCTTCGCGATCGTCGCCCTCGGCATCGGCCTGGCCTGGGGCCAGGGCGGCATGCTCACCCTGGGCCAGGGCGTCTTCTTCGGGCTGGGCGGCTACGCGATGGGCATGCACCTGAAGCTGGTCGAGGCCTCGTCCCTTCCTTCTTCCGGTTCGTCCTCGGGCGGCGGGCCCGCGCTGCCGGACTTCATGGTGTGGAGCGGGGTCGAGGAGCTGCCCGCCCTGTGGGCGCCCTTCGCCGACCCGGTGTTCGCGCTGGCCATGGTGGTGGCCGGGCCGGTGCTCATCGCCACGGTCCTGGGCCTGCTGGTCTTCCGGCAGCGGGTGCGCGGCGCCTACTTCGCCATCCTCACCCAGGCGCTCGCCGCCGCCTTCGTCATCCTGCTCGTCGGGCAGCAGGGCCTGACCGGCGGGACCAACGGGTTGACCAACTTCTTCGAGCTGTTCGGCCGGGACCTGGCCGACGACTCCACCCAGCGCGGGCTCTACATCGTGGTGGCGCTCGTGCTCGGGGTGCTCTACCTGGGCGCCCGGCAGCTGGTGAACAGCCGCTTCGGCCGGTTGCTGGTCGCGGTCAGGGACGGCGAGGACCGGGTGCGTTTCCTCGGCTACGACCCGGCCGTCGTCAAGACGATCGTCTTCGCGATCTCCGCGGGCATGGCCGGGCTGGCGGGCGCGCTGTTCGTCCCGGTGGTCGGGATCATCTCCCCGGCGCTGCTGGGCGTGGTGCCGTCGCTGGAGCTGGTCGTCGCGGTCGCGGTGGGCGGCCGGTTCGCGCTGGCCGGGGCGGTGCTCGGCGCGGTGGTCATGGGATACGCCAAGACCTCCTTCAGCGAGCAGTTCGCCGACGGCTGGCTCTATCTGCAGGGCGCGCTGTTCATCCTCGTCATGACCCTGGCGCCGAAGGGCCTGGTCGGGCTGGCCGCCTCCGCCCGCGAGGCCCTCGCCGCCCGGCGCCGCCCGGCGGTGCCCGCCTCCCGAACCGTGAAGGAGATCGCGTGAGCCCGATCATCGAGGTGCGCGGACTGTCGGTGGTGTTCGACGGCTTCCGGGCGCTCGACGGGGTCGACCTGACCGTCGAGCGGGGCGAGCTGCGGTTCCTGATCGGCCCCAACGGCGCCGGCAAGACGACGCTCATCGACGTCGTCACCGGCCTGACCCGGCCGGCCTCCGGCGAGGTCCTCCTCGCCGGCCGGAGTCTGACGGGCCTGCGCGAGCACCAGATCGTCCGGCTCGGCGTCGGGCGGACCTTCCAGACCTCGGTCGTCTTCGAGGAGCTGACCGTCCTGGAGAACCTCGACCTGGCCGCGGCCTTCCGCCGCCCGCTGCTGTCGCTGGCACGCCGCAGGCGCGGCGTCTCCGAGACCGTGGCCGAGGCCCTGGAGACCACCGGCCTGGCCGGGCTGGCGGACCGGCCCGCCGGGGTGCTCTCCCACGGCCAGCGGCAGTGGCTGGAGATCGGCATGCTGCTGGCCCAGAGACCCGAGGTGCTCCTGCTCGACGAGCCGGTCGCCGGGATGTCGCGGGCCGAGCGCGAGCGCACCGGCGAGCTGCTGACGTCGGTCGCCCGCGACCGCACGGTGATCGTCGTCGAACACGACATGGAGTTCCTGCGCCGGTACGCCTCCCAGGTCACCGTGCTGCACGAGGGCAGGGTGCTGGCCGAGGGGTCGGTCGAGGAGGTACGCGGTGATCCCCGCGTGCAGGAGGTCTACATCGGAAGGAGGAAGGACGATGCTGTCAGTGCAGGGTCTTGAGTCCGGGTACGGCAGGGCCCGGGTGCTGTTCGGGATCTCGCTGAGCGTGGAGCCCGGGGAGCTGGTCTGCGTGATGGGCCGCAACGGGGTCGGCAAGACCACCCTGCTCGACACCGTGATGGGCGTGCTCCCGGCCACCGCCGGGATGGTCGCCTTCGCGGGGGAGGACGTGACGCGCCTGCCGTCCCATCGCCGGGTCGCGCTCGGCATGGCCTACGTCCCGCAGGGCCACGCGACCTTCCCCCAGCTCAGCGTGCTGGGCAACCTGCTGGTCACCCTGGAGGCCTGCCGCGGACCCCGGGAGGCGCTGGAGGAGGCCCTGGAGACCTTCCCCCGCCTCAAGCCGCTGCTCAAGCGCAGCGCCGGGTTCCTGTCGGGCGGCCAGCAGCAGCAGCTCGCCATCGCCCGGGCCCTGGTCACCCGGCCCCGGCTGCTCATCCTCGACGAGCCCACCGAGGGCATCCAGCCGTCCATCGTCATCGAGATCGAGGAGGCGATCGAGCGCCTGCACGCCTCCGGCATGGCCGTTCTCCTCGTGGAGCAGTACCTGGAGCTGGCCCTGCGTCTGGCCGACCGCTTCCTGATCCTCGACGCCGGTCACGTCGTGCACTCGGGCACGGCTGCGGACCTCAGACAGGAGGAGACGCGACGCCTGCTCGCCGTTTGATCACTTCTTGGTGACGTTGCCGCCGGGTAGTGCGTCACTGCGGGCCGCTGCCGTACCCTGCCCGAGAATCCGTGCAAAGAAGGGACCCGGACCCGGGGGGCGTCGTGGACAGCGTGGAGTCGGGACGGGAGAGCGGCGCGGAGCCGGGACGTGACAGGACTCCCGGATCGGGGGTCCGCAAGCTGCTGTCGATGCGTTCCAGAACCGGCAGGCCGGAGGAGGAACGGGAGCCGCAGGCCGTCGCGCCGCCGGACGATCCGCCGGCCCCGCCGGTCGCGCCGGTCATCGGCCGGCCCGCGGGCGGCTCCGGCGGTCGCGGGCTGCGGCTCGCCGGGTGGCTGGCCGCGGTCGTGGCGGCGGCGATCGTCGCGGTCTGGGCGGTGGGACGGACGGGGCCGCCCACGGAGGCCGAGCTGATGGAGCAGGCCGGGCTGAACGGCAAGCAGAGGCTCCTGGTCGGCGTGAAGGACGACACCCCCGGCATCGCCATGCGCCTGCCGGACGGCACCTACGAGGGATTCGACATCCAGATCGCCCTCATGATCGCCGCGGACCTCGGCTTCCGCGCGAGCGAGGTCGAGTTCCTGTCCATCGAGACCGAGGACCGGGCCCGGATGACCGCCAGGAACGCGGCCGGCCAGCACGTCAAGGTCGACCTCGTGGTGGCCACCTTCAGCGTGACGCCCGCCCGGCGCAGCAACACCGCGATCGGCTTCTCCACGCCCTACCTGGAGACCCAGCAGTCGGTCATCACGCGCACCGGCCATCCCGACATCACCTCGTTGTCGCAGCTGCGGGGCAAGAAGGTCTGCACCCTGGCCACCTCCACCTCCGAGACCGAGGTGGACAAGGTCGGGGCCGACGTCACGCGCAAGAACCGGATCAGCGAGTGCGTGGCGGGTCTCAAGGACGAGGAGTACGAGGCCGTCACGACCGACACCGCGCTCCTGGCCGGGTTCGTCCGCAACGAGCCGGACCTGCTGGAGCACCACGACATCGGCCTGGAGGCGTCCGAGCAGTGGGCCGTGAACGTCGGCGGCAACGAGGCGCTGCGCACCCTCGTCAACCTCTCGCTGCACCGCTCGTCCACCGACCCGCAGGACATGCGCTGGGAGGACGCCTACGAGCGGTTCATCGCGCCCATGCAGAAGCACAGCCCCAAGGAGCAGGTCGCCGGCCGGACGCAGCCTCCCGCCCCGGAGCCCGAGGTACGGCGCTGGCCGTGGGAGCGGGGGATCCCTCAGCGGAACGCCGGATGAGCGCTTCCGGGGACACGGGTCGGGGGGACCGCCGGTGAAGGACCGGATGAGCGAGGACGCGGGACCGGAGGGACCGTCCGGGGACGGCCGCGGCCGGGACCGGGGTGCGGGCGGGCTCACGCCGGACGGGCGGGTGGACGGGTTCCGCAGGCGGGCCGCGCAGTACGGCGGCAACCAGCAGTGGATGTTCGCGATACTGCCGGCGTTCCCCCTGGTGCTGCTGGTGGTGCGGCTGTGGTACGCCAGCCGGCAGGACACCCAGACGCTGCTCCTGCTGGTCCAGCACGTCAGCGCCCTGGGCCTGCTGACCGCGGTGCTGCTGACCACCCTGTGGGTGCTGCCCGCCCTCGTGCTGACCGCCCGCGCGCTCGGCACCCTCTACCGGGTCAGCACCGGCAGGTCCTCCTGGCTTTCGGCGGCGGCCGACCGCATCCCCGACTGGGTAGTGGTGCCCTCCGTCGTCGTCGGCCTGCTGAGCTGGCAGCTGCGCTTCCTGCCCACGCTCGCCGCGCTCTCGCTGGCGGTGCTCGGCCTGAGCGTCCACGACCGCGTGCCCGGGCGGCGCGACCTGATCGTCGTCTGCACGCTGGTGTTGCCCCTGATCGCAGGGGCGGGCCTGTACGTGTGGCTCGCCCCGGCCATCGGCCAGGCCTTCGCCGAGGGGGACGTGGTCACCACGGTGCTGCTGGCCCTGCCGCCGGGGCTGGCCGTCCTGCTGACCGGTCCGGTCCCTGCCAGGGCCGCGGCGGCGCTGACGACCTCGGTGGCCGTCGCCGTACTCGCGCTGGCGCCCGTGTTCACCGCGGCGGTCGTGGTCGAGGCGCCCATCCTCCCCCTGGTCGGGCTGGAGATCTCCAAGGAGGGCGCCGACGAGGAGATAGCGGGGAAAGTCCTGCTCGGCCACGTCATCGCCACCGACGACCGCGTCTCCACCTTCCTCGACCGCGACGGCACCGTGCGCTTCATCGCCAACGGCGCGGTGGCCTCGCAGTTCCTCTGTCCCGACCTCGGTCAGATCCCGAGCAGCCGTATCGCTCTGCACCGGTGGTACGTCGAGCACAGCATGCTGTCCTGGTTCGCCCCCGACCCGCTGGAGAAGCCGAGTGATCCCCGTTGCCCGGGCCGCCCGGCCGGCGCGGTGACCTCCCCCGGCCGTTCCTGAGCCCGGCCTCCGCCGGGGTCCTCGCCGCGGCCGCTACTGGTGGTAGTCCTCGACCTCGTCGATCGGGCGGGGCGCTGCCGCGGCGGGGTCCTCGCCGAACTCCCGGCGCGCCCGGCGCTGCCTGAGCAGGTCCCAGGCCTGGTCGAGGGCCTCCTCGATGTTCTTGATCCGGTGGTTCTCCTCGTGGGAGGAGATCGAGCCCGCCGCCAGCGACGTGCGGAGGTCGTGCTCCTCGGCGATGAGCCGGCTGATATGAGTGAGGATGTCGCCGTCTTTCATGTCGAGCCCCCTCTGCTCTCTCTTCCGGACTGTATCCGACGGCGGAACGGGCGCGGTGTAGGGGTGGTTATGGGTTCTTGCCCGTCTTGCCAGGTTTCTTACGAATAACTGCCACTATTCAGGGCAGAGAGAAAGATAGCGGAAAGTGTTCGTCTGATAACGAAGAGTGGTTGCCATGGGTAGTCCGCACGAGCTGGTGCACGTCGCCACCCGCGCCAACGGCGCCGAAGAGTGGGCTTGCAGCAGTTGCGCCCGTCGCATCCTGCTGCGCTGGCCGCCGAGCTTCGAGCGGCTGGTGCTGGTCGCGGGCGACGAGAACGTCCAGCACTTCGGAACCAAGGGACCGATCACCGTGCTGGGCGCGGAGGTCTCCCTGGACCTCGACCAGAACGACCACGACTGGCTCAACGACAACGGCATCGCCTGGTCCGCCTGACGCCGGCGGCCCGACTCGGGGGAGGGCGGGGCGGAGAGTGGAACGGGAAGTGCGGGCGTGCCCGCGGGACGGGGCGGGAATGCGCCGGGGGCGCTTCGCCGTTTCGCCATGTGAGACCGCGGCCCGGCGATGTGCAACCGTCTGATAACGTGCTACGCATGCTGCGCGGGCTGCTTCTTAGCTGCCGCGACGAGGGCCTGTAGAAGGCCGGCTCCCTCGTCGCGGAGCGAGCCACGTGCGTCGGCCGTGATCCTTTTCCAGCCGAGGAGCCCTTCCCATGTATCCGCAGCAGCCCAGTCCCATGCCGTTCCAGCGCTATGAGACCTTCACTCCCGTCAAGCTGACCGACCGGACCTGGCCCGACAAGGTCATCGAGAAGGCGCCGCGATGGTGCGCGGTGGACCTGCGCGACGGCAACCAGGCACTGATCGACCCGATGGACTCCTCCCGCAAGCTCAAGATGTTCGAGCTGCTGGTACGGATGGGCTACAAGGAGATCGAGGTCGGCTTCCCGGCCGCCTCGCAGACCGACTTCGACTTCATCCGCATGATCATCGAAGAGGGCCGGATCCCCGAGGACGTGGTGATCCAGGTTCTGACCCAGGCCCGTCCCGAGCTGATCGAGCGGACCTTCGAGGCGATCCGGGGCGCCAAGAGCGCGATCGTCCACCTGTACAACTCGACCTCCACCCTCCAGCGCCGCGTCGTCTTCGGACAGGACCGCGAGGGCATCACCGCCATCGCCGTCGAGGGCGCCAAGCTCTGCAAGAAGCTGGGCGAGGCCTCCGACGTCGACGTCTACTTCCAGTACTCCCCGGAGTCCTTCACCGGCACCGAGCTGGAGTACGCCGTGGAGGTCTGCAACGCGGTCAACGAGGTGTGGCAGCCGACCCCCGAGCGCAAGGTCATCATCAACCTGCCCGCCACGGTGGAGATGTCCACGCCGAACATCTACGCCGACCAGATCGAGTGGATGCACCGCAACCTCGCCCACCGCGACTCGATCATCCTGTCCCTGCACCCGCACAACGACCGGGGCACCGCCGTGGCCGCCGCCGAGCTGGGCTACATGGCCGGGGCCGACCGCATCGAGGGCTGCCTGTTCGGCAACGGCGAGCGCACCGGCAACGTCTGCCTGGTCACCCTGGGCATGAACCTGTTCTCCCAGGGGATCGACCCCGAGGTCGACATCTCCGACATCGATGAGATCCGCCGCATCGTCGAATACTGCAACCAGCTGCCCGTGCACCCGCGTCACCCCTGGGGCGGCGAGCTCGTCTACACCGCCTTCTCCGGCTCCCACCAGGACGCCATCAAGAAGGGCTTCGAGCACCTGGAGCGCGACGCCGCCGTGGCGGGCGTGCCGGTCGACGACTTCCGCTGGGCGGTGCCGTACCTGCCGATCGACCCCAAGGACATCGGCCGCACCTACGAGGCCGTGATCCGGGTCAACAGCCAGTCGGGCAAGGGCGGCGTCGCCTACATCATGAAGGCCGACCACCACCTGGACCTGCCGCGCCGCCTGCAGATCGAGTTCTCCCGGGTCGTGCAGGCCCGCACCGACAGCGAGGGCGGCGAGATCACCCCGGCCGCGATGTGGGAGGCCTTCACCGACGAGTACCTCCCCAACCCCGCCAGCCCGTGGGGCCGCCTGGGCCTGCTGGCCCACCGAAACTCCTCCGCCGTCGACGGCAAGGACGCCATCAACGCCGACGTCCGCGTCGACGGGGAGATCCGCGAGATCGAGGGCGTCGGCAACGGCCCCATCTCCGCCTTCTGCGACGCGCTGGCCCGCATCGGCATCGAGGTGCGCGTGCTCGACTACGCCGAGCACGCGATGAGCGCCGGCAGCGACGCCAAGGCCGCCTCCTACGTCGAGTGCGACGTCGCGGGCACGACCCTGTGGGGCGTCGGCATCGACGCCAACACCACCACCGCCTCCCTGAAGGCCATCGTCTCCGCCGTCAACCGCGCCTCACGCTGAGGCCGTACGCCCCCGTCGGCCGCGCCTCGCGCCGACGCCCGTACGGCCGCCTCGCGCTGAGGCCGTACGGACCCCGCCGGCCCGGCACGACCTGCCGGGCCGGCGCCCGACGAGTGCCCACAAGGCCCCGCCGTCCTCGCCCGACCGCGTCCGCCGCACCCATGCGGGGACGCGGTCGAGTCGTGCGGGTCGCCGACCGCCGGATCAGGTGAAGTTACGCAGCCGCGCCGTGATCACGCAGTTCTGGGACACCGCATCAAGCCTGTAGTAGTGGCCGGCGTTGAGACCGTGCACCTTGAACGTCGTGGTGCCGACGAAGTACCTGTTCCCTCCGGTCACCCACTCCCCGTTGTTCGTGGTGTTGTACAGCGACCAGCTGACGCGGCAGGCCCCGCCGCCGAACCGGACCTCGAGCCATCTCTCCGAACTGTGCGGCTCCAGGGAACCCGTCGAGCATGAGATCAGGGGGACGGTGGTGCACGTCCGCGTGCCGTACGGCTCCGCCGCCGCGGGCCCGCTGAACGCCAGCGGCCCCGCAAGCGCGATCACCGCGGCCCCCGCGACCGCCGTGAGCGACCTCATTCCACGCATCGTCATGACCTTCCTCCTGGTTTTCCCGACCTTCCGGAACCGTTCTCGCCGAGCCGGCCGGACCTCTCGCCCTCGGAGGGCCCGACTTTCCGGTGCGGCTGACTCGTGCACTGACATGTGTAGTGGTCCGCATGTTGTGCGGCTTCGGGATGAATGGTGCACAATCAACACCGCACAACCGTTCCGGATCTTCGGAGGTAGGGCATGCCGCGTCCCGAGCGTCCGCTGGACCCGGAGGCGGACGCTCTGCAGCGGTTCGCCTGGGAACTGCGCCGCCTGCGGCAGCAGGCGGGCAATCCGGGGTACCGGGAGCTGGCGCGCAAGGCGCACTACTCGGCCACCACCCTCGCCCAGGCCGCCCGGGGCGAGAAACTGCCCAGCCTCGCCGTCACTCTCGCCTACGTCCAGGCGTGCGGCGGCGACCCGGTGCGGTGGGAGGAACGCTGGCACCGCACCGCCGAGGAACTGAACATCCCCTCCCCGGAGAGGCCGGGCGGCACCGGCACCGCAGAAGACGAAGCGCCCTACCGGGGGCTGGCCCCCTTCCGGCCCGAAGACGCGCGGTTCTTCCACGGCCGGGAGAAGCTGGTCGACGAACTCATCGAACGGCTGGACCAACGTCCCTTCCTCGCACTCTTCGGTCCCTCCGGAGCCGGGAAATCCTCACTGCTGCGTGCGGGGCTCCTCCCCGGCGCCCGAGATCCCGTACGGACGGGCGGACGAGCCTGGCGGGCACTGCTGATGACTCCCGGGGCGAACCCGCTCCGGGAGTACGAGGCCCGGATCGCCGCCACGACCGGTGAACCACCGGACGGGACTCCCGTCTCTCCGGACACCGCCGGGCGCATCCCGCCGGGCGGCACGCTCCTGGTGATCGACCAGTTCGAAGAGGTCTTCACCCTGTGCCGGGATCCCGGGGAGCGAACCCGCTTCATCGCCACCCTGCTGGCCGCCACCCGCGCACCGCAGGACCCCATGCGGGTCGTCCTCGGCGTGCGCGCCGACTTCTACGCCCACTGCGCCGACCACCCCGAACTCGCGGACGCGCTCACCGACGCCCAGATCCTCCTCGGGCCCATGACGACCGAGGAACTGCGTCAGGCCATCACCCGGCCCGCGCGCGACTGCGGCTGCACCGTCGAAGGCTCCCTCCTCGCCACGATCATCGCCGACACCGCGGGCCAGCCGGGCGCGCTGCCGCTCATCTCCCACGCCCTCCTGGAGACCTGGCGGCGCCGCCGCGGCAACGCCCTCACCCTCGCCGGATACCAGGCGGTCGGAGGCATCCACGGGGCCCTGGCCAAAACGGCGGAGACTCTCTACACGACGCTCACCCCGCAACGGCGAGCGTGCGCCGCGAGCCTGTTCCTCCGGCTGACCGCACCGGGAGAAGGCACCGGCGACACCGGCCGCCGCGTCACCCACGACGAACTCGATCTCGACGACCCCGACACCCGTGCCGTCCTCGACCTGTTCGCCGGAGCCCGGCTGATCACCCTCGGCGACAACACCGTCGAGATCGCACACGAGGCGCTCATCCGGGCATGGCCGAGGTTGCACCGGTGGCTGACCGCCGACCGCGAGAGCCTGCGCATCCGCCATCACCTCACCCAGGCCGCCCGGATGTGGATCTCGCTCGACCGCGACCCCGGAGCGCTGTACCGCGGAGCGCGGCTGGCCGTCGCCCGCGAGTGGGCCGCCCACCGCGACCGGCGAGACGTCCTCAACGAGGATGAACGCGCGTTTCTGGAGGCCTCCGTCCGGCTGGAGGACGCCGAACGCGCCGGAATCGTCCGGCGCAGCCGCCAGCTGCGCCGTCTGGCCGCCGCCCTGGTGCTCCTGCTTGTGGTCACCACCGGAACCGGCGTCTTCGCGATCGGGCAGTGGCGCGACGCCGAACACGCCCACCGGACCGCGCTCTCCCGCCAGCTCGCCGCCCAGGCGCTGACGCTGGCCGACTCCGAACCCGAGACCGCCATGCTGCTCGCCGCGGAGGCGTTCGCCACCGAACCGACGACCGAGGCGCGCGGCACCCTGCTCAGCACCTCCCCGCTCCACGATCACCACGGCACGCTGAGCGGGCACACCGGCGCCGTCTCCCAGGTCCTCTTCGGTCCTGACGGCCGCACCCTCTACAGCGTCGGCCGCGACAGGGCCGTGGCGGTGTGGGACACCCGCCGCAGAACCCGGTCGGCCACCCTCACCGGGCACGACACCTGGCTGAAGACCGCGGCGCTCAGCCCGGACGGCCGTACCCTCGTCACCGGCGGAGAGGACGGTGCTCCCGTGCTCTGGGACGTCGCCGCCCGCACGAGGGCGGCCGTACTCACCGGGCACGCCGCGCAGATCAGGGAGATCGCTTTCAGCCCCGACGGACGTACGGTGGCCACCGCCTCCGACGACATGACCGTGATCTTGTGGGACGTCGCCTCCCGCACCCGGCTGGCCACTCTCACCGGGCACACCGACAAGGCCCGCGGAGTGGCGTTCAGTCCCGACGGGCGCCTCCTCGCCACCTCCGGCGACGACGCCGCCGTGATCTTGTGGGACGTCGCGTCCCGCACCCGGCTGACCACTCTCACCGGGCACACCGAGACCGCCGGCGCCGTGCTGTTCAGCCCCGACGGGCGCGTCCTCGCCAGCGCCGGAGCCGACACGACCGTGATCCTGTGGGACGTCGCCTCCCGCACCCGCCTGACTACCTTCACCCACCACCGGGACGGCCAGATCATCGCCATGGCCTTCAGCCCGGACGGCCGCACTCTTGCCACCACCGGGCACGATCCGGCCATCCTGCTCTGGGACGTCGGACACCGCGTCCTGCGCGGCCGTCTCACCGGGCACCGGGCCAACGTCTACACCCTCGCCTTCAGCCCCCGCGAGCCCCTGCTGGCCTCGGCGGGAGAGGACGGGAACGTCCTCCTGTGGGACGTCACCCGCCCGCGCCTGGCCTCCCACGACGACGAGGCGGACGACGCGGTCTTCAGCCCCGACGGCCGTACCCTCGCCACCACCTCCGCGGGCAAGACGATGGTGTGGAACGCCGCCGACCGGACTCTGCGCACGGTCCACACCGATCCGTCCGCTCGGGTCAACGCCCTGGCCTTCAGCCCCGACGGCCGTATCCTCGCCACCGCGACCGAGTTCACCCTCCAGACCCGGGGCAATACCGTCACGCTCTGGATCTCCGGGCGGAAGGAACCTGTCGTGCTCGCCGGGCACACCGGGCACGTACTCGACGTCGCGTTCAGTCCTGACGGACGCGTTCTCGCCACCGCGAGCGCCGACGCGACCGTGATGCTGTGGGACATGACCGGTTATCGGCGCCTGGCGACACTCACCGGTCACAGCCTGCCCGTCAACGGGGTCGCCTTCAGCCCTGACGGCCGGGTCCTGGCCACCGCCGGGCACGATCCGGCCGTGATGCTGTGGGACGTCGCCACCCGAAGGCCGCTGGCCGCGCCGCTGCTCGGCCACTCCGGATGGGTCAGGACCGTCTCCTTCAGTCCCGACGGCCGGACCCTGGCCAGTTCCGGGGCCGACGAGAAGGTCATCTTGTGGGATGTGGCCCGCCGCACCCGTCTGGCGGTCATCTCCGAGCACACCGACGCCATCACCACGGGCACGGCCTTCAGTCCCGACGGGCGCACGCTGGCCTTCACCGGCGGCGACAACTCCGTCATCCTGTGGGACGTCCGCCGGGGCGCCGGCGCCGCCCGCCTCACCGGCCACACCCAGCCGATCAAGGCGCTCGCCTTCGCCCCCGACGGGCGCACGCTGGTCACCGCGGGGGCGGACCGCGAGGTACTGCTGTGGGACACCGAGCCGCAGCGGGTCATCACCCGCATCTGCGCCGCGCTCGCACGCGACCTCACCCGGCAGGAGTGGCGACGGCACATCTCGGAACGGCCCTACCGCAGGACGTGCCCGGCGCACCGTACGGAGGTCACCCACGGCTGACGGGGACGGCGGGACGCGAAGGGCACCGTGCGGCGTGAAACTTCCAGGGGTTGGGGAAGCGTTTCCCCCGGTCGTGGACGAACCTCCGCAGTTCACCGGGCGGTCGTCCGGGACGCGGCGCCACTGTTTGCGCGCCCCGTCCCCGACCGCCAGGACGATCATGAGGCTTCCCCGGTTCGCACGGCGCTCCCTCGGTGCGGCATCCGTGTTCGTGCTCGGCCCGGCCCTGTGGGTCGCCACCGCTCCGGCGCCGACCCCCGCACCCACCCCGACCGGGAACGCGTGGAACCCGCCGGCCGCCCTCGCCGCTCCGCCGGACGCGGTCTGGCGCCACCAGGAGAGCACCTGCTCCGACCTCTTTCGACAGGTGGACGCTGCGTGACTGGTGGCGACGCCTGAAGAACCGCTACGGCCTCTGACCGCGCCGCGCCCGCCCCGATGACGATACGGCGGGCCGGTCAGCCGGTCTCCCCGCCCGCGAAGGCGGGGTAGACCGGCAGCGGGGGCGTGTCCCGCCATCTCCCGGCGATCTCCCGCAGCAGCAGCCGCATCGTCTCGGCGAACGCCGGATACTCCTCGATCGCGGCCGCCGTCTCCCAGCGGTACCGCAGCACCTGCCGTCTCGTCGGGACCGGCCGCCGGGTCCGGTGCATCGGCCCGTCCTGCGCGGTGCGCGGCAGCAGGTGCACCGTCATGAACACCGTCCAGACCGCGATCGCCCGTCGCATCCCAGCCTGCCACACCGCGTCCCCGGCCAGCGCCGGGTACGCCGTGACGACCTCCGCGCGGAAGGCGTCCTCGACCTCCTCCGCCGGTCCGGCCGGGATCCGGAAGACGCACCAGCAGGTGGCGAACGGCATCCGGCAGTAGGCGGCGGTCAGGAAGACCGACTGGAAGCAGGCGGCCTCGAAGTCGATCAGCCGCAGCCCCTCCGGGGTGAGCAGGTTGTTGTCGGCGCAGGTGTCACCGGGGGTGAACGCCGGATACTCCTTGCCGACCACCGTTCTGATCTCCTCCAGCTCCCCGGCCAGCCCGGACGGCGCCGCGATCCCGGCCTCGGCCAGCTGCGCGAGCAGGGCGGCGGCGCTCTCCTGCATCCACGGCTCGTCCTCCGGGGCTCGCATGCCCCCGCCGTACCGGGCCCAGAGCCGGGCGAGGTCGGCGCGCCTGCGCACCGACCCGGCGGCCAGCCGCCCGAGCCCGCGCGCCCAGGTGAGCAGACCCTCCGCGGCGGCCCGCGGGTCCCGTCCGAGGAGCACGTCGGCCAGGGACGGCGCGTCCCCCAGATCGGCCATCACCACCAGCGGCACGGTGGAGTCCACGCCCAGCAGCCTGGGACCGGCCAGCCCCAGGGAGAGACCGGCCGCCTCGGAGGCGAAGCACCGCAGCGCCTCGGGCTCGCCGGAGAACGACTTGACGATCACGCTGTCACCCTCGGCCGTCCTGCAGCGCAGTACGGTGCTGCGCCGGCTGCCGCCCAGGTCGACCGGGGCGGACAGCTCGGTGGCCAGCAGGTCGGCCGCGGCGCGCATGATCGGGTCCATCCCGGCATCCTGCCACCGTCGCCCCGGGGTCGCATCCGTTCATCCACCCGTCCGCCGGAGGAGCCCGGAGGAGCCCGGAGGAGCCCGGAGGAGCCCGGAGGAGCCCGGAGGAGCCCGGAGGAGCGCAGAGGGGCTCGGAGGAACGCGGTCAGTGCGCCCGCCGCATGACGGCCAGGCACCGGAGGACCGCTCTGCCCGCCGTCGCGGGCACGGTCAGCAGCCTCGCCAGGGCGGGCCGCAGGCGCCCGGCCCCTCCGACGGCCGCCGGGGAAGCAGCGGCCATCGGGGGAGAGGGCGCGGTGACCGCCGGTGGGGCGGGAGACGCCGGGGAGGCCGGGGCCGGAGGCGGGGAGTCCCCGGAGTCCGAGCCCGAGGCAGGCGGAGGGCCGGGCGGCTCGGGTGCCCTGGCGAACTCCTCGTCCAGGATCTGGTGGAAGCGCCGCTCTCGCCGGGTCGAGGCGCTTTCGAGACGGAGATCGCGCACGTTGCGCCAGTAGCGGCGGCCGGCCGGGCCGGAGAACAGCGTGAAGGCGATCGAGCGCAGGTGCTGCTCGGTGATCGTCTCCAGCTCGTACTCCATCGCCCACTGCGACACGATCAGGTTCACGTACATGTGCTCGCGCGGGGTGTCGTGATCGTCGGAGTCGAAGAACGGCCCCCAGGCCCGGCGGTAGAGCGGGTCCTCCATGGCCATCTTCATCAGGTCGGTGTGGAGCATGCGCAGCGCCTGCTCCCGGTCGGACTTGGCCTCCCGGGCCTGCAGCACCAGGGACACCGCGACGCCCAGGAGGGCGAGGACCGACAGCAGGGTGGAGGCGGCGCCGTACGTCTGGCCGATGAGGCTGAGCCGTTCCCAGTCACCCGCCTGGTCGCCCAGCAGGCTCAGCGCGAGCGGTGAGATCGCGACGAGGCCGGACACCAGCCCGACCACGACCAGCAGAAGGATGGTGATCAGGGCCCTGCGGGCGAAACCGCGGACCAGCAGCCGCTCGGACAGACGACGTGACGGCACGGGCGGCGCCCTCCGCTCAGGTGGACTTGGGGGGAGACAGGGGGGCGATCTCGCGCTCGAAGTAGCCCAGGAGGTCTTCGCCCTGGTCGTACAGCTGCGCCAGCTCGGCCCGGCAGTCCGACAGCAGAACGGGGTCGTCGATGCGGCGGGCCCCGCTGAGGGTGCCCGTCCCGTCGTAGAGGACCTCGTACATGGTGAGGGAACCGAGCAGGACCACCTCCGGCAGCTCCGCCACGGCCTCCAGGTGGGCGACGGCCTTGGCGGGCAGGACCCGGATCCGCTCACCCTCCTCGGCGCGGATCCGCAGGATCTGCATCTCCCACTGCAGGTACGGCGTGACCGGCTGCTCCACGATGCGCAGCCTGTGCAGCTCGGGTCCCGAGCCCGAGCCCGAGGCGACGCCGGCGCGCATCTCCTCGACCAGCACGAGCGAGCGGTCCCAGTCGCCCTCGACCATGGCGGTCCAGCTCGGGACGTCGGGTTCGCGGAAGTGCTGGGCCCGCTCCAGCTTCCAGAACGGCTCGTCGCCGATCCGCTGGAAGCGGGGCCAGAAGTCGTCGAGATAGGCCGTCGCGTCCAGCGGCAGCCCCGGCGCCGTGCGCACCCGCTCAAGCATGGGGGATGTCCCGTTTGGCGGCGATGAGCGTGGTCCGCGGGATGACGACGATGCGCTCGTCGGAGGAGACGGACACGTCGGCGGGCAGGCGGCCGTCGTAGGCCGAGGTGAGGTCGCGCCCCACGACGGCGAAGTCGCCGTTGTCGAGTTCCCATATATCGGGACAGGACGGACTGCTGTTGGTCGTGCCCAGCTCGATCGCTGACTTTCCGAGACGGCGTCTGAATTCGGCCGATGGGTTGGCTTCCCACGGTCGGGACACGGCGACCTCCATAGCAGGGATCCTGCTTGAAGTTTGGCATCGGCCCTGGCCTGCGACAACGACTTCTCTAGTTACGTTCCGCTTACTGTCTCCTACTTTGCGTGTATCTCTGGCGATCGTTTGAAGTCACCCGCTCCTCAGGCCGAGCAGCATGCCGTGGCAGCGCATGGTGTGGTCGAAGGCCGTGGCGGGGTCGAGGATCACGCTGTTGAACTGGCCGAACAGCTCGAAGCTCACCCAGCCGAACAGGCCGGTCCAGGCCGCCAGGGCGCGGGCGACCAGGTCGTCGGGCAGGCCCGGCATGACCTCGCGCACGCGCAGGGCGTCCGTGGAGAAGGACGCCGGCGGGGGCGGCAGGACGTCCGGCGGTGTCAGTGCCCCGGCCTCGTGGGCGTCGGCCAGGATCCGGCCGTAGACGACGGTGTCGCGGACGGCCGCGGCGACGGTGTCGTCGGGCGCCTTGTAGCCGGGCACGGGTGAGCCGTACAGCAGGGCGTACTCGTGGGGGTGGGCCAGCGCCCAGTCGCGTACGGCGTGGCAGACCGCCATCCAGCGCCCGGCGTGGTCCTCGCGCGGGCGGGCCGCGTCGGCGTTCTCCACCGCCTCGCCGACGGCGTTGTAGCCGTCGATGATCAGGGCCGTCAGCAGGTCGTCCCTGGAGGGGAAGTAGCGGTAGATCGCCGAGGAGACCATGCCCATCTCCCGGGCGACCGCGCGCAGTGACAGTCCCGCCGCCCCTTCGACGGCCAGGTGCCTGCGGGCGATGTCGGTGATCTCGCGGGTCAGCTCGGCCCGGACCCGTTCGCGTGCTGTACGGCCTGCGCTCATGGGGTCACCGTATCAGAGCGGTGAGAGAAAACGAGAGCAGTGCTCTTGACGACTGCCGCTCCTTTAAGAGAGCATTGCTCTCAGAACGGAACGGCAATCTCTAAAAATTGACGAGAGGAAGAACGATCATGGGCAAGCACGTCGTCGCCGGAGCGGGACAGGTCGGCTCCCACGTCGCCGCGATGCTGGCGGAGCAGGGCCACGAGGTCGTCCTGGTCAGCCGGTCCGGATCGGGCCCCGACCTGCCGGGAGTGCGCAAGGCCGCCGCCGACGTCGCCGACCGGGAGCGGATGGCCGACCTGGTCCGCGGGGCCGAGACCCTCTACAACTGCGTCAACCCGCCCTACCACCGCTGGGCGCGGGACTGGCCGCCGATGGCCGGCTCGATGCTGGCGGCCGCCGAGGCGGCCGGGGCCGGTTACGTCATTCTGGGCAACCTCTACGTCTACGCCGCGCCCGAGCGGCCGATGCGGGAGGACGACCCGCTGACCCCGCCCTCCGCCAAGGGGGCCATCCGGGTCCGCATGTGGCGCGAGGCCCTGGCCGCGCACGAGGCGGGACGGGTCCGGGTGACCGAGGTGCGCGGGTCGGACTACTTCGGCCCCGGCTGCCGGGACCAGTCGCACATGGGGGACAGGCTCGTCCCGCGCCTGCTCACGGGTAAGACGATCCGCTACATCGGCGACCCGGACCTGCCGCACAGCTGGACCTACGTGCCCGACGTGGCCCGGGCCCTGGTGGCCGCCGGGACCGGGGACCGGGCCTGGGGCCGTGCCTGGCACGTCCCGACGGGGCCGGCGATGACCTATCGCGCCGTGGCGGAGCGGCTGTGCGAGCTGGCCGGGGTCCCCGACCCGGGGGTCAGGACGATGCCGCACTGGCTGCTGCGCACGGCCGGGACCTTCTCGCCCATGCTCGGCGAGCTGGAGGAACTGCGCTATCAGTTCGTGCGGCCGTTCGTCCTCGACTCCACCGACTCCCAGGCGGCCTTCGGCATGGAGCCGACCCCGATGGACGAGGCGCTGGCCGAGACGATCGCGTGGTGGCGCGGGATCATGGCCCGGGCGGCCTGAGCCGGGCCTGTGGCGCGGGCGGCGTGAACCCGGCCGGGCGCGCAGGCCGTAGGGTCGCCGCATGAAGATTGCCATGATCGGTCTCGGGGACATCGCGGAGAAGGCCTACCTGCCGGTCCTCGCCACGCTGCCCGGCCTGGACCTCCACCTGTGCACCCGGGACCGCGCCACCCTCGACCGCCTCGGCGACGCCCACCGGGTCGCGGCCCGCTTCACCTCGGTGGACGAGGTCGTGAGGGCGGGGGTCGAGGCGGCCTTCGTGCACGCGGCGACGAGCGCGCACGCGGAGATCACCGAGAAGCTGCTGGACGCGGGCGTCCACGTCTATCTGGACAAGCCGATCGCCTACACCCTCGCCGAGTCGGAGCGCCTGGTACGGCTGGCGCGCGAGCGGGAGCGCTCCCTGCTGGTGGGGTTCAACCGGCGCAGGGCGCCGTCGTACGCGGCCCTGCTCGACCTGCCCCGCCACCTGGTCGTGATGCAGAAGAACCGCAGGGGCCTGGCCGAGGACCCGCGGACCGCGATCTTCGACGACTTCGTCCACGTCGCGGACACGCTCAGGTTCCTGGTCCCCGGCGAGGTCGCCCGCACCGCCGTCCGGACCCGCGTCAGGGACGGCCTGCTGGAGCACGTGACGCTGGAGCTGTCCGGCGACGGCTTCACCGCCTTCGGCATCATGAGCAGGGTCAGCGGCGCGGCCGAGGAGACCCTGGAGGTCATGGGCGACGGCGTCAAGCGCCGGGTGGTCAACCTGGCCGAGGTGACCGACTACGCCGGATCCGAGACCCTGACCCGTCGCGGCGACTGGACCCCGGTCTCCCGCCAGCGCGGCATCGAGCAGGTCTGCCTGGAGTTCCTCGACGCCGTCCGCGCGGGCGAGGTCGTAGACGCCGGCGACGCCCTGGCCACCCACGCCCTCTGCGAGGACATCGTCCGGGCCGCGGTGTAGCTCCCCGCGGGGTCCCGCCGGCCCGCCGTACCGGAGTGGAGAGAGGGTCCGGTACGGCGGGGCGGCTCCGGGAGGGTCTCAGCGCTCGGACAGGTACCGGCGGCCGAGCTCGCGCAGCCGGCTGTGGGCCGACTCGTAGACGGCGGGACCGCCGAGATAGTCCTTGGGCAGCTTGGCGACCATCGTGTAGTTGGTGTCGCAGACGTTGCCGACGGGGGCCTGCCCGGCCTGGCTGACGAGCTGGTAGGCGTCCAGGGTGTCCAGGCCGGTGAGCTCGGAGGTCCAGGTGACCAGGTCGTGCTGGCTGATCCGGTAGGCGTCCTCCAGCGGGCGGGCCGAGCCGGTGGACATCAGGTGCCCGTCGTCCTCCAGGCGCGGCCAGGGGGTGCTCACCCCCTTGATCAGCTCGACGGCCACCACGGTGTTCATCGCGGCCTCGACCGCGGTGCCGCAGACCTCGCCGTGTCCCTGCCTGGCGTGCCCGTCACCGATCGCGAACAGGCCCCCCTCCACGTTCACCCCGAGGTACACGGTCACTCCCGCACGCAGCTCGGGAGTGTCCATGTTGCCGCCGTGGGCGTCCGGGGTGATCGTCATGCGGGCCTCGGAGGCGCCCGGGGCGACGCCGACGGTGCCGTGCATGGGGTCCAGCGGGAGCTCGACGGTGAAGTCGCTGCGGCGGGCGTGATAGCGGACCACGCCCTTGTCCACGTCGACGTCGTAGAGCCACACCACCTCGTCCAGGGGCGGCTGGAGCATCGCCGTGGTGTGCGTGCCGGTCAGTGCTCCGAAGTGCGGGAAGGTGGTGGACACCGCCCAGTCCCTGGCCGGCTCGATGGCGACGAAGTGCAGCGCCAGGGTGTCGCCCGGCTCGGCCCCCTCGACGTGGAAGGGGCCGGTGACCGGGTTCAGGTAGGGGAACTCGCAGACCCGCGAGGGCAGGTCCTCCACCGAGCGCACCCGGCCGCCGAAGCAGTCCTCGGTGGACATCTCGATGATCGTGCCCGGCTGCACCCGGCCGACCGCGGGACGGCCGCCGAAGGTGTAGCTGAGCTCTGCGGGGGTGGGCTGGTAGGAGACGACGTTCATCGGGCGCCCTCCGCGGGCAGGGAGTCCTCGGACGCCGGGGGGACCTCGAATGTGTCGGGCACGTGATCTGTCCTTGCGGTTCGGGTGGATGCGGTCGTGGGGGAGGACGTCACCTGGCGGGCACGTCCGGGGAGTCGTTCATGCCCGCCAGGGTGGGGCGGCGGCCCGTGACGTAGGACAGGATGAGCAGCACGGCGCCGACGCCCAGCCAGATGAGGCCGAGGGCCTGGGCCGCGATGCTGGCGTTGATCACGACGTAGACCAGGATCGCGAAGCCGATCACCGGGGCGATCAGGTGCCGCCACCAGTCGCGGCTGCCCCGCCGGACCACGTAGTGCACGACGACCGAGACGTGCAGCGCCAGGAAGGCGGTCATCGCGCCGAAGTTGACCAGTCCGCTGATCAGGGTGATGCCGTCGTCGCGGGTGGTCAGGTAGAGGCCGACGGCCAGCGAGATCGCGGCCACCAGGAGGGTGGCGTTGACCGGCACCTTGTGGGTGGGGTGGACCTTGGCCAGGAAGCGGGGGAGCTGGCGGTCGCGGGCCATCGCGAACAGCAGGCGGGAGGTGGCCGCCTGGGCGACCAGGGAGTTGGCGAAGCCCCAGGCGATCGCCGTGGCGACGGCGGTGAGCACGCCGAGCCAGTGGCCTCCGGCGAACTCGGCCATGTCGTAGAAGGCGGTGCCCTCCGGGTCGCCCTCGGTCAGCAGCTTGGCCCGGTCCGGGGTGAGCAGCGCGCCCACCCAGGTCTGCGCGATGAACAGCACGCCGGCCAGGCCGAGCGCGGCGACCATCGACTTGCCGAGCTGCCGGCTGTCCTCCTGGTTCTCCTCGGCCAGCATCGAGATGCCGTCGAAGCCGAGGAAGGACAGGACGGCGATCGAGACCGCGCCGAAGACCAGCGGCCAGGAGAACGTGGAGGAGTCGAACAGCGGGGTGAGGGCGCCGGTCTGCGCCTTGCCCTGGGCCAGGGCGACCAGGCCGATGACGATGAAGATCGCCAGGACGATGAGTTCGCCGATCAGCATGATCTTCGAGATCCGGGCGGTCATCTGGATGCCGGCGTAGTTCACGGCCGTGTTCAGCAGCACGAATATGATCAGCCAGCCCCAGACCGGGACGGCGGGCACGAACGAGGTCATCGCGTAGCTCGCGATGAGATAGAGCAGGGCGGGCACCAGCACGTAGTCGAGCAGGATCACCCATCCGGACATGAATCCCACCGGCGGCGCGATGCCCCGGCCGGCGTAGGTGTAGACCGATCCGGCCATCGGGAACGCGCGGGCCATCTGGGCGTAGGACAGCGCGGTGAAGGCCATCGCGACCATGCCGATGATGTAGGCGAGGGCGACCATGCCGCCGGAGCCCTGGAAGACGCTGCCGAAGATGCCGAACGGGGCGATCGGCACCATGAAGATCAGCCCGTAGACGAGCAGGTCGGTGAAGCTGAGCGACCTGCGGAGTTCCTGCTGGTAGCCGAAATGCTCCAGGGAAGGGTCGGTTGCCATGGAACGGCTCCTTGATGAGGGGGCAGCCGTACCCTAGAGCCAATCCTTGAAAAGGAAAAGTTTTCTACTGAAAACTTTTTGGGGCGATCTTGTTTCTTCCCGGTGGACCGGGGCGCTCAGCGCACGATGTCGAAGTCGAGCCCGTCGGCGCGGCCGAGGTGGGCCCGCCGCCGCACCCCGTGGCCCCGGAGCGTCAGCCGGCCGCGCGCCGTGACGATCGAGGCGCCGTCGGCGATCGCGTCCATGGCGGGGACCATGAGCGTCCCGGCCCGCGCGGTGAGCGCGGCGAGCATCAGCACCGCCTCGTAGCAGCCCTGCCCGTGCCCGTTGAGCAGCGGCGCGGTGGAGCCGAAGCGCCGGACGTACCGCTCGCCGAGGCTCAGGCTGTCGTCGGTGACCATGCTCGCGAAGTAGCCCATCGCCCCGTACAGCTCGCCGGTCGCGTCACCGCCGATGCCGAGCAGCCCGTGCTCCTCCAGCGCGCCGCACAGGCGCGGGGTCGACAGTCCCTCGGCGGCGAAGACCCGGTTGAAGGCGACGAGGTCGCTGCCGATCAGGCTCAGCAGCAGCGCGTCGGCCCGGCTGGCGACCAGTTCCTCCAGCAGGGGGGCGAAGTCCCGCACGCCGTACGGGACGAACCGCTCGCCCACCACCGTGACACCCCGCCCGGCCAGATGCCGCCTGGCCGCCCCGTGCACCAGGCGCGGCCAGACGTAGTCGTTGCCGAGCAGGAACCAGCGGCGGGCGCGCCGGCTGTCGATCAGCCAGTCGAGGCCCGGCCCGAGCTGGTGGCCGGGCGTCTCGCCCAGGAAGTAGACGCCGGGTGCGTGGCCGCCCCCCTCGTACGGCGGGGCGTAGACGAACGGCACCCGACCCGCCAGGGCCCGCACCACCGACACGCGCACGTCGCTGCCGTGCGTGCCGACCAGCGCGTCGACGGCCCCCGCCGACACCAGCGCGTCGACCTCGGCCGCGACCTCCCGGGCCGGGCGGCCGCCGTCGATCAGCACCAGCTCGACCTGCCTGCCGAGGATCCCGCCGGAGAGGTTGACTTCGTCGGCGGCCAGGACCGCGCAGTTGATCGCGCACGGCCCGACCAGCCCGAGGACCCCGGACAGCGGGATCACGAGCCCGACGCGCACCGCGGCGGCCCCGAGCAACTGGGCTTCCATGGGAGTGATGACGGATGTGATGGCTTCTGCCACGAAGCCGAGTATCCTCCCGGAAGGACGGGCTGCGACAGGCCCGTTGTCCAACCGGGATGCGAACGGGAGCTCCACGTGGTGACGACCGGACTGGGATCCTCGCTCGCCTACCTGCTCAGCCGGGCCGAACGCAGCGTCAACCGGGGCCTGGCCGCCGCCCTGGCGGCCGAGGACGTCACCGTCGAGCAGTGGCGCATCCTGCGCGCCCTCGCCGACGGCCGGGGCCACTCGATGGGCGAGCTGGCCGAGGCCGTGCTGATGCCGCACCCGACGCTGACCAAGGCGATCGACCGGCTCGTCGACCGCGCTCTCGTCTACCGGGGACACGATCCGGCCGACCGCCGCAGGGTCGCGGTCTTCCTCGCCGACCGCGGCGCCGAGCTGCTGGCCCGGGTGGAGGGCGCGGTGGCGGGACACCACCGGGTGATCGAGGACGCCTACGGCCTGGAGCGCACCGAGCAGCTCATGCGGGACCTGGAAGGGCTGGTCAGAGCGTTGGACGCGCCCGACTCGCCGGTGACCCCCCGCAGCCACGCCCGCTCCTGACGCGCCTCTCTCCACGGCCGCCGTGTTCTCCTGACGCGCCCTTCCCCGCGACCGCCGTGTTCCCCTGACCGGTCCCGCCCCGCCGTCGATGTCCGGCGGGGAAAAGGCTCAGGACCGCCCTCATCGAGCCGATGGGACGCTTCGACCGGTCGGCTCATCCGCGCTCGACCGGCCGGCACGCCCACGACCGGAGGGAAGGGGGGATCGGCCTTGTCCACGGCGTTCTTCGGCGTCCTGGCACGTCTGACCCGCGGTCCCCGGAGCTGGGCGGTCTATCTGCTGTCCGGTCTCGCGCTGGCCGCCGCCGCCCCCGCCCTCGCCACCGTCTCCCCGGTGCTGGAGGTCCTGTCGTGGGTGCTGCTGCAGGGCGGTACGGCGGTGGCCGTCTGCGTGGGAATCCGCAGGAACGGCCTCGCCGGGCTGCGGCCCTGGCGGCTGATCCGTACGGCGAGCGTGCTCGCCTGGCTGACGACCACCCTGACCTGGGGCGTCGGGTGGATCTGGCTGCAGCTTCCGGGCGCCATGGATCTGTACCGGGCCGGCACCGTGGTGACCTACACCCTGTCCCTGATCGCCCTGACCCTGTTCAGCCTGCGGGCCGAGGGCTCGCGCGGCGCCGGGCTGCTGGACGCGGGCATCATCACCGTCGGCGTGGCCATGCCGTTCTGGATCTTCCTGCTCGGCCCGCTGATCACCGCCGGGAGCGGGCGCACCGGCGCCGACCTCGCGCTCGCGGTCGCCCTGCCGGTCATCGACCTGTTCGCGTTCGGCCTGCTCATGCGGATGAGCCTGGACAACGGCCGCGCGCCCTGGCTGGGCCTGCTGAGCCTGTCCTATGTCTTGCTGTCCGTCGGGGACGGCGCCTTCCTGCTCGACCAGGTCGCCGGCCGGCCCTCCGGCGGCGTCGTGGCGACCTTCGGCTGGCTGGCCTGCTCGGTCCTGCTGGGCGCCGCCGTGCTCCACCCGAGCGCCGGCGGGGAGCGCCTGCGGGCCCCGGCCGTCTCCGGCAGGGGGCGGGTCGTGATGTTCCTGGCGCTGGCGCTCCTGAGCCCGCTGGTCTCGGGGTTCGGGCAGATGCTCCTGGAGCCGCGGGGCACGAAGAGCTCCTCCGACGAGATGGTGATCATGGTGCTGACCGTGGTCCTGGCCGTCCTGCTGGTGCTGCGCCTGAACATCGTCGCCCGCCTGGCCGAGAACCACGCCGCCGAGCTGGGCGTGGCCCTGCGCCAGCGGGAGGTCCTGCAGCGCAGCCTGTCGTACCGCGCGCTGCACGACCCGCTGACCGGGCTGGCCAACCGCACCCTGCTCGGCCAGGCCATGCAGCACGCCATCGCCGACACCGCACCCGGCGCGGAGCCGCCCGCGTTGCTCCTGCTGGACCTGGACGGCTTCAAGGACGTCAACGACAGCTTCGGCCACCCGGTCGGCGACGAGCTGCTCACCCACGTCACCCGGCGCCTGACCTGCCTGCTGGCCCCCGGCCAGACCCTGGCCCGGCTGGGCGGCGACGAGTTCGCGCTGGTGCTGCCCGCGACCGGCCGGCAGGATGCGCTCGCCGTCGCCGAGCGCATCCTGACCGCGCTGCAGGCGCCCTACCGGCTGAGCAGCCGGGAGGTGTACCTGACCACCAGCATCGGCGTGCTGGCCGGGCTGCCGACGGCCACCCCGTCGGAGGCCCTGCGCGATGCCGACCTGGCGCTGTACGCGGCCAAGAACGCCGGCAAGAACCAGATCACGGCCTTCGACCCGGCCCTGCGCCACGCTCATCTGGAGCGCACCCGCCTGCTCACCGGCCTGCGCCGGGCGCTCGCCCAGGGCGAGTTCACCCTGAACTACCAGCCGGTCGTCGACCTGGCCAGCGGGGACATCCGCGCGGTGGAGGCGCTGCTGCGCTGGAACCCGGCCGGCTCGCGGCCGGTGCCGCCGGATGTGTTCATCCCGGTCGCCGAGGAGAGCGGGCTGATCGTGCCGATCGGCGCCTGGGTGCTGGAGCAGGCCTGCGCCGACGCCCGGCGCTGGCACGAGGGCCACGACATCTCGGTCACCGTCAACATCTCCGGCCGCCAGCTGCGCGAGCCCGACTTCGCCGAGACGGTGCTGGACATCCTGGCCCGCCACGACCTGCCCGAGCGGGCACTGGTGCTGGAGATCACCGAGAGCATGCTGCTGGCCACCACGCCGGCCGAGACCGCCCGCATCATCGCCGCCCTGACCACGCTCCGGGAACACGGGGTGCGGGTCGCCCTGGACGACTTCGGCACCGGCTACTCGTCGCTGTCGTACCTGCGCACGCTTCCGGTGGACATCCTCAAGATCGACAAGTCCTTCGCGGCCCCGGCCGGGCACGCCGACCACCACCAGATGCGCGCCTTCACCAAGGCGATCCTGGAGCTGTCGGCCAGCCTGCGCCTGGACACCATCGTCGAGGGCGTGGAGTCGCAGGAACAGGCGGCCCTGCTCCAGCGGATGGGCTGCCCGCTGGTGCAGGGCTACCTGTTCTCCCCGCCCGCGCCCGCCCGGCAGATCGACGGCCTGCTGACCATCACGCCCTGGCAGGACGCGGCCTGACCCGGCCGGGGGCGTCAGCGCCGCGGGATCACGGGTACAGGCCCCGCAGCCGGTGGGCCTCGGCGACCCGGTCCACGCCGATGACGTGGGCGGCCTGGCGCAGGGTGACGCCGTGCTCGGCCGACATCGCCGAGACCGCGTCGAAGGCGCTCTCCATCAGGTCGCGCAGCTTCATCTCGACCTCGCCCGCGCTCCAGGAGTAGGCCTGCGTGTTCTGCACCCACTCCAGGTAGGAGACGATCACACCGCCCGCGTTGGCCAGGATGTCCGGGACCACCGTGACGCCGGCGTCGGCCAGGACGCGGTCCGCCTCGGGGGTGGTGGGGCCGTTGGCGCCCTCCACGACCAGGCGGGCCCGGACCCGCGGGGCGTTCTCCTCGGTGATCACGCCTTCCAGCGCGGCGGGGACGAGGACGTCGACGTCCAGCTCCAGCAGCTCGGCGTGGGACAGGGCGTCGGCGTGGCGGTAGCCGTACACGCCGCCGCTCTCCCGCACCCAGGCCCGCAGGTCGTCGACGTCGAGACCGGAGTGGTTCACCACCGCGCCGGTGACGTCGGAGACCGCGACCACCCGGCAGCCCGCGTCGGCGAGGTAGCGGGCGGCCAGGGCGCCGACCTTGCCGAAGCCCTGGACCGCGACGGTGCGGCCCTCGGGCGAGCCCGGAAGGGCCCTCAGCGCGCAGATCTGCACGCCGCGGGAGGTGGCCCCGGCCCTGCCGAGGGAGCCGCCGAGGGTCATGGGTTTGCCGGTCACCACGCCGGGGACGGGATAGCCGGCGTTCACCGAGTAGGTGTCCATGATCCAGGCCATGGTCTGCTCGTCGGTGCCGACGTCGGGGGCCGGGATGTCCTTCTCCGGGCCGATGATCGGCAGGATCTCGTTGACGTAGCGGCGGGTGACCCGCTCCAGCTCGCGCGAGGTCAGCGAGGCCGGGTCCACCGCGACGCCGCCCTTGGCGCCGCCGTACGGGATGCCGACCAGCGCGCACTTCCAGGTCATCCACATCGCCAGCGCGGTGACCTCGTGGATGTCGGTGGAGGGGTGGAAGCGGATGCCGCCCTTGGCCGGGCCGCGGGTGATGTTGTGCTGGACCCGGAAGCCCTGCACGACGTCCATGCGCCCGTCCTCGCGGCGCACGGGCACCGCGACGGTGAGCGAGCGGCGCGGGGTGGCGAGCATCGTGCGCAGGCCGTCGTCCAGGCCGAGCCGGTCGGCCGCCTGGTCGAGCTGGAAGAGGGCGGAGTCGAGGGCCTGCCGGCCCGGGGTGATCAGAGAGGTGGTCGCCGGCGTCGTTGACGGCACCGTGATGGACATGAAGGAGGTCCTCCATACGCTGAGCGGAGCGCCGTTGCTCCGCTCTGGGTGGTTTGTCATGATCAGCGTAGCTATGGGGTTTTGGCGCACCAAGGCGGAGACGTTGCGATCTGACGCCCGATCTTTGTGCGTTGTCCCACTTACCTGCTGATCTGTTGCTACCGAGGAAAGCGCCCGGGCGGCGGGAGGGGAACCCGCCAATCCGGCGGTTCGCGGGCGGGAGGTGCGCCGCTTTGGAGCGGCGCCGGTCCGCGGTCATGATCGCGATCCTGTGTCGCCGGCCCGCGCCCGGGTACGTAGCCAGCGTTTCCGCCGTGTCACGCAGTGTGGATCCCGGGCGGGACACGGTGGCACTCCATCCGTCCCGGGCGTCGAAACAGGGGGCGAGACTCAATGAGCCAGGACGCGCGACCCGCGGCGGACAGGCGGGGGACGACGGCGGCGGACATGTCCCGGGGCCGGGCGGTGGGCCCGGACTACTCGGGGCCGGGTGTCGAGGCCGAGCTCGACGGGACCGGGCAGCCGGACGGGCAGGGCCACTCCGGCGGGGACGGGCAGCCGAGCGGGCAGGGACACTCCGGCGGGGACGACTACGACACCATGTACACCGCGCGCGCATCGTCCAGGAGGGACGGGGGCGGACGGGTCATCACGGAGGACGGGCTGCTGGACCTGAAGGTCAGGGCCCCGCGGCAGCTGGGCGGGACCGGCGAGGGCACGAACCCGGAACAGCTCCTCGCCGCGGCGTACGCGACCTGCTTCCACAACTCCCTGGAGCTGGTGGCGGAACGTGGAGGGGTGAGCACCGCCGACGCCAGGGTCGACGCGGCCGTACGGCTGCGCAAGCGCGGAAAGAGCGACGACTACACCATCGGCGTGGAGCTGGTCGTGCACCTTCCCGGGGCGGATCCCGAGACGGCCGGGCGGCTGGCCGAGCAGGCGCACCGGCACTGCCCCTACTCCAAGGCGCTGACCGGCGCGGAGGTCGGGGTGCGCGTCGCCTGAGGCGCCGGCGGGGTCCCCGGTGACCCCGCCGCGGCCTCAACTTCACGCCGGCGCGCGGGCGGTTCGCCGGATTTTTACCTGCCGCCAGGGTTTTTTCGGCCTCTCCGGTAGGTCTGTTGTTATCGACCGGATCGGGAGGGCAGCGGAGGAAAGCGGATTTATGTGCGAAGCTTTCCGGAAGATACCCGCCGATCGGGAATGGCTAGGGAGATGGACGTGCCCGAACTTGTCGTCGGACCGATGCTGCGGTATGTGGACGACAAGAGCGCCTCCGTCTGGGTGGAGACCAGTGAACCGTGCGAGGTGACGGTCGAGGCCGGGCGGTCGCGGGCCGGTGGGCGGACCTTCACCGTCCACGGCCACCACTACGCGATCGTCGACGTGACCGACGGCGGGACCTACGAGGTCCGCCTGGACGGGGAGGTCGTCTGGCCGCTCCCGGACCACCCGCCCAGCCGCATCCGCCTGCTCGGCTCGGACGGCCCCAGGAAGGTGATGTTCGGGTCCTGCCGCACCAGCGTGCCGCACGACGTGATCCACACGATCTCGCACGGCGTGGACGTGCTGCGCTCGTACGGCTGCCGCATGATGGAGGCCCCCGAGGAGGAGTGGCCCGACATGCTGCTCCTGCTCGGCGACCAGGTCTACGCCGACGAGCCCTCCAAGGAGATGCTGGAGTTCATCAAGAACCGCAGGGACACCGAGCCGAAGACCGAGATCGCCGACTTCGAGGAGTACGCGGAGCTGTACCGGGTGGCCTGGACCGACCCGGAGATCCGCTGGCTGCTGTCGACCGTTCCCACGGCGATGATCTTCGATGACCACGACCTGCGCGACGACTGGAACACCTCCCACGACTGGCGTCAGCAGATGGCCAAGGTCGAGTGGTGGCCGCGCCGGGTGATCGCGGGGCTCGGGGCCTACTGGGTCTACCAGCACCTGGGCAACCTGTCGCCCGCCGAGCGCGACGCCGACGGCCTGCTCGGCAAGCTGTGCGCCTCGGAGGCCGACGGGGCCGAGATCCTCGACGCCTTCGCCGAGCACGCCGACGCCGTCCCCGCCGAGAGCCGCTGGAGCTACGCCCGCGACCTGGGCTCCACCCGCCTGATCATGGTCGACTCGCGCTGCGCCCGGCAGCTCACCCCCGGCGACCGGCGCATGCTCGACCCGGTGGAGTGGGAGTGGCTCATCGATCAGCTGAACCGGGGCGGCGCCGAGCGCTTCCTGGTCGGCACCTCGGTGCCCTTCCTGCTGCCCGCCGGCATCCACCACGTCCAGAACTGGAACGAGGCCCTGGCCCAGGGGGCCTGGGGCAGGAGGGTCGCCCGCTGGTCGGAGTGGCTGCGCCAGACCTTCGACCTGGAGCACTGGTCGGCCTTCCGCCGTTCCTTCGACGACCTGGCCAGGCTGCTGACCCGGACGGAGAGACCGGTGATCATCCTGTCCGGCGACATCCACTACTCGTACGCGGCCAAGGCCAGGAAGTACCCGATCCACCAACTGGTCTGCTCGCCCATCCGCAACCCGCTGAGCCGTACCCTGCGCCTGGCCAACATCGTGGCCCAGTTCGGCATCGCCACCCTGATCGGCGGCCTGCTCTCCCGCCTGGCCAGGATCCCCCGCCCCCCGATCAAGTGGCGGATCACCGACGGCCCCTGGTTCTCCAACGCCATCGCGACCCTGTCCCTGGGCTCCCCGGGCGAGCAGATCTCCGTCCGCTGGGAGACCGCCAGCACCACCGAGGTCATGGAGGTCGCCGAAGTGGAGCTCTCTGCCTGACGGGAACGCGAGCTCGCCCTTCTCCGGAGCCGTCTGGACGGGGTGCGCGAGGGCACGGGCGGAAGCCGCCCCGGACGCTGCCTGATCATGCGAGACCGGTACTTCGAGCGGAAACCGGTCCTGCTGATCCTCATCGGCTCGGACCTGTCGGTCATGGAGGCGCTCACCGGATGCGGCAGGCCGTTCCACCGGCGCGGACGGGAGATGAAGCTCGGCCCGCTCACGCCCGGGGAGGTCGGCCGGATGCTGGGCCTTCCCCCCGCGGAGACGTTCGACGCCTGGCTGGTGACCGGTGGCCTCCCGCTGATCTGCGCGGAACGGGGGAGCGGAGCGGGGCTGTGGGACTTCCTGGAAAGCGCCCTGGCCGATCCCACCTCACCGCTGCTGGTCTCCGCGGAACGCTCGCTCGCCGCCGAGTTCCCCAAGCAGGTGATCGCCAAGGACGTCCTGGGCGCGATCGGGTCCGGCGAGCGGACCTTCGCCACATCTCCAGGGCGTCGGGAGGGCTCTCCGCCGCGACGACGACCCGCTCGCTGGATCTGCTCGTCACCAAGAGGGTCGTGGCCGCCGAACTCCCGCTGAGCACCCGGCCCTCGAAGGACAGGCGGTACCTGATCGCCGACCCCCACCTGCGGTTCTGGACGCGGTTTCTGGGGCCCGCGCTGCCGTTGCTGGAACGCGGGCGCTCCGACGTGGTGCTCCGCCGCATCCGCGGAGGCTGGACGTCCTGGCGGGGGCGGGCGGTGGAGCCGGTGGTCCGCGAGGCGCTGGCGCGGCTGCTGCCCGACGACCGCTTCCCCGACGTCGTGGAGGTCGGTTCGTTCTGGACCCGGACGAGCGACGTGGAGATCGACCTCGTCGCCGCCGACCGGGAGCCGATCGCCAGACGCCTGTTCTTCGCCGGGTCCGTCAAGCGGCTGGAGGACCGCCCGTTCGACGACCACGATCTCATCGAACTGGCCCGGGCGCAGGCGGCCCTGCCGGGCGGGGGCGACCTGCCGATGATCGCCGTGTCGAGGGCCGGGTTCACCACGGGCGGCCTGGCGGCGGCCTACGGGCCGGATGACCTCATCCGTGCATGGGAGGCCCGCTGATCCCGGTACGGCCCGCGCCTCGTGGTGCGAGCCGTACCGGAGGGCACGGGGCGTGAGCCGCACCGGGGGAGACCGCGGTGCGGGCCGTACCGGGGGAGGTCAGCCGTCGAGGTCGTCGATGGCGCCGGCCAGCTGGTCGACGGCCCAGAGCAGGTCCTCCTCGGAGATGACGATCGGCGGGGCGAGGCGGATCGTGGAGCCGTGGGTGTCCTTGGCCAGGACGCCGCGGCGCATCAGGGCCTCGGAGATCTGGCGGCCGGTGCCCAGGGACGGGTCGATGTCCACGCCCGCCCACAGGCCGCGCCCGCGCACCGCCACCACGCCCCGGCCGACCATGCCGCTCAGCCGCTCGTGCAGGACGGCGCCGAGCCGCTTGGCGCGGGCCTGGTACTCCCCGGTGTTGAGGATGTCGATGACCGCGCAGGCCACCGCGCAGGCGAGCGGGTTGCCGCCGAAGGTGGAGCCGTGCTGGCCCGGCCTGATCACGCCGAGCACGTCCTGGTCCGCGGCGACGGCCGAGACCGGCACGACCCCGCCGCCCAGCGCCTTGCCCAGCACGTAGATGTCGGGGACGACGCCCTCGTGGTCGCAGGCGAAGGTGTCGCCGGTACGGCCGAGGCCCGACTGGATCTCGTCGGCGATCATCAGGACGTTGTGCTCGGTGCAGATCTCGCGGAGCTGGCGCAGGTAGCCGTCCGGCGGGACCAGCACGCCGGCCTCGCCCTGGATGGGCTCGACCAGCACCGCGACCGTGTCGGCGTCGATGGCGTCGCGGACCGCGTCCGCCGAGCCGTACTTCACGATCTTGAAGCCCGGCGTGTAGGGGCCGAAGCCGTCGTGGGCGTCGGGGTCGGTGGAGAAGCTGACGATCGTGGTGGTGCGGCCGTGGAAGTTGTCCTCCATGACGATGATGTTCGCCCGGTCGCGGGCGACGCCCTTGACCTCGTAGCCCCACTTGCGGGCCACCTTGATCGCGGTCTCCACGGCCTCGGCGCCGGTGTTCATCGGAAGGATCATGTCCTTGCCGGTCAGGTCGCCCAGCCCGGCGGCGAAGGCGGCGAACTGGTCGTGGAAGAAGGCGCGGCTGGTCAGGGTGAGCCTGCCGAGCTGCTCCCGGGCCGCCTCGATGATCTTCGTGTTGCCGTGGCCGAAGTTGAGCGAGGAGTAGCCGGACAGGCAGTCCAGGTACCGTCTGCCCTCGACGTCGGTGACCCAGGCGCCCTCCGCCTCGCGGATCACGACGGGGAGGGGGTGGTAGTTGTGCGCGCTGCGGCGCTCGATGAGCTCGATGAGCTCGGTCGTATCGGTCATCCGGACATCACCGCTTCTCTGGTCGGAAAATCTGCGCTCGGGAAGTCTGCGATCGGGAGATCCATCGGCGGAAAACCCGCCGCCTGCCTGTATCCCCAGGTCATCCCCGTATCTCCAGCGTGCAGCACTTGGGGCCGCCGCCCGCCTTGCGCAGCTCGGACATCTCGACCGGGACGACCTCGAAGCCGCGCCGCTTGAGCTCCAGCTGCAGCCCGGCCGCCTCGGCGCTGATCACCACGTTGGAGCCGTCGCTGACCGCGTTGAGCCCCAGCACGGCCGCGTCCTCCTCCTCGGCGAGGACCGCGTCGGGGAACAGGTGGCGCAGCACCTCCCGACTGCCGGGGGAGAAGGCCCCGGGGTAGTAGGCCACGTTCCGCCCGTCCAGCGGGAAGAGGGCGGTGTCCAGGTGGTAGAAGCGCGGGTCCACCAGGCGCAACGTCACCACCGGGCGGCCGAGGAACTCCTGGGCCTCGCCGTGCGCGGCGACCTCGGTGCGGAAACCGGTCCCGGCCAGCACGAGGTGGTCCAGGGTGAGGAAGTCGCCCTCGCCCTCGTTGACGAAGACCGGCTCGTGCACCCGGTCGTAGCCGTTGTCGGTGAACCACTTCAGATAGGCGGGGCCCTCGGCCGCCCGCTGGGGGTGGGCGAAGCGCGCGCCGAACACCCGGCCGTCGACCACCAGCGCGCCGTTGGCGGCGAAGACCATGTCGGGAAGGCCCCGCACCGGGTCGATCAGGCTCACCCGGTGGCCCAGCTCCTCGTAGGCGCTCTTGAGACCCTCCCACTGCCGGATCGCCACCTCGCGGTCGGCGCCGGCCTCGGGATGCATCCACGGATTGATCGCGTATTCCACCGCGAAGTACTCGGGCCGACACATGAGGTAGTGCCTCGTCATCAACAACCCCCGCAAAGGATGTCGTGGTGGGAACGGCATCAGCCTAGGAAGCGGGGTTCACGCAGGCCAAGGGGGTGATCGTGCGCGTAAGCGCAGGTTCTTTGCGTCCTTCAGGCGGAGGACGCAGATTCGTTGCGGGCGAGCGCGGGAGGAGCGTCGATCAGCCGTGAGAGCACCACGGAGCTCTTGGTCCGCACCACGAACGGCTCCGCCGCCAGGCGTTCGATCACCCGCTCCACGTGGCGCACGTCCGTCGCCCGGATGTGCAGGAGCGCGTCGGCCTCACCGGTGATCGTGCACGCCGAGACCACCTCGGGGTGCCGGGCGATGGCGACCCCGATCTCCGCCGGAGAGGTCTTGCCCGCGCAGAACAGCTCCACGTACGCCTCGGTGGTCCAGCCGAGCGCCGCGGGCTGCACCCGCGCGGTGAAGCCGGTGATCGCGCCGGTCTCGCGCAGCCGGTCCACCCTGCGTTTCACCGCCGAGGCCGACAGCCCCACCCGTTGCCCGATCTCGGCATAGGTGGCCCGGGCGTCCTCGATGAGCGCGCCGATGATGTCACGGTCCAGCCGGTCCAACTCCACGCTGCTTTGTAACACAGTCCGTGAGATCGGCGCGTGGAGTTGTCACGCCGCGCCACCGCTCACGCGCAGGAGCCGCTCGCAGGCAAGGGCGGCCTGAACACGGGGCCGCCCATGCGAGAAGGGTCGCTCATGCGAGAAGGGTCGCTCATGCGAGAAGGGCCGCGGTCGGCGGACCGCGGCCCTTCGGGTGCGTCACATGCGTCGTACGGCGGGAGCCGGAGATCAGGTCGGTTCGGCCTCGCCGGTCGCCTGCTCCAGGGCCTCCTCGGGGGAGGCCTCCAGGTCGGCCTCGGCCTCGGCGGTGGCGCGGGCCGTCGCCGACTGCTTGTCCAGGCGGACCCAGCTCGTCACGCTCTCGACGGCGAACATCACGCCGAGGTAGAGCGTGAGCGCGGCCAGCACCCAGGTCAGCACGCCCAGCGCGGCGCCCGCGCCGATGAGCAGCAGCCGCAGCTCCCAGCCCAGACCGGCCCGGAACACCCAGTCGGGCGGCCAGATGCTCTGACGGGTCCGGTAGACCGTGTCGTAGGTGTGGTAGCCGATCACGTAGATCAGCACGAACGCCAGCCACTTGGGCGCGCCGGCGGCCAGCGTCACCAGGACGATGATGAGGAACTCGGTGCCCCGGATCAGCGGCGGCACCAGCCAGTCGAGCCTGCCGAGGTGGTCGCGGGGCGCGGTGGGCAGCACCAGCGCCACCATGACCAGCGACGGGACGATCAGGACCGGGCCGTCCTCGAGCATCCCGGCCACCGCCATCGCGATGACCGCCAGCAGGGCGGCGAGCGCGGCCGGCACCGGGGGCAGGCCCCGGCCCATCCTGCGCCCGACCGTGGTGACCAGGGGACCGTCGTCGCGGTAGGCGAGCAGGCGCGCGGTCTGCACGCGCAGCCGCTCCTCGTAGGGGTCCGGAGCGGGCGTGGCCTGCGGCTGA
The DNA here is from genome assembly GCF_016863175.1 of Paraplanobispora siamensis. Classification (GTDB taxonomy): domain Bacteria; phylum Actinomycetota; class Actinomycetes; order Streptosporangiales; family Streptosporangiaceae; genus Planobispora; species Planobispora siamensis. The sequence goes on from NZ_BOOJ01000025.1 coordinate 68,480, forward strand.
GGCTGGGTGATCATGCGAGCGACCTCATCAGACGTCCGGTGAGAGAGTAGACGGCGCCGATCCCGCCCCAGATGATCAGCGTAAGGAAGGTGATCCGGGCGTCGAAGAAGGCGCCGACGATGGCGATGACGGCGAAGCGCTCGCCGATCGGGAAGACGATCATCTTACGGGCCCAGTGCACGGCGCGGTACTTGCCCGCCTTGCTCCACATCTTCAGCAGGCTGCGGATCGTGCCGCCGTTCCGGGCGACCTTGCGCTCCTCCAGCGCCGCGCGGAGCGGGGTGTCGGGGCTGATCGTCAGCGGGATGCCGGGCAGCGGCGAGGGCGGCTTGCGCCGGTTGGCCGCGCCGAAGGAGAAGTCGAGCAGGTGCCGGATCGACTGGATGCCGAGCGCGATCAGCGCCAGCGTCCACACGTCGCCGACCCCGGAGACGGCCGCGCCGACCGCCAGGCCGGCGAAGACGACGTACTCCTTGAAGCGGTCGAAGGTGGCGTCCAGCCAGGCGCCGAGCACGCCGAACTTGCGGGCGTACCGTGCGACCTGGCCGTCCACGCAGTCGAACACGAACGCGAAGTAGATCAGGATGCCGCCGGCGACCATCCCGGGGCGCTCGCCGGTGGCGAAGCAGGCCGCCGAGGCCACGCCCAGGGCGATGGAGATCAGCGTGACCTGGTTGGGCGTGAGCCCGCGCCGGGCCGCCCAGCGGGCGATGAAGCGCGAGTAGGTGCTGACGAAGAAGGTGGTGAAGAAGCCGTCGGCGCCCTTGACCGCGTTGTTGAGCCGGGCGCGGTCCTCGTCGAAGGCCGCCATCTCCGTCACGAACTGCTCGGCTTCGGCCTGCGTGGTCACCCGGCGGTAGAACAGGTCGCGGCGGCCCCGGATGCCGACCGAGACGCCCCGCCGTACCAGGCCCAGGACCAGGAGCTGGAGCAGGTCGTCCTCGGGGCCGAACAGGTGGGCCATGTCGGCCAGCTCGCGGGCGGCCTCGGCCAGGGTGGGCGCGTGCCTGACGTTCAGGTGCAGGGGGCCGAGCAGGACGGCGTTGGGCCGGGTCACCGCGTGGTAGGCGGAGCCGACCGAGATCACCCGGGACTTGGCGGCGCGGGTCCGGACCGGGAGGCCCTCGAAGAACCGGTCGCCGATCTCCGGTTCGGCCTCGTCGATGGGGACGTCCGGGACGATGAAGTCGCCGTTCTCGTCCTCCTCGCGGGGCTCCTTGGCGATCAGCGCGAGCGCGCCGCGCTTGGACTTGGTGATCTGGTAGAGCAGCTCGTCGTGGACCAGTGAGTTGGCCGGGAGGATGAGCAGGTTCTCCGTGGCGCGCTCGGCCGCGTCGGCCACGGCGCGCAGGTCACCGGCCAGGTCGGAGGTCTCCACGAGCGTGCCGGGGAAGCCCCGGTAGGCCGTGGCGGTCTCCGCGCGGGCGATTGTCACCGGCGCCGGATCGAGTGAGGCGAGCTGGCCGTGCAGCTTGCCGATCACCGTGGGACAGCCGGGAAGCGCGGGCAGAGTCAGCGCTGCGGGCGGCGCGGACGGGCCGGAGGCGGCATCGTGGCCGGGCGAGGAGCCCAGCAGGACCACGCGGGGCATGGCACCCTTTCGTGCGGGGGTGGATCCGGGTTCGAACATGGCGGGGATGGCGCCAGAGGTCAAAGTTTAGTGAGTTCCAGGTGAACAGCACGCATCCACGACGCCTCAGTGCCGCCTGATCACGATTGAAGGCCTTCCACGCAGGACAACGGACTAAACTGGGGAAAGTGAGTCTGTACCGTGACGAGGGCGTTGTCTTGCGCACCCATAAGCTGGGCGAGGCCGATCGCATCGTCACGATCCTCACCAAACGGACGGGGAAGATCCGCGGCGTCGCCAAGGGCGTGCGGCGGACCACCTCGCGCTTCGGCGCCCGGCTGGAGCCGTTCACCCACGTCGACCTCCAGATGCACACCGGCCGCACGCTGGATGTGATCACCCAGGCCGAGACCATCCGCCCGTACGGCGAGGCGCTCGTGGTCGACTATCCGCGCTACACGGCGGGCAGCGCGATGCTGGAGACCGCCGACCGGCTGATCGCAGGGGAGAAGGAGCCCGCGCTGCGCCAGTTCCTGCTGCTGGTCGGGGGCCTGCGCGCCCTGGCGGCCGGGGAGCACGAGGCCCGGCTGGTGCTCGACGCCTACTTCCTGCGCTCGCTGGCGGTGGCCGGATACGCCCCCGCGCTCGACGCCTGCGCCCGCTGCCAGGGCACGGCCGTGCGGGCGTTCGCCATCGTGGCCGGCGGCGTGGTGTGCGGCAACTGCCGCCCGGCCGGCGCCGCCGTGCCCGAGGGGGAGACCCTCGGGCTGATGCTGGCGCTGCTGAAGGGCGACTGGGCCACGGCCGACGCCTCCCTCGCCCGGCACCGCGCCGAGTGCAGCGGGCTGGTCGCCGCCTATCTGCAGTGGCACCTGGAACACGGCATACGCTCTCTTCGACACGTAGAAAGGGAGCCTGCCACGTGAACGTCCGTCCGCCCGCCCCGCACCCCTCCGGCGCCGTCCCGCCCCCGATCCCCCGGGACCTGGTGCCCCGGCACGTGGCGATCGTGATGGACGGCAACGGCCGGTGGGCCAAGCAGCGCGGCCTGCCGCGCACCGAGGGGCACAAGGCGGGTGAGGCCTCGCTCTTCGACGTGATCGAGGGCGCGATCGAGCTGGGCATCCCGTACCTGTCGGCCTACGCCTTCTCCACCGAGAACTGGAAGCGCTCCCCCGACGAGGTCCGCTTCCTGATGGGCTTCAACCGCGACGTCATCCGCCGCCGCCGCGACCAGCTGCACGCGATGGGCGTACGGGTCCGCTGGGCCGGCCGCCCCGGGCGGCTGTGGAAGAGCGTCATCTCCGAGCTCCAGGACGCCGAGGAGATGACGAGGCACAACTCCACGATGACCCTGCAGTTCTGCGTCAACTACGGCGGCCGCGCCGAGATCGTGGACGCCGCGCTCAAGCTGGCCGAGGACATCGCCGCCGGCCGGGTCAAGGCGAACCGGGTCAAGGAGGAGACCTTCGCTCGCTATCTGGACGAGCCGCAGATCCCGGATGTGGACCTGTTCGTGCGCTCCTCGGGCGAGCAGCGCACCTCCAACTTCCTGATCTGGCAGACGGCCTACGCCGAGATGGTCTTCCTCAACCGGCTCTGGCCCGACTTCGACCGCCGCGACCTGTGGGAGGCGTGCGAGACCTACGCCAAGCGCGACCGGCGCTACGGCGGGGCCGTCCCCAACCAGGTCGGCTAGCTTCTCAGGCGATTCTTCACGCAGGTCACGGCCTTGTGGTGACTCTCTCCCGGTGTGAGACTGAAGCTGACGAGAGGGGGACGTCATGATCGAAGTGAAGAGCGTCGACAAGCCCGACGAGCGCCGGGACTTCCCGAAGGGGCACCTGGAGCTGTGCGAGCTGACGGGGCTGAGTTTCGGTGTCGCCACGTTCGAATCCGGGTGGCGCTGGTCGGAGTCGGTCAAGCCGATCGCCGGCACCGACTCGTGCGAGGTCCACCACAACGGGTTCGTCGTGCAGGGCACGATCCGCATCCGCATGGACGACGGCACGGAGGCGGAGATCGGTCCGGGGGAGGTCTTCGTCTGCACGCCCGGGCACGACGCCTGGGTCGTCGGCGACGAGCAGGTCATCCTCTACGACTTCGCGGGCGGTGCCTCGGAGTACGCCAAGGCCTCGGCGTAGAGGTCGTCCGGGAGCGGCGCGCAGGAGCCGCCGGGGCATAGTGAGTCACGGCGGAGCCGCAGGCGCTTCGGCCCGCCGGGCGTGCCCTGCCCGGCGGGTTCCCGCGCGATCCGCCTCAGGCCCGGCGGCGGGCGCGGTAGGCCGCGACGTGCATGCGGTTGCCGCAGGTACGGCTGTCGCAGTAGACCCGGGAGCGGTTGCGGGACTCGTCGACGAACACGCGCTCGCAGTCGGGCGCCGAGCAGGTGCGCAGGCGCTCCCACTCGCCCTCGACGAGCAGGTGCGCCAGGGCGACGCCGAGGTCGGCCGCGAGGTGGTCGCACAGGGAGGCGCCGGGTGCGAAGTAGTGCACGTGCAGGGCGTGGCCGTCGTGCTCGGTCAGGCGGGGGGTGATGCGGGTCCCGCTCAGCAGGGTGTTCAGCCGGATGACCGCGGTGGCCTGGTCGGGGGCGGTGAAGACCTTGTGGAAGGCCTCACGCAGGGCACGCACCTGGCTCAGGTCGTCGGCGCCGAGGTCGTCGACGCCGCTCACCTCCCACCGGTCCACGAATTCGCGGAGGCCCGCCAGGTCGCCCAGCCCGTCCTGGCCCCCGGTCGCGGGGGAGGTGTTGACCAGGTCGACGGCGGTGGCGAGTGAGTGCACCATGTCATGTCCGAATGGCATGTTGACTCCTGTGGTAGGCGGTTACGGGTGTGGTCGCGCGCGTACGGCGACTCGCCGTCCCGGAAGCGTATCTCTCCGGAGCGCTCCGGGGGTTCTCCGTTACCGGACATCGCCATATCGTTCGCGTCACCGTGACGGGAACTCCGGGGCATCACGGGACGATCCGGCAGTCCGGTGCTCGTCCGTCTCCGGAGCGGGGCTGGCGGGGAGGGGTCAGCCCGCCTTGACGTTCGCCGAGCAGGACGGGCAGGTGCCGAAGACCTCGACGGTGTGCGTGATCTCGGTGAAGCCGTGCTCGGTGCCGACCGCCTCGGCCCAGCGCTCCACCGCGGGTCCGGCCACCTCCACGGTGCGCCCGCAGCGGCGGCAGACCAGGTGATGGTGGTGGTCGCCGCTGGCGCAGGCCCGGTAGACCGACTCTCCCTCACCGGTCCGCAGGACGTCCACCTGGCCGTTGTCGACCAGTGCCTGCAGCGCCCGGTAGACCGTGGTGAGACCGATCTTGGCCCCCTCGGCGCGCATCTCGGCGTAGACGTCCTGCGCGCTGCGGAAGCCCTCGCTCTGGCGGAGGACTTCGTGAACGGCGTCGCGGCGCCTGTTGCTCATGGCTGGGACTCCCGGGGTCGGCTTCGGCGTACGAATCTACCCAGAGTGAGGGCCAGAGCGAACCCTCCCAGCGCGACGAGCACGATGAGGGCGCCCGGCGGGACCTCGATGTAGAACGACGAGCTGAGGCCGCCGACCGTGGCGATCATCCCGAAGAGCATGGCGAGCAGCATCGTGCTGCGGAACCCCCGGGTCAGCTGCTGGCCGGTCGCCACCGGGACCACCATCAGGGCGCTGACCAGCAGCAACCCCACCACCCGCATGGCGATGACCACGGTCAGCGCCGCGGTGACCGCGATCAGCAGGCTGAGGAAGCGCACGGGCAGGCCGCTGGCCCTGGCCACCTCCTCGTCCTGGCAGAGCACGAAAAGCTCGCGGCCGAAGATCGTCACCACACCGAGCACGGCCGCCGCGAGCAGGGCGATCACCCACACGTCCTGGACGGTGACGCTGCTGATCGAGCCGAACAGGTAGGACATCAGGGTGGCGTTGCTCCCGCCCGGGGCGAGCGAGATGAGCAGCACGCCTCCGGCGATGCCGCCGTAGAACAGCAGCGCGAGCGCCACGTCGCCGCCGGTCCTGCCGCGTTCGCGGACCAGCTCGATGGCCACGGCGCCGAGGATCGAGACCACCACGGCGGTGAGCACGGGCGCGGTGCCGGTCAGGAAGCCCAGCGCCACGCCGGTCAGCGCGACGTGCCCGATGCCGTCGCCCAGCAGGGCCAGGCGGCGCTGCACGATGAAGGTGCCGATGGCCGGGGCGGCCAGGCCGACGAGGAGCGCGGCGATCAGCGCCCGCTGCATGAAGTCGAACTGGAGAAGATCGATCACCGCGTCGCCTCCGGAGTGACGGGAACGGGGGCGGGCACGCGGCGGTCCGGGGAGGGGGAGGGCGTGCGGGAGACCGGGACGGGCACGTGGCGGCCCCGGAGGAAGGACGGGCGGCGGCCCCGGAAGGGGGAGGAGGTGCGGGAGGCCGGGGTCATGGGATCGGCCTCCAGTCGAGCGGGCCGACGGGCTTCTCCGGGGCGTGCGGGTGCACGTGGTCGTGGCCGGGCAGCGCGTGGGCGCCGACGGCCTTGGGCGGGGAGCCGTCGTGGCACACGCAGCCGTCCTGCATGACCACCGCCCGGGTGACCAGCGGCTCCAGCGGGCCGAGCTCGTGGGCCACCAGCACGACCGTCCTGCCCTGGGAGACCAGGTCGGCCAGGGTGTCGGCCAGGAGCTGCTGGCTGGCGGCGTCGACGCCCGCGGTGGGCTCGTCCATGACGAAGGTGTCGGGCTCGCCGGCCAGGGCGCGGGCGATGAGCACCCGCTGCTGCTGCCCGCCGGACAGGGCCTGGACCGGGTCGCCGGCCCGGTCGGCCATGCCGACCGCCTCCAGTGCCCGGTCCGTCGCGGCGGCGTCGGCCGCGCCGGACAGGCGGAAACGGCTCTGCCTGGCGATCCGGCCGGAGGCCACGACCTCGCGGATCGTGGCGGGCACGCCGCCGCCCACCGAGAGGCGCTGGGGCACGTAACCGATCCGCCACCACTGGCGGAAGCGCGCGGGCGGCACGCCGTACAGGAGGGTGGATCCGGCGGACAGGGGCGTCAGGCCGAGCAGGGCGCGCACGAGGGTCGACTTGCCCGACCCGTTCGCGCCGAGAACGGCCACGACCTCGCCGGAGCGGACCGTCAGGTCGACTCCGCGCAGCACCGGGCGGCGGTCCAGGTGCACCTGGCCGCCGCGCATGGTGAACGCTTCTTCTGTGTCTTTCACATGGTGCCTTTACGAGCAGCTGAGCGCCGCCCTGAGTGTCGTGAGGTTCTGGCGCATGGCGGACAGGTAGTCACCGGTGGCGGGCCGGCTCTCGATCGGATCGAGAACCGCCGTCTTGGCGCCGACCTCCTGGGCGAGAACCTCGGCGACCTTCGGGCTGACGAGGGTCTCGGTGAAAATGGTAGTCACTTTTTCCCGCTTGGCGACCTCGGCCACCTCGGCCAGCCGGGCGGGGGAGGGCTCGGAGTCCGGGTCGACGCTGATCCCGACCTGGTGGAGCTTGTAGCGGTCGGCCAGATAACCGAAGGCCTGGTGGCTGGTGACGAGGGTCTGGGAGTCGCAACCGGTCAGCCCCTCGGCCAGCTCGCCGTCGAGGGCGTTCAGCTCGGCGGCGACCTTCGCGGCGCGGTCCTTGTACCCCTGGGCGTGGGCCGGGTCGGCGGCGGCGAGCCGCTCGCCGAGCCGGGTCGCGACGGTGGCGAAGCGGCTCGGGTCGAGCCAGAGGTGCGGGTCGTAGGAGACCTCGTGGCCGTGCTCCTCCTCGTGCCCCTCCTCCTCGTGTCCCTCCTCCTCGTGGGCCGCGGCGATGGTCGGGACCACGGTGGCCGCGTCGAAGCCGCGGTCGGCGGCGTGCTGCTCGACGGCCTCGTCCACCGCGGGCTGCACGCCCTTGATGTAGACGACCAGGGAGGTCTGCTCCAGTTCGGCGACCGACTGCGGCGACAGCTCCACGTCGTGCGGCTCGACACCGGGCTTGGTCAGGCCGGTGACGGCGACGTCGGACCCGCCCACCCGCTCGGTCAGCCACTGCAGGGGATACATGGAGGCGGTGACCCCGGACGCGCCGCCCGCGGCGGCCGAGTCGGCGGCACCCGCGCTGCAGGCGGCGGTGGCGGCCAGAACGGCGACCCCGGCGAGGAGGCCGGTAACGCGCATGGGGATACGTCGGGAGGAGTCGGACATCATGCCCTCAGTATGCGCGCAAATGAAAATGGTTGTCAAAATCGGGCAAGGGTTCACGGGGAGGGCTGCCGGGAGCCCGGCCGTACCGCGCGCTAGCGGGGCGTCCCGTCGCGCTCGCTCCTTCGGGCGAGGCCCTGGAGCTGTCCTTCGTGCACGTCGTCCACCCATTCCCAGCCGGGCTTGGCCGATGGGCCGAGCCGTGGGTCGTCGGGGACCCGGCCGTCCCGCAGCGCGAGCACGTACGCCCGGTCCTGGTCGATCCGCGCCTGCGCCTGGCCGGATCCGCCGACGGAACCGTGACCCGGGACGACGACGTCGACGTCGCCCGCCACGCCCTCCAGCAACCGCAGCGCGGTGAGGTAGTCCTCGACCGGGTCGGCGGCGCCGTCCAGGTCGAGCATCGGAACCAGGACGTCGGAAAGCATGTCGCCGGCGACGAGAACCCCGCGCTCCCCGATCAGCAGCGCCGCGTGGCCCGGGGCGTGCGCCCGGTGCTCGATGATCCGGACCTCGGGGCCGTCCCAGGGGATCCGCGTGGTTCCGGCGGGCAGGCCGGTGACGAGGCCGAGGAGGTCCAGCGGCACCTGCCCGGCGATCTCCGTCTCGAGCAGATGGTCGGCGATGCGGGCCTTCGCATCCGCGTCCGACAGCTGATCCCGGACGGTGTCCGCGCAACGCGCCGTACCGTAACGGGGCGCCTCGCCGAGCCGGACGTGCCAGAGCAGGTGATCCCAGTCCGGATGCGTGGAGAACCCCGCCACGACGGGCTGACCCAGCTCGCGAAGGTCGTCCGCGAGGCAGTCGAGCTCGGAGCCGGTCACCCCGGGGTCGATGAGCAGCACACCGGCCCGGCCCCGCACCGCGACGGCGTTGCTCTGCACGAACTCGCTCTCGTGGACCAGCACGCCCTCCGCGACCTGCTTCAGCATGAGCTCGTCTCCTTCGCGTCCCGGATGGCGTAGTGGTGCATGGTGACGCCCCGCTCGAACGATCGCTGCTCCAGCAGGTCGAGGTCGATCGGCCGGTCGTAGTCGTCGAACAGCGGTCTGCCGAAGCCGAGGACCGCGGGATGGGTGAAGAGCAGCAGCTCGTCGAGCAGCCCGGCCCGGAGCAGCTGCGTGGCGAGCGCCGCGCCCCCCACGCCGATGGCGCCGTCGGTCTGGGCGCGGAGGGCGGCGAGCTGCTCGATCGCGTCGTCCCCGCCGATGATCCGGGTGTCGTGGTCGGCGCTGCGGCGCGTGCGGGAGACGAGCACCTTGGGCTTGGCGGTCCAGATCTCGCCGTACTCGCGTATGTAGTCCGGCAGCGACGCGTCCTCGTGCGCCCGCGGCCAGAACTCCTCCATGACCTCGTAGTAGACCCGGCCGTGGACCAGGAGCGCGAGCGCCCGCGTCCGCGCGTTGGCCTCGCGGTGCAGCTCCCCGCCGAGGCGCAGCCACTCGCCGGCGCCGTTGTCCCCCGGGACCTGCTCGATCCGCAGGTCGAGGGAGACCTGCATCGAATAGACGAAGCGGCCCATCATCTCCTCTTCCCCTGTAGTGATTGCATTTTGCAACTACTATATTGGGGGCGGAATACCTGTCAAGGAGGAGTCGTGGAACCACGGTCCGGATGTCCGATCAACGCCGCCATCGAGGTGCTCGGAGATCGCTGGTCGTTGCTCGTGCTGCGCGACGTCATCTTCGGCGACCGCCGCTACTTCCGCGCGCTGCTCACCGGGTCGATCGAGGGCATCGCCTCGAACATCCTCGCCGACCGCCTCAAGCGGCTCATCGACGCGGGGATCCTCACCCGCGGCGCCGCGGTCCGCGGGCAGCGCGCGCGCTTCAGCCTCACCGAGGCCGGCATCCGGACTCTGCCGATCATCTATGCCCTCGGCAACTGGGGCCTCGACTGGAGCTCCGGCAGCGCCGAGCTCCGGATCCGGCAGCAGTTCATGCGCGATGAGGGCCCGGCGTTCGTCGAGGAGCTCATGGACGAGCTCCGCGTCCGCCACCTCGGCGCCCCGCCGAAACCGCACGACGGCCCGGGCGCGTTCGAGCGGCTCAACGCCGCCTACGCCGCCTACGTCGCCGCCGAGCAGGAAAGGGCCGACTGAGCGGCCGGGGACCTCGCCACCCCCGGCCGCGTCCCACCCGTGATCACCACGGCTTCGCCTTCACCGCGGTCGAGGTCCTTCAGGGTTGGGCCATGCGGTCGAGCAGCCAGGACTCGATGCCGCTGAGCGCCGTCCGGGCCATCGCCGTGGGGTGCCCGGTGAAGCCGTGGGGCGCCTCGGGGTAGATCCGGAGTTCGACGCGGTTCCCGGCGGCGGAGAGCCGCCCTGCCATCGTGAGGTTGTCCTCCAGCAGCACGTCTGCGCTTCCGACGACCAGCAGCGCCGGGGGAAGGCCGCGGAGGTCGCCGTAGACGGGGGAGACGTCGGGGAGAGTGCGGTCCGCGACGTGGCCGGCGTAGGCCTGGATGAAGTACTCGTCTGCGATCAGGCGTCCGGCCGGTGTCCGCGCGCTCAAGTCGTAGGTGCCGAACTGGAGTACGGCGCCCGCGAAGTCGCCGACGGCTCCCCTGTCCCTCAGCCGGAGCAGGGTCGTCAGCGCGAGTGTCGCTCCCGCCGAGATCCCGCCGATCGCCAGACGGGTCGTTCCGAAACGGTCGCGGGCCTGTTCGACGAGCCAGAGCGCCGCCGTTTCGCAGTCGTCGGGTGCGGCCGGCCAGGGATGCTCGGGGGCCAGCCGGTAATCGACGCTGACGACCGCCAGGCGCAGGTCCTCCGCGAGCTTGCGGTTGCGCACGTCTCCTCGCGCCGCGGAGTCCATGTAGAAGCCGCCTCCGTGGATGTCCAGGTAGACGCCCCGCGCCCGCTCGCCGGAGGGAGCGAAGATCCGCACCGGGACACGCGCCCCCCTCGCTTCGGCTGTCTCTTCGACGGCCGGTGGATCGGCCGGGGCAGGGGTGGACCTCTTCGCGCGTACTTCCTTCAACTCCTCCGGAGTCGCGGGTCCGCGACCGGCCACTCTCGAGCCGTAGAAGTCCCGGGCTTCGTCGATCTGCTCCGCCGGCAGGTCGGCGAACAGGTCGTCCAGCGAGAATCGCACGCGGCCCCTCCTCATCGCTCAAGGATCTTGTCCCCACGCTATTGCAGCCATGCCCCGCACCGCCGGGAAGGGCTGCGCCGGGCGGGAGGCTTCCCGGCCCACCCGTGGGGCGTGTGCTCCGGTCATCCGTGTGGTGCCCACCCCGTCTCGACTCGGCCGTGTTCCTCGGAGCAGCATCGGTCACGTCCCCCAGGGAGGTGGTGTCATCTCCGGAGAGCGGGGCCGTGAGCGAAGGCGCCGAGGTCGCCGAGGGACCGGAGGGCAGGGGGCGAAGCGCCGCCCGGTCCCTCGCCGCCGAGCGCGGGCGGGGTCGCCGCCGCGACGCCCTCCGCGCCGACGTTCATCCGGGGACGGGGACGGGGACGGGGCCAGAGCCCGGCCCGGCCCGCTCTTCCCTCCCCCCGGAGTGGACCTCCGTCCCGGATGGGCTCCAGCCGGACCGCTTGCCCAGCGGCGTGGACGCCCGTCCGAAGACCGAGCCCCGGCCTGATCCCCTCCTGTCCGGCCTGGGCTTTCGTCCCGGGATCATGGTCCCGGCCCGATCCGTTCCTCTCCTGTGTAGACGTTCATCGAGCCGTCCCTGACGGAACCGGCGAGCGTGAGGCCCGTTTCCGCGGCCAGTTCCACGGCCGGCGAGGAGGGGGCCGAGACCGCGGCGAGCATCGGGATTCCGGCCATCACGGCCTTCTGGACGAGCTCGAACGAGGCCCGGCCGGACACCATCAGCACGCTGGAGGTCAGCGGGAGGCGGCCGTCGCGTACGGCCCAGCCGACGAGCTTGTCCACCGCGTCGTGGCGGCCCACGTCCTCGCGTACGCACAGGGGCTGCCCGTCGGGAGAGAACAGGCCCGCGGCGTGCAGGCCGCCGGTCCGGTCGAACACCCGCTGGGCCGCGCGGAGCCTGCCGGGCAGCGCCGCGACCGTCTCGGCGGCCACCCGTACGGGGTCGTCGCCCACCGGCCACCGGGCGATCGTGCGGACGGCGTCGAGGGAGGCCTTCCCGCAGACCCCGCAGGAGGCGGTGGTGTAGAAGTTGCGCTCCAGCGAGGTGAGGGGCGGTGCGGTCCCCCCGGCCAGCCGGACGTCGAGCACGTTGCAGGTGTTGCGGCCGTCCCCGGTGGCCCCGGCGCAGTAGCGGATCGCAGTGATCTCGTCGGCGGAGGAGATCACCCCCTCACCGACCAGGAAACCCGCCGCCAGGTCGAAGTCGTCGCCGGGCGCGGAGGGGAGCCCGATGAACGTCCCCGGCTGGGTGTGGCCGGTCACGATCGCCGGGTTCGCGCTCGTGCTGGCCGTCGACTTCTATCTCGTCGCGCGCAACCCGCGTGAGCCGTCCTTCCGCGAGTGCGTGGGACGGGTGAGCCTCTACGTGACGCTCGCCGGGCTCTTCGGCCTGGGGCCGCTGCTGGTCGCCGGCCCGGCCCGGGGCGGGGAGTTCTTCGCGGGCTGGATCACGGAGTACTCCCTCGGCGTCGACGACCTCTTCGTCTTCCTGCTCATCACGAGCCGCTTCGCGGTGCCCCGGCAGTACCGGCAGAAGGTGCTGCTGATCGGGATCGTCCTGGCGCCGGGCATGCGGGGGTCGTTCATCGCGGCGGGAGCGGAGGCGGTCGCGCGCTTCGACCGGCTCTTCTACGTCTTCGGCGCCTTCCTGGTCCACACCGCCTGGAAGCTGATCGGCCATGAGGAAGAGGCGGAGTTCTCCGAGAACCTGGCCCTGCGCACGGTCAGGCGGGTGCTGCCGACGACGGAGACCTACCGCGGGGCGGCGCTCACGGCGCGGGTCGGCGGGCGCCTGGCCGTCACCCCGATGCTGATCGTGATGGTGGCGATCGGGACCACCGGCCTGCTGTTCGCCCTGGACTCGATCCCGGCCATCTTCGGGCTGTCTCAGCAGGGGCCTGGCGGTGGTGCTGGCCTTGATCGGCGTGAAGCTCGTGCTGGAGGCGATGCACCACGACGGCGTCCCATGGGCGCCGGAGATCCCCATCATGGTCTCCCTGGGCGTCACCGCCCTTCGTCCTCATCCTCTGCTCCCGGTGTTCCGGGGAAACCGCCTGCCGATGAAGCCCCTGTCAACCGGAGCCCCGGCCTACTGGAGCCCCCTGTCAGCCCGCCGGTCCGGTCAGCCCGCGCTGAGTGAGCGCGGCCGCCTGCGGCGCGGGGCGATGGGCTCGGGCTCGGCCGGCGCCTCGGCGCGCTGTTCGAGGTAGGACAGGCGGGTGTGCTCGGTGTGGTCGCGCATGACCTGCGCGGCGCGCTCCTCGTCGCCCGCCTCGATGGCCTCGATCAGGCGGGCGTGCTCCTCCCAGGAGTCGCGCCCGCGCTGGCGGGCCACGGGCGTGTGGTACCACCGGACGCGCCGGGAGACCTGGGAGGCCAGCTCGGACAGGACCTTGTTGCCCGACAGCTCGGTGACCAGGGTGTGCAGCTCGGAGTTGGCCGCCACGGAGGTCTCGATGTCGTCCGCCTCGAGCGCGGCCAGGCCACGGGAGCACACCTCGCGCAGCCGTGACACGCCGTCCGGCGTCGCGTTGAGGGCGGCCAGGCGCGCGGACTCGGTCTCCAGCAGCGTGCGGACGGCCAGGAGCTGGTCGGCCTCGTCCACCGTCGGGGCGTGGACGAAGGCGCCGTGTCCGGGCCGCAGATCGACCCAGCCCTCGCCGCTGAGCATCTGCAGGGCCTCACGGACGGGCTGGCGGGACACCCCGAGCATCTCGGCGAGCTCGCTCTCGGCCAGGTGCTGGCCGGGGCTGAGGCTGCCCCGGACGATGAGCTCCAGGATCGCCTCGAAGACGCTCTCCCGGAGAGTCGCCGGGCGCGGGATCTTGGGTGCCGCCCCCGGATTCGCTGTTTCCGACCGCACCATGTGTCTTCCGCTCCAGAACGGGACGACATGACCGCGCCTGTGACGGGTCGTTGTCTGCCGTCGACTGCCTACAGTACACAGCCGACCGCGGACCTGCCGCGGTGGGCCTGGTCACATCATGCTCGTGCCGGACCCCCGCGTACGGGAAGAGGTGGCCGGATCGTCTGCGCAGGTGGGGGCGTTTGGGCTGGTGTGAGCGAGGGGAAAAGATATGGACAACCGTTTTGTCTGGATATGTAGGCACTTAATCTCTGCCGGAAGCATGCCGGCCGGGATGGATCCACACCTTTAGGAGCCTGTCGTGCTGACGCTGACCGACAAAGCCGTCGAGGCCATCCGCGACCTCATGGTCGGAGAGGACGTGCCCAAGCAGGGCGGCCTCCGCATCACGTCCAAGGGCGACGACCCCTCCACCCTCGAACTGTTCCTGGAAAGCGTGCCGCACGACGGAGACCAGATAATCGAGAAGGAGGACGTCCGCGTCTTCCTGGAGCCCGGGACCGCGGCCGCGCTCGACGACCAGACCATGGACGCCGAGGTCAGCGAGAGCGGCACCCGGGTGTCCCTCTATCTGTCCCCGAACCGGGACGCCGGGGCCTGACGCGGGGGCCCCGGCACGGCCCGGTCCGCCGGGGCACCGGTGGGCGCCTGCACCGGTGGGAGCCTCAGGCCGGTTGGAGCTCGGCGACCCGGCCGTCGCGCAGTTCCAGGCGTGAGCCGGTGAAGCGGGAGCGCATCCGGCGGTCGTGGGTCACCACCACCAGCGCTCCCTCGTAACCGGCCAGGGCCTGTTCGAGCTCCTCGACCAGAGCGGGGGACAGGTGGTTGGTCGGCTCGTCCAGCAGCAGCAGGTCCACCGGCTCGCTCACCAGGCGGGCCAGTTCGATCCTGCGCCGCTGGCCGTACGACAGCTCGCCGATCCGCAGCCGCAGGTCGGCGGGGCGGAACAGGCCCAGGGACAACAGCGCCTCGGCGTGCTCCCCAGCGGCGCCCGGCCGTCCGGCGGCGAAGGCCTGGAGCACGGTCAGCCCGGCGCCCCAGGCGGACTCCTCCTGACGCAGGCATCCCACCGTGCCGGACACGCGCGCCGAGCCGGTGTCCGGCCGCAGCTCACCGGCCAGGACCCGGATGAGCGTGGTCTTGCCCGCGCCGTTGGACCCGGTGACCAGCAGCCGCTCCCCGGCCCCGATCCGCAGGTACGGCAGGCGCAGACGATCGCCCACCCGCATGTCCACCAGCTCGGCCCGCGGGCCCGCGGGCTCCCCGGCACGGCCGGAGACGACGCGCGCGGTGAAGCGCAGCGGGTCGGGCGGCGGCGCGACGGGGGCGTCCGTCAGCCGTTCCACCCGTTCCTTCGCGTTGCGGATCCTGCTCATCGCGCCGTGCCCGCGCCCGCGGGCCCGGAACGGCCCGGCCGCGAAGACGGCCAGCGGCAGCTTGCGCGGGATGGCCTCCAGTCGCGCCACGGCGGACTCCGCCAGCCTCCGGTTGCGCGCCAGCTCGGACCGCCACTCCTCGTACTCCCGCAGCCGCCTGCGCCGGTCGGCGGCCTTGGCGGCCAGGTAACCGTCGTAGCCGTCACCGTGGCGGGTGACCGCGCCGGAGTCGACTTCCAGGATCGTCGAGGTGATCCGTTCGAGGAACACCCGGTCATGGGTGATCACGATCACCGTGCCGCGGTGCGCGCGCAGGTACTGCTCCAGCCAGGCCACGGCCTGGTCGTCCAGGTCGTTGGTCGGCTCGTCGAGCAGGAGCAGCTCCGGCGCGGAGGCCAGCGTGGCGGCCAGCGCCAGGCGGGAACGCTCGCCCCCGGAGAGGGTGCCGAGCGCCCGCCCGCGGTCCAGACCGGGCAGGCCGAGTCCGTGCAACGCGATGTCCACCCGGGCGTCGGCCCGGTAACCGCCGCGCGCCTCGAACCGGGCGACCAGCTCGCCGTACGCCTCCAGGGTCTCCTCGGTCAGCTCGGCCTCGGCCCGCCGCATCCGGGATTCGAGCTCGCGGATGTCGGCCAGGGCGAGGTCGACGGCGTCGCGTACGGTGGCCGACGGCGGCAGGTCCAGCGTCTGTGGCAGGTAGCCGACGCCCCCGGGCGCGACCACGGTCACCTCCCCGTCGTCCGGCCGCTCGCACCCGGCGAGGATCTTGAGCAGCGTGGACTTGCCGGAGCCGTTGTCGCCGACGACGCCGACCTTCTCACCTGGCCTGACGGTGAACGAGACGCGGTCGAGCACGACGCGGTCGTCGTAGCGCCTGGTGACGCCTGTGAGGGTGAGCTGGGAGGGCTGGGCTGAGTGAGCGGAATGGGCGGTACGCATAGGGCGTCCTCCTGTTCTCGGCCTGGCCGATCGGAACGGGTGAGGGAGATCGGCGCACGGGAACGGCGCGCCCGGCGGCGGGCGGACCGCGGTGAGGTGCGCGGACGGGCGCGACGGCGGCGGAGCGGAGCTCTACGCGGTCGTGCGCGTGGCGATCACAGGAACGATCACAGGAAGCAGTAACCCATGCGTGGAACTGTAGGCGAACGGCGGGCTGATTACAAGACGATACGTATCGTCTCGTTGAATTTTCATCCGGAATCAGATCTTGCTTGTCCGGAGCCGGATCCGGTGCCGCATGGCAGCCCGGCGAAGGCGTCCGGCGTCCGGTCCGTGATCGTCGGCGAGCCGTGTCCCCGGTAACGGGTCAGCCGGTGCGCTGCCGTCCCGCCCCTCACCGGCCGGAAGGAGCCCGTCGCCGAGCGGTCCCGCCCCTGACCGGTCAGGAAGGAGCCCGTCACCGAGCGGTCCCGCCGCTGACCCGGGCCGGCCGGAGCCGTTGTGCGAGGTCAGCGGGGGGCGAGGAGGCAGAACTCGTTGCCCTCCGGGTCGGCCATGACCGTCCCCGGCACATCGCCCTGGCCCACGTCGGCGGGGTCCGGGTAGGTGAGGCCCTCCGGCTCGAGGTTGGTCACGCCGGGTCCCTCGCTGGAGACACCCCAGCCGAGCGCCTCCGCCCAGAACCGGCCGAGCGCGGAGTCGTCATGGGCCTTCATATTGATCTGCACCAGTCTCGTCGTCATGCCGGAGATCCTAAAGACTGCCGTCATCTGGGTCGTCGCGACCAGGAGCGGGCGGTGATCAGCAGATCGGAGCCCATGGCGGCGGTGAGTCGGTAGGCCGGAGGGTACGGTGCTCGGCTGCCGATCATGCGCGAGGACCGCCCTCCACCCCTGGTGCTCGTCGAGTCTCGAAGTGGCCGACGCCCCGGTGTGGTGGGCAGGCGTGTTCGTCGTACGGCGCAGCGCGGGCGACACCCGGCTGACCCGGGACGCGCCTCACAGGTGGGGGCGTCACCTGACACGCGTCGCCGTACCGGTCTCAGAAGGCTCCGAAGCGGCTGGCGACGAGCAACAGCAGGAAGGTGACCAGCGCGACCCGCAGGATGCGGCCCTTGACGTTCAGCGACGGCCATGACATGTAGGCCAGCCAGGCCACGAAGGCGGCCACCACGAGCGCCGCCAGGCCGCCCCACAGCGACTGCACCGCGAAGCCGACCAGCAGGAGGATCACCAGCAGCGCCGGGGCGATCCAGCGCGGAAGCCGGAACAGGAAGACCAGGGGCGCCGCGCTCAGGCGCTCGATCTTCTGCCGCAGCCCGGTGGCACCGGGGGTGAAGAACTGCTCGCCCGGGGGCAGCGGGCGCTGGGAGGGCACCCGGCGGGGGCCGCCTCCCGCGCCCTTCGCGCCTTTCGTGCCTCGTCCGGGGCCGTCGGCACGGCCCGGCGGGCGTCCGGGAGCGGAACGCCGGGCGAGGGGATGCGCGGGCCGCCCGGGGCGGTCGTCGGAGCTGCTCTTGTCGGCCACGGCCAGAGCCTAATGCCGGGATGTCCCGGCGCGGCAGGCTTACGCGCTTCCGGCACTCTGGCGCCGCACGTCCGGAACCCGGGCACTCGGTCACCCACGCCTCCGGATCCCGGCACCCGGCATCTGGGGACCCCGGACGCTAGCCGTACGCCGCTTGTGTGACGTCGCAGGCCGTACATAAAATTCGGGGACGGCGAGTTCCGGCGCCGAACCTCCTCGATCGGGCACCCACGCTGCCCGTGATCCACGGAGGCAAAGGGGACATACGTGCCTTCGGAAGACTGCGGGTCCCGTGTGCCGACCGATGTTGCGGCGGGCTGACCGGCAGGCGTGGGCTGGAGGTCGGCCGGATGCCGCGAGCGGAGTCACCATGACCAGCAAGAAGCAGCTCAAGTCCCGCATCCGGGCGCGTATGGCCAAGACCGGCGAGAGCTACACCGCCGCCCGCCTGCACATCGTCGAGCGGCCCGAGCTCCCGTCCGACGGCGCCTGGACCTTCCACGGCGGGCGCTACCCGAGCAGCGCGACCGTCGCCGGCGTCCTGGCCAACCAGGGCGTCGAGATCAGCGAGCCGATGGTCTTCCTCGCCGGGGGCGGCCTCGGGGCCGGATACATCCTGTGGGAGTTCAAGCACGACGACAGCCGCCACCTGACGCTCGGCTTCAGCAACCAGTGGCAGTACCACGACCGCTGGATGGCCAAGACCCTCGACCGGCTCGGCGTCGCCTTCACCGCGCACACCACCTCGGGGGCCAAGGGCGCGGCGAAGCTGCTGGCCGGAGAGCTGGACGCCGGGCGGCCGTGCATCGTGCTGCCAGACCGCTACCACGTCGGCTACTGGGGCTTCCCCGCGCACATGGACGGGTACGGCGGGCATCCGGTGGTCGCCTACCGGCGTGACGAGACGCACGTGTTCGTCGACGACCGGGGCACGGCCCCGATCCGGGTTCCGCACGAGCGGATGGACGCCGCGCGGGCCCGCGTGTCGTCCTACAAGAACATCACGCACGTCCTGGAGCCCGCGCGGATCGATTCCGAACGGCTGGCTGAGGCCGCGCTGGCGGGCCTGCGCGACGCCGCCGCCCACCTGAGCGCGGCCTCCGACTCGTTCTCGCTGCCCGCGTGGCGCAAGTGGTCGCGGATGCTCGTCGACACGAGGAACGCCAAGGCGTGGCCGAAGGTGTTCGCCGACGGGCGGGGCCTGGCCGGGGCGCTGCTGTCGCTGTGGGAGGGCGCCGAGCCGGTCGGTATGGAGGGCGGGAACCTGCGCGACCTGTTCGCCGACGCCCTGGACGAGGCGGCGGGCCTGCTCGGCCTCCCGCTGGGCGGACTGGCCGGGGAGTTCCGCCGGATCCACGGTCTCTGGCACGCCCTGGCCGAGGCCGCGTTCCCGTTCGACGTCCCGGAGTTCGCCCGGATGCGGGAGCTGACCGCCGGGATCCGCGAGTCGCTCCTGTCGGAGGGCGTGCCGGCCGACGACGGCACGGAACTGTGGGCGCTCCGGGCGGAGGTGGACCGGGTCCCGCCGATCAAGGACGTCGAGGCCCTCTTCGCCGACCTGAGCGGGCGCATCGCGGAGATCTACCGGGCGGAGACGGAGGCGGTCGCCGCCCTCCGGGAGATCGTCTCCTGACGCGCCGTACGGCCCGTGCCGGTCCTCACCACGGCCCCGCCTCGCCGTACGGCCCGTGCCGGTCCTCGCCGCCGTCCCGCCTCGCCGTACCGGCGTGGTGAGGTGGGACGGCTCGGGGCAGGGGTCTGACATGCTGTGCGGATGCTTGCTCTCATCCGCTATTCGGTGCCCGCGGGGCAGACCGAGGAGTTCCTGGCCCAGGCGCATGACATCGTCGACACGCTGGCCGCGCAGCCGGGGTACGTGCGCGGCCGGGTGTCGAGGTCGGTGGACGAACCGGAGTTGTGGGCGCTTGTCAGCGAGTGGGAGGGGGCGGGGTTCTACCGGCGGGCCCTCGGTGCGGCGCGGCTGGCGATGTATCCGCTGATGACGTTGATGATCAATGAGCCCAGCGCGTTCGAGGACGTCGATCGACCCTGACCCGAGCGGCCCTGACCCGAGCGGCCCTGACCGAGGTCGTGCCCGCAGGGACGGGCCGGTGCGGCGGACGCCGGGGCCGGGCGGGTCGGGGCCGGCAGAGCGCACGCGGGCGGGCGGGGCGGCGGGGATGGGCGATGCGCGCGACCGTCCGTCCCGGCCTCCCCTAAGCTGGTCTCGACCAAATTCCTCGCCGACCTCCAGCCGGATGGAGATTCTCCCTTATGGCACGCCGTACGGACATCATGGACACCATCGTCAGCCTCGCCAAGCGACGTGGGCTCGTCTACCCCTCCAGCGAGATCTACGGAGGCCTGCGTGCGTCGTGGGACTACGGTCCGCTGGGCGTCGAGCTGAAGAACAACGTCAAGCGCGAGTGGTGGAAGTCCATGGTGCAGGGGCGGGAGGACGTCGTCGGCCTCGACTCCTGCGTCATCCTCGCCCGTGAGGTCTGGCAGGCCAGCGGCCACGTCGAGACCTTCACCGACCCGCTCACCGAGTGCCAGTCCTGCCACAAGCGCTACCGCGCCGACCACCTCGAAGAGGCCTACGAGGAGAAGCACGGCAGGCCGCCCGCGGAGGGCCTGTCCGAGATCACCTGCCCCAACTGCGGCACCAAGGGCGCCTTCACCGAGCCCAAGCAGTTCAGCGGTCTGCTGAAGACCTACCTCGGCGCGGTCGAGGACGAGTCCGGCCTGGCCTACCTGCGCCCGGAGACCGCGCAGGGCATCTTCATCAACTACCTCAACGTGCAGCAGTCGGCCCGCAAGAAGATCCCGTTCGGCATCGGCCAGATCGGCAAGTCGTTCCGCAACGAGATCACCCCGGGCAACTTCATCTTCCGCACCCGCGAGTTCGAGCAGATGGAGATGGAGTTCTTCGTCAAGCCCGGCACCGACGAGGAGTGGCACCAGTACTGGATCGACGAGCGCATGCGCTGGTACGTCGACCTCGGCGTCAACCAGGACAACCTCCGGCTCTACGAGCACCCCAAGGAGAAGCTGTCCCACTACTCCACACGGACCGTCGACATCGAGTACCGCTTCAACTTCACCGGCAGCGAGTGGGGCGAGCTGGAGGGCATCGCCAACCGCACCGACTACGACCTGTCCACCCACTCGAAGGTCTCCGGCACCGACCTGAGCTTCTTCGAGCAGGACACCGGTGAGCGCTACATCCCCTACGTGATCGAGCCCGCGGCGGGTGTCGACCGCACCGCGCTGATGTTCATGATCGACGCCTACAACGAGGACGAGGCGCCCAACGCCAAGGGCGTCATGGAGAAGCGCACGGTCATGCGCCTGGACCACCGTCTCGCGCCGGTCAAGGCCGCGGTGCTCCCGCTGTCGCGCAACGCCGACCTGTCGCCGAAGGCCAAGGACCTGGCCGCGCGGCTGCGTAAGCGCTGGAACGTCGAGTTCGACGACGCCGGCGCCATCGGCCGCCGCTACCGCCGTCAGGACGAGATCGGCACGCCGTTCTGCATCACCGTCGACTTCGACACGCTTGAGGACCAGGCGGTGACCGTACGCGAGCGCGACTCGATGGCGCAGGAGCGCGTCTCCCTCGACCAGGTCGAGTCCTACCTCCGGCAGCACCTCAACGACTGAGTCCCGGCGACTGAGTCCCGTTCTCCGGCGACGGCCGGCGGCCCCACTGAGGGTCGCCGGCCGTCGCCGTTTCCGGGGATCCCGGGGAGTCCCGAGAGGGCTCCGGAAGCCGCGGGAGAGGAGTCGGGGGAAGGGGGGCGGGAGATGCGCCGCGGGCTCCGTTGAACCTCCTGTGAACGCGGCTGAATGCTGAGGTAATTGGTATACACCAATTGGTTTATACCAATTCCTTGGGCGGTTCCTATGCGGGACCTTTGGCCCTTGATTTCAATTGGATTAGACCTGATGATGGGGCTTGACATGGGGAAACGTCCATTCATGTGATGGGTGACGTTTCACTCTTCGCAACGTCGGTAGAGTCCGCAGGAGGCGGAAGCCGGACATCATTTTTGAAGTCGCAAAGGAGCAGCCATGCCCAAGTATGTTTACGACTTCACCGAGGGCAACAAAGATCTCAAGGATCTGCTCGGCGGTAAGGGAGCCAACCTGGCCGAGATGACCAATCTCGGACTGCCGGTTCCCCCCGGCTTCACCATCACCACCGAAGCCTGCCGCAGCTTCCTTTCCGAGGGGGTCCTCCCGCCCGGGCTGGAGGAGGAGATCGGCGAGCACCTCACCGCACTGGAGAAGCAGGTCGGCCGCCGGCTGGGGCAGGCCGACGATCCGCTGCTGGTGAGCGTGCGCTCCGGGGCCAAGTTCTCCATGCCGGGCATGATGGAGACCGTCCTCAACATCGGCCTCAACGACGAGTCGGTGCACGGCCTGGCCAAGCAGGCGGGCGGCAACGAGCGCTTCGCCTGGGACTCCTACCGCCGCCTCATCCAGATGTTCGGCAAGACCGTCCAGGGCATCGACGGCGAGCTGTTCGACGACGCCTTCGAGGAGCTCAAGGACGGCCGCGGCGACCTCGACCTGGACGCCGCCGAGCTGCGGGGCCTCGTCGAGACCTTCAAGGGCATCGTCCGCGAGCAGACCGGCCGCGACTTCCCCGCCGATCCGCGCGAGCAGCTGCGCATGGCCGTCATGGCCGTCTTCGAGTCGTGGAACGCCCCGCGCGCCATCCTCTACCGCCGTCAGGAGCGCATCCCCGCCGACCTGGGCACCGCCGTCAACGTCTGCACGATGGTCTTCGGCAACTGCGGCATGGACTCCGGCACCGGCGTCGCCTTCACCCGCGACCCCGGCACCGGGCGTCAGGGCGTCTACGGCGACTACCTGCAGAACGCCCAGGGCGAGGACGTGGTGGCGGGCATCCGCAACACCATGCCGCTGCAGGAGCTGGAGACGATCGACAAGACCTCCTACGACGAGCTCATGCGGATCATGGAGAAGCTGGAGAACCACTACCGCGATCTGTGCGACATCGAGTTCACGATCGAGACGGGCAAGCTGTGGATGCTCCAGACCCGCGTGGGCAAGCGCACCGCGGGCGCCGCGTTCCGCATCGCCGTGCAGCTGGTCGACCAGGGCCTGATCGACCTCGACGAGGCGATCACCCGGGTCACCGGCGACCAGCTGGCCCAGCTGATGTTCCCCCGCTTCGCCAAGGACGAGACCCGCACCCGCGTCACCAAGGGCATGAACGCCTCCCCGGGCGCGGCCGTGGGCAAGGCCGTCTTCTCCTCCGAGCGGGCCGTGGAGCTGGCCGCCCAGGGTGAGGACGTCATCCTGGTCCGCCGCGAGACCAACCCCGACGACCTCGCCGGCATGATCGCCGCCAGGGGCATCCTCACCTCGCGCGGCGGCAAGACCTCCCACGCGGCCGTGGTCGCCCGCGGCATGGGCAAGACCTGCGTCTGCGGCGCCGAGGAGCTGGAGGTCTCCACCAAGGAGCGCCGCTTCACCGCCCCCGGCGGCGTCGAGGTCGTCGAGGGCGACGTCATCTCCATCGACGGCTCCACCGGCGAGGTCTTCCTGGGCGAGGTCCCCGTGGTCGCCTCCCCGGTCGTCGAGTACTTCGAGGGCGCCGACGACGCCGACGACGAGCTCGTCCAGGCCGTGCACCGCCTGATGACCCACGCCGACGCCGTACGCCGCCTGCAGGTGCGCGCCAACGCCGACAACGCCGAGGACGCCGCCCGTGCCCGCCGCTTCGGCGCCCAGGGCATCGGCCTGTGCCGTACCGAGCACATGTTCCTCGGCGAGCGCCGCCAGCTGGTCGAGGACCTGGTCCTGGCCGACACGGACGACGAGCGCGAGCGGGCGCTGGCGGCCCTGGAGCCGCTGCAGAAGGCGGACTTCACGGAGATCTTCCAGGCGATGGACGGCCTGCCCGTCACCGTCCGGCTGATCGACCCGCCGCTGCACGAGTTCCTGCCCGACTACACCGAGCTGTCGGTCAAGGTCGCCCTGGCCGGCGAGCAGGCGAGCGAGAAGGACCGCAAGCTCCTGGCCGCGGTCAAGCGCCTGCACGAGGAGAACCCGATGCTGGGCCTGCGCGGCGTACGGCTCGGCCTGGTCATCCCCGGTCTGTTCGCCATGCAGGTACGGGCGATCGCCGAGGCGGCCAAGGCCGTGCCCGGCGCCCGCGCCGAGATCATGATCCCGCTCGTGGGCGCCGTCCAGGAGCTGGAGCAGGTCAGGGACGAGGCCGGCAGGATCCTGGCCGAGACCGGGGTCGAGGCGCTGGTCGGCACGATGATCGAGGTGCCGCGCGCCGCGCTGACCGCCGGTCAGATCGCCGAGGCCGCGCAGTTCTTCTCCTTCGGCACCAACGACCTCACCCAGATGACGTGGGGCTTCTCCCGCGACGACGTCGAGGCCGCGTTCTTCTCCCGCTACCTGGACCTGGGCGTCTTCGGGGTCTCCCCGTTCGAGACCCTGGACCGCGACGGCGTCGGCCGCCTGGTGCGCATCGCCGCCGAGGAGGGCCGCCGTACCCGCCCCGACCTCAAGCTGGGCATCTGCGGCGAGCACGGCGGTGACCCCGACTCCATCCACTTCTGCCACGAGGTGGGCCTGGACTACGTCTCCTGCTCGCCGTTCCGCATCCCGGTCGCCCGGCTGGAGGCGGGGCGCGCGGCGCTGACCAGCTCGGGCTCCGACACCCGCTGACACCGCTGACGCCGGCTGTCACCCCGCCCCGTCCCGCTCCGCGTCCGCCCGACGGCCGCGGGGCAGGGCGGGAGCGGGGGGCGGAGGTCCTCGGACGGCCTCAGGGGTCCCTCCAGTGTTTGCCCGCCGTTCGGCATGAACTCCTCCGCCGTGGATACACTCACTGGACCTATGTACGGCTACGACGAGCACGACCAGGCCAGATGGGTGCCGGAACCGCCCGGCAACCCGGTGCGAAGCCCGTTCGAACGCGACCGGGCGCGCGTGCTGCACAGTGCCGGACTGCGCAGGCTGGCCGCCAAGACGCAGGTGGTCGGGCCGGGGGAGACGCTGGGCAGCGGGCAGCAGGTGCCGCGCACCCGGCTGACCCACTCGCTGGAGTGCGCCCAGATCGGCCGGGAGATGGGCGAGGTCCTGGGCCGCGACCCCGACCTGGTGGAGACCGCCTGCCTGGCCCACGACCTCGGGCACCCGCCGTTCGGGCACAACGGCGAGACCGCCCTCAACGAGCTGGCCGCCGGATGCGGCGGGTTCGAGGGCAACGCGCAGAGCCTGCGCCTGCTGACCCGGCTGGAAGCCAAGATCCTCACCGAGGACGGCCGCAGCGCCGGGCTCAACCTGACCAGGGCGTCACTGGACGCGGCGGTCAAATACCCCTGGACCGCCGAGGCCGGCCCGAAGTTCTGCGCCTACACCGAGGACCTGCCGGTCTTCAGCTGGATCAGGGAGGGCGCGCCCGAGGGGCGCGTCAGCTTCGAGGCGCAGATCATGGACTGGGCCGACGACGTCGCCTACTCGGTGCACGACCTGGAGGACGCCCTGCACTCCGGTGACGTCGTGCTGGAGGCGCTGCGCGACCCGGCCGAGCGCCGCGACGTCTGCGAGACCACCCGCCTCTGGTACGCCCAGGACGCCCGCCCCGGCGAGCTGGAGGAGATCTTCGCCCGCCTGGTCGCCCAGCCGTTCTGGCCCCGGCACTTCGACGGCTCCCTGGCCGCCCTCGCCGAGCTCAAGGGTCTGACCAGCGTGCTCATCGGCCGGTTGTGCCGGGCCGCCGAGGCCGCCACCGCCGAGGCGTACGGCCCGGCCGCGGGACGGTACGGCGCCGAGCTGATCGTCCCCCGGGAGACCCGGCTGGAGTGCGCGGTGCTCAAGGGGGTCACCGCCCACTACGTGATGACCCGCGACGAGCACAACGCCAACCAGGCCAGGCAGCGCGAGCTGATCCACGACCTGGCCCGCCTGATCATGAAGGGCGCGCCCGGGACGCTGGAGCCCGCCCTGCGGCCCGCCTTCGTCCGGGCGGACGACGACGCCGGGCGGCTGCGCGTGGTCGTCGACCAGATCGCCTCCCTCACCGACACCTCGGCGGTGGCCTGGCACCAGCGGCTCGCCGGACACTGAGACGGGAGCCCCCAGCCCGGAGACATCAACCCCGAGTCCGGGGCCCCGAACCCGGAGCCCCTGCCCCCTCCGCGCCGCCCGGCCGGGCCCGCGGGCGGTCAGCCGCCGGCGGGGTCGGCGGTCCCGATGTCGATGTTCTCGTCGCGCGGCTTGCGCGGCTTCCTGGTGGGCTCGGGCGTGGGCTTGGACGCGCACAGGATCGTGCACCGGGGCGTCGCGCCGGTCTGCGACATGACGGCCCGCGTCTCGTCGGCCGGTGACAGGGTGCGGTTGCCCTTCAGCCAGGAGTTCAGGTAGTTCCACGGCTTGACCATGCCGCGCCGTACCCACCACAGGGAGGGGTCGGTCTTCCAGGAGATGGCGAAGTAGAGGTTGCTGGCGGTGTCGCGGGCGTTGCCCGAGTTGCCGACCAGCCCCAGCTGCTGGCCGGAGCTGACCCGCACGCCGGGGGCGATCCCCGGGGTGATCGAGTCGAGGTGGCCGCCGAGGTACAGCACGCCGTCGTCCCCGGCGATCGTGACGAAACGGCCCTCGCGGTCCCGGCCCCGGTCGGTGGAGGGCCTCCAGCGGTTCTTGTCGTTGACCTCGTGGACCACCCCGTCCACCGGCGAGACGAACGCGCA
This sequence comes from Paraplanobispora siamensis, assembly GCF_016863175.1. Lineage (GTDB taxonomy): Bacteria > Actinomycetota > Actinomycetes > Streptosporangiales > Streptosporangiaceae > Planobispora > Planobispora siamensis. The sequence continues at coordinate 94,735 of NZ_BOOJ01000025.1, forward strand.
GCCCTTGCCCGTCCAGATCGTGGTCTTGGGCAGCACCAGCAGCCTGCTCTGGTAGGAGACCGAGCAGCCCTTGACCGGGAAGGTGTAGGTGAACTTGGAGACCTTCGGCGGCGGCACCGGGACGGGATCGTCACCCTTGGGGATCTCGATCGGCGTCTGGGAGGAGGCAGCCGGGGGGATCGTCGCGGTGATCGGTCCCTCGGCCGCCATCGCCTCGGCGGCGGGGGCCGGCGGCCGGGTGTTGATGCCGGCCACTCCGCCCGGCGACGAGCACGCCCCCGTCAGCAGGATGGCGCCGGTCACGACGGCCAACCGTGTTATATGCCCCGATCGCATGGTGTCCACCCGCATAAGGTACCGAGAATCCGTCTTCTCCTTTGTAACGAACCACATCATCGTTCACGACCGGTTCTGCCGAGCCGGTCCCGCGACGGCCCTGCTCGCGAGCCCGGCCGCCGGGGTCCGCCTGTCGGAGGTCGGGAATAGACTCACGGCGTGGCAGGCCGGATCAGTGACGAGGACATCGCGCTCGTGAGAGAGCGCTCGCCGATCGCAGACATCGTGGGGGAGCACATCCAGCTCCGCAACGCCGGCGGGGGCAACCTGAAGGGCTTGTGCCCCTTCCACGACGAGAAGAGCCCGTCCTTCAACGTCACTCCCGCCCGGGGTTACTGGTACTGCTTCGGCTGCGGCGAGGGCGGTGACGTCATCACCTTCGTGCGCCGGCTGGAGCACCTGTCCTTCGGCGAGGCCGTCGAGCGGCTGGCCGGCCGGGCCGGCATCCACCTCCGCTACGAGCAGGGCGGTTACGTCCCCGGGCGCGAGCAGGGCGAGCGGAGCCGGCTGATCGAGGCGCACCGGGCCGCCGCGGAGTTCTACGCCGCCAAGCTGTCCGACCCCGAGGCCGCCCCCGGCCGGAGGTTCCTGTCGGAGCGGGGGTTCGAGCGGGTCGACGCCGAGCGCTTCGGTGTGGGCTACGCCCCGGCCGAGTGGGAGGCGCTCTCCCGCCACCTCATGGCCAAGGGCTTCACCGCCGCTGAGCTGATCAAGGGCGGGCTGGCCAAGGAGGGCCGCCGGGGACCGATCGACCGGTTCCGCGGCCGGCTGGTCTGGCCGATCCGCGACATCACCGGGGACGTCATCGGGTTCGGGGCGCGCAAGCTCAACGACGCCGAGGACGGCCCCAAATACCTCAACACCCCCGAGAGCCCGCTCTACAAGAAGAGCGAGGTCCTGTACGGCGTCGACCTGGCCAAGCGGGAGATCTCCAAGCGCTCCCAGGCCGTGATCGTCGAGGGCTACACCGACGTGATGGCCTGCCACCTGGCGGGCGTGCCGACGGCGGTGGCCACCTGCGGCACCGCCTTCGGCGCCGAGCACATCAAGGTGCTGCGGCGGCTGCTGCTGGACCAGTCGGGCTCCCAGGGCGAGGTGGTCTTCACCTTCGACGGCGACGCCGCCGGGCAGAAGGCGGCGCTGCGCGCCTTCGCCGACGAGCAGAAGTTCGTCACCCAGACCTACGTGGCGGTGCAGCCCTCCGGGCTCGACCCCTGCGACCTGCGGGTCCGGCACGGCGACGCGGCGGTGCGGGACCTGGTCGCGAGCAAGGAGCCGCTGTTCGCGTTCGCGATCCGCAGCGTGATCTCCCGCTACGACGTCAGCACCAACGAGGGGCGGCTGTCGGCGCTGGACGCCGCCGCGCCGATCGTGGCCGGGATCAAGGACCGGGCGCTGCGCCAGCTGTACGCCGTCGACCTGGACCGCTGGCTCGGCTTCAACAACGAGCGGTTCGTCATGGAGCGGATCGCCGAGATCTCCACCGCCGCCCAGCCGCGCCAGGACAGGCCCGCGCCCCGGCGGGTCGCCGACCTCACCGACCCCGGCGTGCGGACCGAGGCCGAGGTGCTGAAGCTGGCCGTGCAGCGCCCGGCGCTGCTCGGCGGGCGGTTCGACGCGATCGGCCCGGAGGCCTTCACGCTGCCCGAGCACGTCGCCCTGTACACGCTCATCGCGCAGGCGGGGGGCGTCGCGGCGGCCGGCGAGGGCGGGGGCGCGTGGGTGGACCGCCTGCTGGCCGACGCGGAGGAGGGGCTGCGCGGGATGGTCACCCGCCTGGCGGTGGAGGAGCTGCGCGCCGACCTCGCCGGTGAGGAGCGCTACGCCGCGGCGATGCTCGCAGCCCTGGAACTGATCTCGCTGAGCCGGACGATCGAGCAACTGAAGTCGCGGCTGGAGCGCACCAACCCGACCGACTCCCAGGAGGAGTACAACCGCCTGTTCGCCGAGCTGTTCGATCTGGAACGGCAGCGGCGCATGCTGAAGGAACGCGCGGCCGGAAGCTGATCACGTAATCGGTTTTAATTTCCTGAATCGCATTCGGCCAAACCGTAATAAGGTCTCGGTTTGATAATGATCCCGGCCTTACCTTGGGTGACAAAAATAGGTCTGCCGTTTTGGGTGACTAATACAGCAGACTGTGTCCCGTGGGTGCATCGGTGCTGCCAAGTGGGCCGCCTTCGGTAGACCAGGTGGCCGACCTCGTCGCGAAGGGAAGGGAGCGCGGCAGCGTCACCGTCGATGACGTGGCCGCCGCTCTCGACAAATCCGAGCTGCCGTCCGACGCGCTCGAGCGCGTCGTCCGCATGCTCGCCGAGAACGGAGTGGAGGTCCTCGAGCCCCAGGGCGACGAGGAGACCACCAAGTCCGATGAGGAGGATGTCGGTAAACGGGCGCCAACGAGTGATCTCGTCCGCATCTACCTGCGGGAGATCGGGAGGGTGCCCCTGCTCACGGCCGAGGAGGAGGTGGAGCTCGCCAAGTCCATCGAGGCGGGACTGTTCGCCGAGGACAAGCTGACCAACGTCGCCTCGCGGCTGGCCTTCCCGGAGTTCGCAGAACTCGTCTGGCAGGGCACGCGCGCAAAGCAGCGGCTGATCGAGGCCAATCTCCGGCTGGTCGTCTCGATCGCCAAACGTTATGTGGGACGCGGGATGCTGTTCCTGGACCTGATCCAGGAGGGCAACCTCGGACTCATCCGCGCCGTCGAGAAATTCGACTACACCAAGGGTTACAAGTTCTCCACTTACGCCACGTGGTGGATTCGCCAGGCGATCACCCGGGCCATCGCCGACCAGGCGCGCACCATTCGTATTCCGGTGCACATGGTGGAGACGATCAACAAACTCGTCCGGGTCCAGCGCCAGCTCCACCAGGACCTCGGCCGCGAACCCGCGCCCGAGGAGATCGCCCTGGAGATGGACCTCCCGATCGACCGGGTGATCGAGATCCAGCGCATCGCGCAGGAGCCGGTCTCCCTGCAGTCGCCGATCGGCGAGGAGGACTCCGACCTCGGCGACTTCATCGAGGACGCCGACGCGGTCGTGCCGATGGAGGCCGCAGCCTTCATCATGCTGCAGGACCAGCTCGACGAGATCCTCGCGACGCTGTCCGAGCGGGAACAGCGCATCATCCAGCTGCGCTTCGGCCTCGCCGACGGCCACCCCCGGACGCTGGAGGAGGTCGGGCGGGAATTCGGCGTGACGCGAGAGCGCATCCGCCAGATCGAGTCCAAGACGCTGGCGAAACTGCGTCACCCGACGCGGGCGCAGATGCTGCGCGACTATCTCGACTGAGAACGAGCGCTGATCAAGCCGATGGCCCGGGAACTCCCCGGGCCATCGGCTTTCTGCCGTCCGGGGCCGCAGGCTCTGCCCGTCCTGCGGCAGGTCCGGCGAAAGTGGTTGCCCGCCAATCCTCCGAATCTGCTTCGGCCGGCCGAAGGGAGGGGCACAGCGCCTGCGCAGTCATCCATGGAAGGCCCCGCGCAGGCATTTCCGGCTCATGGAGGAGCTTTCCTGTGAACACGTTCGTCTCGCCGCGCTTCGGCATGTCCCGCCGGCGTCGTGCGGTCTCCCTGCTCGCGGCCGCCGCCCTGACCTCCGGCGCGCTGGCGGCCACCGCGGCCCCCGCCTCGGCCGTCACCACCTGCAAGCCCGGGTTCGCCCCCGCGGTCACCTACCGCACCGCGAACATGTCGCTCTACACGGCGACGGCCGACTTCAACGGCGACCACAGGACCGACGTCGTGGCGTACGGGCCCAGCGGCACCGCCGAGGTGCTGCTCGGCAAGGGCGACGGCACCTTCCGCCCGGCCGTGATCGCCGGTTCCGCCTCGGCCGTGATGACTGTGCCCTCCGTGGGCAGCGTCAACTCCGACGACGACAACACCGTCGACGTCATCACGGTGGACCCCGTGGGCGGTGCGGTCCGGGTCTTTCCCGGCAACGGGGACGGAACCTTCGCCACTGCCATCAGCACCCCGGCGATGGCGAACGTCTTCAGCGCCGTCCCGGGTGACTTCAACGCCGACGGCCGGCTCGACGTGCTGGTGACCGACAACGGCAACACCAGCTCGATCATGCTCGGCGAGGGCGACGGCACCTTCCAGGCGCCCGTCGGCACCGGCTTCACGGGATACTCCTACCTCGCCGGCGTGGACGACTTCGACGGTGACGGCGACGACGACGTGGCGTTCGCCGACGGCGGCCCGGGCGGCAGCAGTGCGGTCCAGGTGATCCTCAGCAACGGCGACGGCAGCTTCGGCCCGGCCGCCCCCTACGCCGTGGGAACGGGCCCCGTCCTCGCCCTCCCGGCCGACTTCAACAACGACCACGAGGTCGACCTGATCACGGTCGGCATGAGTGACGGAGTGGTGCTGCTCGGCAAGGGTGACGGCACCTTCCAGGACGCCCTGCCCTACACCGGCAACAACGCCATGGTCTGGCCCACGCTCGGTGACTACGACGGCGACGGCAGGACGGACGTCGCCTTCGCATCCCCGACCGGCGGCTCGCTGCTGCTCGGCAAGGGCAACGGCGCCTTCCAGGCGCCCGTCACCTTCAAGGCCCCCACGTCGGGCGGGATGATGGCCAGCGGCCGCTTCAACGCCGACAGCAAGAGCGACCTGGTGGTGCCGAGCATGTCGTCCAGCGGCGTCTCGGTACTGCTGGCCGGCTGCGGGACCCCGGCTGCTCCCAAGCCGGCGGTCAAGCCCAAGCCGGCCGTCAAGCTGAAGTGGAAGACGAAGGTCAAGCTGGAGAAGCCGAAACTGAAGGAGATCAAGAAGGTCCGCGGCGGCGGCGTCAAGTAAGCGCCCCGGCACTGCCACGAGAGGCCCCTCCCCGTTCCCGGCAACGACGGCCGCAGATTCACTGGATTTGCGGCCTGTTGCCCGTGGGCTGCTTCGCCCCTGGCCGTAGCGCCGGGAACGCGGGGCCGGAAAAGGGGGGAGTGTTTAACGATCGGCCGGTGGGAAACGCGAAGGGGGCCCGCTGTTTTCTGGCCGTGACCCCGCCGGATCGTGGTGATCATGAGTGTGTTCGAGCTGCGATGCCCCATCGACCCGGATCTGGGTTACCTGCGCGAGCTGGTGCGCCTGCACGGCGGGCACAACGGATTGACCGGCGAGCGGCTGGAGGATCTGGTGCTGGCGGTCAACGAGGCACTCACCAACGTCTTCGATCACGGCGGCCGGTCGGGCCTGATCATCGCCCGCGGCCACGCCGAGGGCGTCACCGTGGAGATCTGCGACGTCGGTGGCCGGCTGACGGCGGAGCACCTGGCCGCCGCGCACCTCAATCCGGCCGGCACCAGCGGATTCGGCCTGTGGGTGATCCAGCACCTGTGCGATGAGGTCACCTTGGCCCACAGCGGCCAGGGCTCGGTGCTCGGCCTGCACATGCACGGCCACCTCGCCCCGGTCATCCCGTCGGCGCCGCGTCGCCGCCGCGCGGAGGAGCCTCGGCACCCTGCGCGCTGATCGCCCCCGGCGATGCAGCCGACGGCCACGCCCAGGAGCGCCCCGGCCGTGGCCGCCGTACAGACGCCGGCTCTGCCGCGCCTGCTCGGCTTGAGAATCATGGCTGCGAGGAGCGCGCGGGCACCGGGATGACGAGGTCGTCATCGGCGTGATCGTCGGCGATGCGGTGGCCGGCATCGGTGAGAACGGCGCGCAAGGCCAGATGCACCGCGGTGCGGACCCGGTGATGGCGGGGCGGGTCCCTGGTGAGCGACTCGGCTGAAGCGGCCCACGACACGACGACACCGCGGTCCGGGTCGTAGCGGATGCGCAGGTCGGCGTCGACGGCCGGCTCGTTCGGGTCGGCCGCGAACCCGGCCTGCAGCAGATCCTGATGGATCCGCCAGATGAGGTGTTCGACATCGTCGGCTGTATGCATGAGCCCGCGGGGGTTGCCGGTGGTTGGTGTTTCTGACGATGGTCTGCCCGGCGCAGGCCCGCAAGAGGGTACGGCCGGCTTTCTGGAAAACGCGATCGCCTACGCCCTTTCCGAAGCGGCCAGCGCCTCCTCCAGCGTGGAGTGGGTCTCGAACAAGGCGATCAGGCCCATGGTGTGCAACATCCGCAGCAGGGAGGACGAAGCCGCGGCCAGCAGTATCTGCGTCCCGTGCTCGCGGGATTCCTTGAACGCCTCGATCAGCGCCGCGACCCCTGTGGAGTCGCAGAAGGTCATGGCGGTCAGGTCCAGGATCAGGCAGCCCTCGTCCACCGCGTCCCACAACGGTTCCAGCACGATGCGCAGGATGAGGGACGTGGTCATGTCCAGCGGCCCGGTGATGTGGACCACCGCGCACCTGGCGCTGCGATCGAGATCTATGGCGTAGGGCAGGTCATCTGGAAATCGGACCCTCATCGGCCCCACGTTCCCTACGCTCACGACCCCGATCTTGCTCATCTGCGATCGGGGTGCCTCTCCGCCAGAGTAAAGGAGAAGCTAGATCAAAGGCCCTGGTCACTCACAATTGGAGCCTCGACTACGGCACCGGCTGCCGGTCAGCCAGCCGAGCTTCCGGGCGAGCCGTCTGACGCCGCCGGTGACCGTGGCGACATGGGCGGAGTCGCCGGTCCCGTGCCACAGAGCGTCACGGCCGCCTTCAGTGAAGGCGGGGCGCGGGCCGGTGGAAACAGTCGATCTCAGCAAGCCTCATCACAGTTCGCGATCACCGCCGTACGGGGTGCTTGAAGGCGACCCCGGATTGGCGGTATGAGGTAAGGGAAAGCTAAGTTAGGGACGCCTAACCGATCGCCGGGGACTTCCGACGTCTCCCGATTCCCTGCCCGCCGCCGGGAGCCCGCCCGCGCCCGCCGGTCCCCGGCCGCCCCGCCGCGGGCCGACCCCCACAACGGAGGAGACCAACATGGCCGACCTCAGCCGCCGCCGGTTGCTGACCGGCGCGGGCCTGGCGGTGGGCGCCGGTGCCGCCGCCGGCGCGGGTCTGGTACGGCTCGCGCAGTCCGAACCCGTGCAGGCCGCCGTCCCCGGCGGGCCGATCCCCTTCCACGGCGCCCACCAGGCCGGCATCGCCACGCCGGTCCAGGACCGCCTCCACTTCGCCTCCTTCGACCTCGGCGTCGACGATCCGAAGAAGGTGGCGGAGCTGATGCGCCGGTGGACGGCCGCGGCCGAGCGGATGACCGCCGGGCAGGAGGTCGGCACCGGGGCCACCGGCGCGGAGCTGGCCCCGCCGGACGACACCGGTGAGGCCCTCGACCTGCCCGCCTCCCGGCTGACGCTGACGGTCGGCTTCGGCCCCTCCTTCTTCGAGAAGCTGAAGCTGCCCGCGCCGGACCGGCTCAAGGAGCTGCCGCGCTTCCCGGCCGACAAGCTCGACCCGGCCCGCAGCGGCGGCGACGTCTGCGTGCAGGCGTGCGCGGACGACCCCCAGGTCGCCGTGCACGCCGTACGGAACCTGGCGCGGATCGCCTTCGGCTCGGCGTCGGTGCGCTGGTCGCAGCTCGGCTTCGGCAAGACCTCCTCCACCACGCCGGAGGCGCAGACCCCGCGCAACCTGATGGGCTTCAAGGACGGCACCCGCAACATCGCCGGCAGCGACCGGGCCGCGCTGGACGCCCACGTCTGGGTGGGCCAGGAGGGGCCCGAGTGGCTGCGCGGCGGGTCCTACCTGGTGGCCCGGCGGATCAGGATGCACATCGAGACCTGGGACCGGACCTCCCTGAAGGAGCAGGAGGACATCTTCGGCCGCACCAAGCGGGAGGGCGCGCCGTACGGCGCCGCCCGCGAGCACGACCCGGTGCGGCTGGACAGGCTCCCCGCCGACGCCCACGTGCGGCTGGCCCATCCCGACTCGCTCGGCGGGGTGACGATCCTGCGCCGGGGCTACTCCTTCACCGACGGCAGCGACAACCTGGGACGGCTGGAGGCCGGGCTGTTCTTCCTGGCCTACCAGCGGGATCCGGAGAAGGGGTTCATCCCGATCCAGCGCGCGCTGGCGGCCAGGGATCCGCTCAACGAGTACATCCAGCACGTCGGCTCGGGCATCTGGGCGTGCCCCGGCGGGGTGAGTCAGGGGTCGTTCTGGGGCGAGGCACTGTTTTCTTAGCCGATACCGGCGCAGACTGGACGGATGGAGGCGCGGCCGGCCGTAGACGACGCCGCGCTCGGGCGCGAGGCATGGTCCGTGCTCGACGCGAACCGCACGGGGTCCGCCACCGTGCCCGCACCCGGTCTCTATCCCCACCAGTGGAGCTGGGACTCCACCTTCATCGCGATCGGGATGGCCCGCCTGGACACCCGCCGGGCGGGCGCCGAGCTGCTCAGCCTGCTGGCCGGGCAGTGGCGCACGGGCATGGTGCCGCACATCGTCTTCCACCCGGCCCACGCCGAGGCCTACTTCCCCGGGCCGTCCGTCTGGCGCTCCCAGGAGCATCCCGCGGCGCCCGTGGCTGTGCTCACCTCCGGGCTGACCCAGCCGCCCATGCACGCCCTGGCGGTGTGGCAGATGTGGCGGCACGCGGTGGACCGCGACGTGGCCGCGGCCCTGGTACGGCGGACCTACCCGATGCTGGTGGCCCAGCACGGCTATCTCGCCGGGACCAGGGACCTGGGCGGGGCCGGGCTGGCCGCGATCGTGCACCCGTGGGAGTCGGGGATGGACGACAGTCCCGCCTGGGACGACCCGCTGGAGGCGCTGCCCGCGGTCCGCTACTCCTACCGGCGCGAGGAACTGCCCGAACGCCATCCCGACAGCCACCACGACCGCTACGTCTGGCTGGCGCTGCGCTACAGGGACTCCGGCTACGACGGGACCTACCTGCGCCTGGAGCACCCCTTCGCGATCGAGGACCCGATGTTCAACGGGATCTGGCTGGCCTCCTGCCAGGCCCTCGCCGAGCTGGCGCCGGTGGCCGGGGACGATCCGCGGCCGCACGTCGAGACCGCCGGGCGCATCCGCGCGGCGATGGTGGACCGGCTGTGGGCCGACGGGCTGTTCCACGCCCGCGACCTGCACCGCGACCGGCTGATCCCGATCCGCACGGTCGGCGGCTTCGGCCCGATGCTCGACCCGGGGCTGTCCCCGGCGCTGGTGGACACGCTGATGGACACCCTGGAGTCGCCCCGGTTCATGGGCGCCGCCGGATATCCGGTGCCGAGCTGCGAGATCCGGGCCCCGCAGTTCGACCGCTCGCGCTACTGGCGGGGGCCGTCGTGGGTGAACACCAACTGGCTGCTGCGCCACGCGGCCGCCGTACACGGCCGGACGGAGCTGGTCCGGCAGCTCGGCACCGCCACCCTCCGGCTGGTCCGCCAGTCGGGCTTCCGCGAGTGCTTCGACCCCTTCGACGGCAGCGGCCGGGGCGGGCGGGACTTCTCCTGGTCGGCCGCGCTCACCCTCGACCTGCTCGCCGATCCGGTGGAGGAGTGAGGGGGCGGCGGCCGTACGGATACCGTGAGGGCATGAGGCTCTTCAACCGCACGCCCGCCGAAGTGCGCGCCGCCGTCGATCCGGCCGACCGGGTGCTGGCCCACGCCGAGGGACCCGACGGCCGGGTGATCGCCACGGATCGCGCGCTCTATCTGTCCGGCACCAGGCTGCCGTGGTACCAGGTGGATCGCGGTGTGTGGGACGAGGAGGGGCTGACGGTCCTGACGACGGACGGCCGGGAGCACCGGGCGCGGCTGCCCGAGCCGGGACGGGTGCCCGAGGTCGTGCGGGAGCGGGTGGTCGCCTCGATCGTGGTCAGCCAGTACGTCCCGCTGGACGTGCGCGGGGGAGTGCGGCTGGTGGCCAGGCGGGCCGAGGACGACCGGATGATCTGGGAGTTCGTCTTCGACGCGGGGCTCGACCCGCAGGATCCGGGCCTTCGGGCCCTGGCCGAGCAGGCGCTGGAGGGAGTCCGCCGCAGCTTCGGCATCTGACGGCAACCGGGGGCGGGCGACGGTACGGCCGCCCGCATCCGCCGTCCGGAGACGCCGGGTGCGGGCGGCCGTACCCCTGCTCAGTGCAGCAGGGCCGTGCTCAGTACGGCGAGGCCGTCTTGACCTCGTCCGGCCAGCCGGTGCCGGTCTCATCCTGCGAACGGCCGTTGGGCAGGTGGGCGCTCACCTGTTCCTTGGCCATCGTGGTCACTCTGGAGACCTGCGCGCCCACGAGGCCGGCGGCCTCCTGGACGGCGGGATTGTCGGTCACCCTCTGGGTGACCCGCTTGATCTGCTCGTAACGCTCCCGACCGGCCCGGCTACCGAGCACGTAACCTACGGCCACTCCTACGCCGAACACCAACCGATAACGCATATCCACCTCCACAGGCATGCTCAGCCGGGACCCTACCCACGGATCACGATCCCTCTCCGCCCTACCCGGAGCCGCCGATGCGACACCTACCCCCAGAGTGCGCTAATCTATTCATGCGCCGCAGGGAGCGGGGAGAAACCCCCGGTCAAGGCGGTGCGACGCACGATCCCGTGTAGCTCAATCGGCAGAGCAGCCGGCTGTTAACCGGCAGGTTATAGGTTCGAGTCCTATCGCGGGAGCAGAGGAGAAGAGCCCCAGAAGCAATGCTTCTGGGGCTCTTGGCGTCTCATGTCCATGTTTGGCAGACAAATTTATGGTGAATCACACAAAATGATGGACACCGCACACTGCGTTGTCGCGTTCACGTCGGGAAACGTGTTCGCGGAATCGCGGAATGCGGGTGCCGCGGACAACAGCGATCGCAGCGGGTGAAGGGGCCGTTGCGGCAAGGGCACCGCACCGCCCGGAACGGTCGTCGTGCCCGTGAGCCACGCATAGGTGGTTGTGTTCAGTGCTGACCTGGCGGAGGTCCCGGCGGAGCGCGCCGGAGCTGGTCCACGGTGTCCAAGGTCTCCACGACGGAGTCCCAGAGCGTCCGGCCCCGCATGTCGATCTCGCGGAGGCCGAAGAGTTCCTGACGTTGTTCCACGCCGAGAACCCGTCGGCGGGACCGGTCAAACCACGCCTGCGGGAGGTGAGGGCCGAGATAAACAGGACGGGGACCTACACCCACACGCCCGGTGAGCTGGTCTTCGGCGCCCGGGTGGCCTGGCGCAACAGCGGCAGGTGCATCGGCAGGCTCTACTGGCGGTCCCTGCGCGTACGCGACCTCAGGCACATCGACACCCCCGAGGGGGTCGCGGCGGAGTGCGTCAACCACCTGCGGGACGCGGCGCCCGCGCGCCGCATCCGCCCGACGATCACGGTGTTCGCCCCCGACCGGCCCGGTGAGCCCGGCCCGAGGATCTGGAACGAGCAGCTCATCCGGTACGCCGGGTACGAGATGGACGACGGATCGATCGTCGGCGACCCCCGCTACGCCGAGTTCACCACCGTGCTGCGCAAGCTCGGCTGGGCGGGCGGCCCCGGCACGCCGTTCGACGTCCTCCCGCTGGTGGTCTCGATGGGCGACGGGCCGCCGCTGGTGACGCCCGTCCCCCCGGACGCCGTGCTGGAGGTGCCGCTGTCGCACCCGTCCTACCCCTGGTTCGAGCAGCTCGGGCTGCGCTGGCACGCCGTACCGGCGATCTCGAACATGTGCCTGGAGATCGGCGGGATCTGCTACCGCGCGGCGCCGTTCAACGGCTGGTACATGGGCACCGAGATCGGCGCGCGCAACCTGGCCGACGCCGACCGCTACAACCTGGTGCCCGTCGTCGCCCGGGCCCTGGGCCTGGACACCAGCACCGACCGCTCGCTCTGGCGCGACCACGCCCTGGTGGAGATCAACGTGGCGGTGCTCCACTCGTTCGAGCGGGCGGGGGTGACCATGACCGACCACCACACCGAGTCCCGGCGCTTCCTGACCCACGTGGACCGCGAGGAACGGGCCGGCCGGGTCTGCCCGGCCGACTGGAGCTGGATCGTTCCCCCCATCTCGGCCGCGGCCACCCCCGTCTTCCACCGTTACTACGACGACGAGCAGCTGTCGCCCAACTACGTCCACCACCCGGACTCGCTGGAGCGGGGCCTCGGACGCTCCTGTGACCTGTCGCCTGGAGAGGAAAGGGTGTAGAACGTTATTCTGTAGCGTGAGGGAAGGGGCGTACATGCTGGATCTGGTGCTGTCATCGCTCGACCAGGGCGTGCTGACGTTGACGCTCAACCGTCCGGACCGGCTCAACGCCTGGACCGAGGCGATGGGACGGCGGTACTTCGACCAGCTGGCGGAGGCGGAGGAGAACCCGGAGGTCCGGGTGATCGTCGTCACCGGCGCGGGGCGGGGCTTCTGCGCCGGGGCCGACTTCCAGACGCTCAACGCCATCCAGGACGGCTCGTACGAGAGCGAGCCCGACAAGCGCCCCCACTCCTTCCCGACCACCGTCGGCAAGCCGGTCATCGCCGCGGTCAACGGCGCCTGCGCCGGGCTCGGCATGGTCCACGCCCTCTACTGCGATCTGATCTTCACCGCGGCGGAGGCGAAGTGGACCACCGCCTTCGCCCGCCGCGGCCTGATCGCCGAGTACGGCCTGTCCTGGGTCCTGCCCCGGCTGATCGGTCAGGGCAGGGCCATGGACCTGCTGCTGTCCGGCCGGACCTTCACCGGGGACGAGGCGTTCGCCCTCGGCCTGGCCGCCCGGTCGGTGCCCGGCGAGAGCCTGATGGAGGAGACCCTCGCCTACGCCCGCGAGCTGGCCGTCCACAGCTCCCCGTCCTCGATGGCGGTGATGAAGCGCCAGATCTGGGGTGACTGGAACACCACCCTGGAGTCGGCGGAGTCCGCCGCCTCCCGGCTGATGCTGGAGTCCTTCGCCCGCCCCGACTTCGCCGAGGGCGTCGCCAGCTTCCTCGAGCGCCGCCCCCCGCAGTTCCCCCCGCTTTGACGCCGAGCCCGTTCAGGCGGCGGGCTCGAGGTCGTCCTGGGGATCGAACTGGGTCCGGTACAGCTCCTCGTAGCGGCCTCCGGCGGCGAGGAGCTCGGCGTGCGTGCCGCGCTCGACGATCCGACCGTCCTCGACCACCAGGATGAGGTCCGCGGCGACGACCGTGGAGAGCCGGTGGGCGATCACCACCGCCGTCTGCCCGGCCAGCGCCTCGTCCAGCGCCGCCTGCACCGCCGCCTCGGAGGTGGAGTCCAGGTGTGCGGTGGCCTCGTCCAGGATCACCACCCGGGGACGGGCCAGCAGCAGCCGCGCGATCGTCAGCCGCTGGCGCTCGCCGCCCGACAGCCGGTAGCCCCGCTCGCCCACCACGGTGTCCAAGCCGTCGGGCAGCGCGGCGACGAGGTCGGCGAGCCGGGCGCGGCGCAGCGCCTCCCACAGCTCGCCCTCCTCCGCCTCCGGCCGCGCCAGCAGCAGGTTCTCGCGGATCGACTCGTGGAACAGATGACCGTCCTGCGTCACCATGCCGACCGTCTCGCGGATCGACTCGGCCGACAGCTCCCGCACGTCCACCCCCGCCAGCCGTACGGCGCCGCCCTCGACGTCGTACAGGCGCGGCAGCAGCTGCGCGATCGTCGACTTCCCGGCGCCCGAGGACCCCACCAGGGCCACCATCCGCCCCGGCTCGGCCCGGAACGAGACGCCGTGCAGGACCTCGGCGCCACCCCGCGTGTCGAGGGTCGCCACCTCCTCCAGCGACGCGAGCGAGACCTTGTCCGCCGAGGGGTATCCGAAGCGCACGTCCTCGAACTCCACCGACACCGGCCCGTCGGGCACCCGCCGGGCGTCCGGCCGGTCGGCGATCATGGGCGTGAGGTCGAGTACCTCGAAGACCCGGTCGAAACTCACCAGCGCGCTCATCACGTCCACGCGCGCCCCGGCCAGCGCGGTCAGCGGCGCGTACAGGCGGGTGAGCAGCAGCGCGAGCGCGACGACGGAGCCCGGGTCCAGCTGCCCGCGCAGGGCGTAGAAGCCGCCCAGGCCGTACACCAGCGCCAGGGCCAGCGCCGAGACCAGAGTCAGCGCGGTGACGAACGACGACTGCACCATCGCCGTGCGCACCCCGATGTCCCGCACCCGCCTGGCCCGCGCGGCGAACTCCGCCGACTCCCGGGCCGGCCGGCCGAAGAGCTTGACGAGCATCGCGCCGGGCGCGGAGAACCGCTCCGTCATCTGGGTGCCCATCGCGGCGTTGTGGTCGGCCGCCTCGTGCCTCAGGCGCGCCAGCCGCGCCCCCATCCGCCGTGCGGGCAGTACGAACACCGGGAGCAGCACCAGCGCGAGCAGGGTGATCTGCCAGGAGAGATTGATCATGACCACCAGGGTGAGCGCGAGCGTCACCAGGTTGCCCGCCACGGTGGACAGGGTGTCGGTGAAGGCCCGCTGCGCGCCGATGACGTCGTTGTTCAACCGGCTGACCAGCGCGCCGGTCCGGGTCCGGGTGAAGAAGGCCACCGGCATGCGCTGCACGTGGTCGTAGACGGCGGTGCGCAGGTCGAGGATCAGGCCCTCGCCGATGCCCGCCGACAGCCACCGCGTCAGCAGCCCGAGCCCGGCCTCCGCCACCGCGATGACCGCGATGAGCGCCGCGAGCCCGGTCACCACGCCCACGTCCGCGCCCCCGACGATCGCCCCTACGGCCTGGCCCGCGAGCACCGGCGTGGCCACCGTCAGGGTCGCCGTCACGACGCTGAGCACCAGGAAGAACGTCAGGCGCCGCCGGTGCGGCCGGGCGAAGGAGCCGATCCGGCGCAGCGTGGCCATCGAGACCGGTCTCCGATCGTTCTGGGCGTTCATGGTCCGGTACAACATGTTCCAGGCGGTCACCTCCATGCTCATCGCGCACCACCCGTCAGGCGTCCGGGGCACGGGGCGGCGTGCCGTCCGTTCATGGGAAGTCCCTCATGTGTCCTCATGGAGAGGACCCTAGAACCTCAAGCATTGTTGAGGTCAACCGCGTCCGGTGGGGGTACGGCTGACCTGCGGCTCGCCGAATGGATCGCTCCAAGCTTAGAGAGCGCTCTCTTAAATCCGACTTAAAGCATTGACTTGGATTGACTGAGGCGACACAGTTGCCACACCCGGTCTCCACGCTGCAGCGCTTTCCGACCGTCTCCCTCGTTCCCAGGAGAGAGGCCCCGCATGAGCCGCCCCCCAACCAGAAATCGCTCTCTTGC
This sequence comes from Paraplanobispora siamensis, assembly GCF_016863175.1. GTDB lineage: Bacteria > Actinomycetota > Actinomycetes > Streptosporangiales > Streptosporangiaceae > Planobispora > Planobispora siamensis. The sequence continues at coordinate 110,123 of NZ_BOOJ01000025.1, forward strand.
TTGGATGTCGGTCATCCTCGCCGTGCTGATGCTGCCGATGACCGCCCTCGCCGCCCACGCCGCCGTCCCGCCGACCCCCGCGGGCTGGTCGCTGGTCTGGAGCGACGACTTCAACGGCAGCGCCGGATCGCTGCCCTCCTCCAACAACTGGATCATCGACACCGGCCACAACTACCCCGGCGGCCCCGCCAACTGGGGCACCGGTGAGATCCAGCGCTACACCGACAGCCCGTCCAACCTCAGCCTCGACGGCGGCGGAAACCTCCGCATCACCCCGCTGAAGAACGGCAACGAGTGGACCTCGGCCCGCATCGAGACCCGCCGTTCGGACTTCAAGCCCGCGGCCGGCCGCATCCTGCGCATCGAGGGCCGCATCCAGATGCCCAACGTCACCGGCAACGCCGCGCTGGGCTACTGGCCCGCCTTCTGGGCGCTCGGCGCGCCGTACCGCGGCAACTACCAGAACTGGCCCGCCATCGGCGAGTTCGACATCATGGAGAACGTCAACGGGATCAACTCCGTCTGGGGCGTGCTCCACTGCGGTGTGAACCCCGGCGGCCCCTGCAACGAGGCCACCGGTCTGGGCGCCAGCCGGGCCTGCCCCGGATCGTCCTGCCAGTCGGCCTTCCACACCTACCGCTTCGAGTGGGACCGCAGCGTCACCCCCAACCAGCTGCGCTGGTACGTCGACGGCCAGCTGTTCCACAGTCTCAGCCAGTCCCGGTTCGACGCCACGACCTGGAACAACATGACCGGCCACCAGGGCTACTTCCTGCTGCTCAACGTGGCCATGGGCGGTGCGTTCCCCAACGCGCTGGGCGGCCAGACCCCGACCGCCGCCACCGTCTCCGGTCGGCCGATGCTCGTCGACTACGTGGCCGTCTGGCAGAGCGGCTCCAGCCCCAGCCCCAGTCCCACTCCCACGGTCACCCCCACAGGCAACCCCGGCGGAGTGGACGCCCGCTCGACCATCCAGGCCGAGCGCTACCAGGCGCAGTCGGGCACCATGGTGCAGGCCACCACGGACACCGGCGGCGGGCAGAACGTCGGCGCCATCGCCAACGGAGACTGGCTGCGCTTCGACAACGTGCGCTTCGGCACCACCGCGGCCACCCAGTTCAGGGCGCGCGTCGCCTCCGGGGCTCCGGCCGGGGTCAGCGGACTGGTCCAGGTGCGCCTGGACAGCCCGACGGCCGCCCCGATCGGCGACTTCGCCGTCGGGAACACGGGCGGCTGGCAGAGCTGGCGTACGATCCCCGCCAACATCAGGGGGGTGACCGGGACCCACACGGTCTACATCACCTTCAGCAGCGGCCAGCCGGCCGACTTCGTCAACCTCAACTGGTTCACCTTCGGAACCTGAGCCCCGCGGGGGGTTCCGGTACGGCTCCCGCACCCCACCGCGGGAGCCGTACCGTCCGCAGGATCTTGGCAGGCTCGGGGCTCAGCTGACCCGGGCCAGCCAGCCGGGGCTGGCGGCGAAGGGCTCGGCGCGGGTGGCCACGGCCTGCAGGAGGTGCTCGGCGGCGGCACGGGCCGAGGAGACGACGTGCGGGGGATAGGCGTAGCGGACCTGGTGCTCCTCGAACTCGTCCTCGTCGTCGAGGAAGACCCGGCCGTCACGCAGGCGGATCACGTCGAGGTCCAGGTCGACCATGGTGACCTCCCCGTCGCGCCACTCGGGCACGGTGGTGATGTCGCAGTAGATCTCGGTCTTGTCCGGCTGGGCGTTGAAGACGGCCGTCCACCACTGGTCGCGGGGGAAGAGGATCACGAACGCCTGGGGCCACACGACCGGGGGCTCGTGCCCCCGGCTGCCGCTGGAGCCGGGCACGCAGCCGGTCCAGACTCCGTGCTCGTCCTCGCCGAGGAGCAGGGCGCGGTGGTGCCAGTGCAGGGAGCCGTCGTACTTCCGGTAGACCACGTTCACGCTTTCGAAGGGCATGCCCCGACCCTAGGAGTTCCCGCCGGTCCGGAGCCTCCGATTATTCGCTCGCGCGGGCTCGCGGGGCGTGCATATCCTGGCCGCATGACTGCCCAGGTGATGATGACCCGCTGACGCGGGTCCGTCATGCCAAGGCCCCGACACCATGGGGCCCCACCTGGCCGCGGAGCCCCGTTCCCGGAGGTTCCGATGACCCGGCTCCTGCTGAGCACCACGATTCCCTACGTCAACGGCCGTCCCCACCTCGGCTTCGCCCTGGAACTGGTCCAGGCCGACGTCCTGGCCCGGCACCACCGGCTGCGCGGCGACGAGGTCCGCCTGCAGACCGGGACCGACGACAACTCGCTGAAGAACGTGCAGGCGGCCGACGCCGCGGGCGTCGCCGTAGGCGATCTCGTCGACCGCAACGCCGCGGAGTTCGCCCGGCTGGCCGGGCCGCTCTCGCTGCGCTTCGACGACTTCCTGCGCACCAGCGCCGACCCCCGCCACCGGGCCGGGGTCGAGCGGTTCTGGCGGGCCTGCGCGCACGATCTCTACCGCAAGCACTACGAGGGCCTGTACTGCGTCGGCTGCGAGCACTTCTACCAGCCCGGCGAGCGATGTCCCGAGCACGAGGCCCCGCTCCAGCGCGTGTCGGAGGAGAACTGGTTCTTCCGCCTGTCCCGCCACCAGGAGCGGCTGTACGACCTGATCGCGGGCGGGCGCATCCGGATCGAGCCCGCCGAGCGCCGCAACGAGGTCCTCGCCTTCGTCGCGGGCGGGCTGACCGACTTCAGCGTCTCCCGGTCGAGGGCCAGGGCGCGCGGCTGGGGCATCCCGGTCCCGGGCGACCCCGACCAGGTGATCTACGTCTGGTGGGACGCGCTCGGCTACTACCTGACCGCCCTGGAGTACGGGACCGGCGGGCACGACCGCTGGTGGGGGCGGGCCGACCGGCGGGTGCACCTGCTCGGCAAGAGCGTGCTGCGCTTCCACGCGGTCTACTGGCCGGCGATGCTGCTGTCGGCCCGGGAGGCGCTGCCGACCGACATCCTGGTCCACGACCACCTCACCGTGAACGGCCGCAAGATCAGCAAGTCCGGCGGACCGGCTGTGGACCCGCTCGGCCTGGTCGCGGAGTACGGGGTGGACGCGGTCCGGTGGTGGCTCCTGCGCGACGTGCCGCGGGTCGGGGACGCCGACTTCACCGTGGAGCGCCTCATCGCCCGGCACGACGACGAACTGGCCAACGGGCTGGGCAACCTCGTCAGCCGGGTGGCGGGGCTGGTCCACCGCTACCGGGACGGGGTCGTGCCCGCCGTACGGGCCTCGGAGCCGGACTCGGACCGGGTCTCGGAGCCGGACTCGGACCGGGCCTCGGAGCTGGAGGAGGTACGGCGGCGCGCCCCGGGCGCGGTGGCCGAGGCCCTGGACGCCTTCGACTTCCGCCGGGCCACCGGCGCGGTGTACGAGGTGGTCGAGGCGGCCAACCGCTACGTGAGCCGGACCAGGCCGTGGCAGCTCGCCCGCGAGGACTCCGCCCGCCTCGACCCGGTCCTCGGCACGCTGGTGGAGACCTGCCGCGAGGTGGCCGGTCTGCTCACGCCGTTCCTGCCCGACGCCGCGGCCCGCATCGCCGCCCGGTGCGCGGGCCCGGGTGAGCGCCTGCCCGCCCCGGCTCCGGTCTTCCCACGGCTGGGAGGTGCGGCATAGCCGGGACGGGCGGGAGAGGTGTTCCGGTCAGTCCTGGTAGGTGGCGTTGTAGAGCTTCCACAGGTCCTCGGGCGTGAGCTCCAGGCCGCTGTCGTCGGCCGCGGCCTGGACGACGCGGGAGAAACCGGCCCGCCGCTCCTCGGGCAGCTCCAGCCCGTAGTGCTCGCGGAGCAGGTAGGCCACGCCGCCCTTGCCCGACTGGCTGTTGACCCGGATCACCGCCTCGTAGGTACGGCCCACGTCGGCGGGGTCGATCGGCAGGTACGGCACGGACCAGTGGGCGTCCTCGCCCGCGCGGACCAGGCCCTTGCCGATGGCGTCCTGGTGGGTGCCGGAGAAGGCGGTGTAGACGAGCTCGCCACCGTACGGATGGCGGGGATGGACCGGCAGCCGGATGCACTCCTCCACGGTGCGGCGGACCCGGTCGATGTCGGAGAAGTCGAGCATCGGGTCCACACCCTGGGAGTACAGGTTCAGGGCGAGGGTGACCAGGTCGACGTTGCCGGTGCGCTCGCCGTTGCCGAACAGGCAGCCCTCCACCCGCTGGGCGCCTGCGAGCATGGCCAGCTCGGCGCAGGCCACCCCGGTCCCGCGGTCGTTGTGCGGGTGGACCGAGAGCACGACGGACCCGCGCCGCTCCAGATGGTGGTGCATGTACTCGATCTGGTCGGCGTAGACGTTCGGGGAACCGATCTCCACGGTGGCGGGCAGGTTATGGATCACCGGCCGGTCGGGGGAGGCGTCCCAGAGCTCGGTGAGGCCGTTGCAGATCTCCAGCGCGAAGTCCGGCTCGGTCATGTTGAACACCTCCGGCGAGAACTCGAACCGGGTGCCCTCACCCGCCAGCCGGGCCATGCGCGCGGCGGCCTGCCTGACCATGGCGTGCACCTCCGCCCGCCCCCGGCCGAGGACCACCTCGCGCCAGACCGGGGCGGTCGGGGTGTAGAGGTGGACGATCGTCTTCGGCAGGCCCTCGATGGCGGCGAAGGTCTGGTCGATCAGGTCGTCCCGGGCGCCGGTGAGCACCGAGACGGTCACGTCGTCGGGCACCGCGCCGGTGGCGGCCAGGTGCCGGACGAAATCGAAGTCGGTACGGCTCGCCGCGGGGAAACCGGCCACGATCTCCTTGAACCCCAGCTCGACCAGCAGGTCGAACATGCGGCGCTTGCGCGGGGTGTCCATCGGCTCGGCCAGCGCCTGGTTTCCGTCGCGCAGGTCCTCGGAGACCCAGAGCGGGGCCTGCGTGAGCCTGCGGGCCGGCCAGGTGCGGTCGGTCAGAGCGATCTCGACCCGCTCGTGGGCGGGCAAGTACTTCCGGTACGGCATGCCGCTGGGGCGTTGCGGATTCACCGGCGTGTCCATCAGGGCTGTCCTTTCGGCGGTCGGAGGGAGGGACCGGCAGCACGGCACCCGCGGCGGGGCGCCGGTCGGATCAGACCCCGCCGCGGCAGCCGAGAAGACCGCGGAGTGACATGGCGGTATGCTAAGCACACCTCAGCTCCTCAGACAACCTGAGAGGTAGAAAATGGCGCTAGGCGCTCTCCGTCCCAGCTCGCTGGTCGACCAGGCCGCCCGCCGCCTGCGCGAGCAGATCACCTCGGGGGAGTGGCCGGTCGGCACCAAGCTGCCCGGCGAGACGACCCTGGCCAAGACCCTCGGCGTGGGCCGCTCCACCGTGCGCGAGGCCGTCCGCGCCCTGGCGGGTGCGGGGCTGGTGCAGGCCAGGCAGGGCTCGGGAGTCTTCGTCGTCGCCACCGAGCCCGTGGAGGACTGGCCCGCCCGGCTCCGCCGCGCCGCCGTCGTCCACGTCTACGAGGTGCGCACGCTCGTCGAGGTGCAGGCCGCCCGCCTGGCCGCGGAACGCAGGACCGAGGCCGACGTCGCCGCCCTCCACGAGGCGCTGGCCGCCCGCCGCACCGCCGCCGCGGGCGACGACGCCGCCTTCGTCGACGCCGACATCGCCCTGCACGCCGCGGTCGTGGCGGCCGCGCACAACCCCGTGCTCACCGACCTGTTCGCAGAGTTCGTCCCCGCCCTCCGGCAGGGACTGATCGACCTGGTGGACCTGCTCGGCCTGCGGCACCACGACGGCAATCCCGGCGACGACAGCCATGCCGCCCTGGTCGGGGCCGTGGAGAAGGGAGACGCCGAGGCGGCCTGCCGTACCCTTCAGGACGAACTGGACCACACCCTGGCGCTCCTGCGCGAGGCGGCGCGGAACGCCGGGGCGTGAGCCGGAGCGGGCGGTGGTAGCCGGAACCGGCCTGAGGTGTGGGCCCAGGCGGCGCGCTCCGGCCGCCGGTGACCTGGACGGCCGGGACCTCAGGTGAGGCGGCGGGCGCTGAGGGCCGGTGATCGCAGTGGCTGGCGTCTCGGGTGAGGCGGGTGCTGAGGGCCGGTGACCTGAGCGGCCGGGACCTCAGGCCAGGCGGCGGGCTCCGGCGGCCGGGGTCGCCGGATAGATCTCCGGAGCGGCCCAGCCGCGCTCGGCGTAGGCCGACGTCACCGCCTGCCGTACGGACTCCACCTTGTCGTCGGCGACCAGCGCGATGGCCGAGCCGCCGAACCCGCCCCCGGTCATCCGCGCGCCCCTGGCGCCGCCGCGGACGGCCGACTCCACGGCCACGTCCAGTTCCGCGCACGACACCTCGAACTGGTCGCGCAGCGACAGGTGGGAGGCGTTCAGCAACGCCCCGATCTCCCGGACGGCTCCGGCGCGCAGCAGTCCGATGAGCGCCTCCACCCGGTGGTTCTCGGTCACCACGTGCTGCACGCGCTTGCGCTCGTCCCCGGTCAGCTTCGCCAGCGCCCCCGCCAGATCGGTGACGTCGCGCAGCGCGTCCACGCCCAGGCGCTTGGCGGCGTTCTCGCAGTCCTCGCGCCGCCTGGCGTACTGTCCGTCGGCGAGTTCGTGATGGACCCCGGTGTTGATGATCAACAGCTGGAGGCCCTCCGCCGCCAGGTCGAAGGGAATGGCCCTGCCCGCCAGGCTCCGGCAGTCCAGGAACAGGGCCTTGCCCTCCTCGCCCAGCGCCGACGCCGCCTGGTCCATGATCCCGCACGGCATCCCGACGAAGTCGTTCTCCGCCTTCTGGGCCAGCAGCGCGATCTCCATCTTGGCGAGGCCCAGGCCGTACAGCTCGTTGAGGGCGGTGCCGACCACCACCTCCAGCGCGGCGCTCGACGACAGCCCCGCCCCCTGCGGCACGTCCCCGTCGACCACGATGTCCGCCCCCCGCACCGGATGCCCGGCCGCCCGCAGCGCCCAGACCACCCCCACGACGTACCGGGACCAGCCCTCGGCGCGGTCGAGATCGTCTACGGTCACCGGCTCGCCGGCCTGGAGCGAGCGCACCCGCACGACCCCGTCCTCCCGCCGCGAGACCGCCGCGGTGACCCCCCACGGCACGGCGAACGGCAGCACGAACCCGTCGTTGTAGTCCGTGTGCTCCCCGATCAGGTTCACCCGCCCGGGCGCGTGCCACACCCCCGGCGGCTCGGCCCCGAACGACTCACGGAAAGCGTCAACAACGCGCATGATCCAACACTCCTCAACATCGTCTCCCCGTACCATAGCGACCCCCGCACCCCCCGCCACCGGGCGAAGGTCACATCTTGGCCCCGTCCGCCCGCCGGATGTGCGAACGGGGCGCACCTTTGGTTGAATGCGTCGGTACGGCTTGCGCGAGGGGCGGTAGCTCAGCCGGTTAGAGCAGGGGACTCATAATCCCTGGGTCGCGGGTTCGAGTCCCGCCCGCCCTACCCTCCACGGCCTCGACAAGAGTGCCTCCGACCTGGGTATTCGTCTTCTGGTGATCTTTCGTCGTGTCCGACGATGTACGGCTGTCGTCGGACCGCTGCGACTTTCTCTTCCCGATGCCTTCCCACGGGATCATGCCTTTTCCGGCGCCTTGGAGATCCGACGTCGGGTGGCCTCGTCCTGATCTACGATGCGCTTGGCATAGATCCGTAGGAGAGCGTCCACGCTGCGGCCGGCCCACTGGGCAACTCTGCGGCGCGGAGACCCCGGAGTTGCGTCAGGTCGACACAGGTGTGTTGTGAGTCGTAGACCTACCATCGGAAATCTCAAGTGTGATTGTGAAATAGTAGGTCGGTAAGTGTCCTCCCCACGCCCGTGGGGGTGAGCCGTCGGGTTACACGCTGTACGGTGTGCTCCCGCCGTCCTCCCCACGCTCGTGGGGGTGAGCCGGCCACCATCAGCCGCCAGTACTACGACTCGAGCTCGAGTCGCCGCTTGGGTCCGCGAACAGCCATCAACACGCCCATCATGATCAGGTGTGTTGCGACAAACACTAGAACCCGCGGAACCGTGAGGGGTCAGCTTTGGGGGCCCGTTGACACAAGGGGACGGCCTGCAAAACCTCGCTCCGGGACGCTCGCCGGCCCATTATGACCAGCGACAAGAGGCGCTTGCCGTACTCGATGACCTCAGCGCCGACGACCTTTCCGGCCTCTGCCACGGCGACGCCTCCACCGGAAACCTTCTGCTGGCCGCCGACGACCGCATGCTGATGATCGATCCTCGCGGAATGCGCGGCGAGGCCACCTATGACGTGGCGGTCGTCGCGCTCAAGGCCACCCGATGGCTGCCGGCGGTGGACACCGTGGCGATCCTGGCGGACATGGTGGGAGTCGACCGGGAGCGAGTCCAGGCCTGGATCACTGTTGCCGATGCCGCCCGGGTGTAGCCATCCGGCGGACGCAACGGGTGGGCGAGCGTCGCGAACTGCTCAGGCGCGCCGATCTCCAGAGCATCCTCAGGAGGCGGCAAGCAGGAAGGCCGATCACGCATACCGAAGGCGTCTAAACGTCTTTGACGTTTTCATGAGGGCAGTGCTCTACTGCCTGCCGTGACGACTGTGACGAATCTTCAGCCTGCCCCTGTGATCGACGAGACAGCCCGACTGCTGACCGAGCACTACGTTTTTCCCGAGATCGCCGGGCAGCTCGCCGACCTGCTGAAACGACGCCTCGCCGAGGGCGCTTACGACGTCGACGGGGCCGAGGAACTCGCCCGTCTGGTCACCGCGGACCTGCAGTCCGTCAACGAGGACAAACACCTGAGACTCAAGCACCACGCCGACCCGGTGTCCCCCGAGCAGGGCGCGGCGACCCTGGAGTCCATCCGCCGAGACTTCGACACCTCGCTGGGCGGTGCGCCCCGGGTGGAGCTGCTCGACGGAGGAGTCGCCGTGGTGGAGCTGGCGCCGATGCTGTTTCCGCTGCCGTGGGCCGCCGAACCGCTGAGCGCCGCGCTCACCTTGGCCTCCCGCGCCCGGGCGCTGATCGTGGACCTTCGCAACAACCGGGGCGGCGACCCGGACACCGTCGCCTTCGTCTGCAGTTACCTGCTGGACGAGCGCACCCACCTCAACACCATGTACTGGCGCAGCGGCGAGCGCCGCGAGCAGTCCTGGAGCCTGCCGCATGTTCCCGGCGCGCGTTTCGGCGGCAGCAAACCGTTGTACGTGCTGTCCAGTGCCAGCACTTTCTCCGCCGCTGAGGAACTGGCCTACGACCTGCAGCAGCTCGGCCGCGCCGTCATCGTCGGCGAGCCCACCCGCGGCGGCGCACACCCGTGCAAGGGCTGGACGGTGCACCCCCACCTGGAAGCCACCGTCCCCACCGGCCGCGCCATCAACCCCGTCTCCGGCACGAACTGGGAGGGCACCGGTGTGCAGCCGGACGTCCCGTGCGCAGCCGCGGGATCCCTCGACCAGGCACACGCACTCGCCCTCGCCCGACTGGCAGGCTGAGGCAGTCGGGTTCATCGGCAGCGTGGTATCGAACGTCGTTCGCGATCAAGGCGATTGGAGCTCCGGGCCTGGTACCGGACCGCGCTGAGGCCGGTACCGGGCTCATGCTTCAAACCAGGCACCCCTCGGATTCTAGTGTTTGTCGCAACACACCTGATCATGATGGACGTGGGGAGGACAGGCACACACGCACCAGATCGGATCTGAGCAGCGGCTCACCCCACGGGCGTGGGGAGGACGGTGGGGACACGCGAGGCGACGTATTCGGCGACGGCTCACCCCCACGCGGGGAGGGGCCGAGTTGCCTCAGAGACAAGAGGTCTTCCGGTTTGTGCAGACATAGATCACTTCTCGTCGAGCGCCGCGGCAATGCGGCGTCGAGCCGTCTCGTCTTGGCCGACGACGAGCAAGGGGACGGTCTCCAAGACCTCGCTCCGGGACGCTCGCCAGCACATCGCCGTCGAGTGGTTCCGGTACCTCGGCGGAAGCGTGGTGTCCGCCCGTCGCCTGCGGGCATATCGCCGGGCATGAAGGCGGTCATCGCGTGAATCTGCGGACGGCTGGACATCCTGCGGCCCGGCGGGTGAACCGGCCGGGTCAGCCGGTGCCGGCGCGGACCTGGTCGAGGTAGTTGTAGGCCGTGACGCGGGAGACGCCGAGGCGCCGGGCCACCCGGTCCACGGCGCGCTTGACGAAGAACGCGCCCTTCTGGTCGAGGAACCGGAGGACCTCGATCTTGTGCTCGCGCTCCATGAGGGCCACGGTTCTGCCGGTGTTGGCGATGGCGGTCTCGATCAGGTTGTCCAGGACCTCGCTGATGTCGCCGGCGAAGACCTCGTTACGGTCGGGGGCGTTCTCGTTGCTCCTGAGCACCTCGTCGAGGCTGGCCCTGGCGGCCTGGAGCGGAGTCATGTCGACGTTGACGCACAGGGCGGCGATCACCCGGCCGTCGGGGTCGCGGAGGTAGACCGAGGAGGAGCGGAGCTCGCGGCCGTCGGAGGTGCGCCCGCGGTAGCCGTACTCGTCATGGTCCTCGGCCTCCTTCCTGCGCATCTCCAGGCCCAGGTTGGTGGAGGGGCCGCCCACGACGCGCCCGGTCACGTGCCCGTTCTCGATCGCGGCGATGGTGCGGTCCATACCCTCGCGCGAGAGGTCGTGCAGGACGACCTCGCAGTGCGGCCCGACGGCGGCCGCGACGGCTTTCATGATCGGCCGCAGGATCGGTTCGAGATCGCCGACCTCTCGGGCGAGAGAGGTCCCGGGCACGCGACGGGTGGACATGGCGCTCCTTCTCGAACCGGTGGCTGGTGGCCAGCTTCTCAGATTCACGACCCGTCCACCGCCACACCCCGTACCTTTAGAGAAATTCTGTTTAGCATATTGACGAGTTGTCAACGCAGTGACCACACTGGGCCAGCCACACGAGGAGGAAAGAACCATGAGACTCCTGAGAAGCCTGAAGTGGGCGGCCGCAGGCGTGGCCGCACTGACCCTCGCGGCGTGCGCGCCATCCACCGCCCCCTCGCAGACCGGTGGGGACGACAAGACCGGCACCCTGCGGGTGTGGCTCTTCGACGAGCCGAACCGCGTCCCCAAGGAGAAGGTCGTCAACGAGGCGGTCAAGGAGTTCACCGCCGCCAACCCGGACGTGAAGGTCGAGATCGCCTACATCCCGACCTCCCCGGCCCGGCACGAGAAGTTCAAGGGCGCGTTCAACGATCCCGCCAGCGCGCCCGACGTCGCCGAATACGGCAACACCGACCTCGCCGAGTACGCCGCCGCCGGCGGGTTCGCCGACCTCGGCCCCGACGTCGCCTCCTGGTCCGAGGGCAAGGACATCGGCGCCGACCTGCTGAAGTCGGCCACCGTCGACGACAAGCTGTACGGCGTGCCGTGGTACATCGGCATCCGCGCGCTCTACTACCGCACCGACGTCTTCGACGAACTCGGCCTCAAAGCCCCCGGCACGCTGGAGGAACTGGCCGCCACCGCCCGCGCCGTCCGCAAGAAGAAGCCCGACATGTACGGCATCGCGGTCGGCGGCGAGTACACCTTCGGCGCGCTCCCCTTCATCTGGGACGCGGGCGGAGACATAGACAAGCTCGACAGTCCCGAGTCCCGCAAGGGCGTCGAGGCCTACACCGACCTGCTCAGCGACGACGTCTGCCCGCCGCAGGCGTGCGCCGCGCTGACCGGCGGCAAGACCGTCGAGCTGTTCGCGAGCGGCAAGGCCGCCATGGGCATCCTGGGCAACTTCAGCCGCTCCGCGGTGGATGCGGGGCCCGCCGCGGGCAAGTACGCCGTGGTGCCGCTGCCGGGATCCACCGCGGGCTCACCCGCCCCGGCGTTCGCCGGCGGCAACAACCTCGGCGTGATGAACAGCAGCCGGCACCGAACGCTCGCCCTGAAATTCGTCCAGCTCCTGGCGGGCAAGACCTACCAGGTCAAGATGTACGAGGCGATGGGCAACCTGCCAACCCTCACCTCGGCCAGACAGGAACTGGCCGCCAAGGACCCCTTCCTCAAGCCGTTCCTCGACACGGTCGCCGCCGGGACCCGTTTCGTGCCCGTCCACCCGGCCTGGGTGAAGATCGACAACCAGAAGGTCATCCCGACCATGCTGCAGAAGGTCGCCACCGGCCAGGCCACGGTCGAGAAGGCGACCGGCGAGGCCGCCGCCGCGGTGAAGGCCGCCTTCGAGCGGTGATGTCCACGCGAACGGCGACGACGGCCGCGCGCCCCGCCGCGGGCCCGGACCTACCGGCCCGCCGGGCGCGCTCCCGCTCCCCGCGGGGACCGCGGCCGTGGCTCTACCTGCTCCCGGCGGCCGCGGTGCTGGTGCCGCTGTTCGGCTACCCGCTCTACATGCTGGGCCTGCTGTCGGTGTTCGACTATCGGCAGGCCCAGGTCAGCGGTGGGGAGCCGACGACCTTCATCGGCCTGGCCAATTACGCGGCGCTCCTGGACGACGGGCGATTCTGGGCGATCCTCGCCCAGACGGTGGTGTTCGCGGCGGCGCTCGTGCTCGCCACGCTGGCCGTCGGCGCGACCCTGGCGATGGTGCTGACCCGGGCGGGGCGGGTGCCACGCCTGCTGTTGTCGCTGGCCGCCATGGCGGCGTGGGCCGCACCCGCGATGACCGGTTCCACGGTGTGGATGTTCCTGTTCGACACCGATCTCGGTCTGGTCAACCAGGTACTGGGCATCGAGGGCTTCAACTGGTTCTACGACAAGTGGACCGCGTTCGGGGTGGTGGGCGCCACCGTCGTGTGGCACTCCTTCCCGTTCGTCATGGTGACCCTGTACGCGGGGATCCAGGCGATCCCCGCCTCGGTCCTGGAGGCCGCCGCGCTGGACGGGGCGTCGGCCTGGCAGTCGTTCCGGCGGGTGCTGGTGCCGATGCTGCGTCCGCTGATCACGATTGTGGTCGTCCAGTCGATCATCTGGGACTTCAAGATCTTCACCCAGATCTACGTGATGACCAACGGCGGGGGCATCGCGGGCCAGAACTCCGTGCTCAACGTGTACGCCTACCAGACCGCCTTCGGTTCCTCCGAGTACGGCCTCGGCTCGGCGATCGGCGTGGTCATGACGCTGATCCTGCTCGTGGTCACCCTGTTCTACATCCGCGCCCTGTACCGGAAGGGGGAGCCCCTGTGAGCAGGTCCCGGCTCGTGGCGAACGCGGTGGCGGTGACCGCCGCCGTCGTGACGCTCTTCCCGATCTACTGGATGGTGCTGTCCGCGCTGAAGCCCGCCGGTGAGATCCACTCGCTCCAGGTCCGCCCGTGGACCCTGGCCCCCACCCTGGAGCACTTCCGGCGGGTGCTCGGCGGAGAGGACTTCGGCAGGTACCTCCTCAACAGCCTCATCGTCGCGCTGTCGGTGGTCGCGCTGTCCGCGGTGGTGGCGTTCCTGGCGGCCGTCGCGGTGACCCGGTTCCGCTTCCGCTTCCGCACCAGCGTGCTGATCATGTTCCTGGTGGCCCAGATGGTCCCGGTCGAGGCGCTGACCATCCCGCTGTTCTTCCTGATCCGCGACGTCGGCCAAGTGGCGCCCTGGGCGGGGCTCAACACGTTGGGCTCGCTCGTCCTCGTGCACCTGGCCTTCTCGCTGCCGTTCGCGATCTGGATGATGCGGGGCTTCGTGGCGGCGGTTCCCGAGGCGATCGAGGAGGCGGCGATGATCGACGGCGCGAGCCGTCCGACGATCCTGTGGCGGATCCTCTTCCCGCTGGTCGCCCCCGGCCTGGTCGCGACCAGCGTGTTCTCCTTCATCACCGCCTGGAACGACTTCATCTTCGCCCGGACGTTCATCATCTCGGCCGCTCAGAACCAGACCCTGCCGGCGGCCCTGCTGGTCTTCTTCAAGCCAGACGAGAACGACTGGGGCGGAATCATGGCAGCCTCGACGCTGATGACCCTCCCGGTACTGGTCTTCTTCATCGCCGTGCAGCGGCGGCTGGTCACCGGGCTGGGCGGTGCGGTGAAGGACTGACGCGATCCCGTGAGATCGGACTGCCGGCTGTCTCCTGCTCCCGGGCGCACAGGCAGAGTCTGGCCAGGGCGAGGGCGGGCGTGGTGAGGCCGATTCCCAGGTACACCGGGGCCAGGTGCACGAAGCTCATATAACCGATGATCAGGTGCACGATGACGGCGGGCAGGAACCCGGCGGCCGCGGCCAGGGCCAGTGACCACCAGACCCACGACTCGCCGCGGCGCCAGCCCCACAGGCTGGCGCCGGGTGACCACCAGCGCGGCGGCCATGAGGGCGCCGTCGCAGCCGTTCGGGCCCTTCCGGGCGGACCCGTCCCCGGGGCGGCAGGCCGGCGCCGGGTGGCTATCAGGAACATCGGAAACAGCACCACCGTGACCGCGGTGTGCGCTCTTCCGCTGTCCGGCTGTCAACGGTCGTCGTCGGTCTCTGACGGTTGGTCGTGCCGAATACGTGCCGGAGTTCCGACAGACTCGCGCTGCCTGGTCCGGCTCCGCTGCTGCCCACGCCGCACCACCGCGATCGTCCAGGTCATCCTCGTCCTGCAGCTCATCGAAGAGGACCGCTACTCAGGATGAAAACGCTCAGATGGGCTCACCGGTGATGAGGCTGAATACCTCTTCCTCGCGTGCAGAGGGTGATCCGCAGCTCGGTGCAGATGCCGGCGACGGTGAGCTTCTCAGCCTTGGACATGAGGGGACTGTGCCGGTTTTGCATCTGTTCAACGAGGTCAGAGCCCTCGGCTATGTGGGCAGCTTCAACCTTCTCTACCGCTACATCACTACATCACCCAAGGGCGAGCCGAAGCTGACCGGCTGCCTGTCTCACCTCGTCGCCCGGCCCGGCTCCTGCCCACCCGGCCCAGCGATCTCACCGATGAGCACCGGCGCCTGCTTGGCGACCTGATCGCCGCCTGTCCCGAGATGATCGATCTGGTCGGGCTCGTCCGCGACTTCGCGGGCCTACCGCGGCCCCGCGAAGACAACGCCAATCGTCTGGAGGCGTGGATGGCCATCGCCCACGCCGCTGAGCCGCCGTACGTGCACGCCTTCATCCTCGGCCTCGACCAGGACCACGACGCCGTGCGTGCGGCCGTCACCCTGCCCTTCCGGGACGTGATGCGCGGCGGCCTGCGTGAACGCCGGTGCGGCGCTAATAATCAGCCGTGGTTTATATAAGCAAGAGCCGGTATAGTC
>NZ_BOOJ01000026.1 GCF_016863175.1 Paraplanobispora siamensis
GGCCCAGCGCGGCCACCACGACGCCCAGCGGCCGCACCACCGAGCGCGTGGCCACGGTGCTCAGCCCGGCGGCCACGAGCAGGGCCAGGCCCAGCGTGACGAGGAGGATGGAGTTGCTCTCCTCCTTGACCTCGGCGGCCTCCTTCCTGAGCTCGGCGACGCGTCCGGCCAGGGAGTCGGTCAGGGCGGCGTTGATGTCGAGGCTCTCGGAGTAGGCCGCGGCGGCCTCCCCGCCGTTGATGCTGTCCATCGCCTCGGCCCGCGCCTCGCGGGTGTCCGCGGCCAGCAGCTCCATGATCTTGTCGTCCCAGACGAAGAAGGCGTCCCAGGCGGGCTCGAGCTTGTCGAACTGGGCCTTCTCGGCCGCGGTCAGGTATTCGACGTGGGTGGCGTCGAGGGCGTCGTACAGGGCCTTCTTGCTGGCCAGCTCGCCCTCGCGGTTGTAGGCGTCGGGCGCGGTGGCGACCTTGCCCCCGTAGGCGCCGGCGTCGGCCACCACCAGCCCCTGCCAGCCGGTGATGTCGGCGGCGTAGAAGGTCAGCTTCTGGACGTCGTCCTCGACCTGTTCGAGCCGGTCCAGCCGGGTGGCGATGTCGTCCTGGCTGTTCATTCCCGAACGGCCGGCCGCGACGGCCACGACGATGAGGAGGGTGACCAGGAGGAATGACAGGCCCAGGCGTCTGCCGACTCCCCAATTGCGCAGACCGGACATGGCCGTCTCCTTCGATGGGCGAAGCGCGATGGTAGTTGTCGCTCTTCCATCGACCGGACGGACGGCCGGTTGACGAAAATCTGTGAGGGAAATCTCATCGCCCCGGCATACCGGACCGTCCCGGCGGAACGGCCCGGTGAGGCGGCCGGTGCGGCGGGCTCATCCCAGCAGGGCCAGCTCCTCCTCGCTCAGGGTGAGCTCGGTGGCGGCGGCCGAGTCGATGATGCTCTCCGGCCGGCTGGCCCCCGGGATCGGGATCACGACGGGGCTCCTGGCCAGTTCCCAGGCCAGGCAGACCCGCTGGGGCGAGACGCCCCGCGCGGCGGCCACCTCGGCGAACGGGCCGCCGAGCCGGTCGGCCGAGGAGATGCCGCCCAGCGGCGACCAGGGCAGGAACGCCACTCCCAGCTCGGCGCAGACGTCGATCTCCGGCTCGCTGCTCCTGAAGCGCGGAGAGTACTCGTTCTGCACGCTCGCCAGCCGTCCGCCGAGGATCTCGTGGGCCGTCCTGATCTGCTCCGGATCGGCGTTGGAGATCCCCGCCAGCAGGATCTTCCCCTCGTCGAGCAGGTCGCGGATCGCGCCGACGGTCTCCTCGTACGGCACGGCGGGGTCGGGCCTGTGGTGCTGGTAGAGCCCGATCGCCTCGACGCCGAGCGCCTTGAGTGAGCGTTCACATGCCTGGCGCAGATAAGCGGGCCGCCCGTCCACGCCCCAGCCGTCGCCCGCGGTGCGCGTGTGCCCGCCCTTGGTGGCCACCAGGACCGTCCCGCGGTCGCCTGACCACAGCGCCAGGGCCTTGGCCACCAGCCGCTCGTTGTGCCCGACGTCGTCGGAGGACGGCGTGTAGGCGTCGGCCGTATCGATGAGCGTCACGCCCGCGTCGAGCGCGGCGTGGATGGTCCTGATCGACTGCGCCTCGTCGGGCATGTGCCCCGCCACCGACATGGGCATGGCGCCGAGCCCGATCGCTCCGACGGCGATGTTCCCGATCATGCGTGTTTCCATATGTCCATCCTGGGAGCTGGAGTTCACTTCAGGTCAAGGCTCCCCGCTCCGCGGCCCCCCACTCACCGGACCGGTAAAGGCTGGAAAGAACCGGCGAAGCGGTACACGCTACGCATGGAGGGGTGAAGACGGGCGGCGCACACCACACAGATCGATCGCCCGGCGTCGTCCGGTCCTTCCAGAAGACCTGGAGGAGGAGCGAATGACGACCCAGCGTGTCGCGGCGTTGGCCGCCCTGGTGCTCGGGACGGTAACCGTCGGGATGGCGGTGTGGCTGACCGTTTCGGCCTTCCCCCGCGGCCTCGTGCTGCTGGGACTGCTCGCCGTCGCTCTGGGCACGGCCTGGTACGGCCTGCGCCGCAGGGGCCTGCCGAGAGTGCTCGGGCTCACCGTGGCGGGGCTCGCCCTCGTGACGAGCGTGCTGCTGCTGGTGTTCGGGGGCTGGCTCCTGGCACAGCTGCTCACCCTCTCCTGCGCGGTCCTGACGCTGGCGGCGGCCCGCGCCGCGTTCCGGACGCGCGTCCCGCTGCCACCGGCCGAAGCGCCCCGCCGGGCCGTGCTCTTCATCAACCCCCGCTCCGGCGGCGGCAAGGCGGAGCGCTTCCACCTGGCGGACGAGGCACGCAAGCGGGGTATCGAGCCGATCGAGCTGAAGCCGGGCGACGATCTGCAGACGCTGGTCCGCGCCGCCGTGGCCGAGGGGGCGGACGGGCTGGCGATGGCAGGCGGGGACGGCTCCCAGGCGATCGTCGCCGCGATCGCCGCCGAGCACGGCCTGCCGTACGCGTGCATACCCGCCGGGACGCGCAACCACTTCGCCCTCGACCTCGGCGTCGACCGGGACGACGTGGTGGGGGCCCTGGACGCGTTCGTCGACGGCGGCGAGCACGTCGTGGACCTCGGCGAGGTCAACGGCCGCGTCTTCGTCAACAACGTGTCCCTGGGGCTGTACGCGGAGGCGGTGCAGCGGCCCGGCTACCGGGAGGCGAAGCTCAAGACCTTCCTGGAGATCATGCCCGAGGTCCTGGGCCCGGAGGCGGCGGAGCAGGACGGCCGGCTCGACCTGCGCTGGGTGGGCCCGGGAGGCCACGAGCACCAGGCGGGGGCGACCCTGCTGGTGTCCAACAACCGCTACCG
Source organism: Paraplanobispora siamensis (assembly GCF_016863175.1). Taxonomy (GTDB): domain Bacteria; phylum Actinomycetota; class Actinomycetes; order Streptosporangiales; family Streptosporangiaceae; genus Planobispora; species Planobispora siamensis. The sequence continues at coordinate 2,858 of NZ_BOOJ01000026.1, forward strand.
TCTCGGGCGGATGATCGGCTCGGGGACCCGGCCGTGCATCGACGACGGCCTGCTCGGCATCGTCGTGCTCGGCGCGCCCACCTCGGCCGACCGCCGCCCCCGCGGCCGCCAGCCGTGGCGCGGCTGGTCGGCGACCACCTTCGAGGTGGACTCCGACCGCATGGTCCCGCTGGGGATCGACGGCGAGGCCGTACGCATGGAGCCGCCGGTGTGCTTCCGCATCCGCCCGGCGGCCCTGCGCGCCCGGATCTCCAAGAACCATCCGGGCGCCTCGCCGTCGGCGATGGAGCCGGAGAGCACGGCCGAGATGCTCCGGGCCGTCCTCCGCATGGCGCTCGGACGCGGGCACGAGCCGTCGGCCGTACCGGCGGCCTGACAGGCCCCTTCCGGGCGCCGGGCCGCCGGGTCCGCCGGACCGGGTCCGCTAGATCCGTGCCCCGACGTCCGCGCCGTCGGCGGGACGCAGGAAGGCGGAGGACGGGATCGAGCCGTCCGCCGCCCGGGGTCCGGTGATCGTGCCCGGGTCGGTGCTCACGAACGTCCACGTGCCGCCGAGGTCCCAGGAGTTGCCCGAGCCGGCCGATGAGGAGCCGAGCGACACCTGCGTCTTGTTGGCCGCCGCCAGGTTCCTGGTCAGGGTGGAGTCGGAGTCGGCGAAGTCGAAGCCCGCGCCGCCGTTGCGCCACGCGGTGCTGCGCTCGATCGACAGCCGGCCGGGGTTGCCGTTGTCGATGAAGCCGCCGACCGCGTTGTCGAAGGCGACGGAGTTGCGCACGACGTGGTCGGCGGCCGGGTCGGGGTCGCCGCCGCCGAGCTTGAAGCCGTTGCCGTCACCGGTGTAGCCGGGCAGGTTCCACCGGTTGAACCCGTTGCCCCAGGCCACCGAGGACTCCACGGTGACCGGGGAGGTGAACATCCAGAAGTCCAGGCCGTCGTCGGAGTTGTTCCACAGCCGGGCGCCGCGGATCACGTTGCCGCCGCCCGAGCCTTCCTTGATCGCGATGCCGTCGGCGCTCTCGCCGTTCTTGCGCGGGTCGCGGTTGCCGTAGGCGTCCAGATTGATGATCTGGTTGTTGCCGGAGGCGCCCTGCAGGTGCAGGCCCGACTCGTAGTTGTCCCTGACGACCAGGCGGTCGAAGACGTTGCCGCCGGTGTCCAGGCCGAAGATCCCGTAGGGGCCGTGGATGATCTCCAGTCCGGACAGCCGCCAGTACTCGCCCTCGATGTGGACGGCGCCCCGCTCCGCGCGCGGGATGCTGGAACCGACCGCGCCGGGCGTGTACGGCATGTTCTCGCCGTCGATGATCACCCGCTCGCCTTCGTGGTTGCGCATCGTGATCGGCTGGCTCGCCGTACCGCTCTTGAGCAGCTGGATGTTCGTGCTCGGCGCGTACGTGCCGCCGCGAATGAAGATCGTGTACCCCGGCTGCGCCAGGTCGACCGCCCGCTGGATCGTGCGCAGCGGCGACGCCGCCGTCCCCGGGTTGCCGTCGTCGCCGCCGGTCGCCACGTACAGCGCGTTCGCGGGCGGCTGGCCGCCGGTCTCGACGTCGAGGTAGTCGATGTTGGGCAGGCCGCCCGAGGCGGTGGGGTTCAGCCTGATGGTGTTGGCGCCGGCCTTCACCGGCACGGTCAGGGTCTTGGTGACCCAGGTCGACCAGGCGCCGGTGCCCTCGAACGACGTGCTCCCCGCGGCGGATCCGTTGACGATCAGGCTGGTGGGCCGGACCGTGGTGGTCCCGTTGGCGAAGCGGATCCCCAGCGTCGCGGTGCCGGAGGCCGCGGCGTTCACGGTGAACTGGGCGTAGGCGCCGCTGGCGTTGGTGCCGTTGCAGAAGCCGCTGCCGGAGTGGCCCGGCCAGTTGGCGTCGACGGTTCCGGTGCAGACCGCCGGCGAACTCTCCGCCTCGTACCGGATGGACGCCGCCTGCGCGGCGGACGGTGACAGCACGGCGAGGGCGCCGGCCACCAGGCCGGTGCACGCGATGACAGCTTTCAGGCGCATCGTTGGTCTCCGTAGGGGGCGTCGCCTTTGGTAAGCGCTTTCCAGAGTGGTGGACAGAGTTAAGCACGCGCTGTGGAGTGTGGAAAGCCCTCCGCCGCCGAAGGGCCGTGAAGGGCCGCCGGGGCGTGAAAGTTTCACGGGCAGAGGCGCCGGAGCCCGGCTTCGAGCACCGGGCGGGCCGGTAGACGAAGAAACCCCGGCCCACCGTGGTGAGCCGGGGTTTCCGCCGGGTGCGCCGCCAGGGACTCGAACCCCGGACCCGCTGATTAAGAGTCAGCTGCTCTAACCAACTGAGCTAGCGGCGCGTGAAGCCCTTGAAGGATAGCGCACTTTTACCGGTGCCCCGTAACCGGTGATTCGACCGGCTAAGCTAGAACAACATTCGGTTCTGTCTGGGAGCACACATGTGGTTCGCCTCGCCCGCCGACGTCCGTGAGCGGCTCGCCGCCGTGGACTATCTCGCCGACGACGCCATCGCGACCTCGGTCTTCCTCGCCTCCGCGCTCGGCAAGCCGCTGCTCGCCGAGGGCCCGGCGGGAGTGGGCAAGACCCAGCTCGCCAAGGCCGTCGCGGCGGCGACCGGGGCGCGGCTCATCCGGTTGCAGTGCTACGAGGGGCTGGACGAGGCCCGGGCGCTGTACGAGTGGAACTACAAGAAGCAGCTCCTGCGCATCCAGGCCTCCGGCGGGCAGGACTGGGACGCCACCCACGACGACATCTTCACCGAGGAGTTCCTGCTCGAACGGCCGCTGCTGGCCGCGATCCGCGCCGAGACGCCCACGGTCCTGCTGATCGACGAGACGGACAAGGCCGACGTCGAGGTGGAGGGACTGCTGCTGGAGATCCTGTCCGACTACCAGGTCACCATCCCCGAGCTGGGGACGATCACCGCCGCGCGCACGCCGTACGTCGTCCTGACCTCCAACGCCACCCGCGAGCTGTCGGAGGCGCTCAAGCGGCGCTGCCTGTACCTGCACCTGGAGTACCCGACGCCCGAGCGCGAGCGGGACATCGTGCTGGCCCAGGTGCCGCGGATCCAGGAGGCCCTGGCCGAACAGCTCGCCCGGACCGTCGCCACGCTGCGCACGCTGGAGCTGAAGAAGGCCCCCTCGATCGCCGAGACCGTCGACTGGGCCAACACGCTGCTCGCGCTGGGCCGGACCGAGCTGGACGAGGAGACGGCCGGCGCCACCCTCGGGGTGGTGCTCAAGCACGCCTCCGACCAGACCCGCGCCCGCAAGGAGCTCGGCCTGTGACCCGCCCGGACGGGCCCGCGGCGGAGGGGGTCGCGTGAGCCTGCTGGACCGGCACGTCGGCTTCGTGCACGCGCTGCGCGAGGCGGGACTGCCCGTGTCGCTGGCCGAGGGGCTGGACGCGGTGCGGGCCATGGAGGTGATCGACCTGACCGAGCGGGAGTCGCTGCGCGCGGCCTACGCGGCCACGCTGGTCAAGCGGCCCTCGTACCGGCCGGGCTTCGACACCCTCTTCGACCTGTGGTTCCCCGCCTCGACCACGGGCCTGTCCGGCCCCGGCCCGGCGGCGGGTCCCGACCCGCAGAGCGCAGAGCTCCCCGAGCTGCGCGACCGGCTGGCCGAGCTGCTCGCGGACGCGGGCGAGGCCACCGCCGAGATGAACGCCTTCGCCCGCGCGATGGTGGAGCGCTTCGGCCGCCAGCCCGCCGGGCCGGGCCGGCAGAACTGGTTCTCCTATCCGGTCATGCGGGCCCTGTCCCCCGAGACGCTCATGGCCCGTCTGCTGGCGGAGATCCTGACCGGCCAGGAGCGCGGCGGCATGGCCGAGAAGGTGGCCCGTCAGCGGATCACCCGCAACATGAAGCGGTTCGAGGAGGCCGTCTCCACCGACGTACGGCGCCGCATCGCCGAGGACTCCGGGATCGAGCGCATCGCCCGCTCGGCCGTGCGGCCCCCGCTGGAGCACCTCGACTTCCTCCGGATCACCAGGGAGGACCTCGCCCGGCTGCGCCGGGAGGTCCACCCGCTCGCCCGCCGCCTGGCCGCCCGGCTGACCGTCAAGCACCGGCTGGGCCACCGCGGGCGCCTGGACTTCCGGCGCACCGTACGGGCCTCGCTGTCCACCGGCGGCGTCCCGCTGACCACCTTCAACCGGCCCCGCCGCCCGCACAAGCCCGAACTGGTCATCCTGTGCGACACCAGCGACTCCGTGGCCTCCTTCGCGCACTTCACGCTGCTGCTGACCTACGCGCTGCGCGAGCAGTTCACCAAGGTCCGCGCCTTCGGGTTCGTCGACACCGTCGACGAGATCACCAAGTTCTTCGTCCCCGGCGCCGACGTGGCCGAGGCGATGACCCGGCTGACGAAGGAGGCCGACATGGTCAGGTTCGGCCGGACCAACTACGGCCACGCCTTCGAGCGCTTCGCCGAGCGATACGGCGACGCGGTCGGTCCGAAGACGTCGCTGCTGATCCTGGGGGACGCCCGCTCCAACTACCAGCCGCCCGCGCTGGAGACGCTCAAGCGCCTGAGCTCGGGCGCCCGGCACGCCTACTGGCTCAACCCCGAACCGGTCGCCCAGTGGGACAGCGGCGACTCGGTGGCCACGGCCTACGGGACGGTCGTGCCGATGTACGAGTGCCGCAACGTCGCCCAGCTCGCGGCCTTCATCGAGGACCTCGCCTGAGGTTCCCGGGCCGGCGGCCGTACGGCGCGCTCAGCGCATCCGGCGCAGCACCCGCGCCGCCGTACGGCTGAGCACCTCCACCTGGCTCTCGTCCAGCTCCTGGCGCGGGGCGCCCAGGATCCAGGAGGCCACGTGGCGCGGCGCGAGCAGCGTGACGCCCTCGGCGGTCACCGAGCGCCGCCGGTCCCGGCCGTGCACGAGCCTGCCGGAGTGGACGGCGATCAGCGACTCGATCGTCACGGGCACGCCGGACTCCCGGCTGAGCACCTCGGCCAGTGAGGAGGCGACGCCGCTGAGCGCCCTGGCCTCCTTCGAGCCGTACTTCTCCCCGAGGAAGAGCCGCTCGCCGTAGGTGGCGATCTCGGTCTCGGGGTCCCAGGCCTCGTTGTCCACGATCCAGACGCCGCCGGGGCCGATCACCAGGTGGTCGATCGAGGCCTGGCCGGGGACCGCGCGACCGCCGAGGATCCGGTAGCCGTGCCGGCCGAGCCGGCGCTTGAGCAGTTTGGCGGTGACGGTCTCGCCCCGGCGCCTGCCCCGCCAGACCGCGGTGGCGTCGTAGGAGCGCCAGGCCAGGAACGCGTCGGCCGCGGCGACCAGCAGCCCGAGGACCAGGCCGATCGCCACCGGGCCCGGCAGCCCGAAGCGGTAGCCCAGGACGACGCCGGCCACCACGCCGCCCGCCGCCTTGAGCCCGCGCATCTTCAACCGCTGTTTGGCCTCCTTGCGCCAGAACTGTTCGTACATCACCTGCGGTGACAGGCCGTTGAGCTGGTCGGTGGGCGGGACGTAGATCGATCCGCCAGGCACAGCGAACCCCCGGGGGTGAGTGGTGGGAGGGAGACGGATCTGCGACTCTGGAGATCCTTGGTCATCAAATACCCAACCTGGAGTTCCGGCACGTCAAAGTGACGTAAATAACACGCTGCCGTCATCCCCTAGAGCAACCCCTGAACGCATTGACCGACCAGTCGGTATGCTTGCTCCACCACACGCATGGGGGAGACGATGACTCAGGACCAGGAGCCGGTACGGCAGCGCCTGCTCGGTGAGGCCACCCGCCTGTTCGCCGAGCGAGGCTTCGAGAGCACCTCGGTACAGGAGATCGTATCCGCCGCGGGCGTCACCAAGGGCGCCATGTACCACTATTTCGACTCCAAGGACGACCTGCTCCACGAGATCTACGGCCGGGTCCTGCGCATGCAGATGGACCGGCTCAACCAGTTCGCCGACAGCCCGGGCCCGGTGGCCGAGCGTCTGCACGCGGCCGCCGCCGACGTCGTGCGCACCACGGTCGAGAACCTGGACGACTCGAAGATCTTCTTCCGGTCCATGCACCTGCTCGCGCCGGACACCCGCAAGAGCGTGCGGGCCGAGCGCCGCGTCTATCACGAGCGCTTCCGGGACCTGATCACCGAGGGCCAGCGCGAGGGCGTCTTCCGCGACGACGTCCCCGCCGACATCGTGGTCGACTTCTTCTTCGGCTCGGTCCACCACCTCGGCACCTGGTACAGCCCGGAGGGCCCGCTCTCCGGCGCCGAGCTGGGCGCTCACTTCGCCGACCTGCTGCTCACCTCGCTACGGCCGGAGAAGCCGGAGTGACCGGCGAGTCCGCCACCTTCCGGGTGACCATCCGCCCGATCAGGGCGATGAGCTTGCGCGGGCGCCTGGGCATCAGGTGGGCCAGGCCGATGTTGCCGAACCCCGGCACGACGTAGCCCCGGTCGCGGTCGAGGGCGCGCAGCGCGCTGCGCACGACCCGCTCGGGGGTGTTCATCCGCGCGCCGATCGCCGCCTCACGCGTGCCCATCACCTCGAAGAAGGGGGTCTCGACCGGGCCCGGGGTGACGGCGAGCACCCGCACCCCCCTGCCGCGCAGCTCGCTCCAGAGCGCCAGGCTGAAGTTGAGCACGAACGCCTTGGACGCGCTGTAGGTCGCGAAGAACGGCGAGGGCTGGAAGCCCGCGGTCGAGCCCACGTTCACCACCGCGCCGCGCCCCCGCGCGAGCATGCCCGGCACGAGCGCGTGCGTCAGGCCCACCAACGCGACGACGTTGACCATCAGCTGGTCGTGCTCGCGCTCCGCCCGGATCTCCTCGAAGCGCCCGGCGGTGCCGAACCCGGCGTTGTTGACCAGCAGGTCCACGGTCAGCCCCCGGGCGGCCAGCTCCCGGGCGACCGCCGGGGCGGCGTCCGGCTCGGTGAGGTCCCGGACCACCACCTCCGCCCGCACGCCGTACGTCTGCCGCAGCTCTCCGGCCAGCTTCTCCAGCCTGTCGGCCGAGCGGGCGAGCAGCACCACGTCGTGCCCGCGGCCGGCGAGCTGACGGGCGAACTCCGCGCCGATGCCGGAGGAGGCACCGGTCACGAGGGCGGTTCCAGCCATGACGATCTCCTGTCTGCGACTCTTCTGTGCCGATAAAGTAACACCTGATTCGATAATTGCAACACTGATGTATCGGATAATTGTCGAACGGGACCGATGGTGTAACTTCTGAGCATGGGTACGACAGGCCGCAAGCTGCGGGCGGACGCCGAGCGCAGCATCAGGACGATCATGGAGGCGGCCGAGCGGGTGCTCAGTGAGAACCCCGGCGCGACGATGGAGCAGATCGCCGAGGCCGCGGGGGTGGCCAGAACCACCATCCACCGGCGTTTCGCCAGCCGCGAGGCGCTGATCGACATCATGACGGTGGCGGCCTGGAGAGAGATCGCCGAGGCGGTGGACGCCGCCCGCCCCTCCACCGCGCCGCCCCAGGTGGCGATGTACCAGGCGACCGCGAACGTGCTGCGGGTGAAGTCCGGCTGGCGCTTCGCCCTCACCAACCGCGGCCCGCTCTCCGGCGAGGCCGCCCGGATCGAGGCCGACGTCATCGGCAAGTGCGACCTCGCCATCCGCCGCGGCCAGCAGGAGGGGGCCATCCGCCCCGACGCCGACCCGTTGTGGGTGCGCCGGGTCTATCTGGCCCTCCTCACCGAGGCCGCCCACGGCCCCCACCCCGGCCACGCCGGTCCCCCCGCCGAGACCCCGGCCGAGACCGACGCCGACATCGACGAACTGGCCACCCGCGTCATGGACACCCTGATCCGCGGCTTCGGCCCGGCCCGCCCCGAGGCCGACAGGCCCCGCGAGGACTGACCCGTGGAAAGCCGACGACCCCGGGCACCCGTCCCGGGGTCGTCAGCCGTACTGATCAGGCAGGATTCTCAGGCCGGAGCGGGGAGGTCGGCCAGTTCCGCGACGGCCTCGCGGTGGGCGCCCGGGGCGCCCAGGGCGATCTCCGAGGCCTTGGCCCGCTTGAGGTACAGGTGCACCGGGTGCTCCCACGTCATGCCGATGCCCCCGTGCAGCTGCACGCTCTCCTCGGCGACGTGCAGCGCCACCTCCGAGCACCACGACCCGGCCACCGCCGCCGCCAGCTCCGCGTCCGCGCCCGCCGCACCGCTCGCCCCGGAGGGCGCGAGGTGGTCCGAGGGGGCCGCCAGCAGGTCGGCGGCGTTGCGTGCGGCCGCGCGGGCGCGCACCACGTCGAGCCAGAGGTCCGCCATCCGGTGCTTGATCGCCTGGAACGACCCGATCGGCCGGGCGAACTGGTGGCGCTCCTTGATGTAGGCCAGCGTCGTCTCCAGGCACCACTCGGCCACGCCGAGCTGCTCGGAGGCGAGCAGTCCCGCCCCGAACGCGAGCACCTTCCGCCGCTCGAAATGCCCGAGTACTTCGCCCCGGGCACCCGAGAAGGCGACCGTCGCGACCGGCCGGGTCAGGTCCAGCGAGGGCACGACCTCGATCCGGGCATGCTCCGCCTCCACCCGGTACAGCGCCGAGCCGACCGGGACGAGCAGCACGTCGGCCACGTCCGCGCCCGCCACCCCGCGCACCTCGCCGCTCAGCGTGCCGTCCTCGCCCACCGTCACGGTCTCCCGCAGCGGCCGGTACGGCGAAGCCGCCAGCGGGACCACCAGCGCCGCCGTGGTCTCACCCGAGGCGAGCTCCTGGATCAGGTCCTCCTCGCCCACCTCCAGCAGCGCCTTGGTGGCGAGCACCGCGCTGGTCAGGAACGGCACCGGCGCGACCGCCCGGCCCAGCTCCTCCAGCACCACCGCGGCCTCGCGCGCCGACGCCCCGGCCCCGCCGTACTCCTCCGGCACGAGCAGCCCGGCCACCCCGATCTCGCGGCCCAGCGTCTTCCACAGCTCCATGTCGTACGGCGTGTCCGACTCGACCCGCTTCAGCACGGCGTCGAATCCGCACCGGTCGGCGAGCAGATCCCGCACGGAGGCCCGCAGCTCCTCCTCGACCTCTGTGTACAGCAGCGTCACTGGTCGCTCACCACTCCTCATTCGCTGCGCGGAGCACTCGTCCCTCGCGCTCCACTTCGCTCACTGCGTCGGGCTCACTCCGGGTCACTGGTCGCTCACCACTCCATCACGAAAGCACGGAAAGAAGTCATCGGGGCAGGTCCTTCCAGGGCACGTCCTTGTCGACGCGGGGTTCGGACGGCAGGCCGAGCACGCGTTCGGCGACGATGTTGCGCAGGATCTCCGAGGTGCCGCCCTCGATGGAGTTCCCCTTGGCACGGAGATAGCGGTATCCGGCGCCGCGGCCGAAGAAGTCCACGCTGTCGGAGCGGCGGAACGACCAGTCGTCGTACTCCAGCCCCTCCTCGCCGCGCAGCTCCACGTCCAGCCCGGACAGCGCCTGGTTGAGCGAGGCGAAGGACAGCTTCATGCCCGACCCCTCGGGACCCGGCTGCCCGACCGAGAGCTGCTCGCGCAGGCGCGCCCCGGCCAGCCGGGTGACCTCCGACTCCACCCACAGCCGCAGCAGCCGCTGGTGCAGGTCGTGGGTGCGCAGCTCGGGACGGGACCGCCAGGTTTCGGCCACCACCCCGACCATGCCGCCGCCCCGCCGTACCGGCGCCCCGCCGATGGCGACCCGCTCGTTCATCAGGGTCATCTGCGCGACCCGCCAGCCGTCGCCGATCTCGCCGAGCCGCAGGTCGTCGCCGAGCCGTACGCCCGTCAGGAAGACCTCGTTGAACTCGGCCTCGCCGGTGATCTGCCGCAGCGGCCGCACCTCGACCCCGGGCGCGTGCATGTCGCACACGAAGTAGGTCATCCCGCGGTGCTTGGGGACGTCCGGGTCGGTCCTGGCCACCAGGATCGCCCACCGCGCGTGGTGCGCCCCGGAGGTCCACACCTTCTGCCCGTCCACGACCCACTCGTCCCCGTCGCGCACCGCGCGGGTGCCCAGGGTCGCCAGGTCGGACCCGGCGCCGGGCTCGCTGAAGAGCTGGCACCAGATCTCCTCGCCCGTCCACAGCGGGCGCAGGAAGCGCTTCTTCTGCTCCTCGGTCCCGAACGCCAGGATCGTCGGCGCCGCCATGCCCAGGCCGATCCCCTGGACCCCGGTGTCGAGCTGCGGCGTCCCGGCGAGCTCGCGCTCGACGACCTGCTGCAGCTCACGCGGGGCGCCCAGGCCGCCCAGGCCCTTCGGGAAGTGCACCCAGGCCAGCCCGGCGTCGAACCGGGCCCGCAGGAACTCCAGCCGATCACCCGGGTCATGCGCTGCCAGGAACTCCCTGGCCAGAGATGCGACGTCCTCACCTGTCATGAACGGTCTCCCATGTACTTTTTGAGTTCGCGGTAGGCCAGGGAACGCTTGTGGACCTCGTCCGGGCCGTCGGCCAGGCGCAGCGACCGCGCTCCGGCCCACAGGCCGGCCAGCGGGAAGTCCTGGCTGACGCCGCCGGCGCCGTGGACCTGGATGGCCTTATCGATGATCCACTCCACGTCCCGCGGAGTGGCGATCTTGATGGCCTGGATCTCGGTGTGGGCGCCGCGGTTGCCCACGGTGTCCATCAGCCAGGCGGTCTTCAGCACCAGCAGGCGCAGCTGCTCGATCCGCACGCGCGACTCGGCGATCCAGTCCTGCACGACGCCCTGCCGGGCGATCGGCTTGCCGAACGTGCTCCGTGACAGGGCCCTGGTGCACATGAGCTCGACGGCCCGCTCGGCCATCCCGATCAGGCGCATGCAGTGGTGGATGCGGCCGGGCCCCAGGCGGGCCTGGGCGATGGCGAAGCCGCCGCCCTCCTCGCCGATCAGGTGGTCCGCCGGCACCCGGACGTCGGTGAAGTCGATCTCGGCGTGCCCGCCGTGGTCGCCGTCGGTGTAGCCGAACACGTGCATGCCCCGCCGGATGTCCAGTCCCGGGGTGTCGCGCGGGACCAGCACCATCGACTGCTGGCGGTGCGAGGCCGCCTCCGGGTCGGTCTTGCCCATCACGATGAGGATCCGGCAGTTCGGGTTCATCGCGCCGGACGCGAACCACTTGCGTCCGTTGATCACGTACTCGTCGCCGTCGCGCACGATCGACAGCGAGATGTTCGTGGCGTCGGAGGAGGCCACGTCCGGCTCGGTCATCGCGAACGCCGAGCGGATCTCCCCGCGCAGCAGCGGCTCCAGCCACTCCTTGCGCTGCCACTCGCTGCCGAACATCGACAGCACTTCCATGTTGCCGGTGTCCGGGGCGGCGCAGTTGGTCGCGGCGGGCGCGATCCTGGGCGACCGGCCCATGATCTCGGCCAGCGGCGCGTACTGCAGGTTGGTCAGCCCGGCGCCGTGCTCCCCCGGCAGGAAGAGGTTCCACAGGCCGCGCCCGCGCGCCTCGTCCTTGAGGTCCTCCAGCAGCGGGGGGCTGGCCCATCCGCTCTCGGCGGCCTGGGCCTCGAAGGCCTCCTCCGCCGGGTAAACACACTCGTCCATGAACGACAGAAGCCGCTCTCGCAGCTCCTCGGTCTTGGCGTCGAACCCGAAATCCATGGGCCCTCCTCACAGTCTCCCCCGGAGCGTACCGACCGGACGGTATGCCTGTCGACCGCTACCCTGGCGACCATGGAGCCCCTATTCTTCGCCACTCCCCAGGATTTCCGCACCTGGCTGGAGAAGCACCACGACACCGAGACCGAAGTGCTGGTCGGGTTCCACAAGAAGGGCACCGGCCGCCCGTCGATGACCTGGTCCGAGTCGGTCGACCAGGCGCTGTGCTTCGGGTGGATCGACGGTGTGCGCAGGAGCCTCGACTCCGACAGCTACACGATCCGCTTCACCCCCCGCAAGGCTCGCAGCACCTGGAGCGCGGTGAACATCGCCAAGGTCGCCGAACTCACCGAGCGGGGGCTCATGCGTCCGGCGGGCCTGCGCGCCTACGAACGGCGCACCGAGGACAACTCGCGGATCTACTCCCACGAACGGAACCAGGAGGCCGCCCTGGACGAGGAGCAGGAGCGGCTCTTCCGGGCGAACGCGCCCGCCTGGGAGTGGTTCCGCACCCAGGCTCCGCCGGGCTACCGGAAGACCGCGCTGCACTGGGTGACGAGCGCCAAGAAGCCCGAGACCCGCGCCAGGCGCCTGCTCCGGCTGATCGAGGACTCGGCCGCCGGCCGCCGCGTCCCCCCGCTCACCCCCCGGGTGGCACCCCGGAAAACGCCCTGAGTGGACCTTCTGACCGGTCCGCCGGCCCGCCTATGGTCGTGCCCATGACCGCGAGCATGCCCTCCCCCGTGATCCTCGAAGGCGACGCCGTACGGCTGGAGCCGCTGACCTCCGCCCACGTCCCCGACCTGTTCCTGGCGGGCGGCGGCGACGGCGAGGTGTGGCGCTGGCTGCCGGTGCGGCCCCCCGTCACCGAGGCGGAGCTGGCCGCCGTCGCGCGCTTCCTGATCGAGGACGCCGCGTATGTGCCGTTCGCAGTGATCCTCAAGGAGACCGGGCGGGCGATGGGCTGGACGACCTACGGCGACGTGCCCGGCTTCGACGCGAGCGTCGAGATCGGCTGGACCTGGTACGGCAAGGCCGTCTGGCGCACCGCCGTGAACACCGAGTGCAAGATCCTCCTGATCGACCACGCCTTCTCGCTCGGGTTCAACCGCGTCCTGCTGAAGACCGACATCCTCAACGCCCGCTCCCAGGCCGCCATCCTCCGCCTCGGATGCCTGCACGAGGGCACGCTGCGCCGCCACCGCCGCCGTCCCGACGGCACCTGGCGCGACACGGTCTGCTTCAGCGTCCTGGACGACGAGTGGCCGCCCCACCGGGCCCGTCTGGCCGCCCGCCTGGCCGAGGGAGCGGCGTCGGCCGCCGTCTGACCCCCGTACGCCGTCCGAGGATCAGACCTCGGCGCCGGGTCCCGCCAGCATCCCCCGCAGCAGCTCCCGCACGCCCTGACGGATGTCGTCGAGGGTCGGCTCGGCCCCGGCCCCGGCGACGGCGTCGAACATCAGGCCCTCGCTGAACGCGACCAGCTGGCGGCCGTGCCGCACCGGATCACGGGAGCCCGCGGCCGCGAGGACGGCCACGGCGGGCTCGCGGAAGCGCACCCCCGCCCGGTCGTAGATCGCGCGCAGCTCGGGGCGGCGGGTGGCCTCCAGGGCGAGCTCGTAGCGGGCGATCGTCAGGCGCCTGCCCGCGGTGAACTGCGTCCACAACGCCTGGGCCATCAGCTCGGCGAGGGTCTTCAGCCCGCCGCCCTCCTCCCGCTCCGCGCCCACGCCCACCCCGCCCACGCCTACGTCCGCTCCGCCCACGTCCACCCCGCCCACGCCCACGTCCGCTCCGCTCTTCAGCAGGGCCGAGAAATGCCGCGTCTCCAGCTCGGTGAGCCGGGCCAGGGTCAGCTCCAGCAGAGCCGAGCGGGTGCGCGCCAGGTTGGACGTCGAGCCGGGCGGCAGGCCCGCCGCCTCGTCGACCGCCCGATGGGTCAGCCCGCGCATCCCCCGCTCGACCAGCAGGGTTATGGCGGCTTCGGCGACCAGCTCGGCGCGTTGGGACTTCACCCTCCGATACTACATTTGTAGTTTCACTACAGGAGTAGTAGCGTTCACTACATCCGTAGTGAGGAGAGGGTCATGGCACACGCAGTGGTGATCGGGGCGGGGATCGGCGGGCTGACCGCGGCGGTGGCGCTGCAGCGGCGCGGCTGGGACGTCACGGTGCTGGAGCGGGCGGCGTCCCTGGAGCCGGTCGGCTCCGGGCTGGCCGTCGCGGCCAACGCGCTCAAGGCGCTGGACACCATCGACGCCGGCGACGAGATCCGCAAGCTCTCGGCCGTCCAGGGCGACGGCGGCGTGCGGAGCGCCGGCGGCCGGTGGCTGGCGCGCACCAGCGCCGAAGCCGTCTCCGCCCAGTACGGCGACTCGGTGGTCCTGCTCCGCCGCGCCCAGCTGGTCGACGCCCTCGTCGCGCGGCTGACCCCCGGCACGGTCCGGCTGAACACCACGGTGACGGCCGTGGACCCGGACACCGGCCGGGTCACCGCCACCACCGGCGCCGGGGAGAACCCCGACCGGCGGGCCGCACCGGCGGAGCAGGGTGAGGCTGCGGGGGAGATCGAGGCCGACCTGGTGGTGGCCGCCGACGGCATCCACTCCCCCGTCAGGAACGCGCTGTTCCCCGAGCACCCCGGTCCCGTCTACTCGGGGACCACGAGCTGGCGGGTGCTCGTCCCCGCCGAGGGCGTCCCCGGCCAGGCCTCCGAGAGCTGGGGCGCGGGCAGGGTCTTCGGGGTCATGCCGCTGGCCGGGGGCACGACCTACTGCTACGCCACCGACGTGGTCCCGGCGGGCGGCGGGGGCGGTGACCAGCTGGCCGAGCTGCGGCGCCTGTTCGGCGGGTGGCACGACCCGATCCCGGCGCTGCTCGCCGCGGCCGAACCCGGGAACGTCCTGCGCAACGACGTCTATCACCTGGCGGCCCCGCTGCCCGCGATGCACCGCGGCCGGGTGGCCCTGCTGGGCGACGCGGCGCACGCCATGACGCCCAACCTCGGCCAGGGCGCCTGCCAGGCGATCGAGGACGCGGTGGTGCTCGCCTACGTGGCGGGTCCGGGCGGGGGACCGGCGGCCGACGTCGCGAGCCGCCTGCCCGACTACACCGCCGCCCGCCTGGAGCGGACCTGGAAGATCGTGACCCGCTCGTCCTCGATCAACCGCGCCACGAAGATCCGCAATCCGCTGGCCGTACGGCTGCGCGACACCGCGACGGCCCTGGTCAGCAGGCTCGTCCCGGGAGCGATGTCCGGGGCGGGCGAGGAGATCTTCGGCTGGCGTCCGCCGACGGCGTGAGCGCGGTCAGCGGGTGGCCGAGACGGGCTCGGGCAGCGCGACGGGGGCCTTGTGGTCGGGGGCGAGCCGACCGAGGGTCATGGTGCCCCAGATCATGAGCGCTCCCGCGACGAGGGCGGGGAGCACGTTCGACCATCCGGCCGGGAGGGCCTCGTCGAGCAGCAGCGCGCCGGCGAGGATGGAGGTGATCGGGTCGACCACCTGGACGCCGGCGTAGGCGATGCCGAAGTAGCCCACCTCGTAGGACTTCTGCAGCAGCACGACGGCGCAGATCAGCAGGATGGGGACGGCCAGGGTGAACCAGCTGAGCAGCTTGGCCCAGTCACCGCCGAAGTTGCCGCCCACCACCCGGACGAACGTGGACACGCTGGCCGTCACCGCACCCGCGCCGACCGACAGCAGCAGCGCCTTGACCGGGCCCTGCGCCTTCCGGCCCGCCAGGTGGGCCAGCAGCACGACCAGGCCGACGGCGCCGAGGAAGCCGAACGCCTCCCGGCCCGTCATGTGCGGGGCCACGGCGTGCTGGGGGACCAGGAGCAGCAGCCCGAGCAGCCCGACCGCCACCGCGACCGACCCGATGATCTCCGCCCGGTGCGGCTTCCTGCCGTGCAGCATCGCCGCGAGCGGCACCGCGAACACCAGCGTCGCCACGCTGATCGGCTGCACCGCCACCAGCGGGGCGAAGCTCAGGGCCACCGCGTGCAGGGAGGCCCCGGTGAAGCCGATGACGCCGCCGATCCACCACCGGGGCCGCCGCATCAGCTTGAGCGAGGCACCGTCCCTGACGGCCTCGAACTGCTGGAGCGCGGCGCCCAGGGCGTAACCGAGCGCGCCGACGAGAGCGATCGTTATGCCGACCCAGGTCATCGCCACCCCCCGGAGGAGGGCGTGCACGTGGGGGTAGACGGTACTCGGGTCATCCATCCAGCTTAGGGGCCGGTGTGAACTGATGGTCGCGTCTCATCTCCGGTGACCCCTCTTTCCCCCACCCGCGGTCGTCCTCCCCATCGCCTGCCACATGCCCCTTATGCCACGGCTATCACCAATGTGACGGATATCACGTTTGCCAAGCCCGCCGTCATCTGCGGCCGGGCCGGGCGGGGAAGGCGCGGCGGTAGTCGCTCGGGGACACTCCCAGCTGTTTGAGGAAGTGGTGGCGGAGGTTGTTGGCCGTACCGAGCCCGCTCAGTTCGCCGACCTCGGTGATCGGCAGGTCCGTCGATTCGAGCAGGCTCCGGGCGCGTGCCAGGCGCTGGTTGAGCAGCCACTGCAGCGGTGTCATCCCGGTGGAGGCCCGCAGCCGCCGGTAGAACGTCCGGGGGCTCATCGCCGCCCGCCGCGCCAGTTCCTCCACCGTGAGCGGCTCGTCCAGGTGCGCGCCCGCCCACTCCAGGACGGGGCCCAGGCTCTGGTCATCGGTCGCGGGCACCGACAGGTCGACGAACTGCGCCTGGCCACCGGGCCGATGGGCGGGCACCACCATCCGGCGGGCCAGCTGGTTGGCGATGTGCGCGCCGAGGTCGCGCCGTACCAGGTGGAGGCAGAGGTCGAGTCCCGCGGTCAGCCCGGCGCTGGTGAGCACGTCGCCCTCGTCCACGTACAGCACCGAGTCGTCGACCCGCACATTCGGATAGCGCTCGGCCAGTTGGGCGGTGTGCATCCAGTGAGCGGTGGCCCGACGCCCGTCGAGCAGGCCCGCTTCGGCGAGCGCGAAGGCGCCGGTGCACAACGAGACGATCCTGGCGCCGGCGGCGTGGGCCCGGCGCAGAGCCGCCACCAGCGCGGGCGGCACGGGCGCGCCGTCCTCGACGCAGGCGTCGGGCACCGAGGGCACGATGACCGTGTCCGCACCGGCGAGGCCGTCGAGTCCGTAGTCGGTGCGCACCGTCAGCCACGATCCGGCGAGGCCGCTCCGGCCCTCCCCCATCCCGCACAACCGCAGGTCGTACCAGGGATCGGCGAGGTCGGGATGCGGCTGGCCGAAGACGGTGCAGGGGATGCTCACCTCGTACAGGTCCCAGGAGGGGACCCCGATGTCCTCGGGCACGACCACGGCGACGGAACCGGCGCTCATGGCCCGAACCCTATGGCAGGAATTTGGTGGCACCCGTCATCCCCGTCACTGTTCCCCGGCCCCGGTCCGCTGAGAGCGTGGTCCTCCGTGATCGACCGCCGCAGGCGTACAGAGAAGGAGTCATGGATGACCGCTGAGCATCCGGCCGTGACCGCCGTCGGACCGGACCCGGTGGATCCGGCACCTGCCGCCTCCGTGCCGTGGCCGGACCCGGTGGCGGCCGTCGCCGAGGAGTGCCTGGCCGTTCTCCTCAAGGGCGCCGAGGAGGACTGGTCGCGCCGGGCCGGCGACCTCGACTGGACCTGCCGCCAGACCCTCGACCACATCGCCCTGGGCCTGGTCGGCTACGCCGGTCTGCTCATCGCCCGGCCCCGGGACCGCTACATCACCCTCTTCGCCTCCATCGACCCCGAGGCTCCCGTCCCCGCTTGCCTGGAAGGGCTCGGCATCGCCGCCTCC
The DNA here is from genome assembly GCF_016863175.1 of Paraplanobispora siamensis. Lineage (GTDB taxonomy): Bacteria > Actinomycetota > Actinomycetes > Streptosporangiales > Streptosporangiaceae > Planobispora > Planobispora siamensis. Next base: position 20,178 of record NZ_BOOJ01000026.1, read on the forward strand.
CTGCTCGGCACCACGGTCCGGGACACCCCCGAGGACGTGCGCGCCTGGCACCCCTGGGGTCACTCCGACGCCGCGGGCTTCGCCGCGATGGGCATCGTCGAGCTGGCCGTCCACACCTACGACATCACCCGCACCCTCGGCCTGTCCTGGACACCGCCCGACGGGCCCGCCGCCGCGGTCCTCGCCCGCCTCTTCCCGGACGCCCCGTCCGGGCACGACCCGTCCGCCGCCCTGCTCTGGTGCACGGGCCGCATCCCGCTCCCCGGGCTGCCCCGGCGCACGGAATGGCAGTGGTACGGCGGCACCACGCGGGAGCCGTGACCATCCCCTTCCGCCTGCCGGGGAGGGGTTCTCAACGCCGGGCCGATCCAGCGCGGGATTTCCTCGCCGTTGCGCGAGAAGTTCAAGTGCGGATCCTGCGATGGTAGTGCCATGATGCCCGACACCCCCCACATGCTGGACCGCGCGGGACGCTGGGACCAGGCGCTGGCCCTGCTCTCCCCGGAGGAGACCGCGTTGCGCGCGGAGTTGCTGGTCAACCGGTTCTGGTGGCGCCTGCAGGGCGGCGCCGAGGCGGAGGCCGCCGTCGACGCGCTGCCGCCGGAGGTGACGGCCGGCTATCTGCGGGCTCAGATCGCGTACACCCGCCTGCTGTTCGGCCTCGAACCGCGCCCCGACGACGTTCGCACCGCCAGGCGGGGGTTCGAGCGCGCGGCGGGCGGGGACGGCCTCGCCGGATGGGGGCGCTTCTGGCTCGGCGTGCTCGCCGACAACATCGACGAGGACCGGCGGACCGCCGGGGAGCACTACGCCGCCGCGGCCGGCCACGCGCACGACGATCCCCTCCTCCGGTCCTATGTGCTCCGCCACCAGGCCGCTCACCTGCTGAAGAGCGACCACGCCACGGCCGTGACGCTGCTGCGCAGGTCCTACGTCCTGCGCGCGGCCCTGGGGGCGCGCCCCCAGACGGCCGCCGCCGCAGCGACTCTCGCCGCCGCGCTGCCACCGGGCGAGGAGAGCCGGGACCTGCGCGAGAGCGCCCTGCTGACGGCGGAGGACCTCAAGCTCACCTGGCTGCTGGACCACCTGCGCTGAGCCGGGGCTGCCCGCGGCCATGACATCTCTCGAGGTCGTGCCGCAGGCTCGCCGTTCTGTATAGGTTTCTATACAGTCTCTGTGGATGTTCTCCGTGATGCGACCGAACTCACGGTGACCGAGGCCGCCCAGCGCGGGGTGGCCCGGCTCGTTGCGGATGCGGAACGGGGAACCGACCTGGTGGTGACCCGCCGGCACCGGCCGGTGGCCGCCGTCGTGGGCATCCGGCGCCTCAACGAGCTGGAGCAGGCCGCGGCGGACCTGCGCGACCTGGCACTGGTTCTCGTACGGGCGGCCACGGACACCGGGCGACGGACACCGATCGACGACGTGCTCTCCGCCTTCGGGCGCACCCGGGAGTCGCTGGCCGCGCTTTCGGACGAGGACGAGTGACGGCGTCCGACGTCGTGTTCACCGATCCCGCGATCGATGATCTCCGCAGGATCGGCCCGGACGTCGCGCCCAGGATCCTCAAGAGGATCCTGCTGCTGCTGGAGAACCCCGAGGTCGTCCGTCTCGGCGAGGTCGTCGACCGGCTCGGAGCTCTGACCGATCACCTCCATGTCGACGAACCACCCGCACGCGAGCCGGTCCCCGACTGGCTCGCCGACCGGTTGATCTACACGGTGGGCATGACCCGCGAGGAGGTGGCGGCACTCGATCTGGAGAGGGCCGTCGACCTGTGGGCGGAGTTCCACTCGAACCCGCGGTAGCCGTACCCCTGCCCACGAGCCGGATATGAGGTGGAGTCAGGGGGCTCCGGGTCGTTACGGTGGGCGGGTGCCGACGTTCCTCATCGCTCCGATCGTCTCCCCGCCGCCCGCCCGATAGCGGGCGGGATCTCTCCTGTGTGACCGGGTCGGGGTGACCCGGTGGGTGGTCGCTGCCCGCATACGTGCGGCCGTTGACGACCACTTCTCCCGGAGAGATCTCCATGACGCATGTCTCCGTACGGCAGGGCCTGCTGTACGTCTCCCTCGCGGCGACCGCCTGGGGCACCGGTGGTGCCGCCGGGGCGCTGCTCGACCGGGCCGGCGGGATCGGACCCGTCGCCGTCTCGTTCTGGCGGTTCGCCGCCGGGGCGGTCACGATCCTGCTGGTCACCCGGGTCCTCTTCCGCGGACGCCGGTACGGCGCCGCACCGCGATCCGGTCCCGAAAGTGCCACTCTCGGACGGGCCACTCTCGGACGAGCCCGCCTTGGGCGGGCCGTGATCACGGGAGTGGCGATGGCCGTGTGCCAGACGGCCTACTTCGCGGCGATCGCCGAATCCGGCCTCGCCCTGGCCACCGTGATCACCACCGGCGCCACGCCCGTCCTCGTGCTCGCCGGGTCCGCCGTACTCCTGCGGGAGCGGCCGGGTGCGGCCGGGCTGGGGTGCGCCGCCGCCGCCCTGGCCGGGCTGGTCCTGCTGACCCGCGACGACGGCGCGGGCGGCTTCTCCCCGGCCGGTGTCGCGTGGGCGCTGCTGTCGGCGGCGAGCTACGCAGGCGTGACGCTGCTCAACCGGGCCGCGCCCGCCGAGCCGTACACCACCGCGATGGGCGGCTTCGCGGCCGGCGCCGTCCTGCTGTTCCCCCTGGCGCTGTTCCAGGGACTGTTCCCCGCCGGTGATCCGCTCGCGTCCTGGGCGATCATCGCCTATCTGGGCGCGGTCCCGACGGCTCTCGCCTACGGGCTGTTCTTCGCCGGGCTGGCCGCGGTGCGGGCCACGACCGCATCGGTGATCACGCTCGTGGAGCCGGCGGGCGCGGCGGTCCTCGGCGTGCTGCTGTTCGGCGAGCGGCTCACTCCGGTGGCGGTGGGCGGCGCCGCGCTCCTGCTCGCCGCCGTCGTCCTGCTCGCCCTGGACGAGCGGAGGGAAGCACCGGTCCTGGAGCGGGCAGGCTCACGACGCGGTCCCGGCCCCCGTGCGGGACGGTCGGCGTCCGGGTGAAGCCCGCCACCCCGGCGTCACCACCCCGGCAGCCGGGTGGCCGCCGGGGCGCGCCGTCTCACTCGTCGCGGGTCGGGCACACGCAGAACAGATGCCCGGCGGGGTCGGCGAGCACGGTCCAGTTCTCCCCGCCGGGCTGGAAGTCCGGCTTGCTCGCGCCCAGCTTCAGATAGTCCTCGACCGCCTGGTCCACGTCCGGGACGCGCACGTCCAGGTGGAACTGCTTGTCCGGTCCGGGCCAGGCGGCGGGGCGGCGCTCGGTGTTCTTCTGGAAGTAGATGCTGGTGGTGCCGTCGCCGATGCCGGCGTACTCCTCCTCGCTGTACTGGACCTCGTAGCCGAACACGGCGGCGTAGAACTCCGCCAGCCGCTTGGGCTCGGCGCAGTCGATGGTCAAGGCGAGAAGCTTCGCTGTGGTGGTCATGGCCTCATCGTCGCGCCCATACCTGTCAACGAGTGTCAGGTTCATTAGGCGCCTTCTCCGGTACGGCGGCGCACGGAACCAGCGCTTTTCACGACGGGTGGTAATCCTGGGACTCCCGGGAGGACTACTGGTTGTGAACGATCCCGAAGAACGATTCACCGAGCTCTACGACCGGCACTGTCGCGACGTCCTGGGCTACGTGCTGCTGCGGACCGAGCCGAGCCTGGCCGAGGACGTGTGCAGCGAGACGTTCCTCGTCGCCTGGCGGCGGATCGCCGAGCTGCCCGAGCCCGTCCTGCCGTGGCTGCTCGGCGTCGCCCGCAACCTGCTGGCCAAACAGCGGGACTCGCGGTTCCGGCGGCAGGCGCTGATCGACAGGATCACGGCGCTCAGCACCCCGCGGGACCAGGTCGCCTGGGACGTGGCCGAGCACGTCGTGGACCGGGACGCCGCACTGGCCGCGCTGGCCTCGCTGTCCGAACAGGACGTGGAGGCGATGGCGCTGGCCACCTGGCACGGGCTCCCGCCCGAGCAGGCCGCCGCCGTCATGGGCTGCTCCACGCGCACCTACAACGTCCGGCTGCACCGCGCCCGGAAACGGCTGGCCCGGACCCTGCGTGCGGAGGCACGGTCGGCGGCGCCCGCGGCGCCCCGGCCGGCGGCACCGCGTACGGAGTCCGGACCGGCGGTGCCGCGTGTGGAGTCCTCACCTGCGGCACCGCACCCCCGCGCCGCCGCACGACGGTTCCTGGAGGAGACCTGATGTCCCGCCCCAGCAGCACTCCCGAGGAGGAAGAACACATGAGCGAGCGCACGTTCGCGCTACTCAAGCCCGGACAGCTGGACGAACTGGCCGAGGAGACCTACCGGCGGCGCCGTTCGGCCGACCTGGCCCGCGCGTTCGAGGCCCTGCCCGCCCCGGCGCGCGTCCGCCGCGTCCCCGAGCGGGGCCGCCGGCCGCTGGTGCTGGCCGCGGGCGCGGCGGCGGCCGGACTGGCCGCCGCCGTGATCATCATTCCGGGTCAGTTGAACGGCGCGCCCGGCGGCCGGGAGCCCGGGCCGGGAGTCTCCGCCGGTGACCCCCGGTCGGGCGGGGCCCGGCCGATCGACGCCCACTCCATCCTGCTGGCGGCGGCCGAGAGCGCAGCCAGGGAACCGGCCGGCTCGGGCCGCTACTGGTACACCCGCCAGCGCGTCTTCCAGCGGGTCGACAACGCGGAAAGCGATTACATGGTCGCGATCAAGGCCTTGGCCGCCGAGCGGGAGGAGAAGCTGAAGGAGCTCAAGGGCAAGCCCGACGAGCTCGCCGCCGCCGAGCGCGAGTTCGAGCGGAAGGTCGGCGAGCTGAAGCGGAAGATCGGCGAGCCGAAGTCGGCCGCGCTCTCGTACACCGCGTTCCTCACCCAGACGGACGAGTCCTGGCGCCCGCGCCAGAAAGGCGCGACGGGCCGCTCGGTGAGCGGGCAGGACGAGAAGATCACCTTCGCTTCCTCCGGGGACGAGGCGAAGTGGCGGCAGGCGGGCGCCCCCGACCTGGGCGGGAGCGGCCCGAGGAGCTACGACGACGCAACCGAGCGGGTCCTGTCGATCGACAACCCCGGCCTGAACATGCGCAACGTGGGCGACCTCCCCACCGACAGGGAAGAGCTGGAGCGCAAGCTGCGGCAGTTTCACAAGGCGCGCCCCGGCGGCGCGCAGGGCGACTTCGCCGTCTATCTGTGGCAGACGGGGGTGGACCTGCTGAGCGCGCCGATCACACCGGGGACCAAGGCGGCCCTGTTCCAGGTGATGGCCGACCAGCCGGGCATGACCTCGCCGGGACAGGTCACCGACGCAACGGGGCGCGCGGGGGCCGCCCTGACGGCGACCGGCTCGGGTGACGACGGCGAGCGGATCGAGTACCGCCTGATCGTGGATCCGGACTCGGCCGAGCTGCTGCAGTACGAGGTGGGCGAGGCGGGCACGTCCGCACCGCTCCTGCGGGTCACCCTGCAGGAGGCGGGCTGGGTCGACCGCCTCGGCGACAGGCCCTGAAGCCGTAGGACGAGTGCGTCCTGAGCCGGAGGCGGGTACGGCAGTGCGCGCCAGGTGGTAGGCCCGCCCGTGCGACGTGCCCGTGGCGGGCCGGGTGCCGCCCGCCCGTGCGACGTGCCCGTGGCGGGCCGGGTGCCGCCCGCCCGTGGGACACGTCCCCGGTGGGCCGGGTGTCGCCCGCCCCGGGCTGCGCCACACGACAGCCGGACGAACACGCCCGTCATCCGGGCACGGACCGTAGGCGATCCGTGCCCGGATGACGGGCTGGCCGTGGCTCGGCACGGGTCAGCCGGTGGTGTGTTGATGCCGGATCGCGATGGCCGACACCCCGGACGCCGGGCGATTCGGGCAGCGAACCCAGCGGGTGCAGGGCCATGCAGGCAGTACCCCGGTCATCGCTCCTGGTCTCCAGGGCGACCGCGATAGAGCTGACGCCGGATCACAGTGCTCCTCACCCCCTGCATCGCAAGCGCCGCAGCATCCCGGGCAGGCTCGGTTGCCATGAGGCGCAGCTTGGGGCGGGCGACACCCGGCCTGCCGGGGACACACCTCACGGGCGGGGCGATATCCGGCCGACACCGGACGCGTCCCAGCTTCAGAACCCACTCACCCGACCATCGCGCGGCGCAGCCCGGGGCGGGCGACACCCGGCCCACCGCGGACGCGCCCGTCAGGCCGGGGACGCCGCGGTGGCGGGGGTCTCGGCCTCCTGAGGGGCCTCCTCCACGGCGGGCAGCGTGATGATGAAACGCGAGCCGCCCGTGTGCTCGGTGTCGAGCCAGATCTTGCCGTGGTGGTACTCCACGATCTTCCGGCAGATCGCCAGGCCGATGCCCGTCCCCGCATAGGCGTCCCGGGTGTGCAGCCGCTGGAAGATGACGAAGATCTTCTCGGCGAACCGGGCGTCGATGCCGATGCCGTTGTCGGTCACGGTGATCCGCCAGTCCGTGCCCTCGCGCTCGGCCTCCACCCGGACCACGGGAGTGCGGTCGGGGTGGCGGAACTTGACGGCGTTGCCGATCAGGTTCTGCCAGAGCATCACGAACTGCGACCGGTCGCCGCTCACCGGCGGCAGGTCACCGATCTCGATCTCGGCGCCCGACTCCTCGATCGTGACCGAGAGGTTGCGCAGGGCCGCCCTGGCCGCGTCGCCGAGGTCGAACGTCACCGGTTCCCGGGTGATCCGACCCACCCTGGAGAAGGTGAGCAGCTCGTTGATGAGCTCCTGCATGCGCTTGGCGCCGTCCACCGAGAAGCCGATGTACTGCTTGGCCCGGTCGTCGAGCCGGTCGCCGTAGCGCTGTTCCAGCATCTGGGTGAAGCTGGCCACCTTGCGCAGCGGCTCCTGCAGGTCGTGGCTGGCCACGTAGGCGAACTGCTCCAGCTCGGCGTTCGAGCGCCGCAACTCGGTGGCCTGCTCGTCCAGCAGCTGCCGCGACCGCCGGGTCTCCTCCAGCTCGGCGACGATCCGCCCGCGCATCGCCTCGATGTCGCGGGCCAGCTCGGCCACGTCGGCCGGGCCACCGGTGTCGACGTGGTGGTCGAAGTCCCCGTTCGTGACGCGCCGCGCGGCGGCCGACAGGCGGTCCAGCGGGCGGAAGACCACCAGTCTCAGCAGCAGCGCGTTCGCGAGGATGGCCACCAGCAGGGTCCCGAGGATGATGAGGAAGGCGAGGTCGCGTCTCTCCCTGGCGGCGGCCAGGTCGGCGCGCGCGGCGTCCCGGGCCAGGGCCCACGCGGCGTTGTGGACCTCCAGCGCGTCCCGCAGGGACTGGAAGGCCCGCCTGCCCTCCTCGGTCTGCTCCTGGGTCACCGACTCCGCCCCGTCGGTCCGCGTCCGGGCGATCATCGGATCGGCGTACCGGGCCCGCCACTCCCCGGCCAGACGCTCCACCTCGGCCAGCTCGCGCATCGGCGGCTCGTCCGGGCCGAGTTCGTGCAGGCGGGCCACCGTCTGGCGCTCGGCCTCCCGGCCGAGGACGTACGGCTCCAGGAACTGCTCCCTGCCGGTGAGGACGAAACCCCGCACGCCGGTCTCCTGGTCCAGCAGGGCGGCCTGGATGTTCACCGCCTCGATGCGGGCCGGGGAGATGCGGTCGACCAGGCGGTTGGACACCTGGGCGGTGTTCTGCAGCACCAGGGCTCCGGCCAGGGCCGCCGCGACCACCAGCAGCGCCATCGCCGCGAGCACCAGAGCGAACCACGCCTGCGCGCTCCAGCGGCCCGCGTGGGACTGCCCCGGAGGGGTGATGATCGTCTCTTCGGCCGACATGGGACTCCCGTTTTCCGGCATCACGCCCGGCGGAGGGTGGAGGACTCGATGCCTGAGGAAAGATACCCGAACGATCTCCCTGTGATCGGCGCGGGGACGGGATCAGTCGAACAGGTCTGGGTCGGAGGCGATGATCTGGTCGTAGAGAGGCTGGAAGTTGATCCAGCCGACGAGGTCGTTGCCGATCTGACCGTGGGTGAGCTTGGCGTTCTCGTGGTCGATCGGGACGGTGGGACCGGCGGCCTTGGCCAGGAGCTGGGCCTGGCAGCTGCGCTCCATGGTGATGAACCACCAGGCGGCGGCGTCGACGCTGTCGCCCACCGTCAGCAGGCCGTGGTTGCGCAGGATGACGGCCTTGTGGGAGCCCAGGGCCCGGGCGATGCGGCGGCCCTCCTCGGTCTCCACCACGACGCCGGTGTAGTCGTCGAACAGGCCGTGGTCCTCGTAGAACGCGCACGCGTCCTGGGTGAGGGGCTCCAGCAGGGTGCCCAGGGACGACAGCGCCTTGCCGTGCACCGAGTGCGAGTGGGCGGCGGCGACCGCGTCGGGGCGGGCCTGGTGGACCATGGCGTGGATGGCGAAGGCGGCCTTGTTGACGTGGTGGCGGCCCTCGACGACCTGGCCCTCGTGGTTGACCAGGATCAGGTCGCTGACCTTGATCTGCTTGAAGGACATCCCGAACGGGTTCACCCAGAAGTGGTCGGTGTGCTCGGGGTCGCGGGCGGTGATGTGGCCCGCCACGCCCTCCTCGAAGCCGAACCTGCCGAACAACCGCAGCGCGGCGGCCAGGCGCTCCTGACGGTGCCGCCGCTCCTCCTGCACGGTCGCGAACTTCTGCGGCAGCCGGAAGGTCAGCTGCTCGGCGGGGACGGGCTGCAGATCGGACAGGCTCATGCGCGCTCCAGGACGGAAGGGTCGAGGTCGGCGGGCGTGCGGAACCCCGCAAGCCCCAGGGTGAGATCGAGCTCGGCGAGGATGCTGCGGACCACGTGGCGCACGCCGTCCTGTCCCCCGTTGGCCAGGCCCCACATGTACGGCCGGCCCAGGAGCACCGCCCGGGCGCCGAGGGCGAGGGCCTTGAAGACGTCGGCCCCGCTGCGCACCCCCGAGTCGAACAGCACGGTCAGCCGGTCGCCGACGGCCTCCGCGACCGGCGCGAGCGCGTCCAGGGAGGCGAGCGCGCCGTCGACCTGGCGTCCGCCGTGGTTGGAGACGACGACGCCGTCCATGCCCGCGTCGGCGGCGCGGCGGGCGTCGTCCACGTGCTGGATGCCCTTCAGGACGATCGGCCCGTCCCAGTTGTCGCGCAGCAGCGACAGCTGGTCCCAGGTGTGGGCGCGGCCGTTGAACATCGGCACCCACTGCATGATCGCCGCGTCCAGGTCCTCCTCCACCGGGCGGGCCAGCCGCGAGCGGAACACCGGGTCGGACAGCGGGATCGCCAGGCCGGTCCCGCGCAGGAACGGCAGGTAGGCGCGGTCGAGGTCGTTGGGCCGCCAGGCCAGCGTCCAGGTGTCGAGGGTGACGACCAGGGTGTCGTAGCCGCTCTTGCGGGCCCGCTCCAGCAGGCTGAGGGTGACCTCGTCGTCGTGCGGCCAGTACAGCTGGTACCACCGGGGCCCGTCCGCCTCGGCGACCTCCTCCAGGGTGTGGGAGGCGGCGGTGCTGAGCACCATGGGGACGCCGAGCGCGGCGGCGGCCCGGGAGGTGGCGAGCTCGCCCTGCGGGTGGACGATCGACTGCACGCCGACCGGGGCCAGCGCCAGCGGCGCCGGGTAGGTCCGGCCGAACAGCTCGGTGCTCAGGTCGCGGACCGAGACGTCGCGCAGCATCCTCGGCACGATCCGCCACCGGTCGAACGCCTCGCGGTTGGCGCGGTCGGTCGCGCCCGTCCCCGCCGAACCGGCCACGTACCAGTAGGCGCCGGGGTCGAGCCGCCGCCTGGCGGCCCGCTCCAGCTCCGCCAGGTCGGCGGAGTACGGCGGGTGCTGGCCGGTCAGCCCGTTGAGGTAGATCTCGTACTGATAATCGGAGAACGCCACCGTTCCAGCCTGTCCTGACCTCTCGCGGCATGTCTACGGCCCATCATTACGAATCGCATTCGGTTTCGCGCCGTGACGGCGTGACCGCTCCGGGCCGGTACGGTGGCCCGGCTGGCGGGAACGTGTTCCCGGAAACGGGCGTTGGAGAGAACGTGGCCTCGATTAAGCAGCTCATCAGGCGGTTCCTGGAGCGCCCCGGTTCGGTCGACCTGGCTCCCTTCGAGCGGGTCGTGGCGGCCGCGGGCGCCCACGAGGAGCGCCTGCGGGAGCTCGACGAGCCGCCCTCCCCCTCGATGGACGACCTGGCCGAGTTCTGCGCGATCGCGCGCGAGGCCGCCGACCGGGCGCTGGGGCTGCGGCCGTACGACGTGCAGCTGGTCGGCGCCCTGGCCATGCTGACGGGCAACGTCGCCGAGATGGCCACCGGCGAGGGCAAGACCCTGTCCGGGGCCATGGCCGCGGCCGGATACGCGCTGCGCGGCAGGCGGGTCCACGTGATCTCCGTCAACGACTATCTGGCCCGGCGCGACGCCGAGTGGATGGCGCCGCTGTACGAGGCGCTGGGCGTCTCGGTCGGCTGGATCGGCGAGGCCTCCACCCCGCAGGAGCGCCGCGAGGCCTACGCGAGGGACGTGACCTACGGCTCGGTCAGCGAGATCGGCTTCGACGTGCTGCGCGACCGCCTGTGCGTCGACCCCGGCGACCTGCTGCAGCCCGAGCCGGACGTCGCGCTGATCGACGAGGCCGACTCGGTGCTGGTGGACGAGGCCCGGGTGCCGCTGGTGCTGGCCGGCGCCGCCGACCCCGGCGGCTCGGTGCCGGAGATGGCGGCGCTGGTCCGCCGGCTCGTCAAGGGCTACCACTACGAGATCGACGACCAGGCCCGCAATGTCCACCTGACCGCCAAGGGCATCGACACCGTCGAGGAGGCGCTGGAGGTCGAGCTCTACCACGACCCCGCCACCCTGACCCAGGTAAACCTCGCCCTGCACGCCCACGCCCTGCTGAACAAGGACGTCGACTACATCGTCCGGGACGGCCGGGTCCACCTGATCAACGCCTCGCGGGGCCGGGTGGCGCTGCTGCAGCGCTGGCCGGACGGCCTGCAGGCGGCGGTCGAGGCCAAGGAGGCGCTGCCGCCCTCGGAGACCGGCGAGATCCTCGACTCGATCACGGTCCAGGGCCTGATCACCCGCTATCCCGTGCGGTGCGGGATGACCGGCACCGCCGTGGCCGTCGGCGACGAGCTGCGCGAGTTCTACGACCTGAAGGTGGCCGTCGTCCCGCCGAACCGGCCGGTGGTCCGGGTCGACGCGCCCGACCGGCTCTTCGCGTTCGCCATGGACCGCGACCGGGCCCTGCTCGACGAGATCGCCGAGGTGCACGCCACCGGCCGGCCGATCCTGGTCGGGACGCTCGACGTGGCCGAGTCCGAGCGGCTCGCGCTGAACCTGTCCGGCCGCGGGCTGGAGTGCGTCGTGCTCAACGCCAAGAACGACGCCGAGGAGGCCGCCATCATCGCCGCGGCCGGGGAGCGCGGGGCGATCACGGTCTCCACCCAGATGGCCGGGCGCGGCACCGACATCAGGCTCGGCGAGGGGGTGGACGACCTCGGCGGCCTGTACGTCATCGGCTCGGGGCGCCACGCCAGCAGCCGCCTGGACGACCAGCTGCGCGGCCGGGCCGGGCGGCAGGGCGACCCCGGCGGCTCGGTCTTCATGGTGAGCGGCGAGGACGACCTGATCACCCACTACGTCGCCGACGAGTACACCTCCGGCGTGCCGGCCCAGAGACTCGTGAGCCACGCCCAGCGCGTCGCCGAGGGCGTCAACACGCAGATCCACCGCGACACCTGGCGCTACACCCGCCTGCTCGAACGCCAGCGCGGCCTGGTCCTGGAGCGCCGTGACCGGATCCTGCGCGGCCGGGCCGGCGGGGAGGCGCTGGCCGCCGCCGCCCCCGGACGGTGGGCCGAGCTCCTCGAGGCCCTGCCCGCGGAGACGGCCGAGGACGTGCTGCACGCGGCCGCCCGGCAGATCGTCCTGTTCCACATCGACGCCTGCTGGACCGAGCACCTGGCCCACCTGGCCGAGATCCGCGAGGGCATCCACCTGCGCGTGCTCGGCCGGGCCAACCCGCTCGACGAGTTCCACAAGGAGGCCGTCGCCGCCTACCAGCGGCTGCTCGCCGAGATCGAGTCGCGCTCGGTGGCCACCTTCGAGACCGCCTCCATCACCGCCGACGGCCTCGACCTCGACGATGCGGGACTCAAGCGCCCCACCGCCACCTGGACCTACCTCGTCCAGGACAACCCCTTCGGCAGCGAGTGGGAGCGCATGACCAAGCGCCTGTCCAACGCGATCCGCCGCCGCTGACAGCCCTCCGCTGACAGCCCTCCGCTGACAGCCCTCCGCTGACGGCTCCCCGGGGCCGGTCCGCCGTTGACGCTTCCCGGAGTCAGCCCGCCGCTGGCAGCTCCCCGAGACCGGGCCGCCGGGGTCAGCCGCCGAACCGTACCCCGGCGTCCCGCAGTGCCGCGGCGCCCGCCAGCGCCGCGCGGATCTCGCCGGCCGGGTCGCCCTCGTGGTAGATCCGCTCGCTGGTCTCGATGCCGTCCAGGAACTCCTGGTAGCGCACCGCGTGCATGACGCGCTTGACCGGCTCGGCCAGGACCAGCGCCCGGCCGGGATCGGAGCCGGGCACCAGATCCGACCAGGCCTCGATCCACGCGGCGGTCGCCCGGTCGCGGTGCTCGGCCGGCCGGAAGTCGCCCGCCCGCAGGCCGTCCACGGCGGGGTGCCCGAAGTGGCTGTCGGAGAAGTCGACGGCCACCGTGCGCCGCCCGTCCGACCGCCAGTTGCCGCAGTGGAAGTCGGCGTGCACCAGGGTGTCCGGCAGGCCGCACTCCTGCAGCGCGGCGGCCATGGCGGGCAGGTCGTCGGCCAGCCGGCGCGCCGCCGACAGCTCGGCCGCGGTCAGGCCGGTTGCGGCCTCGCCGTCGAGCAGGCCGTGCGCCATCCCGGCCAGGGTCCGGGGCGTGCGGTCGGCCAGGCCGGAGGGGGCGGCCTCCCAGCGCCGGGCGATCTCCAGCTGGGCCGCGGACCAGCGGCGGATCATGGCCCGGACGACGTCGTCGGAGGCCTCCCAGCAGTCCTCGCCGGGCACGTGCTCCAGGAGCATCAGGCCACGGCCGGCGTCGGCGGCCACGACGGAGGGCACCAGCTCCGGGTCCACCCGCGCGACCAGGTCGATCGTCCGGGCCTCCCAGGTCGCGAACTCCGGCAGCGTCTTCAGCCAGACGGGCCCGCGGACGGTGGGGACGCGGAACAACCCGGAGAGGTTCCAGCTCTTGATCTGCCGGACGTCCCCGTCCGCCGGCCGGTCCGCCGCCCGCAGCGCCTCGCGCGCCCACGCCAGGGCCTCGCGCAGGCCCGGGGCGGTGGCCCATCCGGACCGCCGCGGGGCGGGGCGGAGCAACTCGGCCGCGTCCGGCGGGGGCGCCCCGAGCAGCCCCTCGCGCGGGCGGGCGAGAGCCTCGGCATGGTAGGTCACGTGCCCGTCCCTGGCGCCCTCGCCGCCCTCGACCTCCACCAGGCGCAGCACCATGACGGGCACGCCGAGCTCCGCGGTCAGCCGGTCGGCGACCGGCCCGACCTCGGCCCACCAGGGGCTCTCCACCGGGAAGGGCCCGAAGGTCCCCAGACACTCTCCCTGCGACGTCACCACGACGCCGGCCGTACGGCCCCGCTCTCGATCCACCGGGCCAGTGTGGCCGTCGGCGGGGCGGGACGCGACCGGTTATCCTCCCGCCCGGGCCGCACATCGCGATACTCATTACATCCGTGGTAATGGTTTGGTCGATCACGCTTGGATATCGTGACGTGCGTGACCACCACCAGCGGGAACCGGCCAGTCGGCGAACTGCTGCGCCAGTGGCGGGAACGACGGCGGATGAGCCAGATGGACCTCGCCATCCAGGCCGACGTCTCCACCCGCCACCTGAGCTTCGTGGAGACCGGCCGGTCCAAACCCAGCCGCGGCATGATCCTTCACCTCGCCGAGGAGCTCGACCTCCCCCTGCGCGAGCGCAACCATCTGCTGCTGGCCGGCGGGTTCGCCCCGGTCTACGCCGAGACCCCGCTGAACTCCCCGGAGATGGCCTCGGTGCGGGAGGCGCTCGGTCAGGTGCTGAGCGGGCACCAGCCCTATCCCGCCGTGGTCGTGGACCAGCGCTGGAATCTGGTCGACCGCAACTCCGCCACCGGCCTGCTGCTGCGCGGCGTCGCGCCCGAGCTGCTCGAGCCGCCGGTCAACGTGCTGCGGCTGAGCCTGCACCCCAAGGGCATGGCCCACCGCATCCTCAACCTGGGCGAGTGGCGGGCCCACCTGCTGCACCGGCTCCGCCGCCAGATCAGCCTGACCGCCGACCCCTACCTCACCGAGCTCTGGCGGGAGCTGGAGGGCTATCCCTGCGACCAGCCCGAGCCGGAGATCGGCGCGGGCCCGGGGCAGATCGTGATCCCGCTCAAGCTCCGCCGCGGCTACCGCGAGCTGATCTTCTTCAGCACCATGACCACCTTCGGCACCCCGCTCGACATCACCGTCGCCGAGCTCGCCATCGAGGCCTACTTCCCGGCCAACCCCGAGACGGCCGCCTATCTCCAGCACCAGCACCACCCCGACTGACGGCCCGTCCGCGGACGGCCGCCCGCCCCGCGACGGGCGGCCGGGAGCCCCCGCAGCACCCCGCCCCAGAACTAATAGGAAACTTTCTATTTAATTTCGGCGCCCGGAGCCGAGCGCCGAAACCTATTGGAAACCCCAGCTCAGAGGGCATTCGGACAGACCCGAATCCCCGTCCCCATCGGGGTTTCGGGCGTCGGAAGGGTATTGACGCGTTCTGAAGGGGCTTCCTACGCTGCCGGGCGAGGCCCGCACGGGGACGACACGCTGCGGCGCGATCTCAGGGTGCTCGATGAAGGAATTCTCCCTCTCTCCCGCGCAGGAACGCCTCTGGTTCCTGCACCGCTACGACCCCGCCGACCCCGGCTACAACGTCAACATCGTCCACCGTGTCACCGGGCCGGTGGACGGCGGTGTCCTCGCGCTGGCGCTGGGCGATCTCCAGGCGCGGCACGAGGCGCTGCGCACGCGCTTCCCCGAGCGGGAGGGCAAGCCGTACGGGCTCGTCGAGCCGCCGTCGGCGGTGCCCGTGGAGCTGCTGGAGCTCTCCGAGGAGGAGGCCCTGCACGCGGTCGCCGAGCGGACCAACGCCCCCTTCGACCTCGCCGCCGGGCCGCCGATCCGCGCCACGCTGATCGGGCTCGGCACCGGTGACCACGTCCTGTGCCTGGTGCTGCACCACATCGTCGCCGACGGCTGGTCGCTCAACATCCTCCTGGCGGAGCTGGGCGCGTGCTACGCGGCCCGCCGCGACGGCCGGGCCCCCGACCTGCCCCCGCTGCCGGTCCCGCCCGCCGCGCCGGAGCCGGGCGGGCCGTACGGGGGCGACGGGGACGGGGACCGTGACGCGGACGGGGATCTGGCGTACTGGGCGCGCCGCCTGGCCGGGGCGCCCGTGCTCGACCTGCCGACCGACCTGTCGCGTCCCGCGGAGCGTGACAGCCGGGGCTCGGAGGTCGTCTTCACCGTCCCCGCCCCGCTGGCCGCGGCCCTGACCGACCTGGCCAGGACGCAGCGGTGCACGCCGTTCACCGTGCTGCTGACCGCCTACCAGGCGCTGCTGGGCCGGTTGACCGGGCAGCGCGACCTGGTGATCGGCTCCCCGGCGGCCGGGCGCGACCGTCCCGAGCTGGAGCCGCTCGTCGGGCTGTTCACCAACACCCTCGTGCTGCGCGGCGACCTGTCGGGCGACCCCCCGTTCACCGAGCTGCTGCGCCGCACCCGCCGCACTCTCCTGGAGGCGATGAGCAGGCAGGAGGTGCCGTTCGAGCGGTTGCTGGCCACGCTGGACGTGGGCCGGGACCTCAGCCGCACGCCGCTGTTCCAGACGGTGGTCACGCTGCACTCCAACGCCGCCGGATACGACGAGGCCGACACGTTCGCGGGCATGCCGTCCGCGGCGTTCCCGCACGGGTGGGCCCGCGCCAAGGTCGACCTCACCCTCGACATGTGGCAGCGGCCCGACGGGATCCTCGCCACCTTCATGTACAGCACCGACCTGTTCGAGGCGGCGACCGTGCGCCGCTTCGCCGACCGCTTCCTCACCCTCCTGCGGTCCGTCGCCGACGGCCCGCACCTGCGCCTGTCCGAGCTGGAGGTGCTGCCGGAGCCGGAGCGCGCCCTGCTGGCCGCGGGCAACGCCACCGCCGCCGAGGTCGGTCCCGAAACCGTCGTGGACCTGGTACGCCGCCGGATCCGCGCCACCCCCGCCGCCCCCGCGGTGGTCTGCGGCGCGCGCCGCGTCACCTACGCCGAGCTGGGCGCGCGGATGGAGGAGGTCGCGGTACGGCTGCGCGCGGCCGGGGCGGGCCCCGGCTCGCTGGTCGCGGTCTGCGCCGGGCGGTCGGACCTGACGGTGGCGGGACTGCTGGGCGTGCTGGCCACCGGCGCCGCCTACGTGCCGGTGGACCCGGACTACCCGGCGGCCAGGATCGAGCACATGCTGGCCGACTCGGGCACGGCGATCGTGCTGGCCGACGAGGAGTCCCGGGAGCGGCTCCCGGCCTCGGTGACCGTCGTCCCGCTCGACGCCCGGGACCCGGCCGCGCCGGGCGGCCCGGCGTCCCCGTCCGCCGCGTCGCACGACGGGCCGCAGGCGGCCGACCCGGCCTACGTGATCTACACCTCGGGTTCGACCGGCCGTCCCAAGGGGGTGGTGGTCACCCACGGCGCGCTGAGCAACTTCCTGGCGGGCATGGCCGCCCTGCTGGATCCCTCCCCCCGGGACGTGTGGCTCTGGCTGACCTCGCTGTCGTTCGACATCTCCGCCCTGGAGCTGTACCTGCCGCTGGTCCACGGCGGGAGCCTGGTCGTGGCGGACGCCCGGACCGCGCGGGACGGGGCGGCGCTCGCCCGGCTGGTCGGGGCCGGCGGCGTCACCCACATCCAGGCGACGCCGTCCGGATGGCGGATGCTGCTGGCCGGCGACGCCGGGACCGCGGACGTGGTCGGCCTGGTCGGCGGCGAGGCCCTGCCGCTCTCGCTCGCCGCCGAGCTGCGGCCCCGGGTGCGGCGCCTGGTCAACATGTACGGCCCGACCGAGACCACGATCTGGTCGACGGCGTGGGAGGTCCCGCGGGACCCCCGCGAGGTGCTGATCGGCCGGCCGATCGCCAACACGCAGGTGTACGTGCTGGACCCCGACGACCGGCAGGCCCCGATCGGGGTCCCGGGCGAGCTCGTGATCGGCGGCGCGGGCCTCGCCCGCGGCTATCTCGGCCGCCCCGCGCTGACCGCCGAGCGCTTCGTCCCCGACCCGTGGGGCCCGCCCGGCTCGCGGCTCTACCGCACCGGGGACCGGGTGCGGCTGCGGCCCGACGGGACGCTGGAGTTCCTCGGCCGCGCCGACCGGCAGGTCAAGCTGCGCGGCCACCGCATCGAGCCCGGCGAGATCGAGGCCGTGCTGGAGTCCTGCCCCGGGGTCGCCCAGGCCGCCGTCGTCGTCCGGGACGACCGCCTGGCCGCCTACCTCGTGTCCGCCGGTACGGCCGATCCGTCCGGCACCGGCTCGCAGAATGTCGACCCGCACGGCGTCGACCTGCAGAGCATCGATCCGCACGGCGTCGACCCGCGGGAGTACGCCGCCGGGCTGCTGCCCGCCGTGATGGTGCCCTCGACCTTCACCTGGCTGTCCGCGCTGCCGCTGACGCCGAACGGGAAGGTGGACCGGGACGCGCTGCCGGATCCGGCGCTCCCGGCCGGGGGGCGGGGCGGGCCGCCGACCGGCGCCTCGCAGCTGCGGGTGGCCGGCCTGTTCTCCCAGGTGCTCGGCGCCCGGGAGGTGGGGGCCGACGACGACTTCTTCACGCTGGGCGGGCACTCGCTGCTGGCGGTGAAGGTGATCGCGGCGCTGGAGGCCGAGCTGGGCGTGGAGGTCCCGATCCCCGTGCTGTTCGGCAACCCGACCGTCGCCGGGCTGGCCGCCGCCCTCGACGACCTCACCGGCCGCGCCGCCTCCGGCGACCCCGGTGACTCCGGCGGCCGGCTCGCCTCCCCGCCGGTCCCGCGCCCGGCCGGGACGGCCCCACCGCTGTCCCGGGCCCAGGAACGGCTGTGGTTCCTGCACCGGCTCGACCCCGACGACGCCTCCTACACCATGTTCCTGGTGCGCCGGCTGAGCGGGCCGCTCGATCCGGCCGCGCTGGGTGAGGCGTTCACCGCCCTGGTGGAGCGGCACGAGAGCCTGCGGACCCGCTTCCCCGACCGGGACGGCCAGCCGCTGGCGGTCGTCGAACCCGCCGCCGCCACGGTGCTCACCCACCTGGACGTACCGGGCGGGACGCCCGAGGAGACGGAGGCGGCGGCCCGCCGGATCGTCGCCGAGTGGACCAACGCCCCCTTCGACCTGGCGGCCGCGCCGCCGGTGCGCGCGGGACTGCTGCGGCTGGGCCCGGCCGAGCACGTGCTGTGCGTGGTCTTCCACCACATCATCGGGGACGGATGGTCGCTCAACGTGCTGCTGGACGATCTGGCCCGCCTCTACAGCGCGCGCGTGGCCGGGCTGCCCGCCCTGCCCCCGCTGCCGCTGCAGTACGGCGACGTCGCCCTGTGGCAGCGCGGGCGCGACGAGAGCGCGGCGCTGGCCCACTGGCGGGAGCGGCTGGCCCGCCCGCCCGTGCTCGACCTGCCGACCGACCGGCCGCGCGGGCAGGCGCGGCGGGGAGCCTTCCACCCGTTCCGGCTCCCGGAGGAGGTGGTCTCCCGGCTGGAGGAGATCGGCCGGGAGCGGGGGGCGACCCTGTTCATGGTGCTGCTGGCCGCCTACCAGGTGCTGCTGGCCCGGCACACCGGCCAGGACGACCTGCTGGTCGGCTCGCCGTACGCCGGGCGCGACCGGCCGGAGTTCGAGCCGATCGTCGGCTGCTTCACCACCATGCTCGTGCTCCGCGGCGACCTGTCGGGGGATCCGGCCTTCACCGAGCTGCTGGGCCGTACCCGGCGCGACGTGCTGGACGCCTTGACGCACCAGGAGGTCCCGCTGGAGCGGCTGGCCACCGAGCTCGGCGTGCAGCGGGACCTGACCCGCACGCCGCTGTTCGAGACCATGGCCGTGCTGCACAACCAGGGCGGGCGCCCCGCCGACTTCGGCGACGTCCGGGCCGGGCTCTTCGACACCGGGTACGCGCAGGCGAAGCTGGACCTCGCCTTCGAGGCGTGGCGGGAGGCCGACGGGCTGTCCATGGTGCTGGGCTATGACGCCGCGCTGTTCGACCCCGGCACCGTGGCGGGGTTCGCGAGCGGCCTGCAGTCGCTGCTCCGCGGCGTTGCGGCCCACCCCGAGCGCCCGGTCTCCCTGCTCCCGCTGAGCGCGGAGGCCGACCGGGAGGCGCTCACCGGACTCGCGCAGGGTCCCGCCGACGACCGCACGGACCTGGTGCCCGCCCTGATCGCCGCCTCCGCGCCCGGCGCCGTCGCGGTGGAGCGCGGCGGGCGGGAGCTGACCTACGCCGAACTCGACCGGCGCGTCACCCGGCTGGCGGACCGCCTGCGGGAGACCGGTGCCGGTCCCGGCACGGTCGTCGCGGTGCGCGCCGAGCGGTCGATCGGCACGCTGGTGGCGATCCTCGCCGCCTGGCGGGCGGGTGCCGCCTACCTGCCCGTCGATCCCGCCACGCCCGACGCCCGCCGGGCCCACCTGCTCGCCGACAGCCGGGCGGTCGCCCTCGTCACCGGGTCGGACGAGACCGAGGCCGTCGAGGTCGTCGGACCCGCCGGAGTCGTCGGACCCGCCGTCTTCGAACCTGCCGTCTTCGAACCTGCCGTCTTCGAACCTGCCGTCGGCGCCCGCGGGTCCGGGGACGACGGGGTCCCCGAGCCGGGCGAGCGGGCCACGCAGTCCGGCGGGCGAGTCGCGCAGCCGGGTGAGCGGGCCACGCAGCCGGGGGACGCCGCCTATCTCATCTACACCTCGGGCTCGACCGGCGTGCCGAAGGGCGTCGTGGTCGAGCATCGGAGCCTGGCCGCGCGGGTGCGCTGGATGGTCCGGGAGTACGGCCTGCGGCCCGGGGACAGGGTGGTGCAGTTCGCCTCCCTGGGCTTCGACGCGCACGCCGAGGAGATCCATCCCACCCTGTCCGCCGGGGCCACTCTCGTCCTGCTGCCGGGCGGGCCGGAGACGCTGCCCGACTTCCTGGCCACGCCCGAGGGACGGCGGGTCACGGTCCTGGACCTGCCGACCGCCTACTGGCACCGGCTGGTGGAGGTGATCGACGAGGTGACCTGGCCCGACACGCTCCGCCTGGTCATCCTGGGCGGCGAGCAGCTGTACGGCTCGGCCGTACGCCGCTGGCGGGAGCACTTCGGCGACCGGGTCCGGCTGGTCAACACCTACGGGCCGACCGAGGCGACGATCATCGCGACGGCCGCCGAGGCGACCGGCGAGGAGCGCCCGCCCATCGGCCGCCCGATCTCGGCGACCTCGGTACGTCTGCTCGACTCCCACGGGGAGCCGGTGCCGCGCGGCGCGGCGGGAGAGCTGTGCGTGGGCGGTGACGGCGTGGCCCGCGGTTACCTGGGCCGTCCGGCGCTGACCGCCGAGCGGTTCGTCCCCGACCCGTGGGGCCCGCCCGGATCGCGGCTCTACCGGACCGGCGACCGGGCCCGGTGGCGGGCGGACGGTCAGCTGGAGTTCCTGGGCCGGATGGACGACCAGGTGAAGGTGCGCGGCTTCCGGGTCGAGCCGGGCGAGATCGAGGCGCTGCTCACCGGGCATCCCCGGGTCGCGCAGGCGGCGGTGCTGGCGCACGGCGAGACCCTGGCGGCCTACGTCGTCCCCTCCCCCGGCCCGGAGGCCGGTGCGGGCGCGGCGTCCCCGGCGTCCCAAGTGTCCCAGGCGCCCCCGGTGGACGAGGCGGAGCTGCGCCGCCACCTGGCCGCCTCGCTGCCGCCGTACATGGTCCCGACGTTCTGGACGACGGTGGCGGCCCTGCCGATGACGGTGAACGGCAAGGTGGACCGGGCCGCGCTGCCCCGGCCCGAGGCCCGGGCCACCGTCTACGTCGCCCCCCGCTCGGACGCCGAGGAGCTGGTCGCCGAGGTGTGGTCGGAGGTCCTCGGCCGGGACCGGATCGGCGCCTTCGACGACTTCTTCGCCCTGGGCGGGCACTCGCTGCTCGCGACCCGGGTGACGGCGCGGCTGCGCACGGCGGTCGAGGTCCAGGTCCCGCTGAAGACCCTCTTCGTCAGGCGCACCGTCGCCGAGCTGGCCGAGGCCGTCGAGGAGCTCATCGCGGCCGAGGTCGACGAGCTCTCCGACGACGAGGTCACCGCCCGGCTCGCCGCCGGAGAAGCCGTCCGGTGACCGCCGCACCGCCCGCCGCTGCCCGCCGGGGAGACCGTCGAGTGATCGTCCCGCCGTCCGTGAAGAACCCGCCGTCCGTGAAGAGCCCGTCTCCCGTGAAGAACCCGCCGATGACCGAGTCCGCCACTCCGGAGGTCCGCCGATGACCGAGTCCGCCACCGCCGACGCCAGGAAGGCCCTGGTCGCCCAGCGGCTGCGGCGCAGGAAGACCGGGCCCGCGATCACCCCGCGCCCGGAGGGCGAGGTGCCGCCGCTGTCCTCCGCCCAGGAGCGGCTGTGGTTCCTCGACCAGTACACGCCCGGTGAGACCGCCTACGTCATCCCGGTCTCCCGCCGGGTGCGCGGCCCGCTGGACCCCGGCGCGCTGGAGCGGGCCTTCGCCGAGGTCGTGGCCCGGCACGAGGCCCTGCGCATGCGGTACCCGGCCGACGACGAGGGCCGCCCCCGGGTGGTCGTCGTGCCGCCGTCGGCCGCGACCGCGCCGTTCACCGTGGTGGAGGCGGCCGGAGAGCCGCAGGCGCGGGCGGCGGTGGCGGACTTCCTGGCCGTGCCGTTCGACCTCGCCGAGGGGCCGGTGATCAGGGCCCTGCTGGTACGGCTGGCGCCCGAGGACCACGTGCTGGCCCTGGCGATCCACCACATCGCCGCCGACGGGTGGTCCACCTCCGTCCTGCTGCGCGAGCTGTTCGCGCTGCACGACGGCCGGGAACTGCCCCCGCCGCCGGTGGGCTACGGCGACTACGCGCTCTGGCAGCGCGGCCGGGAACAGGAACGGGATGACCTGGACTTCTGGCGGCGGCGCCTGGCGGGGGTGGAGCCGCTCGCCCTGCCCGCCGACCATCCCCGGCCGCCCGAGCAGACCTACGGCGGGGCCGCGCACGCCTTCCGCGTGGACGCCGCGACCGCCGATCGGCTGACCGCGATCGGGCACGAGCACGGGGCGACGCCGTACATGACGCTGCTGGCGGCCTTCGCCGCCCTGCTCGGCCGCCACTCCGGCCAGGACGACGTGGCGATCGGGTCCCCGGTGGGCGGCCGTCCCCTGGCCGAGCTGGAGGGACTGGTCGGCTGCTTCGTCAACATGCTGACGATGCGGGTGGACCTGTCGGGGGACCCGACCTTCCTGGAGCTGCTGGCGCGGGTCCGGGACCTGGCGCTGGAGGCCTACGCCCACCAGGAGACCCCGTTCGAGCGGGTGGTCGCCGACCTCAACGTCGCCCGGGACGTGTCGCGCTCGCCGCTGTTCCAGGTGATCCTCGCCATGCAGAACTACACGGGCGAGAGCGGTGACGGCGACGGCCCCGGTCTGGAGGGCTTCCCGCTGGGGACCTGGGCCACCCGGTTCGACCTGGAGCTCTATCTCAGCGAGGACGCCGAGGGGCTGGCGGGCCTGTTCGTCTACAACACCGACCTGTTCGAGGCGGCCACCGTCGAGCGCCTGACCGCGCACCTGACGGCCCTGCTGGAGCGGGTGGCCGCCGACCCGTCCCTGCGGACGTCCGATCTGGAGGTGCTCGGCGAGGAGGAGCGGCGGCTCATCCTGACCGAGTGGAACGCCACCGCCGTGCCGTCGCAGGGCGAGACGACCCTGCACGCGCTCTTCGAGGCGCAGGCGGCCAGGACCCCGGACGCTCCGGCCGTCACGTTCGAGGGCGCGACCCTGTCCTACGCGGAGCTGGACGCGCGCGCCGAGCGGGTGGCCGGAGCCCTGCGCGGGCTGGGCGCCGGGCCGGGGAGCCTGGTCGGCGTCTGCGCCGAGCGGTCCTTCGAGCTGGTCGCCGCGCTGCTGGGGGTGCTGAAGGCGGGCGCCGCGTACGTCCCGCTCGACCCGGAGTACCCCGCGGACCGGCTGGCCTTCATGGCCGGGGACGCCGGGCTGTCGGCGGTCCTCACCCTCACTCCGGCGGAGGACTCCGCGCTCCCGGGGGACGGCCCCGCGGGCCCGGACGCCCTGCGGGCCCTGCGCGACTCCGGCGGGCCGGCCGGCTGCCCGGTGCTGCCGCTGGACGACCCGGACGCCTGGCCGGCCGCCGTACCCGCGGGGCCGGGCGCGGGTCCGGACGACACCGCCTACGTGATCTACACCTCCGGCTCCACCGGCCGGCCCAAGGGCGTGGCCAACGGGCACCGCGGCATCGTCAACCGGCTGGAGTGGATGCAGGAGCGCTTCGGCCTGACCGCGCGGGACGTGGTGCTGCAGAAGACCCCGGCCGGGTTCGACGTGTCGGTCTGGGAGTTCTTCTGGCCGCTGCTCACCGGCGCCCGGCTGGTGCTGGCCCGGCCCGGCGGGCACAAGGACGCGGCCTACCTGCGGGACCTGATCACCGCCGAGGGCGTCACCACGCTGCACTTCGTGCCCTCCATGCTCGCGGTGTTCCTGGCCGAGGAGGGTGTGGCGGACTGCGGCACGCTGCGCACGGTCGTCTGCTCGGGCGAGGAGCTCCCCGTCGACCTGGCCCGCCGCTGCGTCGAGACGCTCCCCGCCGAGCTGCACAACCTCTACGGCCCCACCGAGGCGGCCGTGGACGTGTCCGCCTGGCACTGCGCGCCCGAGGCGCTGTCCGGGCTGGCCCGGGTGCCGATCGGCGGCCCGGTGGCCAACACCACCCTGTACGTGCTGGACGCGGGCATGCGCCCGGTCCCCGTCGGGGTGCCCGGCGAGCTGTACATCGGCGGCGTGCAGGTGGCGCACGGCTATGTGCGGCGCCCGGCGCTGACCGCCGAGCGGTTCGTGCCCGACCCGTTCGCCGGGAACGGGGGACGGCTCTACCGGACCGGTGACCTGGCCCGCTGGCGCCCCGACGGGACGATCGAGTTCCTGGGCCGCATCGACAACCAGGTCAAGCTGCGCGGCCTGCGCATCGAGCTGGGCGAGATCGAGGTGGCGCTGCGCGCCCGGCCCGGGGTCGCGGACGCGGCCGTGATCGTCCGCGAGGACCGCCCCGGGGACCGGCGGCTGGTCGCCTACCTGGTCGAGGAGCAGGATCCCGACGGGCCGGCGCCCGACCACCGCGCCGAGCTGAAGCGGCGGCTCCCCGACTACATGGTCCCCTCCTCCTTCGTCACGCTGCCCGCCCTGCCCCTGACTCCCAACGGCAAGCTCGACCGCGCGGCGCTGCCCGAGCCGGTGTTCTCCCGCGAGGAGGGCGCCGTCTTCGCCGAGCCGTCCACCCCGACCGAGCAGACGATCGCCGCCGTCTGGTCGGAGGTCCTCGGCATCGAGACCATCGGGGCCGACGACGACTTCTTCGACCTGGGCGGGCACTCGCTGCTGGCCACGCAGGTCGTGGCCCGGCTGCGCACGGCCGTGGGCGGCGGGGTCTCGGTGATGGACGTCTTCAAGCACCGGACCGTGCGGGAGCTGGCCGCGCTGGTCGACACCCCCGCCGACAGCCGGGAGCCGCGCGGCCTGCTGCACGAGCTGACCCGCTCGCGCGCCACCGAGCTGAGCTACGTGTGCGTGCCGTACGGCGGCGGCAGCGCGGTGGTCTACCAGCCGCTCGCCGACGCGCTGCCGGCCGGGTACGGGCTGTGGTCGGTCGCCATCCCCGGGCACGACGTGGGCCTGGACGAGGAGCGGCTGCCCTTCGACGAGCTGGCCGCCAGGTGCGTCGCCGAGATCCAGGAGAAGGTCCAGGGGCCGATCGCGCTGTACGGCCACTGCGGGGTCGGCTCCGCGCTGATCGTGGAGATCGCCCGGCGGCTGGAGGCCGAGGGCAGGCAGCTGGAGGCCGTCTACATCGGGGCGATCTTCCCCTTCGCCCGGCCCCGGGGCGGGGCGATGTCACGCCTGGCCCGGCTGGCCCGGATGGAGTCGCTCCGCGGCGACCAGGGGTACGCCAACTGGCTGACCTCGATGGGCGTCGACATGAGCGACCTCGACCCGGACCGGGCCCGGCTGATCATCCGTAACATGCGGCGCGACTCCGAGGCCGCCGAGCAGTACTTCACCGAACTGTTCGAGAGCTCGGCGCAGCGGCTTCGGGCGCCCATCATCACGGTGGCGGGCGAGCGGGATCCGGCCACCGACTACTACCAGGAACGCTTCCGCGAGTGGCATTTCCTGACCGACGACTCGGCCGTGGTGGTGCTGGAGGAGGCGGGGCACTTCTTCCTGAAGTACCGGGCCGCGGAACTCGCCGAGATCGTCACCGGCATCCACGTGTCCATGCGCGCCGACCCGGAACCCCCGGACCCCGCCGCTGCGGATTCCGCGGGATCGGGCACTTCCGCGGGATCGGACACACGCGGCGCGCCGGAACCCGCCGTACCGCGCACACGCGCGGAGTCCCGGTCCGGAGCGCCGGCGGACGGCTCCGCGACCTGGTGGCTGCACGCGGTCTCGCACTCCACCTCGGCGGTCGTGCCGACCGGCCCGCAGCCCAGCATGCGGCGCTTCGCAATGGTCGCCTCCGGGCAGCTGATCTCCATCACCGGCTCGGCCCTGACCGAGTTCGCGATCCCGATCTGGATCTATCTCACCACCGGATCGCTGGTCCGCTTCGCCCTGTTCTCCGTACTCGCCATCGTGCCGGGCATGCTGGTCGCGCCGCTCGCCGGAGTGATCGTCGACCGGTCCGAACGGCGCCGGATCATGCTCGTGGGCGACCTGTGCGCCGGAGGCACGCAGCTGGTGCTCGGACTGCTGCTGTGGACGGGCAACCTGCAGACCTGGCATCTCTATCCGCTGATCGTCTGCCTGTCCATAGCCCTGACCTTCCAGCGCCTGGCCTACGGCTCGGCCATTCCACAGCTGGTGCCCAAGCGCTATCTCGGCCACGCCAACGGCATCACCCAGATGGTCAACGGCACCTCGCAGCTCATCGTGCCGATCATCGCGGTCGGGCTGATGGCCACCATCGGCCTGGAGGGCATCCTCATCATCGACGTGCTGAGCTACGTCTTCGCGGTGACCGTCATCCTGTGCGTGCGCTTCCCCTCCACGATGGCATGGAAGCGGCGCGAGTCGGTCATGGCCGAGATGGTCGAGGGGTTCCGCTACTCCTGGGGGAACCGGGGCTTCCGGTCCATGCTGGTGTTCTTCGCCATCCTGAACATCTTCCTGTCCCCGCTGTTCCTGATGACGTCCCCGCTGGTGCTCTCCTTCGCCACCCTCGACGAGGTCGGCACCGTCGCGTTCTTCTCGGGCCTGGGCGTCTTCCTCGGCGGCCTGTCGATGACCGTGTGGGGCGGGCCGCGTCACCGCAGGATGTACGGCGTGCTGCTGTGCACCCTGGCACTGGCCGTCTCCGGCACGCTGATCGGCCTGCGGCCCGACCTCGTGATGATCTCGGCGGGCGCGTTCGGGCTGGGGCTGTGGGTCTCCCTGCTCAACGGCATCTACGCCACGATCGTCCAGGTCAAGGTCCCGCAGCGCTTCCACGGCCGGGTCTTCGCGCTGAACACCCTGATCGCCTGGTCGACGATGCCGTTCGGCTTCGCCGTGGTGGGACCGGCCGCCGCCGCCCTGCTGGACCCGCTGCTCACCCCGGACGGGCTGCTGGCGGGATCCGTCGGCGAGATCATCGGCGTCGGCCCGGGACGCGGCATCGCCCTGATGTACCTGCTGGCGAGCCTGGCCATCGCGGTCCTGGCCATCGTCTGCCTGCGCGGCGGGCCGCTGTCCCGCTTCGACGACGAGATCGCCGACGCCGCCCCCGACGACCTGGTGGGACTCCAGGCGCTCCGGCGCGACGGCGACGACGACGAGCCGCAGGTCCCGCAGGTCCCGGCGGCGGCTAAGGCACTGAAGGCATGAGAACGGTCGTGACGAGCCTGCGCACCCGTCCGTCGCCGGGCCCGTTGCCCGCCCTGGCGGCGAACACCTCGCGCAGGTCCGTCACGAACTCGGCCATCTCCTCGTCGGACAGCCACAGCGCGGCCTGGCGGTAGCCGACGCCGTCGCGGCCCAGGTCGATGTCCCCCCGTTCGGTGTAGCGGTCGAAGTCCGACAGCAGTCCCGCCACGAACGCCGTGAACGCCTGCCGGTGGTCCTGGGGGGACATCGCGGCCAGATCCTCCGCGGTGACCTGGGCCGCGGACATGCGCAGCGCGTAGGTGCGCTCCACCGCGCCGCGCACCTTCTGCTCGTCCACCACCTCCAGGACCCCGGCGTCCGCCAGCGTGCCGACGTGCCGGTAGAGCGTGGCGGTGGAGACGTCGGAGAGCTCGGCCGCCAGGGCCGTCGTGGTCATATGACGATCTCCCAGCAGTGCCTGGACGATGCGCAGCCGTACCGGGTGGAGCAGTAGATCAGCTGTCGTCTTCATGAACCAATATTCTCACATTTGACATCAATCTCAAAGATGAGAATACTCATGACCAGACGAAAGCGGAAAGGAAGCACGATGGCGACGATGACGATGACCGGTGGCGAGCTGGTGCTGGCGCTCAGCCAGGGCGAGAAGGTGGCGGGTCTGCACGGCGACATCCGCGTGCCGCGCGCCGCGGTCCGCCGGGTCGCCGTCGTGGAGGACGCGGTGGCGGGCGCCGGCGGCCTGCGCGCCCCCGGCCTGGCCCTGCCGGGCCGGACCAAGATCGGAACCTGGCGCAGGCCCGGCCACCGGACGTTCGTGGCCGCCCACCGGGGCGTGCCCGCCGTACGGGTGAGCCTGAGCGGGACCGGCTACGACGAGCTGCTGGTCAGCGACGAGAACGCGCCGGAGCTAGCCGGGCGCATCCGCCAGTGGGCCGGGCTGCCCGCGCCGGTCGCCGAGGAGCGCGTCACCTTCCGCTCCGGCGACCTGGTCCTCGGTGGCACGCTGGCCCTGCCCGCCGGTCCGGGGCCGCACCCGGTGGTGGTCATCATGACGGGCTCGGGCCCGCTGGACCGCGACGCCGACCACAAGCGCATGCCCCTGGGGGTCAGCCGCGACTTCGCGCACGCCCTGGCCGAGGCGGGCGTGGCCTCCTTCCGCTACGACAAGCGCGGCGTCGGGGAGTCGCAGGGCGACTTCCTGGCCGCGGGCCTGAGCGACAACATCGCCGACGCCCGGGCCGCAGTGGCCTGGGTCCGCGGGCGCGAGGAGATCGACCCGGCGGCGGTGTTCGTCCTGGGCCACAGCGAGGGGGCCGTCATCGCCACCGCCCTGGCCGCCGGGGAGGCGGATCTGGCCGGGGTCGTGCTGCTGGCCGGCATGGCGAAGACCGGCGAGGAGACCCTGCGCTGGCAGGCGCGCCAGATCGCCGGGGACCTGCCCGCGCCGGTCCGGGCGATGCTGCGCCTGCTCCGCACCGACCTGTTCAAGAAGCAGGACGAGGCCATCGCCACCTTCAAGGCGAGCACGACCGACGTCGCCCGGGTCCAGGGACGCAAGTCGAACGCGCGCTGGCACCGCGAGTTCATCGCCTTCGACCCCAAGCCGTCGCTGCGCGGGACGCGCGTGCCGATCCTGGCGCTCACCGGCGCCAAGGACGTCCAGGCCGACCCCGCCGACCTCGACGTCGTCGCCGCCACGGCGGGCGGCGACGTCACGACCGTCCGGGTGCCCGACCTGACCCACCTGCTCCGCCGCGAGGCGGGCGCCGGCGGCCTGAGCACCTACAAGCAGCAGATCCGCAGGCCCACCGACCCCGAGGTCATCGCCACGGTGACCGGCTGGATCACCGACCGGCTCCCCGGTCGTCAGGCCTGAGGGCGGTACGGCGCGGCGGGCGGCGTACGGCATCCCCGCCCGCCGCCC
>NZ_BOOJ01000027.1 GCF_016863175.1 Paraplanobispora siamensis
TGCTCGTTGAGCGTGCCGCTGGTATCCGGCAGGACGCAGAACGGCAGGCCCGCCGGGTCACGCATGATCCACCAGTGCTCCTCCACCTTCCGCACCCGCTCGGCGCCCAGCCGCTCCAGCCGGGCGACCTCCGCCTCCAGGTCGTCGGTGTGGATGTCGAGGTGGACCCTGGCCTGCCCCTCCCCCAGCCGCTGGACCAGCAGCGCGAACTCCTGCCCGTGCAGGTGGGCGCCGTGGTACTCGTTGTAGCGGTCGAACTGCTTCAGCGTCTCGCCGCTCGCCCCCTGCCAGAACTCCACCTCCCTGTCGTGCACCTCATCCGGAACGTCGATCACGACCTTGTAGAGCCTGCTGTGGTGCGGCACCCCGCGTCACCTCCGTCTGGCGGTCCGGTCCGAACCCGATCACGCAACCACAGCGGCCCCGCGCACCACAAGCGGTGCGCGCCCCGGACCCGGGCGGTCAGCCCATGGTCCTGGCGCCGTCCAGGGACTCGCGGATGATGTCGGCGTGCCCGGCGTGCTGGGCGGTCTCGGCGATGATGTGCAGCAGGACCCGGCGCACCGACCAGCGCGCGCCCGGCTCGAACCACGGCGCCCCCGGCCGCGAAGCGCATCCACTTCGCCTCCGTGCCGGCCACGTGCTTGATCAGACCGCCCAGGCACAGCTCGCTGGCGGTGGTGCGCAGCGCCGCCTCCTCGTCGGTCAGGCCCCGAACCGTCTGACGCAGGAAGCCCCGGTGCCTGGCCAGCGCCCGCAGCAGGTCGGCGCGCTCGCCGTTCATGCTCGTCCCGTCCATGGTCGTGCCACCTCTCGATGTCGTCCGACCGCGTCAGAGTAAATCCGCCCGGCGGCGTTTCCCGTGGGCCGGGACGATCACGGCCGGGTCTTCTCACGATGGACGACGACGTCGGCCCCACGGCCCGGATAGGCCATGATCAGCAAACGCTGCGTGCGGTTCTCCTCGCCCTTCCAGGGCATCCAGTCGAGGTGGACGCGGATCCGGTAGTCGCCGCCAGGTCGTTCCCGTGCAGCCGGTCGAGCAGGCCGTCCTCGAAGGGGTCGCTGTCGTCGTCGGTCAGCTCGTACGCCTCCAGGACGCCGTAGTCGGTCCACACCGGTTCACGGATCACCGAGATCGACTCCGGCCTGATCCGGGGCCGGCGCCGGGGCGCCTCGGCACAGTGGCGCCGCTCGGCGGCCCGGGAGGATACACCGCCTCCGTCACGGCTCCGGACTCCCGCACCGCTCCCGCGCCGCGGCTTCATCCCCGGATCCCGCCGAGAGCACCTGGTCACAGCGGACTTTCTTATTGGAACGAAACATCCGTACCGGAGTGATCGGAAAATTTCCTTCATACCGGTGATTGCAAATCACCCCAATACGCCCCATGGACTCCTTTACCGTGCTGCACTCACCCCCCGGACAAGGAGACCCTCGATGACGTTCGCCCTGAAGCGGCCTGCGGCCCTCGTCGCCTGCGCCCTCGCGGCCTTCCTCGCGTCGGCCGGTCTACCGGCCGCGGCCGAGCCGGATCCGCCCCTGCCGGCGGCGTTCGAGCGCGCCGCGACCGAGTACGACATCCCCCGCGACCTGCTCGCCACCCTCGCCTACGCCGAGACCCGTCTCGACGACCACGGCGACGAGCCCAGCGTGAGCGGCGGCTACGGCATGATGCACCTGGTCAGCAACCCCACCACGCACGCGCTGGAGAAGGCCGCCGAGATCACCGGATTGCCGGTGGAGAAGCTGCGCGCGGACACCGGGTCGAACATCCTCGGCGGAGCGGCGGTCCTGCGCGCCCACGCCGACGGGCTGGGTCTCGACGAAACCGCCAGGAAGGACATCGGCCGCTGGTACGAGGCCGTGGCGCGGTACGGCAACCCCTCCTCCGCCGAGACCGCCCGCCTCTACGCCGACGCCGTCTACGAGCTGCTCGGCACCGGGTTCAGCGCCCGCGGCGTTACGGTCGCGCCGCGGCAGGTCACCGCCGACCGCGGTGAGTACGCCCAGGCCCGCGACCTCGGCGCGATGGCCGCCCCCGGCGCCGAGTACCCGTCCGCGTCCTGGGTGGCGGCGAGGTCGAGCAACTACACCGTCGCCAACCGACCGGCGAGCCGGAAGATCGACCGGGTGATCATCCACGTCACCCAGGGGTCCTACGCGGGCGCCATCTCCTGGTTCCAGAACCCCGGCGCCAAGGTCTCGGCGCACTACGTGATCAAGTCCTCCAACGGCGCCGTCACCCAGATGGTGCGCCACAAGGACGTCGCCTGGCACGCGGGCAACCGGGACTACAACCACCGCTCCATCGGCATCGAGCACGAGGGCTACGTCAACAACGCCGCGTGGTTCACCGACGCGATGTACCGTTCCTCCGCCGCGCTGACCCGCCACCTGTGCGACAAGTACGGCATCCCGAAGGACCGCGCGCACATCATCGGCCACAACCAGGTTCCCGGCGCGACGCACACCGACCCGGGCCCGAAGTGGAACTGGACCACGTTCATGAAGTACGTCACCGGCGGGAGCACGCCGACGTGGTCGACCACCGCGGACAACACCACCGCCGGCCGGTTCACCGCCAGCGCGAACTGGGGCACCTCCACCTACTCCGCCCAGCGCCTCGGGCCCGACTACCGGTTCGCGGCCCCGGCCACCACCCCCGACCCCGCCTGGTACAAGGCGATCATCCCCAGCGCGGGCACCTACCGGGTCGAGGTCCGCTATCCGGCGCACTCGGGATACAACAGCGCGGCGCCGTACCTCGTGGTGACCGCGAACGGGACCAAGACGATCTACGTCGACCAGCGCGCGGGCGGCGGGGTCTGGCGCAGCCTCGGGACGTTCTCGCTCAAGGCGGGGGCGTACGACGTCGTGGGCGTCAGCCGGCAGACCTCCGGCACCGGCTACGTGATCGCCGACGCCGTCCGCATCAGCCGCGGCTGACGCCCGTACGGCCCGCGCCCGTCCCCGCGAACCCCGGGCGGAGGCGCGGGCCGTACGGAGACCCGGTGGCGGTCACGGCTCGGTCTTCCGGCGGTGGACGACGACGCCGTCCCCGCGCCCCGGATAGGCCATGATCAGCAGCCGTTGCGTGCCGTGCTTCTCCTCCTCCGGTAGGGGAGGCGTGATGTCCTCCCCGTGCTCCCCGGTCGCCGACTGGGCGCGCAGGCAGTCGTCCCGGGAGGTGAACGGGCCGCGCGCGTGGTCGGCCGCCGGGAACGCCAGGAGCGGCACGACCGTCGCGGCGACCGGCAGCAGCCACCGCCCGAACGGGACCCTGAACCGGACCGGCCTGCGCTCGCGCCGCGGTACGGCCCGCGCGGGCGGGTTCGTGAGATCGCGGGCCGAGCGGGCCAGCCACACCATTTGCAGGGCGTCCGGTACGGCGGTGAGCCAGACGAGACCGGAGCTCTGGAAATAGGCGATGCCGAAGGCGGAGACGACGGCGGACCGCAGCAGGACGACGACGAACGGCGCCGCCACGGAGGCCGCTCCCGACCACACGGTGGTCCCGCTCCACCTGCCGTCCCGGGTCTGGGCCACGAGGATCAGCACCAGCCAGAGCAGCCAGGGCCACCCCTGGAGTTCGACGGCGTCGAAGAACCACGCGGCGGATTGGGCGTCGAACGCCTCGGACGCCTCCTCGCCGAGCGCGCCTGCCGCGCCGACCGTCCCGGCCACGAGCAGGACGATCCGCAACGCACGGGGTACGCCGTCCAGCATCCCGTGGAACAGCACCACCAGAGCGAGCCACCCGAGAGCCCAGGCCATGTCCACCCACCAGGGCGACGGGAGGCGGAGCAGACCGGGCGTCTGGAGGACCGCGTTGGCGTAGAGCGCCACCCGCAACCGGCGCCCCCGCCCGTCCGGTTCCCCGGGCCGTGCGGAACGGTGCCGGCGGATGGAGTGGAGGAGACGCACGTGGACTTTCCCGGGGGCATGAGGGGCTTGCCGAACAAATCGCCCAACCCTAGCGAGCCGTCCCCTCCAAGTCGATCATCTCCCCCTGTGTCCGGCGGCTCTCCTCTGCGACAATTCGCCCGTGGAGATCAAGGAGCACCTGTCCTCGCTTCAGGACGCGGGGGTACGGCTGGCCGCGGCGGCCGAGCGGGCCGGGGTGGACGCCCCGGTGCCCACCTGCCCCGGCTGGCGGGTACGGGACCTGCTGGAACACCTCGGCGGCGTGCACCGCTGGGCCGCGGCCTACGTCGCCACCGGCAGGACGGAGCCGTTCACCGACGAGGAGGAGGCGGTGTTCTTCACCGCCCCGGACGACGCCGGGCTGGTCGGCTGGTTCCGCGAGGGCCACGCCGCGCTGGTGCGGACCCTGCGGGAGGCCGACCCCGGGGTGACGTGCTGGGCCTTCCTGCGCGCGCCCTCCCCGCTGGCGTTCTGGGCGCGCCGTCAGGCCCACGAGACCATGATCCACATGATCGACGCCGAGGCCGCCGCGGCCGCGTCGTCCGGGGGCGCGGCCCCGGGCTCCGACCCCATGGCGCGGGCGGTCGCCTCGTTCACCCCCGCCTTCGCCGCCGACGGCGTCGACGAGCTCTTCGACGGCTTCCTCCCCCGGCGCCGCGGGCGGCTGGTCGCCGACCCGCCGATCAGCCTGGCCGTACGCGCCACCGACCACCCGACCGCCTGGACCATCCGGGTGGAGCCGGACGGCCGGGCCGTCACCTCCGGCGCGCACGACGCCGACTGCGTCGTCTCCGGACCCGCGCGAGAGCTGTACCTCATGCTGTGGAACCGCGGGGGCGCCGAGGCCCTCGACGTGCGGGGCGACCGGAGCGTGCTGGACCTGTGGCGGGAGAAGGCCGTGATCGTCTGGAGCTGACGGGCCCCGCCCCGGACCGGCGGACCGGTGGCGGGCCGGTCAGCGGTGGCGGGCCGGTCAGCGGTGGCGGCGGAAGAACTTCCGGATGTCCCCGGTGAGCAGGTCGGGGGTCTCCATCGCGGGGAAGTGCCCGCCGCGGTCGTACTCCGACCAGTGCTCGATCCGGCCCTGCGGGTCCATCAGGCTCCGGATGCCGGTGTCCCCGGCGAAGACCGCCACGCCCGTCGGCGGCCCCGGCCGCTCGCCGCCGGGCGGCTCCTCCCCGTGCCGGGCGGCCATCTCCCGCCAGGCCTGCATGCCCTCGTAGGTCGCGTGGGCCGAGGAGGCGCCCGAGCCGGTGAACCAGAAGACGCTGACGGCGGTGAGCAGGTGGTCGATGTCGACCGCCTCCTCCGGCAGCTTCGCCGCGGGGTCGGTCCACTCCTGGAACTTCTCGACGATCCAGGCGAGCTGGCCGACCGGCGAGTCGTTCAGCGAGTAGGCCAGCGTCTGCGGGCGGGTCGACTGCAGGTGCAGGTAGCCCAGCCCCCCGGCCCGGAACGCGTTGAACCGCTCTCCCCGCTCCCGGTCGGCCCCGGACAGCGCGTCCAGCTCCACCGGGGGTCCGAACGGCATCGCCGCCGTCGTGCCGGTCACGTGCACGCCGGTCACGCGCTCGGCGTCGATCACGGAGAGCATCGCCGCCACGCCGGAGCCGACGTCGGTGCCCTGGACGGCGTACCGGCCGTAGTCCAGCCTGCGCATCAGCTCCGCCCAGGCCCCGGCGACGCGGAACAGGTTGCCCCATCCCGCCTGCCGCACCGGCGTGGAGAACCCGTAGCCCGGCAGGGACGGGACGACCAGGTGGAAGGCGTCCGCCGGGTCGCCGCCGTGCGCGCGGGGATCGGACAGCGGGCCGAGCACCTTCAGGAACTCCACCGGCGAGCTCGGCCACCCGTGGATGAGCAGCAGCGGCAGCGCGTCCGGCTCGGGCGAGCGCACGTGCAGGAAGTGGATGTCCTGGCCGTCGACGGTGGTGACGAACTGCGGGATCTCGTTCAGCGCGGCCTCCCGCTCCCGCCAGTCGAACCCGTGGGCCCAGCGCTCGGCCAGGCCCTTGAGGTAGTCCACCGGCACGCCCCGGCTCCACCCGGTCCCGGCCGGCCCCTGCGGCCAGCGGGTGCGGGCGAGCCGGTCCTTCAGGTCGTGGAGGTCGGCCTGGGGGATCGCGATGCGGAACGGGCGGATCTCGGTGTCATCGTTCATATGAGGAAAGCTACGAACCAATGCGGAAAGGTCGCTTCCTGATTCTCGAACGATCACCGAAGACCGCCGGCCGGCCGTCGCGGGTCCCGTACGGCCCGCCGGAGGTGGGCGGCCTCACCGCAGCTGGGGCAGCACCTTGGCGCCGAAGGCGTCGAGGAACGCGCTCTGCTCCTGGCCGACGTGGTGCAGGTAGATCTCCTCGAAGCCCAGCTCCGCGTACTCGTTCAGCCGGGCGGCGTGCCATCCCAGGTCGGAGGAGACGTTGACCACCTCGGTGACCGCGGACGGCTGCACGTTCTCGGAGACCACGTCGAACAGCTCGGCCGTGTCGAGGTCCCAGCAGACCGGCGGGCGGAAGACGTTGCTGCGCCACTGCTCGTGGGCGATGGCCGTCGCCGTGTCGTCGTCCTCGGCCCAGCTCAGGTGGACCTGCAGCGCCAGCCGCCCCCGGCCGCCCGCGTCCCGGTAGGCGGCGGAGACCTCGCGCAGCGTCTCGACCGGCGCGTTCACCGTGATCAGGCCGTCGGCCCACTCCGCGCACCACCGCGCCGTCTCGACGCTGACCGCCGCCCCGATCAGCTTCGGCGGGGTCTGCGGCCGGGTCCACAGCCGGGCCCGGTCCACGGTCACCAGGCCGTCGTGGCTGACCTCCTCCCCGGCCAGCAGCGCCCGGATGATGTCGACGCACTCGCGCAGCCGCGCCGTGCGTACGGCCTTGCGCGGCCAGCGGTCCCCGGTGATGTGCTCGTTGCTCGCCTCCCCGGTGCCCAGGGCGGCCCAGAACCGGTCGGGGAACATCGCGCCGAGGGTGCCGATCGCCTGGGCGATGATCGCCGGGTGGTAGCGCTGGCCGGGCGCGTTGACCACGCCGAACGGCAGCTTCGTGGCCTGCATCGCCGCTCCCAGCCAGGACCAGGCGAAGGCCGACTGGCCCTGCCGCGCGCTCCAGGGGGAGAAGTGGTCCGACGACATCGCCGCGGTGAAGCCCGCCTGCTCGGCCTGGACAACCGCCTTCAGCAGCTCGGCCGGATGGATCTGCTCGTGTGAGGAATGGAAGCCGTAGGTCGCCATGCCTTCCGGCTACCCGCCAGACGGCCTCCCAGACGCGGAGACCGTGCCGGGTCCCGCCTCCCGGTCCAGCAGAGCGTTGATCATCTCCTGGAGCCCGGCGCGTCCGGTGGTGCCGAGCGCGCCGGTCAGGGCACGGGCGAGCTCGTCGAAGGGATCGTCCACCGGTAGCTCCTTCACCTTCTCCGCCAGTTCCTCCACGCTCCACAGTCCGTCCTTGTGGATGCGGCCGCCGAGGGACCAGCCGTGGTTGACCGCGACCGTGCCTCCCCGCACCGACAGCACCTGGCCGGTGAACGGGCACGCCGGACTGGCCAGGTAGGCGGCCACGGGGGCGACGGCGGCCGGGTGCAGGGGGTCGAACCCGGTCGCCGACGGTTCCCGGCTCATGCCGGGGACGCCGAGGGTGAGCCTGGTACGGGCCATCGACGGCGAGACGCAGTTGACCCGCACGCCGTGCCGGCCCAGCTCGAGGGCGGCCACGACGGTCAGCGCCGCGATCCCTGCGTTGCCCGCCGCGTAGGAGGCCTGGGCGGGCAGCGGGTTGAGCAGCCCGGAGCCGGAGGAGGTGTTGACGACGGCCCGGTCGGCGCGGACCCCCGCCCGGAACCGGTCGCGCCAGTAACGGGCGGCCCAGCGCGTCACCGCGAAGGTGCCCTTCAGCTTGACGGCCAGGACCTCGTCGAAGTCCTCCTCCGACAGGTCGGCCAGGCCCGCGTTCCGTTCGATGGTCGCGTTGTTGACCACGACGTGCAGGTCGCCGAAGGCCCGCAGGGCCGTCTCCACCATGCGGCGGGCGCCGTCCCAGTCGGCGACGCTGTCGGTGCTGGCCACGGCCCGCCCGCCGCGGGCGGTGATCTCCTCCACGACCTCCGCCGCCACCCCGGCGTCGCCGCCCGTTCCGTCGACGGCGACGCCGGGGTCGTTGACGACGACCTCGGCGCCCTCGGCGGCGAAGAACAACGCCTCCTCCCGCCCGATGCCGCGCCCCGCTCCGGTGATGAGGACGACGCGTCCGTCCAGGCTTCCCATGATGACCACCCTTCGTTGAATGCACTCAGTGCATTAATACATAATATGCATTCATGCGGAAGGTGCAGTAAGCTGACCGGCATGGTGGAGAAGCAGGGACTGCGGGAGCGCAAGAAGCAGCGCACCCGGCAGGCGCTGATCGAGGCGGCGGTACGCCTGTTCCAGGACAGGGGCTACGAGCACGTGACCGTGGCCGAGATCGCCGAGGCCGCGGAGGTGGCCCCGCGCACCTTCTTCCTCCACTTCCAGGCCAAGGAGGACGTGCTCCTGGCCGACGCCGACGTGCGCGTCGACCTGGCGCTGCAGGCGATCGCCGAGCGCGGCGCCGGGGAAGGGCTGCCCGAGGTGCTGACGCGGGCGATGGACCGGATGATCGCCGACACCTGGGAGCGCGACCTGCCCAGCGGGCTCGCGACGCTCCGGGCGCGGCTGGCGGCCTCGGAGCCGGTGCTGCAGGCCCGGCTGCTGCAGCGCTACCTCACCGCGCAGGCCGAGCTGGCCCGGACGCTGCAGCGGGCCTTCCCCGACAGACTCGACACGATCACCGCCTCGGCCCTGGTCGGCGCGGTGGTGGGCGCGGTCGGCGCGGCCTCGCTGACCGCGCTGCGGCGCGGCGACGGACCCGACGAGGTGCGCGACGCCATGCGGCAGGCCGTGGCCCTGGTGGCACGGTCCGTCACCTGACCGGTGACCGTGCGCGACCGCGTGCGGCCTGGCGGACCGCGGAGGCCGGAGGCACGGTCAGGCGGGCCGCGGAGGCGCGGTCAGGCGGGCTGTTCGTCCTCGATCCTGGCGGCGTCGACCCGCGATCCGACCACGGCCACCGGGCAGTGGGCGTGGTGCAGGACCCCGTGGCTCACCGAGCCCAGGACGAACCCGGCGAGCACGCCCCTGCCCCGCGACCCGACGACGACCAGATCCGCCGCCTCCGAGGCGTCGATGAGCGCCTGCACCGGATGACCGTTCACCACCTGGTGGACGACCTCCAGCTCCGGGTGGCTCAGCGTGACGGTGCCCACCGCCTCGTCCAGGATGCGGGTCCAGGCCCCCTCGATCTCGCCCAGCTCGGTGAGCAGCGCGGGCATCGTCTCGGCGGCCGGGGTGGCCAGGTTCCACGCCAGGATCGCCCGCAGCCGCGCCCCGCGCAGAGACGCCTCGGCGGCGGCGAACCTGAGCGCCCCCGTGCTCTCCGGCGAGCCGTCCACCCCGACGACCACCTCGTCGAACGTCTTGTGCGGCTCCACCGGCCCGCGTACCACCACCACCGGGCAGGGGGAGCGCGAGACGACCTTCAGGGCCACCGACCCCAGCAGCAGGCCGGAGATCCGGCCCGTGCCCCGCGAGGCGACGACGAGCAGTTCCGCCGCCTCCGCCTCGGCGATCAGCACCGCGGCGGGATCGCCGGTCATCACGGCGTCCACGACCTCCACGTACGGCGCGCACTCCCGCGCGTGCGCCACGGAGCGGGCGACGAGATCGCGCCCGCCCTCCAGCAGCCACTGCCGCACCTCCTCGATCCCCGCCTCCGCCGGGGAGTGCAGCCATGTGTACACGGCGTGCACCACACGCAGGGGAAGGCCCCGGCGCGAGGCCTCGCGCGCCGCCCACTCCACGGCCCGCAGGCCGTCCGCGGACCCGTCCACTCCCACCACCACATGTGTCATGTGATGGCCCATACCCAGCCGGATACCCGCCATCCCAGGTCGTCCACGACCGCGGGCGCGCACCGTGCCGCCCCCGGAGGCACCCGTAATCCGGATGCAACCGGCGTGAAAGCGATCTCCGCTTCTCTTACGCCGTCACGATGACACGACGTACACATGGGACTGGAGAACCTCGATGGGACCGATGAAGAGGATTGGTCTGGGCGTCTCGGCCGGCGGTGCCGCCCTGCTCGTCGCGGGGGTCACCGGGATGACCATGTGGCCCATGCCCGGCTGGGCGGTGCCGGCCTTCGTCTCGGGGATGATCCTGCTGATGTCGGGATCGTTCGCGGCGGCGTGGTCCTTCCACAACGCGGCCTTCGGCCAGGCGATGTCCGTGTTCGAGGCGCAGGCGGGCCCCGGGCTCAAGGGAGTCTTCAGCATGGCGCAGGAGATGGCCCGGGGGAACGACGACCTGCTCGCCTCCGGGACCTCCGCGACCGCCGTGGTGATCTCGATGACGGACACCGGGGTGACCGTGAACGGCCTGCCCCTGGTCGCCTTCGAGCTGGAGGTGCACCGCGACGGCGCGGTGCCCTACCGCCTCGCGCACCGCGAGACCCTTCCCCGGCTGCTGGTGGGGGCCGTGCTGCCCGGCGCCCTGCTGTCCGTGCGGATCGACCCGGACGCCCCGCACCGGGTGGCGGTCGACTGGAGCCGCGCGCCGGGGTACGGCGCCCCGGAGCCCGGTGAGCACCTGTCCGCGGCCGAGCTGATCGCCCGGGGCCTGCCGGGCGCCGCCACGGTGCTGGGCACCTTCTCCATGGACGGCATGACCGCCGACAACGGCGACCCGATCGTGGGGTTCGTGCTGCGGGTGACCCCGGACGACGGGCGCGCGCCGTACGAGGTGCGGATCGGCCACCGCGTGCCCGTGGCCCACCTGCACCGGACCCTGCCGGGCACCTCCCTTCCCGTGCGGATCGCCGCGGAGGACCCTCAGAAGCTGGCGATCGACTGGGACGCGTGAGACCGGGCCGGGTGATCGGGACGGTCACCCGTCCGGCCGGGTCACTCGTCGGGCAGGCGCCACACGCCCGCGCGGATCAGGTGGTGCAGCAGGATGAGCTGGGTGATCCGCAGGGGTTCGTTGCGTGAGCCGTCCTCCATGAGACCGAGGCAGACGGGCAGCGGCTCGGGCACGCCCAGGTCGTGCCAGATCGCCTTGGCCACGACGTCGGCCTCCAGCGGGTCGGCGTACCCGTGGATGTGCAGGGCGTCCACCGGCCCGCCGTCGGAGTCGCGGGTGAGCTTGAGATGGACCGCCGAGGTGGTCGCCCTGGACAGGATCTGGGCGAAGTTCGGGTGCCGGATCGTGGGCCGGAGCAGCAGCGTCGCCGACAGCGACCGGTTCTCGCGGCCCTCGATCCGCTCGAAGCGGACCACGATGTCCGCCTCGCGCTGCTGGGGGCGGACGAAGGCCGCCGAGTCCGCCTCGCGTCTGGCCAGCTCGGTCAGCACCTGCTCCCGCGTGTAGCCGCGCTGCCGGATGTCCCTGGTGATCTTCCACTCGCGCCTGATCGGCTCCGGCGGATCGAGATAGACCGTCACGTCGAAACAGGCCCTGGCCAGCTTGGTGTGGAGCGGGAGCAGCCCTTCCACGATCACCAGATCGCGCGGTTCGACCAGGCGGGGCCGTACCAGGGAGCCGTCGCGGTGGTCGTAGACGGGTTTGAGGATCGGCTGGCCCATGGCCAGCAGCTGCAGGTGCTGCTCCATGATCTGCACGTGGTTGCAGGCGGGGTGGAGCGGGGTGAGCGGCAGCCCGCCGCGTTCCTCCCGGTCGTAGCGGTGGTAGTCGTCCACGCAGACCGCGGTGCTCCGGTCCGCTCCCAGCGCCTCGGTCAGGCCGCGCGTGATGGTCGTCTTCCCCGCCGCGCTGTCACCGGCGATCGCCAGCATGGCGGGCCGCAACGACTCTGCCCGGCGCATCCGCATCAGCTTGTGAGGCATCGGCTGTCTCACTTCCGCAAGGTGGGGGGCGTCACCCGGACGGTATGTCGCGATCCGGTAACCGCCCTCCCCCATCCGGGGGAGGTACCGGGGGATCCTTAAACGCCAGCATTTTTCGTACCTTTGGCGCATGAGGAGTCCGCCGCTCCGGCTGCTGACCGTCGACGACCACGAGATGGTCCACGACGGCCTGCGGGCCATGCTGGGGTCCTACCGGGACCAGGTGCAGATCGTCGCGGAGGCCCGTGACACCGACGGGGCCGTCAAGGCGGTCATGGCCCATGAGCCCGACCTGGTCCTGCTCGACGTACGGCTGCGCGGTGAGAGCGGCCTGGACGCCTGCGCGCGGATCCTGCGCGCCCGGCCCGGCTGCCTGGTCGTCTTCATGACCGTCTACGACGACGAGCAGTACGTCTACCAGGCCCTGCGGCTCGGCGCCTCCGGGTTCCTGCTCAAGGACGTGACCGGCGCGGAGCTGGTCGGCGCTCTGACCAGGATCGCCGCCGGCGAGGTGCTGATCGCCCCGATGCTGGCCGGCCGCATCGCCCTGTCGGCCGCCCGCCTGCACGCCGGGGAGTTCTGGCCGGGGGCCCACCTCGGCCTCACCCAGCGCGAGAGCGAGGTCCTGGCCCTGATGGTGTCGGGCCTGACCAACAAGGGCATCGCGGCCCGCCTGACGGTCAGCGAGGAGACCGTCAAGAGCCACACCCGCGGCATCTACCGCAAGCTCGGCGTCAACGACCGGGTCACGGCGGTGGCCACCGCCCTGCGCGAGGGGGTGTTCCGCTGAGCGGCCCGGGAGCGGGACGCCCGTGCGGGGCGGGGCCCCGGTGAGCCGCCTCGGGCTGACGGATCCCGAGCGGGAGGCCAGGCTGCTCTCCCGGATCATCGAGACGATCTCCACCGGGCTCGACCTGGGGGAGATCGTCCAGGGCGTGGCCGCGCTGGTGACCGAGACGACCGAGACCGACATCTGCTTCGTCCACCTCCTCGACGACACCGGCCGGCGGCTCGTCCTGCGCGGCGCCACCCCGCCCTTCGACGAGCTGGCCGGGCGGATCGAGCTGGACCTGGGCGAGGGCGTGGCCGGCTGGGTGGCGGCCTACGGCAGGCCGGTGGTCATCGACGACGACAAGCTCTCCGACCCCCGCTACAAGTACATCCCCGAGCTGCGGGGCGAGGACTTCACCTCGATGTGCTCGGTCCCGATCGCCACCCGGCCCGGCCACCTGGTCGGCGTGCTCAACGTCCACACCCGGGCCCGCCGGGTGTTCAGCTACGCCGACGTCGAGCTCCTGCACTCCGTGGGCGGCCTGATCGCCGGGACCATCGAGAACGCCCGCCTGCACCGGCGCCTGGCCGAACGCGAGGAGGCGATGGAGCGCTTCGCCGAGCGCGTCGTCCTCGCCCAGGAGGCCGAACGGCGCCGCCTCGCCGGGGAGATCCACGACGGGATCAGCCAGCGCATCGTCAGCCTGTCCTACCACCTGTCCGCCGCCCTGGACGTGCTCACACCGCGGCCCGCGCAGGAGGGGGACCGGCTCACGGAAGCCACGGAAGCCACGGGAGGCGCGGAGGCGGCGGAGGACGGGCCGGGCGCCGCAGGAGGCGGGTCGAGCGCCGCGGCGGTGGAGCAGATCAGGCGGGCGCGGCTGCTGGCCGAGGACGCGCTGGCCGAGACCAGGTCCGCCATCGAGGGCCTGCGTCCCCCGGTGCTCGACGACCTCGGCCTGCCCGCCAGCCTGGCCAGCCTGGCCCGGTCCTTCCCGCAGCTGACGGTCGAGGTGGACCTGACCCCCGTACGCCTGCCGGAGCACGTCGAGACCGCGATCTACCGGGTCGCCCAGGAGGCCCTGTCCAACGTGGCCAGGCACTCAGGCGCCCGGTCCGCCGTGATCAGCCTGGCCGTGCGGAACGACGAGATCGAGCTGGAGATCGAGGACGACGGCGTCGGCTTCGACCCCTCCCGCCCGGCCAGGCCTCCCGCCTCCACCGGCTACGGCCTGGGCGGCATGCGCGAGCGCGCCGAGCTGCTCGGCGGGCGTCTGGAGGTGCACAGCCACCGGGGCTCGGGCACCCTGCTCCGGGTCGTCATCCCGGTGAAGGGCGCCCCCTGACCGTCGGGCGGCCCGGGCCAGTCGAGCCGTCCTGGTCAGTCGAGCCGTCCTGGTCAGTCGACGACCGCGGTGGCCTCGACCTCGACCAGCAGGTCGGGCTCGCCCAGCGCCGCGACGCCCAGGAGAGTGATCGGCTTGACCGGGTCGACGCCCATCTTCGCCGCCGCCCGCGCGACGCCCTCTCCCAGCAGCGGCATCTTGTCCGGCGTCCAGTCGACGACGTAGACGGTCAGCTTGGCCACGTCGTCGAAGGACGCGCCGATCCCGGCCAGGGCGGTGCCGATGTTGAGGTAGGCCTGCTCGACCTGGGCGGCCAGGTCTCCTCCGCCGACCGGCCGCCCCTCGGCGTCGCGGGCCACCTGGCCCGCCAGGAACACCAGTTTGGACCCGGTGGCGATCGACAGCTGACGGTAGACCTCGGGCTTCGGCAGTCCGTCGGGGTTGACCAGCTTCACGGTCATGTCCGCTCCTCGGTTCGGCTCGGTTCGGCGCAGGCGGTCGGGCACCGCAGGCGGTTCGGCACTCCTCAAAACATAGCAACGTTATGTATTGTGGCGCCATGGTGAGGGTGAAGGATCCCGCGGTCCGCTCGCTGCTGATCGACCGGGCCGCGCAGACGCTCGCCGCCCGGGAGCCGGTCACACTCCGCTCGCTGGTGGCCGGGACCGGCGTCTCGACCATGGCCGTCTACACCTACTTCGGCGGCATGGACGGCCTGTGGAAGGCCGTGCGCCAGGAGGGGTTCACCCGCCTGGCGGTCCGGCTCGCCGAGGTCTCGCCGTCGGCGGATCCGGTGCGCGACCTGGCCGCCCTCGGCGCCGCGTACCTGTCCAACGCCCTGGCCGTCCCCGATCTCTACCGGGTCATGTTCGACGCCGCGTTCGACCTGGAGGACGCCGCCGCCGCGGACGACACGCTGCACTGCCTGGTCCGCGGCGTCGAACGGGCCACGGCCTCCGGCCGCTTCCGCGACGACGTCGACCCGCTGGAGCTGGCCACCCAGAGCTGGACCGTCGGCCACGGGCTGGCCTCACTGGTCGCGACCGGCCCGCTGCCCCGCCAGGCGCTCGCCCACGGCGTGCCGCTGCTGACCGCCCTGTTCACCGACGCGGGCGACGACCCCGTACGGTGCCGCCGGTCGGTCGAACGCGGCTGGCACGATCTGCTGCCCGATCACGGCTCCGGGCCCTCCGGGGCCGCCTCAGGCTGAGGCGGCCCGCCAGCCGCTGCTCCGGACGTGCTCGACCAGGAGCCGGGTGGTGGCCGGGAGCGGCCCCCGGTGGGCGATCAGGTGCCAGTCGCGCCGGATCGGCGTCAGCGGTGTGCGGATCTCCACCATGTCCCCGGTCATGGCGTCGCGGGACAGGAGGGTGACGCCGAGACCGGCCCGGACGGACGCGCGGACGGCGGCGTTGG
Source organism: Paraplanobispora siamensis (assembly GCF_016863175.1). Classification (GTDB taxonomy): domain Bacteria; phylum Actinomycetota; class Actinomycetes; order Streptosporangiales; family Streptosporangiaceae; genus Planobispora; species Planobispora siamensis. The sequence continues at coordinate 15,378 of NZ_BOOJ01000027.1, forward strand.
AGCCGATCGTCAGGGTCCGGGGGGTGATGCCGAGCCCTTCCAGGAGGGCCTCGGTGGTGGCCCGGGTGCCGGAGCCGGGCTCGCGCAGCAGCCAGGTCCGCCGGCCCAGCCACCGCACGGGGTCCGCGCCCCCGGGGCCGCCCGCCGTACCCCCGGATCCCGGCTTCCCCGCCGCGCCGCTCTCCGGGTTCTCCGGCACGGCGTTCTCCGGCGCCGTGCCCTCCGACGTGACCACCGTCAGCTCGTTGCGCCGTACGGCGAGCACCGCGATCCCCTCGAACGCCCCGGACTCCGGGGGACGCCCGCCGAACACCAGGTCCACCTCGTGCGCGGCCAGCAGGGCGTGCACCCGCTCCCGGTTGCCCACCTCCAGAGTGATCCCCGCCCCCGGATGGCGGGCCCGGAACCCGGCCAGCAACGACGGCAGCAGTTCCTCGCCCGCAGTGGTCACCGCCGCCACCCTGACCCGGCCCCGCCCGGGGTCGGCCTCGCCCGCGGCGGCCGTACGGGCCTCCTCCAGCAGGCCGAGCACGCGCCGTACGTATCCGGCGTACACCTCGCCCGCCTCGGTGAGCCGCAGCCCGCGTCCCGCGGGCCGTACCAGCTGAAGGCCCAGGGACCTCTGCAGGGCCACGAGCGCGGCCGAGACCGCCGACTGGGTGACGTACAGCCGCTGGGCGGCGGCGCGCACGGAGCCGGTCTCGGCCACCGCCAGGAAGGTGCGCAGCTGGGTGAGTGTCAAGGCTTTCCTTGATGGTCCTCGGCGGATTCTCCATAGACGGTTTCACGGAACGCGCCGACCGTGAAGGCATGGCACACAACCGTTTGAGCACCGGGGTCGTCCCCTACGCCGAGCTGGGTTACTACGACCCGGACTACGTCCCGAAGGACACCGACGTCCTGGCCGCCTTCCGCATCACCCCGCAGCCGGGCGTGACGCCCGAGGAGGCCGCAGCCGCGGTCGCGGGCGAGTCGTCCACCGCCACGTGGACGGTGGTGTGGACCGACCGGCTGACCGACTACCGGCACTACCAGGCCAAGGCCTACCGGGTCGACCGGGTTCGGGACGACGAGTACGTCGCCTACGTCGCCTACGACATCGACCTGTTCGAGGAGGGCTCGATCCCCAACCTCACCTCCTCGATCATCGGCAACGTCTTCGGGTTCAAGGCGGTCAGGGCGCTGCGCCTGGAGGACATGCGGATCCCGCTGGCCTACGTCAAGACCTTCCAGGGCCCGCCGCACGGGATCGTGATGGAGCGGGAACTGCTCGGCAAGTACGGCAGGCCGCTGCTCGGCGCGACCGTCAAGCCGAAGCTGGGCCTGTCGGCGCGCAACTACGGCAGGGTCGTCTACGAGGCGCTGCGCGGCGGCCTCGACTTCACCAAGGACGACGAGAACATCAACTCCCAGCCGTTCATGCGCTGGCGCGACCGCTTCCTGTTCGTCAGCGAGGCCGTGCGCAAAGCCGAGGAGCGCACCGGCGAGATCAAGGGCCACTACCTGAACTGCACCGCGGCCACGATGGAGCAGATGTACGAGCGGGCCGAGACGGCCAGGGAGCTCGGCAGCCCGATCATCATGATCGACCTGACCGTGGGGTTCACCGCGATGGGCTCCATGGCGAAGTGGGCGCGCGACAACGGCGTGCTGCTGCACCTGCACCGGGCCGGGCACTCGACCTACACCCGGCAGAAGAACCACGGCGTGAGCTTCCGGGTGGTCGCCAAGTGGTGCCGCCTGCTCGGCGTCGACCACATCCACGCCGGGACCGTGGTCGGCAAGCTCGAAGGCGACGTCTCGGCCACCCGCGGCTACTACACCACCTGCCGGGCCGCCGCCCACGGCATCGGCGACGGCCTGCTGTTCGACCAGGACTACGGCTCGATGCCCGGGGTGATGCCGGTCGCCTCCGGCGGCATCCACGCCGGGCAGATGCACATGCTCGTCCACCACCTGGGCGAGGACGTGGTCCTGCAGTTCGGCGGCGGCACCATCGGCCACCCCATGGGGGTCGCCGCCGGGGCCACCGGCAACCGGGTCGCGCTGGAGGCCGTGGTCAAGGCCCGCAACGAGGGCCGCGACCTCGCCGCCGAGGGACCGGACATCCTGCGGTCGGCCGCCAAGCACTCCCCCGAGCTGGCCGCCGCCCTCGACACCTGGGGAGCGGTCGAGTTCGACTACGCCTCCACCGACGTCCCCGACCCCGCCACCCCCGGTGAGGAGCCCGTCCGATGACCTCCCCCACGCCTCCCTCCCCGGCGGCCCCGCCGCCCCGGATCACCCAGGGAGCCTTCTCCTACCTCCCCGACCTCACCGACGACGAGATCACCGCCCAGCTGGCCTGCGCGACGGACCGGGGCTACGCGGTCGCGGTCGAGCACACCGACGATCCCCGGCCGCGCAACACCTTCTGGGAGATGTACGGCATGCCGATGTTCGACCTCGACGATCCCGCCCACGCCCTCCGGAAGGTCCTGGCCTGCCGCGCGGACCACCCCGCGGACCACATCCGGGTCACGGCCTACGACTCCCGCCTGGGCCGCCAGAGCACCGCCCTGAGCTTCATCGTCCACCGCGGCGGCTCCTGACCCCCGCCGGCGGGCCCGGTCCCGTCCGGGATCACTTCCCGGCGGGCTCCACCGGGATCCAGATCTCGGACTCCGCCTCCTTGCCGTCCGGCGAGAGCCGCGTGCGCGAGATCTCGGGGCCGGGCCTGCTCCGGTACGGGTTGGAGGGGAACCACTGCGTGAACACGTCCCGCCAGAGGTACTGGACCGCCTGCGGGAACGGCCCCGAGCTCTCGAAGACCGCCCACGTCCCCGCCGGGACGGCGCGGCTGTCCATGCCCTCGGGCACCTCGGCACCGGTCACCACGGCGTGGTAGTAGTCCAGCTCCGTGCCCTCCGCACGGCTGCCGGCGAGGTTGTCGCTCACGTTGACGATCCCGCGGGGCTCCTGGTCGGAGAGGCTCTCCAGGAGCCGCAGGGTCTCCTGGTCGATGCTCCGGATGAAGGCGACGATCGCCGGATTCATCCCCTCGTGGACGAGGGGGACGCGTGCCTTCCTGCCCACCAGGCGGAACTCCTCTTTCTCCACGATCCGATATCGCATGCCGCTGCTCCCTTCGACGATGAGGCGGAAGGACATCCGCGGCTGGGCGTACAGCGCCGCGCCGCGCCGCCGGGCCTCGCCGGGGCCGACTCCGTGCACGGCGCGGAAGGCGCGGGCGAACGCCTCGCCCGAGCCGTAGCCGTGGCGCAGCGCGATGTCGAGCAGCGTCTCCTCGCCCGCGAGGACCTCCGCCCCGGCCACGGTGAGCCGCCTGCGGCGGATGTACTCCGAGAGCGGCATCCCGGCCAGCGCGGAGAACAGCCGCCGGAAGTGGTACTCCGAGGTGACGGCGATCCGCGCCAGCTCGGCCGTCTCGATCTGCCCATCGAGATGCTGCTCGATGTACTCCATGGCCCTGTTCAGCCGTTCCAGCACTCGGTCCTCCCGTGCACCCACGCTAGGCGAGCCCCATCCCACCGGGCCCGACATTCCGTGCCCGGAACGGTCGGGTCGGCGACTCCCCGGCGCCGCGGCGGGGCGTCGTGAAAGTGATCCGGCGGATCGGGTGATAAGAGACGACCGCCGTTCGCTTTCGAGAGGGTGTCCATGACGGGGAGACCATCGTGACCGCGCTGTCCCGGGCCGGGCAGGGCGTGCAGGCCCGGCAGGACACGGGGGCCGGGGAGGCCGGGGAGGATTTCATGGCCGGGTTCGGCTCGCTCGACGATCCCGAGCGGTTCGGCGCGGTCTTCGACGGCTACTTCGGGGAGATCCACCGCTATGTCGCCCAGCGGCTCGGGCCCGACCACGCGGAGGACATCGTCGCCGAGACCTTCCTGACCGCCTTCCGCAAGCGGGCGTCCTACGATCCGGCCCGCGCGAGCGTGCGGGCGTGGCTGTACGGCATCGCCACCAACCTCGTCGGCAGGCACCGCCGCGTCGAGGTGCGCACCCTGCGGGCGCTCGGGCGCCACGGCCCGGACGCCGACGCCCCCGGGCACGAGGAGCGCGTCACCGCGCGGGTCAGCGCGGAGAGCCTGCGGCCGAGCCTGGCGGCGGCCGTGGCGGGGCTCGACCGGCGGGAGCGCGACGTGGTGCTGCTGGTGGCCCTGGCCGGGCTGAGCCACGAGGAGATCGCCACGGCCCTGGACATCCCGTACGGCACCGTCGGCTCCCGGCTGAACCGGGCCAGGAAGAAGCTGCGCGCCGCGCTGGGCGGCAGCAACCCGATGCTCGACCCGGAGGAGGCCGCCCGTGGATGAGGTCGAGGCCCTCCGCGAACTGTACGGCGAGCCGCAGGCCGACCCGTTCCTCAAGGCCAGGGTGAGGGCCAAGGTGCGCGCCCGGGTGGAGGCCGGATCCCTGCGGCGGCGCCGTCCACGACTGCCGTGGGCGCCGGCCGTGGCCGGGCTCGCCGCAGTGGCCGCGGCGGTGGCGGTGGCGGTGGCGGCCGTGGTCCCGGGAACTGCCGGGGCGCCGGGGACCGGGGCCGCGGGACCGCAGGCCCCCGGGTCGCGGGCACCGGGATCACAGCTCCCGGGATCGCAGGTCCCGGAGTCACGGGCGCCGGTCACGACGGTCTCCGGGCGGTCGGTCCTGCTCGCGGCGGCGAGCACGGCCGCGTCCGAGCCCGCGGCGGGCGGAGCGTACTGGCGGGTCAGGAAGCTGTACCGGGAGACGCACCCGGAGCGGCTCGGGCGGGGCGCCAACCGCTACTGGCTGGTGGAGTCGCGCCTCACCGAGCAGTGGGTCGCCGGGGACGGCCGGGTCTGGTCGGGCTCCCGGACGCTGGGGGCGCAGCCGCGGAGCGCGGCCGACGAGGCGGCCTGGCGGCGTGACGGCTCCCCTGCCACCTGGTCGAGCCAGGGGTCCGTGCTGTCGACGGCCCCGCAGAGGGGACGGCTCGAGGCGGCGACCGGCAGGGTGCCGTTCAGCATGGCGGGCCGCGAGCTGACCTTCGAGCAGATCCAGGCGCTCCCGTCCGACGCCGCGGCGCTGAGGGACTGGGTGAGCGCGGTGGTACGTCAGGAGGCCGCGACGGCCGGGACCGCGGACGACGGCACGGAGAACCCGGAGGACACGGCGGGCACGGAGAACACGGCGAGTCCGAAGAACACGGCCGGCCCGGGGAACACGGCCGGCCCGGAGGACACGGCGGGCCCGGGGGACCTCGCGTCCGGGGCGCTCGACGGGATGGTCGCCGACGCGCTCAGCGGTCTGTTGTGGAGCAAGCCGTCGCCGCCGGCCGTGCGGGCGGCGGCCTACCGGGCCCTGGCGGACCTGCCGAACGTCCGTTATCTGGGCGAGACCTCCGACGAGCGGGGCCGCCGGGGGGTGGCGTTCTCCTTCGACCTGCGCGCCGGCGGGGCCGTGCGCAGGACGCTGATCATCGATCCCCGGGACTCCCAGGTGCTGTCCTCCACCCTCACCGGCCTGCCGGGGAGCACGGGCGACCGGGTCGAGGTGGTCCTGTCGGCGGGCTGGACGGACGACGAACCGGCCCCTCCCGGTCTCCCGTGAACCCTCTCCGGCCTTCCGCGCCCCTCCCGGACCGCTGGTAACGCCTCCCCCAGCCCCTCTCCGGACCCTTCCCCGGCCCCTCGCCGGGTGATCTTCCGGTCCGCCCGGACCGAATCTGTCCGCGCGGACCTCCACGGGCCCTCCGCCGCCCCCCGCACGCCGTTCCTCAGGCGCCCCGTGCCCGGGTGACCCATGCCCGCGACCGGTGAGCGCCCGAGCCCTCCACGCCTCCGATTGGAGCAAGTGCTTGTTCAAAAACATCGCCACGCTGCTCGCCCCCCTCACCGGTCGGGCGGGGCGGCCCGCCGTACCTCCTTTCCCGGCCGGCGACGGACCCGCGATCTGCGTGGCCGGGGGCTTCCCCGCGGTCAAGGCGGACGAGATCATGCGGGGCCGGGTCGCGTTCGCCGGGCTCCCGCCCGTGGAGCTGGGCACCGGGGACGTCGACTGGCGGACAGACCCGCACCAGAGCCGGTCCTGGGCGCTCAACCTGCACGCGCTGCGCTGGACGGTGAGCCTGGTGACGGAGTACGAGCGCACGGGGAACCGGGAGTTCCTCGACCGGGCCGCCGCGATCGCCGCGGACTGGGTGCGGAGCAACCCCCTCGGCGGGAAGGGCGTCAGTCCCTGGGCCTGGGCCGAGCACCCGGTCGCGCTGCGCGCCCCGGCGCTGGTGTGCCTCAGCGCGCACGTCCGGGCCGCCTGGCTGCGTGACAGCCTCGTACGGCACGGCGAGATCCTGGCCGACCCGGCGCGGTACAGGCAGGGGCACAACCACGGCCTCGACCAGGACGTCGCGCTGCTGACCGTCGGCTGCCGCCTCGGTCACGCGGCCTGGAGGGACCTGGCGATCCGGCGGATGGCCGAATCGGCGGAGATCTCCATCGACGCGCAGGGCGTGCTGCACGAGCAGGCCCCGCGCTACGGCCTCTACGTCCACCGGCGGCTCGGCGTGGCGCTGGAGACGATCGAGCGGTGCGGGGCCGCGGTCCCGCCCGGTCTCGCCGCCCGGCGCCGGTCGCTGGAGGCCTACATCTGCCACGCCACCCAGCCCGACGGCCGCCTGGTCCCGATCGGCGACAGCCCGGCCGACACCCGCCCGCCGCACCTGCCGCGCCCGCAGGACACCGTCAAGGTCTTCGACGCCGGATACGTCTTCGGCAGGACCGCCTGGGACGACCCGGACTCGGCGTACTACTCGATCAGGTTCGGCCCCGGCCGCAGGCTCCACGGCCACGAGGACCACCTGGGCGTCACCTACCGGGCCCAGGGCCGGGGCATCCTGGTGGAGGCGGGCTTCCACTCCTACGAGCGCACGCCGTACCGGGAGTGGACGATCTCCCCGGAGGCGCACAACGTCCCCGTCGTGGTGGGCGCGGGCTTCCGGGAGGGTACGGCGACGCGTCTGGTGGGCTCGTCCGTCGCCGCGGACCGGCAGTGCTACCGGCTCACCGACGACGCCTACGGCGTCGGCCGCACCCGCACCGTCCTGGTCGGCCACGGCGCCGACCTGATGGCCGTGCTCGACGCGGTCCCGGCCGGATCGGCGCTGCGCAGCCTGTGGCACTTCGCCCCGTCGCTCACCGTGGCCGGCGGGCACGACGGCCGGGTGGTGCTGGCCGACGGGGACTGGCGGGTGACCCTGGCCCAGCTCGCCTTCCCCTCGGGCCTGCCGGTCGGCGGCCAGGCGGTGGAGCACCGGGAGATCGCGACCGGGCACCTCAGGACGGCGCGGGCGGCGACGGTGCTCTCCCCTCCGGCGCGGGCCGTGCTGACCCTCATCGTCCCCGGCGCGGGCGACCCGGAGATCACCTGCTCCGGCGGTACGGTGACCGTCCGCACCTCCGGCGGCCCGGTCTCCTTCCCCCTCTCGCTCGACGGGTCGTGACGACCCTGATCGTGATGGCCATATCGCCACGTTTCACCACTCGCAGGGGCCCGATCGGTAACATTTTCGAATGTCCGGCCGGCGGGCGGAGAAGGGGTGTGGCGTGGACGCGACCGTGCACAGGACCGACCCACTCGCGCCCCGCCAGGTCAGAGCCCTGCTGTCGAAGGCCGACGCGCTGCTGGCCGCGGCCCGCGGGTTGCTGGACGACGACGAGCGGGCCCGCGCCGCGGTGCGCGAGGCGGTGGCGGAGCTGCGGGTGAACCGGGCCCGGGACGAGCTCGGCTCGATCCCCGTCGCGCGGCTGAAGGACGTCACCGGGGGGCGGCTGCGGCTGGGGGCCCTGGAGCAGGCGGGTTACGGGACGGTCCTGCGCGTGCTGGACGCCACGCCGTACGAGCTCCACCTTCTGCCGGGAGTCGGGGCGCACACCGCCGGTCAGGTGCACGCCGCCGCCCGGCAGATCGCGCGGGCCGCGCGGGAGACCGTCGCCGTCCGGATCGACCCCGACCGGCGCGACCCCGAGACCTCCGCGCTGCTGGTCGCCCTGTACCGCCTGGTGGTCGCGGGCCCCGATCTGGCCCGCGCGCGGGAGGGCGCCGGAGCGCTCGGCAAGAGGCTGCTCCCGCTCCTTCCCCAGGCGCGGCCCGCGGGCGGGCGGCTGCGGATGCTGCTCTCCGGCGGGAAGGCCCGGCAGCGGGCCCGCGAGGCCGTCTCCCAGATCAGGGCCGTGCTCGACGAGGCGCGGGAGGCCGAGCTCGAACTGCTCCTCGCCCAGGCCACCACGGACCTGCTGCGCCCCCTGCCCTCCGAGGACGAGGCGTGGATCGACTTCGAGCTGCGCGCCCCCGAGTACTACGGCGTCCTCGGCGAGATCGCCGTCTCCGAGCCCGACCACGCCGCCTCCGAGGGCTTCCTGCCCGACGACATCGCCTCGCGGGTCAAGGCGCAGGAGCTCGACGACACCCATCTGCGGGTCTCCCTGCGCGGCTACCAGTCCTTCGGCGCCCGTTTCGCGCTCGTCCAGCGCCGGGTGATCCTGGGCGACGAGATGGGGCTCGGCAAGACCGTGCAGGCCATCGCGGCCATGGCGCACCTTCGGGCCCGCGGCGCGACGCACTTCCTGGTGGCCTGCCCGGCCAGCGTCCTGATCAACTGGCTGCGGGAGATCGAGAACCGCAGCGGACTGCGGGCCTACCCCGTGCACGGCCCCGACCGCCTCATGGCCCTGGCCGAGTGGATCCGCACCGGCGGCGTCGCCGTGACCACGATCGACACCCTGCACCGCCTGGAGGTCCCGGCGGACGTCGCGGTCGCGATGGTCGTGGTCGACGAGGCGCACTACGTCAAGAACCCGCAGACCCGCAGGTCCCGCGCCGTCGCCGCCTGGTGCGGGCGCGTCGACCGGGTGCTCTTCCTGACCGGCACCCCGATGGAGAACCGCGTCGCGGAGTTCCGCAACCTGGTCGACCACCTGCGGCCCGGCCTGCTGTCCGATGTCCAGCGCAACAACACCCTGACGGGCCCCCGGACGTTCCGGCGCACCGTCGCCCCGGTCTACCTGCGCCGCAACCAGCAGGACGTCCTCACCGAGCTGCCCGACCTGGTCGAGGTGGAGGAGTGGGAGGAGTTCAGCGCGGCGGACCTGGCCGCCTACCGCGAGGCCGTGGCCGCGGGGAACTTCATGGCGATGCGCCGCGCCGCCTACGCCGTGCCCGAGAAGTCGGCCAAGCTGCAGCGGCTGCGCGAGCTCGTGGCCGAGGCGGCGGCCAACGGCCTGAAGGTCGTGGTCTTCTCCCACTTCCGCGACGTCCTGACCGTCGTCGGCCAGGCGCTCGGCGGGCGGGCGCACGGGCCGATCGCCGGGGACGTCACCCCCGCCGGGCGGCAGCAGATCATCGACGAGTTCACCTCCGTGTCCGGGCACGCGGTGCTGCTCGGCCAGATCCAGGCGGGCGGGATCGGCCTCAACCTCCAGGCCGCCTCCGTCGTGATCCTGTGCGAGCCCCAGGTCAAGCCGACCATCGAGAGCCAGGCGGTGGCCCGGGCCCACCGCATGGGCCAGGTCCGCAAGGTCCAGGTGCACCGCCTGCTGGTGGCCGACAGCGTCGACCAGCGCATGCTGGAGATCCTCGGCGCCAAGACCCGCCTGTTCGACGACTACGCCCGCCACAGCGACGTCGCCGCCGCCACCCCCGACGCCGTGGACATCTCCGAGCAGTCCCTGGCCCGCCGGATCGTCCAGGAGGAGCAGGAACGCCTCTCCCTGCCGTCCCCTCCGGCTTCCCCCGCGCGGGACTCGGTGCACGATCTCCACCCTTGACGCGCTCTCCGCTCTGAAGACCGGAGCACCGGCCCGCGTTCCGACAGCCGTATCGGGTGTGCCGTAAGGCCCCGGCCGGTGACGTCACGCCGCCGGAGGTCCCCGTTACTTACCCGTGCCCTCACCAGGGCCGGAGCTCACCTGTCAGAGATCCGGCTTGACAGATCATGGCGGACGTATCAAATTAGGCAAGGCTAACCTAATTTAGGTTTACCTAATTTGAGCGGAAGGCGAGGAGTGGACGGGATCGTAGGCCGGGTCGCCCTGGTGACCGGCGCGGCACGAGGCATCGGGGCGGCGGTGTGCGAGGCCCTGACCACGGCGGGGGCGCGGGTCGCCGCCGCCGACCTGTGGACGACCGGACGGGAGGCGGACACGGCCCTGCGGCCGGCGGACGGAACGGACACGACGCCGCAGCCGGCGAGCGGGGGCACAGCATCCGGGAGCACGATGTCCGGGGGCACGGCACCCGAGGGTGCGGCGTCCGGGGGCGCGGTGCCGTACACCCTGGACGTGCGGGATCCCGCCGCGGTCGAGGAGACGGTCGCGGCCGTGGAGCGAGACCTGGGACCGGTCGACATCCTCGTCAACGTCGCGGGCGTGCTGCTGCCCGGCCAGGTCGGGGAGACCGCCGACGACCGGTGGCGGCAGACCTTCGCGGTCAACGCCGACGGCGTCTTCCACGTGTCCAGGGCGGTGGCCCGCCGGATGACCCCCCGGCGGCGCGGCGCGATCGTCACCGTGGGGTCCAACGCCGCCTCGGTGCCGAGGATCGGCATGGCCGCCTACGCCGCCTCCAAGGCGGCCGCGTCCATGTTCACCCGGTGCCTGGGCCTGGAGCTGTCCCGCCACGGGATCCGCTGCAACGTGGTCTCGCCGGGCTCGACCGACACCTCCATGCTGCGCGCCCTGTGGGAGGGCACGGACCCCGCCGGCGCGCGCGAGGCCACCCTCGACGGCGACCCCGCAGCCTTCCGGGTCGGCATCCCCCTCGGCCGCGTCGCCGACCCCCGCGACATCGCCGACGCCGTGCTCTTCCTGGTCTCCGACCGGGCCCGGCACATCACCATGCACGACCTCCTGGTGGACGGTGGCGCGACTCTCCGCGCCTGACGAGATTGGATTTCGATGTCACTGCTGACAACCGCTGTGGATCCCCTCGCGGGGTACGAACACGGCGAGTCGGTGTTCTTCTCCTCATCCGGCGGCACGCTGCTGACCCGCGGCACGCGCGCCGTCCTCGGCGGCGACCTCGGCACCCTGCCCGAGCGGGTGACCGCGGCGCTGGGCCCGGACGAGGTGGCGGCCGGGGCGGTCGGGTTCGGCGGCGCGGCCGGCCTGATCGTCCCGGAGGCCGCCTCCTGGTCGGGACCGGTGGGCCCCGGCGCCCCGGCCGGGACCTCCGAGCCCGGCAACTGGCGGGTGCGGCCCGTCCCGCACCCCGACGACTACCTCAAGGCGGTACGGCGCGCGCTGGAGGACATGGCGGCCGGTCGCCTCGACAAGGTGGTGCTCGCCAGGACGCTCGAACTCGTCTCCGACGGCCCCCTCGACCCGCACGCCCTGCTGCGTCCCCTCCTCGGCCACGGCCACTGCTTCGCAGCCCCGCTGCCCGGCGGGCGCGCGCTCGTCGGCGCCAGCCCCGAACTGCTCGTCTCCCGCCGGGGCCGGAGTGTGATCTCCAACCCGCTGGCCGGTTCGGCCGCCCGCAGCGCCGACCCGGCCGAGGACCGCCGCAGGGCCGAGGAGCTGTCCGCCTCGGCCAAGGACCTGCACGAGCACCGTCTGGTGGTGGACGCGGTGGCCGAGGCGCTGCGGCCGTACTGCGCCGAGCTGCACGTGCCCGCCGCACCCGAGCTGACCTCCACCGAGACGATGTGGCACCTGTCCACGCGCGTCACCGGCGTGCTGCGCGACCCCGGCGTCCCCGTCCTCGCCCTCGCCCGCGCGCTGCACCCCACCCCCGCCGTGTGCGGGACGCCCCGGCAGGCGGCCCGGGAGGCGATCGAGGAGCTGGAGCCGTTCGACCGGGGCTTCTACACCGGCATGGTCGGCTGGACCGACGCGACCGGCGACGGCGAGTGGGCGGTGGCCATCCGCTGCGCCGAGATCGAGGAGCGCACGCTGCGGCTGTACGCGGGCGCCGGGATCGTGACCGGCTCCGACCCCGCCCTGGAGCTCGCCGAGACCTCCGCCAAGTTCCGCACCATGCTGCGCGCGCTGGGGGTGAGCGGCGATGCACTGGCCTGAGGACGTCGCCGCCCGCTACCGGGCCGCCGGCTACTGGCGGGGAGAGACCTTCGGGCGCATGCTGGGCGACCTGGCCGCCCGGTACGGCTCCCGCCCCGCGCTGGTCGACGGGGCCTCCGGCGCCCGCTGGAGCTTCCGCGACCTGGACGAGCGGGCCGACCGGCTCGCCGCGGGGCTGCACGCCTTCGGCGTCCGGCGCGGCGACCGCGTCGTCGCGCAGCTGCCGAACGTGCCCGAGTTCTACCAGGTCTGCTTCGCGCTGTTCCGCATCGGCGCCTGGCCGGTGTTCGCGCTGCCGGCGCACCGCTCCGCGGAGATCTCCTACTTCTGCGAGTTCACCGAGGCCGCCGCCTACATCTGCCCCGACGAGGAGCACCGCGCCCTGGCCCCGGACACCCCCGCGCTCGTCCTGGGACAGCTGCCCGAGGCCGACCCGATCGAGCTGCCCGAGCCCTCCGCCGGGGACGTGGCGTTCCTGCAGCTGTCCGGCGGCAGCACCGGCCTGCCCAAGCTGATCCCCCGGACCCACGACGACTACATCTACAGCTTCCGGGCCAGCGCGGAGATCTGCGAGCTGACCCCGGACAGCGTCTACCTGTGCGCGCTTCCGGCCGCGCACAACTTCCCGATGAGCTCGCCCGGCGTGTTCGGCGCGCTCAGCGCGGGGGCCGCCAGCGTCATGGCGCCCGACCCCAGCCCCGGCACCTGCTTCCCGCTGATCGAGCGCGAGCGGGTCACCATCACCGCCCTGGTCCCGCCGCTCGCGCTGGTCTGGCTGGACGCCGCCGCCACTGCCGGGCACGACCTGTCCAGCCTGGAGGTGCTCCAGGTGGGCGGGGCGAAGTTCAGCGCGGAGGCGGCCAAGCGGGTCGGGCCCGAGCTGGGCTGCACGCTGCAGCAGGTCTTCGGCATGGCGGAGGGACTGGTCAACTACACCCGGCTGGACGACCCCGAGGAGGTCGTCGTCTCCACCCAGGGCCGTCCCATCTCGCCCGACGACGAGATCCTCATCGTGGACGACGACGACCGCGAGACCGACCACGGCCACCTGCTGACCCGCGGGCCGTACACCATCCGCGGCTACTGGCGGGCCGAGGAGCACAACAAGATCGCCTTCACCCACGACGGCTTCTACCGGACCGGCGACATCGTCCGGCGCAGGCCCGACGGATACCTCGTCGTCGAGGGCCGGGCCAAGGACCAGATCAACCGGGGCGGCGACAAGATCGCCGCGGAGGAGATCGAGAACCACCTGCTGGCCCACCCGGCGATCCACGACGCGAGCGTGGTCGCCGTCCCCGACCCCTATCTCGGCGAGCGCTCCTGCGCCTACCTCATCTGCAAGGGCGAGGCTCCGGCCAAGGGCGAGCTGCGGGCCTTCCTGCGCGACCGCGGCATCGCCGCGTTCAAGATCCCCGACCGGTTCGAGTTCGTCGACGCCTTCCCGCAGACCGCGGTCGGCAAGGTCAGCAAGCGCCACCTTCGCGAAAGGACATGACGATCATGGCGATCCCCCCGATCCAGCCGTACCCGATGCCGAGCGACCTGCCCGCCAACCGGGTCGATTGGCGCCCGGACCCGCGCCGTGCCGTCCTGCTCGTCCACGACATGCAGAACTACTTCCTGCGCGCCTTCACCCCCGGGCAGTCGCCGCTGGTCGAGCTGATGTCCAACGTCCTGGCGCTGCGCGAGCACTGCGCCGACCTCGGCGTGCCCGTCGTCTACTCGGCCCAGCCCGGCGGGCAGAGCCCCGAGGAGCGCGGGCTGCTGCTGGACTTCTGGGGCGGCGGCATCGGCCACGACCCGCAGGAGGCCAGGATCGTCGAGGAGCTGGCGCCGCGCCCGGGCGACGTGCTGCTCACCAAGTGGCGCTACAGCGCCTACCAGCGGACCGGCCTGGCCGAGCTGATGGCCGCCCAGGGCCGCGACCAGCTCGTCATCTGCGGGATCTACGCGCACATCGGCGTGCTGATGACCGCCTGCGAGGCGTTCATGCGCGACGTGCAGACCTTCGTGGTCGCCGACGCCGTGGCGGACTTCTCGCTGGACCACCACCGCATGGCGCTCACCTACGCCGCCGAGCGCTGCGCGGTCACCGTCACCACCCGGCAGGTCAGCCGGGCGCTCTCCCAGGAGGTGGCCGGTGTCTGAGACGGCCGTACGGCTGCGCGCCGAGATCGCCGAGCTGCTCTACGTCGACCCCGAGGAGCTGGGCTTCGAGGAGAACCTCATCGACGCCGGGCTGGACTCGATCAGGGTGATGACGCTCATCGAGCGCTGGCGCCGCGAGGGCCGCGAGATCGGCTTCCCCGACCTGGTGGAGAAGCCCACCGTCGCGGCCTGGGCGGAGCTGCTGGGATGAGCTCCGAGACCCCCGCGCCCGCCGGGACGGGGACCGGACCCGGCGGGCAGGGCGTCGCCCCCCTGCCCGCCGGGTTCGCGGGCCCGCCCGCCGAGACGTTCCCGCTCACCGGGGCGCAGGCGGGGATCTGGTTCGCCCAGCGGCTGGACCCGGACAACCCCGTCTACAACACCGCCGACCGCGTCGACATCCGCGGTCCCGTCGACCCGGCCGTGCTCGAACGCGCGCTGCGGCGCGGCCTGGCCGAGGCAGAGCCGCTGCGCCTGCGCTTCACCGAGGAGCCCGCGCAGTACCTGCCGGAGTGCGACTCGCTGCGCGACTCCGTCACCGTCCTCGACCTGAGCGGCGAGGCCGACCCCGAGGCCGCGGCCGGGGAGTGGATCCGCGCCGACGTGCGGACCCCGGTGGACGTGGTGACCGGCCCGCTGTCCGGCCACGCCCTGATCCGCCTGGCCGGCGACCACTTCGTCTGGTACCTGCGCGCGCACCACATCCTGATCGACGCCTACGCGCTGACGATGCTGGTCGACCGGGTGGCGGAGATCTACAGCGCGCTGGTGGAGGGCCTGCCGCCCGGCCCGAGCCCGTTCGGCGGCCTGCTGCCCGTGCTGGAGGAGGAGGCGGCCTACCGCGACTCCGAGCGCCACGCGCGCGACCGCGCCTACTGGCTCGACCGCATGGCCGGCGCCCCCGAGCCGGCGGGCCTGGCCGGGGTGCCGGCGATGTCCGCGCGGGAGGTCGTACGGCACCGCGAGGCGCTGCCCGCCACCGGGCACTGGGAGCTGCTCGCCCGCCAGGCCCGCGCGACCTGGGCCGACGTGGCCGCCGCCGGGCTGGCCGTCTATCTCGGGCGGCTCACCGGGACCGCCGACGTCCTGATCGGCCTGCCGCTGATGAACCGCTCCGGCGCCGCCCTGCGGGTGCCCTGCCTGACGGTCAACGTGCTGCCCCTCCGGCTCGACGTGCGCCCGGACGTCCGGCTCGGCGACCTGGTCAGCCAGGCGGCCCGGCGGGTCGCCGAGGCCCGCCGCCACTCCCGCTACCGGATCGAGGACCTGCGCCGCGACCTCGGCCTGTCCGGCAGCTCGCGGGCCCTGTTCGGCCCGCTGCTCAACATCAAGCCCTTCGGCGCCGACGTGAAGTTCGCCGGGTCCTCGGCCACGGTCCGCAACCTCGCCGCCGGTCCCGTCGACGACCTGGCCGTCGCCCTCCTGCTCGACGGCGACCGGCTCACCCTCGAACTGGACGGCAACGCCGCCCTGTACTCGCGCGAGGACCTCGCCGTCCACGCCCGCCGGCTGGCCCGGCTCCTGACGTCCCTGGCCCTCACTCCGCCGGACACTCCGATCGGCCGGCTGTCCCTGCTCACCGGGGACGACGAGGCGGCCCTGCCCCCGGGATCACTGCCCCCGGCATCACGGCCCACCCGGCCCGCCCCCGATCGGTCCGTCCCGCCGAGCGTGGTCGAGGTCCTCGACGAGCGGGTCCGGCTGACGCCCGACGAGACCGCGCTGACCTGCGGGGAGCAGTCGCTGACCTTCGGGGAGCTGGGCGGGCGGGCCGACCGGCTGGCCCGGCGGCTCCTCACCCGGGGCGCGGGCCCCGGCCGGATCGTGGCGCTGGAGCTGCCCCGCTCGGCCGACCTGGTCGTGGCGCTGCTGGCCGTGCTGAAGAGCGGTGCGGCGTTCCTGCCGATCGACCCCGCCTACCCCGCCGAGCGGCGGGAGTACATGCTCACCGACGCCCGTCCGGCGATCGTGGTCACCCCGGAGTGGATCGCCGCCGAGAGCAACGCCGGGGACATCGCCGGGAGCGCCGACGGCATCGGCGACATCCCCGCGCCCGGCACCCGCGGCGCCCGGGACACGGACGCCCCCGGCGAGGGACACCGGGCCCGGGACACGGCCGGCCCCGGCGGGGGGCACCGGGCCCGGGAGACGGACGCCCTCGCGCTCCCCCGGCCGGACGACCCCGCGTACGTCATCTACACCTCCGGCTCGACAGGGCGCCCCAAGGGCGTGGTGGCCACCCACCGGGGACTGGCGGCCCTGCTGGCGAGCCACCGCGAGCGGCTGTTCCCGACGGGCGAACGGCTGCGGGTCGCGCACACCGCGTCGTTCTCCTTCGACGCCTCCCTCGACCCGGTGCTCTGGATGATCGGCGGGCACGAGCTGCACCTGCTCGGCGACGACGCCTACCGCGACCCCGACGCGCTGACCGCCTACGTCCGCGAGCGCGGGATCGACTATCTCGACCTGACCCCGTCCCACCTGAAGGAGATGCCCGCCCTGCTGGCGGCGCCGCCCAGGATCGTGGTCGTCGGCGGCGAGGCCGTACCGGATCCCCTGTGGCGCAGGCTCCGCGAGAGCACCCTCGCGGTCAACCACTACGGTCCCACCGAGGCCGCCGTGGACGCCTACACCTGGCTCGGCGACGGCACCGAGGGGCCCACCTCCGGCACCCGCGCCCACGTGCTCGACCACGCCCTGCAGCCGGCCCCGCCCGGCGTCGCGGGCGAGCTGTACCTGTCCGGGGACGGGCTGGCCCTGGGCTATCTGGGCCGCCCTGAGCTGACCGCCGAGCGGTTCGTGGCCGGTCCTGAGGGCTCCCGCCTGTACCGGACCGGCGACCGGGCCCGCTGGACGGCCGACGGGCGGCTGGAGCTGCTCGGCCGGGCCGACGACCAGGTCAAGGTGCGCGGCGTCCGGATCGAGCCCGGCGAGATCGAGGCCGTGCTGGAGGAGCACCCCGGCGTCGCCGCCGCGGCCGTGGCCGTACGCGGAGAACGGCTGGCCGCCTACGCGGTCCCGGTCGCGGAGACCCCCGGCGCCTCCCTCCCCGCAGCGGAGACCCCCGGCGGGCCCGCTCCCGCGACGGCCTCCGGCGCGTCCCTCCCGGCCGCGTCCGCGACGGACGGGGCCGCCGAAGTGCTGGAGTTCGCCGCCGTCCGGCTGCCCGCCGGGATGGTGCCCTCGTCGATCACCTGGCTGGAGGCGCTGCCGCGCACTCCGAACGGGAAGCTGGACCGGGCCGCGCTGCCCGACCCGCAGGTGGCCGCGCGGCCGGGGCGGGAGGCCGACGGCCCCGTGGAGCGCGCGCTGTGCGCGCTCTTCGCCGAGGTGCTCGGGCTGCCCCGGGTCGGCGCCGACGACGGCTTCTTCGAGCTGGGCGGGCACTCGCTGCTCGCGGCGCGGCTGGCGGTGCGCGTCCGGGAGTCCCTCGGGGTCCGCGTGCCGATCGCCTCGATCTTCGAGGCGCCCACGCCGGCCGGGCTGGCCGCCCTGCTGCCCGAGGGCCACGCCGTACGGCCCGCGCTGCGGCGCCGTACCCGGCCCGAGGAGATCCCGCTGTCGTCCGCGCAGGCCCGGCTGTGGTTCCTGTACCGGATCGAGGGCCCGAACCCGACCTACAACATCCCGCTCGCCGTCCGGCTGGACGGGCCGATGGACCGCGACGCGCTGCGCGCCGCCCTCGGCGACGTCGTGGCCAGGCACGAGATCCTGCGCACCGTCTTCCCCGAGCGGGACGGCGTGCCCCGCCAGCACATCCTGGACCCGGGGCCGGTGCCCCTGCCGGTCTGGCAGCCCGACGACGCGGCCGAGGCAATGCGCACGATCGTGCGGCGCGGGTTCGAACTGGCGCAGGAGCCGCCGTTCCGCGCCCACCTGCTGCGGCTGGGCGCGAGCGAGCACGTGCTGATGATGGTCCTGCACCACATCGCCGGCGACGGCTGGTCGACCGGGCCGCTCGTGCGCGACCTGCTGGCCGCCTACGGGGCCCGCCGGGCGGGCGCGGCCCCCGCCTTCGAGCCGCTGCCGGTGCAGTACGCCGACTACGCGCTCTGGCAGCGCGAGCTGCCGGACGCCGACCTCGGCCACTGGACCGCGGCGCTGGCCGGGCTGCCCGACCGGCTGGAGCTGCCGGCCGACCGCCCGCGGCCCGCGGTGTCGAGCGGCGCGGGCGGCACGGTCCCCGTCACGCTGGAGCCCGAGCTCATGGCCGCGGTCGAGGGGCTGGCCCGCACGAGCCGCACGAGCGTCTTCATGGTGCTGCACGCCGCGCTCGCGGCGCTGCTCACCCGGCTCGGCGCGGGTACGGACATCCCGATCGGCACGCCGGTCGCGGGCCGCGAGGACAGCGCGCTGGACGACGCCGTCGGGTTCTTCGTCAACACGCTCGTGCTGCGCGCCGACACCTCGGGCGACCCGTCCTTCGCCGAGCTGCTGGAGCGGGTCAAGGCCGCCGACCTGGCCGCCTTCGACCACGCGGGCCTGCCGTTCGACCGGCTGGTGGAGGTCCTCAACCCGCCGCGGGCCCGCAACCGGCACCCGCTGTTCCAGGTGATGCTGGTGCACACCGACGCCCCCGCCCCGGGGGTGGAGGTCGTGCACACCGGCACCGCCAAGTTCGACCTGACCCTCAACCTCGACACGACCGGCACGGGCTTCCTGGAGTACAGCACCGACCTGTTCGACCGGGCCACGGCCCGCGGCGTCGCCGGGCGGCTGGTCCGGCTGCTGTCGCAGGCCGTCGCCGACCCCTCCACGCCGATCGGCAGGATCGACATCCTGCAGGAGGCCGAGCGCCGGACGCTGATCGAGGATTGGAACGGCGACCTGGTCAGCGAGCCCGGCGCGACCCTGCCGGAGCTGTTCGAGGCCCAGGCGCGGCGCACGCCGTACGCGATCGCCGTGGAGAACCTCACCTACGCCGAGCTGAACGCGCGGGCCAACCGGCTGGCGCACAAGCTCATCGCGCACGGGGCGCGGCCGGAGGCCGTCGTGGCGCTGTCGCTGCCCCGCTCGGCGGACCTGGTCGTCGCGCTGCTGGCGGTGGTCAAGTCGGGCGCGGCCTACCTGCCGCTGGACCCCACCTACCCGGCCGACCGGCTCGCCTACATGGTCGCCGACGCCGGGCCGGTCTGCGTGGTGGACGAGGGCTGGCTGGCCGACCTCGACGACTGGCTCGACCACGACCCCGAGCGCTCGCTGGAGCCCGGCAACGCCGCCTACGTCATCTACACCTCCGGCTCGACCGGGCGCCCCAAGGGCGTGATGGTCTCGCACCACAACGTGGTCCGGCTGCTGTCGGCCACCGACCACTGGTTCGGCTTCGGCCCGGACGACGTGTGGACGCTGTTCCACTCCTACGCCTTCGACTTCTCGGTGTGGGAGCTGTGGGGGGCGCTGCTGTACGGCGGGCGCCTGGTCGTGGTGCCCTACGAGGTGAGCAGGTCCCCCGAGGACTTCCTCGCCCTGCTGGAGCGCGAGCGCGTCACCGTGCTGAACCAGACGCCCTCGGCCTTCTACCAGCTGGTCGCGGCCGACGACGGGCGCGAGCTGGCGCTGCGGTACGTGGTGTTCGGCGGGGAGGCGCTGGAGCTGTCCCGGCTGGCCGAGTGGTACGCCCGCAGGCCGTACTCCTCGCACCCGGGTCCGGCGCCGAACGCCCCGCTGCTGGTCAACATGTACGGCATCACCGAGACGACCGTGCACGTCACCCACATGCCGCTCTCCCCGGACCACCGGGAGGGCAGCCTGATCGGCCGGGGCATCCCCGACCTGCGGGTCTATCTGCTGGACGACGCCCTGCAGCCGGTCCCGCCGGGGGTGGTGGGCGAGATGTACGTGGCCGGGGACGGCCTGGCCCGCGGCTATCTCGGGCGTCCCGGGCTGACCTCCGAGCGCTTCGTCGCCGACCCCTACGGCCCGCCAGGCTCCCGCATGTACCGCTCGGGCGACCTGGCCCGCTGGCGGCCGGACGGCGTCCTCGACTACGTCGGCCGCGCCGACCAGCAGGTCAAGGTCCGCGGGTTCCGGATCGAGCTCGGCGAGATCGAGGCCGCGCTGCTGGTCCACCCCTCGGTGGCCCAGGCCGCGGTGATCGTCCGCGAGGACCGGCCCGGTGACAAGCGCCTGGTCGGCTACGTCGTGCCCGCGGAGACCCCGCAGGCCGCGACCGGGCCGGACGCTCCGGGGGACGCCGTGACGGACGCCGCCGGGCTGCGCAGGTTCGCGGCCCGGTCGCTGCCCGACTACATGGTGCCCTCGGCGATCGTCGAGGTGGCGGAGCTGCCGCTCACCGTCAACGGCAAGCTCGACCGCGGGGCGCTGCCCGCGCCCGCGGCGGCGGCCGGGGAGGGGCGGCCGCCGGCCGGTCCGCGCGAGGAGACGCTCTGCGAGCTGTTCGCCGAGGTCCTCGACCTGCCCAGGGTCGGACCCGACGACGGCTTCTTCGACCTGGGCGGGCACTCGCTGCTGGCCGTACGGCTGGTCTCGCGGGTCAAGGAGGTGCTCGGCGCCGAGGTGACCATCGGCGCGCTCTTCGAGGCGCCCACCCCCGCCGGGCTCGCCGCGCTCACCGAGAGCGGCTCCCGGACCGACCCGCTGGCGGTGCTGCTGCCGCTGCGCGAGTCCGGTTCCCGGCCCCCGCTGTTCTGCGTGCATCCGGCGGGCGGGCTGAGCTGGTGCTACAGCGGCCTGATCCGGCACGTCCCCGACCGGCCGATCTACGGCCTGCAGGCCCGTCACGACCCGCTGCCCGCCTCGCTGCGGGAGCTGGCGGCCGACTACGTCGAGCAGCTGCGGTCGGTCCAACCGGCCGGGCCGTACCACCTGCTGGGCTGGTCCACCGGCGGCGTCATCGCCCAGGAGATGGCCGTGCAGCTGCGCCTGGCCGGGCAGGAGGTCGCGCTGCTGGCGGTCCTGGACGCCTACCCGGCCGAGGGGCTGCGGGACCTGCCGGTCTCCGACGAGGCCGAGGCACTGGAGGCGCTGCTCACCATGGGCGGCTTCGCCCCGGACGCCGCCCCCACCCTGGAGGACGCGATCGAGGTGCTGCGCCGCGAGGGCAGCCCGCTGGCGGGCCTGACGGTGGAGACCCTCCGCTCCCTGCGGGATCTCTATCTGAACACCAACCACCTGGTGCGCGGCCTCGACACCCGGGTGTTCGACGGCGACGTGCTGTTCTTCCGCGCCACCGTCGACACGATCGACGACGCCCTCACCGCCGACACCTGGCGGCCCCACGTCGGCGGCGTGATCGACAACCACGACGTGGCGTGCAGCCACAAGGACATGACCCGGCCGGGACCGATCGCCGAGATCGGCGCGATCGTCGCGGCCAGACTCGAGGAGACCACCCCGTGAACCCCTTCGACGATCCCGACGGCGAGTTCCTCGTCCTGGTCAACGACGAGGAGCAGCACTCGATCTGGCCGTCCTTCGCCGAGGTCCCCTCCGGCTGGACGGCCCGCTTCGGCCCCGACGTCCGGGCCGCATGCCTGGCCTACGTCGCGGCCCACTGGACCGACCTGCGCCCGCGCAGCCTGACCCGGTGAGGGTCTCCTCCAGAGCGGCGGTGCTGGTCGTCTACGTGACGGCCATGTGCATGAACGGGCTCGACGCGACGATCGTCAACCCGGCGCTGTTCGTCATCGCCGCCGACCTCGGTGTGACGCCGGCCGCGAGCAACCTGGTGGAGGGGGCCTTCCTGGCGAGCCTGTCGGTCTCCATGCCGCTGGCCGGCTGGCTCTGCGACCGGTACGGCGCGGGCCGGGTGTTCCTCGCCGCGCTGACGCTGTTCACGGCGGCGTCGGCGCTGTGCGGGGCGGCCTGGGACCTGGGGTCCCTGGTGGGCTTCCGGGTGCTGCAGGGCATCGGCGGCGGGGTGCTGACCCCCGCCGGGATGACGATGCTGTTCACCGCGTACCGGCCCGAGGAGCGCATGAGCCTGTCGCGCTACATCGTGGTGCCGACGGCCCTGGCTCCCGTGCTCGGCCCGGTCCTGGGCGGTCTGCTGGCCGAGCACCTCTCCTGGCGCTGGGCGTTCCTGCTCAACGTCCCCTTCGGGCTGGCCGTGATCCTGCTGGGCGCGGTGACCGCGGGCGTCCTGCGCCCGGTGCCCGCGGCCGCGGCCGCGGCCGTGACCACCGGCCCGGCTGACGGTCTGGTAAACGGCCCCGTGGGCGGACCGGTGGACGGCCCGGCGCCGGGTTCCGGTCAGGCCGGGAGCGGCCCGCGCGGGCTGTGGGGCCTGGTGGACCTGCTGGGCCTGCGGCTGCTGGCCGAGCGCGGTTTCCTTCGCGGCACGGTCTCGGCGTCCCTGTCGGCGGCCGGCCTGATGGGCATGCTGTTCGTCTTCCCGCTGATGTACCAGGACGGGCGGGGCGCCTCGGCGGCGGACGCCGGGCTGGTGATCTTCCCTGAGGCGCTGGGGCTCATGGCGGCCGGCTTCCTCGTCGACCGGGCCTGCGCGCGGTGGGGCGAGCGCGCGGTGATCGTGCTCGGCATGCTCGGCGGCGCGGCCCTGTTCGCGGCGCTCGCCCTGACCGAGCCCGGCCCGTGGACGCTCAGAGCGATCATGTTCTCGGTGGGACTGGTGCTCGGGCAGGCGGTGACGGCGGTCCAGATCTCCTCCTTCACCACCGTCGCCCCGCCGACCATGGGCCGGGCGATGGCCCTGTTCCAGTCGTTGCGCATGCTCGGCGGCGCGCTGGGCGTGGCGGTCTGCGCCCTGGCCGTCCCCTCCGGCTATCCCGCCGCGATGCTCGTCGCCACGGCCTTCCTGCTGGCCGCCGCCCTGGCCGCGCCGGCAGGCGGAACCCGCCCGTCACCCCCGCATGGGTGACGGGCGGGCGGTCCCGCCGGGACGCTCCGCCCGGCCCCCGCGTGACGGGGCTCCGGGCGGCGCACCCTAGATCTCGCAGTTCTCCTCGGTCTCACCGCTGCAGGTGTCGACGTCGGCACCGCCGTCGGTGGTGTCGTTGCCGGCGTTGCCGGTCAGGATGTCGTTCCCGCTGCCGCCGACGAGGACGTCACGGCCGGAACCGCCGGTGAGACGGTCGGCGCCGGCCGAGCCGAAGATCTCGGCGAACAGCGACGTGTTGTTGCGGACGGTGTCGGCACCGCCCCTGACGTTGACGGTGATGTTCTTGACCCCGGCGCAGGAGACCGTGCTCGGCCCCTGCTGGACACAACCGGCCCCGGCGGTCACCGAGTGCAGCACGGAGCTGACGGTGATCTTCCCGTTGAACAGGTTGATGTCGACGCTGTCGTTCCCGGTCGTGCCCACCACCGACATGTTCTGGAACGACCCCACCGTGACGGTGGCCCCCGCCGCCTGGGCGGGGCTGGTCAGAACGGCGGTGGCACCGGCGGTGGCGGCGGAGGCGGCCATCGTCAGGATCATGATGTTGCGACGCATACGCGACATGGGAGAAGTCCTTTTCTGGACATGATTTTCTCGGACGGACTTCATGTAACCCGCCACCCGGGATCTCCGTCCGCGTCGAAATACCCAGAAGTTGAATCTTCAACGGACTTTCTTCATCGGCGCAGATGAAAGGCGCTTTTCTCCTTTTCCACGGGCCGGGAAAACGGAATGACAGGCCTCTCCCGGCCCTTCACAATGACGGCTTTCCCCGCCCGCCGTCCCCGCCTCCCGCCAGGTCGGCGGCGGTCCAGGCCAGGATCACCGCGGCCTCCAGGAGAGCGCGGTCCGCAGCCGGGGTGGCCGCCGCCGCGGCGAAGGCGGGATCGTGCGGTACGGCCCCGCCGGCGCCGATGTCGAGCATCGGATGAATGGCGCGGACCGCGTGGGAGACATTGGCCATGTCGGTCATCGCGAACGGCTCGCGCTCGACGGGGGCGGGGCGGCCGAGGGCGGCGGCGTTGGCCGCGTACAGCCCGGCCAGTTCCTCGTCGTCGCGGAAGTCGAGATAGTCGGGCTCCGGGCGGGTCAGCCTCAGCTCGCAGCCGGACGCCACGGCGGCCCCCCGGAAACACGCCTCCACCCGGGCGCGCAGCGCCGCGAGGTCCTCCGCCCTGGTGGCGCGGATCTCGTAGCTCGCCGCGGCGCGGGCCGGGATGACGTTGGGCGCCTCGCCCGCCGCCGTGACCACGCCGTGGACGTGCCAGTCACGCGGGAGCTGCTGGCGCAGCAGCCCGATCGCGACCTGGGCCAGCGTCATCGCGTCGGCGGCGTTGCGGCCCTCGTGCGGGGCGAGGGTGGCGTGGGCCGGACGACCGAGATACTCCACGTCCAGGGTGCCCAGGGCGAACGAGCGGAACCTGACGGTCTCGAACGGCCCCGGGTGCACCATCATCGCCGCGTCCACGCCGTCGAAGACGCCCGCCTCCAGCAGCAGGGCCTTGCCTCCGCCCCGTTCCTCGGCGGGGGTGCCGACGACCTTGACGGTCAGGCCCAGCCCGTCGGCGAACGGCGCCAGCGCCAGGCCCGCCCCGGCGGAGGCCGCGGCGATGACGTTGTGCCCGCAGGCGTGGCCCAGCCCGGGCAGCGCGTCGTACTCGGCGCAGAACGCCACGGTCACCGGGCCGGAGCCGTACGAGGCCGAGAACGCGGTCGGCAGCCCGCCGGCCCCCGCGGTCACCTCGAACCCGGCCGAGCCCAAGACCCGCGCCGTCCACTCCGCGGCCCGGTGCTCCTCGAAGGCGGTCTCCGGACGCGCGTGGATGCGGTGGCTCAGCCCGACGAGCACCTCGGCGTGCGCCATGACCCGCTCACGGATCGCCGCCTTCACCCCGGCGTCCCCCGCCGCGGTCGTCTCCGTCACGCCCCGCACCCCGATGCCCTCCATCACAGCCACCCCGCCGCCAGGCTCGTGAGCCCGCCGGCGAGACCGCCGAGCCAGCAGGCCGGATCATGACCGCCGTTGTACTCGGCGAGGGTCACCTCGTAGCCCTTGGCCGCGAGGGTCTCGGCGAACCGGCGGTTCTCCTCCAGCAACATCCACTCCTGCCGGCCGACCTCGACGTGGAAGCGGACCGGCAGCCGGGGGGACCGCTCGTAGCGCCGGGTCAGCCACTCCGGGTCCTCGTCGCTCCACCAGTAGGAGCCCGACTGCGACAGCACGTTGCCGAAGCGCTCGGGGGCGACGAAGGCCGCGTAGGAGGCGGTGAGCCCGCCGAAGCTCTGCCCGGCGACGACGGTCAGCGCGGGGTCGTCCGTCACCCGCCACCCGCGTGCCGCCCAGGGCATCAGCTCCCCGGCCAGGTGCCGGACGAACGGCTCGTGGCAGGCCATCTCCCGCAGCCGGGTCGGCCGGTCGACCGCGTCGGGCAACAGCACGACCGTCGGCGGTATCCGTCCCTCGGCGATCAGGTTGTCCATCGTCGGCGCGATCCGCCCGGCCCACACGTCTCCGTCCAGCAGGACCATCACCGGATACGCCCCGGGCGAGGCGACCGGCCGCGTCCCGGACGGCACGGCCGGGTCCGCCCCGGCGTCGTGCCCGGGGGGCGTGTAGACCCAGACCCGCCGCCCGGCCGCCTCAGCCTCGTGGACCCGGCCCTCGGGGACGCCGGGCCGCCGGTCGCGGTACGGCTGCGCGGGGGCGCCGGGCAGCTCCAGCAGGGAGGAGGGGTTGCGGCCGTGGCTGCCCGGGACCCGGAGGGGGTTGCCGGGGTCGGGGAGCGCCGTCATCATGACGCGCAGCCAGGAGTCGCGGTCGGTGCCGGGGATCTCCGTGCACGGCAGGATCTGGTAGCTGGCCCGCAGGTCGGCGTCGAGCTCGTAGGTCAGCTGGAGCAGGTCGGTGCCCGGAACCCGGCTCATGACATGTCCGCCGATGTCGCCCGCGTGACGGTCCCGATCGGTCAGCGTGTTGATCAGCACGACCGCCCGCTCGTCCGCCGACCCGGCCCGCCAGCGGAAGGTCACCCGGTGCCTGCCCGGCGTCGGCGACGGCTCGATCAGCGGGCCCGGCGTCTGCCCGGCGCGGGCGGGGCCGGCCGGCCCGGCGTCGTGTGCGTGGGGGGTGAAGGGCATCTCACTACCTCCGGTCTGACAGCAGGGTCCACAGCAGGAAGGGGCCGCCCAGGATGCTCGTCACGACACCGGCGGGGATCTCTGCGCCGTCGGCGACGACCCGGCCGACCGTGTCGGCGGTCACGACGAGCGCGGCGCCGGTGAGGGGGGCGCCGATGAGCGGGAGACGGGCCGGGCCGGACAGGCGGGCGGCGATGACGGGGGCGGCCAGGGCGACGAACGCGATGGGCCCGCCGATGCCGATCCCCAGCCCGGCCAGGACGACGGCCAGCGCCAGGATGAGCAGCCTGGTCGTCCGCGGGCTCACCCCGAGCCCGGCGCTGACGTCCTCGTCGAAGCGCAGTACGGCCAGCCGCCGGGCGAGGGCCAGCGCGGCGGGCAGCAGGACGGCCAGGCCCACGGCGACCGGCAGCGCCACCGGGTAGCCGCGGCCCGTGAGGCTGCCGACGGTCCAGGCGTGGACCGCCGTGGCCGCGCTGAGCCCGCGCCAGGCCAGGAGCGACTGGACCAGCGCACCGGCCAGGGTGGTCATCGCCAGGCCGGTGATGATGAACCGGTAGCCCCGGGTGCCGATCCCGCCGGAGATGCCGAAGACGACAACGGCCGCGACCAGCGCCCCGAGCGGGCCGGTCCACCAGTGCTCGAAGAGCGTCGCCGCGGACGAGGCCAGCCCGGCGAGCATGATGGCGATGACCGCGCCCTGGTTGATGCCGAGCATGTCCGGCGTGGCCAGGCGGTTGCGGGCCAGGGCCTGGGTCAGGCAGCCGGACAGGCCCAGGGCCGCGCCCGCCGTCAGCCCCGCGACGATCCTGGGCAGGCGGATCTGCTGGACGAGGAGGATCTGCCCGCCCTCCCCCGTCCCGAGCAGCGCGTTCAGGGCCTGGCCCGCGGTCATGGCCGACTGCCCGGCGGTGATCGCGACCACTCCCGCCGCCGCGGCGAGCCCGGCGAGGACGACGGCCGCCATGGAGGAGCGCAGGGGGAGCAGGACCGAGAAGGCGCCGAGCCGTACCGGCAGCGCGTCGGAGGGCAGCGGCGCGGACCCGCCGGTCCACCGCGCCGGAGACCGCAGGATCCCCCTGCCGCGCGCGGACTTCTCCGCGATCAGGTCCCCCGCCCCGGCGGCCACCGCCCTGGAGCGCGCGACCACGATCAGCACGGGCGCGCCGAGCAGGGCGATCAGCAGTGAGACGGGGGCCTCGTACGGGCGGATGACCACCCGGGCGAGCACGTCGGAGCCGAGCAGGACCACGGCCCCGGCCAGGCCGGACAGCGCGATCTGCGGGCCGATCCCGCCGCCGAGCACGGTCCTGGCCACGTAACCGGCCAGCAGGCCGAGGAAGCCGACCGGCCCGGCCACGGCGACCGCGGCGGCGCTGAGCAGCGTGACGGCCACGGTCACCGTGATCCGGACGCGACCGGGCCGGTGGCCGAGGGTCACCGCCACGTCGTCGCCGAGCGAGAGCGCGGCCAGCGGTCTCGCCGCCAGGGCGGCCATGCCCAGACCGGCCAGGATCGCCGGGGAGACGGCCAGGACGCGTTCCAGCGGGACCCCGGCGAGCGAGCCGAGCACCCAGAACCGGTACTGGTCGAAGGTGACCGGGTCGGCCACCAGCAGGGCCGAGGTGATCCCGGTGAGGGTGGCCGACAGCGCCGCGCCCGCCAGCAGCAGCTTGAGCGGGGAGAAACGCGAGCCGAGCAGCAGCACGACACCGGTGGCCGCGAACGCGCCGCCGAGCGCCCAGACCAGGTAGGCCCCGCCAGTCTGCGCTCCGGCGTGGACGATTCCCACCACCACGCCCAGCGCGGCGCCCGAGTTCACGCCGAGCAGGCCCGTCTCGGCCAGCGGGTTGCGCGTGACCGACTGCAGCAGCATCCCCGAGACCCCGAGCGCGGCGCCCACCGCGACCGCGGCCAGCGTGCGGGGCAGCCGCAGCGTGGCGACCACCATCTCCAGGTGCTCGTCACCCCGGGCGCCCAGCAGATAGTCGACGACCTGGCCGGGCGCGATCCGGCCGGCTCCGGTCAGCACCGAGAGCGCGGCCAGCCCGAGCAGTGCCGCGGCGCACAGACCGAAGACCAGGGGGGAGGTCCGGGGTTGCGTAAACATAAGGTAAGGCTAACCTAAAGTAGGTAAGCCTTGCCTAATGTGTTCAGGAGTTCACATGTCCCCCCTCCGCAGGGTCGGCGGTCTGTTCGCCGCCGCTCTCGCCGCCCTGACCGTCGCGGCGTGCGGCACCTCGTCCACAGACTCGTCCGTGGCACCGGCCGCCGCCTCGCAGCCCGCGGCCCCCGCCACCCGCGAGGTGAAGGACGCCACCGGCACCCTGATCAAGATTCCGGCCGAGCCGAAGCGCGTGGTCACCCTCACCCAGGAGGACCTGGACGCCGCCCTCGCCCTCGGTGTCACCCCCGTCGGCATCACCAACGGCCAGGGCCTGGACAAGCCGCCGGCCTACCTGGCCGACAAGGTGCGGGGCATCCCGGTGGTCGGCGACCTCCTGCAGCCCGTGATCGACAAGGTCGTCGAGGTCCAGCCCGACCTGATCCTCGCCGGCGACATGCAGGACAAGCAGATCCTCGACCAGCTCCGCACCATCACCCCGGCGACCCTGGTCACGATGGCCCCCACCGACGACTGGAAGCTGTCGTTCATGGGCGTCGGCAACGCGCTGAACAAGCTGGACGAGGCCAAGAAGGTCCTGGCCGACTACGACGCCAAGGTCGCCGAGGCCAAGGCCAGGATCAAGCCCGCCGAGGTCAGCATCGTGCGCTGGAACCCGCAGGGCCCGAGCTGGATGGAGAAGCGGCAGTTCTCCAGCTTCGTCGCCACCGACCTCGGCCTCACCCGCCCCAAGGCGCAGGACAAGGACGGCACCGCCCACTCCATGCCGCTCAGCCTGGAGGCCCTGTCCGACATCGACGGCGAGTGGCTGTTCCTGTCCACCCTCACCGCCGACGGCGAGAAGGCCCTCACCGAGGTGAAGGAGACCCCGGCCTTCAAGGAGCTGAAGGCCGTCAAGAACGACCACGTGGTGTCCGTCGACGGCTCCGTCTGGAGCACCCGCGGCGCCCCGCTCGCCGCCCAGGTCGTGCTCGACGACCTGGTCAAGGCCCTGGCCGGCTGACCCCGGCGACCGGACGCCGGGCGGCGCGGGTCAGGAGAACACGTAGCACTCGACCTCGGCACGGCGTGCGGTCATACCGCCCGCCACGGCCTCCGTGACGCACTGCCGCTCCCGCTCGCTGAGCGGGAGCGGCCCGCAGACGCTGACTCCGGAGTACGTCCGGCAGTCCAGCGCGTCGTCGCGCTCGCCCACCCGGTAGTCGCGGCCGACATCCCGCGCGCACCGCTCGCGCAGCTCCGCCGTGTCGGCGTAGCGGCACTGCCCGGTCAGGATCCGGTACTGCTCGCCGCTCACCTCCGCCGGGATGCGGCCCTCCCCCGTCGTGACCGCCGCGGCCGAGGCGCGGGTCTCCCCCGTCGCGCCCGCCGTGCCCGTCGTGACCGCCGCGGCCGTGAAGGCCGTCCCGCCCGTGCCCCCGCAGCCGCCCGTCATGAGCCCTGCCGTGAGCAGTGCGGCCGCGCAGATGAATGCCCTCAATGTGTGCCCCCCGTCTCACCGTAGCCGCCGGGCGGTTTTGTCCAGGGAAAAGCCGCGTATCGGATAAGTAGGGCATTTCTGCGCTGCACTGCGTGCCATACCCACCCTTCGCGCCGTACCCACCCTTCGAGAACCTGCCCGGCTGGGGCATGTACAGAACGTCGGCCTTCAGCGGGCCGGAGGCCCCACCTCAAGAGCCCTCTCTGATCATCGCGGCCTGCTGCCCGGCGACCCGCCGCATGCGCCGGAAGAGGTCCAGCATCATCGCGATCTGGTCCTCGTCGTACTCGGCCAGCGCCTGCGCCCACGCCTGCGACATCCCGGCGAAGAGCGGGCCGATCTGCGCCATCCTCTCGGGCACCGGCCGGACGATCACCTTGCGCCGGTCGCCGGGGTCCTGCTCGCGCCGCACCCAGCCGCCGCGTTCCAGACGGTCGATCATCCGTGTGGCGGCCCCCGTGGTCAGCCCCGTGCTCGCGGCGACGTCCCCCGCCGTGGCCGCGTCCATGCCGCTCAGCGCGGTCAGGCACTTGAAGTCGGCCAGGTTCAGCCCGAGACGGTCGGCCACGGCCTGCTGGAGCAGGATTCCGGCGGCCATCGTCTGCTCCAGCTCGGCCTGCAGACGCGCCTGGAGCTCCTCGCGTCCGGCGGGTTCAGGGGTTGACACGCGGTCATCTTACCGACGCATAATCTTCCCGATAAATTATCTGCATAAGACAGATTCTTCTAGGAGAAGATAAATGTGGCCACGCCTCCTCGGTACCGCCGGACCCGTGCTGTTCGTCCTCGTCTGGCTCGTCGAAGGCGCACTCCGGCCGGGGTACGACCCGATGCGCCACTGGGTCAGCGAGCTGGCGCTGTCCGGCCGCGGCTGGATCCAGATCACCGCCTTCCTGCTCAGCGGCGCGCTGATCACCGCCTTCGGCCTCACGCTCCGCCGCACGGTCCCGGGCTGGGGCCCGCGGTTGATCGCGGTCGCCGGGGTCGCGCTGTTCCTCGCGGGTGTCTTCGTGATCGACCCCGGCCTCTACAACCCCGGCGGGAGCCCCGCGGTCACCACCTGGCACGGGATCCTGCACGACGTGTTCGGTCCGATCATGTTCTTCTCCGTCGCGGCCGCCGCGATCGTCCTGTCCCGGCGGTTCGGCCGCGGCTACGGCCTGGCCGGCGGGATCGGGACGATCGCGTTCTGGCTGGCCGCGGGCGCCCTCAACGGGATGGACCACGCGGGGGTGTGGTCGCCCGCCCCGGCGGGCCTGCTGCAGCGGCTCGCGATCCTGACCGGGTTCGCCTACCTGGTCTACGCGGCCTGGCAGAGCGCCCGGCGCAGCCGCCAGGCGCCGAGGGCGAGGAGCACGGCGGCGTAGCCGGACAGGACGCCCAGCTGCGGCAGGATGCCCGGCAGCGTGTCGCCGTGCCGTACCAGCCTGGCGAACCCCTCGTAGCCCCAGGCGTGCGGGGTGAGATGGGCCAGGGTGCGCATCGTCTCCCCGAACGACTCCAGCGGCATCATCGAGCCGCCGAGCCCGGCCAGGCCGAGCCCGAGGACCAGCGCGACCGCGCCGGGCGGCCCCGGGCTGCGGAACACGGAGCCGAGCAGCATCGCGGCGCCCCCGCCGACCAGGGAGAAGACCAGGAGGAGGACGGTCGCGCCCACCGGGTCGCCCCACTCCACGCCGAACAGCAGAGCCGAGCCCAGCATGATCAGCACTCCCTGGACCAGCGCGATGACGATCCTGCCCAGCATCTCGCCGAGCACGATGGTCCGCACCGGGGTCGGGGTCGCGTACATCCGCCGCGACACCCCCAGCATGCGGGTCTCCACGAGCCCGACCCCGGCGGTCAGCGCGGTGAGGAAGACGAACATCAGCAGCAGCGGCGGGGCCGCGATCGAGAACGCCCCGAGCCCCTCGGGGAAGATCGCGTCACCGGCGGTGGTGACCCGCACCCCGATCCCGGGCACGGGCGAGGTCTCCGCCGCCCGCAGGGCCTGGTCGAAGGAACCGGAACCCCGCGCCGCGCCGAACTGCGCGGCCCGCACGAGCGCCGCCTCCTTCGACACGACCGAGCGCGTCCACATGGCGACGTCCTGGGCGTTCAGGTCGTCCGGGCGGATGAGGGAGCCGAGCGGGACCGGGCGGCCGGCCGCGAGGTCGGCGTCGTAGCTTCCGGGGATCACCAGCCCCGCGTTCACCCGCCCGCGCTCGACCGCGACGCGCAGGTCCTCCTCGCCGCCGATCCGCTCCACGGCGATGCGCGGCCCGGAGCCGAGCGCGGCGACCAGGCGGCCGGCCAGCGGGCCGGTCCCCTCGGCCGCCACCCCCAGCCGGAGCCGCTCCCCGCCGCCGAACAGCTGCCCGATCACCAGGATCAGCAGGAACGGCACGACGGCCACGAAGAAGATGTTCGTCCGATCCCTGAAGACCCGGCGCAGGTTGAGCATCGCGATGGACATGATCTTCATGCGCGGGCCATCCTTCCCAGCCGGGCCAGGGCCACGGGGATGCCGACCACCGCGAAGCCCAGCAGGACGGTGACGGGGAGCGCCACCGAGCCGCCGCCGCGCAGGTCGGCCAGGCCCTCCATGAACCAGTGGTGCGGAGTCACCGCGCCGAACGCGGCGAGCCCGCCGAGCTGCCCCACCGAGAAGAACGCCCCGCCGACGATGCCGCACACGGTGGCCACGACCGACTGCCAGTTGGCGGCCTGCTCCGCGGTGCGGGTGAACGTCGCCACCACGGCCATCAGCCCGGTCGCGGCGAGCACGACCGCGGTCACCAGTGCCGCGACGCCTGCGGGATCTCCCCAGCGGGCGCCGAGCAGCGGGCCGGAGACGACGATGAGGACCGCCATCCCGATGAGCCCGGTCAGCACGCCGCCGACCAGCTTCGCCGCCATGATCAGGGACCCGGGGACCGGCGCGGCCATGATCCTGGCCAGCGTGCCCGAGTCCCGCTCGGCGAAGATGCCGGCCACGCAGAGCATGACGGTGAAGAACAGGAAGAAGACGCCCATGCCCGCGACGTGGTACGTCCTGGTGTCCAGCTGCCTGACGGACAGGGACGTGTCCTGCCGGAGCTGGATCGGCTCCGGCAGGGCGCGCAGGTCCGGTACGGCCTCCGGCCCGGCGTCCGCCACCGAGAGGGCGAGACGCTCGCCCCGCTCTGCCGCCGCGTAGGACTCGGCGAGCTCCCGGGCGACCTGCACGGCGACGGGCGCGTCGACGCTCCCGATCACCTCGATCGACCCGGCCCCCGCGGAGGCCGGCTCCGGGCTCCCGGCGGAGGGGTCGCGGCTCGCTTCGGAGGACTCGGAGGCCGCCGCCGAGGGTTCCGGCCCGCCGACGAAGACCGCGTCCAGCCGGCCGCGCCCGGCCAGTTCCCTGCCCTGCTCGGCCGAGGCGACCCGGCTGAGCCGTATGTGCCCGGCCGCCTCCATCGGGCGCAGTACCTGCTCGGTGAAGGCGGGCAGGCCGACGACGCCGTAGCGGGCGTCGAGCCGCTGCGCGGACCCGCCCATGACCAGGTTGAGCAGGAAGGCCAGGCCGAGCGGGAGGGCCACGGCGTAGATGACAAGCGTGCCGTCCCGCAGCCGCTGCCGCAGGTCCTTCAGCAGGATGAGTATCAGCGCGCGCATCGTCCCGGCCCCCTCAGTCCCGCAGCGCTCTGCCGGTCAGCTGCAGGAAGGCCGCCTCCAGGTCGGGCGCGCCCAGCTCCCGCGGGCTGCCCTCGGCCAGCATCCGGCCGCCGTCGATGATCCCCACCCGGTCGCAGAGGCGCTCCGCCTCCTCCATGTAGTGCGTGGTGTAGAGGACCGCGATGCCGTCGCAGGCCAGGCTCCGCACGTTGTCGAGGATGGCGGTGCGGCTCTGCGGATCGACCCCGGCGGTGGGCTCGTCGAGCACCAGCAGGCGCGGCCGGTTGAGCAGGCCGATGCCGATGTTGAGCCGCCGGGACATGCCGCCCGAGTACTTCCCCACCGCCTCACCGGCCCGGTCCGCCAGGCCGACGGTCGTCAGGACCTCCTCGATCCTGCGCCGGGCCTCGCCTCCGCGCATGCCGTACAGCCCGGCGAAGAACCTCAGGTTCTCCCTGGCGGTCAGGTCCGGGTAGAGGGCGAGCTCCTGGGGGACGTAGCCGATCACGGACTTCGTCGACGTGCTCGCGGTGTCGTGCGGCCGCCCGTCGATCCGCACCTCGCCAGCGTCGCGGGCCAGGACCCCCACCACCATGGAGATGGTCGTGGTCTTGCCGGCGCCGTTCGGGCCGAGCAGCCCGTAGGTCTCGCCCTCCCCCACGGCGAAGCCGACGTCGTCGACGGCGAGCCTGTCCTTGTAGCTCTTGCGCAATCCGGTGACTTCCAGAACCGGCACGGCGGCCTCCTGCGGGGAGCGTGTCGTGGCTTGTCGGATCGCTCGCCGTGGATCAGGCGAGCCTGTTGCGGAGCGGGACGTCGCGGATGATCGACCAGGTCATCGCCAGGCCGAGCAGGAAGCAGCCGATCCCGCCCGCCAGGGCCGTCAGGACGGCCGGTGTAGAGGTGACGTCCAGCGGGATCTGGATGAAGGGCAGCTGCAGTTCCGTGCCGATGGCCGCCTCGCCCAGCAGGATCAGCCCGACGCCCGGCGGGATCGAGAGCAGCCCGCCGCCCTGCCAGCGGTAGAACGCCGCCGCCATGAAGGTCCCCGCGACGATCCAGGCGAGGAACTCGACGAGGTACTCGAGGAAGACGAGCGGCACGTCGGTCGGCGAGGCGAACAGGTGCGCCCGGGCCAGCTCCTGCGGCCAGCCCGCCACGTTGTACAGCAGCGTCTCCAGCAGGTAACCCAGGACGAGCAGGGCGGACAGGGCCGGCGCGTACAGCGCGATGGTCACCGCCGCCTGCGCGCCGAACTGCCTGCGGGTCTGCCCGTGCGCGATGTAGAGCGGGAGGAACTCCCTGATCATGGCGACGCCGACGAACAACGCGAACCAGCGGGGCACCTGCGTCGCCCCCTCCCACACGCTGTGCGTGAGCGTCCCGAAGACCGCGATGGCGACCGTGATCAGCGTCGTGACCACGTAGAAGGCCGCCCACACCATGCCCGCGAAGAAGAGGTTGGCGGCGAGCAGACGGCTGGGGAATCTCATCGGGTGTCTCCAGACCGGTCGGCGGAGGCGTCTTCGGACGGTACGGCCCGCGCGGCGTCCCCGGAGGGTTCGGTGAGGTGGACGAACAGGTCCTGCATGGCGATCGGGCCGAGTTCGAGCCCGGTCTCGCGTGCCTTCCTGCGCCGGGCCTCGTCGAGGTCGCCGTAGACCATCGCCGACGCGGTCGGGCCCAGCCGCCTGGTGTTCAGCACGGTGAGCCCGGCGGTGAACTCCTCGACGCGGTCGGCGGGCCCGGTGACGGCGGTGCCGCGCGACAGCAGGGTCTGGCTCTCCTCCTGCACGACCAGCCTGCCCCGATCGATGATCATGACCTCCTCGAACAGCGAGCTGTACTCCTCGATCAGGTGGGTGGAGAGGATGATCGTGCGCGAGTGCGCCATGAAGTCGGCGAGCAGCGCGTCGTAGAAGGCGTAGCGGGAGGGCGCGTCCATGCCCAGGTAGGACTCGTCGAACATGGTCAGCGGTGACCTGCCGGCCAGCCCGACCACCACGCCCAGCGCCGAGCGCTGCCCCTTGGACATGGCCTTGACGCTCATCTTCCGCCGCAGGCCGAAGCGCTCCAGCAGCTCGTCCGCGTAGGCGGCGTCCCAGCGCGGGCGCAGCCATTCGGCGAAGTAGAGGGCGTCGTCGACCTTGTCGATGTCGATCGTCTCGCCCGCGTCCCTGATCAGGCAGATCTCGCTGGTGACCTTCCCGTTCTCGAACACCGGCCGGCCGCCGACCCGGACCGTGCCGCCGGACTCCCTGCGGAAGCCGGCCAGCACCGACATCAGGGTCGTCTTGCCCGACCCGTTGCGGCCGAGGAGACCGTAGATCTTCCCCTCGTCGAGCGAGAACGTCATGCCGTCGACGGCCCTGACCTCGCCGTAGTCCACCCTTAGATCGCGAACCTCGACGTTCATCCGCGCCCCTCCAGCTCGTCGATCCGCTTGACGACGTCACCGAGGGGGATGCCGATGGCCTTGGCCTCGGCCACCATCGGGTCGACCACGTCGGCGAAGAACCTCTCTCTCCGCTCCGCCCTCAGCGCGTCGGGGGCGGCCGGACTGACGAACATGCCGATACCTCGCTTCTTGTAGAGGACGCCCTCGTCGACCAGCTGCTGGAACGCCTTGGCCGCGGTGGCCGGGTTGATCCGGTAGAAGGCGGCGTACTGGTTGGTCGACATGACCTGCTCGTCGCCCCGCAACGCCCCGCTCAGCACGTCGGCCTTGATGCGATCGGCGATCTGCCGATAGATGGGGCTCCGGTCGTCGAACATGGCACCTGCTTCTTCGGTTCATTACTTATGTAATGAACCGTAGGACGCGACCGGCCGGGCGTCAACGGGTCCGGGACACCGGGCGGCAAGGCGATACCGAAGTCGGCCGGAGCGCATACTTTCGTCGCTCCCCCACCGGGATACCGGGGACTTCGGTCGCAGGCGGAGGGGCCCGGGGAGGGATCCGCGCGGCACCGGCGGGTCACTAGCGTTGCGGCATGCGTGCAGTCCTTCGGATGGCGGGGATCGTCATGCTCGTGCAGGGCGTCAGCGGGACCATCGACCAACTCGCCGTCCAGCCCTTCTTCGGCCCCGTCCTCAACTTCTTCAACCGCTTCGTCGTCGAACGGGTCGCCCTCCTGGAGGGCTACGAGATCTTCGCGAATCTGGTCATGGCGTTCCTGGGGGCCGTCGTGATCGTCGCCGCGAGAGAGACCCGGCCGTCATGACCCCCGGGTACGGCAGCGCGGGCCGAGCGGGTGGGCCGACCCGCCCGGCAGGCGCCGCCGTACCGTTCTCCGCTTCGTCATCGAGCAGGTCACCCCGCCGGAGGACTGCGAGATCTTCGTAAAACGCGGAAAGCCCGGGCCACCAGTGGTGACCCGGGCTTTCCGGTGCCGGTGCGCCGCCAGGGACTCGAACCCCGGACCCGCTGATTAAGAGTCAGCTGCTCTAACCAACTGAGCTAGCGGCGCTTGACCTCGACAAGACTACCGGACACCGGACAGTGGTCTGTCCATGAGATGAAATTTCGTGATCGAAGAGCCTCCTGACCTGGGAATCGCCCCTCTCTCGGTGATCGTCTACGGGGCCCGGCGCCGGATCGATGAGCAAAATTCCGTTTACCCGCTTTTGTGTGGGTACGGGAGTTGGGCCCCCGGAGACTCAACCCGAAGGGAGACAGCACCATGCAGCCTGAGCTGTGGACTTACCGTTCAGACGTCTACGACGCCAACAAGAGCCTTGACGTCGCCGGCTACGACGTAGAGGCCACCGACGGCAAGATCGGCTCTGTCGACGAGGCGACCTACGATGTCGGCGAGAGCTACCTCGTGGTCGACACGGGTCCCTGGATCTTCGGCAAGAAGGTCCTCCTCCCGGCCAGCACGGTGACGCAGATCGACCCGCAGGAGCGGAAGATCTACGTGGCACGCACCAAGCAGGAGATCAAGGACGCGCCGGAATTCGACGAGTCCACCTTCAAGGAGACCTCCTACCGTGACCGTGTCGGGGAGTACTACGGCCGCTTCCCCTATGGCGGCGGCCCGGGTACCTACTGATCCGACGGGAACGCGGAAGGGCCCCGCCTCCCGGCGGGGCCCTTCCGCGTTCCCGGGTCCGGCCCGCTCGGAGGGCCGGACCCGGGTCGTTCAATCAGGACCAGGACACTCAGGACCAGGACCACTCAGGGCCAGGACGGGTCCCCCGAGGGGTCGACGGGGCCGTCCACCACGCCCAGGCGCTCCAGCAGGGTCAGGAAGGTGAACGCGTACGGCGAGGACTGGCTCACCGCCGCGACCCGGTTCCAGTCGACCTGCTCGCGCAGCGCGCGGACCTGGGGAAGCAGGGAGCCGTAGTCGCAGGCGTGCTCCGACAACGGCAGCAGCCAGGAGATCACCAGGTCCGTCGCCTCCAGGACGGGGACGATCACCGCGGACGCCTTCAGCGGCTCGGCCCGGTCCAGCAGGGACGAGGTCACCTCGTTGTCGGCGATCCTGAAGATCAGATCGACCAGCCTGCCATCGTCATATGCCTTGACCAGCCAGTCCTCCGGGGGTTTGACCGTCTCGAAGCCCAGATCCCGCAGTGCCTCCCAGGCCGTGGGAACGTCCTCCTGCGGCAGGACGAAGTCCACGTCGTGCAACGACGGAGCCGCGCCGCGGGCGTACGCGGCGCATCCTCCGGCTAGAGCAAACCGGACATCAGCGTCTTTCAGTGCGGTGCTCGCCCGCTTCAACGTCTCCAGAATCGCGTCTGTGACCTCGTGGCTGTGGCTTCCCATAGCGGAGGATTACCCCCTGATCCGCCTGCTAGTCACCAGGCATATCACCTTAAACCGGGGGTAAATGACCTGGATGATTCAGCCTTCGGATGCCCAAACGGAAGGGCCCCAGCCTGGCGAAAGCCACAAGGAACGGGTGGACCGAGAGCTGGCTGAGCTCCTGCAGGGACTGCGCGTCGCGGTCACCGGTGTGCAGGTGCTGTTCGCCTTCCTCCTGACGCTCCCGTTCGCCGCGGGTTTCAACAAAGTCGACACCCTCGGCCGGTGGTTGTTCTTCATCTCCCTGTTGAGCGCCGCCCTCGCCTCCGTCTGCTTCATCACTCCCGCCGCCCAGCACCGGTTGTTGTTCCGGACCGGGTTGAAGGAGAGGATGCTGCACCGCGCCAACGAGCTCGGCGTCGCCGGGGCCCTCGGACTGGCGGTCTCGATGACCAGCGCCGTGGCCCTCGTCACGGAGACGGTCATCGCCGGCTGGCCGGCGGCGGTCTTCGGCGGTGTCATCGGCCTGCTCAGCGCATGGTTCTGGTTCCTCCAGCCGATCACCGATCTTTATCGAACGAAGGATGTTAATTAGCCATTCCTAGGGGCAGTTGCCGTTTATGGCTACTCTGCTCTGGATTATCGCAGTCGTACTCGTCATCGCGGGGATCTACGTGATCCTCGCCCGTCGCGACCTCCTCTGGGGGATCGTCCTCATCGTCCTCGGTTTCCTCGTCGGTCCCGGGGGTGTGAGCATCTTCAATGTCTGATGCGAGCCACGGCTCGCATGCGATCGGAAAACCAGCATCACAAAGTCGCCCCGAATTTCCCACGACAAGACTCAGCGGGCCGGGTTACCCCCGGCCCGCTTCGTGTGTTCCGTGTGTTCCGGTGTGCTGCGGCGCCGTACGCCCCGGCGGCCGGGCTCAGCAGTGGTCGGGGTCCTCACCGTCCTCGCCGAGGCAGTAGACCCCGTAGGCGCGGCCCAGCACCGGCAGGGCCACGTTGCGCACCCGGATGCCCCCGGGCGTCATGCCCTTCTCGGTCCCCATGTGCGCGTGGCCGTGCAGGATCAGGTCGGCTCCCTCGGAGTCGACCGCCTCGGCCAGCAGATAGCTGCCCAGGAACGGGTAGATCTCCAGCGGCTCGCCGGCCAGGGTGTCGTTGACGGGCGAGTAGTGCGAAAGGACGACGCGCCGGTCCGCCTGGAGCTCCTTGAGGGCCACCCTCCAGCGGTCGGCGATCCGCTTCGTGTGGTTGACGAAGGCCTTGATCTCCGGCTCGCCGAACTCGCTGGCGCACTTGCCCGCGAACCCGCCGCCGAACCCCTTTCCGCCGACCACCCCGAGCCGCACTCCCTTGACGTCGAGCACCACGGCGTCGTCGTGCAGCACCGAGATGCCCGCGTCCTTCAGCATCGTGGCGATCTCGGCGGGCTTGTCGGAGTGGTGGTCGTGGTTGCCGAGCACGGCGACCACCGGGACGGGCAGGTCGCGGAACTCCTCGGCCACCACCTCGCCCTCCTCCAGGGTTCCGTGGCGGGTGAGGTCTCCGGCCAGCAGCAGGACGTCGGCCTTCTCCTCGATGCCCGAAAGGCGCGAGCGATAGCGTCCCCGGAGGTCCTCCCCCAGGTGCACGTCACCGACCGCCGCGATTCGCAGCTGGCTCACAGCTTCTCCTCTCCTCCCGGTTCCCGGACGTCGACGACGCTGATCTCGTTGTGCACGACCAGGCCGGGAGCGGCCTCGCCGGCCACGTCGGCGATCAGCTCACGCCGCTCTTCACACCCCACCCGGCCGCGCAGGAACAGCTGGTCTCCGCGCACATCCACCCGTACACCGAGCTCGTGGGTGCGGTCATCCTCCGCCAGCGCGCTCTGCACCCGCGCGGCGACGTATTGCGGAGCCTCCATGTTCGAACTCCTTTCGCCTCAAAACAGCTCGCCTTCCCGTGAAGTCCGAGGTCAAACAGGCCGAGACCACGGGGGAAGAGGCGGCGACCGGAAGGGGCGGCGAGGAGCGCCCGGTGACCAGGGCCGTTTCCGTCCTCACGGAAGTACCCGCCGCGCGTGGCCGTACGCCGAGAGTGACCATCACCTCAACGGGTACGCCGTCCGGGTGAGCCGAGAAGACGCGGTGATGCGCATGGGCGAGTACGCGAACCGGCCGGCGGCCGGGTCACGGGAGGACCGTCCTCCCGTCGGGATGGCCCACCTGTGGCGGATGCCGGACGACGAAGACGGCGGCGCTCGCAGGCACCGGCCCGGTGATACACGGGCTCGGCTCCTGCGGCACCGCCGCCTGGTGATAGCGCTGGTCCTGCTGGTGCTGGCCGGAGGGGCCGGCGCGTACGCGGCGGTCCACCACCGCAGGCGCTGATCCGCCGGGGGTTCCCCGGCGGGTCACTTTCCGGTGGCCCGGTGGATGCTCCGTGCCGTGGACCTGTCGATCGCGGCCTTGACCACGCCGAAGATCGCACCTTGGATGGCCGAGGCGAGGAGCACCTCACCCCAGCCGTACTCCTCCGAGTTGGCCTGGGGCGCGTCGTCCTTGCCGGACGCGAACTTCCAGACCTGCTTGAAGATGGCTCCGGCGATGACACCGCCGAGCATTCCGCTCGCGGCGCTCACACCACGGGATACGACCTTGCTCAATGTCCTTCCTCCGTTTCACCTCTCCGGGAACTCACACGACCGGGGGATCGTCGTACCGGCGCTCCTCGTAGACGCGCTGGTGGGTCACCGGGTCCTCGGTCACCACCGTGGTGCTGGAGGCCAGGGCACGACGGGCGGCGTTGAGGCGGTAGAGCGCGAACAGCAGCCACACCAGGCCGCCGAGCATCAGGATCACACCGAGGACGTTGATGTCGAACCCGGCGAGGTCGAACTCGACCGCCCATGTGAAGATGGCGCCGAGCATGATGAGGACGATGCCGCCTGCGATGGTCATGGGTCTTCCCTCCTTCGAGCCAGTACCTCCTCCCTATCCCCCACACAGATCTCAAACGTCGCCGCCGGAGGCCACCGTGGTACCTGACCGTCCGATCGTCGTCACCGGGCTCATGGGAGCGGGCAAGTCGTCGGTGGCGCGACTGCTGGCCACGGAGCTCGGACGCGAGCTGCGCGACAGCGATCCCGACATCGCGGCGCTGTACGGCGGGGCCACGGCGGCGGACATCGTCGCGGCGGTGGGCAAGGCCGTGCTGCACCGCCGGGAGGCGGCGCACCTGAGCGAAGCCCTGGCGGAGCGGCCCGCCGTGGTGATCGCCGCGGCGGCGAGCACGGTGGACACCCCGGACTGCCGCGAGGCGCTGAACCGGGAGGCGGTGGTGGTCTGGCTGGACGCCCCGCCGGAGGTCCTCGCCGAGCGCATGCGCTCCGGCGCGCACCGCCCGCACTTCGAGCCCGACCTCGAAGCGATGCTCGTCAAGCAGCGCGCCGCGCGGGGACCGCTCTTCGCCGAGGTGGCCGACCTGACCTTCGACGTCTCCGAGCTCACGGCCGAGGAGGTCGCCGCCCGGGTGCTCGCCGCCCTGGACGAGCGGTAGCCGTACGGCGGGCGGCGTACGCCCGTACGACGCCGCGGGCCGTACCCGGGCTCCGGTCGTACGGCGGGGCGGGCCTACTGGCCGAGGAACGTCAGCATCTGCTGGATCTGCGCCGTGCGGGAGGCCTCGATCCGCCTGGCCATGAGCACCACCCCGGGGTTGCGCCCGTCGGCCGCCTCCACCCTCGCCATCTGCACGGCGTCGTCCTGGTGCGCGATCAGCATGTCCAGGAACACCTTCTCGAAGTCGGCCGGGGCGGCCTTCTCGGCGGCCTGCATCTCCCGGCGGCTCGTACCGGGCATGCCGCCGTGGGCGGTGTGCTCGTCGGCCGGCGCGGTCGCGGGCTGGTCCCAGTCCCGCAGCAGGCGGGCCATCTCGGCCGTCTCCGCCTCCTGCGTCGCGGCGATCGCCGACGCGAGGGTGCCGACCTCGTCGCGGACGGCCCGCCCGCGCGCCAGGCGGGCGATCTCCGCCCCCTGGCCGCTGTGGACGACCATCATCTGCAGGAACATCACGTCGGCCGGGTTGAAGTCCCGGCCGGTGG
Organism: Paraplanobispora siamensis; assembly: GCF_016863175.1. Classification (GTDB taxonomy): domain Bacteria; phylum Actinomycetota; class Actinomycetes; order Streptosporangiales; family Streptosporangiaceae; genus Planobispora; species Planobispora siamensis. Next base: position 57,649 of record NZ_BOOJ01000027.1, read on the forward strand.
CGGCCTCGGAGGCGCGCTCGGCGACCACGCCCCTGGCCCACTCACCGCCGGAGACGCCGCAGCCGGACAACAGCAGGGCGGCCAGGACGACCGGGACGGCACGCTTCATCGGATCCTCCAGCGTGGGGATCCCGGGTCCCGCCACAGGCGGGACCCGGGAACGGACGTCCTACACGACCTAGACGCGCTTCCAGAGAGCCGGCACGTTCGGCGGCTCCCAGCCCGGCAGGGAGGTGTGCGCCTGCTGGCACTGGTAGGTCGCACCGCCGTAGGTCACCCGCGCGCCCACCGCGTAGGCGGTGTTCGGCGCCCAGGTGCCGCCCGGCTGCGTGACGGTCGGGGTCGGCGTCGGGGTGACGGTCGGCGTCGGCGTCGGCGTCGGGGTCGGGGTCGGGGTGACGGTCGGGGTCGGGGTGGGCGTGCTGCCGCCGCCTCCGAAGTCGACGTCGCTGCAGGTGTAGAAGGCCTCGTCGCTGCCCACGACGCGCTGCCAGATCGAGTAGATCATGGCCCGGCCGGTGCGCTGCGGGAGGTTGATGGTCCAGTTGGTGTAGGTGGTGGGGTTCTGGTTGTTGAAGGTCCTGATGTGCTCCAGGTCCGACCAGCGCAGCGGCTGGGTCGGGTTCCAGCCGGGCTTGGTGATGTAGAACTCGAAGTTGCTGTTGGCGTGCGGCGCGGTGGCGTGGTAGGTGATCGTCAGCGGGCCGGGGCTGACCCGGGTGGCCGGCCAGTCGGCGCGGGGGAGGTCGAGGCCGCGATACTTGTCACGCCCGGCGCTGCACAGCTTGCCGTCCGGGATGATCTCGCGGTGCCGTCCGGCCGCGGTCAACAGTGACACCTCGTGCCAGTCGTAGAAGGCCTGGGTGCCGCCGGCCGCCACGGCGGCCTTGCACGCGGCCGACTTGGGACTGTCCGGGCCCTCGGTCTTGCAGACGTACGCGCGGCTGGGCGGGTTCGACATGGACCCGTGGGCGCCCGCGGGGGCCGACGGGAGCAGGGCCAGCAGGGATCCGGCCGTGAGCGCGACGGCTCCGGTGATCAGTTTGTGACGCAGGTGCACGTGGACTCCTCCAACGGGGGGACAGGGAGGTCGAACATGTCCAACGGCCGACGGATAGCACGTTATTAATAGGAAACCTTACTAAGAATTTTTGTCTCCGGCCAGACATCCGCACACGACACGCGAGAGGGCCGGGCACCGCGACGGCGCCCGGCCCCCTCAGGGCCGTACGGCGCGGCGCGCCGTACGGCCGGTCGACCCTCCTAACCGATCAGATGTCTCATGATCTTCCTGAGCATGGCGACCCGCTCGGCGTCGCTCGCGATCTGCTCCAGGCCGAAGCCGAGGAACACGGTGTCCCGCGTCGTGACCGCGGCCGTCTTGTCGGCCTGCGCCCGGGCGAAGTCACCGGCCCCGGTCGGGCTGCCGGGCGGCGGGCCCGGGATGGACCAGGCGCCGAGTCCGGACTCGAAGCCCTCGGACTCCAGGGTCCCGCCGCTGGTGGTGATCCTGGTGTCGTCGACGAACGCCCCGACCCCGCCGGTGCCCGGGTCGGTCACGTAGCTGATGGAGACCTCGACCTGCTTGCCCGCGTACGGGGACAGGTCGAAGGCCACCTGCTGCCAGCCCTCCGAGTCGCCGGTGAACCTGTTCCACGCCCCGCTGGTGCCGGTCGGCTGGCACGGGTTGCCCGGGGTCAGATAGCGGGTCAGCCAGGGGTGCTCGTCCAGCAGGAAGCCGGCCTCGCACTCGGCCGGGACGCCGGTGTCGGTCCCGCCGTTCAGGTCGGGCAGCGTCGTCCAGTCCTCCTGGCCGACGGTGTGGGCCTCGACGATGACGTTGTCGTAGCTGTCCTCGGTGTTGTAGGAGAGCTGGAACGCCAGCCTCGGCTGCTGGGCCGCGGTCACCGACGACAGGTCGACCGTGCGGGTCAGCCTCATGTAGGAGTCGTCGCTGTGCGGGCCCGCGACGTACCAGTCGCCCTCGGCCGGGTCGAACGGCCCGGTCGCGCCCTGGTAGACCGCCGAGGCCGAGCTCCTGAACTGCGGGAACTGGTCCGGCGGGAGGAAGTCGCTGGTGACCTGCAGGCTGCCGGCCTCGTTCAGCGGGTTGTCGGCCACGGCCGGGCCGCCGAAGGTGGCCGAGGTGCCGGTCAGCGGGACGCCGGTGCCGGTGACCCCGGTCGGCCCGCTGCGCGAGGTCCGCCCGTACACGCCCATGTAGTACTGGGCGAAGTCGTCGGCCAGCAGCAGGCACTCCTCGAAGAAGCCGTCGAACGTGGTGACCACGCAGTCGGCGTCCGGCGCGCCGTCCAGGCCGTAGTAGATGCCGCCGAGCGAGGTGCCCAGGATCCCGTAGTACGCGGCGGTCTCACCGGTGTGCAGCAGCTTGCCGCCCTCGTTGAGATAGTCGCGCACCGAGATGGTCAGGTCCTGCTGCGACCTCCTGACGTCCGCGTCCGGCAGCGGGCCGAGCGGCGTCTGGGTGACCACGTCCTGCTGCTCCATGGCGAGCCGGTCGTCGCCCAGATGCCAGGACACCGCCTTGAAGTGGCCGAGCACGCCGAGGTGGTGCGGCACGCCCTGCTTGTCGACGTCCCAGGTCTCGGAGGAGTAACCGGCCGCCCGCAGCGCCTGCGCGTACTGCGCGGCGTACTTCGGCGCGGTCACCGAGTCCGGGTAGTCGGGGTTGAAGCCGGTGTAGTCCTCGTTGGCCAGGACGAGCACCTTGGCGTTGCTCTTCTTCTGCAGCGTGTAGGTGAAGCGCTGGCTCTCCACGGTCCCGGCGCCGACCTTGAACCCGGTGAACCAGACCTCGACCTTGTCCCCGGGTTTCGCACCCCGGACCGTGGCCCGGTACTCGGCGAAGTACTCGTCGTTCTCGTCGCCGTAGCGCTCGCCGCCGTCCCACTCGCCCACCGGCCGGACCTGGACGGGCCCGCCGTTGATCCGGAAGCGCATCGTCTTGGCCAGCAGCGACCGGCGGGCGATGACCGCCACCGGCTGCGGGTCGCCGTAGGAGACGGTGAAGCTGTCGGGCCGGAAGTCCGGCACGGTACGGCCGACCGGGGAGACGGGCCGGTCGGGGGTGAAGGCCGACTTGGCGACGGACAGCGCCAGCGGGATGTTCTTGGCGAACTCCGCCTGGATCAGGGCCTCGCTGTCGGGGAAGGTGAAGCCCTGTCCGCCCTCGCAGTCCTCCAGCGTCCACTCGTCGTCCGGCACGCTCTCGACCGCGACCTCGCAGGTGCTCATCTCGGGCGTGATCGGCAGCGCGCCGCGCCTGTTGGCCATGTGCCCGTCGGTCTCGCCGTTGGTGGTGTAGAGCTCGGCTCCGATGTCGGGGTCGTAGCCCGGTACGGCGGGCGTCGCGTCGTCGCCGAGCAGCGCCTCGAAGATCAGGTCGTCGGGCGAGGGGGTGGCCTGCTGCCAGCCCACGCCGTACAGCAGGAGCTGGGCGGCCGAGTGGTAGTTCATCAGGTAGGTGAACTGCACCCGCCGGGTGAGGTCGTCGACCGCCTTGGTCTCGGGCTCGGACTGCGGGCTCGGGCCGCGGTAGGTCAGGCTGGCCGGGTTGGGCGAGGAGCCCTCGTTGTCGTAGCCCCACTTGTAGGCGAGGTTGCGGTTGAGGTCCACGCCGTCGGCGCTGGTGGTCTGGCCGTCGCCGTTGTTGTCGCGCAGGTTCTTGCGCCACAGGCGGTTGCCCTCGGTGAAGGTGTAGTCGTAGCCGTCGGGGTTGGCCACCGGGATGAACCACAGCTCGGTGGTGTTCACGAGCTTGGTGATCTCGGCGTCGGTGCCGTAGCCGTTGAGATAGTGCAGCAGCAGCCGGCGGACCATCTCCGGAGTGATCCACTCACGGGCGTGCTGGGCCGCCATGTAGAGGGTCGCCTTGCGGGAGCCGTCCCGCAGCTTGCGGGCGTCCTTGGTGACCTTGATCGCGGTGATCTTCTGTCCCTTGACCGTCGTGCCGATGTCGACGACCTTGGCGATGTTCGGCTTGGCGTTCGCCGCGGTGACGATCTGTTCCTGGATGCCGCCCGCGCCGCTGTAGGGCTTGAACACGCCGTCGCCCTTGGCCGCCGCCTTGCGCTGCGCGGCCTGCCGGGCGGTCAGGGCGAGACCGCTCTTGGCGAGCTGCTCGGCCTGCGCCGTGCCGAGGATCACCTCGACGGCGACCTTTCCGTCCGCGGTCTTGGTGAGCCGCAGTTCCTCGCGGTCGACGCCGGACCGCACCAGCGTCGCGAGCTGCTCCCGGGTGAGCTCTCCGGTGTAGACGTGGACCCCGTCACCCGCGCCCGGCGGGTCCGGGACCGCCTCCGCGGGCAGTGAGACGGCCATGCTCGCGAGCATGGCCGTGACGGCGAGAACGGCTAATCTCGCACGTTTCATCGCAACCTCCGCACCTCCCCCGAACCAAAGGAATGTGCGAAATCTGCGCGTCTGACGGAAAGGTGTCAACGCCCTCGATGCCCGTGACCACATGTGGTCAGCGGGACTTTTGGGCCTTCCCGGGTGACCATGGGTATGCCTGCTCCGCGGGGGATGGACCGGTCCCGCGCTCACCCCTCCCGGCCCCGTCACATGTCACGTAGAGCGACCCGCTGAGCATGATCAGTGATTCCGCTATCCTCCCGATATGCCCGACAGGGAGGACTTTGCGGCGCGCTACCGTCTACTGCGCCAGCTCGGCAGCGGCGGAATGGGAACCGTCTGGCTGGCCCGGGACGAGATGCTGCACCGCGAGGTGGCGGTCAAGGAGCTGACCCTGCCCCCCGGGGCCGACGAGTCCCGGCGCGCCGACATGGTCGCGCGCGCCGTACGGGAGGCGCAGGCCACCGCCCAGGTGCGCCACCCCTCCGTGGTGGCCATCCACGACGTGGCGGCCTACGACGGCAAGCCGTGGATCGTCATGGAGCTGCTGCGCGGCCGTACCCTCGCCGACGTCGTGGAGGAGCACGGGCCGCTCCCCCCGCGGCACGTGGCCGCGCTCGGCGCGCAGCTCCTGGACGGCCTGGCCGCCGCGCACACCCGCGGGATCCAGCACCGCGACGTCAAGCCGGGCAACGTCTTCCTGACCGACACCGGGCGCGCCGTGCTGACCGACTTCGGCATCGCCAAGCTCACCGGCGAGGAGACGCTCACCCAGACGGGACTGCTCATCGGCTCGCCCGGCTTCATCGCCCCCGAGCGCCTCGACGGCGAGCGGGGCGGCCCGGCCTCGGACCTGTGGTCGCTGGCGGCCACCCTCTACTACGCCGTCGAGGGCGTGGCCGCCTTCGACGGCGAGCCGGTGGTGCGGCTGTCGAAGGCCCTGGCCGGGAAGATCACGCCGCCGCGGCTGGCGGGCCCGCTCGGGCCGGTCCTGATGGCGATGATGGCCAGGGAGCCGGAGCGGCGCCCGGACCCCGACACGGCGCGGTGGATGCTCACGCAGGTCGCCGACGGTCACATCCCCGAGGTGTGGGCCCCGCCGCCCGCTCCGGACAGCCGGGTCCCCGGCACGGACCCCGGCCTCTCCGGCCCGCCGCACCGGCCCGACACCGATCCCGGCGAGACCGCGCCCCGCCGCCCCCGGTTCCTGCTGTGGATCGCCCTGGGCGCCACCGCGTGCGTGGTGGCCGCCGCGGTGTGGATCACGCTGACGCTGGCCGGAGGCGAGGCCGACAAGACGGCGTTCACCCAGCCGGTGGATCTGTGCTCCCTGCTCACGCCCGCCCAGGTCCGCGAGATCACGCGGGCCCCCCAGCCGCCGCAGGGCCGCCCGAAGGACGAGGGCTGCACCTGGACCACCGCCGACACCGGGATCGCGCTGATCCCGCACACCGACGGCGACACGCCGCAACCATGGATGATGACCCCCCAGGCCGCGCAGAACCTCCTGGTCAGCCAGGGTCGTGACCACTCCCAGCCGGGCAGCGGCATCCCGTGGGAGTGGGAGGAGATAGGGATGAAGGATCTGACCGCCGTCTCGACGGCGGGGCAGCCGGTGCAGGGGCTGGGAGAGGGGGCCTTCACCTACGACCTGAAGTCCGAGCTCGGCCAGACCCACACCGGCGTCGTGCACTTCCGGGCGCTCAACCTCGTCATCGAGGCCCGCTACTCCACCCTCTCGGCCAAGCCCACCGACGCCGACATCAGGGACAACGCGCTCAAGGCCGCCCGGTGGGCCGAGGCCGCGCTGCGGAGCCGGGCATGAACGAGGAGCGGATCCTGGCCGGCAGGTACCGGCTGCTGGAACGGCTGGGCGAGGGCGGCGCGGGCACGGTCTGGCGGGCCCGCGACGAGATGCTCCGCCGCGACGTCGCCGTCAAGCGGCTGCGCGGCGGGGAGGCCTTCGCCGAGCGCGCGATCACCGAGGCCAGGGCCGCCGCCCGGGTGAGCCACCCGTCCATCGTCATGGTCCACGACGTGGTCACCGACGACGGGCAGCCGTGGATCGTGATGGACCTGGCCGGCGGGAGCTCCCTCGACCGGGTGATCGACCGGCAGGGCCCCCTCGCACCGGCCAGGGTCGCCGCGATCGGCCTGAGCGTCCTGGACGCCCTGGAGGCGGCGCACGCGCACGGCCTGCTCCACCGGGACGTCAAACCCGCCAACGTCCTGCTCGGCGAGGACGGCACGGCGATGCTCAGCGACTTCGGCATCGCCGTGCCGATGACCGGCGAGGCCAGCACGGCCAGCCGTGCGGGCTCGGCCGGGTACACGGCCCCGGAGCGCCTGCGGGAGGAGCCCGCCGGACCGGCCTCCGACCTGTGGTCGCTCGGGGCGACGCTGTACACGGCCGTCGAGGGCCGCGCGCCCTTCCACAACGACCACCCCGCCGCCGTCGCCGCCGCCGTGCTGATGCGCGAGCCCCCGGATCCGGTCCGGGCGGGGCCCGCGCTCGGCTCGCTCCTGCACGGCATGCTCGCCAAGGACCCGCAGCGGCGTCCGGACGCCGCGGCGATCCGGCAGGTGCTGCACGACATCGTCCGCGCCGACCGGGTCGCCGGCGGCCACAGCGGCGGGTTCAGCGGCCCGCGGCCCGTCATGGCCGGGCCCTCCGCCGGGCGCTCCGCCAACCCCTCCGTCTTCGAGCCCACCACCACACCGGTCCGGCGGGGACTCGTCACCCCGCCGCCCCCGGCCGCGCCCCGCCGCCGGGGACCGCTGTGGGCCGGGGCCGCCGTGCTGGCGGTCGCGCTGGCCGCCGGCGCCGTGGTCACCGTCCGCACGGTCACGGCCGAGGAGCCGGTGCCGGACCGCGGCCGGTTCGCCGCCACTCCCGAGGCGTGCGGTCTGCTCACCGCCGAGCAGGCCCGCGGGCTGATCGGGGAGATCTTCGATCCGCGCATGACCAGGGTGGACGAGTGCACCTGGCAGCACACCAAGGGCACCGGCAACTACCGCTGGCTCAGCGTGCAGGCCCAGGCCGTACCGCCCCAGGGCGGCAAGAGCGCGGGCGAGACCGCCCGGATGCTGTTCGAACGCAGGAAGAAGGAGGCCGCCGCGGCCACCGGGACCGACACCGAGTTCGGCCGTCAGACGTGGTCGCCCGTCCGGGACGTCCCCGGGGTCGGCGACGGGGCCTTCACCCAGGACTACTGGCGGGTGGGCCGCAACATCTCCAGGACCATATGCTCGACGACGCTCCGGGTCGACAACCTGATCGTCGAGGTCGTCTGGACCCGCGCCGAGGACGGCGGGGTCACCCCCGATGACCAGCGGACCGTGCGCCGGGCCGCCGAACTGGTCGCGGCGGGACTCGGCACCTCCGGAAAAACGGTCCGAACTTCCGGGGGATGAGGGAGATCTCACAGATGAGACCTCCTCCCTCACGGTCCCGCTCCCCCATTCCCGCACAGGAGATTCCGTGAACCCCCATAATCCAGAACCGCCCACCACCCCGGTCAGGTGGGACACCACCGCGCCCTCCCCCGCGCCGCGGCGGCGCTGGCTGGTGCCCGCCGTGGCCGGGGTGACCGCCCTGGCCGCCACCGGCGGCGTCGCCCTGTACATGGTGAACCGGCCCGGTGAGACGCGGGGTCCGGCCTCCTCCGCCGCCTCCCCGGCCGTCCCCGCGGCCGCCTCCCCGTCGGGGCCGATCGACGCCTGTGCCACGATCGACTCCGCCGAAAGCGACCGCCTCGTCCCGCAGGCGAAGATAACCGAGGCCACCAACGACAGGCGGACCTCCGAGTTCCCCTCCATCACCTGGAGCTGCAGCTGGCAGAACCTCGACTACTCCTTCGGGGAGTACAGCCGCTCCCGCGAGATCAGCGTGGAGATCACCCAGCACCTCGGGCACAAGGGCGAGACCGCCGACACCGTCTCCCGCAAGCAGTACGGCATCGACCTGCAGAGCAGCCGATACTCCGCCACCCACCCCCTCAAGGACAGCTACTTCTCCGACGTGGTGCCGGTGGCCGGGGCCGGTGACGAGGCCCACTCCCAGTACACCTGGTACAAGGGCAAGTCGCAGAACGCCTTCGGCCAGGGCTTCAGCCGGGTGGGGGACCTCACCATCAAGGTGAAGTACCAGGCCGGCCAGGTGCGCAAGGACCTGCCGCTGTTCACCACCACCGGCAAGAAGTCCGTCAACGAGGAGAACGCGCTGCGCGAGATCAAGCTCCTGCTCACCCAGGTGTCGCAGTCGGCCGCGGCCTGGCGGCAGGGCAGGCCGTACGCCCGCGCGACCCCCTCGCCCACCCCGACGCCGACGCCGACCGTCACGCCGACGCCGGTCCCGATCGCCATGCCCAAGGCCTGCGCCGCGGTGGAGCCGATCGCGACCCCGCTGATCCCCGGCGCGAAGGCCGCCTTCGAGCGCACGCAGGACGGCGGCAAGACGATCACCACCTGCAGGTGGAACAACAGGGAGATCCCCGCCGCGAAGGGGCGGCTCGGACTGCGCACGGTCTACATCAGCATCACCCAGTTCACCAACCGCGCCGGGAGCCCGGACTTCGGGGCGGCCAAGCAGTACTACATCGACCTGCGCGCCAAGGCCAAGCAGTGGGAGGGCAGCGGGTTCCAGGGGCTGTTCTACTACAAGGTCAACGAGCCCGAGGGCTGGGGCGACGGTGGGCACTACCAGTACCGCAAGAACCGCACCCCGAGCGCGCACGTCGGGGTCGCCGACAGCGCCGTCCGCATCGGCACGACCGTGATCGAGGTCACCCACGGCGGCTCCGAGCGCCCCAAGAACACCCCGATCAACTACGCCAAGTCCGTCCTCATGCCGCAGAAGCAGGCGGTCGCCGGTGTCCTCCCGGTCACCGAGGCGATAGTGAAGGGCTTCAAGGAGAACGGCCTCAGCTGACCGGCCCGGCCGGGTGCCGCCCCCGCCCTCCGCGGCAACAGCCACCCGGCCCCATGGCCCCGTCCCGGCCGAGACCGGGCCCGTTCTGGACAGACACATCGGAGATCCCGTGAACCCCGACGCCTCCGAGCCCCCGACCGCACCGGTCCGGTGGGGGCTCGCCACCCCGCAGTCCCCCGCCGCCCGGCGGCGCTGGACGGTGCCGGCGGCCGCCGCCGCGACCGCCCTGGCCGTCACCGGCGGAGTGACCCTCTATCTGACGACCCGGCCCGATCCGCCGGCGGCGGGCCCCGTTCCGGCCGCCTCCCCGGCCGTCCCCGCGGCCGCCTCCCCGACGGGGGATCCCGACGCCTGCTCCATGGTCGGCAAGGCCGAGCTCGACCGGCTCGTGCCGCACGCGGAGATCGACCGCCAGAACCGCAACTCGCCCGAGCAGAGCGTCTGGGAGTGCGCCTGGGAGAGCGTCTCCGACGCCTCCGCGGAGTTCACCCGGACCACCGCGATCACGGTCAGGCTCATCCGGCACAAGGCCTCCAACGGCAGGAGCGCCAGGAACGCCGCCACCACCAGCTACGACCTCCGGTTGCGGGCGGACAGGCGGGCCGCGTCCGAACCCGTCAAGGGCTTCGCCTACTCCCCCGCGGTGCCGCTCACCGGGGCCGGCGACGAGGGCCACGTGCGCTACACCCGGTCCAAGAAGAACACCTACGCCACCGGCGAGGGGTACGGCCGGGCCGGGGAGGTCACCATCGAGGTGACCTACAAGGCCGACCAGTACCCCAGGGGCGGCTTCGCCGACGCCAACCGGCCCGTCGACGAGAAAGAGGCGCTGCGGGAGGCCGAGCTCCTGCTCCGGCAGGCGTCGGCGGCCGTCACCGCCTGGCAGGAGGGCCGGCCGTACACGCATCCGGCCACCCCCGCCCCGACCGCCGCCGCCACGCCCTCACCCACCGCCTCGCCCTCGCCCTCGCCCACCCAGGTCGGCATCACCGTCCCCGTGGCCTGCACCGCCGTGGCCCCGGCCGTCACCAGGCTGGTCCCCCGCCCGGAGAACGGCGCCAACCGCGCGCGGCAGCCCGACCGCACGACCATCGTCTGCTGGTGGGAGAGCGTGAACATCCGCACCGCCAAGGGCCTGCGCATGCGCACCGTCTACGCCGAGTTCACCACCTTCGCCGACCGGGCCGGAGGGCCGGATCCCGAGGGGGCCAGGCGGTACTACGACGAACAGCTCACCAAGGGGCAGAAGCGCGCGAAGGCGGGCCGCGAGTCCGCGGAGCTGTCCTTCGGCAGGCTCGCCGAGGTCGAGGGTCTGGGCGAGCGGGCGTACTACCAGTACAGGCAGGTCAGGAACAAAACCGTGCACGCGGGGGTGGGCGGGGCCCTCGTCCTCTCCGGCGCCACCGTGATCGAGGTCGGCTACGCGGGCGCGGACCGGCCGCGCGACACCTCGGTCACCTCCCGCGCGTCCGTGCTCATGCCGGAGAAGCAGGCCCTGGCCGGACTTCCCGAGCTCACGGAGGCGATCATCCGGGCTTTCGAGCAGAATCCGCCCCGCTGATCTCCGCCGCGGCCGGGCTGCGGGACTCGGCCGCGTCGCGGGGCCCGTCGCGGGGGCCGGCGCGGAACGGGCGCCGGGGCCGGGCGGATCCGGCGGCAGGTCAGGCGGCGGCCAGGGCGAAGGCGGCCGGGTCCACCCGGCCGGCCATGCTCAGGGCCCAGCGCATCCGGGTCGCGTACGTCTCGGGGTGGTCACCGGCCTCCTGCGCGACACACGCGGCGCAGTCGGCGAGATCCGCGTGGCAGGAGCGCAGCCTGCCCTCGATGGCGACGCGCACCTGCTCCGGCGTCGGGTCCTCGGACGCCTGCAACGCGGAAGTGAAGAGAACCTGTGCCAGCTCGGACACGCTCATCATCGTAGGCATCGTATGCCTCTCTCCCCGGGGATCTCCGAGTCCCTCAGGACTCCGGGGCCCCCTTGATCGTTTAAGTCTCCTTCACGCCTTCATCATCTCGAACGGCACTGACATTTTCGGGGTTCCACACCGGGGAACACCAGCGATTTAATTCGGACTCCGGCCGCCGGCCCGCCGCTTCGGCGATCTACCGGCGGGAGCCGGAGGGAGATCTTCTATTGCCCATGCCGAATTTCTGAAAACTACGATTGTCACCTTTTAGCGAGTATTCGGGGACTCAGGTTTACCCAAACATGAGGCGTCTTGTGTCGGGGTTCCTGAGGGGGGACGACGTGTTCCGGGACGACTCTTCACCCAGTTATGAGCAGCTCTTCGGGGATCTGGACTTCCGGGACGAGGACGACGCCCGGTCCGTCTACTCACCCGCCGCCTACTTCGTCGACCTCCTGGAGCTCCTGGAGGGGGCCCTGGGCCGGCCGTCGCTCCTCGAACGGCGGCCTGACCTGAAGAAGATCGTCCTCGACGCGCAGAACACGTTCACCGAGACGCCCTACCTCGACATCGTCAACGAGGTGCTGGAGCAGCTCGCCGGGAGCGACCCCTACGAGGCCCTGCGCACCGGGCGCAAGCCGTTCTCTCTCAACAACGAGCGGCTGAAGAAGTACCTCGCCTTCCTCCAGGTCACCCCGGAGGAGCTGTATCGCCTGTTCGCCTCGCACGTGGACCGCGACATCGTGGCGCGCGAGTACCTCGGGCTCTCCCGGCAGGACGTCGCGCTGGTGACGACCGTGCTGTCCGGCGAGGCCGACGTCGCCAGGGCGTACGGGGTCCCCGCGACCGCCGGGCTCGCCGACGTGGAGACCTTCGCCGACGCGGCTGGACTGTCCGGCGACCAGGTGCGCGAGCTCGCCGGCGTCACCCTGAGCGAGGACGGCCGCACGCTTCAGGGAATCGGCCTGCCGTGGTTGGAGCGTGCCAACCGGGTCGTGCACCTCGCCCGGCTGACCGGCCTGACCATCACCGAGCTGAACCAGGTGCTGACGACGTGCTGCGCCGACCGCCTGGACCCGGCCGCGCTGCGGGCCGTCGCGGTCGTGATCCACCTCGGGCGCGTCCACGGCCTGTCCGTCCCCGAGGTGTGCGACCTGGTCGCGCCGGTCGGACCGGCCGGGGTCGAGACCGGCTCGGGCGACATCCTGGCCGCGCGCAACCGGGACTACCGCTTCCGCCTGTCGGCCGCGATCGACGTGTCGGAGGCGGACATCGTCGAGACCGTGACGCGCTACCGCGCGCGGTACGCCGAGTCGGAGCCGAGCCCCTTCGACCGCGGGGTCGTCGGGCCGTCCCAGATCGGCCTGCTGCGCCGCACCGGCCGCCTCACCAGGGCGCTCGGCGTCTCCACCGGCGAGTTCTTCGACGTGCTCGTCGCGCTGGAGAGCGACCCCTCGCTGCACAGGTACACGACGTTCGCGGTGCTCGACGACACGCCCCCCGCCACCCGGGACTGCTTCGCGCTGCTCGACGAGGGCAGCCTGTGGCTGGTGCAGACGCTGTTCGCCGTCGTGGCGTGGATGCAATCCGGCGGCTTCGGCGGCGCCGAGCTCGTCGACATCCTCGGCGGGCGGCCCTCCGCGGAGAACCCCGAGGAGGTCAACGCGCTCAACCAGGCCCTCCAGCAGGTCGCGTTCTCCCCCGCGCTGTTCGTCTCCGACCGGTTCGGCCCGCGCGCGGCGAAGGTCGTCCACGACGTCCTGACCGCCTACGACGACACCGTCGTCAGCCCGCGCGACGACCGGCTGCTCCGCCTCGACCTCGCCGGGGCCCGGCCGGCGGCCTACGACGCGGTCACCGACTTCGGCGTCGTCGCGGCCGAGGACTTCCTGGGCCTGGGCCTGGGCGAGCGGCTGGCCGCCAAGATCTTCTCGAACCTGGTCCACCAGGGTCACCTCCGCGCGGACGGGACCCTGATCGCGGTGGGCCCGCGGCTCGCCGGGGACTTCGGCCCGTACGCCGAGCTGCTCTTCAAGTCGATCGGCGCCGTCGTCAACGGCTCCGCGTCGTTCTTCCCCTCCGACCTGGCCGCGGTCAACACCATGACCGGGGCGCAGCAGGCCGAGCTGTACGACAACCTCATCCACAACGGCCACCTGACCGAGGACGGCGACCTGACGGACCCGGACTTCTTCCTGGACTCCGCCAACCTGGACCGGTTCGCCGTCAACGTCGACCTGTCCGACGTCCGGGACGACGTCTTCGAGGTGCTGAACGACCGGATCACGGCGTTCCGCGAGGGCCCGCTCGCCCCCGAGATCGACGACGAGAAGCTGCTCGAAAGCCTGCGCTTCAACGGCTACATCGACCAGAACAATAATTACGTCGACAAATCAGCCCTGATTTCCCTGAAGCCGACCGATTTCGGGCTGGCACTGGAGTTCCATCCCCGCCGGAAATCCATTCTGGACACGATCCAGGCGCAAATAGCCGAATATCGGCGTGACCTGTACACGTTCACGCCGGATGATTTCTCCGAGATCGCCGACCGCGCGATGGGCCACCGCGTGCTCGAGGGCAGGGACGGCGACTTCACCGCGACCGAACGGGCCGTCGTCGACGACCAGATCACCGTGGTCAAGGCGGACGAGGCGCCGTACCGGCTGTCCCGCGAGGCCCTGCTCGACCTCGGCTTCGAGGAGGAGACCGACCGGGTCCTCGCGCTGCTGGTGGATCAGGGCCATATCACCGAGGGCCTCACCGTGCCCTGGGACCGGATCGACTACTTCGGCAACGTCAACAACGTCCTCGGCTTCACCCTGGAGGGCCTCCAGGACTTCGGCGCCGACATCTTCTTCCTGATCCACTCCGTGGCCCGGGAGCTGTCGGCCGCCATGGACGAGGTGCTCGGCCTGCTGACCGGCTGCGCCGCCGAGCAGCGGCAGGCGCTGTACGGCACGCTCGCCGACGCCTTCGGCGTGCCCCCGGCCACCGTCGCCGCCATCTGCGAGGCGATCACGGACCGCCCGATGGACGTGCTGGCCGCGCCCGTCCTGACGGACGGCGAGGACCTCGTCGCGGTGCCCGCCGACCCGCACTTCCGCCTCACCTACCGCAGGGTGCGGCGCTTCGCCCTGCTGGCGGGCAAGCTCGGCCTGGACCCCACCGAGATCGCCGTGGTCTTCCGGGACCAGGACCTGGCCGGCAAGTTCCCCGAGCCCCTCGCGCTCCCCGCCGGGATCGAGCGCTTCGACGCGGTGCTGGAGAGCTTCGACGGCAACGTCTACGCGTTCGGCGAGGGCGGGTACTGGACCTACCCGCGGGCCACCTACGCCCCGCTCAGCCCCGTGCCCAGGCCGCTCACCGCGCTGTCCCCGGCGCTCGCGGACCTGGTCGCGATCGATGCCGCCTTCACCTACACCGACGCCACCGAGTGGCTCGTCGGGCACGGGACCGACGGTCTCTCCCGCGTCTTCACCCGCGAGCCCGGCGGCACCCGCTGGGCGCCCGGGGAGCAGGTCTGGGGCAAGGTGCGCAACGCCTTCGACGACCCGGCGCGCATCGACAGCGCCTACGTCGACAAGGACGGCAGGACCTACCTGTTCAGCGGCGACCAGTACGTCCGCTACTCCAGCGGCGACTACTCCGCGGTCGACGAGGGCTTCCCGCGCAGCGCGTCGGAGTGGTGGGGCTCGGCGGTCAAGGACCCGGTGGACGCCTCCTTCCAGTCCCCCGACGGCAGGATCCACCTCTTCACCGGGACGACCTGGCAGTGCGGGGACACGCGCGCGCCGATCTCCGAGAAGTGGGGCAGGGTCCGCAACACCTTCACCGGGGCGGAGCGGATCGACGCGGCGTACTCCGACGGGACCGCCGCCCGGCTGTTCGCCGGCAACCAGGTGATCCGCTACTCCGACAGCATCGAGAACCCCGGCGTCCTCGCCGACGAGGGACACCCCCGGCTGATCCACGACGTGCCCGCCGAGTTCGAGGGGTCGATCGACGCGGCCTTCGTCGACACCGCGGGCGTGCTGAACCTGTTCCGCAACGGCCGGACCGTCGCGATGACGGGGGCCCGCGCCAAGGTCGTCAGGACCGCCGACCGCTGGGGCGTGCTGCCGCCCGCCCTGCCCGGCGGCACGGTCGACGCCGCGTTCGTCGGGCTCGACGGCAGGACGTACCTGTTCGGCGGCGAGACCTACCTGCGCTACTCCGGGGACGACTACACGGTCGTGGACACCGGCTACCCGCGCTCGATCGCGGCCGACTGGGGCGGGCTGACCCGCGTGGACGCGTCGTTCGTCATGGACGGCACGGCCTACCTGTTCGGCGCCGGCGGGAAGCTGTTCGAGCTGCCGGTCGAGTGGGAGGGCGAGCTCGACGCCGACCGGGTCTCCCCCCGGCTGCGCAACCGCTTCCAGGAGCACGGCCTCACGCCGGTGCGGATCACCGGCAAGGCGCCGGAGTGGCGCCTGGAGACCGACGAGGGCATCCCGATCACCGTCAGGCGCGAGGGCCTGCGGATCAAGGTGTACGGCGAGGGCGCCCGGTTCTACGTGCGCTACTCGACCCGGGACTACCGGACGCCGGACGCCGGGTTCCCCAAGCCGCTCTCCGACGACTGGTGGAACCTCGGCCTCAGCCCGGTGGACGCCGTGTTCACCGGCGCCGACGACCGGACGTACCTGTTCTCGAGCGACCGGTACGTCTGGTTCGACGCGATCCACCGCTGGTGGTCGGAGCCGCTGAGCATCCGCGAGCACTGGGACAGCATCCCGTTCGACCGGATCGACGCCGCCTTCGTCGGCCGGGACGGCCGGACCTACCTGTTCTCCGGCGACCGGTACGTGCGCTACTCCACCGGCGACTACACGAGGGTCGACGACCGCTATCCCGCCCGGGTGGGCGCGTTCTGGGGGAACGTGGCCAACAACCTGGCCCGGACGGGCCGGGTGGACGCGGCGCTGGTCATGGACGTGACCGAGCAGGTCGACGGCGTCGACACGGCCCGGACCTACACCTACCTGTTCTCCGGGGACCAGTACGTCCGCTACGAGGGCGGCGACTACGCGGTCGTGCAGTACGGCTACCCGCGCGACGTCGCCTCGCTGGGCACCGAACCCGGGCTGGCCGCGCTGGGCGTGACGCTCGACGGGGTCGACGCGGCCTTCTCCGACCGGCGCACCGCCTACCTCTTCCGCGGCGAGCGGGGACACGCCGTGTCCCGCGCCCCGTACCGCGCCTACCCCGGCTACCAGGGCGTGAGCTGCGCCTTCATCGAGAACGGCTCGGTGATGACGGAGGGGCCCGAGGGCTGGCTCAGGCGCACCTCGATCGAGGAGCGGCAGCCGTCGGCCTCGCCGTACCGGCCCAGGACCCTGCGCACCGTGCCGCCGGAGTTCCGGACCGGCCTGGACGCGGTCCTGAGCGGCGCGGACGGCACCACCTACCTGTTCAAGGGCCCGCTGTGCTTCAACACCCAGCTCGGCCACCCCTACCCGCTGGCCGAGGAGTGGGGCCGGCCGCGCAACACCATCTACCTGGACAGCGCGGTCGACGCCGCCTTCGTCGGCCGGGACAGCCGGGTCTACCTGTTCAGCGGGGACCAGTTCGTGATCGAGCCGGGCGGGGAGCCGCAGCTCATCGGCGACCGCTGGGCCGGGCTGACCAGCGTCGACCTGGCCTACGTGCGGGGGACGACGACCTACCTGTTCGAGAAGCCCGACGCCGGCGGCACGCGGCGCTATCTGCGCTATTCCGGTGCGGACTACGCCGTCCCCGACGAGGGGTACCCGGCCGTCGCCGACGCCACGTTCTGGCAGTCCCCGCAGGGCTTCCCGGTGCCCGACGCCGTCCTGTTCGAGGGCGACACGATGATCCTGCTCGGCGGCGACCGGTGCGTGTCCTACGACGAGAAGACCGGCACTTGGTCCCGCCCCCGGCCGATCGAGCGGATCTGGCGGGGCTACCGCCAGGGGATGGAACCCGAGGACACGCTCCGCACGGCGTTCACCGCCCGGGACGGGACGACCTACTTCTTCTTCGGCACGCGGTACGCGGCCTACAAGAACGGGTCCTTCGGCGCGCCCGCCATGATCCGTGACCGGTGGGGGCTGTCGGCCAACCCGTTCGGCACGACCGTGGACACGGCGTTCACCTGGCGCGGCACGACGTTCCTGTTCTCCGGGGACCGGTACGTCCGCTACTCCACGGCCGACTACCGCTACGTCGACGAGGGCTATCCGAAGAAGACGGCCGGCAACCTCCGCAGGGAGGAGGCCTTCAGGAGCTTCCCCGAGTCCTTCGAGGAGGCGCTCACCCGTCCGCTCGACGCGGTGATCGCCAACGACCGGAACGTGTACGCGTTCGCGGGCGGCGGCTGCCACGTGGCCTCGCGCGAGCTCACGGCGAGCTTCCCGCTGGAGGTCGTCGGGCGGATCCGCAACACCGTCGCCGGGCGGGTCGACGCGGCCTTCACCGACGACGGCAGGACGTTCCTGTTCTCCGGTGACCAGTACGTCCGCTACTCGGGCCAGGACTACTCCTACGTCGACGACGGCTACCCCAGGTCGCTGCGCGACGACGCCGACTTCGCGGTGCCCGAGCGCTACCAGGACGGGGTGGACGCGGCCTTCAAGGGGCTCGACGGCCGGATGCGCTACTTCCTCGGAAAGGAGCCCGGCTGGGGCACGGTCCGCAACGCCTTCACCGACCAGCGCGTCGATGCGGCGTTCGTGGCACCCGGCGGCGAGCTGTACGCCTTCGCCGGCGGGCAGTACATCCGCTACCGGCCGGGCATGCCCGACCTGGTGGAGGAGGGGTTCCCGCGGACCGTGCGCGACGACTGGGGCGACCTGCCCGCCGCCTTCGAGGCGGGGCCCGACGGCGCGTTCGTCTTCGAGGGGCGCACCTACCTGCTCAAGGGCGAGCAGTACGTCCGCTACTCCGGCACGGACTACCACCGGGTGGACCGCACCTTCCCGCAGGAGTTCCGGCACCGCTGGTCCGGCACCGCCGACTACCGGCTGAGCGACGTCAACGTCATCACCCGCTTCGCCGAGCTGGTGCGCGCGCATCCGGACGGGCTGCCCGCGTTCCTGCTGACCGGGACCCAGGATCCGTACCACTACCTGTCGGCGCTGTTCGGCTGGGACATGGACGAGCTGCGCTGGGCCCGGCGGCACGGCGAGCTCCTCGTCGCCGGGACGAAGGAGGAGGCCCGGTTCGAGATCGAGTTCCTGCTCGGGCTCACCGGCCTGTTCGCCGCCTCCGCCAAGATCGGGCTGGGCCCGAGGGAGGTCTACGAGACCGTCTGGTCGAAGATCCACGGGAGCGGCGACCTGGAGGCGGCGGGCACCGTCCTGTCCGCGCTGGTCGAGGATCCCGTCGTGATCAGGCGGATCCACGACGAGCTCAACGTGCTCAAGCGCGACGCGCTCGTGTCGCTGCTGGCCGACCGCGGGCACGCCGGCTCGCGCGAGCTGTTCGGGCGGCTCCTGATCGACGTGGACATGGGAAGTGCGGGCACGACCTCCCGGGTCCGCGAGGCCATCGCCGCCACCCAGCTCTTCGTCCACCGCTACCTGCTCGACCTGGAGGAGGTCTCCGGCGACAGCGCCGAGGTCCGCAGGCGGATCAAGACGTGGTGGGCGTGGATGCGCAACTACCGGGTCTGGGAGGCGAACCGGAAGGTCTTCCTGTACCCGGA
Organism: Paraplanobispora siamensis; assembly: GCF_016863175.1. Lineage (GTDB taxonomy): Bacteria > Actinomycetota > Actinomycetes > Streptosporangiales > Streptosporangiaceae > Planobispora > Planobispora siamensis. The sequence goes on from NZ_BOOJ01000027.1 coordinate 76,568, forward strand.
GAACTATCTGCGCCCGGAGCTGCGGCCCGCCAAGACCCCGGCGTTCCAGACGCTGGAGAACGACCTGCTCCAGGAGGAGATCACGCCGCAGGCCGTGCAGAGGGCCTACAAGAAGTACCTCGACGAGTACACCGAGGTCTCCCGCCTGGCCATCGCCGGAGGGTACGTCTACACCGCCGACGACGCCCCCGAGGGGGAACGCCGGCTGGTGCTCTTCGGCCGGACCCGGACCTCGCCGCGGCGGTACTACTTCCGCAGCGCCGAGTTCCACGACGGCGAGAAGCTGAGCGCGAGCTGGGACGCCTGGCAGAAGGTGGACGTCCAGATCGACGCCGACGTGGTGGACCCGGTGCACGCGTTCGGGCGAATCTTCGTCTTCTGGACGGTCGTCGAGAACGTCTCACCCGACAACCTGGCGGGCACCACGATCGTGGCCAGGAAGGACGGCGACAGCCAGAAGGTGTCCGCCCCGGCCCCGACGCCGCGGGTGAAGATCTTCTACGCGTTCCGCAACCTCAACGGCGAGTGGAGCACCGCCCAGCTGCTGGCCGCCGACGCGCCGCAGGAGGGCGCCGTCTCCGGCGTCGGCCTGTACGTCCAGGCCTCGCGGCACCTGCCCGGCGGCCCGCCGGGCGACCACGACTCGATCGTGGTCCAGTGCACCTACACAGTCGCCAAGGCGGCCGGCCCCGTCACGGTCAAGTCGTCGTTCTCGCTGACCCCCGAGCTGTACGCGCTGCGCGCCCAGGGCACCGTGCCGCCCGCGCGGCCCACGGACCCCCGGAAGGTGTTCGCCGAGCCCGTGCCGCCGATCGTGCGCTTCAACATGCCGGCAGACTCCCCCGACGGGCCGTGGTTCAGCGTCGACCACAAGGGCGGCAGCTTCCTGTGCCGTCCGGTCGGCGCGCCCCGCACGCCCTATCCGTGGTCTCCGCTGCCCAGGAACCCCGACCGGCTCCCGACGAACTGGACGAAGATCGACGCGGCGTTCCGGGCGGGCGATGGCACGATGTACTTCTTCGACAACGCCTCGCAGCGGTACATCGCCACGCCCCCGGACAAGGAGAGCTCGGCGCAGACCAAGAAGCCCACCGCCGAGCGCTGGGGCGTCATCGGCACCAACCTGAACCGCACCGGGGTGGTCGACGCCGCCCTCGTGCGCGACAACGTCGTCTACCTCTTCTCTGGCAGGGAGTACTACCGCTACACCCGCTTCCCCGACCTGGATCCCGGCTATCCCAAGCTCATCGCGGACAACGACGAGAACCTGCCGAGATGGCAGCGCGTCGACTGGGCGACCCGGCTGTCCGACGGCAGGATCCACTTCGGGTGGAACGATCAGCACTTCCGGTTCCTGCCGGACGGGACACCCGACCGGAGCGCGGGCAGGGCGCCCGCGCGCTCCGCCGACGCGCCGTCCTTCCCCTCCGGCGACGGCGCCGTGACCTTCGACAACAAGGCCGGGACGTACACGGTCCCCGGCGACAGGACGCCGCGCCCGACCCGGGCGCTCGGGCGGGTCCCGACGAACGTCACACGGACCGGAACGGTCGACCTCGCCTACGTCCTGGGCAACCGGCTGTTCCTGACCTCCGGCGACGAGTTCCACCGCTACACCCTGGGCGGCGACGGCGCCGTCCCGGACTACGTCGACGAGGGGTATCCCCGGCCGCTCCCCCGGCGGCTCAAGGCTGTCTTCCGCGGATACGTCTTCAGCGGGGACGACTACGCGGTCATGGACGACCGGGATCCGGACGCCGCCTTCCCCTGGATCCCGGTCCAGGGGAACTGGCGGGGCCTGCCGGAGGGCGGCTACGACAGCGTCCTGGAGGGCGAGGCGCTCTACTTCTTCAAGGGGACGACCTACGCCGAGTACCCGCTGACGGACACGGTCGTGCGGCCGTACGAGATCGCGGCCCTGCCCAACGAGGTCATCCGGCTCACGTCGAGCACGGCCTACCGGCTCAACCGCGAGCTCCTGACCGGCGGCGTCGCCGCGCTCCTGGCGCCCTCCACCCAGGAGACCGACGAGCTGCCCAAGTTCAGCCAGACCCGCACCGACGCCACGACCATCCAGGTCAGGCCCGAGGTCTGGAAGGCGGGCGTGCCGACCGGCTCGCACCTGGACTTCCAGAGCTCCAACGGCATCTACTACTGGGAGATCTTCTTCCACGCGCCGCTGCTGATCGCCCAGGCGCTCAACGGCGCCCAGCGGTTCGAGGACGCCCGGCAGTGGTACGAGTACGTCTTCGACCCCACCCGGCGCAACGACTACTGGCGCTTCCTGCCGTTCCTCGCGATCGACATCCCGGCGCTGGTGTCGGCCTGCCGGCGGGAGGCCGAGGGCAGGAAGATCACCGCATACGACGGGATCCTGACGAAGGTGGAGGCCCTCGCCCCGGCGTTCCAGCAGGTCCGGCCGCTGGAGCCGGCGGAGCTGACGTTCCTGGACGACCTGGCGGGCAGCGGCCTGGACGCCGTCCGGGCCGCGCTCCCCGACAGCGAGCTGGTCGAGATGCTCGGCCATCTGCGCCGGCAGTACGACCTGCTGGGCGACCGGGACAGCCTGATCCGGGCCTACCTGGACGACCCGTTCGACCCGCACGCCATCGCGGACCTGCGGCCCGTGGCCTACCGGCGCGCCGTGGTCATGGCCTACATCGACAACATCCTCGACTGGGGTGACATGCTCTTCCGGCAGTACACGGGCGAGAGCCTCGACGAGGCGCGGATGCTGTACATCTTCGCCCACGACCTGCTGGGCGAGCGCCCCTTCGACCTGGGGCCGCGGGCGCTGCCCCCGGCGGCCGCCTACGAGCAGCTCGGCGACGGCCGGAGCGGCGTGGCCGCGCTGACCGCCGAGGACGGTCCGGGCGGTGTGTCCGCGCCGGCCGCCGAGGACGCTTCGAGTGACGTGGCCGCGCTGACCGCCGGCGGCGCGATGCTGCAGGGCGCGGGCGCCGTGAACGAGAGCATCGCCAGGCCGTACTTCTACGTGCCGGACAACGCCGCCTTCCACGAGTACTGGACGCGGGTCGACGACCGGCTGCGCAAGATCCGGCAGTCGCTGGACATCATGGGCATCGCCCGGCCGGTGCCGCTGTTCGAGCCGCCCGCCGACGTCATGGCGCTCGTCCGCGGCAGGGCGGCGGGCGCCCCGCTCGACCGGCTCACCGCCGGGCCCGCGGCGGCGGTCCCCGACCACCGCTTCGCGTTCCTGTTCCGCAAGGCGCAGGACCTGGTCGGCCAGCTGCGGCAGTACGGCGGCGACCTGCTCGGCCACCTGGAGCGCCGCGACATCGAGCAGCTGTCGCTGCTGAACAACCGGCAGGAGGCGGGGATCGTCGAGATGACCAGGGCCGTCAAGGAGGCCCAGGTCAGGATCGCGAACGAGACGCTGGCCGAGCTGCAGGCCGCGCTCAAGGGCGCCGAGGAGCGCGTCGGCCACTACGAGAAACTGGTCGCCCAGGGCCTGACCCCGGTCCAGCAGGCGCAGATCTCGATGTTGTCCCTGGCCACGGTGTCGAACTTCGTGGCGAGCGGAATCAAGATCGCCGCGGCCTTCGCGCTGTCCGGCCCGGAGGTCTACGTCGGCCCGTTCATCGTGGGCATCAGGGAGGGCAGCCAGGAGGTCGGCAACGCCCTCAACACGATCTCGGACGTCTCCTCCACGCTGGGCCAGGGCTTCAGCTCGATCGGCGAGGTCCTCGCCGTACGCGCCGACCAGGACCGCCAGGAGCAGGACTGGCGCCTGCAACTGGGCATGGCCAGGACCGACGCGGCCCAGATGGGCCACCAGATCGCGGCGGCCGAGTTGCAGGCGGCGATCGCGCAGCGCGAGCTGGAGATCCTCAACCGGGAGGCGGCCAACCTCGACGCCGTCAACGCGTTCCTCACCGAGAAGTTCACCGGCGCGCAGCTATACGGCTGGATGGCCGGCCGGCTGTCGGGGACGTACTTCCAGGCCTACAACCTCGCCTACGACCTGGCCCGCTCGGCCGAGCGCGCCTACCAGTTCGAGCGGGGCCTGTCGGAGACGTTCATCCAGCCGACGTACTGGGACAGCAGGCGCGGCGGCCTGCAGGCCGGGGAGAGCCTGGCACTGGACCTGGAACGGCTGGGCAAGGCGTACGTCGAGGCGGACCGGCGCGGGCTGGAGATCGTCAAGAAGGTCTCGCTGCTCGCCCTCGACCCGCTCGCGCTGCTGGCCTTCCGGGACGGGGGCACGTGCGAGTTCGCGCTGACCGAGGCGCTGTTCGACCGGGACTTCCCCGGCCACTACCGGCGCCAGATCCGCACCGTGTCGGTGACCTTCGAGAGCGCCGACGGCCCGGTGGGCGTCCCGGCCACGCTCACCCAGCTGGACAACAGGGTCGTGCTGTCGCCCGATCCCAAGGCGGTCAAGTTCCTGCTCGACCCGAAGGGCTCGCCGCCCGCCTCGCTGCGCGCCGACTGGCGGCCGAGCCAGCAGATCGCGCTGTCCGACCTGGAGGAGTACCGGGACAACAACGGGCTGTTCGAGCTCCGCTTCGACGACGACCGCTACCTGCCCTTCGAGGGCACCGGGGCGATCTCCCGGTGGCGGCTGTCCGGCAGGCCGCGCGCGGATCTGACCGATGTGACGATCACGGTGAAGTACGCGGCCCAGCAGGGCGGCGATCCGTTCGCCACCGCGGTCAGGGGCATGCTCAAGCCGTACCCCGCCGCCCGGTTCGTCGACGTGGCGGCCGAGTTCCCGCAGGCCTGGGCGGACTTCCAGGAGAGCGGGGAGCCCGAGCTGGTCCTGCCGCTCACGCCCGAGCTGTTGCCCGGCATGAGCGGGCGCCAGATCACCGGCGTCTACGCCTCGTACGGCGGAGCCGGGGCGCGCCTCCTGCTCAACGGGGACCAGCGGCTCGCGCTCGACGAGGGCAGGCTGCTCAGGACGCCCGGCCTGAACGTCGGCGGGCCTCCGTGGAGACTCCTCCTGGAGGGCGACAGGTCGGCGCTCACCACCATCGGTCTCGTGCTGGCCTACCGCGCCGGCGTGAAGTGAGCGAGGTGCCCGCATGTTCTCGCCCCTCTCCCGGAAGCCGCCGAAGGCGAAGTCCTCCCGCAAACAGGTCCGCAAGCAGAAGCCGGCCGGCTCCGGGTCCGGGTTCGGGTCCGCGCCGGTCAAGTCCGTCCACCCGCCGGTGTTCCCCGAGACGGTCAACCCGTCGCGGCGCATCGCCGTGGTGGACGAGGAACCCGACCGGCTCGGGTCGGCCAAGGTCGTCAGAGGCCTGACCAGGCGCGCCGTACTGGCCACACCGGTGGCCCTGTCGGACCAGGAGCGCTACGACCTGAACCGCCAGGCGGCCCGGCAGACGCTCGACCAGATCTACGACCAGTACTACGACGCGGCGACGGGGCTCAAACGGCCCCCGGGCGCCCTCCAGAAGAGCATCTACAACCTGATGGGCAAGGCGCCCTCCGACTACGCGAAGGTCCCGATAACAGACCTGCAGTGGAGGGCCTTCAAGGCCCAGCCGAACGCCACCGTCGTCAGCCAGGGGGTCGGCAACGCCAGACAGGAGTGGGAGAGATACTGGCACGAGCTCGCCCGCTATCGCAGCAGCTGGGACCGCTTCAACCCGTTCGCCGCCGCACCGACGCCGCCGGCGGGGCCGGAGGACAACGAGCAGGCGATCCTCCGCGGCGACTACTTCCGGGTGCACAACCAGAACGGCGACAGCAGCAACAAGAAACGACGGATGCGGCGCATCATCGTCAACGTCAACTCGCAGGAGGCGGGACTGCGGGTCGCCCGCGCGCTGAACGGGCTGTTCACCGACCCGGTGACGGCGAAGCACTTCTGGCAGTACAAGATCTATCTCTCCAGGAAGCCCGGCATGGCCGGGCGCCCGATCAAGCATGACAAGCTCGTCCTGTACTACGGCCTCGCCGATCCGGACGACACGAGCAGCGACCCGGTCGGCGACAAGATCGTCGACGCGATCGACCGCGCGATCCGCCCCGAGGACGTCGGTGAGGGGTTCGCCCCGTTCTACTCGCGCATCAGCCCCGGCATCGCCTGGGCCGAGGAGCCGAAGGCCTTCGTCTCCGCCCTCAAGCGCAGCTTCACGAGGACCCGCGCCGAGATCATCGCCGAAGTGGTCCGGACCCATCCCCACATCGACGACAAGGACGAGTTCGAGCGGCTGGTCTACGCGGCGCTGGAGCAGGCCCGCGTCGACCCCGAACGGCCCCACAGGCACCTCGCGGAGGTGATCGAATGACCACGCCCCCTCACCGGCCCACGCCCGCCCCCTCCCGCCGACCGCCCGCGTCCTCCGCGTCCTCGACCTCCACGCCCTCCTCGGCCTCCAGGCCGAAGGAGTCCTCGTCGAGGAAGGAGAGCAGGCGGGACGGCGGAAAGAAGATCAGCAAGCACGCGAGCGAGTTCCTTCCGCTCGTCCCGCGCGCCGTGCCCGGGTCGTCCCGGGACTCGCTGAGCCTTCTCCCTTCACGGGCGCCCTCCGAGCGCCTGCGGCCGGACGGGCCACCCGGCCTGTCCGGGCCGTCCGAGCCGCTCAAGGTGAGCAAGTCGGCCATCCGGGTCGCGACCGGGCGGCGGCCGGCGTTCAGGCCGGGCATGTCGGACCAGGAGCGCTATGCGCTGAACCGCCAGGCGGCCCGGCAGACGCTCGACCAGATCTACGACCAGTACTACGACGCGGCGACGGGGCTCAAACGGCCCCCGGACGCCCTCCAGAAGAGCATCTACGACCTGATGGGCAAGGCGAGCTCCGGCTACATGAGGGAACCCATCACGCGTGATCAGTGGCTCGCCTTCAAAACCCAGCCGAACGCCACCGTCGTCGGCCAGCGGGTCAAGAAGCACCGCGGCGCGTGGCGGAGGTACCGGCAGGAACTCGCCGACTACGAGGGGGGCTGGAAGAAGTTCGACCCCCTGACCGACCCGCCCGCACGTCCGAGAGGGCCGGAGAACGACGACGAGTCCGTGACCCGGGGTGACTACTTCCGGGTGTACAACCAGAACGGCGGCAGCGACCAGGGGCGGCGGATGCGGCGCATCATCGTCAACGTCAACTCGCAGGAGGCGGGACTGCGGGTCGCCCGTGCGCTGAACGGGCTGTTCACCGACCCGGTGACGAAGAAGCACTTCCGGCAGTACAAGATCTATCTCTCCACGACTGCCGGGACCGGCGCGGAGCTGGTCAAACACGACAAGCTCGTCCTGTACTACGGCCTCGCCGATCCGGACGACACGAGCAGCGACCCGGTCGGCGACAAGATCGTCTCAGCGATCGACGGCGCGATCCGCCCCGAGGACGTCGGTGAGGGGTTCGCCCCGTTCTACTCGATCGTCAGCCCCGGCGTCGCCTGGGCCGAGGAGCCGAAGACCTTCGTCTCCGCCCTCAAGCGCAGCTTCACGAAGACCCGCGCCGAGATCATCGCCCAGGTGGTCAGGGCCAACCCCCTCATCCGCGACAAGGACGAGTTCGAGCGGCTGGTCTACGCGGCGCTGGAGCAGGCCCGCGTCGACCCCGAACGGCCCCACCGCCACATCCCGGACATGCCGCTGGAGTCCGGGAAATGAAGAAATCCCAGCCCACTGGGGTGGGCTGGGATTTCTCGTCTGTGCGCCGCCAGGGACTCGAACCCCGGACCCGCTGATTAAGAGTCAGCTGCTCTAACCAACTGAGCTAGCGGCGCTTGCGACGGGTCAACTCTAGCAGCCTCACCAGGTGGAAAGCACATCGCGGAGTTACGGGGACGCAAGGGAGGAAACCGAGGCCGGGCAGAGGTACGGGCCCGGCGGAGGTACGGGGCCGGGGCCGTGGAACTCCGGCACCGGGAGCTTCGGCCCAGGAAAAGGTACGGGGCCGGACGGTTCCCCCAACCGTCCGGCCCCGCCTCTACCTCGCGGGCTCTGCCTTCGTCTCCCCCAAGACTCCGGCGGCTCCGCGTAGGGACGCGAACCCCCGCGTCCTTTCCGGTAAAAGTCCTCGTGCGCCCCCGTGGGGCTCACAGGTCTCCTTGACCTGCTTCAACACTAGCGAGCCGATTGCAACGTGCACGTCATACACAGGTTGATTCTGGGCCTACAGCCAGAGTTGACCCGGTATAGCCGGGACCGGTCCGCTCATGACCCGGGCAGTTCCAGGATCACCTGGGTCTCGTCCCTCAGGGCGCGGCTCACCGTGCAGTATCGCTCCTCGACCCGGTGGGCGACCGCCCGGAACACCTCGTCCGCCTTCTCGTCGCCCTCGGGCAGCTCGACGTCGTAGGTGATCGTGATCGGTCCCAGCTTCGAGGTCTCCACCTTCTCGGCGTGGACGGTCATCGCCAGGCGGACCAGGCGGTGGCCGCGCTGGGCGGTGAGGGGTTCGACCGTGACGATGTTGCAACCGCCGAGCGCGGCGAGCAGCAGCTCGACCGGGGTGAACGCGCCCTGCTCGTCACCGCCGCCCATGACGACCTCGGCGCCGCGGTCGTTGCGCGCGACGAATCCGTCCTCGGTCCGTTCCACCTTCACCGACGCCACGGTGCACTCCCCTCCGCCGACTGCCTCCGCCGACTTCCGATCACCCTATCGAAGCCGGCAGCTCGGGCGGCGGGGGTCAGGCGTCGGGGTGCTTGGACAGGTAGTCGATGTAGAACGGACGCAGCGCCTCGCCGAGCTCGCCCTCTCCCGAGGCCATGGCGTCGCTGAGCAGGGCGGAGACCCTGGTGAGATCGTTGGCCGTCTCACCGTCGTGGCCGCTGGCCGCCTCGGCCGCCGGAATGACCTTCAGCAGCTCCCACAGGAAGCCGAAGTCCCCGTGGCGCACCGCGTAACGCACCGACCGGTCATGCAACTCCTGGGCCGACATCTCCTGCAGCTGGTCCGTTTCCACCAAACCCACCCCCTCCATCGCCACCCTGCCCACAGATGTGAGCGATCATGCACAATCGTGGACGCCGAGCGGACATCTCTCCGCCGCCGCGCCCGGCGCACCGCGGTCACGGTACGTCGAGCGCCACGATGACCTCCAGACTGTCTAGTGTCTTGGTATATCGGCGACGGCGACATACCCGTCACGACCAGGAAGACCAACCGCCCATCCGACGAACCGTGCGAGGACGCCCCAACGTGAAGATCATCGTAAAAATCCTCATCGTGGCGGCCGCCCTGTGGGCGGCCACCCAACTCGTGGACGGCATCACCGTCGAGGGAGGCACCACCACCCAGAACATCCTGACGCTGCTCGCGGCCGCCCTGATCTTCGGTCTCGTCAACGCGGTCCTCAAGCCGATCATCAAGACCGTCGGATGCGCCTTCTACATCCTGACCCTCGGCCTGTTCGCCCTGATCGTGAACGCCGGCCTGCTCCTGCTCACGAGCTGGATCGCCGAGCAGCTCGACCTGCCCTTCCACGTCGACGGCTTCTGGGCCGCCTTCTGGGGCGCGCTCATCGTCGGTGTGATCAGCTGGCTGCTCGACCTGGTCCTCGGCGACTGAGCCGGTACGGACGACCCGGGCATCGGAGAACGGCCGGCGCAGGTGAGAGGCTCCAAGCGGTCAGGACGGCCGAGGCGATGACCATCGTCCTCGACGGCACCGGCCTGACCTGCCAGGACGTCCACCGGGCGGCCCACGGCGCGGGGATCCTGCTGGGCTCCCTGGAGCGCGCCGAGGCCGCCTGGCGGACCGCCCGCTCACTCCAGGGGCCGCTGTACGGCCGCACCACCGGGGTGGGCGCCAACAAGGGCGTCGCGGTCGAGTCCGCCGGGCTCGACCTGCTGCGCAGCCACGCCGGGGGCGCGGGCCCGCGGGTCGGCCGCCCGCGGGCCCGCGCCGCCCTCGTGGTCCGCCTCAACCAGCTCCTGGCCGGCGGCTCCGGTCTCGATCCCGCGCTCCTGGCCGTCCTCGCCGAGGTGATCAACCGGGGCCTCACCCCGCCGATCCGCACCTACGGCGCCCTGGGCACCGGCGACCTGACCGCCCTGGCCACCACCGCCCTGTGCCTCCTCGGCGAGATCGCCTGGGTCGCCCCCGGCCGCGCGTTCTCCCCTGAGGCCCGCCGGGAGACCACCCGGGAAGACGCCTCCCCGCCGGCCGATGAGGACACGCCTCCGCTCCCGGCCGGGCAGGACGCGCCCCGGCCCGACGCCGGGCAGGGCGCGCCCCGGTTCGCGCTGGCCCCCGAGGACGCGCTGCCCTTCATCAGCTCCGGCGCGGCCACCCTCGCCGACGCCGCACTGGCCGTGCACCGGCTGCGCGTCCTGCTCGACGCCGCCGTCGCCGTCGCCGCCCACTCCTTCCGCGCGATCGAGGCCTCCCCCGAACCGCTGGCCGAGGCCGTGCAGCGTCCGGGAAACCAGCGCGCGGTCGCGGCCCGGCTCCGTGAGCTGGTCGGCCCCACCGCTCCCCCACGGGTCCAGGATCCGTACGGCTACCGCACCATGCCCCAGGTCCACGCCGCCGCGCTAGACGCCCTCGACCGGGCGCGGGAGGCCGTCACCGCGGAGCTCAACGCCTCCCCCGAGAACCCGCTGATCGCCGGGGGCCGGGCCTGGCACAACGGGGCCTTCCACTCCGCCGGGGTCGCCCTGGCGCTCGACGCCCTGCGGGCCGGGATCGTCCAGACCGCGTCCCTGAGCGCCGCCCGGCTCGCCACCCTGACCGACCCGGGCCACACCGGCCTGCTGCCCTTCCTCGCCGAGCGTCCCGGCCTGTCCGGAGTGATGATCCTGGAGTACGTCGCCCACTCCGCCCTGGCCGATCTGCGGCACCTCGCCGCTCCGGTCACCCTCGGCACCGCCGTACTCTCCCTGGGCACCGAGGACCACGCGAGCTTCGCCCCCCAGGCCGCGCGGGCCGCCCTGCGCGCCGCCGGGCCCCTGGAGGCGGTCCTGGCCTGCGAGCTGGTGGCCGCCGTCAGGGCGCTGCGCCAGCGCGGGCTGCCCTGCGACAGCCCCCTGGACCCCGCGATGGCCGACCGTCCCCTCGACGCCGATCTCGGTCTCGCCCGCTCACTGCTGCCCGGCCTCGGTCTCTCGCGCACGCCGCTGTCCGGCCCGCGCTCGACGGGCGGCGCGCCACCCGGCTGAGCCGCACCCACCTGCCGGGCCAGGCGTCTCAGCCGACCGAGCCGCGCTCGCGGAGCTGGGGCGCCTGGACGATGCGGCGGCGGTGGGGTGTGCCGTCGACGGCGCCGACGACCATCCGCACGGCGGCGCGGACGATGCCGTCGATGTCCCAGTCGACCGTGGTCAGCCCCGGGGTGAGCAGCCCGGACATCGGATGGTCGTCATAGCCCATGACGGTCACCTCGCCCGGGATCGCCAGCCCCCGCTCGGCCGCCGCGGCGTAGACCCCGTAGGCGATCGAGTCGGCGAAGCAGAAGAACGCCCGGTGCCCGGCGGCCAGCGCCCGGTCGGCCGCCAGAGTGGCGTCCGCCAGCGCCTGCGAGGCGGTGACGACCTCGATGTCCATCCTCAACCGCCCGGCCTCCGCCATGACGTGCATGTCGGCGGGGCGGTCGGGGGTGCTCGCCCGGGTCGGGGTCAGCACCGCGACCCGCCGGTGCCCGCGCTCGAGCAGGTGCTCCAGCGCCATCGTCACGCCCGCCCGGTTGTCGAAGACGACCTCTCCCGCCGTGCGGGCCCCGGCCAGCGCGTCGCCGACGGCCACCACCGGCAGGCCGTCGCACATCGGCGCCCAGAACTCGCCGGCCGGATCCACCGGCTGCACGATCAGCGCGTCCACCCGCTGGTCGCGCAGCTGCCCGGCCAGGCTGCGCTCCCGCGCCGGATCGCCCGCCGCGTCGAGGATGAGGGCGTAGCGGCCGTTGTCCTTCAGGGCCCGGCCGATGCCGACGGCCAGCGCCTGCTGCCAGAGGTCCTCCAGGGAGCCGCACAGCAGGCCGATCATCCCGGTCCGGCCGCTGGCCAGGGCGCGGGCGATCGGGTCGGCCTCATAACCGAGCTCGTCGGCCGCCTTGCGGACCCGCTCCATGGTCTCCTCCGAGACCTGCATGCCACGCAGGGCGTAGGAGACGGCGGCGGGGGACAGTCCGGTGGCCTTGGCGACCTCGCGTATCGTCGCGCGTTTGCGTGGCTGCGGCACCAGCCAAGCCTATGCCTCCGGACCGACAGGGAGGTGTCCTCCACCTGTGCCCCGGGCGTCCGCCGATTGACAGGACGTCATCTGAAGCGTTTCACTGAAACGGTTCACTGAACCGTATCACTTGAAGATGTCACAAGGTCATCGGGATTGCCTGTATTCTAGGTAGGGAATGACAATAAAGGGAGGTGGAAGTGACCGTCGACGTGCACCAGCACCTGTGGACGCCGGGGTTCCTGGAGGCGCTGCGGCGCCGTACGGCCGCGCCCCGCCTCGACGGCTGGACTCTCCACCTCGACGGCGAGCCTCCCTACGAGGTCGATCCCCGCGACCACGACCCCGACGCCCGCCTGGCCCGCAACAGCGGCCTCGACCTGGCCCTGGTGTCCCTGTCGAGCCCGCTCGGCGTCGAGGACCTGCCGCCCGGGGACGCCTGGCCGATCATCGACGCCTACCACGACGACGCCCTCGCCCTGCCCGCCCCGTTCGGCGCCTGGGCCGCGACCTGCCTGGCCGACCCCGACCCGGCACGGCTCGGCGCCGTCCTGGACCGGGGCGCGGCCGGACTGCAGCTGCCCGCGACGGCCGTCGGCACCGAGGAGGGCCTGCGGTCCGCGGCCCCGCTGCTGGAGATGCTGGAAGCGCGCGACCTGCCGCTCTTCGTGCACCCCGGACCGGCCGGCCGCTCCGAGATCCCCGGCTGGTGGCCCGCGGTGGTGCCGTACGTGCAGCAGATGCACGCCGCCTGGTTCGCCTTCGCCGCCTTCGGCCGCCCCCGGCACCCGCGGCTGCGGGTCTGCTTCGCGCTGCTGGCCGGGCTGGCCCCGCTCCACTCGGAGCGGCTGATCAACCGGGGCGGTCCGGGCCGCGGGCGGGTGGACCCCGGCGTGTTCGTGGAGACCTCCTCCTACGGTCCCCGCGCCATCGACGCGATCGTCCGCGAGCTCGGCGTCGACGTCGTGGTCAACGGCTCCGACCAGCCCTACGCCACCGCCCCCGACCCCGCCCTCGGCGACGCCGCCCGGCACGCCGTCGCCGTCACCAACCCCGTCCGCCTGCTGAACCGGAAGGAGTCTCACACGTGAACAAGTCCCAGGGCCGTGAGCGCTGTGCGCTCCTTGCGCCCTCCGGAACGCTTCCCGCGCTCTTCGGAGCGCCCCTCGCGTCCTTCGGGTCCCTGGCGTCCTTCGAGTCCGCCGGGCTGCCGGCAGCCGGCACGCTCTCCGGAGGCCCGCGATGAGCTTCGCCTCCCTGCCCGAGCGCACCCTCGACCGGCGTGAGCTGCGCGACCTGGTCGACGAGCTGGCCGCCGACCCCTCCCGCTGGGAGGAGCACGTCCGGTTCCCCGAAGAGGGTGGCCGCCACTACGCCTCCCTCTACCGGGACTCCTACGTGGACGTCTGGCTGCTGTGCTGGCGGCCGGAGGACGACACCGGCTGGCACGACCACGACATCTCCTCCGGCGCCGTCCGGGTGGTGGCCGGCACGCTGCTGGAGTGCAACCCGCGCATCGGCGGCGAGCATCTGGAGACGGTGGTCTCCGCCGGGGAGTCGTTCTCCTTCGGTCCCGACCACATCCACCGGCTGACCGGCGCCGAGCACGGCAGCGTGTCCATCCACGCCTACTCACCGCCGCTGTGGCGCATGGGCCAGTACTCCATCAGCGAGACCGGCCTCATGCGCCGCGTCTCGGTCAGCTACGCCGACGAGCTGCGCCCCATGGAAGAAGTCGCCTCAGTGGCCTAGCGGCTCCGTGGCCTGGACGGACATGTCCTGAGGCCGGAAGCGGGCACGGCGTGCCCGGCCGGCCACGCGCCGCACCCTCCGCTGCCGCTTCAGGATTCACTCGTCCTAGCGGTCGGAGAAGACGCGGTCCCTGACGGCCCGGGCGACACCCGGGTCGTCGGCGAACACGCCGTCCAGGCCGAGCCGGTAGAGCTTGTCCAGCCAGCCCGCCACGTCGCCCATGGCGCGCGGGAAGACCGGGTTGGCCGGGTCGCCGAGCCGGAAGTCCACCGGGAGCTGGGAGTTCTCGTTGCGGATGGTCCAGGTGTGCACCGCCAGACCGGCCCGGTGGGCGTCCCTGATCAGGGTCGTGGGCTCCAGGAGGCGGCCGTCGGGGCCGACCGGGACGATCCGCCGGGTGTCCACGCCGACGCCGTCGGCGTGGCGGGCCACCTCGCGCAGGCCCTCGGGGGTCACCATGGTGTCGTAGGTGCGCGGGTCGCCGGCGGCCACCCAGTCGTACGGCGCGCCGGTCGCGTTGATCAGCTGGATCAGCGGCAGCCGCGTCTTCCTGCGCAGCTCGCGCAGGTTGGCGGTCTCGAACGACTGGATGAAGACCGGGTCCCGCCGGCCGTTCCAGCCGTACCGGTTCAGGACCTCCAGCAGCGGCTCCTCCAGCGACAGCCCGATGGAGTCGAAGTAGGTGGGGTGCTTGGTCTCGGGATAGACGCCGACCCCGTGCCGATGCGCGAGCTGGACGACCTCCTCGAAGGTCGGGATCTGCGCCAGGCCGTGGAAGGCGGTGTTGTCCGGGCGCAGGTCGGGGATGCGCTCCTCGGCCTTGAGCGTCCTCAGCTCGGCGAGGGTGAAGTCCTCGGTGAACCAGCCGGTCACCGGCCGTCCGTCGATGGTCTTGGTGGTACGGCGGGCCGCGAACTCGGGGCGGCTGTCCACATCGGTGGTGCCGCCGATCTCGTTCTCGTGCCGGGCCACGAGCACCCCGTCCTTGGTGGAGACGAGGTCGGGCTCGATGTAGTCGGCGCCCAGGGCGATCGCGGTCTCGTAGGACAGCAGCGTGTGCTCGGGGCGGTGGGCGCTGGCACCGCGGTGGCCGATGACGATGGGCTCGCGGGCACGGCGGTCGGCGGAGGCGGGGTCGGGTTCGTGCAGCACAACGGCGACGGTACCGGTCGCGAGAACGGTCAGCGCCACGGCGAGGAGTTTACGGAGCATGACTGGAACGTAAAGATTCCCGGTTACCTCCGGGTGCCCTTCACACGGCCGGTTCCGGACACCTCGGTGACCGGGCGGTCACGCGAGTGCGGGGAGAGCCTGAAGTGCCGGAAGCGTCTCCCGGGGCGTCGCCGGGGGCGTCTCACTCCCGGGCGGCGGGCACGGAGGTCTGCACCGGCACGGGACGGCCGGCCAGGAACCCGGCGGCCAGCTGGAGCCCGCACGCGCCGAGCCCGGCCAGCAGCGGCACCGTCCAGCCGCCCGAGGCCTCCCGCAGCACGCCGATCACCAGCGGTCCGAGCGCCGCCAGCACGTACCCGGCCGACTGCGCGACGGCCGACAGCGCGGTCACCGAGACGGGGTCGGGGGCGCGGAGCGTGATGATCAGCAGGGCCAGCGCGATCGAGGCGCCCTGGCCGACGCCCAGGATGATCATCCACAGCCACGGCAGGGTCGTGGGGGCCAGCAGCACCCCGGCGTACCCGGCGACGGTGAGCAGGGCCGCGACCGTCACGTGCGGCACCTGCGAGCGCGCCCGCCCGGCGTGCAGCGGGACCGCGAGCGTGGCCGCCACCTGGACCAGGTTGGTCAGGCTCAGCAGGTACCCGGCCTGGTCGGCGGGGAGACCCGCCTCCTTGAAGATCGTCGGCAGCCAGGCGAGCACGATGTAGAACGTCAGCGACTGCAGGCCCATGTAGACGGTGATGACCCAGGTCATCGGGGCGCGCAGCAACACCCGGAACGGCCGGGGCGCGGCGGTCCCGGCGACCGGAGGGCGCAGCGCCTGGGGCAGCCACACCGCGGCCGCCAGCACGGCCGGGACCGCCGCCATCGCGGTCACCTCGCGCCAGCCGTACCCGGTGGCGTGCTCCAGCGGCACGGTCAGCCCGGAGGCGGCGGCCGCGCCCACGACCAGGCCGGAGACGTAGATCCCGGTGAACAGCCCGACGTTCGCCGGGAAGTGCTGCTTGACGACCCCCGGCATGACGACGTTCATGACCGCGATGGCCGCGCCCGCCACGGCCGCGCCCGCGTACAGCGCGATCACGCCGTCCGCGCCGCGCAGCAGCACCCCGGCGGCCACCACCAGCAGGCACGCCAGCAGGACCCGGTCCAGGCCGAACCTGCGGGCCAGCGGCGGGGCGAGCGGGGCCAGCACGCCCAGGCAGACCACCATCACCGTGGTGATCGCCCCGCCTCCGGCCGGGCTCAGCCCCACATCGGTCATGATCTCGTCGAGCACCGGCGAGATCCCCGCCAGCGCGGGCCGCAGGTTCAGCGAGGCGAGCACGAACCCCGCGACCAGCAGCGCCCCCGACAGACCGCTGCGACGCTCAGACACCGTTCAACCTTCGCACAACCCCCGGCACGACGTTCGCACGGGACCGTCTCCCGGCTTCCCCCGCCTTCCCACGTGACGCCCACCATCACGCCGTCGTACGGCGGGCGGCCGGTGGGCGCCCATGGACGCTAGAAGGGATAGCCCGCGATGTCACCCCGCATCGTCACCCACCTGGTCTGGGTGAAGGCCTCGGCGTTGGCCCGGCCGCCGCCGAAGCGGGTCCCGGTGCCCGAGGCGCCCACCCCGCCGAACGGGGCCACCGCCTCGTCGTCCACGGTCTGGTCGTTGATGTGCACGATCCCGGTGGGGATCAGGTCGGCCAGGGCCAGGCCGCGCATCGCGTCGCGGGTGAGGATGCCCAGCGAGAGACCGTACTCGGTGTCGGACGCCAGCGCGGCGGCCTCCTCGATCGTGGAGAACGGCACGACCGGGGCGACCGGGCCGAAGACCTCCTGGACGTAGGCGGGAGCCGTCCGCGGCACGCCGTCCAGCACCGTCGGCCGGTAGAACAGACCCTCGAAGGTGCCTCCGGCGGCCAGCCGCGCCCCCGCCTCGACGCTCCCGGTGACCAGGGCGTGGACCTTGTCGCGCTGCCGCGCGTCGATCAGCGGGCCGAGCGCGACCTGCCCGGTGGCGGGGTCACCGACCGGCAGGTGGTCGGCCTTCTCGGCGAGCCGCGCGACGTACTCCCCGGCGATCGAGGCGTGCACCAGGTGCCGGCCGGTGGTCATGCAGATCTGCCCCTGGTGCAGGAACGACCCCCAGGCGCCGGCCGAGGCCGCCAGGTCCAGATCGGCGTCCTCCAGCACGATCAGCGCCGAGTTCCCGCCCAGCTCCAGGTGGGCGCGCTTGAGCAGCCGCCCGCACGCCTCGCCGACCCGGCGGCCGGCCGAGGTCGAGCCGGTGAAGGAGATCACCGGCACCAGCGGGTCGCCGACCAGCGCCTCCCCCGTCTCGACGCCGCCGGGCAGGACGTGGAGCAGGCCCGGCGGGAGCCCGGCCTCCTCGAAGACCCGGGCGATGGAGACGCCCCCGGAGACGGCGGTGCGCGGGTCGGGCTTGAGGATCACCGCGTTGCCCAGTGCCAGCGCCGGGGCGATCGAGCGGATGCCGAGGATCAGCGGGAAGTTGAACGGCGCGATCACCCCGACGACCCCCACCGGGACCCGCCGGGCGAGGCTGAGCCGGTCCTTGGCCGTGGGCAGGATCTCGCCGAGCGGCTGGGAGGCCAGCGCGGCGGCCTCGTAGCACTCCTGGGCGGCGACGTGCGTCTCCACGCCCGTCTTGGGACGGATCGACCCGGCCTCGCGGACCAGCCAGTCCTGGATCTCCTCGGCGTGCTCCTCGAAGAGCCGCCCGGCGCGCCGCAGCACCGCGGCCCGCTCCTCGAAGGAGACGGCCGCCCACTCCCGCTGCGCCCGTACGGCCCGCACGACCGCCGCCGCGACGTCCTCGGGCCCGGCGATCCCGGCACGGCCCAGCTCCCGGCCGGTGGCGGGCTCGACGACGGCAGCGTCACCCGCCCGCGAGGCGGTCCATCCGTCCCCGTAGACGAGACCCGTCCACGTCTTGGCGTCCATCAGGTTGGCACCGGTAATCGTCATGGCGTCTCCTTGCGCGGGGTGGTCACGGCTGGAAATCGGGGTCGGGGGGTACGGCGACGTCGAGCAGGAGGGGGCTCTCCCGGTCCGCGAGGTCCGGGATCACCTCGTCGAGCGCCTCCACCAGCTCCTCGTAGGAGGTCACGCGGCGGGCCGGGCAGCCGAGCGAGCGCGCCAGGGCGGCCATGCCGACCTCGGTGAACGGCGGCCACGGCGCCTTGCCGCCGCCGGACTGCTCGGCCAGCCGGTCCATGACGGCGTACCGGCCGTTGGCCAGGACCACGAACAGGGCGCCCACCCGGTAGTGGGCCGCGCTCCACAGGGCCTGGATCCCGTACAGGGCCGAGCCGTCGCCCACGACCGCGACCACCGGCCGGTCGGGGGCGGCCATGCGGACCCCGACCGCCGCGGGCAGCGCGAACCCCAGCCCGCCCATCGCCGCCGACAGGAACCCCAGCGGGCGCCGGGCCGGCACCAGCCGGTGCAGGTCGGGCCGGGAGGACGGGGTCTCCTCCACCACCACGGTCTCCGGCGCCAGCCGTACGGCCAGCTCGTGCAGGACGTGCGCGGCCCGCAGCTCCTCCCCGGGCGCGGGCGGGGCGGGCGGGAGGGCCTTCGCGAAACGGGGCGGTACGGCGTCGCGGGCGGGCACCAGCTCGGCCAGGCGGGCGCAGACGACCGCCGGGGAGGCCAGGACGGCCAGCTCGGCCGGGCTGCGGTGGGCCTCGGCCGGGTCGTCGGTGACGACCGCGACCGCGGTGCCGGGAGCGACCAGCGGGCCGGGCTCGTAGGGGTACTGGCGGAAGACCGGGGCGCCCACCGCGAGCACCGCGTCGTGCCCGGCCAGCGCCTCGCGCAGCCGGGATCGCCCCGCCGGGAGGATCCCGGCGAACAGCGGGTGGTCCTGCGGGAAGCCCGCGCGGGCGCCGAAGGACTCCTGCCAGACCGGGCAGCCCAGCCGCTCGGCCAGCACGGTCAGCGCCCGCCAGGCCGCGGCCGAGTCCGCGCCCGCCCCGGTCACCAGCACGGGCGAGCGCGCGGTGGCCAGGAGCCCGAGCAACGGCGCGAGATCGGCGTCCGCCACGCCCGAGGGCCGCACCACCCGCGCCGGAGCCGCCACCACGGCGTCGCCGTCCGCGGCCGGGGGGACGACCCGCGACCGCCCGGCGGCCCCGGCGCCGTCCGCCGCCGGAATCCCGGAGGCGGCGGACGGCACGGGCGGGGTCCCGGACGCGTCGCCCGGGGCGGGCCGGATCCCGGGGGCGTCACTCGGGGCGGGCCGGGTTCCGGGGTCCGGGCCTGCCCCGGCCGGGGTGGGGATGGCGGCCGGGGCAGGGTCTGCGGCCGGGGCGGACCAGTCGTCCACGGGGACCACGACCAGGGCCGGGCCGCGGGCGGTGACCGCCTCGTGGCAGGCCCTGGCCAGCGCGCCCGGCACGTCTTGCGCCCGGACGGGCTGGTCCGTCCAGACGGGGTAGTCGCCCGCGAGGCCGGCCAGCCGCCCGGTCAGGAACGGCTCCAGGGCCAGGTGCCTGCGGTCCTGCTGGCCGACCAGGACCACCAGCGGCGCCCGGTTCACCCGTGCGGTGGCGATCGCGCCGACCGCGTTGCCCAGCCCCGCCGTGGTGTGCAGCAGTGCGAGCGCGGGCCGGTCGCGGGCGATCGCCCAGCCGGTGGCCATGCCGACGACCGCGCCCTCGTGCAGGGCGAGCACGAACTCCAGGTCGTCGGGGAGCCCGGCGAGCAGGGAGACCTCGGTGGACCCGGGGTTGGCGAAGACCGTGGTCAGCCCGGTACGGCGCAGCACGTCGAAGGTCGCGTCCCTGACCGTCCTCATCGGGCCTCCCGGGCGCGCCGGATCCTGGTGCGGGTCATCGGTCCCCCCGAGCTCGCTGGATCTGGGCGTAGAGATGGCCGCGCAGGTCGGCGAAGCGGGGCAGGGAGCGGGTGGTGAGCTGGTCGCGTTCCGGCGGAAGGTCGATCTTGAGGTCCTCCATCACCACGGTCGGCGAGCCGGACAGCACGATCACCCGCTGCCCGAGATAGACGGCCTCGTCGATGTCGTGGGTGACGAACAGCGTCGTCACCCCGGTGTCCCGCCAGAGCGCCAGGACCAGGTCCTCCAGGTCCGCCCTGGTCTGGGCGTCCACCGCCGCGAACGGCTCGTCCATCAGCAGCACCTGCGGCTCGTAGGCGACGGCCCGGGCGATCGCGACCCGCTGCTGCATGCCGCCCGACAGCTGCCACGGGTGGGCGTCGGCGACGTCGGCGAGCCCCACGGCGGCCAGCGACCCGGCCACCAGCTCGCCGCGCCGCCCGGCGGGCATCCTCTTCTCCTTCAGCGGCAGCTCGACGTTCTGCCGCACGGTCATCCAGGGGAACAGGCTCCTGCCGTACTCCTGGAACACCACCGCCATCCGCGGCGGCGGGCCGGTCACCGCGGCGCCCGCCACCTTCACCGACCCGGCCGTGGGGGGCAGCAGCCCCGCGACGCACCGCAGCAACGTCGTCTTGCCGCACCCCGAGGGCCCGATGACGCAGACGAGCTCGCCCGCGTCCACCTGGAAGGTCACCTCGCGCAGCGCCTCGACGCGCCTGCCCTCGTAGACCTTCCGCAGCCCGGAGACCTCAAGCACGGCCGACCCCCCGGCCGCTGTGCCAGGACAGCACGCGGCGCTCCAGCCGCCGGAACAGCAGCGCGAGCACATAGCCGAGCAGGCCGAGCAGCAGGATCCCGCTCCACATCTCGGCGATCTGGAACCCGCGCTGGAACAGCACGATCGTGAAGCCGAGCCCGCTGCTGCTGGCGAACATCTCGCTGATCACCATGAGGATGATCCCGATGGACAGCGCCTGCCGCAGGCCCGCCATGATCTGCGGACTGGCTCCGCGCAGGACCAGGTGGCGCAGCCGGGACAGGCCGCGCACGCCGTACATCCGGCAGGTGTCGGACAGGACCTCGTCCAGCGCCCGCACGCCCTCGACGGTGTTGAGCAGGATCGGCCAGACGCAGCCGGAGGCGATGACCAGCACCTTCATCCCGTCGCCGATCCCCGCCAGCAGCATGATCAGGGGGACCAGCACCGGGGGCGGGATCGCCCGGAAGAACTCCAGCACCGGCTCGGCCGCGGCCCGCAGCCGGGGCGAGAGCCCGATCGCCACACCGGCGCCGACCCCGGCCGCGACGGCGAGCGCGTACCCGGCCAGGAGCCTGGCCAGGCTCGGCAGCACGTCGTCGAGGATCCGCTCCGAGAACCAGGTCTCGGCGAACGCCTGCGCCACCCGCCCCGGGGCCGGGACGTAGAAGTTCTGCGAGGCCGCGCTGTAGAGCTGCCAGACGATCACCAGGAGCGCCGGGACCCCGGCGACGGTCAGCACCCGCGTCACGGCCCGTCCCGTCCCGTTCATACGGGCGCCTCCCCCCGGACCGAGGGATGCCAGGCGAGCACCCGGCGCTCCAGGGCGCGGACCCCGACGTTCACCGCGACGCCGACCAGCCCCGCCAGGACCACCAGCGCGTACATCGTGGTCACCGCGCCCGCGGACTGGGCCGCCTGGATGGACAGGCCCAGGCCGGGGCTGCCGATGACCAGTTCGGCGGTGATCGCGAGGATGAAGGCCACGGCCGCGGCCAGTCGCAGGCCGGTCATGACGTACGGCAGCGCCGTCGGCCAGACCAGGTGGCGGATCCGGGACCAGGCCGACAACCCGTAGGACCGGGCGGTGTCGTGGGCGACGGCGTCGACGTCCGCGACGCCGTACAGGACCTGGATGAGCACCTGCCAGAACGCCGCGTAGACCACCAGCAGGAGCGTGGAGCCGAGCGAGGCGCCGAACAGCAGGGTGGCCAGGGGGATCAGCGCGACCGACGGGATGGGGCGCAGGAACTCGACGGTGGAGTGCGTCGCGGCGCGCAGGCCCGGCACGGAGCCGATCACCATCCCGGCGGCCACCGCGGCGCAGAACGCGATGGCCAGCCCCAGCGCCCAGCCCCACATGGTCTCGCCGAGGGCGATCCACAGCTCGGCGGTGGCCAGCTCCGCCGCCAGGGCGCCCAGGATCTCCGAGGCCGGGGGCAGGAACCTCTCGTCCACCGGCCCGAGCCGGGAGGCCGCCTCCATCACCACCAGCAACCCGCCCAGCCCCGCCGCGCCGTACCCGATCCGGGACCCGATGCCGCGCCTCACGGGATCAGCGTGTTCACGTCGACCTCGCCCTTGAGCACGCCGTCGCCCTGCGCGAGGTCCGCGATCTCCTGCACCGACTCCTCGTTGATCTCCGTTCCCCACTTCGGCAGGTAGATCTCGGCGATCACCTCTGGAGCGATCTTGGTGTAGGTCTTCAGGGCCTCGCGGGCCTCCTCCGGGTGCTCCTGGGCGTAGGTCAGCGACTCGTTCATCGCCGCGGTGAACCGCTTGACCAGGTCGGGATCGGTCTTGCCGGTGGTGAAGTACATCGCGACGGTCAGGTCCTCGACTGGCTCGGCGAAGTTCCACGTCACCGGGCGGGCCCCCCGGCTGAGCGCCTGGCTGACGAAGGGCTCGACCACCCAGATCGCGTCGACCTGCCCGTTCTCCAGCGCGGCGGGCGCGTCGGGGAAGGCCAGCTCCACGAACTCGATCCCGTCGGGGTCGCCGCCCGCGTCGCGCACCGCGGCGCGGATCGTGGTGTCGCCGATGTTCTTGAGCTGGTTGACCGAGACCTTCTTGCCGGCCAGGTCCTTGGCGGTCTTGACGGGGCTGTCCGGCTTGACCAGGACGGCGCTGAAGTCCTTGCCCGGCACGCCGGTGGAGGCGACCCCGTTGGTGACGACCTTGACGTCGAGCCCCTGCTCGACCGCGGTGAGCAGGGAGGTGGTGTTGGCGAAGGCGAACTGGAACTGCCCGCTGACCGCTCCGGAGATGCTGGCGGCGCCGCCCTGCACGGGGGTGATGGTCAGGTCGATGTTCTGCTTGTCGAAGAAGCCCTTGGCCTTGCCGAGATGGATCGGGGCCGTGTCGACGATGGCGATGACGCCCGCGTTGACCTTGTCCTTCCCGCCCGCCGCGGGCTCCTCCTCAGATCCGCACGCCGCCTGCGCGGCCAATAGCAGCGCGACGGCCAGCACGGTGAACGGACGGCGCATCTGACCTCCCGAGGGAGAGGTTGGGGGTGTGTTCGCTATGCGAACGACGATTCTCTCAACGAACGGGCGATATCGCGGAAGCTACGCCGCCCTTCACGGTTAGTCAAGGATCAGCAGCCGGAGAATTGACGATCCGGACATCAGGTCAGTATGTTCGTTAAAAGAACTTGAGTTCGCATGCCGAACACTCCTGAAGGGGGCATGATGGCCACGGTGATCCCGCTCGCCGAGGCGGTGGCGAATCTCGTCCACGACGGTGACAGCGTCGCGCTGGAGGGTTTCACCCACCTGATCCCCTACGCGGCCGGGCACGAGATCATCCGCCAGGGACGCCGCGATCTGACGCTGATCCGGATGACCCCCGACCTGATCTACGACCAGCTCATCGGGATGGGCTGCGCCCGCCGGCTGATCTTCTCCTGGGGCGGCAACCCGGGCGTCGGCTCGCTGCACCGCTTCCGGGACGCGGTGCAGAACCGCTGGCCCGCCCCGCTGGAGGTCGAGGAGCACAGCCACGCAGGCATCGCCAACGCCTACGTCGCCGGCGCCTCGGGGCTGCCGTTCGCCGTGCTGCGCGGCTACCGCGGCACCGACCTGCCCGTGCACACCGCCACCGTCAAGCCGATCACCTGCCCCTTCACCGGCGAGGAGCTCACCGCCGTCCCGGCGATCAACCCCGACGTCGCGATCGTCCACGCCCAGCGCGCCGACCGGCACGGCAACGTGCAGCTGTGGGGCATCACCGGGGTCCAGAAGGAGGCAGTGCTCGCGGCCAGGCGCTCCCTGGTCACCGTGGAGGAGGTCGTCGAGGAGCTGGAGCCCCACCCCGGGGCGGTCACGCTGCCCGGCTGGGTGATCACCCACGTGTCAGAGGCGCCGGGCGGTTCCCACCCCTCCTACAGCGCGGGATACTCCGTCCGCGACAACGACTTCTATCAGGCCTGGGACGCGATCGCCCGCGACCGCGAGAGCTTCCTGACCTGGATGGACGAGCACGTCCTCACCCGCGAGGCGGCCCGCCCATGACCGCCTCGGGAGGCCAGTCCACGTCCACCTCGGGAGAGCTCCTCATGTCCGCCCCTTCCCCGCAGTCCTACACGGCCGACGAGATGATGACCGTGGCCGCCGCCCGGCGGCTGCGCGGCGGCTCGTGCTTCGTCGGCATCGGCCTGCCCAGCCTCGCCGCCAACCTCGCCCGCCGCACCCACGCCCCCGACCTCGTGCTCATCTACGAGTCCGGGACCATCGGCGCCAAGCCCGACCTGCCTCCCCTGTCCATCGGGGACGGGGTGCTGGCCGACACCGCCGACTCCGTCGTGAGCGTGCCGGAGATCTTCAACTACTGGCTCCAGCCCGGCCGCATCGACGTCGGCTTCCTCGGCGCGGCCCAGATCGACAGGTACGCCAACATCAACACGACCGTGATCGGCCCCTACGAGGACCCCAAGGTCCGCCTGCCCGGCGCGGGCGGGGCGCCGGAGATCGCCGCCTCCTGCGGCGAGGTGACGGTGATCGTACGGCAGAGCCCCCGGGCCTTCGTCGACCGCGTGGACTTCGTCACCTCGGTCGGCTTCGGCTCGGGCCCCGGCGACCGGGAGCGCCTGGGCCTGCGCGGCCGCGGGCCCCGTACGGTCATCACCGACCTGGGCATCCTCGAACCCGACCCCGTCACCTGCGAGCTGGTCCTCACCCACCTGCACCCGGGCGTCACCCTCGAGCGGGCCCGCGCCGCCACCGGCTGGGAGCTCGCCGCCGCCCCCGGCCTGCGCGAGACCGAGCCCCCCGCCGACCACGAGCTCGCCGCCCTGCGGGCCCTGACCGGAGGCCACAGATCATGAACGACGTCTTCATCCTCGACGCGGTCCGCACGCCCATCGGGCGGTACGGCGGCGCGCTGTCGGAGGTGCGCCCCGACGACCTCGCCGCGCACGTGGTGCGCGCCCTGCCGCAGCGCTCCCCCGGCCTCGACCCGGCCGCCGTCGACGACGTTTTCTTCGGCGCGGCCAACGGCGCCGGTGAGGACAACCGCAACGTCGCCCGGATGGCGGTCCTGCTCGCCGGGCTTCCGGTCACCGTCCCCGGCACCACCGTCAACCGGCTGTGCGGCTCGGGCCTGGAGGCCGCGATCGCCGCGAGCCGGGCGGTGGCCGTGGGCGACGCCTCGCTGGTGATCGCCGGTGGCTCGGAGTCGATGAGCCGGGCCCCGTGGGTCATGCCCAAGCCCTCGCGCGGGTTCGAGCGCGGCCCGCAGACCCTGCACGACACCGCCCTCGGCTGGCGCATGGTCAACCCCGCGATGCCGGCCGGGTGGACGGTGGCGCTGGGCGAGGGCGCGGAGATCCTCGCCGACCGCCACGGGATCACCCGCGAGGCCCAGGACGCCTTCGCCCTGCGCAGTCACCATCGCGCGGCGGCCGCCTGGGACGCCGGGGTCCTCACCGGCGAGGTGGTCCCGCTGGAGGTCCCCGCCGGGCGGTCCGGGACCGTGACCGTGGAGCGCGACGAGTCGATCAGGGCCGACACGACCATGGAGTCCCTGGCCCGGCTCAAGCCGGCCTTCCGCCCCGGCGGCACGGTCACCGCGGGCAACGCCTCCCCGCTGAACGACGGGGCCGCCGCCCTGCTCCTGGGCGACGAGGCGGGAGCCGCCCGGGCCGGGCGGGCGCCGCTGGCCCGGATCGTCTCGCGGGCCGCCACCGGCGTGGAGCCGCACCTGTTCGGGATCGGCCCGGTCGAGGCCGCCCGCACGGCGCTCAAGCGCGCGGGGCTGTCGTGGTCCGACCTGAGCGCGGTCGAGCTCAACGAGGCCTTCGCCGTCCAGTCCCTGGCCTGCCTGGCCGAGTGGCCCGACCTCGACCCGGAGATCGTCAACGTGCACGGCGGGGCCATCGCCCTGGGCCACCCCCTCGGCGCCTCCGGCGCCCGCATCCTGGGCACGCTCGCGCACGCCCTCCACCGGCGGGGCGGCGGGTACGGCCTGGCCGCCATCTGCATCGGCGTCGGTCAGGGTCTGGCCGTGGTTCTGGAGGGAATCCCCTCCTGAGGGGCCCGGGGACGCCGTTCCCCGGACCGCTTTTTCCAGGCAACGACTCACGACGACGACGCGCATCGCGCCGGAGGTGACCATGACCTCGTCGCAATCGGACGGGCTGTTCTCGGGGACTTTCTCCCGGGGTGGGGCGGCCGCGGAGGTGTCGGACTCCGGATGGCTGGCGGCGATGCTGGACGTCGAGGCCGCGCTGGCCGCCGCGCAGGCCGGGCTCGGCCTGATCCCCGCGGAGGCGGCGGAGGCGATCGGCAAGGCCTGCGACCCCGGCCTCTTCGACGTGGCCGGGCTGGGCCACCGGGCCGGACCGGCGGGCAACCCGGCGATCCCGCTGGTCGCCGCGCTACGCGAGCAGGTCGAGCCCGGCGTACGGCGGTTCGTGCACTACGGCGCGACCAGCCAGGACGTCAACGACACGGCCGCGATGCTGGTCGCCTGCCGCGCCCTCGTGCCGGTCCTGGCCGACCTGGAGGCCTCGGCCGAGGCGTGCGCCGGGCTGGCCGCCGGGCACCGCGACACCCCCATGGCCGGGCGCACCGTCCTGCAGCACGCCGTACCGATCACCTTCGGGCTGAAGGCGGCCGGCTGGCTGAGCGCGCTGGACCGGGCGCGGGCCCGGCTGGACGGGCTGAGCCTCCCCGTCCAGTACGGCGGGGCCGCCGGGACGCTGGCCGTCCTGGGCGAGCGCGGCCACGAGGTGCCGCCGCGCCTGGCGGCCGAGCTGGGCCTGGCCGAGCCCCTGCTGCCGTGGCACACCGACAGGAGCCCGGTCGCCGAGCTGGCCTGCGCCCTCGGCGTGGCCGCCGGGACGCTCGGCAAGATCGCCACCGATGTGAAGCTCCTGGCCCAGACCGAGGTCGCCGAGGTGGCCGAGCCGACGGCGCCCGGCAGGGGCGGCTCCAGCGCCATGCCGCACAAGCGCAACCCGGTGGGCGCGATGTCCGTGCTCGCCTGCGTCCAGCGGGTGCCCGGCCTGGTGGGATCGGTGCTCGCCGGGATGGCCCAGGAGCACGAGCGCGCGGCGGGGCCGTGGCAGGCCGAGTGGGAGACGCTGGGCGAGCTTCTGCGCCTGACCGGCTCGGCCGCCTGCTGGCTCCGCGAGGTGCTGGAAGGGCTTACGGTCGACGCCGACCGGATGCGCGCCAACCTGGACGCCACCCGGGGACTGCTGATGGCCGAGCGGGTCGTCGCCGCGCTCGGCGGCTCCCCCGCCGCCCGCGAACGGGTGGACGCCGCCTGCGCCCGGGCCGTCGAGGAGAACCTCTCCCTGCGCGACGCCCTCCTCGCCGATCCCGAGGGCGGCCTGTCCCCCGGGGAGCTGGACTCCGTGCTGGACCCCGCGGGCCACCTCGGCTCGGCCGGGGTCTTCGTCGACCGGACCCTCGCCCGGGCACGCGGCTGGGACCACGGCCACGGCCACGGGCACCGGCCCGCCGGAGCCTGAGGAGGCGGGAGCCTGCGGTGGCGTTAAGGTTCGATCGGAACGAGGAGGGCGCAGATGGTCGAGCCGGTTGACCGCAGCTCGGATCACGTGCAGTCGCTGGCCAGGGGGCTCGCGGTGATCCGGGCGTTCAGCGCGGCCGCGCCCGAGCTGACGCTCAGCGAGGTCGCCCGCGCCACGGGCCTGACCCGCGCGGCGGCCCGCAGGTTCCTGCTGACGTTGGTGGACCTCGGCTACGTGCGCACCGACGGGCGGCTGTTCGCCCTGTCCCCGCGCGTCCTTGAGCTCGGCTACGCCTACCTGTCCAGCCTCTCCCTGCCCGAGGTGGCCGAGCCGCACCTCGAACGGCTCGTCGCCGAGGTCCACGAGTCGGCCTCGGTGGCGGTGCTCGACGGCGAGGACGTCGTCTACGTCTCCCGGGTGGCGACCACCAGGATCATGCGGGTGACGATCAACATCGGCACCCGCTTCCCCGCCCACTGCACCTCGATGGGGCGGGTGCTGCTGGCCTGGCTGCCCCCGGACGAGCTCGACGCCTACCTGGAGCGCGCCGAGCTGCGCGCCTTCACCTCCAGGACCGTCACCGAGCCCGCCGTGCTCCGCGCCGAGCTGGCCAGGGTCCGCTCCCAGGGATGGTCGATGGTCGACCAGGAGCTGGAGGAGGGACTGCGCTCGATCGCCGTCCCGCTCAGGGAGCGCTCGGGCCGGGTGGCCGCGGCGATGAACGTCTCCTCCCACGCGAGCCGTACCACCGCCGAGTCCGCCCGGCGCGACCTGCTGCCGCACCTGCTGGCGACGGCCGCGCGGGTCGAGGCCGACCTGCACGCCACGGGCGCCAGGGGCACCGCGCTGTCCCGCTGAGCGTTCCCGTACGGTGGGAGCCGGATCTGGAGAGCGCTCCCCGGCGACGGGACCGGATGACAACGTTGTCCAGGGGCCCGGCCTGGGTGATGATCGGACGGTGGCAGACAGCATGCGGGGGCGTCCCACGATGAAGGACGTCGCCGCCGCGGCCGGGGTGGCGCTCAAGACCGTCTCGCGGGTCGTCAACGACGAGCCCGGAGTCAACCCGGCCACGGCCGAACGGGTGGTGGCCGCGATCGCGCAGCTCGGCTACCGGCGCAACGAGAGCGCCCGGGTGCTGCGCCGTGGCCGGACGGCCACCATCGGGCTGGTGATCGAGGACGTGGCCGACCCGTTCTACTCCGGGATGAGCCGCGCGGTGGAGGACGTGGCGCTCCGGCACGGTTCGCTGGTGCTCAGCGGCTCCTCCGGCGAGGACCCCCTGCGTGAGCGCGAGCTCGTGCTCACCTTCTGCGCGCGCCGGGTGGACGGGCTGATCATCGTCCCCGCCGGGACCGACCACGACTACCTGCTGCCCGAGCTCGACGCGGGCATCGCCGCCGTCTTCGCCGACCGGCCGGGCGGGCTGGAGGCCGACACCGTCATCTGCGACAACGCCGGCGGCGCGCACGCCGGGGTCGCCCACCTGATCCGGCACGGCCACCGCCGGATCGCCTTCCTCGGCGACAGCGCGTCCATCTTCACCGCGAGCGAGCGCCTGCGGGGTTACCGCCGGGCCCTGGCCGAGGCGGGCCTGCCCGCGAACGAGTCCCTGATCGCGATGGGTCCCGCCGACCGGGCCGGGGCCGCGCTGTGCGCGATGCTCGCCGCCGCCGACCCGCCCACGGCGGTCTTCACCGGCAACGGCCGGATCACCGTGGCCGCCCTGCGCACCGGCCACCGCCCGGCCCTGGTCGGCTTCGACGACTTCGAGCTGGCCGACGTGCTGACGCCCGGCGTGACCGTGGTGGCCCAGGCCCCGGACGGGCTCGGCCGTACCGCCGCCGAGATGCTCTTCCGCCGCATGTCCGGCGAGCCGGGCCCCGCCGAGCGGATCCAGCTGCCCACCCGCCTGATCCCCCGCGGCTCCGGAGAGATCCCGCCGCCCTGACCCGCTCCCCGTCCCGCGAGCCGGGAACCGCCGGAGGACCGAGACCGCGCTCAGCCCCGGCCACCCGGCGCCCGCCTCAGTGCTCCGGCCGGTGGAAGCTCGCCCGGTAGGCGCGGGGCGTGAGTCCCACCCGGCCGACCAGGTGCTTGCGCAGGGAGTCGGCGCTGCCCAGCCCGCTGCGCCAGGCGATCTCGTCCATCGCCAGGTCGGTGCTCTCCAGCAGTTCCCGCGCCCGGTCGACGCGCCGGTGCAGCAGCCACTGCAGCGGGCTGAGCCCGGTCTCGTCGCGGAAACGCCGGGTCAGGGTGCGCACGCTGGTGCCGGCGTGCGCCGCCAGGTCCTTCAGGGTCAGCGGGCGGTCCAGCCGGGCCAGCGCCCATGCCCGGGTCCCCGTCAGGGAGGTGCCGCGCTCGGGCGGCATCGGGGTCTCGATGTACTGGGCCTGGCCGCCCGGCCGCACCGGGGAGACGACCGCGGCCCTGGCCACCGCGTTGGCGGCGGCCGCCCCGCAGTCGAGCCGCACCAGGTGCAGGCACAGGTCGATGGCGGCGGCCGCGCCCGCCGAGGTCAGCACCTGACCGTCGTCGACGTAGAGCACGTCGGGCCGCACCTCGACCGTGGGATGGCGGGCGGCCAGCGTGGCGGCCAGCGCCCAGTGGGTGGTCGCCGGGCGGCCGTCCAGCAGGCCCGCCTGCGCCAGGGCGAAGGCGCCGGTGCACAGCGAGGCGATGCGCGCCCCGGCCGCGGCCGCCTCCCGCAGCGCCTCCAGCGCGTCCGGGTGGGCGGGCTCGCCGCCGCTGCCGACCGCGATCACGGTCCCGGCCCCGCGCACCGCCTCCAGACCGTCCGGGATGAACAGGTCGGGGCCGCCGGCCGTGGGCACGATGCCCGGCTCGGCGGTACACGCCCGGATGTCGTAGACCGGGGCGCCGTCGATCTCGACGCCGCCGAAGACCATGTACGGGATGGAGACGTCGAAGCTCATGACGGGCGTCACGACGACGAGGACGATGCGATGCATTGGCCAGATCTTCCGGATAGCTGTCATTCGGGCCACTGCCGCCAGCCTAGGGCGTCGGGCACCGTGGGGCCATGACCTTCCACGTGATCACCGGCGCCGGTGCCGCCGCGACCCGCACCGCCCTGCTGCTCGCCGCCGAGGGCGAGCGAGTCAAGATCGTCAGCCGCAGCGGCGCCGGGCCCGAGCACCCGCTGGTCGAGAGGGTGGCCGCGGACGCCGGCGACGCCGACCGGCTCACCGGACTGCTGGAGGGGGCGGCCACGCTGTTCGGTTGCGCCGCGCCGCCGTACCACCGCTGGCTCCAGGAGTTCCCGGCGCTGGCGGGCGGGATGCTGACCGCCGCGGCGCGCACCGGCGTGCGTTACGTCATGCTGGGCAACCTGTACGGCTACGGCCTCGTCGACGGCCCGGTCCACCCGGAGCTGCCGCTGCGGGCGACCGGGCCGAAGGGCGCGTTGCGGGCCCGCCTGTGGCAGGAGGCCGCCGCCTCCGGCGTCCGGGTCACCGAGGTGCGGGCCGCGCAGTTCTACGGCGCCGGCGCGGTGTCGGTCTTCAGCCTCATGGTCCAGCCCCGGGTGCTGGCCGGCGCGTTCGCCCTGGTCCCGCAGGAGCCGGACCTGCCGCACAGCTACTCCTCCATCGGCGACACCGCCCGCGCGCTGGTCGCCGCGGGCCGCGACGACCGCTCCTGGGGACGCGCCTGGCACGTGCCGGTCGTCACGCCGTCGGCGCGCGAACTGGCCGCCCGGCTGGCCGGACTGGCCGGCGCGCCCGCGCCCCGGCTGGAGCAGCTGACCGAGCGGGACCTGGCGCTGCTGGCGCTGACCGACCCGTTCTGGGCGGAGCTCGACGAGGTGCTGGAGACCCCCGGCCTGCCGTACGTCTCCGACTTCACCGACACCGAGAAGATCCTCGGCGTCACGGCCACCCCGGTGGACGAGGTCCTGGCCGAACTGCTCTGACCGCGAAGGCCCGGCCCGCCTCATTCACGGGCGCCGTGAGGCCCGGCCGGGTCCCACCGCAGCGAGCGGCGCAGGACGAGGGAGCCGAGGATCACCGCGACTCCCGCCAGGGCCATCGCCGAGTGCGGCGCCGTGAGCTCGGCGGCCAGCCCGGTCAGCGCGGCGCCCGCCGCCTGGCCGGTCATCATCCCCGCCGACACCAGCCCGAACGCCTGTCCCCTGATCGGTTCGGGCGTCACGTCCACGAACCGCCGCTGCAGCCCGAGGCTGTAGGAGCCACCGGCCGCCGCGGCGAGTACGGCGATGGCCACCGTGCCCGCGAGCCCCGGCCGCAGGACGAACCCGAGCAGCGGCACGCCCGCCGCCACCGCCAGGGGCAGGGCCAGCCGCTCCCGTCCCCGCGGGGACACCAGGCGGCCGACCGCGACGTTGCCCAGGGCCAGGCCGAGCGAGGCGGCGGCGAGCGCGAGCCCCGCCGTACCGCCCAGGTACGGGATGAACACGGCCTCCGCCCCCGTCACGAACGACACCGGCAGCCACTGGGCCAGCAGCAGCCCGCGTACCCGCGCGTCGGCCAGCAGGGCCCGGTTGGCGCGCAGGGTCTCCCGTACGGCCCCGCCCGCGCCCTTCCCCCGCGCGGGGATGTCGCCGAGCCCGAACCGCAGGACCAGCGCGGCACCGGCCGACAGCCCCGCGGTGATCACCAGCGCCCCGCCGGGACCCGCGGCGGCGAGCACGCCGCCGCCCAGCGCTAGCCCGCCGACCTGCGCCCCGGCGGCCGTGAGGGTCAGCACCGACCGGCCCAGCACGAACGCGTCGCCCGGCAGCAGCTCGGGCAGCAGCGCGGTGCGGGCCGCCCCGAAGACCGGGGAGAACAGGCCGGTGCCGAGCACCAGCGCGAGCATCGCCCAGACCGGGAAGTCAGGGACGGCCAGCAGCAGGCAGGTCGCCGCCCGGAGCAGTTCTCCGGCGATCATCAACGCCCGGGGACGGATCCGGTCG
This sequence comes from Paraplanobispora siamensis, assembly GCF_016863175.1. Taxonomy (GTDB): domain Bacteria; phylum Actinomycetota; class Actinomycetes; order Streptosporangiales; family Streptosporangiaceae; genus Planobispora; species Planobispora siamensis. The sequence continues at coordinate 109,117 of NZ_BOOJ01000027.1, forward strand.
GCCAGCGAGAGCAGGAAGGTGCCGCCTGCGATGTACGGCAGGAAGCCCAGCATGTACGCCGCCGCCGACAGGCCGGGCGACCCGGTCCGCGCGTGCACCAGCGCCGCCAGTGCCAGCATCTTCACCTGGTCGCCGGCGACCAGGAGCGCGAAGCTGCCGAACAGCACCCGGAACTCGCCGACCGCGAAGAGCTCGCGGTAGGTCGCCCCGCGTCCCGCCGCGCAGATGTCTTCCGTAGAGGCCATGGGCACGATGCTGGGACGGCGCGGCACACCGCCCTAAGCTTTCGGATATTTCCGAAACGTCACCCGTCAGGAGGCGAGGGCGGAAGGAGGCCGGTGAACTACCGCATCGAGGTCAGCTCCCGGGACATCATGGCCAGCAGGTTCGTCGTCTCCAAGCTCATCATGACCAAGACCGCGCTCTGGGTGCTGTCCGGCAAGAAGGAGGCCGGGCCGTGGCGGGCCTGGGCCGACCGCGTGCGGGAGCCGTACGGGCGCCTGCTGGCCACCGAGCCGGGGCTGCCGGCGATGACGGCGCTGTTCCGGGACCACCGCTACAACGCCGACTTCCCCGCGCCGCCGCCGACCGGGGTGAACCCGCCGATCGAGGAGGAGCTCGCGGTCGTGCGGGCCACGCCGCTCGCTCAGGCGCACGACGAGATCGCCCGGAACCTGGAGGGGATGCCACGGCCGCCGGAGGCCGTCCTGGAGATCCTGTTCTCCCCGGACGTCGTGACCCTGTTCGCCGACGCCCTCCGGCGGGCCTGGGAGGAGATCGTCGCCCCCGCCTGGCCGCGCTTCCACGCGATCCTGGAGCGGGACGTCATCCAGCGGGCCGGGCGGCTGGCGGCGTACGGCTGGGCCGCGGCCCTGGACGACCTGGCGCCCAAGGTGCGCTGGCACCCCGACGGCGTCATCGAGGTCCGCTCCACCACCGACGAGACCTACCGCCTCGACGGCCGGGGCGTGCTGTTCGTGCCGACGGTCTTCCCCACCGGGGTCGGCTCCTACTTCGAGCACGCCTGGCCGTACGCGCTCACCTATCCGGCGCGCGGCGCCGCGATCCCGCACGAGCCCGCGGACGGCCTGTCCGAGCTGATCGGCCGGACCCGCGCCCGCGTCCTGCTCGAACTCGCCGTCCCGGCCACCACCACCCGGCTCACCGCCCTGCTCGGCCTGGGCCTGGGCACCGTGGGCGGCCACCTGGCGGCGCTGCGCCGGGCGGGCCTGGTGGCGAGCGCCCGCACCGGCCGGAGCGTCCTCTATCACCGCACCGCCCTGGGAGACGCCCTGGCCGCCGCCGACCCCGGCGGCCCGTGACCGGGCCCGGCGGCGCACCGGGAATTGCATTTTCCCGGGGTCGCTGTGAATCGTGGGATCGGAGGGATAAACTCAATTGATCGGCTCGGTGCCCGGCGAAAACGAATGTCGCGAGTGCGCATTACTGCATAGAGCGGAATTAACCGGCTTCCTATGGTGAGGATCCACCTCACGGAAGGAAGAGATCATGCGCAAGCTTCTCGCGAGCATCGCCCTCGCCGCTTCGCTGGTCCTCGCCGGTCTGGCCGCCAGTGCTCCCGCCCAGGCGAGCACCGCCACCACCACCGGTGCCGTCACGATCAGCGAGACCGCCGGCTGCCCCCACGGCTACTACTGGCACAAGCACTGGTACAAGAAGTGGTACAAGGGCGGCCACTGGTGGAAGGGGCACTACCACAAGAAGGGCCACTGGCACTACCACTACAAGTGGCACTGCCACAAGAAGGGCTGAGCCCTCCAAAGAAAAGGCCCGCCGGCATTCCGATCGGCGGGCCTTTTTTCGCGCGCCTCAGCCCTTCAGGGAACCGGCCATCAGGCCGCGCATGAAGAAACGGCCGAGGAGGACGTAGACGATCATGGTGGGGACCGATGCGAGCAGGGCGGCGGCCATCTGCTGGCTGTAGGGGACGGTCTGGGCTCCGGCGATGTTGTTGAGCATGACCGTGGTGGGCCAGCTCTGCGGGCCGGTGAGGAAGACGGCGAACAGGAAGTCGTTCCACAGCGCGGTGAACTGCCAGATGATCACGACCGCGAAGGCCGGGCCGGACAGCGGCAGCATGATCGACCGGTAGGTCCGCAGCATCGTGGCGCCGTCCACCCGCGCGGCCTCGATGACCTCGTCGGGGATGGTGACGTAGTAGTTGCGGAAGATCAGCGTGCAGATCGGGATGCCGTACACCACGTGCGCGAGGACCAGGCCGGGGATGCCGCCGTAGAAGACCCCGTTCAGCCCGGTGATCTCGTTGAGGTTCACCAGGAGCTGGACGAGCGGGATCATGACGCCCTGGTAGGGGATGAACATCCCGAACAGGAACAGCGTGAAGACGATGTCCGCCCCGGGGAAGCGCCACTTCGACAGCACGTAGCCGTTCATCGAGCCGAGGGCCGCCGAGATCAGCGCCCCGGGCACGGTCAGCAGCACGCTGTTCCAGATGCCCGGCGCGAGCTTCTCCCACGCCACCCGCCACGGCTCGAACGTCCACGTCTCCGGCAGGGCCCAGGCCCGGGACGGGTCGGCCTCGGTCAGCGGCTTGAAGCTGGTGACCAGCAGCACGTAGACCGGGGTCAGGAAGATCAGGACGAAGGCGAGCAGCACGACCAGCCGGACGCCGCGCGTCCACTGCACCCGGCGGGCCGCCCGCTCGTGGGCTCCCCGGGTCCGTACGGCGGTGGCCGTCATGACCGCCTCTCCTTCCGCAGCGACCAGACGAGATAGGGGATGACGAAGATGCTCACCGCGATCACGATGTAGGCGGCGATGGTGGCGCCCTTGGCCGGGTCGTGGGAGTCGAAGACCGCCACCCACATGAAGACCGCGGGCACGTCGGTGATGATCTGCTTGCCGGAGACCGCGACGATCAGGTCGAAGGCCTTCAGCGAGATGTGGCCGAGGATGATCAGCGCCGACAGGGTGACCGGGCGCAGCAGCGGCAGCACGACGTGCCGGTAGACCTGCCACTCGGTGCAGCCGTCCACCCGGGCGGCCTCGCGCAGATCATCCGGCACGCCCCGGAACCCCGCCAGGAACAGTGCCATGACATATCCGGACATTTGCCAGATCGCCGGGATGGCCATGGCCGCCATCCCCCAGTCCTGGTCCCGGAACCACTGCCACTGCAGCGACTCCAGCCCCACGACCTCGAAGAGCCGGTTCAGCCCGACCGCCCGCTCCCCGATGCCGGAGTTCATCAGCCAGCGCCAGACGACCCCGGTCGCCACGAACGAGATCGCCATCGGGAACAGATAGATCGCCCGGAGGGTCCCCTCGCCCCGCAGCCCCTTCTCCATCAGGAAGGCCAGCAGCCAGCCCAGCGCGAGCGCCCCACCCACGAACACCACGGTGAAGACGATCGCGTGGTTGACCGACAGGGACCAGCGCTGCTGGTCCCAGATCCCGGTGAAGTTCTCCAGCCCGACGAAGCTGCCCTCGGAGACCTCGTCGTGTTTGTCGGTCATCGCCAGCCGGAAGTTCCAGCCGAGCATGCCGTACACGAAGACGGCGATGGCCACGATCGACGGCGACACCAGCAACAGGCCGGGCAACCACCTGCGCGCACGCGTCAACTGACATCCCTTCCCTGGTCACGGCCCGCGCCCGGCGGGCGCGGGCGCCCGGAGTCCACCCGGCGCCGGAGGCCGGCGTCCCCCGGCGGGGACGCCGGCCGGGGGTCACTGACCGGAGTTCTTAGCGGCGTCGGCCAGCGCGGTCTGCAGCGCCGCCACGTCCTTGGACTGCTGGAACAGGCCGACCGCCTCGTTGATCGCGGTCCGCCAGGCGTCGTTGACCGTCACGCCGTGCTGGATGGAGCCGGCGAGCTTGTTGCTGCCCCAGTCCTTCAGGGCGTCGGCCAGGTAGTCGGTGTACAGCGAGGTGTCGGCGTCCTTGCGGGCCGGGATCGAGCCCTTCTTCGGGTTGAAGGCGTCCTGGCCCTCCTTGCTCGCGGCCACCTTCAGCCAGGCCACGGCCCCGTCGCGGTTGGGCGCGCCCTTGGGCAGGGTGAAGCTGTCCGACAGCCACATGAACGTGCCGCCGGTGCCGGGCGAGGGCGCCCAGTCGAAGTCGGTCTTGGACTTCTTGCCCAGACCGCCGTCCGGCGGGTTGTGGAAGTAGCCGTAGGCCCAGTCGCCCATGATGTTGAAGGCGGCCTCGCCGTCGGCCACCTGCTTGGCGGCCGGCTGCCAGTCGTCCTGCGGGTCGCCGGCGTACGACATGATCGTCTTGAAGTCGTTGAGCGCCTTGGTCATCGCCGGGCCCGACCAGTCGGAGTTCGCGGTCCACAGCTGGTTGTAGGCCTCGGTGCCGAGCGAGCCGAGCAGCACGCTCTCCAGCAGGTGCACGGCCGTCCACTCCGAGCCGATCGAGAGCGGGACCTTGCCCGCCTGCTTGACCTTCTCCAGCGCCGCGACGAACTCCTCGATCGTGCCGGGCACCTCGGTGACGCCCGCCTCCTTCAGCACGCCGGGGTTGAACCACATCACGTTGGAGCGGTGGATGTTCACCGGCACCGAGTAGATCTGGCCGCCCACGCTGATCTGGTCGACGAGCTGCTGCGGGAAGACGTCCTTCAGCTTCAGCTCGTCGTAGAGGAAGTTGACCGGCTCCAGGTCACCGGCCTTGATGTAGCCCTGCAGCTCGGCGCCCGCGTGCCCCTGGAAGGTGTCGGGCGGGGTGTCGGCCTGGAGCTTGGAGGTCAGCAGGGCCCGCGCCTTGTCGCCCGATCCGCCGGCCACCGCCGCGTCGAAGAACGTCAGGCCGGGGTTCTGCTTCTCGAAGATCTCCTTCATGGCCTGCAGGCCGTCGGCCTCGCCGGGCCCGGTCCACCAGGAGAAGACCTCCACCTTCTTGGCCGCGTCCGCCTGCGGGCTCTGTGCGGCGCCTTCCTCTCCGCCGCCACCGCACGCGGTCAGCGTCAGCATGCCCGCCACGGTGACCGCGACGGCCGCCATCCACCGTCGTCGCATAGCTTCAGTCCCTCCTGGGTCGTCGTTCCGGCGCAGTGCGCCGCGTTCCCCCGAGAAAGGTGACAACGTTGTCAGTAGGGCAATCAACCCACCTCGCACCGAGCGGCGTCAAGGTGTGTGCGGATAACGTCTACGCCACACAGTCCGGCAATCCTCGGGAAACCTCCCAAAGCACAAGAAACCCATCCGCCTCCGCCGTACCGGCGGTTCGGCCGGGTGGGTAATAAGCCGTGGCGGACTGTCGGTGGCGCCGCTCACACTGCTGGTATGGCGGACACCCCCTCGGGCGCCTCCCCCGACGTCCCCCCGGCCTCCCCCTCCGACCCCGACCCCCAGATCGGCGAGCTGAACCTCTCCGACTGGCACGCCCACGCCGACAAGATGGCCGGCGTCGGCTTCCTGACCATCGCCCGGCGGCTGCCCGCGCTCATCGCCCAGGCCGTACGGCTGGCCTGGCGGGCCAGTCCCCGCGACACCCTCACCACGATCGTCCTGAGCACGCTCGGCGGCGTCTTCACCGCGTTCGGGCTGCTGGCCACGACCGGTGTCCTGTCGGCCCTGTTCGAGGCGGGTCCCACCCCCGAGCGGGTCAGGGCCGCCCTGCCCTCCCTGATCCTGGTGGGCGTGGCCGCCACCCTGCGCACGCTGGTGCAGGCGGGCGCGGGCTGGGCGCAGTCCCGCCTCGACCCGCAGGTCAGCAGGATCGCCGAGGAGCGGCTGTACGGCCTGACCAGCCAGGTCGAGCTGGCCTCCTTCGACGACCCCGACTTCCACGACGCGCTGCAGCGGGCCAGGACCCGGGGCGTGGCCATGGCCGACGCGGTGGTGAGCATGGCCGTCGACGTGCTGACGGCGGCCATCGGCATCGCGGCCGCCGCGGGCGTGCTCGGCGTCCTGCACCCGGTGCTCCTGCCCCTGCTGGTGCTCGCCGTCCTGCCCGACGCCTGGGCCGCCGTCCGGGCGGCGCGCATGCGCTACACCACGATGTACGCCCTGATCCCCGCGCACCGCCGCAAGTGGATCATCGCCGAGCTGCTGGCCGACCGCGAGCCGGCCGCCGAGGTGCGCTCGTTCACCATGCGCGGCTTCCTGATGCGGATGTACGACGCGGTCTCCCGGGCCGAGCAGGCCATCCTGCTGAAGCTGGCGCGGCGGCAGACGGTGGCGAGGCTGGTCGGCGAGGGGCTCAGCGGCGTGGGCACGGCCGTGGTCTACGTCGCGCTCGGCCTGCTGCTGGCCGTCGGGGCGGTGCCGCTGGCCGTGGCGGGCACCGCGGTGCTGGCCATCCAGTCGGGCAAGGGCTCCCTGCAGAACCTGATGTACGCCACCAACCGCCTCTACGAGGAGGGGCTCTACTTCACCGACTTCCTCGACTTCTGCGCCGACGCCGAGACCCGGCTGATCAGAGCGAGGACGAAGCGGGCCCCCGCGTCGTTCGAGCGGATCGCCGTCGACGACGTCACCTTCACCTACCCGGGAGCCGACGACCCGGCGCTGAAGGGGGTCACGATCCACATCGACCGCGGCGAGGTCATCGCCCTCGTCGGCGAGAACGGCTCGGGCAAGACCACCCTGGCCAAGATCCTGTCCGGTCTCTACGCACCGGACAGCGGGCGCGTCCGGTGGGACGACACCGACCTGGCCGAGGTCGACCCCGACCTGCTCCGCCGGAACATCGCGGTCATCGCCCAGGACCACACCCGCTGGCCGCTGACCGCCAAGCACAACATCGACATGGGCACCGACAAGGGCGAGCCGGCCCTGGCGGCGGCGGCCGAGGTCGCCGGGGCCGACCAGGTGGTGGCCGAGCTGCCCTACGGCTACAACACCCTGCTCGACCGCCGCTTCAAGGACGGCCAGGAGCTGTCGGGCGGCCAGTGGCAGCGGATCGCGGTCGCCCGCGGCTTCCACCGCGACGCTCCCCTGCTGATCTGCGACGAGCCCACCGCGGCCCTCGACGCCCGCGCCGAGCACGCCCTGTTCGAGCGCATCCGGCGCCACTCCGACGGCCGGACCGTCCTGCTCATCACCCACCGGCTGGCCAGCGTGCGCTACGCCGACCGGATCTACGTCCTGGACCACGGCAAGGTCACCGAGCAGGGCACCCACGCCCGCCTCATGGACCTGGGCGGCCTGTACGCCGAGCTCTACACCCTGCAGTCCCGCGCCTACTCGGCCTGACCGCCGCACCCGTGCCCGCGCCCGCTCCGGTACGGCGACCGCCCACGCCCGGTACGCCTCGTCCGCGCTACGTCCGGCACGCCCCGGCCGGCGCTCCCGGACCGCGCGACCGGCGTCCCTACCGCAGTACGGCCCGCATGATCGCCCGCGCGATGGGAGCCGCGACCCGGCCGCCCGACCCGCCGCCCTCCACGACGATCCCCACCGCCACCCGGGGGGATCCGACCGGGGCGAAGCCGGTGAAGACGGCGTGGTCCCTCCGGCCCGCGGCGCTCTCCGCGGTCCCGGTCTTGGCCGCCACCGCGACACCCGGGATGGCGGCCGCCGTACCGGTGCCGCCCGGCCGGGTGACGGTCGCCATCATCACGGCGAGCCGTTCGGCGTCGCCCGTGCCCAGCGCGCGGCGGTACTCCGCGGGCTCGGTCTCGCCGATCACCGTGCCGTCGTCGAGGCGGACCTCCCGCACCAGGTGGGGCCGCATGAGCGAGCCGCCGTTGGCGACGGCCGCCGAGATCATCGCGAGCATGAGCGGGGTGACCCGGTCGTCGAACTGCCCGACCGCCGACATCGCGGTCTGCGCGAGGTCCATCCCGGCCGGGTAGACGCTCCGGGCCACGGGCATCGGCACGGCGAGGTCGTCGGCGTTGAACCCGAACGCCTCGGCCTGCTCGCGCAGCGCGTCCTGGCCGAGCTCGACCCCGAGCTTGGCGAAGGGGGTGTTGCAGGAGGTCTTGAACGCGTAGGCGAGCGAGGGCAGACCGTTGCCGCAGGAGGACCCGTGCGCGTTGCGCAGCTGCACCGAGGTGCCCGGCAGGCGGACCGCCAGGGGCGCGCTGACGCTCTCCTCGGGCCCGTGCCCGGCGGCGATCGCGGCCGCCCCGGTGATGACCTTGAAGGTGGAGCCGGGCGGGTAGTTGCGCTGGATCGCCCGGTTGAGCATCGGCTCGGCGGGGTCGGCCTGCAGCCGGGCGTCGGCCCGTTCGAGGTCCTCGACGTCGAAGGTCGTGTAGACGTTCGGATCGTAGGAGGGGAAGGAGACCATCGCCAGGATGGCGCCGGTGACCGGGTCGATCGCGACCGCGGCCCCGGGCCGCCCGGTCGCCCGCAGTCCCTCGTAGGCGGCGCGCTGGGCCGCGCCGTCGATCGTGAGCACGACCGTGGCGCCCGCCGCCGCGCCGCCCATGATCGAGCGCACCATGACCCGGGGGTCGGTCCCGGAGAGCACGGTCTCCTCGGCCCGTTCGAGGCCGGTGGCGCCGTAGCGCGACAGGTGGCCGGTGACCGGCGCGTAGAGCGGGCCGGCCGGATAGACCCGCCGGTACCGGTAGGTGCCGCCGGTCTCCCGGCCGGTGGCCACGACGGTGCCGTCGCGCAGCACGATCTCGCCCATGGCCCGGTCGAAGCGGGCGATGAGCGGACGCCGGTTGTCGGGGTTCTCCCGCAGCCGGGCGGCGTCGAACACCTGGATGTAGGTGGCCTTGCCCAGCAGCGCGAACAGCAGCACCGCGCACACCACGGCGAGATGCCGCAGCGGGGCGTTGATCCTGCGCGTGCGCGCGGCGGCCATGCTCCCTCCCCGGTCCGGGCGCCCTTCCGGGTCCCGGTTATCCGGTCTAACACCCGGGACTGAAAGGGACACCCGCCCCCGGGCAAAGCCCCCGTTCGGGGCACTACGGGCAAGAGTTCCGAGGAGAGAGCATTGCGGGCGAGAACACCGCGGGCCGCGCCGAGGAGCGGGAAGGCACGGGCCGTACCGCAGGGTCAGAAGGGCCCCGCGGGCCGTACCGCGGGGTCGGCAGGACGGGTCAGCAGGACACCGAGCGGTAGTAACCGATCTTGTTGCGGATCGCCGTCTGCTTCTCCCTCAGGTTGGCCACCTGGGCCTCCACCCTGCGGTCGTGGGCCTCCAGCAGGGCGATCCGGTCGGAAATGGTGTGCTCTCCCTTGCGGACCAGCTCGGCGAAGCGGAGCATCTCGGCGATCGGCATCCCGGTGTCCCGCAGGCAGCGGATCATCCCGAGCCAGCCGATGTCCTCCTGGGTGAAACGGCGCTGCCCCGCGGCGTTGCGGCCGATCGGCTCCAGCAGCCCGATGCGCTCGTAGTAGCGCAGAGTGTCAAGGCTGAACCCGGTCTCTTCTGACACCTGTCCCGGCGTGTACACACTCGTGCTCATGTCCGGCAGCATCCCACCTGGAGTCGGCTCCAGGTCAAGCCCGCCGGACGCCTTGACATGGAGTTCACTCCAGCTTCCAGGCTGGGTCCCATGACGCACATCCCTCTCGCTTTGGGCACCATCCCCTTCGGCACCACCGTCGACGACCGCACCGCTTTCGCGATCATGGACCGGTTCTCCGAGGCCGGTGGCGCCATCCTCGACACCTCGAACAACTACCCGTTCTGGGTCGACGGAGCGACCGGCGACGAGAGCGAGCTGGCGATCGGCCGCTGGCTGGCGGCGCGGACCGGCCGCCGCGACCGGATCGTGGTGAGCACCAAGTGCGGCGCCCGGCCGACCGTCCCCGGCGACCGCACCCTGGACTCCGCCGAGGGCCTGTCCGCGCAGGCCGTCAGGACCGCGGCGGAGGGCAGCCTGCGGCGGCTGGGGACCGACCGCGTCGACGTCTACTGGGCGCACACGGAGGACCGGTCGGTCCCGCTGGAGGAGACCCTCGGCGCGTTCGACGAGCTGGTCCGGGCGGGCAAGGTCCGCGAGATCGGCGCCAGCAACATGCCCGCCTGGCGGCTCGAGCGGGCCCGGGCCCTCTCCCGCGCGAACGGCTGGACGCCCTACACCCACCTCCAGCTCCGTCACTCCTACGTACGGCCCCGCCCGGACGCCCCGCTGCGGTCCGCCGGGCACACGCTGGTCAACGACGACACCCTCGACTACGTGCGGCAGGAGCCGGGCCTGTCGCTGTGGGCCTACAGCACGCTGATGAACGGCGGCTTCACCCGCGAGGACCGTCCCTTCGAGGAGGCCTTCGACCACCCCGGCACCACCCGCCGCGTGGCCGTGCTGCGCGAGGTCGCCGCCGAGGTGGGCGCCACCCTCAACCAGGTCGTGCTGGCCTGGCTGATCGGCGGCTCGCCGGCCGTCGTCCCGATCGTCGGCGTGAGCACCGCGGAGCAGCTGGAGGAGATGCTCGGAGCCCTCGACGTCAAGCTCGACGACGAGCTGCGCGCCCGCCTGGACTCCGCGCGCTGACGGACTCCGGGAGTGCTCGGGGCTCCCTAGGAGACGTGCCCGGACAGATAGCGCCGGACCAGGTGCTTGCACTCGGCGATCAGCTCGGGGTCGCCGTCCGGCAGCGTGCGGAAGGCCAGTTTGAGCACCGCGTCGGCGGCCTCGACCGCGACGACGAGCGCCCGGTCCAGCCGCGGCCCCCCGGGGGCGCCGAGCAGCTCCACGATGACCGCGCGGAGCCGGTCGGCCACGACGATGTTGTTCTCCAGCGCCGAGTCGAGCATCCGCTCGGTCCCCTTGAGCGCGGGACCGCCCGGCGCGGAGAGCACCTCGCCGAAGTCGACGACGCCGAACCCGGGGGTGGACCGCTTCATGGCGACGAACTCGTCGATCGCCAGGTCCACCATCCCGGTCCAGTCGGACGGCCCGGCGTCGGAGATCCTGGTGGTGATCCGGTCGAGGAAGGCCTCCAGGTTGCGCAGGGCCAGCGCGCGCACCAGCCCCTGCTTGTCCGGGAAGAACTGGTAGAACGTCCCGATCGGGACCTCCGCGCGGCGTGCGACCTCCTTGGTGGTCAGCGCCTCGTATCCGACCTCGTCCAGCAGCCTCGCGCACTCGTCCAGCATCCGCTCGACGCGCTCGACGCTGCGTCGCTGAGCGGGTCGACGGCGCAGGGTTCCCCCGGAGACGTTCGTCATGTCTCCATCATTCCCTACGGAGGCGACCCGGCGGCTAACATGAGCAGTACTCATACCATCGGGAGGTCAGGATGTTCCTCTGGGGTACGGCTACCGCCTCCTACCAGATCGAGGGCGCCGTGACCGAGGACGGCCGCGGCCCCTCCGTCTGGGACACCTTCGCGCACGAACCCGGCCGCGTCCGCGACGGCCACACCGGCGACGTCGCCTGTGACCACTACCACCGCTGGCCCGAGGACCTGGCGCTGATGGCCGGCCTGGGCGCGGGCTCCTACCGCTTCTCCGTCGCCTGGCCGCGGGTGCAGCCCGACGGCCGGGGACCGGTCAACCGGGCGGGGCTGGACTTCTACGACCGGCTGGTGGACGGGCTGTGCGAGCGGGGCATCGTCCCGGCCGTGACGCTGTTCCACTGGGACCTCCCCCAGGCGCTGGAGGACGCCGGCGGCTGGCTCGCCCGCGACACCGCCCACCGCTTCGCCGAGTACGCCGCCGCGGTGGCCGGCCGGCTCGCCGACCGGGTCCCGATGTGGATCACCCTGAACGAGCCCTTCGTCCACATGGCCTACGGCTACGCGATGGGGATCCACGCGCCGGGCAGGGCCCTGCTCACCGGCGCCCTGCCCGCCGCCCATCACCAGCTGCTCGGGCACGGCCTGGCCGTGGCGGCGCTGCGGGCGGGCGGCGCGGAGCGGGTGCTGATCACCAACAACTGCACCCCGGTCCGGCCGGCCTCCGACGACCCGGCCGACCTGGCCGCCGCCGACGCCTACGACATCCTGCACAACCGCCTGTTCAACGACCCGGTCCTGCTCGGCCGCTATCCCGACCTGGCACCGTACGGCACGACCCTCGACTGCGTCCGCGACGGCGACCTCGACCTGATCTCCGCCCCGCTCGACGGCCTCGGGATCAACTACTACAACCCCACCCGGATCGCCGCACCCACCGCCGAGGGCCTGCCGTTCACCGACGCCGGGATCACCGGGTACCCCGTCACCGCCTTCGGCTGGCCCGTCGTCCCCGACGGCCTGCGCGAGCTCCTGACCGGCCTGAAGGCCCGGTACGGCGACGCCCTGCCGCCGGTCTACATCACCGAGAACGGCTGCTCCCAGCCCGACGAGGTCGGCCCCGACGGGAACGTCGACGACCAGGCCAGGATCTCCTACCTCGACGGGCACATCAGGGCCGCCGAGCAGGCCGCGGCCGAGGGCGTGGACGTGCGCGGCTACTACGTGTGGTCGCTGCTGGACAACTTCGAGTGGGCCGAGGGCTACCACCAGCGGTTCGGCCTGGTCCACGTCGACTTCGCCACGCAGCGGCGCACGCCCAAGGCCTCCTACCACTGGTTCCGCAAGCGCATCGAGGAGGGCTTCGGGCTGGAACCGGAGCGGTAACCCGAAAAGAGAGCACTGCTCTTGACTGTCGCCGGATCGCGGGAGAGCATTGCTCTCGAACGGAATCGCCGATCCGAGGAGCCGTCATGGCGCTCAAGCTGTTCTATTCCGGCCCGTCGCTGAACGTCCTGCACGAGGAGTACGCCGCCCTGGGCCGCGTAGACCCGCGCGCCCAGCTGGTCTCCTCCTCCAGCCTCGTCGTCGGCGCGCCGGTGGAGCGGGTGTGGGAGGTCATGGCCGACCTCGCCTCGTGGCCGTCGTGGGCCTCCGGCCTGGAGATCGCCGAGCTCGGCGACGTGCGGCCCGGCGCGCCGTTCCGGTGGAGGCTCAACGGCGTCGCGATCCGGTCGCGGTTCGCCGTGGTGGCCGCCGGGCGGGAACTGACCTGGACGGGTGTGTTCCTCGGCTACAAGGCGGTGGACCGGCACGTACTGGAGCCGCTGGAGGACGGGCGCACCCGGGTCACCGTCGAGGAGTCCCTCGCCGGTCCGCTGCTCCCCCTCTTCTACGGCGAGCGCAAGCTCCGCGCCAACCACGAACGCTGGCTGTCCGACCTGAGGTCCGCCGTCGAGACCGCCCGGACCCCGAGTCCCCTGGCGGGCCCCTAACCAGATCCCCAGCCAGGTCCCCAGTCGGATCTCCAGCCGGATCCCGGCCGCGTTTGCCCGGGATCGGCGCGGGCCGTACCGTCCTGACATGATCGACACTGTGGTGAGGACCGTCCGGGGGGCGGTCCGGGGACTGCGTGAGGACGGCGTCGTCTCGTTCAGGGGGATCCCGTTCGCCGCCGCCCCGCAGGGTCCGCTGCGCTTCCGCGCGCCCGCGCCGGCGCCCGCCTGGGACGGGGTGCGCGACGCCCTGGCGTTCGGGACCGCGGTGCCGCAGCCGCCGGCGGCGCCGGGCGTGCCCCCGGCGTGGAAACCGGGCGACGGCGTGGACTGCCTGACGCTGAACGTCTGGACCCCGGACCCGGGCGCCTCGGGGCTGCCGGTCATGGTGTGGATCCACGGCGGGGCGTGGCGGATCGGCTGGTCGGGGATGCCGCAGTTCGACGGCGCCACGCTGGCCCGTTCGGGGGTCGTGGTGGTGACCTTCAACTACCGGCTGGGCTTCGAGGGGTTCGGCCGGGTGCCGGGCGCCCCGGACAACCGGGGACTGCTCGACCAGATCGCGGCGCTGGAGTGGGTACGGGAAAGTGTCGCGGCCTTCGGCGGCGACCCCCGCAACGTCACCGTGTTCGGCCAGTCCGCGGGCGCGGCCTCGGCCGTCCTGCTGCTGGCCGCGCCCGCCGCCCGGGGCCTGTTCCGGCGGGCCATCGCGCAGAGCGTCCCGGCCGGTCACCAGAGCCCCGCCGAGGCCGAGCGGGCCACCGCGGCGCTGGCCGCGGCGGCCGGGGTGCCCGCCACCTGGGAGGGGCTGTCGTCCCTGTCACCCGAGGCGGTGCTGGCCGCGCAGGAGGCGCCGCAGGCCGGTCCCCGGGCGGGAGGCGGGGCGTTCGGGCCGGTCGTCGACGGAGACCTGGTCACCGGCCCGCCCTGGCAGGCGCTGCACGCGGAGGCGTGCCGGGACACCGAGCTGGTCTGCGGGTTCACCCACGAGGAGTACCGGGGGTTCCCTCCGGTGGCCGACCCGTCCACCGTCGACCTGGCGGCCGTCGCGCAGGTGTTCGGGCTCGGCCCGGAGGCGGCCGACGCCTATCGCGCAGCCCATCCCGGCGCCGCCGACGCCGAGGTGTTCACGGTGATGATGTCCGACGCGCTGGGCCGGATGCCGACGACGCGGGTGGCCGAGGCGCACGCGCGGGCCGGCGGCCGTACCTGGCTGTACGACTTCGCCTGGCAGGGACCGGTCCTCGGCGCCGGTCACGGCGTGGACGTGCCGTTCACCTTCGGCAACGGTGACAACCGCTTCGCGGCCCGTTTCCTCGGCTCCCCGCCGCCCGCCGGCTTCGCCGCCCTGTCGGAGCGGATCCGCACGGCCTGGACCTCCTTCGCCGCCACCGGCGACCCGGGCTGGCCCCGCTTCGACCTCGACCGCCGCATGACCCACGTCTGGGACACCGTCCCCTCCGACGCGGCCGACCCCCTGGCGGACTCCCGCCGCATCTGGGAGGGTGCCGCACCACACTGATCCGTACCGGCCCGATGTTCCCCGCCGATCACCGGGTTCCTCGCCACCGATCACCGGGTCGGCGTGTCCAGGCCGGCCGTACTCAGGCCCGCCCGTGTTCGGGCCGGCCGCGTTCGGGCCGACCGTGCTTAGCCGTCTGTGCTTAGCCGTCTGTGCTCAGGCCACTCGTGTTCAGCCCGGCATGTTCGGGCCACTCGTGTTCGGGCTAGCCGTCCTCAGGCCGCCCGTGTTCAGGCCGCCCGTGTTCAGCCCGCCGGGCTGGCGTGGGCGGCCACGATGCGCCAGCCGTACCGCTCGGTGTGCGCCCAGGTGCGGGTGTAGCGCAGCCTCCCGGCGAACGGCTCGCCCGCGAACGTGCCCTCCAGCGTGCCCAGGAAGCAGGTCACCCCGGTGGTGCCCGCGACGACCACGGTGAGCTCCTCCTCGGTGACCTCGGTCATGACCTGCGTGCGCGAGCGGTGGTTGTGCAGGTCGAGTTCCTTGGCCCCGGTGTGCAGCCGCCCGTCCGGCGGCCCGGTGAAGACCAGCCGCTCGTCCAGCAGCCGGTCCAGCTCCTCGACGTCCCCGGCGAGCTGCGCCGCCTGCAGGCGCCTCTCGGCCTCGTACAGCTCCTCCGTGAGCGTCCGCTCGTCCATGAGAACTCCGTTTCTCGGGTGAGCCCGCGGCGGGGCCCGCGCCGCCGCCCCGCCCGCAGTACATCACGGCGATCTCCGGCGCCGGCGATGAGGGCCCGAGGTCCCCGAGGAAACGGATCAGGCCCGCACCGGAGGGGTGCGGGCCTGATCAGTGACGATGCCGTGTCAGGCGGAGACGATGTTCTCCGCCTGAGGGCCCTTCTGGCCCTGGGTGACGTCGAAGGACACCTTCTGGCCCTCCTGGAGCTCGCGGTAGCCGCCCTGGGAGACGATGTTGGAGTAGTGGGCGAAGACGTCGGCGCCGCCGCCGTCCTGCTCGATGAAGCCGAAGCCCTTTTCCGCGTTGAACCACTTCACGGTGCCAGTAGCCATGTCGATCTCCTTGACAGGTGCAGAACCGGAATCCGCACCGTGCGAATCCCGCATCGCTGCGATAAGCCCACCCGGGAAGACCGGAAAACAAAACGCACCCGACGACATCGACCGTCGGGCGCACACAAGTTCTTCATGGGTACCACAACTGCAACTGCGTCCAACCTAGCACAGATGACGACGCGATGTGCACACCCTTTCACCGTCCGTCCAGACGCCCCCCGGCGCGGCCGCCCTTCCAGAACACCGGCTCCCGGAACGTCGGCCCTCAGAACATCGAGATGTGAACATGATCGATGTGGTTGGCCGTGTTGCCGCCGCGGTTGGACATCAGGCGCCAGCCGGCGCCCGTGCGGACGTCGTAGTAGCGCTGCTGCCAGATGATGTACATCACCCCGAGGCGCTGGCCGTTGTCGATGGCCCACTGGGCCAGGCGGTCGCCGCGGGCCTTGGCGTCGGCGGTGGGGACGCGGCCGCCGCTGCTCATCATGAAGTCGCAGGCCCGGCCGCTGCCGTGGTCGCCGGGGTCGCCGGGGCGCAGGCAGCCGTAGCCGTAGGGCATGGGGAAGTTCTGCAGCACCAGGTTGCGCATCGTGACCGTGCGGGCGGTCAGGCCGCCGCTGCCGGAGGGGGTCTGGAAGCCGTACTTGGCCAGGAGCGTCTCGATCTTGACGCGGTCCTTCTTGAGCTTCTCGATGTCCTTCTTGAGCTCGACGATCTCGGACTCGGCCGCCTTCTCGGCCTTGGCGGCGTCCTTGATCAGCTCTTTCACCCTGGTGAGCTGGGTGGCCCGCTCGCTGGCCAGGTGGGACATGGTGGCCGCCTGACTGAGGGCGATGGAGGCGTCGCCCTGGAAGCTGAACAGCGTGCCGCTGTCCAGTTCGCCGCCCATGTAGGCGGTCTGCGCGAAGCGCACGACGTCGGTCTCCGCGGTGGCCAGCGCGGCCTTCAGGCGCTTGGCCGTGTCGGTGGCCTTCTTGGCCTTGACCCGGGCGTCCTCGAGGCTCTGGACCTGGCCGCGGTACTCCTTGTTGAGCTTGCCGGCCTCCTGGGTCAGCCTGCGCAGCTCGGCCTCGGGATCGGGTCTGACGATCTGTCCCGCGCTCGCTCCCGCCATCGCCGGGGTCAGAAGCAGCGCGGTGAGCAGGGCGCCCAGCATCGCCAGGCGGCTTGATCTCACGCCTCGCTCACCTCCAGAGCCCCCCTCATGGACGGAGCGAAACTATAGAAGACGATCTTGGTGTCCGCCACCGGAACGGGGGAACCCATGCACCGTTGACGAACTATCTACCAGTTTGTCACGGTTTAAACAAACGCCACCGGCGCCGATCCCTCTTGTCATGGCAGATAGAACATGATTCGGTCTCACCAATGGCGGGTCTTGTGGAGCCCCCCTCCAGCGGTGAGACTATCCAAGCAAGCACTCGTTCAAATCACGACTCCGGCCCGCCCACCAGGAGGCAACATCATGCGTCAGCACGACACGCTGTTCATCGGGGGCGACTGGGTGGCCCCCGCGGGCACCGCGACCATCGAGGTCATCTCCCCGCACACCGAGGAGGTCGTCGGCCGGGTCCCCGACGGCACCCCCGCCGACATGGACCGCGCGGTGGCCGCCGCGCGCCAGGCGTTCGACCACGGTCCCTGGCCCCGGATGACGATGGCCGAGCGCTCCGCCGTCGTGGCCGGGCTGGCCGAGCTCTACGCCGCCCGCCAGGGCGAGATGGCCGAGATCATCACCGAGGAGATGGGCTCGCCCATCACCTTCTCCCAGATGGCCCAGGCCCCCCAGCCGCTGGGCATGCTGCAGTACTACTCCGAGCTCGGCAAGACCTTCCCCGTCGAGGAGGAGCGTCCCGGCACGTTCGGCCCGGTGGTCGTACGGCGTGAGCCGGTCGGCGTGGTCGCCGCCGTCGTCCCGTGGAACGTCCCGCAGTTCGTCATCATGATCAAGCTGGCTCCCGCCCTCGTCGCGGGCTGCACGGTCGTGATCAAGCCCGCGCCGGAGACGCCGCTGGACTCCTACCTGCTGGCCGAGATGGTCAAGGAGGCCGGCATCCCCGACGGCGTCGTCAACATCGTCGCCGCCGGGCGCGAGGCCGGCGAGCACCTCGTCTCCCACCCGGACGTGGACAAGGTCGCCTTCACCGGCTCCACCGCGGCCGGCCGCCGCATCGCGAGCATCTGCGGCGAGCAGCTCAAGCGCTACACCCTGGAACTCGGCGGCAAGTCCGCCGCGATCATCCTGGACGACTGCGACCTGTCGTCCGCGATGGGCTTCCTGTCCATCGCCTCGCTGATGAACAACGGTCAGGCCTGCGTCGCCCAGACCCGGATCCTGGCCTCCCGCAACCGCTACGACGAGGTCGTGGACGCCGTCGCCTCGATGGTGCGCAACATGCCCGTCGGCGACCCCGCGGACCCGGCCACCGGCATCGGGCCCCTGGTGGCCAAGCGCCAGCAGGAGCGGGTCGAGGGCTACATCAAGCTCGGCATCGAGGAGGGCGCCAAGCCCGTGGTCGGCGGCCTGGAGCGCCCCTACGACCGCGGCTGGTACGTCGCCCCCACCGTCTTCGCCGGCGCGACCAACGAGATGCGCATCGCCCGCGAGGAGATCTTCGGCCCGGTCCTGGCCGTGATCCCCTACGAGGACGAGGCCGACGCCATCCGCATCGCCAACGACAGCGACTACGGCCTGGCCGGCACCGTGTGGACGGCCGACGTCGAGCACGGCATGGACGTGGCCCGCCAGGTCCGCACCGGCACCTACGGCGTCAACCTCTTCATGATCGAGAACAGCTCCCCGTTCGGCGGCTTCAAGAGCAGCGGCCTCGGCCGCGAGCTCGGGCCCGAGGGCCTGGCCGCCTACCTGGAGTACAAGTCCATCGCCCGCCTGGGCTGAGATCAGAAGGAAAGTGCCGGTACGGCTCACGCGGAGCCGTACCGGCACTTTTCTCATGGACGGACGGCCCAGCACGCCCCCGCGACGCTGGGCAACCGCCTAACTACATGAAGTATGTCCCACGATCACCAGCTACTGGTGGTTCGTCTCCCGAGGACTTCTCCCGGCGGATTTCATCCATCCGCTGTAGGTAGACGACATTCATCCGCGATTGGTTCGCGAAATGATGTCGAGAGTTTGGCGGGCGATCTCCAGCTCCTCGTCCGTGGGCACCACGGCGACCGTCACCCGCGACCCGTCGGCGGAGATCACGCCCTTGCCGTCCGCGTTGCGCGCGGGGTCCAGCACGATCCCGAACGCCTCCAGGCCGCTCAGCGCCCGCTCCCTGACCAGGACGGAGTTCTCCCCCACCCCGCCGGTGAACGCGATCACGTCCACCGTTCCGAGCACCGCGCAGTAGGCGCCGACGTACTTGCGCAGCCGGTGGCAGTAGACCGCCAGGGCCAGCTCGGCCTCCGGGTCGCCCTCCGCCACACGCCTGCCCACCTCGCGCATGTCGTTGTCGCCGCACAGGCCGAGCATCCCGCTGCGCCGGTTGAGCAGCCCGTCGATCTCGGCGAGGGACATGCCCGCCGTCCGCCGCAGGTGCAGGATCGCGCCCGGGTCGATGTCGCCGCTGCGGGTGCCCATGACCAGGCCCTCCAGCGGGGTCATCCCCATCGAGGTGTCCACGCACCGGCCGGCCGACACCGCCGAGGCGCTGGCGCCGTTGCCCAGGTGCAGCACGATCACGTTGCCCTCCGGCCGGCCCACCAGCGCGGCCGCCTCGCGCGAGACGTAGGCGTGGGAGGTGCCGTGGAAGCCGTAGCGGCGCACGCCGAACCTGCGGGCGGTCTCCCGGTCGATCGCGTAGGTCGAGGCCGCCTCGGGCATCGTGGCGTGGAAGGCGGTGTCGAAGACCGCGACCTGCGGCAGGTCGGGACGGAGCCGCCGGGCCACCTCGATGCCGGCCAGGTTCGCCGGATTGTGCAGGGGCGCGAGCGGGATGAGGTTCCTGATCCCCGCGGCCACCTCGTCGGTGATCAGCGTGGGCCGGGTGAAGTCCGTGCCGCCGTGCACCACCCGGTGCCCGATCGCGGTCAGCTCCGGGGAGTCGATCCCGAAGCCCGCCGCGGCCAGCTCGTCCGCCACGGACTCCAGCGCCGCGGCGTGGTCGGCCACCGGCGAGCCCTCCTCGCCGATCCGCTCGACCGTCCCCGAGGCCAGCCGCTCGGTCCGCCCTCCGTCGTTCCCGGCGCCCCCGGGGTCGCCGGAGCCGATGGACAGCAGCCGGTACTTCACCGAGGACGACCCGGAGTTGAGGACGAGGACCTGCGTCATCGGGCGACCTCCTGGGCCTGGACGGCGGTGATGGCGACGGTGCTGACGATGTCGGTGACCAGCGCGCCCCGCGACAGGTCGTTGACCGGCTTGCGCAGTCCCTGCAGGACGGGGCCGATCGCCACCGCCCCGGCGGAGCGCTGCACGGCCTTGTAGGTGTTGTTGCCGGTGTTGAGGTCCGGGAAGATCAGCACGGTCGCCCGGCCCGCGACCTGCGAGCCGGGCAGCTTGGCCGCCGCGACCCTCGGGTCCACCGCCGCGTCGTACTGGATCGGCCCCTCCACCAGCAGGCCCGGCGCCCGCTCGGCGACCATGGCGGTGGCCTCGCGCACCTTGTCCACGTCGGCGCCGTGACCCGACTGCCCGGTCGAGTAGGACAGCATCGCGACCCTCGGCTCGACGCCGAAGCGCTCCGCCGTGTGCGCCGAGGAGATCGCGATGTCGGCGAGCTGACCGGCGTCCGGATCGGGGTTGATCGCGCAGTCGCCGTAGACGAGCACCCGGTCGGCCAGGCACATGAAGAAGACCGAGGAGACGATCGAGGTCTCCGGGACGGTCTTGATGATCTGGAAGGCGGGCAGGATCGTAGCGGCCGTGGTGTGCGCGGCGCCGGAGACCATGCCGTCCACCTCGCCCCGGTGCAGCATCATCGTGCCGAAGAAGTTGACGTCGCTGAGGACGTCCCTGGCCCGTTCCAGGGTGATGCCCTTGTGCGCGCGCAGCGCGGCGTACTCCTCGGCGAAGGAGTCGCGCAGCGGCGAGGTCAGCGGGTCGGCCACCGTCACCCCGGCCAGGTCGAGGCCGAGCTCGGCGATCCGCCGCCGGACGACCTCCTCGCGGCCCAGCAGGGTGAGGTCCACGATGCCGCGCCGGACCAGGACGTCGGCGGCGCGCAGGATGCGCTCCTCCTCGCCCTCGGGCAGCACGATGTGCCTGCGGTCGGCGCGCGCCCGCTCCAGCAGCGTGTGCTCGAACATCATCGGGGTGACCCGCTCGGAGCGGGCCAGCTCGATGCGGTCGGCGAGGTCGGCGGTGTCGACGTGCGCCTCGAAGTGGCCGAGCGCCGTCTCGATCTTGCGCGGGTTGTCCGCGGTGAGCCGTCCCTCCAGGCCGCCCAGGGTGGTCGCGACGGCGAAGCTGCCCTCCCCGGCCGACAGCACCGGCAGGCCGGGCGCCAGCCGGGAGGTGAGGGCCCGTACGGTCTCGGTGGGCTCCTCTCCCAGGCTGAGCACCACCCCCGAGGGGCGCACCGTGCCCGCCGCCTCCGCGGCCGCCGCGGCCAGCAGCAGGTCTGCCCGGTCTCCCGGCGTGAGCAGCAGCGCCCCGTCCACCAGGTGCTCCAGCAGCAGCGGCATCGTGGCGCCGCCGAAGACGAACCCGTTGACGTCCCGGAACAGCCCGTCCTCGTCGCCCAGGATCTGCTTGGCCTGTACGGCCTCCGCCACCTGCCCGACGGTCGGCGCCGACAGCGACGGATGCTCGGGGATGACGTAGAAGGGCACCGGCAGGTCGGGCTCGACGACCATCTCGGGCGGCACCCGGTTGGCGATCACCGCCAGGACCGTGCAGCCCAGGTCGGAGAAGACCTGGTAGCCGGTGCGCATCTCCATCGCGATCTCGTCGGCGCGGTCGGCGTGCGCGCCCACCACCACGATGACCGGGGCGCCGAACTCGGCGGCCAGGCGGGCGTTGAAGGCCAGCTCGCGGGGGAGGTCGTCGGTGGCGAACGAGCTGCCCAGCACGAGCAGGGCGTCGCACTCGCTCTCGAAGGCGTGGAAGCGGGTGACCAGGCGAGAGATGAGCTCCTCGGCGCCCCGCTGGGCGTAGACCTCGGCGGCGTCCTCCGCCTTCAGCCCGATCGCCGCGGCGGCCGGGCGGTAGCCGTCCTCGATCAGTTCGGAGGCGCGCTCGCTCCTGGCGATCGGGCGGAACACCCCGATCCGGTCCACCCGGCGGGTCAGCAACTCCATCAGACCCAGTTCGACGATCTGCCTGCCGTCCCCGCGCCCGAGACCGGCCACGTAGATGCTCCGCATACGCATTACCCCCGATCGGACCATTTGCCTTGCATGTCAGGACTAAACCATGCTCACCCATCGCCCGATACGCCGGATCAGCTCGGGAGCGGCGGCCGACTCCGCGTGGCCGTACCCAGGCTCGATCCACAGCTCCTTCGGCTCGCGGGCCGCGTCGTGGATCTGGTGCGCGTGGTCGAGCGGGAAGAAGGCGTCGGCGTCGCCGTGCACGACCAGCAGGGGCGTCGGCGCGATCAGCGCGGCGGCCTCGTGCGGCGCCGGCGGCACCGGGTCCCACATCCCCCTCTTGATCCGCGTCCGCTTGCCCAGCCTCGCGGCCAGCCGCCCGGCCGGGTGCTCGATCGCCCAGTGCACCTGGCGCATCGGCCGGGTCCCCCGGTAGTACCAGCGGGCGGGCGCGCTCACCGAGACCACCGCGTCGACCGGCGCGAGCCCGTGGTCGCGGTCGCCCGCGTGGCGCAGGACCACCGCCCCGCCCATCGAGAAGCCGACGGTCACGACCCTGGCGTAGCCGATCGTCCGGGCGTGCCGTACCGCCGCGTCCACGTCGAGGATCTCCTGGTCGCCCACGGTCGTCTCCCCGCCCGACCGGCCGTGGCCGCGGAAGTCGATCGAGACGACTCCGCCGAACCCGCTCAGCACGTGGGCGATCCGCCGGGTGGGACGCTCCCTGAGCGATCCGGTGAACCCGTGCGCCAGCACGATGCCCAGATCCGGGGCCCCGCGCGACGGGGTGTGCGCCGCGTCGATCCGCACGTTGTCCTTGGTCACGAGCATCACGGGGAAGGACGGGGCGAAAGACATGCGCCGAGCTTAGAGAGTGATCGGCTCCGTGGGACACCCAGATCCGGCCCAAGAGAGAAGAAGCACATCATGCGTGACAAAAAGGTAGATGGACTGTGAATTAGGGCATTTCCCCAGGGAGGCGCATGAGCGATTGCCGGGATCAACTAAAATGGTAGGGCCGCACGGTCCGCGGCCAGCCTCCACGAACACAGAGTGAGACTCCACCATGCCTTTGAACAGCCGCGACGACCTGCGGAACATCGCGATCATCGCGCACGTCGACCACGGCAAGACCACTCTCGTGGATGCCATGCTCTGGCAGTCCGGTGCCTTCCGGGCGAACCAGGACGTCGACGACCGCGTCATGGACTCCAACGACCTGGAGCGCGAGAAGGGCATCACCATTCTCGCGAAGAACACCGCCGTCAAGCACGGTGACATGACCATCAACATCATCGACACCCCCGGCCACGCCGACTTCGGCGGCGAGGTCGAGCGCGGCCTGTCGATGGTGGACGGCGTCGTCCTGCTGGTGGACGCCTCCGAAGGTCCGCTGCCGCAGACCCGCTTCGTGCTGCGCAAGGCGCTGTCGGCGAAGATGCCGGTCATCCTGTGCATCAACAAGGTCGACCGCCCCGACGCCCGGATCAAGGAGGTCGTGGACGAGGTCTACGAGCTCTTCATGGACCTGGACGCCACCGAGGACCAGATCGACTTCCCGATCGTCTACGCCTCGGCCAAGGCCGGCCGCGCCTCACTGAACCGCCCCGAGGACGGCGGGATGCCCGACTCCGAGGACCTGGAGCCGCTCTTCCAGGTCATCAAGGAGACGATCCCCGCCCCGACCTACGACCCGGCCTCGCCGCTGCAGGCCCACGTCACCAACCTCGACTCCTCGACCTACCTGGGCCGCATCGCGCTGCTGCGCGTGCACCAGGGCGTCATCAAGAAGGGTCAGCAGGTCGCCTGGTGCAAGACCGACGGCACCATCGAGCGCGTCAAGATCAGCGAGCTGCTGATGACCGAGGCGCTGGAGCGCAAGCCCGCCGAGCAGGCCGGCCCCGGCGACATCATCGCGATCGCCGGCATCCCGGAGATCATGATCGGTGAGACGCTGGCCGACCCCGAGGACCCGCGCCCGCTTCCGCTGATCACCGTCGACGAGCCCGCCATCTCGATGGTCATCGGCACCAACACCTCCCCGCTGGTCGGCAAGGTCAAGGGTTCCAAGGTCACCGCCCGCATGGTCAAGGACCGCCTGGACAAGGAGCTCGTCGGCAACGTGTCGCTGCGCGTGCTGCCGACCGAGCGCCCGGACGCCTGGGAGGTGCAGGGCCGCGGCGAGCTGGCGCTGGCCATCCTGGTCGAGCAGATGCGCCGCGAGGGCTACGAGCTGACCGTCGGCAAGCCGCAGGTCGTCACCAAGACGATCGACGGCAAGCTGCACGAGCCGGTCGAGCGGCTGACCGTCGACTGCCCGGAGGAGTACCTCGGGGCCGTCACCCAGCTGCTGGCCGTCCGCAAGGGCCGCATGGAGCACATGACCAACCACGGCACCGGCTGGATCCGGATGGAGTTCGTGGTCCCGGCCCGCGGCCTGATCGGCTTCCGCACCGAGTTCCTGACCGAGACCCGGGGCACCGGCCTGGTCCACCACGTCTTCGAGTCCTACGAGCCGTGGTTCGGCGAGCTGCGCACCCGCAACAACGGCTCCCTGGTCGCCGACCGCTCCGGCCCGGTGACGGCCTTCGCCATGCTGAACCTCCAGGAGCGCGGCGTGCTGTTCGTCTCGCCGGGCACCGAGGTCTACGAGGGCATGATCATCGGTGAGAACTCGCGCTCCGACGACATGGACGTGAACATCACCAAGGAGAAGAAGCTCACCAACATGCGCTCCTCCACCGCGGACGAGACCGAGAAGGTCATCCCGCCGCGGCAGCTCTCCCTTGAGCAGGCCCTGGAGTTCATCCGCGAGGACGAGTGCGTGGAGATCACCCCCGAGGCCGTGCGCATCCGCAAGGTCGTCCTCGACGCCGCCACCCGCGGCCGGACCGCCGCCCGCGCCAAGCGCGGCAGCTGACGCGCTCGCCGCCCGCGCCAAGGGCGGCAGCCGACGCGCCCGCCGCCCGCGCCAAGGGCGGCAGCCGACACGCCTCCTGTGCCCGGCCCGGCCGGACACAGGAGGCTGTTTCGCCTCATGACCGTTTTGTCTCATATATGGCCAAAAAAGAGGATTCTCCCGTTCGCTGTGCGGTAGAGACCCTGTTCGGGCTCCTCCGCCAGCGGAGGGGCGCCGTCAGGACATACGGGGGAATCTTCCATGGCTCACAGAACCCACCTGGCCCTGGCCGCCGCGCTGGGAGCCGGAATGATCGCCACCGGGGCCGCCCCGCCGGCCCAGACGTCGCCGCGAGCATCCGCCGCGCCGGATCCGACCGCCGGCACGGGAGAGACGACGCCGGGGCCGGCCGGCACGCCTGCGGGAACCCCCGAGCCGGCCGGCACGCCCGCCGGGACACCCGAGCCGACCGCCGCTCCCACGCGGACGCCGCCGTCGGGTGACAGGCCGTTGCACGCCGACATCAAGGACGTGGACGGCCGGACCGTGGGCTCGCTCGACATCAAGAGCGACCAGGACGGCAAGCCCTCCATCACGGTCACCGTCACCGGCGGGCTGCCCGCCGGCTTCCACGGTTTCCACATCCACGCCAAGGGCGTCTGCGACCCGGGCTCGACCGACCCCGCCACCGGCAGCCCCTTCTTCAGTGCGGGCGGCCACGTCGACTTCGACGCGAAGTCCCACCCGGACCACGCCGGCGACCTGCCCGATCTGCTGATCGGCGCGAACGGCACCGGCAGCGCCTCCTTCGTCACCGACCGGTTGATGACCGGGCAGCTCGCCGACGCCGACGGCAGCGCGGTCGTCGTCCACGCCATGCCGGACAACCGCGCCAACATCCCCGACCGGTACGGCCACGCGGCCGACACCTCCGACCCCGAGGCCGAGACGACGATGACCATCGGCCCCGACGACGAGACCCTCAAGAGCGGCGACTCCGGAGGCCGCATAGCCTGCGGTGTGATCACCGGGCGCTGACCCCCGGCGCGGACGGGCTCAGCCGAGGATCGCGTAGACCGTGGCCGCCTGGGCGGCGGGTGAGGGGTCTCCGTCGGCGGTGAGGGTGACGGAGGCGAAGGCGAGGCTGCGGCCGAGCTTGGTCACGTGGGCCTCGACGAGGACGTCCTTGCCGATGATCGGGCGCTGGAACGTCGTGGACTGCTGGACGGTGGTCATCGGGACGAAGCCGCCCCGGGCCGAGGAGATCGCGATCACCGTGGCGGTGTCGGCGGCGGCCATCAGCGCCTGGCCGGACATGCCGCCGCCCTCCCTGGCCAGCCGGTCGGACCAGGGCAGGCGCAGAACGGCATGGCGCTCGCCCAGCTCCTCGACCAGCAGGCCGAGGTCCTGCACCCAGGGGGCGAAGTTGTCACGCAGGATCTTGTCGCCGTCGGCGGGCTGTAGCGTCACCCCACCATGATGCGCCCCGCAGGCGCCGATGAGGAGCCCCGACGCCCCACCCGCCGATCGCTCCGCCCCGGCGCGGCGCTCACCCTGGAGAGCCCCGCCACCGGCGCGACCCCGGCCGGAGGACTCCGTCCCCGCGGCGGGCCGGGGAAGGGTCCGCCGTGGGTGGGAGCGCCGGATCAGTCGGCCGGCAGGTGGGTGGTGAGCCACTCCACGAGTGGGGTCAGGTCGCGCCAGATCGTGCGGACTCGGGCGACGACCTCGGGGGTGTGGACCCAGGGTTCGGGCTCGAAGCGGCGGCTCGCGTGCAGCGAGCGGTGGCGGAGCAGGTCGAGGCGGGGGTGGTCCTCGGGGACGCCGCGCGGGCGGGTCTTGAGGCGGTCGCCTCCGATCTCGTAGCCCGCGATCCGGGCCTCGGTCACGATCTTCTCCAGCGGGACCCCGCTGATCTCCTCGTCGACCGCCTCCCGGAAGCGGGCGAGCCGCTCGCCGTCGGCCGCGTAGAGGCCCGCCCCGACGTAGAGACCCGCGGCGTCGAGCTGGACGTAGTAACCGACGGCCTCGGCGGTCGGGACATAGGCTCCCTGGTGGGTCTTGTAGGGCGACTTGTCCTTGGCGAAGCGCACGTCGCGGTTGGGCCGGAACAGGTGCGTGCCGCCGAACTCGGCCTCCAGCTCCTCCCCCAGCGCGATCATCGGCGCCTTCACCGCCTCCTCGTAGACCTGCTTGTGGCGGGTCCAGTAGGTCTTGGAGTTGTCAGCCTCCAGACCCTCGTAGAACACGAAGGCGTCGTCGGGGAAACCGCTGAAGCTCATGCGGCCCATCGTGCCACCGGCCACCGACAGTTTCCGGAACCGCCGGCCCGCCGGGTCAGCGCCGGGTGTAACGCCTGCCCGGCGACGGCGCTCCGCCGTACAGCTCCGACAGCGTCACGAACGTGAACTCCTTGCCCGCGAGGTTCTCCAGCAGCTTCGGGACCGCCTTGACCGTCGTCAGGTGGATGTCGTGCATGAGCACGATGGACCCGGACGTGGCCTTGGCGGCGCGGCGGCTCACGACCGCGACGTCACGGTCGCGCCAGTCCATGGTGTCGAGACTCCACAGGATCTGGGCGAGCCCCTGGCTGCGGCTCTCCGCGGCCACGCGCTCGTCGGTGGCGCCGTACGGCGGGCGCATCAGGGTCATCCTCACCCCGGTCTCCCGCTCCACGATCTCCTGGGTACGGCGCAGCTCGGACCTGATGCCGCTCCTCGACAGGCCGGTGAGCGCGGTGTGGCTCCAGCCGTGGTTGCCCAGCTCGTGCCCGTCGGTCACCATCCTGCGCAGGTCCTCCCCGCCGCTCTGCTCGACCATCCCGCCGAGCACGAAGAAGGTCGCCCTGGCCCGGTGCGCGGCGAGGGTGTCGAGCAGGGCGCCGGTGTGCTCGCCCGGGCCGTCGTCGAAGGTCAGCGCCACGCACCTGGTCTTGGCGCAGTCCGTCGCACGCGCCGGGGGCGGGGTGGGCAGCTCGGGCGGTCCGGGCCGCTGCGGCAGGACGGCGACGAGCCCGCCGGCCGACGCGGCCTCTCCCGGCGCCCCGGGGTCGGCCGGGGGGTCGGCCGGAGGGCCGGCCACACCCGTGAACCCGATGAGGAACGCCATCGGCAAGACCCACACCCGCACGCTTCCCCCCGAAAGCAGAGCGGGGGCGCGCATGGATGACTCTCCGGCCACGTCCCCCCGCAGAACCGGGACCGGATCCTCCCACCATGGTGGAGATGTCAGGGTGCGATCCGGTGTATCAACGCGCCAACCGGACCACATAGCCTGGAGCTATATACCCAAATGTCGTTTTTGTAGCACTCTTTTCGCCGATCCCCCCACCGATCACCTGACGGGATCAGTGGTCGGGCGTCTCCCTCGGCTCGGTGACGACCATCACGAACCTGAGAGGGCTCCCGCCCTCGTTGGCGTACCGGTGCGGGCGGTCGGCGCTGAACAGGACGGCCCCGTCGGTCCCGATCACATGGCTCCTGCCGTACACCGTGAGGGTCAGCTCGCCCTCCAGGACGGTCAGCATCTCGCGGGTGCCCGGCGGATGGGCGTCGCCGTCGTGGTGCTCGCCGGGGGCCAGGCACCAGTCCCACAGCTCCAGGATCGCGGGGGCGTCGGTGCCGACCAGCAGGCGTGCCGTACTCGCCTCACCGTGCGGGAAGGTGACCACGTCGGCGGCGTTCACCACCCGCACCACGGGCGTGTCGGAGACCTCGACCATCCGGGCGACCGTCACGCCGAGGGCGTCGGCGATGCGGGTGAGCGTGTTGATGCTGGGGTTGGTCCTGCCCTGCTCGACCTGGACCAGCATGCCCCGGCTCACCCCCGACCGCGCGGCGAGCTCGTCGAGCGTCATCTGCCGGTGGGCGCGCTGCGCGCGGACGTTGTTGGCGATCGCGGCGGTGATCGTCTCGGGGTCCATGAGTTCAGTTTAGTGAACTCGATTTGCACTGTAGTGCACTCCATGTGTTGTACTAATAGTTCACTCTGATGAACTGAGGTGGATGATGACCGCGGTGGTGCTGGCGACGGCCTGTGCTCTGGTGTACGGCACGGCGGACTTCTTCGGCGGGCTGGCCACCCGGCGGTCGCAGGTGATGGCGGTGGTGGTGCTCTCCCAGCTGGCCGGTCTCGCACTGGTCGCCGGGCTGCTGCCGTTCCTTCCCGGGGCGCCCACCGCCGAGGGGCTGGCCTGGGGCATGGCCGCCGGCGTCTCCGGGGGCGTGGCCCTGGTGCTGTTCTACCGGGCCCTCGCCACGGGCGTGATGTCGGTGGTGGCGCCGGTCACCGCCACCACCTCCGCGGCGCTGCCGGTGCTGTTCGGGCTGGCGGCAGGGGAGCGTCCCGAGCCGATGGCGCTGGGCGGCGTCGCGCTGGCGCTGCTGGCGGTGCTGCTGGTCAGCCGGGACTCCTCCCCGGCCGCGGCCGTCCGGGACCGCGGCGCGACCCTGAGCGCGCTCGCCGCGGGGGCGGGCTTCGGCGGGTTCTTCGTCCTGCTCTCCCAGGCCCCGGAGGGCGGCGGCATGTGGCCGCTGTTCGGCGCGCGGCTCGCCTCGGTCCTGCTCATCGCCGCCCTGGCCGTGGCCACCGGGCGCTCGCTGCGGCCCGGCTCGGGGGCGCTGGGGATCATCGTCGTGGCCGGGGTCCTGGACATGGTGGCCAACGTCCTGTTCGTCCTTGCCCAGGAGCGCGGCATGCTCACTCTGGTCGGCGTCCTGGTCTCGCTCTACCCGGCGAGCACCCTGCTGCTGGCCCGGTACGTGCTGAAGGAGCGGCTGAACGCCGTCCAGGCGACCGGGATCGGGGTCACCCTCGCCGCGGTCGCGCTGATCGCCGCGAGCTGACCTTGTTGTGCCGGAGTCAAGCGCTTGCTACGGTCATGCCCGTGCAGCCCGAGCGGGCCCCTCTCGACTCCGGGCCGTTCGCGCACACCGCTGTCGCGTACGGCTCAGACGAGGAGTTCCTCCACCGGATCCCGGATCTCGTCGTGGGGGGACTGCGTGATGGGCAGCGGGTCCTGGTGGTCACGTGCGAGCGCAAACTCGACCTGCTGACCGAGACCCTGGGCGAGGACGCCCGGCGGGTGGACCGCCAGCCCTCCCACCGGTGGTACGGCCACCCCATGCGCACGCTCTCCGCCTACCACGACTACGTGCGCGAGCGGAGACCGTCCCTGATCGTCGGCGAGGTGTACTGGGCGGGCAGGACTGACGCCGAGGCGCGTGAGTGGATCCGCTACGAGTCGGCGATCAACGCCGTGCTGGCCCGGCTCCCGGTGGCCGTCTGGTGCCTCTACGAGAGGGGGGCCGCGCCCGACGATCTTCTACGCGTGCATCCCCGGTACCTGGACGCCGGGGACGTCGAGCCCAGCGGCCTGTACGTGCCGCCCGAGCGGTTCAGGCTCCCGGACGACGAGCTGCCCTTCGGGGATCCGCCCGGATCGGCGACCGTCGTCTCCTTCGCCCCGGAGAACCTGACGCACCTGCGTCTGGTCGTGGCCGACCACGCGCGGCGGGCCGGGCTGGACCACGAGCTGACCGGCTCACTGGTGCTGAGCGTCTCGGAGGTCGCGGCCAACAGCGTGGAGCACGGCGCCGGGCACGGGCGAG
This sequence comes from Paraplanobispora siamensis, assembly GCF_016863175.1. Classification (GTDB taxonomy): domain Bacteria; phylum Actinomycetota; class Actinomycetes; order Streptosporangiales; family Streptosporangiaceae; genus Planobispora; species Planobispora siamensis. The sequence continues at coordinate 139,487 of NZ_BOOJ01000027.1, forward strand.
CCGCCCTGTGGGTGGAGGGGGACGAGCTCGTGTGCGAGATCACCGATTCCGGCGGGGGCCTGGACGACCCTCTGGCGGGGTACGGCCCGCCGGAGCCGGAGTCCCAGCACGGCTACGGGCTGTGGATCAGCCGGCAGCTCTGCGACCGGGTGGAGATACGCAGCTCTCCCGGGTTGGTACGGATCCGCCTGCGCATGTCCCTGCGCTGACCCGTGCCGCCCTTCTCGCGGGTCTGTCAGGCGGCCTGGCGCTGCTCGGGCAGCCGGAGGGCGCCCTCCTCGCGGGCGTAGTCCTCCAGCATGATCCGCAGCTGGCGGCGGCCGCGGTGCAGGCGGGACATGACCGTGCCGATGGGGGTGCCCATCCGCTCGGCGATCTCCTTGTAGGCGAACCCCTCGACGTCGGCGAGGTAGACCGCCACCCGGAACTCCTGGGGCAGCGAGCGCAGCGCGTTCATCACGACGGTGTCGGGCAGCTGCTCCAGCGCCTCGGTCTCGGCGGACTTGAGCCCGGTGGAGCTGTGGGACTCGGCCGCGGCGAGCTGCCAGTCCTCGATGTCCTCGGTGGCCGAGAGCTTGGGCGAGCGCTGCTTCTTGCGGTACTCGTTGATGAAGTTGTTGGTCAGGATCCGGTGCAGCCACGCCTTGAGGTTCGTGCCCTCGCGGAACTGGTGATACGAGGTGAACGCCTTGGTGACCGTCTCCTGCACGAGGTCTTCGGCATCGGCGGAGTTGCGGGTCAGACGCATCGCGGACGCGTAGAGCTGGCCGGTCACGGGCACGACGTCGCGCTCGAACCAGTCCTGCCGCTGCTCCTCGCTCATCGAGATCATCTCATCCCCCTAGGTACCTTTCCCCCGATGCCGCACGGCTCGGGTGCGATGCACCCTTCCCGGCAGCCTTGCCGATGCTCCCATCGGCTCCGTAAGGGAGTCGTTAAGAGTTCCGTCCGGACAAGAGGTCCATCTGTGACCGTTCCGTGAGCGGATGCGGCACGCTCTACAGTCGGTCGAATCTCAATAGGGTAACATCCTTTGCTCGATTTCCTAGAGATTGTGTCTATCCTCACATAGCCCCTGCTAGGGCTACTTTTGATGACATGCGCCACCTGGATAGATACGACTTCGCGACCCGGGACTGGACGGCCGAGGCCATCCGCCGGGTCGAGGCCGACGCCAACCGTAGCTGTGACACCCATCTCCACGTCTTTCCGCTTCCCGGGCACTGGGGAGTAAACCTCTATCTGAAAGACGAGTCAGTCCACCCCACCGGTTCACTTAAGCACCGCCTGGCACGCTCGCTTTTTCTGTACGGCCTGGCCAACGGGTGGATCGGCCCCTCGACCACGGTGGTGGAGGCCTCCAGCGGCTCGACCGCGGTGAGCGAGGCGTACTTCGCCCGGCTGCTCGGGCTGCCGTTCATCGCGGTGATGCCGGCCTCGACCTCACCCGAGAAGATCGCCCTGATCGAGTTCTACGGGGGCAAGTGCCATCTGGTGGACGACCCGGGGACGATCTACTCCGAGTCCCGGCGGCTGGCCGCCGAGACCGGCGGGCACTTCATGGACCAGTTCACCTACGCGGAGCGGGCCACCGACTGGCGCGGCAACAACAACATCGCCGAGAGCATCTTCAACCAGATGGCGATGGAGCCCCACCCCGAGCCCGCCTGGATCGTGGTCGGCGCGGGCACCGGCGGCACCTCCTCCACGATCGGGCGCTACATCCGCTATCGCCGCCACCCCACCCGGCTGGCCGTGGTGGACCCCGAGGGCTCGGCCTTCTACCCGTCGTGGACCTCCGGCGACGACACCGTCACCGCCCCCGGCTCCCGGATCGAGGGCATCGGCCGCCCCCGGGTCGAGCCGTCCTTCCTGCCGAGCGTGATCGACCGCATGATCCAGGTGCCCGACGCGCGTTCCATCGCCGCGATGCGCTGGGTCCGCGAGGTCACCGGGCGCCACGTCGGCGGCTCCACCGGCACCAACGTGGCGGCGGCCGTACAGCTCATCCAGGAGATGCGCGAGGCCGGTGAGCGGGGCAGCGTGGTGACGCTGATCTGCGACGGCGGCGAGCGCTACAGCTGTACCTACGACGACGACGCCTGGCTGGCCGAGCGCGGCCTGGACATCGGCCTCCATCTGGAGGAGTTCCGCGGCTTCCTGACCGGCCCATGACGCCCCGCCGTGACGCCCCGCCGTGACGCCGATGAGCCCGGCGCCCCCTCACGGGGCGCCGGGCTCATCGGGAAGTCGTCCGGCGGGCCGGACCCGGGGTCAGGAGGCCTTGGCCGGGTCCACCTCGAAGATCTTCGCGAGGTCGTCGAGCATGACGTGCGCGCCCTGGATGCCCACGGCGCTCATCCAGGTGACGTCGTCGACCACGTGCTGCTCGCCCTTGAGCTTGCCCCACAGCGGGTTGGACTGGAACCGCTTCTGGACGGCCTCGATCTCCGGGTCGGGGTAGGACACGACGAAGATGTGGTCGGCGTCGAGCTGCGGGATGTTCTCCTCGCTGATCGGCACCATGATCGTCTCAGTGGTGCTCGGCTGCCCCTCGGGGCGCGGGAAGCCGACGTCCTTGAGCACCAGGCCGGAGTAGGAGTTCTCCACGTACAGGCGGACGGTCGGCTCGTTGGTGAAGCGGGCGACGGAGACCGTGGGCATCTCGCCCTCCTTGGCCTTGATGGACTCGCCGACCTTGGCGGCCCGGTCCTCGTAGGCCTTGATCCGCTCGTCGGCGAGCGTCTCCTTGCCCAGGGCCTGACCCATCAGCCGGAGGTTGTCCTTCCAGATGGCGCCGGTGGTCTCGCTGAACACGGTCGGCGCGATCTGGGTGAGCTTGTCGTACAGCGCCTCGTGGCGGATCTTGGCCGAGACGATCAGATCGGGCTTGAGCGCGATGATCTGCTCCAGGCTCGGCGCCTCCAGCGTGCCGACCACCTTGATGTTCTGCGCCTGGTCCATGACCGGGGCCAGATAGTCGGGGAGCTTCTCGTCGATCCCCCGGTAGACGGTGTAGCCGACGACCTCGGTGTCCAGCGTCAGCACCGCGTCGACGAAGCTCTGGTCGAGGGCGACGACCCGCTTGGGCTGGGCGGGGATCTGCGTCTCGCCCATGGCGTGCTTCACCGTACGCGGGTACGACGACGTGCCGCCGCTGCCCGCCGGGGCCGGAGAGGCGCTGCCGGCGGCGGTTGCGGAGGTGTCGCCCGACCCGCACGCGGCCAGGCCGAGGGAGAGTACGGCTGCCGCCACACCCACGGACAGGGCACGCAACGCTCTCATCAGGGATCCTTTCAGCCAGGTTAGGTAAGCCTTATTTAGCTTAGCTATACCTAACCTGGCATACTCGGACGGGATCCGGCAACCGAGAGGAACGACGTGAGCACAGCGCTGGCCCCGCCGCGGCCACCCGCACCCGGCGGGGTGCGGGCGACCTACCGGCGCCGCCTGCTCGTCCTCGCCGGACTGTTCGCGGCGCTCATGGTCGCGGTCGTGCTGAGCGTCTCGACCGGCGCCAAGCCCGTCCCGCTGCCCGAGGTCTGGCACGCGATCACCGCGCCGACCGGCACCGAGAACGACATCATCGTCCGCTCCCTGCGCATCCCCAGGACCGCGATCGGCGTGCTGGCCGGGATCGCGCTCGGTGTGGCCGGCGCCCTCATGCAGGGTCACACCCGCAACCCGCTGGCCGACCCCGGGCTGCTCGGCGTCACCCAGGGCGCCGCCTTCGCCATGGTGCTGAGCATCATGGTCATCGGCGTCACCAGCCTCTACGGCTACATCTGGTTCGGCCTGGCCGGGGCGCTGATCGCCAGCGTGGGCGTCTTCGCGCTCGGCATGGTCGGCGGCCGGGGCGGTCCCACCCCGGTGACCCTCGCCCTCGCGGGCACCGCCGTCAGCGCCTTCCTCTACGCCCTGACCTCGTCCATGGTGCTCATGGACGAGCAGGCCATGGACGTCTTCCGGTTCTGGCAGGCCGGCTCGATCGCCGCCCGCGGCGGCGACGTCGTGTGGCAGGTGCTCCCGTTCATCGGCGCCGGCCTGCTGCTGGCGCTGATCAACGCGCCCGGCCTGAACACGCTCTCCCTCGGCGAGGACGTGGCCCGCGCCCTGGGCCAGAACATCGCCGTGACCCGCGCGGTCGGCGTCGCCGCGGTCACCCTGCTGAGCGGGGCCTCGGTCGCGGCCTGCGGCGCGCTCTCCTTCGTCGGCCTGATGGTCCCCCACCTGGCCCGCCCGCTCTCCGGGCCCGACCACCGCTGGCTGCTGCCGTACTCCGGGCTGATGGGCGCCTGCGCCCTGCTGCTGGCCGACGTGGTCGGCCGGGTGGTCGCCCGCCCGGGAGAGCTGGAGGTCGGCGTCGTGCTCGCGCTGCTCGGCGCGCCCTTCTTCGTCGCCCTGGTCCGCCGTAGGAAGCCGGTCCGCCTGTGAAGCCCCCCGCTCCCGAGACCTCCCCGGCGGAGAGTCCGGCCACCCCCGCGACCTCTCCGGCACCCGCCCGGGTACGGCTCCCGCACGAGCGCGCGCTGCGCGTCGGGCCCGCCTCATGGCTGCTGCGCCTGCGCTCCGTCACCGTCTCCCTGGTCCTGCTGGCGGCCGTGACGCTGACGATGGCCCTCAACATCCGCATCGGGGACATCCCGATGACGGTCGCCGAGGTCTTCCAGGCCATCACCGGCGACGGCCCCAACCACTTCGTCGTGATGGAGCTGCGCCTGCCCCGTGCCCTGACCGGCGCCCTGGTCGGCGCGGCGCTCGCCCTGGCCGGGGCGATCACCCAGGCCGTCGCCCGCAACCCGCTGGCCAGCCCCGACATCCTGGGCGTCACCACCGGGGCCGGTGTGGCCGTGGTCGCGGTCATCGTCGGCGCGGGCAGCACCGCGGGCGGTCCCAGCGGCGACCTGGCGGCGTTCGGCATCCCGTTGACGGCCCTGGCCGGGGGTCTGGCCGGGGCGCTGACCGTCTACCTGCTGGCCTGGCGCAGGGGCCTGGACGGCTACCGCCTGGTACTGGTCGGGATCGGCGTGACGGCTGTGTTCACCAACGTCAAGTACTGGCTGCTGACCATCGGCGACGTCAACGACAGCAGCCGGGCCATGGTCTGGATCAGCGGCTCGCTCAACAGCCGGGGCTGGGAGCACGTCCACCCGACCGCGCTGGCCCTGCTCGTCCTCGTCCCGCTGACGCTGCTCGGCACCCGCTCGCTCGGCGCGCTGCGCTTCGGCGACGACACCGTGACCGGCCTGGGTGTGCGGATGAACCTCGCCCGCGGCCTGATGATCCTCGCCGCCGTACTGCTGGCCGCGGTCGCCACCGCCTCGGCCGGGCCCATCGCCTTCGTCGCGCTGGCGTCCCCGCAGATCGCGCTGCGCCTGGCCGGGGTGGCCCAGCCGCCGCTGGTGGTCTCCGCGCTGACCGGCGCCGTCCTGACCACCGCCGCCGACCTGGTCGCGCGCACCGTCTTCAGCCCCGTCGAGCTGCCCGTGGGTGTGGTCACCGCGGTGTTCGGCGCCCCCTACCTGATCTATCTCCTCATCCGCGCACGCAAGGAGGCCCGTTCATGAGGCTGCAGGCCGTCGACGTCAGGCTCGGCTACGGCGATCGCGTCGTCGTCGACGGTCTCGATCTCGGGATCGAGGCCGGGACGGTCACCACGATCATCGGGCCGAACGGGTGCGGCAAGTCCACCCTGCTGCGCGCGCTGGGCCGGCTCCTGAAGCCCTCCGGCGGGGAGGTCCTGCTGGACGGCAAGCGCATCGACCGCATGCCCACCAAGGAGGTCGCCAGGATCCTGGGCGTGCTCCCGCAGGCGCCGACCGCTCCCGAGGGCCTGACCGTGGCCGACCTGGTGGCCAGGGGACGGCACCCGCACCAGACGTGGTACCGGCAGTGGTCCTCCGACGACGAGGCGGCGGTGGGCGAGGCGCTGTCCATGACCGGCCTGGGCGACCTGGGCGAGCGTCCCCTGGACGAGCTGTCGGGCGGCCAGCGCCAGCGCGCGTGGATCTCCATGGCCCTGGCCCAGGGCACCGACCTGCTGCTGCTCGACGAGCCGACGACCTTCCTGGACCTGGCCCATCAGATCGAGGTGCTGGAACTGGTCCGCAGACTCCACGGCGAGCTCGGCCGCACCGTCGTGATGGTCCTGCACGACCTCAACCTCGCCGCCCGCTACGCCGACCGCCTGGTCGCCATGCGCGCCGGCAAGGTCGTCGCCGCCGGCACCCCCTCCGAGGTCCTCACCGAGTCACTGCTGGCGGAGGTCTTCGACCTCGACGCCAAGGTCATCGAAGACCCCGTGGCCGGCACCCCCCTCGTCGTCCCCATCGGCACCCGCCCCCACGCCTGACCCCGGCGGCACGGGGAAAGAAACGCCGCGTCAGTGCGGGGCCGTGAAACACGGCGCCCCTCTGCCCGCTGCACCGATGGCATTCGATGGCGCCGGTGCGGCGAGGAGAGGGGCGGTGCGGGTCGGCGCCCTTGGGCGGCGGGTCAGTCGCCGAGGAGGGCGTCGACGAAGACCTCGGGGTCGAAGGGGGCGAGGTCGTCGGGGCCCTCGCCGAGGCCGACGAGCTTGACGGGGACGCCCAGCTCGCGTTGGACGGAGATGACGATGCCGCCCTTGGCGGTGCCGTCGAGCTTGGTCAGGGCGATGCCGGTGATGTTGACGACCTCGGCGAACACCTGGGCCTGGCGCATGCCGTTCTGGCCGGTGGTGGCGTCGAGGACGAGCAGCACCTCGTCGACCGTGGCCTTCTTCTCGATGACGCGCTTGACCTTGCCGAGCTCGTCCATCAGGCCGGTCTTGGTGTGCAGGCGGCCCGCGGTGTCCACGATCACCACGTCGGCCTTGACCTCCATGCCCTTGGCCACGGCGTCGAACGCCACGGAGGCCGGGTCGCCGCCCTCCGGGCCGCGCACGACCTCGGCGCCCACCCGGTCGCCCCAGGTCTGGAGCTGGTCGGCGGCCGCGGCGCGGAAGGTGTCGGCGGCGCCGAGCACGACGTGCTTGCCGTCGCCGACCAGCGAGCGGGCCAGCTTGCCGGTGGTGGTGGTCTTGCCGGTGCCGTTGACGCCGACCACGAGGGCCACCGCCGGGCGCTCGCCGTGCTTGACGACGTGCAGCGTGCGGTCCATGTCGGGGCCGATCTGGGCGAGCAACTGCTCCTTGAGCAGGCCCCGCACCTCCTCGGGGGTCCGGCTGCCCAGTACCTTCACGCGCGTGCGCAGTTCCTCGACCATCACCTGGGTGGGTGCGATGCCCACGTCGGCGCCGATCAGGGTCTCCTCGATCTCGTCCCAGACGTCGTCGTCGAGACGGTCGCGGGAGAGCAGCTCCAGCAGTCCCTTGCCGAGGGTGGTCTGCGAGCGGGCCAGGCGGGCGCGCAGCCGTACCATCCGGCCGGCCGACGGCGGCGGGACCTCGATCTCCGGCGCGACCGGAGGCTCGATCGTCCGTGCCGGGGGCGGGACGGTGGTCGTCGTCGCCTCGTCCTCCTTGACGGCGCCCCTGGGCGGCGCCTGCTCCCGGGGAGGCAGCGGCGGGGCCTCGGGCGGCTTGACCGGCGGGGGCGCCTTGCGCGACTGCCGGAACAGCAGGAACATGCCGCCCGCCGTCAGCACGACGACGAGGGCGATGACCAGGATCAGGCCGAGATAGCTCTCCACAACCGCCTAGTTTCCCAGACGGAGAGTCCTAGTCCGACCTCCGGCCCGCCGCACGGCGTTTTCCCGGACGGAGACCCGCCCGCTCAGACGGCTTCCTGCTCCCGGAGCCGCTGGCTGATGACCTGGGTGACGCCGTCCCCCCGCATCGACACGCCGTACAGCGCGTCGGCGATCTCCATCGTCCGCTTCTGGTGGGTGATGATGATGATCTGCGACGTCTGGCGCAGCTCCTCGAAGAGGGTCAGCAACCGCTGGGTGTTGGTGTCGTCCAGGGCGGCCTCGACCTCGTCCATCACGTAGAACGGCGAGGGCCGGGCCTTGAAGATGGCCACCAGGAACGCCACCGCGGTCAGCGAGCGCTCACCGCCCGACAGCAGCGACAGCCGCTTGACCTTCTTGCCCGGCGGCCGGGCCTCGACCTCGACGCCGGTGGTCAGCATGTTCTCCGGGTCGGTGAGCACCAGCCTGCCCTCGCCGCCGGGGAACACCCGCGTGAAGATCGTCTCGAACTCGCGGGCCACGTCCTCGTAGGCGGCGGCGAACACCTGCTCGACCCGCTCGTCGACCTCCTTGACGACCAGCAGGAGGTCGCGGCGGGTCTTCTTGAGGTCCTCCAGCTGCGAGGTGAGGAAGGCGTGCCGCTCCTCCAGGGCCGCGAACTCCTCCAGCGCGAGCGGGTTGACCTTGCCGAGCTGGGCCATCTGCCGGTCGGCCGCCCTGGCCCGCTTCTCCTGCTCCTCGCGGACGTACGGCACCGGCTCGCCGTCGGCCGACGGCACCGGCTCGTCGGGACCGTACTCGGCGATGAGGGTCTCGGGCTCGACGCCGTACTCCTCGACGGCGCGGGTCTCCAGCTGCTCCAGGCGCAGCCGCTGCTCGGTCCTGGCCATCTCGCTGCCGTGCACCCGGTTCACCAGCTTGTCCAGCTCACCGGTCAGCTCACGGACCCGGGCCCGGACGGTCTTGAGCGCGGCGTCGATCTGCCCGCGCGCCTGCTCGGCCTCGTCGCGTTCGGCGGCGGCCGCGGTGAGCGAGGCCTCCAGCGCGCTGAGAACGCGCTCGGCGCCCCGGACGACCGCCTGGGCCAGACGGGCCTGCCGCAGGCGCCGCTCGCGCAGCTCGGCCGCTCTGGCCCGCTCCTCGCGCTCGCGCGCCGCCGCCCGCATCAGCCCCTCGGCCCTGCCGGACAGGCCCCTGACGCGTTCCTCGGCCGTGCGCACGGCCAGCCGGGCCTCCATCTCGGACTGCCGGGCCACCTCGCAGACCTCGGCGAGCTCGTCGCGGATCTCGGTGCCCGGCTCGGCCTCCGGCTCCGCGGCGCCCTCCGCGGTGGCGAGCCGTTCCTCCAGCTCCGCCAGCTCGGCCATGCTTCGCCCGCGCGCCTCCTCGGCGGCCCGCACACCCGCGGCCAGGCGCGTGCACTCCTCGCGGGCGGCCGTGGCCGCGGCACCGAGCTGGGCCAGCCGCCGGGCCGCGGCGGCGGCCCGCTGGTCGGCGTCGCGCTGCCTGGACCGGACGGCGTCCAGCGCGGCCTGCGCCGCGTTGACGCCGGACTGGGCGGTCTGCACACCCGTCTGGGCCTCGGCCACCCCGGCCTGGGCGGCCTCCACGGCGAGCCGGGCCTCCTCCTCGGCCTGGGCGGCCTCCTCCATGGCCGCCGCCGTCCGCTCGGCGGCGAGGCGGGCCCGCGCCAGGTCGGCGGCCGCCTCGTCCAGCGCGGCCCGCATCTGCAGGGCGGAGGAGCCCGCGGCTCCCCCGCCGGTGACGGCGTGGGAGCCCAGCAGGTCTCCGGACTTGGTCACGGCCCGCAGGTGCGGCCACTGCTCGACCGTCTTCCTGGCCGCCTGCAGGTCGTCGACCACCAGCACGTCGGCCAGCAGGTGGGAGACGGCCGCCCGCAGCTCGGCGGGGACGGTCACCAGGTCGGCCGCCCACTCGGCCCCGGGCACCGGGACCGGTCCGGCCGGGGGCGGCGGGCCTCCGGCGGCCACGAGCAGGGCCGCCCGGCCCTCCTGCTCCGCCCGCAGGAACTCCAGGGCGTCCACCGCGCTCTGCAGCGACTCCACCGCGACCGCCTCGGCCGCGGCTCCGAGCACGGCGGCCACGGCCACCTCGGCGCCCGGCCGTACGGTCATCGTCGCCGCGACCGGGCCCAGCACCCCGGCCAGGTCGGCGGCCAGCAGCGCGGCGCCGCCGTCGGCGCCTCTGGACAGGCCCAGCTCCAGCGCCTCGGCGCGGGCCTCCAGCGCGGCGGCCTGGCGCTGCGCCTCCTGGTCGGCGGCACGCGCGGCGGTCAGGGCGGCTCGGGCGGAGCCCAGCGCCGCGTTCGGACCCGCGACGGCCGCCTTGGCCTCCTCCACCACGGCCTTGGCCGTCTCGACGGCGTGCCTGGCCTCCTCGACGGCCTCCAGGGCCGTCTCCAGCTCCTCGGCGAGGGCGGGGTCGGCGGCGGGGTCGGCCTGCTCCTGACCGGCGTGCTCGGCCTCGGCCAGCTCGGCCCGCCGCTCGGCCTCGGCCAGCGAACGCGCCAGCCGGCCGATCTCCTCCTCGGCGGCGTCCGCGCGGCTGCGCACCGCGCCGACCTGGCCCCGGAGCCGGGCGAGCCCCTCGCGGCGGTCGGCGGCGGCGCGGGCCTCGGCGGTCAGCCGGCGCTCCTCGGCGGCCAGCGCCCCCTCGGCCTCGGTCCTGCGGGCCACGGCGCGGGCCAGGGTCTCGCGCTCCTGGTCGAGCAGCTCGTCCAGCACCCGCTCCTGCTCGCGGATCTCCTCGGCCTCGCGCTCGTAGTCCTCCGGATCGCGCCCGCGCCGCTCCACGGCGCCCTCGGCGGCGTGGCGGTGCCGTTCGGCGGCCAGCCCGGCCAGGCCGCGCAGCCGTTCGCGGATCGAGGAGAGCCGGAAGTAGGCCTCCTGGGCCGCGGCCAGGCGGGGCTGGGCCTCGGCCTCCGCCTGCTCCAGCTCGGCCTCGCTCTGCTGGCTCTGCTCCAGCTCCTCCTCCACGGCCCTGCGGCGGGCGAGGATCGCGGCCTCGTCGGCGGCCTCTCGCTCCAGGGTGGTCCGCAGGATGAGCACGTCGTCGGCCAGCAGGCGCAGCCGGGCGTCGCGCAGGTCGGCCTGGATGACGGCGGCCTTACGGGCGATCTCGGCCTGGCGGCCCAGCGGCTTGAGCTGGCGGCGCAGCTCGGCGGTGAGGTCCTGCACGCGGTTGAGGTTGGCCTGCATGGCGTCCAGCTTCCGCAGCGCCTTCTCCTTGCGCTTGCGGTGCTTCAGGACCCCGGCGGCCTCCTCGATGAACGCCCTGCGGTCCTCCGGACCGGCGTGCAGCACCTGGTCGAGCTGGCCCTGGCCCACGATGACGTGCATCTCGCGGCCGATGCCGGAGTCCGACAGCAGCTCCTGGATGTCGAGCAGGCGGCAGGTGTCGCCGTTGATGGCGTACTCGCTCTGGCCGGCCCGGAACATCAGGCGGCTGATCGTCACCTCGGTGTAGTCGATCGGCAGGGCGCCGTCGGAGTTGTCGATGGTGAGCGTGACCTCGGCGCGGCCCAGCGGGGCCCGCGAGGAGGTCCCGGCGAAGATGACGTCCTCCATCTTGCCGCCGCGCAGCGACTTGGCGCTGTGCTCGCCCATGACCCAGGCCAGTGCGTCGACGACGTTGGACTTGCCCGAGCCGTTGGGGCCCACGACGGCGGTGATGCCGGGCTCGAAGCGCAGGGTGGTGGCCGAGGCGAAGGACTTGAAGCCGCGCAGGGTGAGGGTCTTCAAATACATGGAAACCCCCTCATCCCCTGTGGCCGTGCGAGGGGAAGACTACCGTTCTTCGCCCGCGCCCGCCCGTGCACGGCCTATGGTGCCCTGCATGGATGCGGAACACGGCGAGGGGGAAGCTCCACAACCCATTCGAAGTGGGAAAAAGCCCCTCAAACGCAGAGGCTTTCTACTCACCGGCGGGCTGGCGCTGGCAGGCCTGGGAGGCGTCGCCCTCATCGGACCGGACGGCGTCCGCGACGCCTACGGGCAGATCCGGTGCGGCAGGTCGCCCGATCCCCCGGACACGGCCCCGGGGGCCCGCCAGCAGGCCACCCTGGACGGCCGCCGGGTGGTGATCGGGTTCCCGCCGAACGCGCGGGGCCGGATCCCCGTGGTGATCATGCTGCAGGAGACCGGGGGCGACGCGCTGACCCCGTTCGACCGGTACGCCGTCGACCGCTATCTCGCGGCGGGCGGCGAGCGCTTCGCGGTGGCCTCAGTCGACGACTGGCCCTCCGCCGACCTGACCGGCACGCTCCTGCCCTATCTGCACGGCTGCGGCCTCGACACCCGGCGCATAGGCCTGCTGGGCTGGTCGGCCGGGGGCGCCGGAGCGCTGCGGCTGGCCGCCGAGCTGGGCGGGGAGCAGGTCGCGGCCGTGGCGGCGGCCTCGCCGGCCGTCACCGCGGCGCGGGCGCCGCTGCGGGAGCTGGTGGACATCCCCGTCTGGCTGGGCTGCGGGGACGCCGACGGATGGGCGCAGCAGACAGTGACGATGCTGAAGGGTCTGCAGGCCCTGGGCGCACCGGCCGAGGGCGGCATATCGCGCGGATGCGACGACACGGCCTACCGCCGGCGGATCCTGCCCGACCAGCTGGCCTTCCTGTCACGCCACGTCACAACGTGACGCGACAGTCACAACATGACGTGACATCTGAAGGGTGACATGACAAGGGACGCCCTTGTGGAGGCGTCCCTGGACGGTTTTTTCAGCCCCGGTCTCGAGGCCCGTTCCACAATTCCCCGCGCCGCGCAGCAGGCGTGGGGCTGGAGGAACAGGCTCTAGGTGAGAGCCGGCTCGCGATCCTGCAGGCGGGTGAACGTCTCATCACGGTTGTTGGCCGTGAGCTCCTCGTTCTGGGCCTGGAGCCGGGTGAGCTCTGCCTCCAGGTCACGGATGCGCTGCTGGAGACGGCGCATTTCCGAGACCATCCGAGGGTCGGGACCGCCGACGTGGCCGAGTAGAGCCTTCGCCATGGTAAAGGGTCCTCCACGCTGAGTGACCAGACTGGTTCGCGCACTTCTTGCCGCGGGAGGGGTGCGCGTGGTTCTTATCAAGAGTCGCACCGGTGAGGGAGACGGTCAAGTTGAACACTCCGCATGGATGCACCTGTGGGCACTCTCGACGGCTAAATATACCTTATGTATCGGTTTAGGGGAAGGGCTAGCGCTCCGCAAAACCCACTAAATCACCTTTGGCTTCGCTCCAGCGTTCCACAACTCCATCCACCTTCCCCGGCGTATGGCAACCCCGCAGGAGCTCCAGGAGCCTCTCCCCGGCCTCCTGCGGCCCCTCCGCCACGACCTCGACCCGGCCGTCGGCGGTGTTCCTCGCCCAGCCGACCAGGCCGAGCTCCAGCGCCCGCGCCCGCGTCCACCAGCGGAAACCCACGCCCTGCACCCGCCCCCTGACCCAGGCGGTCAGCCGAACGTCCGTCACGATCCCGCCCTCCCGGGGGTACGGAGGCCTCGCGGCGGGGGCTGGCAGCGGGGACAACTGTAGGACGAACGGTTCATGAACGACTCGCGGACGATCGGGGTGCCGCACCTGCGACAGGGCAGGTCACGCCGGCCGTACACGGCCAGCGAGCGGTCGAAGTAGCCGCTCTCCCCATTGACATTCACATACAAACTGTCGAAAGATGTGCCGCCCTCGGCGAGGGCCTCGGACATCACCTCGCGGGCGGCGTCCAGCAGTTCGGCGATCTTCGGCCCGGTCAGTCTCTCCGTGGGCCGCGAGCCGTGCAGCCCGGCCCGCCACAGGGCCTCGTCGGCGTAGATGTTGCCGATCCCGCTTACCAGCGACTGGTCCAGCAGCGCCCGCTTGATCTCGGTCTGCCGGGCGCGCAGCCGCCGGGCGAACACGCCGGCGTCGAAGTGCTCCTCGAACGGGTCCGCCGCGATGTGGGTGATCGGCTCGGGGACCGGCCGGCCCGCCGAGTCGGCCAGCGCGGTCACCAGCACGTGACCGAAGGTCCGCTGGTCGACGAAGCGCAGCTCCGGACCGCCGTCGGTGAAGCTCAGGCGGATCCTCAGGTGCTTCTCCGGGGGCGAGCCCGGATCGGTCACCAGCAGCTGCCCGCTCATCCCCAGGTGCGCCAGGACGGCGTCGGAGCCGTCCAGCGGCAGCCACAGGTACTTCCCGCGGCGCTGGGCGGCGCCGACCGTACGACCCCGCAGCCGGGAGACGAACTCCTCGGCTCCGGGGACGTGCCGCCGGATCGCCCGGGGGTGGAACACCTCGGCGTGGGCCACGGTCCGCCCGGACACCCAGCGTTCCAGGCCGCGCCGTACGACCTCCACCTCGGGCAGCTCGGGCATGCGTCCCTCCTTCGGGAAACGGGATCCCGGGGACGGCCCCCGGTGACGTCAGCCGGCCGCCTGCTTCTCCTGGGCGGCCCTGATGCGGTTCCAGGCGGCCTCGGCCGCCTGCTGCTCGGCCTCCTTCTTCGAGCGGCCGGAGCCCGCGCCGTACTCCTCGCCGCCGAGGCGCACCACCGCGGTGAAGGACTTGGCGTGGTCGGGCCCGCTCTCCTCGACGTGGTACTCGGGCACGCCGAGCGACTCGGAGGCGGTCAGCTCCTGAAGGGAGGTCTTCCAGTCGAGCCCGGCGCCCAGCGAGGCCGAGCGGGTGATGAGGGCGTCGAAGAGCAGGTGGACGACGCGGAAGGACTCGTCCAGGCCCTTGTTGACGTAGACCGAGCCGATGAGGGCCTCGAGGGTGTCGGCCAGGATCGAGGACTTGTCGCGTCCTCCGGTGCCCTCCTCGCCCCGGCCGAGCCGCAGGAAGCGGCCCAGGCCCAGGTTGCGGGCCACGTCGGCGAGCGCGCGCATGTTGACCACCGCGGCCCGGAGCTTGGCCAGCTGGCCCTCGGGCAGGTCGGGGTGGTTGCGGTAGAGGGTGTCGGTGACCACCAGGCCCAGCACCGAGTCGCCCAGGAACTCCAGGCGCTCGTTGGTCGGCAGGCCGCCGTTCTCGTAGGCGTACGAGCGGTGGGTCAGCGCACGCTCCAGGATCGCGACGTCCAGTCGCACGGACAGGATCCGCTCCAGCTCGTCCCTGGCGACCTCGACCGCCACGGGCTTCACACTTGTTGCCACGTCTTCTCCTCGCGCGAATGTTCAGCAGGTGCGCGATGGCGAGGCAAGAAGTCGGAAGTGCCTGGAAACCCTGATGACCCCGAAGACGTGGTGGGCGCCGGGAGGGCACGCGTCGCCGCGAACCCCGGCGTCCACCACAGCCGCGGGCGGACCGCCATCGCATCGGTGTGGAGACGGTGACGCCGGCCGAGGGCGGTGAGCCCCCGGCCGGCATCCGTCAGTCAGAATGCGATCAGGCGGAGGGCTCGATCACCTGACGGCGGTTGTAGGTGCCGCAGGTCGGGCACGCCATGTGCGGACGCTTCGGCGAGCGGCACTGGGGGCAGCTCACGAGCGAGACCGCGGCGGCCTTCCACTGCGACCGGCGGGAGCGAGTGTTGCTCCGCGACATCTTGCGCTTGGGGACAGCCACGTCAGCTCTCCTGATCGTTGTTATGTTCCGGTACCAGGCCTTGCAGCTTGGCCCAGCGGGCGTCGATGACCTCGTGTCCGTGGTCGGGCTCGGCGTCGGCCAGCCTGACCCCACACTGCGAGCAGAGCCCGGTGCAGTCTTCACTGCAGAGCGGGCTCAACGGCAGCGTGAGCACCACCGCGTCGCGGAAGGTGGGCTCGAGATCGAGCAGTTCACCGTCGAGAAGCGAGTCGTCCTCGGCTGCATCCTCAGCCGAGTAGAAGAACAGCTCCTGGAACGACACCTCGGTTTCCGAGGTGACCGGTTCCAGGCACCGTGCGCACTCCCCCCGCAGCGGGGACCGCGCCGTGCCCGTGACGAGCACACCCTCCATGACCGCCTCAAGCCGGAGGTCCAGCTTCACGTCGGCGTCCTTGGGGATGCCGATCATGTCGACGCCGACGTCCGCTGGTGCCGGGAGAGTGAGATGCATCTCGCGCATCGATCCCGGTCGCCGCCCCAGATCATGGGTGGAGACCACCCAGGGGGCTCGGGGATCAAGGTGCAGAGTCATTACGCTCTCATCAGGCATGGCGAATCATCGCCGTCGTGCAAGGCCGAAATAAGAGAATACCAGGACCGCGACCCTGTCCTGCGAACGCCGCTCGGCCCGGGCGCGGAGCACGGGCCGGCGGCCGGGCCGATCAGCCCCGCAGGCGCTCGACCAGCAGGTCGTGGACGAGGTCCGGGACGAGACCGGACACGTCCCCGCCGTACCGGACGATCTCCTTGATCCGGCTGGACGACAGGAACGACACCTCGGGCCCGGTCGCCATGAACAGCGTCTCGACCTCCGACATCCGGTAGTTGAGCTGGGCCATCTGCAGCTCGTAGTCGAAGTCGCTGATCGCGCGCAGGCCCTTGACGATCGCGGGGATCTCCTGCTGCTTGCAGTAGTCCACGAGCAGGCCGTGGAACTTGTCCACGCGCACGTTGCCGTACTCCTTGGTCACGCTCTGGAGCATCTCGATGCGCTCCTCGACCGTGAACAGGCTCTTCTTCTCGATGTTGATCAGGACGGCGACGACGACCTCGTCATATTGCCGGGAGGCCCGGCCGATGATGTCGAGATGACCGTTGGTGACGGGATCGAAGGACCCCGGACAGACGACGCGACGCAAGGCGAACCCCCAGGTTTACGGATTCCCGGCGGCGCGACCGTACCAAACGGCCGCTTCGCCGTAACGACGGACCCTCTCCTCTTCGAAGCCCTCGGGCCACACCAGGTCCTTTCCCCTGCTCTCCCGCTCCACCGCCACCAGGGCGTGCGCGGCCAGCCAGCCGTGGTCGCGCAGCTGTCCCAGCACCGCGTCCACCGCCTCGGCGGTCACCGCGTAGGGCGGGTCGGCGAAGATCAGGTCGTACGGCTCCGCGGGGCCCCTGGCGAGCACCCGCTCGACCTTGTCGGCGGCCACCTCGGCCCCCGGCAGGCCCAGGGCGGAGATGTTGGCCCTGATGGTCCTGACGGCCCTGGCGTCGGACTCCACCAGCAGCGCGTGGGACGCCCCCCGCGACAGCGCCTCCAGCCCGACGGCGCCGGACCCGGCGTACAGGTCCAGCACCCGCGCCCCCTCCAGCGAGCCGAGCAGCGACCCCACCGTGGAGAAGATCGCCTCCCTGGCCCGGTCGCTGGTGGGCCGCGTCCGGTTCCCCGGTGGCACGGCCAGCCGTCTTCCTCCTGCGATCCCCGCGATGACTCGACTCACCCCACCATTCTCCCGTGTCGCAGCCGAAACACATCACCGCAGCTCAGAGGGGGTGTGGGAGGTGATCTAGGTCAAGAGTCGGCAAGGGGTGGCGAGGAAAGCGCAAGGGTCGTTCCCCCGGGTGCCCGCAGCCTGCATGATGAGTCCTGCGGCCTTCGGATGACCCAGGGGAAGGCCGGCCGACGTGATCGTGAGCCCTTCCGCACGTCGGTGCTCTCGGCACCTGACCCGAGGGCGGGCCCAGGCGGGGACGGCATTCGGGGGGAGGCCGTCCCCGCTACTGGGCGTTCAGCCCCCTTCATCCGCATCGGCCCCCTCCCCGCGTCGGCCTCTTCTCCGCGTCGGCTCCCTCTCCGCGTCGGCTCCCTCTCCGCGTCGGCCTCTTCTCCGCGTCGGCTCCCTCTCCGCGTCGCCCTCTTCTCCGCGTCGGCCTCTTCTCCGCGCCGCCCTCTTTGAGCGTCGCCCCCTTCTCCGGGTCGGCCCCCTCCCGCCTCGGGTCTCTCCGCGTCAGGTCTTCTCTAGGTACTCCGCGCGCTCGTCGGCGAGCAGCCGCTCGATCTCGGTCCGCAGGACCGGGTGGGTGACCAGATCGGGGTCGGCCGTCAGCATGGTCTCGGCCTCCTGGCGGGCGCTCTCGATGATGTCCTCGTCGCGCAGCAGCCGGAGCATCTTCAGCGACGATCTGCGGCCCGACTGCGCCACCCCCAGCACGTCACCCTCGCGGCGCTGCTCCAGGTCCACCCGGGACAGCTCGAAGCCGTCCAGGGTGGCCGCCACCGCGTCGAGCCGCTCACGGGCCGGGGTCCCGGCCGGGGACTCGCTCACCAGCAGGCACAGGCCCGGCAGGCCGCCCCGGCCGACCCGGCCGCGGAGCTGGTGGAGCTGGGAGACGCCGAACCGGTCGGCGTCCATGATGACCATGACCGAGGAGTTGGGCACGTCCACGCCGACCTCGATGACCGTGGTGGCCACCAGGACGTCGACCTCGCCCCGGGCGAAGGCCCGCATCACGGCGTCCTTGTCCTCGGGCGGCAGCTTGCCGTGGAGCACCTGCGTGCGCAGTCCGTGCAGCGGCCC
Source organism: Paraplanobispora siamensis (assembly GCF_016863175.1). Lineage (GTDB taxonomy): Bacteria > Actinomycetota > Actinomycetes > Streptosporangiales > Streptosporangiaceae > Planobispora > Planobispora siamensis. The sequence continues at coordinate 157,519 of NZ_BOOJ01000027.1, forward strand.
CTGCGACAGCATCTCCGCCACGTCCAGCACCGCCAGCGGCGGCCTGCGCTCGTCGTCGATCTTGGCCAGGTCGCCCTCGTCGCCCTCCAGGTCGCCGATGCGCGGGCACACGACGTAGGCCTGACGGCCCAGCCCCACCTCCTCGCGCAGCCGGACCCAGGTGCGGTCGAGGAAGTGCGGCTTCTCCGCGGCGGGGACCACGTGGGTGGTGATCGGGGCGCGCCCGGAGGGGAGCTGGGAGAGCGTGGAGACCGTCAGGTCGCCGAAGACGGTCATGGCCACCGTGCGCGGGATCGGGGTGGCGGTCATGACCAGGACGTGCGGGCGCCCGCCCCCGGCCTTCTCGCGCAGCGCGTCGCGCTGCTCGACGCCGAAGCGGTGCTGCTCGTCGACCACGACCAGCCCCAGGTCGGCGAACTGCACCTTCTCCTGCAGGACCGCGTGGGTGCCGACCACGATCCCGGCCGCGCCGGAGGCCGCGTCGAGCATCGCCGTACGGCGGGCCGCGGCGCCGAGCGAGCCGGTCAGCAGGGCGACCGTGGTGCCGCCGAACATGCCGCCGGTGGCCAGGTCGCCGAGCATCGCGGAGATCGAGCGGTGGTGCTGCTGGGCGAGCACCTCGGTGGGCGCGAGCAGCACGGCCTGGCCGCCCGCGTCGACCACCTGGAGCATCGCCCGCAGCGCCACCACGGTCTTGCCCGCGCCGACCTCGCCCTGCAGCAGCCGGTGCATGGGGTGGGGCCTGCTCAGATCGGCCGCGATCTCCTCCCCCACGCTCTGCTGCCCCTCGGTGAGCGTGAACGGCAGCCGCCCGTCGAAGTCGGCCAGCAGCCCGTCGCCGCGCCGGGGCCGGGGCGTGGCCGGCCAGGCCTCGGCGGCCATCCGCCGCTGCATCAGCACCGCCTGCAGCAGGAACGCCTCGTCGAACTTGAGCCGCCTGCGGGCCCGCGTCACGTCACCGTGGTCGCGCGGGCGGTGGATCGCCATCAGCGCCTCGGCCAGGCCGGGCAGCCCGTGCCTGGCCCTGAGGGCGTCGGGGAGCGGGTCGTCGATGGGCCCCAGGGTGTCCAGGATCACGCCCAGGGCGCGCCGGATCGCCCAGGGCGTCACGTCCTTGCCCGCCGGGTAGATGGGGACCAGCGCGGCGGCGAACTCGCCCGCCTCGGTCTCCGACTCGTCGATCATCTCGAACTCGGGGTGGGAGAGCTGCCACTTGCGGCGCTCGCCCTGGCCGAACGCGCCCACCTTGCCCGCGAACATGCCCCGGGCCCCCGGCCGCAGCCGGGTCTCGGCGATGTGGGACGCCTTGCCGAAGAACGACAGGTAGATCTTGCTGCGGCGGCCGTCGACGACCTCGACCTCCAGCCAGGTGCCGCCCTTGCTGCGCATCGGTTTGCGCATGAGCCTGGTGACCTCGCCCACCACCGTGACGTGCTCGTCGACCTTCAGGTCGTCGAGGTCGGTCAGCTCACCGCGCTGGGCGTAGCGCCGGGGGTAGTGCCGCAGCAGATCGCCGACGGTGCGCAGGCCGAGGACGCTCTCCAGCAGCCTGGCCGTCTTGGGATCAAGCGCCTTCGTCAGCGGCTCGTCGAAGCTCGTCACCGCAGCTTTCTACCGCTTCCCGCCGACAGAAATCACCCGACTCCCGGATACGCACCGTCGACGTCCGGATACGTTCGGTCATTCGACGCCGATGAGCAGGGGGTAGCCGCCCTGCCCGCCCTCGTAGCGGACGACCTCGACGTCGGGCCGCGCCCCGGCCAGATGGTCCTGCACGGCCTGCGCCAGCCCGCCGGGCGCCCGCTCGCCCTCCAGCAGCGTGACCAGCTCGCTGCTGGAGGAGACCATGCGGTCGACGACCCGCAGGACGACGTCCGCCAGGTCCGTGCCGACCACCGAGGCGTCCCCGTCGATCACGCCCAGCACCTTCCCGGGCTCGACCAGCCCGGCGCTCGTCATGACCTCGCGGTCGGCCACCCAGACGTGCCCGTACCGGGTGTGCGCCGCGGCCTCGGTCATCGCGACCACGTCGTCGTCGAAACGGCGCAGCGGGTCGTGGACCGCCAGGGCCGACAGGCCCTGCATCGAGGCCCGGGTGGGCAGCACGCTCACCGCGATCCCCTCCTCGCGGGCGATCTCGGCGGCGGCCGCCGCGACCTCGCGGGCCCCGCTGTCGTTGGGCAGGACCACCACCTCGGTGCCCGCCTCGCGGATCGCGGCGAGCACCGCGGCCAGCGGCGGGCTGGAGCCGGGGTCGCGCAGGACCACGAGGGCGCCGGAGCGCTCGAACAGCGCGCCCAGGGCCGGGCCCGCGGCCACGGCCACCACGCCCCGCCCGCCCGCGGCCCGGTGGGTCCGGCCGGTCCCGACCAGGTAGGTCACCTTGATCCGGTACGGCCTGCCGTACCGCATGCCCGCCTCGATGGCGGCGCCCGCGTCGTCGACGTGGACGTGGACGTTCCACAGGCCCTCGCCGCCCACGACCACCAGCGAGTCGCCGAGCGCGTCGAGCTCCGCGCGCAGCGTCTCCACCGCCGCGGCGTCGGCGTCCAGCAGGTACATGACCTCGTAGGAGGGGCCCTGCTCCGGCTCCGGGGCGACGACCTTGTGCGCCGGGGCGGGGATGTCCGGCCGTCCGGTGTAGGAGTCGGTCACCACCGCGGCCAGGCTCTCCAGGATGATCACCAGGCCCGCGGCCCCGGCGTCCACCACGCCGTTGCGGGCCAGCACGTCGAGCTGGGCTGTGGTGCGCAGCAGCGCGTCCCTGGCCTCCCGCGCCGCCCGCCGTACCACCTCGGCGAGATCGCCCGTCATGTCGCCGACGGCGGAGGCGACCGCGGCCAGGACGCTCAGCAGGGTGCCCTCGACCGGCCGCTCCACCGCTCCGCGGGCCAGCTCGGCGGCCCTGACCAGGCCGCGCCGCAGGTCGGCGCCGTGGCCCTGGCCGGACCCGAGCACCTCGGCCAGACCGCGCAGCGCCTGGCTGGCGATGACCCCGGAGTTGCCCCGCGCGCCGAGCAGCGCGCCGCGCGCGAGCTCCCCCCACGTGGTCGCCGCGTCCGCGTCTCCGGGCAGCGCGTCGAGCGCCTCGGTGGCCGCGAGCATGGTCAGGTGCAGGTTCGTCCCGGTGTCCCCGTCGGGCACGGGGAAGACGTTGAGCGCGTCGATCTCCTCACGGGCCCGGCCGAGGGTCTCCGCGGCCAGCCGGGACCACCGGCGGACCGCCGGCGGGTCGAGAACCTGCAGCATCCTGCCTCCGTGCCCTGTGTCGCGCCCGTTCCCTACCCTTCACCGGCCCCGCCGACCGCGACCGCCGTCGCGACATGCGCCCGCGGCAGGATGCGCTACGGTTGCCTTCCGGAGATTATCCCCGTTGGGCCTGTCGTGGCAGCTCGCGTTGGCATGCATGGTCAGGCATCGGATATCCTCGTTTGGCCAGCCGGTTGTCCCGGCATGCCCGATGACCGCCAAGCGGATCGGGTCTCTCAACTGATTGAAGGAGCGAACCGTGGCTTCCGTCTGCGACGTCTGCGCTAAGAAGCCGATCTTCGGCAACAACATCTCCCACTCGCACCGCCGCACCCGCCGCAACTGGAAGCCGAACATCCAGCCCGTGCGCGCGGTCGTGAACGGCACGCCGAAGCGGCTGAACGTGTGCACCTCCTGCATCAAGGCGGGCAAGGTCACCCGCTAGTCCAGACTTCCGACAGCCCGCCGCCCCGCCCGGGGCGGCGGGCTGTCGGCATGTGCGGCTACTCCCGCGCGCCGCGCCAGCGCCAGGCGTGGTCGACCGGGCCGATGCCCGCGCCCAGGGGGAAGCCCCGGGCGATCGCGCCGGTGACGTACGCCTTGGCCTTCTCCACCGCCGACGGGACGTCCTCGCCCAGGGCCAGGTGGGAGGCGATGGCCGAGGCCAGGGTGCAGCCGGTGCCGTGGGTGTGGCGGTTGTCGTGGCGCTCGGCGGTGAAGCGGAACTCCCGGGCGCCGTCCGTCAGCAGGTCCACCGGAGCCCCCGGCAGGTGGCCGCCCTTGATCAGCGCCCAGGCCGGTCCCAGCTCCAGGACGGCCTCGGCGGCCCGGGGCAGGTCCTTCTCGTCCTCGACCTTGACCCCGGTGAGCTGGGCGACCTCCCACAGGTTGGGGGTGACGACGGTGGCCACGCGCAGCAGCTTCGACTTCACCGTGTCCACGGCCTCGGGGGCGAGCAGCGCGTCTCCGTGCTTGGAGACACCAACCGGGTCGACCACGACCGGCGCGCTCACTCCGGACAGCACCTCGGCCACGGTCTCCACCAGCACGGGCGAGGCCAGCATGCCGGTCTTGATCGCCTGGGCGCCGATGTCGCCGAGCACGGAGTCGAGCTGGGCGCGCACCGCCTCGGGGGGCAGCTCCCAGTAGCCCTGGACGCCGAGCGAGTTCTGCGCGGTCACCGCGGCGATCACGCTCATGCCGTGCACGCCGAGGGCCAGCATGGTCTTCAGGTCGGCCTGGATGCCCGCCCCGCCGCCGGAGTCGGAGCCGGCGACGGTCAGGACGCGGGGAGGGGACGGAACGGTCATACCTCCCATCCAACCAGGCGACGGCCGTACCCGGGTCTCCGATTCCACCGGACCGGGCGCAGGCCGTACTCGGACCGGGCGACGGCCGTACCTCGCACTGCCGGAGTCCGCCTGACCGGGTGACGGCGTGCCGGGGGCGCGGGTTCAGGCCGTACGGTCCCCCGAGGTCGCCGTGGCGGCGCGGTCAGGTGACCGAGCACTCTCCCTGGGCGCTCTCGCAGGTCTGCGGGGCCCTGGCGCGGCCGGTGGCGGTGAAGGTGACGACCAGCTCGCCGCCCTCCGTCAGGCTCTCGGTGGACTCCAGCAGCAGGCTGTCGCCGTCCTGGCTCCACTCCGCCCCGGAGACCGAGGAGACCTCTCCGCTCACCGGGAGGGTCAACCGCAGCGGGCCGATCTTCTTGTCGGCGGCGATCACCACTTCTGCGGTGTAGGCCCGCGAGCGCTGCCGTACGACGCCGAAGCCGACGCTGATCGCCGCACCGCCGGTCACGGACGGCGGGCCCTCCGGGTCGGAGGGGTCGTCGGGTGCGGGCGGGTCCGAGAGCGAGGAGGGGCTCGCCGTCGGGGTCTGGGAGGACGAGGGGTTCGGCGCCGGCGTGTCGTCCTTGCCGTCCCTGCCGACGCCGAGCGGCTGGGCGCTCTCCTCAGCCGCCGAGGGCTGGTCGTCGTCCTGCGGCCTGCCGGCGGGCGACCCGTCGTCGGTCACGTCACCGTCGCGCGGGGCGCGGGTGGAGGTCGGGCCGGGGTCCGGACGGCGGTCACGGCCCGTGCCGCGGGGCGGGGCGGACGACTGCGCGGACGGCGGCCCGGTCGTCTCCTCCCCGGCCTGCGCGGGGTCACCGACCTCGGGGACCTCCTCGGGCGGCGCGTCGTCCGTCTCGGGACCGGCGGCCTCCGGTCCTGACGGGGAGGCGTCCGGCGCGGCCGCGAAGCAGTCCTCGGAGGAGCAGTCGGCGCTGGCGGCGCCCGGGCTCTTCCACGCCTGGACACCGGCCACGGTGCCGCCGATCACCGCGGCCACCGCGATCACGGCCAGCACCGTCATCTTGATCCGCCCGCCCATGCCCCGTCGCTCGTCGGGCCAGTCGAGGTCGTCCGCCTCCGACCGGCCCGCCCGACCGGACCGCGCCTCACGCGGCTCGTCCTCGGCCGACCACCCGGATCCCAGGAACCCTGTCCCGCCCGAGGTCAGAGGCTCATCCGGCCACCCGGCGACGGTCTCCGCCGTACGCGGCCCCTGCTCGCCCGACCATCCGACGGCGGTCTCCGCCGCATGCGGCCCCGCTTCACTCGGCCACCCGGGCGCGGACAGCCCCGTGACGGTCTCCGCCTCTCGCGGCCATCCCGGCTCGCCTGACACGGGGAGACCGGTGACGGTCTCCGCGCCGGCCGGCCATCCGGGGTGGGTCCCGGCCGGTGCCGACTCCTCGGGACGGAGCCGGCGCCCGAGCGGCTCGTCGCGATGGTGCGGCTCCTGAGCGGGCTCGGGTTTCTCCCTGTCCGGGGAGGGTCCCTCTCCACGTCCTCCGTGGCGGCCCATGTCACCTCTTTCTCCGGGAACGATGGCCGCCCATCTTCATAACATCTTCAATACGCGTTTGTCACAAATTTCACTGATGAAGCATGAAATGAGGAATGTCACATCCGGAAGTGGTCCCAGCCGCCCCGCTCCACCGACCGGCCGCCGACCTGCACTCCCTCGCCGTCGGTCACCCGGCCCACCACGGTCCAGGCGGGCGGCAGCCGTACCTCCGCAGGGAAGGTCGCGGCCAGGGCGTGGTCCTCGCCGCCGGTGAGCACCCAGTCCAGCGGGTCGGCGGCGAGCAGGCGGGCGACCCGCTCCATCTCCGGGGTGACGGCGAAGGCCCCGGGATCGAGCGCGATGCCCACCCCGCTGGCCGCGGCCACGTGACCGAGGTCTTGCAGCAGGCCGTCGCTGACGTCCAGCATCGCGGTCGCGCCCAGCGCGGCGGCCTGGGGGCCGCACGGGTAGGGCGGCCGGGGGCGGCGGTGCGCTCCCACCAGCCCCGCCACGCCGTCCTCCCCCAGCTCGTCCGATCCGTACGGCTCCGCACGCCCGTCTGTCCGCCGGTCCGCCGGGCCGGGCAGGCCCTCGCGCCCGGACTCCAGCAGCGCCAGGCCGGCCGCGGCGTGGCCGAGCCGTCCCGCCACCGCGACCACGTCGCCCGGCCGGGCTCCCGAACGGGTGACCGGCGCGCGCCCGCCCAGGTCCCCCAGGGCGGTGACGGAGATCACCACGAGGTCGCAGCGGGTGGTGTCGCCGCCCGCCACCCCGGCTCCGACCAGGTCGCACTCGTCGCGGAAGCCGGCGGTCAGGTCGTCCAGCCAGGCGGTGCCGACGTCGGCGGGCAGGCCGAGGCCCACCACGATCGCGGTGGGATCGGCTCCCATCGCAATGACGTCGGAAAGGTTCTGCGCTGCGGCTTTACGACCGATGTCATATGGACTAGACCAGTCACGACGGAAGTGCCTACCCTCGAGCAACATGTCTGTTGTCACGACGACCCGCCCGTCGGGCGCGCCCACCACGGCGGCGTCGTCCCCGGGGCCGAGCAGTACGGCCCTGCTCTGTGGCAGGCGTCCGGCAATACGTGCAACGATTCCGAATTCGCCGAGATCTCCGACTGTGATGACGCACCTCCCGTTCATCACAGGGTACGGTGGCCCTCCGGCACTGATCCCATCACCCGGGAGGACGTTATGGTGCAGGCCTACATCCTTATCCAGACCGAGGTCGGCAAGGCCGCCCGCGTGGCGAGTGAGATCTCCGGGATCTCCGGCGTCACGCAGGCGGAGGACGTCACCGGTCCCTACGACGTGATCGTGCGTGCCGAAGCTCGCAATGTCGACGAGCTGGGGAAACTCGTGGTCGCCCAGATTCAGGCGGTGGACGGCATCACGCGCACGCTCACGTGTCCCATCGTCCACATCTGATCTCTCTGATCCATCCGATCCACAGGAAAGTCACATGCGATTCCGGTTCGCCCGTTGGGCGGGCTGCGCCTGCGCCCTGCTGATCCTGGCGGGGTGCGGGGGCGCGGTCAGGCTCGACCCTCCCACCCCGGAGGGCGAGGCCGCGACCGCCTGCAGGACGCTCGTCGAGCGGCTGCCGCAGACGCTCAAGGGGGCGGAGCGGGTGGAGTCCATTCCAGCCTCGCCGTACGTCGCCGTGTGGGGGGAGGGCGAGATCGCACTGCGCTGCGGGGTCCCCCGGCCGGTGAACATGGCCCCCACGGACGAGGTTCCCGTGATCAACGACGTGGCGTGGTTCAGCGCCCCGTCCCTGCCGACGTTGTTCACCTCCGTCGGCAGGACGGCCTACGTCGAGGTGACGATCTCCCGCAAGCACGTCCCGGAGACCGTCCTGGTCGACCTCGCGGCGCCCATCAAGGCCGCGCTAGCGCAGACCGGGTGAGCGCTCCAGCGCGAGCCGGATCAGCCGGTCGACCAGCTCGCCGTACGGCAGGCCGCTGGCGGCCCACAGCTGCGGCGCCACCGACATGGCGGTGAAGCCCGGCATCGTGTTGATCTCGTTGAGGATCAGCCGCCCGTCGGGCGTGTAGAAGAAGTCGACCCGCGACAGTCCCTCGCACCCCAGCGCCTCGAAGGCCCGTACGGCCATCGCCCGCAGGTCCTCGGCCACCTCGCCGGGGATGTCGGCGGGCACCGACAGGGACATGTCGTCGCCGATGTACTTGGCCTCGAAGTCGAAGAACTCGTGGTCGCCGCGGACCAGGACCTCGCCCGGGACGCTGGCCTGCGGAGGCGCGTCGCCCGGCGACTGCAGCACCGCGCACTCGATCTCCCGCCCGGTGATGGCCGCCTCGACCAGCACCTTGGGGTCGTGCTCGCGGGCGAACTCGACGGCCCGCTCCAGCTCCTCCAGGTCGTTCGCCTTGGAGATGCCCTGGCTGGACCCGGCCCTGGCGGGTTTGACGAAGACCGGCCAGCCGAGCTCCTGGACCTCCTTCAGCACCCGGTCGCGGTCGGTGCGCCAGTCGCGGTCGCGGATCGTGACGTACGGGCCGACGGGCAGGCCCGAGGCGGCCAGCACCATCTTCATGTAGGACTTGTCCATGCCGACCGCGCTGGCGAGCACCCCGGAGCCGACGTAGCGGACCCCGGCCATCTCCAGCAGCCCCTGGATGGTGCCGTCCTCGGCGAACGGGCCGTGCATCACCGGGAAGACCACGTCGACCCGGCCGAGCTCGACGGGGATCTCACCGGCGTCGTAGGCCACCAGCGAGCCGCCGCCCGACGGCAGGGCCAGCTCCGTGCCCCGGGCGTCGATGGAGGGCAGCTCGTCCCCCTCGATCGCGTAGCGCTGGTCGCCGGAGGCGAGCACCCACCGCCCGTCCCGGGCGATCCCCACGGGGATCACCTCGTACTTGGACCGGTCGATGACCTCCAGCACGCTTCCCGCTCCGAGGATGGAGACGGCGTGCTCGGAGTTGCGGCCACCGAAGACGACTGCGACCCGTGGCCGGGGCGTGTGCTGCTCGCTCATGATGACCGAATCTACCCCCTCTGGGAGGTCGATCCGGTTGCCGGACGCGCCATATCCGCGATGCGCTATGCCCGCGACGTCCGCAGGGAGTCGAGCGCCTCGGTGACGTCCACGATGAGGTCCTCGGCGTCCTCCAGGCCGATGGAGAAGCGCACGGCGGCCGCGTCGGCCACCGGCCTCCCGTCCGGCCGGCGGCGACCGGCGGAGGCCACGTGGACGGCCTTGGTACGGGTGCCGCCGGCCGAGCCGGAGATCGAGACCAGGCGGAGGGCGTCCAGGAGCCGCGTCCCGGCGTCGTGGCCGCCGTGCGGGGTGACCGTCACGCAGGCGCCGTACCGGGTGCCCTCGGGACCGGAGTCGAACAGGTGCCTGGCGAGCCGGTGGCCCGGGTGGTCCGGCAGGCCCGGATAGTCGACCTTGCGGACGGCGGGGTGCTTGGCCACCGCGGCGGCGAACACCGTCGCGGTGGCGCACATGCGGCGCACCCGCAGCGTGAGGGTCTCCACCCCGCGGCGCAGCAGGAAGGCGTCGTCGGGCGAGAGCGTGCCGCCGGTGTCGGCCACGACCTCGCGGAGCCGGGACACCAGGTCCGGGCGGCCCACGACGACCCCGCCGGCGCAGTCGTCGTGCCCGCCGAGATAGGGGGCCGCGAAGTGCACCACCAGGTCGGCCCCGTGCTCCAGGGGCCGGCACACGACGGGGGTGGCGTAGGTCGAGTCGACCACCAGCAGCGCCCCGGCGGCGCGGGCGATCCGGTAGAGGCTGCGGATGTCGGCCACGGCCATCGCCGGGTCGGACAGCGTCTCCGCGTATATGATCTTGGTGCTGGACCTGACCGCCTCGTGCACCCGGTTCAGGTCGGCGTAGTCGACGAAGTCGGCGCTCACCCCGAACCTGGACAGCACGTTGGCGATCAGCGAGTGGGTGCCGTCGTGCACCGGTGCGGGGGCCACGACGTGCGTCCCCGCGCGCAGGAAGGTCATCAGCACCGCGTTGACCGCCGCCATCCCCGAGGAGAAGGCCTGACCGGCGACGTCCTTGGGGGCCGCCGCGCCCTCCAGCGAGGCCACGGCCGCGGCGAACGCGGCGACGGTGGGGTTCTCGGCCGGGCGGCGGGCCTTGCCGCCGAGGGCCTCGGTGTGGTCGGCGGCGGTGTCGAAGCGCCAGGCGGAACTGCGCCAGACCGGCGGCCCGAGGGGAACCGGTCCGGGCGCCACCGGGTCCGGCAGGTGCGCCGAGCGGGTGTTCTCGCCCGGGAGCCGGGCCATGCGTCGGTTCACACGCCGTACCGTTCGGGTTTGGGGCTGCGGGACATCAGCAGCATCCCGGCCTCGCTCGGGGGCATGCCGTCGTGGACGACGGCCACCACGACCTCGGTGATCGGCATCTCCACATCGTGCTTCCTGGCCAGCTCCAGGACGGACTCGCAGGACTTGACGCCCTCGGCGGTCTGCTTGGTCGCGGCGATCACCTCCTCCAGGGTCATGCCCTTGCCGAGGTTCTCGCCGAAGGTGCGGTTGCGCGACAGCGGCGAGGTGCAGGTCGCCACCAGGTCGCCCATCCCGGCCAGGCCCGCGAAGGTGTGCGGGTCGGCGCCCAGGGCCGCGCCCAGCCGGGAGATCTCCGCCAGGCCGCGCGTCATGAGCATCGCCCCGACGTTGTCGCCCAGCCCCATGCCCGCGGCGACCCCGACCGCCAGGGCGATCACGTTCTTGACCGCCCCGCCGAGCTCGACGCCCACCACGTCGGGATTGGTGTAGGCCCGGAACCAGGGCAGGTGGCAGGCCTCCTGCAGGCGCTCGGCGACCCGCTCGTCGGGGCAGGCCACCACGGTCGCCGCGGGCTGCCCGAGGACGATCTCACCGACCAGGTTGGGGCCGGAGACCACCGCGACCCGCTCCTGCGGCACCTCGGCCACCTCGCAGATCACCTCGCTCATCCGCTTGGTGGTGCCGAGCTCGACGCCCTTCATCAGGCTCACCAGCACCGCCTCCGGCGGCAGGTGGGGCTTCCAGGCGGTCAGGTTGCCCCGCAGCGTCTGCGAGGGCACGGCCAGCACCACGAAGTCGGCGCCGTCGAGGGCCTCGGCCGGGTCGGTGGTGGCGCGCAGCGCGTCGGGCAGCACCGTGCCCGGCAGGTAGTCGGGGTTCTCATGGCGCCGGTCGATCGCCTCGACGATCTCCGCGCGTCTGCCCCACAGGGTCGTCTCCGTGCCCGCCCCAGCCAGGAGCATCGCGAAGGTGGTGCCCCATGAGCCCGTCCCGAATACGGCCGCCTTGGTCATTTCATCACCGTACGCCGAACTCAGCCGCGAGAGGGCTTCTTGAAGGGCGCATCGGGCGCCTTCTCACCGCGCAGCTCGGCGAGGAGTGCCGTGATCGCCGCCATGATGTCGGCGGTGGCCTCGCGCAGGACGTCGGCCTGGATCGGCCGGCCCTGGTACTTCGACAGGTCCACCGGCGGGCCGACCAGCACGCGGAAGGTCTTGCGGGGCAGCAGCCGGGGCCGCTTGCTGCCGTAGGGCAGGATCTCCTGGGCGCCCCAGTGCGCCACCGGGATCACCGGCACGCCGGTCTCCAGGGCCAGCCGGGCGGCCCCGGTCTTGCCCTCCATGGGCCACAGGTTCGGGTCGCGGGTGCAGGTGCCCTCGGGATAGAACATCACGCACGAGCCCTCGGCGATGCGCTCTTCGGCGCTCCCCAGCGAGCGGATGGCGTCGGCGCTGCCCCGGTAGACAGGGATGGCCAGCAGCGAGCGCACCGCGCGGCCCAGTCCCGGCACCGTGAAGAGCGCGGCCTTGGCCAGGATCACCGGCCAGCGCCCGTTGTTGTAGAGGAAGTGGGCGATCAGGATCGGGTCCAGCCACGACAGGTGGTTGGTCGCCATGATCATGGCGCCCTCGCGGGGCAGGAGGTCGGCCCGCCGCCAGTCCTTCTTCACCAGGAGCCAGGAGATCGGCTTGACGATCACCACTGCCAGGGCGACCCAGAACTTGGTCGGCCAGCCCGGACGTCTCATGTGCTCCTCCATCTGCACGGGGTGCGCCTCAAGTCTCCCGGTTGGCTCGGGGCCGTGTCGAGGCGGGATGCTTAAGGTTATGCCTCCTCACCAGAGCTTCGGATGGACCCTCGTCGTCCCGGTCAAGACGCTGGTCGCCGCCAAGACCCGGCTGGCCGAGGCTGCGGGCCCGCATCGGGTCGCGCTGGCCGTGGCGATCGCCTGCGACACCGTCGAGGCCGCGCTGCGCTGCCCGCCCGTCGCCCGCGTCGTGGTGGTGACGGGCGACCCGGTGGCGGCCGACGCGCTGTCCGGGGTGGGGGCCCACGTGGTGGCCGATCCCGAGGCCGGACTCAACGCGGCGCTGCGCCACGGCGCCGGTGAGGCGGTACGGCTGGCGCCCGGCGACGCGGTGGGGGCGCTCCAGGCCGACCTGCCGGCGCTGCGCCCCGCGGAGCTGGCCGTCGTCCTGGCCGCCGCCGCGGAGTTCGAGCAGTCCTTCCTGCCCGACGCCGCCGAGGTCGGCACGACCTTCTACGGGGTACGGCCCGGCGCCGCCTTCACCCCCGGCTTCGGCGGCGAGTCGCGCGACCGCCACCTGCGGCGCGGCGCGAAGGAACTGTGCCTGAACGGGGTCGACTCGGTCCGCCGCGACGTCGACACCCCCGACGACCTGCGGGCCGCCCTCGCCCTCGGCGTGGGCCCCCGCACCCTCGCCGTGGCCGAACGCGTCGGGGGGTCCCCCGGCCGGGAGACCCCCCTGATCTGACCCGTCCCGGCGCGTCCGGCGCCGGGACGGTCCAGCCGGTTCAGTGCCCGGCGTGCTCCTCCTGCCGGGCCTGCCGGGGCAGCAGGAAGGCCACCAGGAAGGTCAGCAGGAGCATCCCGGCGACCACCCACAGGATGGCGGCCATCACCCCGCCGAAGTCGGGGACCGCCTGCGCGGCCAGCAGGTCGAAGAAGACCGTGCCGAGCAGGGCCACGCCGAAGGCGCCGCCGAGCTGCTGGACGGCGGTGAGCGTGCCGGAGGCCGAGCCGGTCTCGTGCTGCTCGACGCCGGCCAGGACGATGTCGAAGAAGGGGGCCATCAGCATGCCCATGCCGATGCCGGTGACCACGAGGGCGGGGACGAACTGCCAGGGAGTCACCGTCGCCCCCGCGGCGGAGACGGTGAACAGCAGGCCGAGGGTGCCGGCGAGCATGACCAGCACGCCGCCCTGCAGGACCTTGCGGCCGAAGCGCTGGACGGCCTGGGCGACGCCGAAGCCGGCGACCATGCCCAGCGACCAGGGGATCATGACGAGACCGGCCTGCAGGGTGGAGTAGCCCAGGCCGATCTGGGTGTAGAGGTTGAACACCAGGGTGAAGCCCGCCATCGAGGAGAAGAAGACCAGGCCGGTCACCAGGCCGCCGGTGAAGGCCCGCTTGCGGAACAGGCTGGGCACGACCAGCGGGTCACCGCCGGTGCGGCTCTTGCGGGACTCGAACCAGCCGAAGATCCCGAACACCGCGACGGAGGCGCCCATCATGACGAAGGACCAGACCGGCCAGCCGCTCTCCCGGCCCTGGACCAGCGGGTAGACCAGCAGCAGCCCGCCCAGCGTGGCCAGCAGCACGCCCGGGACGTCCAGCCTGAGCGGGTGCGGCGAGCGGGACTCCGGCAGGAAGCGCAGCCCGGCGGCGATGGCGGCCAGGCCGAGCGGCAGGTTGATGAGGAAGATCATGCGCCAGCCGGTGCCGAAGAAGTCGGCGTCGACCAGCCAGCCCGCCAGGATGGGACCGCCCACCGAGGACAGGCCCATCACCGGGCCGAACAGGCCGAAGGCCTTGCCCATCTCGTCCGGCGGGAACATCTCCTTGATCATGCCGAGCCCCTGGGGCAGCATCACCGCGCCGAACAGGCCCTGCAGGACCCGCGCGCCGACGAGCATCTCGGGGGACTGCGCGATCCCGCACAGCAGGGAGCCGACGGTGAAGCCGGCGGCTCCGATCAGGAACATGCGCCTGCGCCCGAAGATGTCGCCGAGCCGCCCGCCGGTGATCAGGCCGACGGCCATCGAGAGCGTGTATGCGGCGCCGAGCCACTGGATGGTGGCGGGGGTGCCGCCCAGGTCCTCGCGGATGCTGGGAGCGGCGATGTTCGTGACCATCGCGTCGATGAGGTCCATCACCTCGGCGGCCAGGATCACGAACAGGGCCACCCAGCGCCAGCGGTAGGCGGCCGGCACCGGCGGCGACGGGGCGGATGTCTTCACGTCTGCGGACATGGGGACTCCTTCGGGTCTCAGGACTGGGGATCTCAGGACCAGGGATCTCAGGGCTCGGAACTCCGAGGTGAACACTGATCAGTAGATCTGAACAGCGTTCACCGTACACCACCGACACGCCTCTGGTGAACATCGTTCAGTGAGCTGTGCGGTGTTCTCAAGATATGACGCATCTTCCGGCCCGACAAGATATGTCTTGAATCTGATCAGTGTTCGCCGAGACAGATCAATGTTCTGATGCCGGTAGACTGCGGATATGAGTGAGGAGCTGCCCACGCCGCCCTGGGACCGGTCACGCCGTCGCGCCGCCCCCGTCCGGGTCCCGCTCACTCCGGAGCGGATCGTCGACGCGGCCTACGTGGTCCTCGACCGCGAGGGCTACGACAAGCTGAGCATGCGTCAGGTCGCCACCGAGCTGGGCGTCGCGGTCTCGGCCCTCTACACCCACGTGAGCAGCAAGGACGAGCTGCTGGAGCTGATGTACCTGCGGCTCTTCCGGGGCTGGGAGGTGCCCGATCCCGATCCCGAGCGCTGGCGGGAGCAGGTGGCCGAGTTCGCCCGCGAGGGCCTGGACCGCCTGCGCCGGCACCGCGACATGGCCAGGATCTCCATGGTCGGGGTGCCGTTCAGCCCCGAGGTGCTGCCGCAGATGGAGCGGCTCGTCACCATCTTCCGCTCGGCCGGCCTGCCCGACCCGGTGGCGGCGCGCGCGGGCGATCTGCTGTCCACGCTCGTCGACGCGTTCGCCTTCGAGGAGAGCATCTGGCAGGACCGCTACCGCGACTCCCCCGACTTCTCGTGGACGAAGGTCAGTGAGAGCTTCCAGCAGTACTTCAAGGACCTGCCGCCCGACCGGTTCCCCAACCTGAGCGCGCTGGCCCCCCACATGATCTCCGACTCCCAGGACGACCGGTTCGACCTCGCCGTGGAGATCGTCATCCGCGGCCTGGCCTCCTTCGTCGAGGAGGCCGCTACAGCCGGAGAATCCGGCGGCAGGTCAGCACCGGCAGGTGAGCCGCGCTGATGCCGCACGCGGCGATCCACAGGAGCCCGTGCGGGCCGAACCACGCCCCCAGCACTCCGCCGAGCAGCCCGCCGAGCGGCGCGGCGCCCCACATCAGGAACCGCATGCTGGCGTTCATCCGGCCGAGCATGCGCTCCGGGGTGATCCGCTGACGATAGCTGAGCTGGTTGATGCTGAACACCGAGCCGGCCACGCCGCTGAGCAGGCAGCCCAGCGGGTACAGCGCCAGCCGCCAGCCCCCGGCGGTCAGCGGGACGAGCAGGATGGCCCCGGCCGCCCCGGCCGCCCCGCCGTACATCGCCCGCCCGACCCCGAAGCGGTCCGCCAAGCGCGGGGCGAGGACCGCGCCGGCCAGCGCTCCGACGGCGCCGCCGGTCAGCAGCAGGCCGTACACCGCCGGGCTCACGTCGAGGGTCTTGAGCAGGAAGAGAGGCTGGGCGACCAGCCAGACGCCGTTCGACAGCATGACGAGCCCGCCGACCATGGCCACCCGGCGGAGCACCGGGTGGCCGGCCACATAGCGGACCCCCTCGGCGACCTCGTCCCTGAGCCTGCGGCGCTCCCCCGCGGGCGGGGGCGCCTCCCGCGCGCGGACCCCGCCGAGCAGCAGCGCCGAGACCAGATAGCTGACCGCGTCGGCCAGCAGGGCGATCGGCGCGGTGAGCACGTGCACCAGCCAGCCGCCCAGCGCGGGACCGGACAGGACGCTGGTGCCGCGCAGCGTCTCCAGGACGCCGTTCCCGCGCAGCAGGTCGTCTTTGCCGACCAGTGAGGGCAGGAAGCTCATGTGCGCCACGTCGAAGAAGACCGAGCCGAGGCCGACGAGCAGCGCGACGATGTAGAGCTGGGGCAGGGTGAGCACGCCGAGCGCGGCGGCCGGCGGGACCGACAGCAGCGCGGCGGCGCGCAGCAGGTCGCTCCAGATCAGGATCGGGCGGCGGCGCAGCCGGTCCACCCACACCCCGGCGGGCAGCCCGAGGAGCAGGAACGCGACGGTCTCGGCGGCGGTGAGCAGGCCGATCTCCATCGGGCCCGCACCGAGGGTGAGCACCGCCGTCAGCGGCAGTGCGACGAGGGTGACCTGGGTCCCGAACTGACTGATCGCGTCGGCCCCGAGGAACAACCGGAACGACCTGTCCCGCCACATCCCGGCGCCCTTGCTCCCGGCACGCACGATCACGCATCGTCCTCGCCCCCGCCCGGCCGGTCAAACTCTTTTCCGTACGGCGGACGCCCCGGCCACGAGGGCCCGCGGGCCCTCTCCCGCACGACGGGCGGCGCACTGCGGGAGCCCGGGCGGCGCGGACGGCGCGGGCGTTAGTGTGGTGGCGTGCAGGCGACGGTGCGGATCTTTGACCCGGAGACCCGGGCGGGCTCGGTGTTCCTGGACGACGGGACCGAGGTCCCCTTCGACGCGGCGGCCTTCGACGCCGGGCCGCTGCGGCTGCTGCGATCGGGGCAGCGGGTCAACATCGTCATGGACGGCGGCCTCATCACCTACGTGACGCTCTCGACGTTCCCCGTGCCCGGCTGAGCCCCGTCCTCCCGCCCTCCGGGCCCGGACACGCGCAGGCGCCCAGACCCGCTGCGGGGATCCGGGCGCCTGCGTGCGGAGGTCCTACTTCTTGGCGGCCTTCTTGCCGCCCTCGTTGACCAGGTCCTTGAAGTCGGAGCCCGGACGGAACTTCGGCGCCCAGCTCTCGGCCACCTTGATCTCGGCGCCGGTCGAAGGGTTCCTGGCCGTGCGGGCCGGCTTGTGCACCATCTCGAAGGCGCCGAAGCCCGTGATGGAGACCTTGTCGCCACTGGCGACGGCGCTCTGGATGGCGTCCAGCACCGCGTTCACGGCCTCGGTGGCCGTCTTCCTGTCGCCCACCCGACCCGCGATGGCGTCGACGAGTTCTTTCTTGTTCATGAAGGTTGCGCTCCCCTTGTTGCAGATGTACGGGAGTGGGCCCGGGAAAAGAAAGCCCGTCTCACCCGATGTGTCGCGGCGGGGTCTCTGGCGGAGCGAGAAACCCCTTACCCGCTTGAAATTAGGGGACGGAAGCGTGCGACTCAATCACCTTCCGCAATATTTCCAGCACTCCGCGTGTTCGAAACCAGGTCATCTGCATCCATAAGGAACGATTCCAGGCGCGTGGCGGCGTGCTCGAGGTCGCGCTTGGACAGGTCGCAGATGCTCAGCAGGCGCCGGTACAGGCGCTGCTTCACCTCCGGAGCGACGGGCAGCATGCGGACGCGGCGGTGCGCCTCGCGCAACCGCCGCGCCAGATCCTCTTCTGAACGTGTCAGACGGTCGTCGGCAGCCATGACTGCCGACCATTCTCGTATGCCGCGATGTCGTCCGCGTTGCGCAGGGTCAGTCCGATGTCGTCCAGGCCCTCCATCAGCCGCCAGCGCGTGTAGTCGTCGATCTCGAACCCGGCGCTCTCCCCCGCCCAGCGGACCTGGCGCTCGCCCAGGTCGACGGTGACCTCCAGGGTGGGGTCGGCCTCGGCGGCCGACTGCAGGGCCTCGACGGTCTCGGCGGGCAGGACCACCGGGAGCAGCCCCATCTTGGTGGCGTTGTTGCGGAAGATGTCGCCGAACCGCGCCGCGATCACGACGCGGAAGCCGTACTGCTGCAGGGCCCACACGGCGTGCTCGCGCGAGGAGCCGGTGCCGAAGTCGGGGCCGGAGACCAGGATCGAGGCGCCCTGGTAGGCGGGCTGGTTCAGCACGAAGCCGGGGTCCTCGCGCCAGGCGGAGAACAGGCCCTTCTCGAAGCCGGTACGGCTGACCTGCTTGAGCCAGACGGCCGGGATGATCTGGTCGGTGTCGACGTTGCTGCGGCGCAGCGGCACGACCCGGCCGGTGTGGGTGGTGAAGGCTTCCATCGTCAGGTCTCCTAGGCCAGGTCGGCGGGGGCGGTCAGTTTGCCGGTGACGGCGGTGGCGGCGGCGACGGCGGGCGACACCAGGTGGGTGCGGCCGCCCTTGCCCTGGCGCCCCTCGAAGTTGCGGTTGGAGGTCGAGGCGCTGCGCTCGCCGGGGGCGAGGGTGTCGGGGTTCATCCCCAGGCACATCGAGCAGCCCGCCTCGCGCCACTCGGCGCCGGCGGCCTTGAACACCTCGTGCAGGCCCTCCTGCTCGGCCTGGAGCTTGACCAGCATCGAGCCGGGGACGATCAGCGTGCGGGTGACGACCTTGCGCCCGCGCAGCACCTCGGCGGCGGCCCGCAGGTCCTCCAGGCGGCCGTTGGTGCAGGAGCCGACGAAGACCGTGTCCACCGCGATCTCGCGCAGCGGGGTGCCCGCGGTCAGCCCCATGTACTCCAGCGCGCGGCGGGCGGCGGCCGGGTCGTCGGTCTCCTCGGGGACCGGCACGGCCGTCCCCAGCGGGGCGCCCTGGCCGGGGTTGGTCCCCCAGGTGACGAACGGGGTCAACGTCGAGGCGTCGATCTCCACGACGGTGTCGAAGACGGCGTCGTCGTCGGTCGCCAGCGACTTCCAGTACTCGACCGCGGCGTCCCAGGCGGCGCCGGTCGGCGCGTGGGGACGGCCCTTGAGGTACCCGAAGGTGGTCTCGTCCGGAGCGATCAGGCCCGCCCGAGCGCCCGCCTCGATGGACATGTTGCAGACGGTCATCCGGCCCTCCATGGAGAGCTTGCGGATGGCCTCGCCGCGGTACTCGACGATGTAGCCCTGGCCGCCGCCGGTGCCGATCTTGGCGATGATCGCCAGGATCAGGTCCTTGGCGGTGACGCCGGTCGGCAGCTCCCCGGAGACCTCGATGGCCATCGTCTTGGGCCGGTAGGCGGGCAGCGTCTGGGTGGCCAGCACGTGCTCCACCTCGGAGGTGCCGATGCCGAAGGCGATGCCGCCGAAGGCGCCGTGGGTGGAGGTGTGAGAATCCCCACACACGATGGTCATGCCGGGCTGGGTGAGGCCGAACTGCGGCCCGATGATGTGCACGACGCCCTGGCCCGCGTCGCCCATGGGGTGCAGCCGGATGCCGAACTCCGCGCAGTTCTTGCGCAGCGTCTCGACCTGGGTCTTGGAGACCGGGTCGGAGATCGGGCCGGCCAGGGTCGGCACGTTGTGGTCCTCGGTGGCGATGGTGAGGTCCGGCCGCCGCACCTTGCGCCCCGCCATGCGCAGGCCGTCGAACGCCTGCGGGCTGGTCACCTCGTGGACGAGGTGAAGGTCGATGTAGAGCAGGTCGGGTTCTCCCTCGGCACGTCGCACGACGTGCTGCTCCCAGACCTTCTCCGCCAGCGTGCGGCCCATGTCGCCTCCTCGCGATCCTTTATCCGTGCGCGCCGCTCCGTCGCATCGGCACGGCTCCGACTTGCTTTCTCATATGTCGAGACGGCAGTATCGGTGTATGGACAACTCTAGCGGAGTCGGCGTACTCGACAAGGCCGTTCTCGTGCTCAACGCCCTCGAGGCCGGCCCGGCTTCCCTGGCGCAACTCGTCCAGGCGACCGGCCTGGCGCGTCCCACGGCCCACCGGCTCGCGGTCGCGCTCGAGCACCACCGCATCGTCTCCCGCGACACGCAGGGCCGGTTCGTACTGGGACCGCGGTTGTCGGAGCTGTCCACGGCGGCCGGCGAGGACCGGCTGCTGGCCGTCGCCGCGCCGATCTTGACCCAGCTCAGGGACATGACCGGAGAAAGTGCACAACTTTACCGTCGCCAGGGCGACGAGCGCGTGTGCGTGGCCGCCGCCGAGCGCGCCAGCGGGCTGCGCGACACCGTGCCGGTCGGCTCGGCGCTGCCGATGTTCGCCGGCTCGGCGGCGCAGATCCTGCTGGCCTGGGAGGAGCCCGACCGCCTGCACCGCGGCCTGCGCGGCGCCAAGTTCACCGCGGCCACGCTGTCCAGCGTCCGGCGCCGGGGCTGGGCCCACAGCGTCGGCGAGCGCGAGCAGGGGGTGGCCAGCGTCTCAGCGCCGATCCGGGGCGCCGGCGGCAAGGTCGTGGCCGCCATCTCGGTCTCCGGGCCGATCGAGCGCCTCACCCGGACCCCCGGCCGGATGCACGCCGCCCCGGTGGTCGCCGCCGCCGAGCGGATCACCGAGTCGATGCGGCGCAACAGCTGAGCCCATCCGGGCGAGCCGTTCGATATCGGGAGGCAAGGACCCCGGCGGGCCCCTAGGCTGGGCGGGTGACAGATCGCATCGAGGCAGCCGCGGCTGAACTGCGTCCCCTGCTCCAAGAATTCATCCTCTGGGCGCGGGAGAACGCGCCCGGCAGCGACTCAGGCCTCGTGGGCTCCGTGGCCCTGTGGCACCGGCTCATCGCCTCCGACGACGCCGGCCGGTGGAGGACGGCCGACCTGCGCGCGGTCCTGATCGACCGGATGCCCCAGGTGGTGGAGGACCCAGAGGCCGCGGCCGAGGGCATCGTGCCCGCCGTCCGCTCCTATCTGACCTTCCTGTCGGATACGGGCCGGCTGGTCAAGGGCTCGGCCCCGCTGCGTGACCTGCTCACCGAGCTCGACCGCATCGAGGACGACGTCGTCGACGCGATGGAGGACGCCGTCTCGGACGACGACTACGACGACGAGGACGACGAGCAGGTCGAAGGGCTGGGCGACTTCGAGCCGTTCGCCGACGAGCTCGCCGCGCTGCCGACGATCCGGCTGCGCCCGGACTCGGAGCTGGCCGCGGCGGCCCGCGCGTCGGTGCTGATCGGCAAGGCCCGCGACCTGGCGGTCTGGGTCGGCACCGCGCGCCGGGTGGGCGAGGAGAACCTGCTCACCGACGCCGAGATCGCCGAGGCCGTGGCCGCCCTGGGCTTCCCCCCGCCCGCCGCGGACGGCGGCCCGCTGGCCGACTCCGTGCCCGCGCTCTGGAACGTCTGGAACCTCGCCATCGACCTCGACTTCCTCCAGCCGGAGGGAGAGGACACCGTCAGCGCCGACCCCGACGCCGCCGAGTGGCCCTTCGATGACGACGACGACGTCCTGGACGCCTGGCTGACCGGCCTGCACTCGATCGACTACGGCGACCCCGAGCTCGACGACGAAGAGGCCACGATCGCCCTGTCCGGGCTGACCCGGGCCCTGCTGCTGCGGGTGCTGCTGGCCGGCGGCTCCAAGTCCCTGACCGACCTGCGCTCCGAGCTGGCCGAGGCCGCCGCCGAATACGACGACCTGGGCGCCGAGGCGTGGGCGGCGGCGACCAAGCGCTACGGCGACCCGCTGAACCCGGTGCTCGACTGGCTGTGCGGCTACGGCATGGTCGAGGTCGAGCACGAGCATGTACGGCTGACGCCGCTGGGCACCGAGGGCCTGGTCCACCTCGTGGACGAGGAGGACATCGAGCTGGACGCCCGGCCCGCCATCGACGCGATGACGGCGCTGGACCTGCTCGCCTTCAGCGCCGAACTGCCCGAGGAGGAGGCGGACGCCGAGTTCGACGCCTGGATGGAGCTGCGCGAGCCCGGCCAGGCCGCCGGGGAGCTGCTGCGGGCCGCGGCGGAGGACGACGCCGACGCCCTGGTCAGGGTGCAGGCCGCCAGCGTGGTCGGCTCGCTCGGCGAGGCTGCCGTGCCCGCCTGGCGCGAGGCCCTCGACGAGCCGTCCCTGCGCCCCTACGCGGCGACCCACCTGGCCCAGCTCGGGATCGAAGACGCGCCCGCCCCCACCCAGGCCGACACCCACTG
Organism: Paraplanobispora siamensis; assembly: GCF_016863175.1. GTDB lineage: Bacteria > Actinomycetota > Actinomycetes > Streptosporangiales > Streptosporangiaceae > Planobispora > Planobispora siamensis. The sequence goes on from NZ_BOOJ01000027.1 coordinate 179,545, forward strand.
GCTGATCCTCGACATGCTGACCATCTCCGCCGGCCTCGGGCGCCCGGAGTTCGTCGGCAGCCTCGACGACATCGGCCCGGCCTCCACGCTGGTCCCCCTGCTGGACGTGATCTGGAAGGTCCGCCACCCGCACCTGGAGGAGCTTCTGGAGGCCATCGCCAAGGCCCACCCCGACCGCCAGGTCGGCAAGGCCGCCAAACGCGCCCTGTTCAAGGCCCGCTCCCACGAGAACTGACCGGGCCGCCCGTCGCGCCCCGGCGCCGGACGCCTCGCCGTACCGGCACCGGGGCCGGGGCCGTCAGGCGCTCTCCTGCCAGTCCGGGAGCGGACGGTAGATCGGGATGCCCGCGGTCTCCAGCTCCTCGCGCAGGGCGAAGTACTCCTCGCCGAACGGATCGACGCCCCGCAGCGGCAGGAGCCCGCGGCGGATGGCCAGGTCGTGCGGGGCGAGCCCGGCGGCCGTCTCCAGGTGCCGCTCGGCGGCGGCCGTACGGCCCGAGCGCAGCAGCCAGGCCGCGATCCGCGCGTGCAGCCGGGCCAGGCGCTCGTCCTCACTGGGGGCCCGCAGCTCGCGCAGGGTCGTGCCGGCCTCGCCGTCGGCCACCCACCGGCGCAGCGCCGCCACGGCCCGCTCGGAGGACAGGCCGTTCATCGAGCGGAAGGTGTCGGTGGCCGTCATGGTGTCCTGCGGCCGGGCGACCCGGCCGGCCTCGTCGACCCAGACCACGGTCGGCACGTTGATCACGTTGTACAGCTCCGCGATGCGGCCGTCGGCGTCCACCACCGCCGGATGGTCCGTGCCGGCCAGCCACTCGCGGGCGTCGGCGGGCTCGCGGTCCAAAGAGACGCTGAGCACGCTGAAACCTCGATCGGACAGCTCGCGGTGGAGCTCGTCCCAGGCGGGCAGGTCGTAGCGGCAGCCGCACCAGGAGGCCCAGAAGACCAGGGCCACCTTGCGGCCGCGCAGCCGCGTCAGCTCCTCGAACTCCGGCGCCACGTCCAGGGCGGTCCCGGCGGGTTCCCCGATCGCGACGACCCCCTCCTCCGCGTCGGCCACCACCGGCCGGCCGAGCAGCCCGGCGAAGGCCGCCAGGTCCACGCCCTGCTCCGTCTCGGCCGCCGCGGCGCGGAACGCGGGCAGGCAGGCGTCGCCCCGGCACCAGCCGTGCGGCTTGCGCTCCCAGCCCAGGACGGTCGCGCCGTACGGGACGACCATGCCCTCCACCGTGCTCTCCCGGCCGTCCGCCAGCAAAGTGATCATCTTCGCCCCTTCTTTGGATAGTGTCGCTATCCAATACTTGGACAGCAGTGCTATCCAGTCAAGAGGAGAAGCCCGGAAACACAGAAAACCCCCGGAAGCTGATGCTTCCGGGGGTTCCACAAGGTAGCCCCGACCGGATTCGAACCGGCGCTACCGCCTTGAGAGGGCGGCGTCCTAGGCCACTAGACGACGGAGCCTTGCGTGTGTGCGACTGGTAGTCCCGACCGGATTCGAACCGGCGTTACCGCCTTGAGAGGGCGGCGTCCTAGGCCACTAGACGACGGGACCCTGCACACTGGGGGTGGATTTGGCATAGCCGAATCCTGACAACTCCGGGAGGAGTTACCGCTGGGGTACCAGGACTCGAACCTAGACTAACTGAACCAGAATCAGTCGTGCTGCCAATTACACCATACCCCACCGCTCCGGGCTGCCCTGCGGGCCTCCCTGGCGACTCCGAAAGAATAGCCCACCTTGAGGGCCAAGGCCAAAACGGGGGCGGCCAGTCGGCCCGGAGCGAACCGGGCGCCTCCCGAGTGCTTATCGACGGCCCGTTATGTAACGCTGCTCCAGAAGATACTTCGCATAAGAGGAGCCCGCGCCGTGGCCGAGAATCCCTTTTTCGCAGCCAGCACGCTGCCCTACAACCTGCCGCCCTTCGCGCAGATCCGCGAGGAGCACTATCTGCCCGCCTTCGAGCAGGGCATGGCCGAGCAGTTGCGGGAGGTGGCGGAGATCGCGGGCAACCCTGAGCCGGCGACCTTCGCCAACACCATCGAGGCCCTCGAGCGCTCGGGCCGCGTCCTCAAGCGGGTGGCGACCGTGTTCTTCAGCATCGCCGCCTCGGACGGAACCGACGGCATCCGGGAGATCGAGACCGAGATCTCCCCCCGTCTCACCAAGCACAACGACGCCATCCACCTCGACCGCGCCCTCTACGCGCGGATCAAGCAGGTCTCCACCGAGGACCCGCAGGAGGCCTGGCTGCTGGAGAAGTACCGGGTGGACTTCGTCCGGGCCGGCGCCGACCTGTCGGAGTCCGAGCAGGAGCGGCTCAAGCAGCTCAACGAGGAGCTGTCCACGCTCGGCACGACCTTCTCGCAGAACCTGCTGAAGGCCACCACCGCCTCGGCGCTCGTCGTCGAGGACCCCGCGGACCTGGACGGGCTCTCGGAGAGCGCGATCAAGGCGATCGAGAAGGACGGCAAGTACGTCCTGCCGCTGCTGAACTTCACCAACCAGCCCGCCCTGGCCGAGCTGACCGACCGGGAGACCCGGCGCAGGCTGTACGAGCTGTCGATCAACCGCGCCCCGGAGAACTTCGAGCTGGCGATCAGGATGGCGACCCTGCGCGCCGAGCGCGCCGCCCTGCTCGGCTATCCGGACCACGCCGCCTACACCGTCGCCGACCAGACGGCCAAGACCACCGAGGCCGTCGAGGAGATGCTCGGCAAGCTGACCGGCCCGGCGGTGGCCAACGCCCGCCGGGAGGCCGAGGCGCTGAGCGAGCAGGCCGGCTTCCCCATCGAGCCGTGGGACTGGTCCTTCTACGCCGAGAAGGTGCGCAAGGCCCGCTACGACTTCGACAGCTCCGAGCTGCGCCCCTACTTCGAGCTGGACCGGGTGGTCAGGGACGGCATCTTCCACGCCGCCACCGAGCTGTACGGCATCACCTTCGCCGACCGGCCCGACCTGGCCGGCTACCACCCCGACGTGCGGGTCCACGAGGTGTCCAACGCCGACGGCTCGCCGCTGGGCCTGTTCCTGCTCGACCCCTACGCCCGGCCCACCAAGCGCGGCGGCGCGTGGATGAACAACCTCGTCGACCAGTCCCACCTGTTCGGCGAGCGGCCCGTGGTGATGAACAACCTCAACATCACCAAGCCCGCCGAGGGCCCGACCCTGCTGACCTTCGACGAGGTCAACACCGCCTTCCACGAGTTCGGCCACGCCCTGCACGGCCTGTTCTCCGACGTGCGCTTCCCCCGGGTCTCCGGCACCTCGGTCCCCCGCGACTTCGTGGAGTACCCCTCACAGGTCAACGAGATGTGGGCGACGTGGCCGTCCGTCCTGGCCAACTTCGCCAAGCACCACGAGACCGGCGAGCCGGTGCCCGCGGAGCTGCTGGAGAAGATGCGGGCCGCCGAGAAGTTCAACCAGGGCTTCGCCACCGTCGAGTATCTCGCCGCCGCCCTGCTGGACTGGGCCTGGCACCGGCTGGCCCCCGGCGAGACCGTCGCCGACGCCGAGGCCTTCGAGAACGCGGCCCTGGAGCGCGCCGGGATCGCCTTCGAGCTGGTCCGCACCCGCTACAGGACCAACTACTTCGCGCACATCTTCTCCGGCAGCGTGGGCGGCTACAGCGCCGGTTACTACTCCTACATCTGGAGCGAGGTGCTGGACGCCGAGAGCGTCGAGTGGTTCAAGGAGAACGGCGGCCTGACCCGCGAGAACGGCGACCACTTCCGGTCCACGCTGCTGTCGGTCGGCGGCGCCAAGGACGTGATGGACGCCTTCCGCGACTTCCGCGGCCGCGACCCGCGCATCGAGCCGCTGCTGGAGCGCCGCGGCCTGCTGGGCGGCTGACGCGCCGGGGCCCGCTTGGCGGCGCTGACGCGCCGGGGCTTGCTGGGGCGGCTGACGCGCCGGGGCTCTAACGGGCCCCAGTGCTCGCTGCGCCCCTCCGGGACTGTCCGGGGCCCGCCGGGACGACCCCGGCGGGCCCCGGCCGTCTCCGCGGTCTCCACGGTCCCTGCGATCAGGAGCGCGGCCGGGGTCGTCAGGACTCCAGCTCTGCGAGGGTCTCCCTCAGCCACCGCTTCTCGGCGTCCCCGGTGGCCCGGGCGATCAGCAGCATGCCGCGGTGGAAGGGGTCGGGGACCTCCTCGGCCCGCAGCGGCCTGTCCTCCTCGTAGAAGAAGCTCGCGGGGGTCTCCAGGAAGGCCAGGCGGCGGCGGAGCACCCTGGCCCGGTCGGCGCGCCCGGGCAGCTGGGACAGGAAGGTCAGCAGCCCGAAGAAGCGGGTCTGGTCGCTGATGTCGAGATCGGCCGGCTCGCGCAGCCGCCGCAGCAGCTCGGCCCGCCCGGCGTCGGTCAGGGTCAGCACCTGACGGCGGGCGGCTCCGGCCCCCTCCTCCTCGTGCCGCTCCACGAGCCCGCCCTTCTCCAGCCGGGTGATGGCCGGGTAGAGGGCGCCGTCGCTGACCGGGCGGAGATGGCCGCTGAGCCGGTGGATGCGGGCCTTGAGCTCGTAGCCGTGCATCGGCCCCTCGCCGAGGAGCCCGAGGATCGACAGGGTCAGGTCTCCGCTTGCCATGGGCGCATCGTATCGCTATACCTCTAATCGATATAAATCGAATCGAGGTAACCGATGAAGCTGGCCCGTCTCGCCCTGCCCGTCTACGTGGAACTGCTGAGCGCCGTGGTGGCGGTCGGCCTGATCGACCTGCTGTGGGTGTCCGGCCTGGGCAGCGCCGCCGTGGGCGCGGTGACGATCGCGACCACCACCGAACACCTCGCCCTGGGGATGATCCTGACCGTCGCGACGGGCACGACCGTGCTCGTCGGCAGGCGGGACGGCCGCGAACCGACCGCCCCGGTGATCCGTACGGCGTGGCTGCTGTGCGGGGCCGCCGGCCTGTCCCTGGCGGTCGCCGGGGTGCTGCTCCGCGAGCCGCTGGCCCGGTTGTTCACCGGCGACGCCGTGACGGCCGGGCTGACGGCGGACTTCTATCTGGTCTCCATGGCCGGGATCCCGGTCCTGTTCGCCCAGACCCTGGTGGACGGGATCTTCAAGGGGCACGGCGACACCGGGACGCCGATGCGCACCGCGCTGCTCTGCAACGCCCTGGTGATCGCCCTCGACCCGCTGTTCATCTACGGCCTCGGCCTGGGCGTGCCGGGCGCGGCCCTGGCCACCGTCCTGGCCAGGCTGCTCGCCCTCGCCGTCTCCCTGGTGCTGCTGTCCCGGCGGGCACAGGCCGGGGTAGGGCGGGCCCGCGCGAACCTCGCCGACGCCGCGGCCGTCGTCCGCACCGGCCTGCCCATGTCGGGCGACTTCCTGGCCAGGTCCCTGGTGGGCATGCTCCTGGTCGACCTGGTCGCCGGGTTCGGGGTCACGGCACTGGCCGGGTACGGCATCGGCATGAAGATCATGCTCGCCGGGGTGATGGCGTTCTACGCCCTGCGCCAGGCCGCACTTATCCGGACCGCCCGCTCGGGCGCGTCACACCCCGCCGCGCAACCCGCCGGGACGCGTACCGGCCCCGCCACGGCGACGGCCCCGCCCGTCCCGGAGGACGGCGGAGCCGGACCGGTCGCCACGTCCGCCGCGCGGAGCGGCGGAGCCGGGCCGACGGCCGAGCCCGTGCTGCGGTACGGCCTGGCCACGGGGGCGGCCGTGGCCGCCGTGCTCAACGCGGTCGCGGCGCCCGCGGCCGGGCTGTTCACCGGCGATCCGGCGGTGGCCGTCCAGGCCGTGGACTTCCTGCGCTGGGCGACGCTGTACCTCGTCCCGTTCGGCGGCCTGATCGCCTTCGGCGGGGTGCTCCAGGCGAGCGGCAGGGGCGGCCGGTTGCTGGCCGCCACGCTGGCGGGGTTCGCGGTCCAGCTGCCGCTGGCCTACGCGCTCGGCTCCGCGCTCGGCGTCACCGGCGTCTGGCTGGCCATGGCCGCCGGAGCCGCCCTCGGCCTCGCGGGAGCCGTGCCCGGTCCCGCGGAGGCCGTGCTCCGCGCGGCGAGAGCCGTACCGGGCGTGCGGAAGAGCGCACCGGGTGCGGCGGAGGCCGTACCCGGTGCGGTGAAGACCGTCGTCAGCCCTGCAGACGCTCCAGAGCGGCCCGCAGCCGGGCTGTGGAGCGCTCGCGGCCGAGGACCTCGATCGACTCGAACAGCGGCAGGCCGACGGTCCGGCCGGTGATCGCCACCCGGACCGGCGCCTGCGCCTTGCCGAGCTTGAGGCCGTGCTCGGCGCCGACCTCCTCCAGGGCGGTCTTCAGGGACTCGGGGTCCATCTCCGCCGTCTCCAGGCGGGCGAGATAGCCGCTGAGGATCTCCGCGGCCGGGCCCTTCATCGCCTTGTCCCACGAGGCCTGGTCGAAGAAGGGCTCGTCCAGGAAGAGGAAGTCGACGTTCGCGCTGATCTCGGACAGCACGGCGACGCGGGTCTGGGCCAGCTCGGCGACCTTGGCGAAGGTCGCGCGGTCCCAGTCGGCGTCGAGCCAGGGCTCGACCCGCTTGACGAACTCGTCGGGGGACAGCGCCCGGATGTACTCGCCGTTGAAGGCGCGCAGCTTCTTCTCGTCGAAGAAGGCGCTGGCGGAGTTGACGCTCTCCAGCTTGAACAGCGGCATCATCTCCGACCAGGGCATGATCTCCCGGTCCTCGCCGGGGCCCCAGCCGAGCAGCATCAGGTAGTTGACCATCGCCTCGGCCAGGTAGCCCTCCTCGCGGTAGGACTCCAGGGCGACCTTGTCACGGCGCTTGGAGAGCTTCTTGCGCTGCTCGTTGACGATGACCGGCAGGTGCGCCCAGACCGGCGGGTTGGCACCCAGCGCGGGCCACAGCAGCTCCTGGCGCTGGGCGTTGCCCAGGTGCTCCTCGCCGCGGACCACGTGGGTGATGCCCTGGGTGATGTCGTCGACGGCGTTGGCCAGCACATACAGCGGGGAGCCGTCGCTGCGCGCGATGACGAAGTCCTCCTGGGCGTCGTTGGGGAACTCCACCCGGCCGCGGATCAGGTCGTCCACGACGGTGACGCCCTCGTCGGGGGTGCGGAAGCGCACCGCGCCCTCGGTCAGGCCGCGGTCGCGGCAGAAGCCGTCGTAGCCCTTGTGCTCGGAGCCGGTGCGCTCCTGGAGCCGCTCACGGGTGCAGTCGCAGTAGTACGCCTTGCCGTCGGCCAGCAGCTTGGCGACGGCCTCGCGGTGCTGCGGCTCGAAGGCCGACTGGAAGAACGGTCCCTCGAAGACCGGGCTCTCCTCGCTGATCCCGATCCAGGCCAGGGCCGAGAGGATGCCCTCGGTCCACTCCGGGCGGTTGCGGGTGGCGTCGGTGTCCTCGATGCGCAGGACGAACCGGCCGCCCGCCTGCTGGGCCAGCGCCCAGTTGAACAGCGCGGTGCGGGCGCCGCCGACATGGAACATGCCGGTGGGCGAGGGAGCGAAACGAACCCTAATCACGGGGAACCACCCGGTTGGTGAGAGTGCCGATACCTTCGATGGCGACGCTGACCTCGTCCCCGACCTGGAGCGGGCCGACCCCTTCGGGCGTCCCGGTCAGGATGACGTCGCCGGGGATGAGGGTCATGACCGCGCTCACGTGGGCGATCAGCGCCGGGATGTCGTACATGAGCTTGGAGGTGCGCGAGCTCTGCCGTACCTCGCCGTTCACCGTCGTGGTGATGCCCAGGTCGGCCGGGTCGAGCTCGGTCTGGATCCACGGGCCGAGCGGGCAGAAGGTGTCGAAGCCCTTGGCCCGGGTGAACTGAACGTCCTTCTTCTGCAGGTCCCTGGCCGTGACGTCGTTGGCGCAGGTGTAGCCGAAGATCACCTCGTGGGCCCGCTCGACCGGGACCTCCCGGCAGAGCCGGCCGATCACCACGGCCAGCTCGCCCTCGTAGTCGACCCGCTCCGACAGCGCGGTCGGATAGGCGATGGCCTCGGCCGGGCCGATCACCGAGGTGGACGGCTTCAGGAAGACCAGCGGCTCGTCGGGGACCTCGCCGCCCATCTCACGGGCGTGGTCGGCGTAGTTCTTGCCGATGGCCACGACCTTGCTGGGCAGCATGGGCGCGAGCAGCCTGACCTGGGAGAGCGAGTGGCGCTCGCCGGTGAACTGGATCGGGCCGAACGGGTGCCCCGAGATCGCGGAGATGAACTCCTCCCCCGGCCCGCCCTCGACCACGCCGAATCCGACACCTTCACCTGTGGAGAACCTCGCTATACGCACCCCCCAAGGCTAAGGGGTGTCCTGTGAATCTTCGTGCCCGCTGCGCCCGCCGGGCCGGAGAGCAGGTAAAGACAAGCCAGGGGGCGCGGTTCCGCAGGGAGGTCGCCGCCACCCGGGTCCTCGTCTTCGGATGGGTGGGCGGCGCGGTCGGCCTCTTCCTGCTCGGCTGGGGTTGTACGGCGCTGGCGGGCGGCTTCGTCAGTCTGCTCCGCCTGCCCGCCCTCTTCATCACCCGGATCACCACATCGCTGGACATCGCTGGACATCGCTGGACATCGCTGGACTACGAGATCCTGCCGATCGCCTTCCTGGTCGGCGACGGCGTGCTCTTCGGGCTCCTGACCGGATGGCTCGTGGGCGCGGTGGTCGTGCTGGCATACCGCAAGGTCAAGCCCGGCCCGCCGAAGACCACCGCGTGGGCATCGCCCGGGCCGGGGCCCGTAGGGTGATCGTGGAAGTCACGTGAGGAGGCGACGATGTCGGTTGTGAAGATCAACGTTCTGACCGTGCCCGCGGAGATGCGCGAGGAACTGGAGCGCAGGTTCTCGAACCGGGCCGGGATGGTGGAGTCGGCCGACGGGTTCGAGTGGTTCGAGCTGCTGCGCCCGATGGAGGGCACCGACCGGTACATGGTCTACACCCGCTGGCGGTCCGAGGAGGACTTCACCCGCTGGACCGAGAGCCAGGCCTTCCAGCGCGGCCACGCCCAGGCCGCCGCCGAGGCGGGCGCCCAGGGTCACGGACACGGGCAGGCGCAGGGCCAGGGTCACGGCCACGGACATGGTCACGGCCAGGGCCCGGCCGCCTCGGGGTCCGAGATCTGGTCCTTCGAAGTCGTCCAGAGCACCGGCCCCAAGGCCTGACCACTGCCCGCCGTACGGGTGGGTCCTGAGGCTGAGAGCGGGTACGGCGGTGCGTGGTCAGCCGTGTGCCGCCCGCCCGTGGAGCGGGTCTGCGGTGGGCCGGGTGTCGCCCACCGACGCCGCGCCGTATCGCAGCCGGGTCCGCCGCGGGCGCCAGGACGCCGGGCGGTTCCGGTAGATCAGCGCCGAGGACGGCCTCGGCGTCAGCGCTCATCGAATCGTCAGGACCTGTGGCGGTGCCCAGGCCATCGCTCCTGACCTTCAGACTGGTCACCAGGCAGTGGACCCCGGTGCCCACCCGGCGCTCCTCGCCCGCCCTTCGTCACGGCTGCTCCGGTGTCCGGCTGCTCGGATGCCGTGAACGCCCCGTGCCGTGGGCCGGCTCGGCTGTCGTGCGGCGCAGCCCGGGTGGGCAGCACCTGGCCCACCACGGACGCGCCTCACGGGTGGGCAGCACCCGGCCCACCGTGAACACGCCCCGCAGACGGCCCGCCGTACCCGCCCCCTCAGGGCTTACCTGTCCAGGGCGTTGGCGGCGATGCGGGCGGCCACGCCGTTGCGGACGAAGCCGCCGGCGAGGCTGTCGGGCTTGCGGGTGCCCTGGGCGGTGATGCAGGCGGTGAACTCCTCGGCGATTCCGAGGCGGGGGTAGCTCTCCAGGACCTCGGCGCGGAGGTCCTCGGGCCAGTCCTGGGGGTTGCGGCCGGAGATGTCGAGGCCGGTGGACAGCTCCAGCAGGTGGCCCTCGGGGTCCTGGGCGACGTCGACCTCGTCCCACATGTGGCGGACGATCACTTCGGAGGCGCGCACGCGGCGCTCGACCGGCCAGCCCGCGCCCGCGCAGAAGATCCACGCCACGTGGCCCCCTGCCTCCTCGAAGGGCACCGTGTGGCTGTCGAACTCCGCCACCAGGCCGATGTCGTGGAACATCGAGGAGACGTAGAGCAGCTCGGCGTCGAAGGCGATGCCCCGCCGGTCGGCGTAGGCCGCGGCCCACAGGTAGGCCCGGATCGAGTGGTTGAGCAGCGCGGGCGGGCAGTAGGCGGTGGCCGCCTCCAGCGCGGCGCGGGCGGCGGGCGTCTCGGGGATCACGATGTCGGCGAGTCTCATGGGACCAGGATCACCGGGTACGGTCCGCCGGACGAGTGGCCGGGAGGTCATCGACCGATAGGATCCCGCCACGTACGGCCTCACGAGACGAGTGGCTGGAATACCGCCGACCGATAGGATCCCGCCATGGGGTTCTCCACGGTCGCGGTGCTGATGTTCGACCGGATCCCCCTGTTCGAGGCCTCGGTGCCGATCGCGGTGTTCGGCGAGCGGCGGGAGGACCGGCCGGAGTTCGACGTGCGGGTGATCGCCGCCGAGGGCGGCCCGGTCCGCACGGACGCGGGCGTCACCCTCGCCGCGCCGCACGACCTGGACGCCGTGGAGGGCGCCGACCTGGTCATCGTGCCGACCTGGCGGCGGCCGTCGGTCGACGACCCGCCCCCGGACGAGGCGCTGGAGGCGCTGCGCCGGGCCCACTCCGCGGGCGCGACGGTGGTCTCGCTGTGCCTGGGCACGTTCGTGCTGGCCGCCACCGGCCTGCTGGACGGGCGCCCGGCCACCACCCACTGGCGCTACGCCGGGCTGCTGGCCTCGATGCACCCGCGCGTCGAGGTCCGGCCCGACGTGCTCTACGTGGACGAGGGCGACATCCTCACCTCCGCGGGCAGCACCGGCGGCATCGACCTCTGCCTGCACCTCGTGCGCCGCTCGCACGGCACCCAGGCGGCCAACAGCATCGCCCGCGGGCTGGTCACGCCGCCCCACCGGTCCGGAGGCCAGGCGCAGTACATCGACCATCCCGTCCCCGCCCCGGCCACCGGCGACCCGTTCGGCGACACCCTCGACTGGGCCCTGCGGCACCTGGACCGCGAGCTCACCGTGGACGGCCTGGCGGCCCGGGCGCTGATGAGCAGGCGTACCTTCGACCGGCGCTTCCGCCAGGTCACCGGGACCACTCCCGCGCAGTGGCTGCTGCACCAGCGGGTCCTGCACGCCCAGCGGCTGCTGGAGACGACGGCCGAGCCGGTCGAGCAGGTGGCCCGCCGGGCGGGCTTCGCCTCGGCGGTGGCGCTGCGCCCGCACTTCCGCCGTCACGTGGGGGTCTCCCCGACGGCCTACCGGGAGACCTTTGGCGCGAATCTCTCGGTGGGTGGCTGAGGCCGCCCTCACGCGGACGCCGCCGGCCGCTCCAGGCTGGGAGGCATGAAGCGAGCCCTCGTCGTCATCGACGTCCAGAACGAGTACTTCACCGGTGACCTGCCGATCGCCCACCCTCCGCGCGAGGAGAGCCTGGCCAGCGTCCTGTCCGCGATGGACACCGCCCGCGCGCACGGCGTCCCGGTGGTCGTGGTCCGGCACACGGCCCCGGCCGGATCCCCGATCTTCGCCTCCGGCGGGCACGGGTGGGAGCTGCGCGAGGAGGTGGCGGGCAGGCCGTACGACCTCCTGGTGGACAAGACGATGGCCTCCGCCTTCGCCCGCACCGGCCTCGGCGCGTGGCTGGAGGCCCGGGAGATCGACACGGTGACCGTCGCGGGGTACATGACGCAGAACTGCGACGAGTCCACCGCCCGCGACGCCTACCACCGGGGCCTGGCCGTGGAGTTCCTGTCGGACGCGACCGGGACCGTCGCGCTGTCCACCCCGGCGGGGCGGCTGACCGCCGAGGAGGTGCACCGCCACGTGCTGGTGGTGATGGCCTCCAACTTCGCGGCGGTGGCCACCACCGCCGAGTGGACGGCCGCGGTCGGAGCCGACCGGCCGCTGCCGCGCCCGGACATCTGGGCGAGCACCCGGCAGGAGCCCGCGGAGGTCGCCGGTTGAGGACTCCGTCCGGAGGGCTCCGTCCGGAGGGCTCCGTCGGAAAACGTCGGAAACTCCGTCCGGGGCTCTCCGAGACTCATCGAGGCGGCTGACCGCCGCTCAAACCTGTTCCCCGCATCTAGTTGCTAACGATGTCCGCGAAGGTCATCTCTCGGCTTGACCGGTTTGGTGGGATTCGGACAGCATAATCAGCTCTCCCACCAGTCCCGGAAGGAACAGGCGTGCGCCGCCGCACACAAGCAATCGCACTCTCCATCGCTCTCCTCCTGACCAGCGGCGGGATGACAGGGACATCGGAGGCGACGGACAAGGTCAAACGCACGGCCGAGTGCCAGGGCGACTGGTTGCCGGCGACTCCGACCTCGCCGGACATCATGGACGGGCGGCTGAGCTTCCTCGACCTGCCCGCGGTCGAGGTCGGCAAGAACGTCAACTGGCGGACCGACCCCTACCGCAACCGCTCCTGGAGCATGGTCTTCCACTCGTTGCGCTGGATGGGCCGGCTGGTCGCCGACTACGAGAACACCGGGGAACGTTCCTACCTGGCGCGCGCCACCGAGATCGCCCAGGACTGGGTGAAGGACAACCCGCTGCGCGGCGGCGGCAGCCCGTACGCCTGGCAGGAGCACCCGATCGCGCTGCGCGCCCCCGCCCTCGTCTGCCTGAGCAGGCACGTCGGCGGCTCCTGGTTGACCGGGAGCCTGGCCGAGCACGCCAAGATGCTCTCCAACCCGGCCCTGTACGAGAAGGGCCACAACCACGGCATCGACCAGGACATCGCGCTGCTGGGCATCGGCTGCCGTTACAACCGCGACGAGTGGTCCGGGCTGGCGATCCGCCGCCTGACCGAGACGGTCCGGATCGACGTCGACTCCCAGGGCGCGCTGCGCGAGCAGGCCCCCCGCTACGCCATCTACGTCTACGACCGGCTCAAGGTGGCGATGAGCAACATCGAGGCGTGCGGCAGGAAGGTGCCGGCCTCGATCGAGGAGCGGTGGAAGTCGCTGGAGGGCTTCATCTCCCACTCCACCCAGCCCAACGGTTTCATGGTGCCCATCGGCGACGGCGGCGCGGACGTGCGCCCGGTCGGGTACGAGCACCCGAAGAAGACCGTGAAGGTGTTCGGCAACGGCTACGTCTACGGCCGCACCGCGTGGGACAAGCCGGAGTCGGCGTTCTACTCCATCCGCTTCGGCCCCGGGGCCAAGTACCACGGCCACGAGGACCACCTCGGCGTGACCTACTACGCCCAGGGCCGCGACGTCCTGGTCGACGTGGGATTCCACTCCTATGAGAACACCGGCTACCGCCGCTGGACGATGTCCCCCGAGGCGCACAACGTGCCGATCGTGGCCGGGGCCCGCTTCCGGCCCGGGACCTCCACGGCCCTGACCGGCTCCTCCGTCGGCGAGGACCGGCAGAGCTTCCGGCTCACCGACAAGGCGTACGGCGTGCCGCGCACCCGCTCGGTCCTGGTCAACCACGGGCGGGACGTGATGGCCGTGCTGGACACCGTGCCCAAGGGCTCGAAGGTCCGCACCGTCTGGCACCTGGCGGCGGACCTGTCGAAGGTGTCGAGCGGCGGCGGCCGGGTCGTGGTCAAGGACAAGTCCGGCTGGAAGGCGGCGCTCGTCCAGGTGGCGATGCCGTCCTGCACGCCGGTCACCTCGAAGGTCGTGCGTGGCGCGTCCGACCCCTACCAGGGCTGGGTCTCCCCCGCCTACCTGAAGAAGCAGGCCTCCCCCGCGGTCGTCTCCGCCGCCTCGACCGGGTCGCTGCTCACCGTGGTGGTGCCCGGCACCGGCGAGCCCTCGGTCTCGTGCTCCGGCGGCAAGGTCAGCGTGGAGACCTCCGACGGCGCGGTCAGCCTCCGGGTGAGCGGCTCGAAGCTCTCCTGACACCGCCCCATTGACGGGAGGGGGGTACGGCCGCCGCCGTACCCCCCCTCCCGTTCGCAGGGAACCCCCTGGGTCAGTCCGCGTGGTGCCCCGCCCGCAGCAGCCCGTAGGTCACGGCCTGCTCCAGGGCCTGCCAGGAGGCGTCGATGATGTTCTCGTCGACGCCCACGGTGGCCCACTCGCCGGTGGCGTCGCTGGAGGTGATCAGCACGCGCGTGATCGCGTCGGTGCCGTGGGTGCCCTCCAGGATCCGCACCTTGAAGTCGATCAGCTCGACCCCGGCCAGCTCCGGGTAGAGCCGCTCCAGCGCCGCCCGCACCGCCTTGTCCAGGGCGTTGACCGGGCCGTTGCCCTCGCCGGTGGCGACGATCCGCTCGCCCTTGGCGTGCAGCTTGACGGTGGCCTCGCTGATCAGCTCGCCGCCCCGGTTCCGCTCGACGATCACCCGCCAGGACTCGACCTCGAAGTGCCGCCTGCGCTCGCCCGCCACGGTGTCGCGCAGCAGCAGCTCGAAGGAGGCGTCGGCGGCCTCGAAGGTGTAGCCGCGCGCCTCCAGCTCCTTGACCCGCTCCACCAGGTCGCGGGAGGTCTCCGGCGACAGCTCGTAGCCCAGCTCGCGCCCCTTGAGCTCGACCGAGGCGCGCCCGGCCATGTCGGAGACCAGCATGCGCATGTCGTTGCCGACCTGGGCCGGGTCGATGTGCTGGTAGAGGTTGGGGTCGACCTTGATGGCGCTGGCGTGCAGCCCGGCCTTGTGCGCGAAGGCGGAGACGCCGACGTAGGGGGCGTGGGAGTTCGGGGTGACGTTGGTGACCTCGGTGATCGCGTGCGCGATGCGGGTCATGTCGGCCAGCGACTCCCGCGGGACCAGGTCGAAGCCCCGCTTGAGCTGGAGGTTGGCCACGACCGTGAACAGGTTGGCGTTGCCGGAGCGCTCGCCGTACCCGTTGGCGCAGCCCTGCACGTGGGTGGCGCCCGCCTTGACCGCGGCCAGGGTGTTGGCCACCGCGCAGCCGGTGTCGTCGTGGCAGTGGATGCCGATGCGGGCCCCGGTGCCGACCGCCTCGTGGACGACGTCGGCCAGCTCGTCGGGGAGCATGCCGCCGTTGGTGTCGCACAGCGCGATCACCGAGGCGCCCGCCTCGGCGGCGGTGCGCAGCACCTCCAGCGCGTACGCTGGGTTGGACTTGTAGCCGTCGAAGAAGTGCTCGGCGTCGAGGAAGACCCGCTGTCCCTCCGCACGGAGATGAGAGACCGTGTCGCGGATCATCGCGAGGTTCTCCTGGAGAGTCGTGCGGAGGGCCAGCTCCACGTGCCGGTCGTGGCTCTTGGCGACAAGGGTCACGACCGGCGCGCCGGATTCGCGCAGTGCGGCCACCAGTGGGTCGTCGGCTGCCTTCACACCGGCCCGGCGGGTCGCGCCGAACGCGGCGAGCTGCGCGTGCTTCAGGTCGAGCTCTGTTCGAGCCCGCCGGAAGAACTCGGTGTCCTTGGGGTTGGCCCCGGGCCAGCCCCCTTCGATGAAGCCGACGCCCAGGCCGTCCAGGTGCCGCGCGATGGCCAGCTTGTCCACCACCGTGAGGTTGAGCCCCTCCTGTTGGGCTCCGTCACGCAGCGTCGTGTCGTACACGTGGAAGCGGTCGTCGGTCATTGGTCTTCTCCTTCGCGGTCCGATGCCTCGCCGCGCGCTCGCTTCGGCCTGAGAAACAAGAAAGACCCCTCACGGACGTGAGAGGTCTGCGCGCTGGCGGTGTCCCTTGTCAGCCAGCGCGCCTGCCGATAATGAGCAGACCATAGGACATGATGCCTCGGAGTCTGCCACACGCCGACACCATCTGACACATCGATCTCAGGATACGAGACGTACGGTGGGCGACCGGATGCGCACCCCGTGTGTTCGATACCGGACTCACCGGCCAGAATAGGGGTTATGAAGGCGACTTATCTCGAAGCGGCCGTCGGCCAGTATCTCCTGGCCCACACCACCGGGCCCGACGACGTGCTCGAGGCGCTGGCCATGGAGACGCGCGAGCTCATGGGCGACCGGGCGATCATGCAGATCGCCCCGGACCAGGGCCGCTTCCTCACCATGATCGCCCAGCTCACCCGCGCCAGGAACGCCGTCGAGGTGGGCACCTTCACCGGCTACTCCGCCATCTGCATCGCCCGCGGCCTGACGGCCAGGGGCAAGCTCAACTGCTTCGACATCAGCGAGGAGTGGACGTCGGTCGCCAGGCGTTACTGGGAGAAGGCCGGCGTCGCGGGCCGCATCGACCTGCGGATCGGCGACGCCGCCGAGCGGCTGCACGACCTGCCCACGTTCCCGGCCGTCGACCTGGCCTTCATCGACGCCGACAAGGAGAACTACGGCGTCTACTACGAGATCATCATGTCCTACCTGACCCCCGGCGGCCTGATCCTGGTCGACAACACCCTGTGGCACGGCAAGGTCGCCCACCCCCAGGAGCACGACGAGACCACCACGGCGATGCGCGCGTTCAACGACATGGTCGCCGCCGACCCCCGGGTCACCTCGATCATGCTCCCCATCGCCGACGGCCTGACCATGATTCGAAAACACTGACGAGAAGTCCGGCGGGCTCCCTGCGGGCGGAAATCTTTCCGATTACTTTACGTCGCGCGTCAAACACGTCGCGCCCAACCACGGGGAGGGGACGATGGACCCATGGCAGAGGTTCTCGATTGACCGCTCAGAGAATCCGGCGAAGTCACTGAGACAGAGCTGGAGAGACGTCTCCCGGAGATCGCCGCACAGTGGCCGGATCGCCGCGTCGAACTCACCAACGGCCGGATCGTGGTGAGGGAGTCGCCCACCGGAGACCGCAGCAACGCCATCCACGAGCTCCTGATGCAGCTTGCTCCCACCGTCGCCGGTCGCGGTTGGCGCCTCCGGCCTGACATCTATCTCTTTCTCGGACCTCAGATGGACCGCTACCGGCCCGATCTCACAATCCTCCCGGCCAAGCCCCCGATATGGGGGGCGACATGGAGAGAGCCCGGGTGGGCGGGCTCTCTCCATACCGTGGGACGAGGGCGGCCGCTTCTGAAGACGCGGAGCGCCCACCCTCCTGAAGACCCGGAGAAGGTCAGCAGATCTTGTGCACCCAGCCGTGCGGGTCGGGGCGGGTGCCGTACTGGATGCCGGTCAGTTCCTCGCGGATGCGCATGGTGACCTCGCCGGGGGTGCCGTCGCCGACACTCCAGGCGCGGTCGGCGCCCTTGACCGAGCCGACCGGGGTCACCACCGCGGCGGTGCCGCAGGCGAAGACCTCGGTGAGCTCGCCGGACTCGCAGCCCTCCTGCCACTCCTCGATCGACAGGCGGCCCTCCTCGGCCTTGAGGCCGAGGTCGCCGGCGAGGGTGAGGATCGAGTCGCGGGTGATGCCCGGCAGCAGGGTGCCGGTCAGGGCCGGGGTGAGCAGGCGGTCGCCGTAGACGAAGAACAGGTTCATGCCCCCCATCTCCTCGACGTAGCGGTGCTCGAAGGCGTCCAGCCAGACCACCTGGTCACAGCCCTGCTCGACGGCCTGGCGCTGGGCCACGAAGGCCGCGGCGTAGTTGCCGCCGCACTTGGCGAAGCCGGTGCCGCCGGGGGCCGCCCGGGTGTACTCCGTCGACAGCCACACCGAGACCGCCTGGCTGGCGCCGAAGTAGGCGGCGGCCGGGGAGGCGATCACCATGTACTTGTAGGTCTGCGAGGGGTAGTTGACGCCGAGCGCCGACTGCGTGGCGATCATGAAGGGGCGCAGATAGAGACTGTGGCCCGGGGTCGTGGGCACCCAGTCGCGGTCGGTCTGCACCAGCAGCTCCAGCGACTCCACGAACGTCTCCTCGGGCAGCTCGGGCATGGCCATGCGCCGGGCGGAGGTGTTGAAGCGCGCGGCGTTGGCCTGCGGTCGGAAGGAGACGATCGACCCGCTCTCCTGGCGGTAGGCCTTGAGCCCCTCGAACAGTTCCTGCGCGTAGTGGAAGACCGAGGTCGAGGGGTCCAGCAGCAGCGGGCCGTACGGCATGAGCCGCGCGTCGTGCCAGCCGCGGCCCTCGGTGTAGTCGATCGAGATCATGTGGTCGGTGAAGACCTGCCCGAAACCGGGGCTCGCCAGTACCTGCTCGCGCTCGGCCGCGGTGCGAGCGTGATCGGAGGTCTGCACGTCGAAGCTGAGCTTCTGAGCAGTGGTCATGACGGAGATCCTTCTCTTCGTGGCGGGTCTACCCTTTAGTCCATTCTGCGATGGACCGGGTAACGGGAAACTACTGCATCCGGAGAGCTCACCGGCAGGGCCGGGGCGCCCTAATGCACAAAGACGCGCCCGGCGGCTCTCTCAGGGAGCCGCCGGGCGCGTCCGGAATGTCGAGTGGGCGGCTCTCAGCCGGCTACTCGGGCGGTGATGTCGTCGCCGATCTCGTGGGTGGTCCGGGCCGTCCAGTTGGTCTGGCGCTCCAGCAGGTCGTCGGCGACGGCCTGCTCGACCCGGGCGGCCTGCCCGCTCAGGCCCAGGTGGTTCAGGAGCATGGCGACCGACAGGATCGTGGCGGTGGGGTCGGCCTTGCCCTGGCCGGCGATGTCGGGGGCGCTGCCGTGGACCGGCTCGAACATACTCGGCGCGGTCCCGTCGGGGTTGATGTTGCCGCTGGCGGCCAGGCCGATGCCACCGGCCACGGCGGCGCCGATGTCGGTGATGATGTCGCCGAAGAGGTTGTCGGTGACGATCACGTCGAACCGCTCCGGCTGGGTGACGAAGAACATCGAGGCCGCGTCGACGTGGCAGTAGTCGGTCTGCACGTCGGGGTACTCCAGGCTGACCCGGTCGACCGTGCGGGCCCACAGGTCGCCCGCGAAGGTCAGCACGTTGGTCTTGTGGACCAGCGTCAGCTTCTTGCGGGGACGGGCCAGCGCCTGCTCGAAGGCGTAGCGCACGACGCGCTCGACGCCGAAGGCGGTGTTCAGCGACTCCTGGGTGGCGACCTCGTGCGGCGTGCCGCGGCGCAGCACGCCGCCGGCCCCGGCGTACAGGCTCTCGGTGCCCTCACGGACGACGATCATGTCGATGTCCTCGGGCCGGGACTTGGCCAGCGGGGTCTCCACGCCCGGGAAGAGCTTGACCGGGCGCAGGTTCACGTAGTGGTCGAGCTCGAAGCGGAGCTTGAGCAGCAGGTCGCGCTCCAGCACGCCCGGGGGCACGCTGGGGTCGCCGATCGCGCCGAGCAGGATGGCGTCGTATCCGCGCAGCTCGTCCAGGACGACGTCGGGAAGGATCTCACCGGTGCTGTTGTAGCGCTTGGCGCCGAGGTCGTAGGTGGTGGTCTCCACCTTGCCGCCCACGGCGTCCAGGACCTTCAGGCCCTCGGTGACGACCTCGACCCCGATCCCGTCGCCGGGGATCACTGCCAGACGAATGTTGCGCGAGTCCATGCGGGAACCCTACCGCTCCGTCTCGATTATCGGATACTGATCTCAGATAGCGGACAGATCGGGCGTCTCAGCGGGTGGGCGCGCCGCCGTTGTCACGACGGTCCAGCGCAGTCTGGACGGCGTTGGCCGCCTCGTCCTCGGTGTCCTCGGGACGGTTCCAGGGATACATGTCGTACATGGTGAGTCTCGTCTCGTGTCGCACGGAAGCAGTGGAGGGGAGTGGTCCGGACTTCCGATCGGCGGAGCCGGACCGGACCTGAGGTCGCGGGCCCGGGTCACGGACCGGCGACGGGACTTCGGCCAGCGAACGCCACCACACCGCGGCGGGTCGCCGGCCTGTCTGTCAGGCCCCGCCGCGGCAGGTAATGAGTACGAGAACCTGGCGCATTTGATCCCAGGTTACCTGGCCATCGGAACAGCGTCTCGCCCGCCGTACCGACTTCCCACATGCTGAGACGGCCGCCGCCCCCTCGCGGGGACGGCGGCCGGGTGAGACGAGGGGCCCGCGGGCTACTCGGCCAGGTCCGCCGAGCGGCCGCTGTCGGCGCCGATCTCGGAGGTGATCTGGTCGACGACCTCCGCCGGGATGGCGGTGTCGACGGTCAGGGCGATGAGCGCCTTGCCGCCCTTGGTGTCCCGGGAGACCTGCATCGAGGCGATGTTGATGCCGTGGTCGCCGAGGATGCGGCCGACGATGCCGACGACGCCGGGGCGGTCGGAGTAGGTGAAGAACGACAGGTGGTCGGTCGGCTCGATCTCCATCTCGTAGCCGTTGACCTCGACGATCTTCGTGATCTGGCGCGGGCCGGACAGCGTGCCCGAGACCGAGACGGTGCGGCCGTCGGCCAGGACGCCGCGGACGGTCACCACGTTGCGCCAGTCGGGGCTCTCGGAGCTGGTGACCAGCTCCACGGTCACGCCGCGGTCCTTGGCCAGGAGCGGGGCGTTGACGTAGGTGACGGAGTCCTCGACGACGTCGGTGAAGACGCCCTTGAGGGCGGCCAGCTCCAGCACCCGGACGTCCTGGGAGGCGATCTCGCCGCGGACCTCGACGTCGAGCTTGGTGGCGACCTCCCCGGCCAGGGCGGTGAACAGCCGGCCGAGCTTCTCGGCCAGCGGCAGGCCCGGCTTGACGTCCTCGGCGACGGCGCCGCCCTGGACGTTGACCGCGTCCGGCACGAACTCGCCGGCCAGGGCGAGCTTCACGCTGCGGGCGACCTGGGTGCCGGCCTTCTCCTGGGCCTCGTGGGTGGAGGCGCCCAGGTGCGGGGTGACGACGACCTGGTCCAGCTCGAACAGCGGGCTGTCGGTGACGGGCTCCTTGGGGAACACGTCGATGCCGGCGCCGGCGACGCGGCCCTCCTTGATCGCGGCGTAGAGGGCGTTCTCGTCGATGATGCCGCCGCGGGCCACGTTGATCAGGCGGGCCGACGGCTTGACGATCTGCAGTTCCTTCTCGCCGATGAGACCGATGGTCTCCTTCGACTTGGGCAGGTGCACGGTGATGAAGTCTGCCTCGCGCAGAGCCTCCTCCAGCGACACCAGGCGCACGCCCATCTGCGCGGCGCGGGCCGGCTGCAGGTAGGGGTCGTAGGCGATCAGCTGGACGCCGAACGGCTGCAGGCGCTGGGCCACCAGCTGGCCGATCTTGCCGAGGCCGAGGATGGCGACGACCTTCTCGTCGAGCTCGACACCGGTGTACTTCGACCGCTTCCACTCCCCGCCCTTGAGGGCGGCGTGCGCCTGGGCGACGTTGCGGGCCGAGGCGAGGATCAGCGCGACGGTGTGCTCGGCGGCGCTGGTGATGTTGGAGGTGGGAGCGTTGACGACCATCACGCCGGCCTTCGTCGCGGCCTCCACGTCCACGTTGTCCAGGCCGACGCCCGCGCGGGCGACGACGCGGAGCCTGGGCGCGTGGGCGATGGCTTCGGCGTCCACCTGGGTGGCGCTGCGCACGATCAGCGCGTCCACCTCGGCGAGGGCGGGCAGGAACTGGGCGCGGTCGGCGCCATCGGTGTGGCGGACTTCGAAGTCCGCGCCCAGGACCGCAAGACCGGCCTCGGAGAGTTCCTCTGCGACCAGTACGACGGGCTTGTTCACTGGTGGTTCCTTAGGGACGGGAAGGCTGCACGGACCTCACGCAGTCTATCGGCGCTTGTGAACGCGTTCACGAGTGTCCCGGGATCCGAGACGCCGGACGCCCGCGCCGTCCTGCGATCCGAGACGAGGGCCCCGCCGGGCGCCCCTGACGCACCCCCGTTCCCACGGCTCGCACGAGTCCTGTGGGGAACCGCTCTCCGGCGCCCTGGCCTCGCCCGGTACCCTTCCCGCCGAATCTCATTCGCCGAACCTTGAAGTTGGTATTGCTTGCCATAAATCTTCCCGATTACCCTCATAAGCCGTGGTCCTCTACCTATCGTTCGTCATATGAGCATCGGGAACCCCGCTCTCGGCGACGTGCTCGCGCAGCACGGCGGTCCGCATCGGCTGCTGGCGGCGTTGGCCGAATGGGGACTTCTGGTCGCCGTACGGCCGGACCGCTCCGTCGTCCTCGGCACGACCCAGGCCGGTGAACGAGTTCTGCTCGGATACACCTCGGCCGAGACCTACGCACGGCACCACGGCACCCACTCCCTGTCGGAGTGCGACGCCGACACCATCCTCGACATCCAGCGCGTCACCGGCGTCCGGGAGATCGTGATCGACGCGGCCGGGCCCACCGCGGCGGCGGTGCCGATCGAGGACCTGCACCGGTACCTGCGCTCCACCCGCAGCGGCCCGACCCCGGCCCTGTCCGGCGCCGCGCCGACCGCGTACGCCACCGGGGCGATGGCCACGGTGTCGCGGACCTCAACGATGCGCCCGATGACACAGGTGAGCCCGGCCGCGCAGTCGAGCCCGCCCAGGACCCCCGCGTCCTCCCCGGCCGAGCAGCCCTGGATCCCCGCGCCGCGCCCGCACCTGTCGGGGCCGATGCAGATGGTCGATCCCGGCTACAAGCGCTGCACCCACCCGATCCTGCCCGCGCTGCGCGTGGCGATCGCCCAGCTCCTGGCGGACTTCCCGCTCATCCACCACGTGTGGATCTCCGAAGCGCGCACGGCCTCCGGCGCCACCGGCATCATGCTGCACGTCAAGGTGCACATGTCCGCGGCCGAGGACGTGGTGCGGGACCTGCACCGCGGGGTGCGCGCCCGGCTGCCGCAGCTCGCGGCGAGCGAGGCGCCGATCCTGATGGCGCGGGTGGCCGACGCCCGCAGTGAGCAGCGCATGGTCGAGCTGGGCGCCCACGTCGTCTGCGCCGACGTCAGGGACTGATCCGCGCCGACGCCGGGGACCGGTCACTCCGGATGTCCGCGACTGATTCGCGGACATCCGGGACAGCCGTGGCCGGGGCAACGTACGCTCCGGGTAATCGGGGAGCCAGGAGCGAGCCGTTCCCCACTTTTGAACGGCCCGGTTCCGGTAAGCATGGGCTCCATGGCCCGGCCGTCGTGCGGTGCTCGTCTTCTCCGCAGGGGCCGGTCGTTTTCGCGTACCTGCTCACGGAGGACCAGGTGACCTGAGATGACCCGTACGGACCCCATCCATCAGATCCGCTATGCCGTACGGCACCCCAACCGGATCGTCCCCCATTTCCGGAGGCTGGCCAGGGACACCTGGCTGCGGCTGCGCACCACCGACCACGTCAGCTACTACCGGGCCGTGATGAAGTCCGACACCGCGCGCAACCCCGAGGCGGCCGTCGGCAGCAAGTCGCACGACCGCTGGCTGGCCCTGGGCAAGATGCAGTTCGACTATCTGGTCGGGCACGGCCTGCGCCCCGACCATCGGATGCTGGAGATCGGCTGCGGCAACCTGCGCGCCGGCCGGCTGTTCATCGACTATCTCGACGCCGGCGGCTACTACGGCCTGGACATCTCCCCCGACATCCTCATCGCCGCCCAGCACACCCTGGCCCAGTACGGCCTGCGCGACAAGCTCCCCCACCTGACCCCGGTCAGGGACCTGAAGTTCGAGTTCCTGCCCGACGCCTCCTTCGACGTGGTCCACGCGCACAGCGTGTTCTCCCACTCCCCGCTGCACGTGATCGAGGAGTGCTTCGCCCACGTGGGCCGCGTCATGCGCCCCGGCGGCTGGTTCGACTTCACCTTCGACCGGACCGAGGGGCGCGAGCACCAGGTCCTGCGCGAGGACTTCTACTACCGCACCGAGACGCTGCTGGACCTGGCCGCCAAGCACGGCCTGGCGGCCAGGTTCATGGAGGACTGGGAGAAGCTCCCGCACAAGCAGTCCAAGATCCGCATCACCCTGCCGTAGGCCTCCCCCGGTCCCGGTGGGCGCAGAGCCCGCCCACCGGGACCGGGGCGGTCAGGACAGCCGCCGAGTGAGGGGCAGGCGGGTGCGGGTGCACAGTCCCGCCAGGAGCGCCGCCGCCAGCGGCAGGCCGACCAGCATGGCGGCCAGGGCGGGCCAGGGCACGTCGATCAGGAACCCGGCCACCTGGTCCGGCCGTTCGGGATCGGGCAACATCCTGCGCCAATCGGCCTCGTGGCGGGCGGCTCCGACGGCGTCGGCGACGGCGGGCACCATGCCGGCCACCATGCCCGTGACCACCCCCAGCCCGGCGATGAACGCCGCCTGGCCGGCCACCAGGAGCCGCTGCACCCGGGCGGGCGCTCCCACCGCGGCCAGCGTGGTCCGGTCCGGCCGGCCCTCGACGGCGGCCAGGCCGGTGGCCGCGAAGGTGCCGCCGAGGACCAGCACCGTCGCGGCGACGGCCAGGACCAGAAGGACCGCCGTGCTGTCCCGGTCGATACCGTCATCGATCTGCGCATTGGCCGAGAAGCTGACCTCGCGCACCACCGCGTCCAGCCGTTCGATCTCCTCGGCGGAGGTCCGGTGCACCGCCGGATCCACGATCAGCCGGCCGTGGCGGACCTCCAGGCCGAGCCCGGCCACCGCCCGGGAGGGCAGCACACCGGCCACCGGCACCAGCCCCCTGTCGCGCACGGCGACGGCGGGAAGGCTGTGGACGTCGACGGCCTCGTCCCGGGTCTCGAAGGAGACTTTCCCGTCCTCGATCAGTCTCGGGTCGAAGACCACCGCCTTGCCCTCGGCGAAGGCGGCCTCGGCCACCGGATCGGTCCCGCGCAGGACGTGCCGCAGCAGGTCCACCCCGCCCACGGGCAGCGGGCCGAGCTCACCGGAGTGCAGGGCCGGGCAGGGCTCGCCGCAGTCACCGCTCGTCACCCACACTCCGGTGAGCGACCTTCCCGGCTCCGCGAGGTCGCCCGCCTCGACGAACGGCACACCGGGCAGCGCCTCGGCGGCGGCCTGCTTGACCTCGGTCCAGAGCCGGGGTTCGGCGTCGAAGAGCCGCACGACCGCGCTGCCGGGAAGATAGGAGGGGAAGTCGCGCTCCTCGGCGCGGGCGAGGTCGCTGGAGGCCATCACCGCGGTCGCGGTGAACGCGGCGACGGCGGCCATGACCGCGGCAACCGCGGGCGCCGTGCGACTCCGGTTGCGGGCGGCGTCACGGGCGGCCATCCGCAGTGGCAGCGGCAGCCGCGCGGCCGTCCCCGCCGCGGCGCGGACCAGCCACGGCGTCAGCAGGACCAGGCCGAGCTGGCCGAGGCCGAACCCGGCGAGCAGTCCGGCGTCGCCCGCCGACCAGAATCCCCTGCTCCCGTTCTGCGCTGAATGACCGATGAGCGCCAACCCCACCGCCACCAGCGCCAAACCCGCCACGGGCCGGCCCCTGCCACCCACGGCCCGCCCGCGACGGCCCGCCAGCACGGTGACCGCGTTCGTACGCGCAGCCTGCACGGCCGGGACGAGCGCCGCGAGCAGGCCGCTGGCCACACCCAGGAGCGCCACCAGGACGACCCAGTTCAGCGGCACGTCGAAGGGACCGCGGTGGACGAACGGACTCATCGCGGCCACGACCGCGACGCCGAGCGCCGCACCGGGCACCGAGGCGGCCGGTCCGAGGGTGAGCCCGTCGGCGAGCACGATCCAGCGCAGGTGACGGGCGCTGCCGCCCTGAGCCGCGATCAGCGCCAGTTCCCGGCGGCGGCGCCGGATCCCGACGGCGAAGGCCGGACCGGCCAGCAACGCGACTTCCAGCACGACCAGGCCGACGCCGGTGACGGCCATCACCACGCCATTGAGGCGCC
This sequence comes from Paraplanobispora siamensis, assembly GCF_016863175.1. Classification (GTDB taxonomy): domain Bacteria; phylum Actinomycetota; class Actinomycetes; order Streptosporangiales; family Streptosporangiaceae; genus Planobispora; species Planobispora siamensis. Next base: position 205,002 of record NZ_BOOJ01000027.1, read on the forward strand.
ACGGGTCGCCGGGAGCCGGATCCTCCATGTCGCCGGACGGCGGCGGATCCGTGATCACGGCGCGGGAGGCCACGACGAGGCCCTTGCGGTTGAGCTCGCGCACCTTCTGCCAGGAGACCGGCGCGGGCGTGTCCACGAGCCACTCGGTGGTGACCCTCTTCCCGTCGGCCAGCACGGTGCCGGGCGGTGCGACGATCTGCCTGTGGTGGGGATACCTCTGTGACTCGACCACGCCCACGACCGTGGCGGCGGAGGACGTCCTGGACAGGGTGATCTCCGTCCCGGGACGCAGGCCCAGGCCGGGGTTCACCGCGATCTCCCCCGCCGCCCGGGGAAGGCGCCCCGACAGCAGGCGGTACATGCCCGCGGTGATCGGGTCGCTCAGGTCGATCTCCCGGACGTCGATCTCCCGGTATCCCCGGGGACCCTGGTACCCCGTCCACGAAGTGCGGGAGGGCACCGCCCGGCTGCCGGGGCCGAACAGCGAGACGATCTCCTGCCGGGACAGGTCCCTCCGCTTGTTGCGGTTCGGCTGGGCCCCGTCCTCGTCGAACCGGACGTTGCCGTCGGCGCTCTGCCGCACCGGTTCGCCGAACGTCGATCCGTCCAGCCGCGCGTCGGCCGCGCCCATGTCCCAGGCCAGGGACTCGTGCGGGGCGATGTCCTCGGTGGCGAGCCAGGTCGCGGCCCCGGAGAAGAGCATGACCGGCAGGCCGATCATGACCATGATCAGGGCGCTGCGGCCCCTGGCCCGCCGGATGTCCCGGCGGGAGATCCGCAGGGCCGCCAGGAACGCGGCGAACGGGGAGCGCCCGGCTGCGGGCGGGCGCTCCCCCTTTCCGCCCTTTCCTGTACGGCCCCCCGATCCGTTCCCCGCCTGCTCCGCGCTCATCGGGCCGTCTCCAGCTCCGCCTCGGTGGTGTCGGCGACCTCGCCGTCGCGCAGGAAGACCACCCGGTCGGCCCAGGCGGCGTAGCGGGACTCGTGGGTGACCAGCAGCACCGCGGCCCCGGCGTCGCAGCGGGCGCGCAGCAGCCGGAGGATGTCGTCGCCGGTGGGGGTGTCCAGCGCGCCGGTGGGCTCGTCGGCCAGGAGCAGCCGCCGCTCACCGGCCAGCGCGCGGGCGATCGCCACCCGCTGGCGCTGGCCGCCGGACAGCTCGTCGGGGAAGCGGTCGGGCTCCTCCAGCCCCACCTCCGCCAGGGCCTGCAGGGCCTCGCGCCGGGCCCGCCCCGCCCGCACCCCGTCCAGCTCGCGCGGGAGCATCACGTTCTCGGCGGCGGTCAGCGAGGGGATCAGGTTGAGGTCCTGGAAGACGTAGCCGACGCGCCTGCGGCGCAGGGCCGCGCGCTCCTTGTCCGTCAGGCTCGTCAGCGGCGTGCCCTCCACGGTCACCGAGCCCGAGGTGGGCGTGTCGAGACCGCCGGCGAGGTTCAGCAGGGTGGACTTCCCGGACCCGGAGGGCCCCATGACCGCGACCAGCTCTCCCGCGGCGACCTCCAGGCTCACCCCCTTCAGGGCGTGTACGGCCTGCGGGCCGTCGCCGTGGACGCGGGTCGCGTCCGCCAGCCGTACGACCGGTTCGAAACTCATGCTTGCTTCTCCTGCGTCTGGGGGGAGGCCGCCAGCACGGCCTCGCAGTGGTCGAGCCAGCGCTGCTCGGCCTCGGCCTGGAAGATCATCGATTCGAGCACCAGCGTCTGGGCCGGTCCGTCGGTGCTCGCCCGCTTGGTCCGGGTGAGCCGCTGGAGCGTGCGCATCGTCGCGGCGCGCTGGGCCTGGATCACCGGCCGCACCTCCGCGCCGGCGGCCACCGCCATCGCCAGTTTGATGACCAGCTCGTCCCGCGGCCGGTCGGACTGGGCGACGGGGGTGCTGAACCATCGCTCCATCTCGGTCCGACCGGCCTCGGTGATCGAGTAGACGACCCGGCCCTGGTCGTCCTGGTCGCCGGAGGCCACCAGGCCGTCGCGCTCCAGGCGCGAGAGCGTCGTGTAGACCTGGCCGATGTTGAGCGGCCAGGTCGCCCCCGTCGACGCCTCGAACTCGGTGCGCAACTGGTAGCCGTATCGGGGTCCTCGGCTCAGCAGAGCGAGGAGCCCTTGTCGGATCGCCATGCATACTGAGTATGCATACTCAGTATGGTCACGGCAAGCGAAGACGAGAGATCCGCATATTCTGGACAGGCGTCGCCGTTGGGACCGATACTCGGGAGATGAGCTCGACGCATCCTCCGGCACGCGCATCCGACGGAGACCGTGATCGTGCGATCAACGAGCTCCGCGACCGCGCCGTCGAAGGCCGGCTCTCCCACGACACGTTCCTGGGCCGTGTCGACATGGCGTTGCGCGCCCGCAACCAGGGTGAGCTGGACGAACTGGTCGCCGACCTCCCCCAGCGGGGCCGCCTGCGGCGCCTGGTGACCGAGGTCGTCGCCTCCGTCTCCGACTTCACCACGCGCGTGGAGTCCGCCTGGCGGCGTCCCCGGCTGCCCAAGCTGGCGCTGCCCGGCGACGCCCGCACCCGCTACGTCGTCGGACGGGGCTCGGCCTGCGACCTGGTCCTGGCCGACCTGACCGTCTCACGGGTGCACGCCGAGCTGCGCCGCGACGCCGACGACTGGATCCTCGTCGACCTCGGCTCCCTCAACGGCACCCGGCTCAACGACTGGCGCCTCGTCGGCCCGGCCAGGGTCCGGCCGGGCGACGTGATCTCCTTCGGAGACTGCGCCTTCGTCGTGATCACACCTCAGCTGGCCTGAGCGTCACGCCTCGGCAGACTTGAGCTGCCCGGCCTCCCTGAGCTTGGCCGCGGTGAGGGTGTAGCGCAGCGTCAGCACGATGGCGACCCCCATGAAGAGCGCGGGGATCAGCGTGCTGCCGTACAGCGCGGCCTGGATGGCCGACTCGGGCTGCTCCACCGGCGTCTTCGGGTCCGACTCCACGAAGCCGGACACCCCCAGGATCCAGCCCAGCACGAGCGCGCCGAAGGCGAAGACGACGGTCTCGGCGGCCGTCCACAGGCCGGTGAACACCCCCGCCCGGCGCTTGCCGGTGACCGCCGCGTCATAGACGATCACGTCGGACAGCATGGAGAACTGCAGCAGCTGGAGCCCGGCGTAGCCGATGCCCACCACCAGCACGCACGCGTGCGCGTACACCGCGCCGAGCTGCGCCGAGAACGCCATCGCGACCGTGCCGGCCAGGAACAGCGCCGAGCCCAGGACCATCGCCCCGCGCTTGTCGTAGCGTCGCGACAGCCGTACCCACCCGGGCATCGTGACCAGCAGCGGGCCGACGACGCACAGGAAGAGCGTGGTGGTGGCCGCGGGGTTGTCCAGGGTGTACGTGGCGAAGTACGGCGCGCCGGCCAGCAGCGTGCCGGCGGCGAACATCTGGGCGCAGCTCAGGCCGAGCAGCACCATGAACGGCCGGCTGGTGCGGGCCGCGGCGAACTGCGCCTTGATCGACGGCTCCGACTCGGCCCTGGTGACCACCGGGATCCGGGCGGTGAGCAGGAAGGCGGCGATCATCGAGCCGAACAGCACCACCCCGATGACCAGGCCCATGAGCCGGTAGCCCGAGACGTCGGTGCCCGCGATGGCGGGCGCGACGGCGCCGGACAGCAGGATCGCCAGGCCGACGAAGACCATCTTCCACTGCAGGATCGACGACCGCTCGTGATAGTCGTCGGTCATCTCCGCGGCCATCGCCTTGTAGGGGACCTCGTACAGGGCGTAGGCCGTGGCGGTGAGGAAGTAGCAGAACGCGACGTAGGCGGCGGCGGGCAGGCCGGTGAGCGGCGGGCCCGCGAACGTCGCGGCGAAGGTCACGGGCAGCGCGATCGCCCCGGCCAGCATCCACGGGCGGCGGGCGCCGAACCGGGAGACCGTGCGGTCGGAGCGCTGGCCGACCCACGGGTTGACGACGACGTCCCAGATCTTGGGGAGGAAGGCCACCAGGCCCGCGATCCAGGCGGGGACCGCCAGGACGTTCGTCATGTAGAACAACAACAACAATCCGGGGACCGTGGAGAACGTCGCGGTGGAGACTGAGCCGACACCGTAGCCGATGCGCATGCTGCGCGGCACGGTGACGACGGCGGGAGCGGACGCCGGTGTGACCATTCGCACATTGAATCGCACCAAATGACCGCTCGGTAGACCGGAAACAAGACGTTTTTTCATATTGTCAACCGGTCCACCGTTCCGCACGATCACCGCAGACGTCTAGTGATCCTGGAGCAGCGATGCGGCCATCACGACGAATCACCCTCTCCCTCCTGCTGCTGGCGAGCATGGCCTGGGCCTCGGCTCCGGCGGCCGCCCAGCAGCCCGATCCCGGCGTCGCCGACCTGGTCGCCGACATCGACCGGATCCTCGGCGACGAGCGTCTCGTCCCGGCACGGGCCGGGGTGGTGGTGCGCAGCGCCGCCTCCGGCGAGGAGCTCTACGGCCAGGACAACGGCAAGATCCTCACCCCCGCCTCCAACGCCAAGCTGGTGACCTCGGCCGCCGCCGTCGACGGCCTCGGTCTGGACTTCCGCTTCACCACGAGCGTGCTGTCCACCGGCCGCCGCACGGGCTCCACCCTCACCGGCGACCTGTACCTGAAGGGCACCGGCGACCCCACCGTGCTCGCCGCCGACTACGACGCCCTGGCCGCGAAGGTGGCGGCGGCCGGGATCAGGAGGGTCACCGGCAGGCTCGTCGCCGACGACACCTGGTTCGACGACGTACGGCTCGGCACGGACTGGTCCTGGGACGACGAGCCGTACTACTACGCCGGGCAGATCTCGGCGCTGACGGCCTCCCCCGACACCGACTACGACGCCGGGTCGGTGATCGTCTCGGTCGCGCCCGGCGACGCCCCCGGCAGGCCCGCGAAGATCTCCACCACCCCGGAGACCGACTACCTGAAGATCGAGAACCGGGCGACGACCGGGACCGAGACCGACGTGCTCGTCGAGCGGCGGCACGGCACCAACACGGTCCTGGTCACCGGGACCGTGGCGGACGGCTACGACGAGTGGGTCACCGTGAACGACCCGACCGGCTACGCGGCCTCCCTCTTCCGCGCGGCCCTGGACAGGCACGGGGTGCGGGTGGCCGGCCGTACGGCGCGCGGGGCGACCCCCTCGGGAGCCGCGACCGTGGCCGAGCGCCGCTCGATGCCGCTGAGCGAGCTGCTGGTGCCGTTCATGAAGCTCAGCAACAACATGCACGCCGAGATCCTGACCAAGTCCCTCGGGCGCAAGGTCTCCGGGGCCGGGACCTGGAGCGCCGGGCTGGCCGCGATCACCTCCTTCGCCCGGGCCAACGGCATGCCCACGCTGCGGATGCGGGACGGCTCGGGCCTGTCCCGCGTCGACGGCCTGACGCCCGGCGGGGTCGCCGGGCTGCTGCTCGAACTGCGCGGCAAGCCCTGGTTCCCCACCTGGTACGGCTCGCTGCCGATCGCGGGCGATCCGGACCGGATGGACGGCGGGACCCTGCGCAGCCGGATGCGCGGCACCCCCGCGGCCGGCAACGTCCACGCCAAGACCGGCTCGCTGACCGGTGTCACGTCCCTGTCCGGTTACGTGCGGAGTGCCGACGACGAACTCCTGGTCTTCTCGATCATGATCAACCAGTACCTGTCCGCCTCCCCCAAGGACATCGAGGACAAGATCGCCATCCGCCTCGCGGAGTTCAGCCGGACCGCACCGGCCGAAATTTCTGACGTCCGCACGCTCCGGGAGGCATCGAACGTTCCAGAGCTCGAGTGCTCCTGGTCAAAGCCCGTGAGGTGTTGATCGCAGACGCCTCAACGATCACTCTGGTTTACCGGAGTCCCTTATCTTTTCCTTAAAAATCGTGACAAGGGGGATCTACCCCCGACAGAATGCGGGTTCCATCCAGCGTCTAAACCTCTGGAGGAACCGACATGCGCAGACCGCTGGGAGCGCTCGTCTGCATCGGGAGTCTGGCGGCACTGAGCACCCCGGTCGCCGCGGCCCACGCCGCGGCGGCCCCACGGGACACCTGCCAGGTGCAGGTGTCCGCCCCCACCGTCAACGCCGCCGGGAAGATCCAGGTGACCGGGACCCGGGCGGGCTGTGACGACAGGGCGCTGCTCCGCATCCGCATCAAGCAGGCCAGGCGAGGCCCGGACCGCACACTCAAGAGTGGCGCCAGAGTCGGGGTCAACGGGCAGTTCACCCTGAAGGTCAAGTGCGGTCCCGCCCCCCGGACCTACTACGCCGTGATCGTCGACTACCGCGGCAACGCGGCCAAGTCCAAGGCAGCCCGGCTGTCGTGCTCCCCCACGGGCACCCCGACCCCCACCCCTGCGCCCACGGGCACGCCGACGCCCACGGCCAAGCCGACCGGGAACCCCACCACCCCGACGACGCCTCCGGGCACCGTGGGGACGGCGGAGGAGAACGAGGTCGTGCGCCTGACGAACATCGAGCGTCAGAAGGGCGGCTGCGGTCCGCTCAAGCACGACCCGCAGCTGAACAAGGCCGCCCACGACCACTCGGCCACCCAGGCCGCCCGTAACCAGATGACGCACAAGTTCCCGGACGGCCCCGACTTCGTGCAGCGCATCCGGAACGCGGGCTTCACCGGCGGCTCGGCGTTCGCGGAGAACGTCGCCTGGAACCAGAGGACCCCGGCGGCCGTGGTCAGCGACTGGATGAAGAGCTCCGGCCACCGGGCCAACATCATGAACTGCAAGTTCACCCTCATCGGCGCCGGCATGGTCAAGAACACCAAGGGCGAGCCGTACTGGACTCAGGTCTTCGTCGCCAAGTAGCACCACCGAACCGGTGGGGCGTCGCGCGGCGCGGTGCGACCCCCACCGGTTCCCCCAGACCTCTCGCCTCCCGTGGCCGCTGTCCGGGTAGTCACGGCGGGTGGGACGGGGTCGCTCCCGGACCACACCGGGAGATGGGGACGCCCCCGCGGCGGACGGATCGTCGCGGGGGCGCCGCCGTGTGGACGCTCTCAGCTGCGGCTTCGCACCTCAACACCGCCGGGAACAGGTCTTCCTCAAGAACGTGGCGAGTACAGAATATTTCGCGGAGTTCATCCGCCCAATCGACAAACTTTCCCTTCCATCGCTCCAGTCCCATATGTACCATGGTCCCCGCTTCCCGATGATCTCCTTTGCGGAGAGGACCGTCGGGAGCCCGGGAACCGCCATCGGTTCACGCGCTCCGGCTCTCGCCCGGAGCGCCCACGACTCCCCTCCCCCATGTGTCCCCGCAGGACACGCCCCGTACGGCCGGCCGAGTGACACCGCACAGGCATGCTCGCCGGACCTCTCACCCCCGGAGGAACATTGAGACTGCGGTCTCTCCTTGCGAGCGCCACCGTGCTCGCCGCCACCGCCGCGACCCTGGTCGCCGCCCCCGCGGCCTACGCCGCGCCCCCCAGCGCCACTCCCACCGCGCCCGCCGCCAGCGCGCCCCCCGCCACCGGCGCCCCCGTCGTCGACCCGGCCCTCAAGGCCGAGGTGCAGAAGGGCGAGACCGTCCGCGCCGTCGTCGAGGTGGACCGCGGGCAGCAGGTGGCGCCCGTCGCCAAGAGCGCCGAGGCCCTGTCGCAGACCACCGACGTACCGGAGCAGCCGCCCGCGCGCGACTTCTTCGTCATGGAGGTCGACAAGGCCACGCTGACCAAGCTCGACGACGACAAGCGCATCGAGGCGATCTACGAGGACCGGCTCAGCCGTCCCACCGCCCTGGGGACCAGCATCAACGTGATCGGCGCCGACAAGGCCCACACGTCCGGTTTCACCGGAGCCGGCTGGGACGTCGCGGTCCTGGACACCGGCATCGACCGCGACCACCCGTTCTTCGCCGGCCGCATCGTCGCCGAGGCGTGCTTCTCCACCACGGACAGCAGGCAGGGGTCGTTCTCCCTCTGCCCCAGCGGTGAGAACTCGCAGATCGGCCCCGGCGCCGCCAACGCCGAGACGGCCAAGTGCAACAACGGCAGCCTGTGCACGCACGGCAGCCACGTGGCCGGCATCACCTCGGGCAAGAAGGCCACCGGCATCAACAGCAACGGCGTCGCCCCCGACTCGGGCATCATCGCCATCCAGGTGTTCACCCGGTTCGACAACGCGGACGCCTGCGGCGGACGGGCGCCGTGCGTCCTGTCCTACACCTCCGACCAGAAGCGCGCGCTGAACTACGTCGCGGAACTGAGCAAGACCCGTAAGATCGCCTCGGCCAACATGAGCCTCGGCGGCGGTCAGTTCGCCTCCTCCTGCGACACCAACCCCTCGGGCAACGGCATCAAGTCCGAGATCGACGTGCTGCTGGGCCGCGGCGTCGCCACCGTGATCGCCGCCGGCAACTCCGGGTACGGCGCCGCCGTCGGCTCGCCCGCCTGCATCTCCAGCGCCGTGACGGTGGGCGCCACCGACAACGGCGACGGGGTCGCGTCCTTCTCCAACCGCGGCGCGCTGCTCGACGTCTTCGCCCCGGGCGTGCAGATCCAGTCCAGCGTCCCGAACAACGCCTGGGCCCGCTTCAGCGGCACCTCCATGGCCGCCCCGCACGTGGCCGGCGCCTTCGCCCTGATGCGGCAGGCCATGCCGGACGCGACCGTGGCCGAGGTCCTGACGAAGCTCCGGAGCTCCGGCAAGGGCGTCACCTACACCAGCGGCGGGAACAGCGTCACCACGCCCCGGCTGAACCTGACCGGCTCCCTGCCCTCCGGCCCGGCGCCGACGCCGACCGGCACGGCCACCCCCACCCCGGCCCCGACCGGCACCGCCGTCCCCACGGCCGTCCCGACGGCCACGCCGACCGGCACCGCCGCCCCGGTCCCCACGCCGACCGGCACCGCCGCTCCCACCCCCGCGCCCACCGGCACGGCCGTCCCCACCCCCGCGCCCACCGCGCCGGTGGTGCGTCCCGCCGAGAAGCGGGTCGTCGACCTCGTCAACCGGGTCCGCGCGGACTACGGCTGCGCCCCGCTCGTCCTCGACGCCAGGCTGTACGCCGCGGCTCTGGGCCACTCGACCGACATGGCGCAGAACCGTTACTTCCACCACTACTCGAAGGACGGCCGCAGCCCCGGTGACCGCATCCGGAACGCCGGGTTCTCCCCGCTCCGCAGCTGGGCCGAGAACATCGCCCGGGGCCAGCGCAGCGCGGACTCCGTCCACAGGGCGTGGATGAGGAGCAGCGGCCACCGGGCCAACATCCTGAACTGCAAGCTCACCCACATCGCCGTGGCCTACGCCAAGAACGCCTACGGCACGCCGTACTGGACCCAGGTGTTCGCCTCCACGACCACCGCGACCACCGCCCCCAAGCCGACGCCGACCGGCACCGCGGCCCCCACCGGCAAGCCGACCGCGACGTCCAAGCCCACGACGCCTCCCACGTCCAAGCCGACCGCGACGCCCACCAAGCCGACGGCGACGCCCACCGGCAAGCCGACCGCGACGTCCAAGCCCACGACGCCTCCCACGTCCAAGCCGACCGCGACGCCCACCAAGCCGACGACGCCTCCCACCACCGCCCCCACCGGTGACCCAGGCACGGTCGGCTCGGCCGAGGAGAACGAGGTCGTGCGCCTGACGAACATCGAGCGCCAGAAGGGCGGCTGCGGTCCGCTCAAGCACGACCCGCAGCTCAACAGGGCCGCGCACGACCACTCGGCCACCCAGGCCGAGCGCAACCAGATGACGCACCAGTTCCCCGGCGGCCCCACCTTCGTGGAGCGCATCCGCGCGGCGGGCTTCACCGGCGGATCGGCGTTCGCGGAGAACGTCGCCGCGGGCTACGGGAACCCGGCCTCCGTGGTCGCCGGTTGGATGAACAGCTCCGGTCACCGGGCCAACATCATGAACTGCAAGTACAACCTCATCGGCGCGGGCATGGTCAAGAGCGCCAACGGCACGCCGTACTGGACTCAGGTCTTCGTCGCCCGCTAGAAGAACCCCCGGGGACGGCGTGAGCACCCCCTCTCACCGCCCGAACGCCGTCCCCGGTGACCCTCCTGCTCCGCGTCCCCGTCCGGGTGAGCCCGGCCGGGGACGCGGAGGGTCTCCCGGGGTCGGGAGAAAAACAGGACGCCCCCGCGACGGACGGATCGTCGCGGGGGCGTCCTGTCGTGCGTGCGGCCCCCTCCGGGGAGGGAGCCGTACGGCGGCGGCCTCGGGCGGCCGGACGGCCTACTTCAGCCAGCTCATCATCGGGCGGAGCTTGGCGCCGGTCTTCTCGATCGGGTGCTCGGCCAGCTCCTCGCGGTAGGCGGTGAACTTCTTCTGGCCGCCGTCGAACTCGTCGACGAGCTCCTTGGCGAACTCGCCGGACTGGATCTCGGCGAGGATGCGCTTCATCTCCTTCTTGGTCTCCTCGGTCACGACGCGCGGACCGCGGGAGTAGCCGCCGTACTCGGCGGTGTCGGAGACCGACCAGTACATCTTGTGGATGCCGCCCTCGTACATGAGGTCGACGATCAGCTTCATCTCGTGCAGGCACTCGAAGTAGGCGACCTCGGGCTGGTAGCCGGCCTCGATCAGGGTCTCGAACCCGGCCTTGATCAGCTCGGACACGCCGCCGCAGAGCACGGCCTGCTCGCCGAACAGGTCGGTCTCGGTCTCCTCGGTGAAGGTGGTCTTCAGCGCGCCGGCGCGGGTGCCGCCGATGCCCTTGGCGTAGGACAGCACCAGCGGCCAGGCCTCGCCGGTGGCGTCCTTCTCGACCGCGACCAGACACGGCACGCCGCGGCCGGCGGTGTACTGGCGGCGCACGAGGTGGCCCGGGCCCTTGGGGGCGACCATCGCGACGTCGACGCCCTCGGGGGCCTCGATGAGGCCGTAGCGGATGTTCAGGCCGTGACCGAAGAACAGCGCGTCGCCCTCCTGCAGGTTCGGCAGGATGTCCTGGGTGTAGAGGTGACGCTGGATGTGGTCCGGCGCGAGGATCATGATCAGGTCGGCCTCCGCGGCCGCCTCGGCGGGGGTGAGCACCCGGAGCCCGTCGGCCTCGGCCTTCTCCCGGCTCTTGGAGCCCTCGGGCAGGCCGACGCGGACGTCCACGCCGGAGTCGCGGAGGGACAGGGCGTGGGCGTGGCCCTGGCTGCCGTACCCGATGACGGCCACGACACGGCCCTGGATGATCGACAGGTCGGCCTGGTCGTCGTAGAAGATCTCAGTCACTGGCTTGAACCTTTCAGGGTTTCGTACGGCTCCGCGATCCGGTTCACGCGGTCCGGTCCAGGGCCCGGAGGGAGCGGTCGGTGATGGAACGGGCACCGCGGCCGATGGCCACCATGCCCGACTGGACGAGTTCCTTGATGCCGAACGGCTCCAGGACCTTGATGAAGGCCTCCAGCTTGTCCGGCGTCCCGGTGACCTCGATGGTCACCGCGTCGGAGGCGACGTCGACACAGCGCGCGCGGAACAGGTTGACCAGCTCCAGCACGCTGGAGCGGTTGTCGGCGTCGGCCCGCACCTTGATCAGCGTGAGCTCGCGCTGGACCGACTGAGCCGGGTCGAGCTCCACGATCTTCAGCACGTTCACCAGCTTGTTGAGCTGCTTGGTGACCTGCTCGAGCGGCAGTTCCTCGACGTTGACCACGATGGTCATCCGGGAGATGTCCTCGTGCTCGGTCGGCCCGACCGCCAGGGAGTCGATGTTGAACCCGCGGCGGCTGAACAGCGCCGCGACGCGCGCGAGCACGCCGGGCTTGTTCTCCACCAGCACGGAGAGCGTGTGCCTGCTCATGCGTTCTAGTCCTCGCTGTCCCAGACCGGCGCCATGTCGCGCGCGAACTTGATGTCGTCGTTGCTGGTCCCGGCCGCCACCATCGGCCAGACCATCGCGTCCTGGTGAACGACGAAGTCGATCACGACCGGCACGTCGTTGATCTCCATCGCCTTCTCGATGGCCGCGTCCACGTCCTCCGGGCGCTCGCACCGCAGGCCCACACAACCGTACGCCTCGGCGAGCTTCACGAAGTCCGGAATCCGGCGCACCGTCTGCAGGTCGGTGTTGGAGTAGCGCTCGTTGTAGAAGAGCGTCTGCCACTGGCGGACCATGCCGAGGTTGCCGTTGTTGATGATCGCGATCTTGATCGGCACGCCCTCGATGACGCAGGTGGCCAGCTCCTGGTTGGTCATCTGGAAGCAGCCGTCGCCGTCGACGGCCCAGACCGTGGCGTCGGGACGTCCCATCTTGGCGCCCATCGCGGCCGGGACCGCGAACCCCATGGTGCCGGCGCCGCCGGAGTTGATGAAGGTGCCGGGCTTCTCGTAGCCGATGAACTGCGCGGCCCACATCTGGTGCTGGCCGACGCCCGCGGTGTAGATCGCGTCGGGGCCGACGATGGCGCTCAGCCGCTCCATGACGTACTGCGGCGCCAGGGACCCGTCCTCGAACTGGTCGTAGCCCAGCGGGTAGGTCTCCCGGTAGGCGTTGAGCTGGGCCCACCACTCGGCGTAGTCGCCCTTGCGGCCGTCGCTGCGCACCGCCGCGATCAGCTCGGCGATGACCTCCTTGCAGTCGCCCACGATGGGCACGTCCGCGTGCCGGTTCTTGGAGATCTCCGCCGGGTCGATGTCGGCGTGGACCACCTTGGCGTACGGCGCGAAGCTGGACAGCTCCCCGGTGACACGGTCGTCGAAGCGCACGCCGAGACCGATGATCAGGTCGGACTTCTGCAGCGCGCCGACCGCCGCCACCGAGCCGTGCATGCCGGGCATGCCCAGGTGCTGGGAGTGGCTGTCGGGGAAGGTGCCGCGGGCCATCAGCGTGGTGATCACCGGGATGCCGGTGAGCTCGGCGAACTCCAGCAGCTCGGGCGAGGCGCCCGCCTTGTGCACGCCGCCGCCGACGTAGAGCACCGGCCGCTTCGCCTCGGCGATCAGCTTGGCCGCCTCGCGGATCTGCTTGGAGTGCGGGCGGGTCACCGGCCGGTAGCCCGGCAGCTGCATGACCACCGGCCACTGGAAGGTCGTCGTGGCCTGGAGTGCGTCCTTGGAGATGTCGACCAGGACCGGCCCGGGGCGTCCGGTGGAGGCGATGTGGAACGCCTCGACGATCGTGCGGGGGATGTCGGCCGCGTCGGTGATCAGGAAGTTGTGCTTCGTGATCGGCATCGTGATGCCGGAGATGTCGGCTTCCTGGAAGGCGTCGGTGCCGATGGCGCCGCTGGGCACCTGGCCGGTGATCGCGACGAGGGGGACCGAGTCCATGTAGGCGTCGGCGATGGGGGTGACCAGGTTCGTCGCGCCCGGGCCGCTGGTGGCCATGCACACCCCGACCTTGCCGGTGGCCTGCGCGTATCCCTGGGCCGCGTGGCCGGCGCCCTGCTCGTGCCGTACGAGCACGTGCCGGACCTTGGTCGAGTCGTAGAGGGGATCGTAGGCGGGGAGAATCGCGCCGCCCGGAATCCCGAACACGGTGTCGACCCCGACGTGCTCCAGTGCCCTCACCAGGGCCTGGGCTCCTGTCATCTGTTCGGTCATCGGCTCGTTCCTTGCGTGGCTGAACGTGGCTGAACGTTGCGCTGGCATAAAAAAGGCCCCATCCCACCTTGGGCTGGCGGGGCTGGGGCGGCGCGCAGGTCGGAGTGCTTCGCTAACGGCCTGCGCGCCGGCGAAGTACTACGCGAATCCCACGGTGATGCATGGGTCCACCATGACCGACGGAGTGGCCCGGCGTCAAATTCATGGGACGCATGTCTCAGAAGGCGAGATGTCAGACGCTTCCCTGCAGGCTGGAGGCCGTGGCGGGCCTCAGGGAGTCGACCCCGCGGGGGGCCATCGGCCGTCCCACCAGGTATCCCTGACCGCGGGTGCAGCCCATCTCACGCAGCAGTTCCAGCTGTTCGGAACGCTCGATGCCCTCCGCGACCACGATCAGCCCCAGGTCGTGACCGAGCCGCACGATCGTGCGGGTCAGCAGCGTCAGGGTCTCGTCGCGCCCGAGCCCGGACACGAACGACGGGTCGATCTTGATCATGTCCACCGGGAGCTGCCGGAGGAACGCCAGCGAGGCGTAGCCGGTCCCGAAGTCGTCGATGGCCAGCCGTACCCCGAGCGCGCGCAGTTCGGACAGCCGGGTGACGATCTCCTCGGCGTCCTCGACCACCATCTCCTCGATCACCTCGAGCGTCAGCGCGCTGGGCGGCAGCCCGCTCTCGGCCAGCGCCGCCTCGATGGTCTGCACGAACCGCGGCGCGGTGATCTGCCGGGCCGACAGGTTGAGCGAGAGCCCGATGTCCCAGGAGGAGTCGCGCCAGGCGGCCACCTCCTGGCAGGCCTCGCGCAGGATCCACTCGCTCAGCGGCACGATCAGGCCGGTGTCCTCGGCCGGGCCGAGGAACTGCTCCGGAGGTACGAACTCGCCACCCCGCCACCAGCGCACCAGCGCCTCCACGGCGGTGACGCGGGAGGTGGCCAGGTCGACCACGGGCTGGTACTCGATCGCGAACTGGCCCTCCAGCAGCGCCCGCTGCAGGTCGGCGGCCAGCTCCAGACGGCGGACCACGTCGGCGTGCATGTGCGCGGCGAACACCTCGACCCGGCGCCCGCCGAGCTCCTTGGCCCTGGCCATCGCCACGTCGGCGTTGCGGATGAGGTCGGCCGAGGACACGTCGTCGTCGGCGAAGGCGACCCCGACGCTCGCGGTCAGCGCGATGTCGCGGTCGGCCACCCGGAACGGCTCGGAGGAGACCGTGTGGATCAGCAGTTCGGCGAGGTCCACCGCCGTCTCGGCGTCCACGCCGCTCTCCAGCAGCACCGCGAACTCGTCGCCGCCCCAGCGGGCCAGGGTGTCGTCGGCCCGTACGGCGGCACGGAGCCTGCGGGCGGCCTGGCCGAGCAGGTAGTCGCCGCTGGCGTGGCCGACGGAGTCGTTGACCGAGGTGAAGCCGTCGAGGTCGAGGAAGATCACGGCTACCCGGCTCTCGCCGGGACGGGCCAGGACCTCCCGGGTGCGCTCCTCGAAGTAGGCCCGGTTGGGCAGGCCGGTGACGCCGTCGTGGAAGGTCAGGTGGGTGACCTGGTTGCGCAGGGCCTGCTCGTCGCTGACGTCGCGGGTGGTGACCAGCAGCAGCCCCTCGCCGTGGACGTGCCGGGTGGCCACCGACTCCGTCGGCCGCCAGGTGCCGTCGGCCGCCCGGATCCGGCACGCGATCATGCAGGCCCCCGGGCCCTCCTCGTGCTCCTCCTCGGCGCCCATCGCGCGCAGCGCCATCTGGATCTCCGGCAGGTCCTCCGGGTGGATGTAGTCGAAGATCGACCTGCCGACCAGCTCGTCGGGGTGGTAGCCGTAGGTGATCTCTACGCCCTCGCCGATCTGGTGCACCACGCCGTGGTGGTCGCACAGCAGCACCACGTCGCCGGTGCTCTCGGCCAGGTCGTGGAGCTGCCGCTCGCCGAGGTCCAGCAGGCGCCGCATGCGGCCGGTCTCGCCCAGCGCCGCGAACAGGCGCACCAGCAGGATCACGACGACCGAGGCCGCGACGACGACCGGCACGGAGGCGGGTCCCTCCACCCGGCCGCCGAGCACCCGCACCAGCACGACGGCGGTGGCCAGGGCGACGAAGACCAGCGGTAGCGCGGCGATCGGCGAGGGGGCCAGCCCCGGGTCGTACGGCTCGCGCTCGTCGTCCTCGGCGTCCACCGCGCGGGCCGTACGGCCGCTCCACGGAACGGCCGCGAGCAGCAGGAACGCCATCGGGGCCGGCCAGACCCCGGCCATCGGCGGGGCGTCCCCGGCCAGCCTGGCCACCGCGGTGACCGTCTCGCCCACGGTGATGGCCGCGAGCACGGCGAGGGCGGCCAGGCCCACCGGCCAGGCCGAGCGCCGGATCGGCACCACCGAGGGGCCGACCACGCATGTGAGGACCAGGCAGAGCAGCGGGGAGGCCAGGTTGACCGCGAAGTCCCCCGGGCCTCCGGCCTCGCGGTAGACCGGCCCCAGCGCGAGGACCCAGGCGATCGCGAACAGGGAGGCCGCGCAGATGTAGGCGTCGGCGAGGTCGCGCAGGAACGCCCGCCCGTGCGCGGGCCGGCCGGCGCACAGGCCGGTGCCGACGGCGAGCATCGCCGTCCCGGCCAGCAGGACCAGGTCGGCGAAGTTCACCGCGAACGGCGCGCCGTCGGCGATCGGACGGGCACCGGCTCCGGCCATCCAGACGATCGACCCGCCCGCCAGCCAGCGCCAGGCCAGCGCCCTGCGGCGGTCGGCGACCCGGGAGGCGGCGACGAACAGGGACGCGGCCGCCGTCGCGGCCGCCGCGACTCCCGCCACCGCGCCGACGACCACGGCCGAGGCGCCGCTGACGAGGGCGGCCACGAGGCCTGCCGCACCGGTCACTCCGGCGGCGATCAGCGGTACCCGGAGGTCACGCCAGCGGATCATTGTCTGCCCATCCAGTGTTCGGTCCGTCGCTTCTGCGGCGTTCCTTCACTTCGCCGCGCCCACGGTGCTGCCACCGGACGCGTCGTCCGCGTCCTCGAGAGCACACGGCCAGTGTGGGCTCTCCGTACAGCTTGAGGAGTGACAACGTTGCAGTCGTCACCGTTCTGATAACCATGCGAGCGATCAGAGTCGCAGAAGACAACGATACGCACCGAAGGTCACGGGGCAGCCACGGTCCGGATTCCTTTCTCGGTCAGCTTGCTCTGTCAATATGAGCCAGTAATGACATTCTTGAGCGGCTCACCTGCGAGATAGCGCAGGAGCTGGGAGCGCAGCAGCCGCAGCATCCGCCGCCCGGAGGCGGGAGTGCTGCCCGCGACGTGCGGGGTGATCAGGAGACCGGGGGCCGTCCACAGCGGGTGATCGGCGGGCAGCGGTTCCGGGTCGGTCACGTCCAGCGCCGCCGTGATCCGGCCCGTGCGCAGCTCGGCGACCAGGGCGTCGGTGTCCACCACGCCTCCCCGGGCGGCGTTCACCAGCAGGGCGCCGTCCTTCATCGCGGCCAGGAAGCCGGCGTCGACCAGCCCGGTGGTGGCGGGCGTGGCCGGCACCAGCAGCACCACCGCGTCCGCCCGCGGCAGCAGATCGGGCAGTTCGTCCTGCCCGTGCACGTTGCCCCGCGCGCTCCTGGCCACCCGGATGACGTCCACCTCGAAGCCCGCCAGCCGCCGCTCCAGCGCCTCGCCGATCGAGCCGTACCCCACGATCAGCACGGTCGCGTCGGCCAGCACGCCGGTGTGGCGGTAGGTCCACTCCCCCCGGTCCTGTGCCCTGACGAAGTCCGGGAACTCCCGCAGCATCGCGATCATCGCCCCCACCGCCCACTCGGCGGTGCCCGCGTCGTGCACGCCCCGCGCGTTGCACAGCACGACGCCCCGCGGCAGGTGCGGCCGGTACGGCTCCACGCCGGCCGTGACGGTCTGCAGCAAGCGCAGTTTCGGCATCCGGGCGAGGACCTCCGGGATCCCGCCCACCGGCATCAACGGCGGGATCCAGACCTCGACCTCCTCCACCCCCTCGGGAACCGGCCCGGTGCCGTCGTAGACGACGCATTCCACATCGGGCAGATCACTCAGGACATCGGCGGCGGCCTTGGAGGGCACCCAGATCTTCATGAATCGCATTATCCAGGCGGCCGTCCCGGAACCCGCGGCGTGTGCATCGTGTATGGATGGGAAGAGCGGACGAGGTGACGGAGGCTTTTCCCATGACGGGCACCACCCCACGCGACACGACCGGCCCCGCGGGCCGTACCCGATGGCCGATCCTCGCCGTCGCCCTGGCGCTGGCGGCCGGCTGCTCGGCACCCGCCGCCGAACGGGTCGGCACGGCCAGGACGCCCTCCGCCCCGGCCGCCACCGCCGTGTCCCAGCCGCCTCCCGGCGACCCCCGCGTCCTGACGAAGAACCTGGCGGTGCCGTGGGGCATCGCGTTCCTGCCCGGCGGCGACGCGCTGGTCACCGAGCGGGACACCGCCAGGCTGCTGCGGGTCACCGCGTCCGGAGAGGTCTCCGAGGTCGCGAAGATCGACGAGGCGCGCCCGGACGGCGAGGGCGGCCTGATGGGCGTGGCCGTCTCGCCCGCCTTCGACAAGGACGGCTTCGTCTTCCTCTACTACACCGCCGCCTCCGACAACCGGATCGTGCGCTACCGCTACGACGACCGCACCCTGACCGACGCCGAGGTCATCCTCGACGGCATCCCCAAGGGCGCGATCCACAACGGCGGCCGGCTGGCCTTCGGTCCCGACGGATACCTGTACGCCGCGACCGGCGAGGTCGGCGACCGCCAGCTCGCCCAGGCCCTCGGCTCCCTCGCCGGCAAGATCCTCCGTATGACCGCCGACGGCGCCCCCGCCCCCGGCAACCCCTTCCAGAACGTGATCTGGAGCTACGGCCACCGCAACGTCCAGGGACTGGCCTGGGACCCGTCCGGCCGCCTGTACGCCAGCGAGTTCGGCTCCAGCTCGTTCGACGAGGTCAACCTGATCGAGAAGGGCGGCAACTACGGCTGGCCCGAGGTCGAGGGCGTCGGCGACGACTCCCGCTTCATCGACCCGGTCGTCACCTGGACCACCGACGAGGCCTCTCCCTCCGGCATGGCCTACGCCGACGGCTCCCTGTGGGTCGGCGCCCTGCGCGGCAGCAGACTCTGGCGCGTCCCGGTCGCCCAGGACGGCACGGTCGGCGCGGCCGTCCCCCTGTTCGAGAACCAGTACGGCCGAATCCGCGCGGTCACCACCGCCCCCGACGGCTCCCTGTGGATCGGCACCAGCAACAAAGACGGCCGCGGCTCCCCCGCCCCCGACGACGACCGCATCCTCACCCTGACGCCCACTCCTTGAGCACGTCGGGGTTGGCGCCGGGTACGGCGCGGATGCCGAGCAAGGCACCGGCGCCGGTACGGCGGGGCGGGGAGCGGTGGTGGTCGGCGCCTTTTGTACGGCGCGTGGGCCGGGGTGGCGGGGATGTGGCCGGGTGTTTCACCACCGGGGTGGGGGTGGGTGGGGCGCTGGGCGGGCGGGTGTTGCGGCCGGCCGTCTCAGCGGGGCTCTGGTGCGTTCAGGCCTTCGGCCTGCCCGGGCGCGTGGGGTGCGGTCCTTTTCCTGCGCCGGTCTGCACACTCGCCCGCTCCGCGCCTGTCTCTGCCGTGCCGTACTCATGACCCGCCGTAGTGGCGGACCTTTCCCGGGCGCCCAGTGTTCTGTGGGTGGCTGAAGCAATCGGTGGCGGGGCCGTTCAGGGCGGGCCGCCGTAGACGGTGCTCCGGTGTTGAGAGTGGCCGTGGCTTACTGCTGCTGTGTCGCCAGTTGCAGGCCGAATCCGATCACGATGATTCCGGTGATCCGGTCCAGGCCGCGCTTGATCGACGGCTTGTTCAACCAGCCGCGCATCAGGGCGGTGAAGCCGATGAGCAGGGCGCTCCACAGCAGCCCTTCGCAGACGTGGACCCCCGCCAGCAGAACCCCCATCACCGCATGGGGCGCGTCGTCCGGAATGAACGGCGGGAGTATCGCGACGTAGAAGGCGCCCATCTTCGGGTTGAGCAGGTTGGTCAGCAGGCCACGCCTGAACGCCGCTCCCCATCCGCCGGTCTCCGGCCGCTCGGGTGTCGCCGTTTCCTCCGCTTTCCCCTTGCGGCTGTTCCAGATCATCCTGCCGCCCATCCAGACCAGATAGGCGACACCCGCCCACCGCAGCACTTCGTAGGCGACCTGGGAGGCGGTGAGGAGAGCGGACAGGCCGACGGCCGTGAGAAGGCCCCACACCAGCGTTCCCGCCTGGATGCCGAGCACCACGGCCCATGCCGATCGCCTGCCGGCGAGCAGGGAGGTGCGCAGGATCAGGGCTGTGTCCAGCCCCGGTGTGAGGGTCAACAACCCCACGATGACGGCGAATGAGGCGATCGACCCGTATATGTCCACGGATCGCCAGGATAGCCCAAGCCGACAGGGACGCCGGAACATGAAGGGGCGGAGGCTCCGGGGAGGCGGCGCCGTAGGAGATCGCCCCTTCGGTCAGGGGGATCCGTGTGGTCTCCCGCCACCGGACGTCAGCGACGGCCCGACTTGGTCCGCGTACGGTTTCCGCAGTTGCGTCACGAAATCATCGAACCGAATTCTCGCCGTACGGAATCGAGCTGGTCACAGGTATGGAATCGCGAAACATTCGGACGCCGACCCTGCGCTCCTTCCCGCCGGTATGGCCGCAAGGCAACGGCGGCCCGCCCTGAACGGCCCCGCCACCGATTGCTTCAGCCACCCACGGAACACTGGGCGCCCGGGAAAGGTCCGCCACTACGGCGGGTCATGAGTACGGCACGGCAGAGACAGGCGCGGAGCGGGCGAGTGTGCAGACCGGCGCAGGAAAAGGACCGCACCCCACGCGCCCGGGCAGGCCGAAGGCCTGAACGCACCAGAGCCCCGCTGAGACGGCCGGCCGCAACACCCGCCCGCCCAGCGCCCCACCCACCCCCACCCCGGTGGTGAAACACCCGGCCACATCCCCGCCACCCCGGCCCACGCGCCGTACAAAAGGCGCCGACCACCACCGCTCCCCGCCCCGCCGTACCGGCGCCGGTGCCTTGCTCGGCATCCGCGCCGTACCCGGCGCCAACCACCCGCCGTACCCGGCGCAAACCTACTCGTCGGCCGACACGCACTTGAGGTCGAGTTCGGGCTTGTAGACGGTCGTCTTCTTCTCCCGCTTGACCTCCTTGCCGTCCTGCTTGAAGATCCGGGTCACGTCGATCGTGAAGCCGGGCTGGCCGGTCATGGGGATGCAGTCGGGGCCGCTGTCGGTCTTGCTCTCGAACTGGGTGACGTTGTAGCGCTCGGAGGAGACCGACTCGATGTCGTAGCGCTTGGTGCTCCAGAACGCGACCGTGACCGAGGTGCTCGTCGCGGAGGACTTCACCAGCACGCCGTACTTGGAGTCGTTCTTCCAGCGGAAGTCCGGCTGCGGCCAGGAGACCGTGGACTCCCGGCCGGCGGGGTAGCGCGAGATGTAGAACTCGTGCGCCATGTGCTGGACGTCCTCGAGGCCGCCGAAGAACACGGCGTTGTACATCGTCGTGACGAACTGGGAGATGCCGCCGCCGACCGAGGGGACCAGCCGGCCGCCCTGGATCATGGGAGCCTCGACGAAGCCGCGGGCCCTGTCGCGCTGGCCGACCACGCCGTTGAGCGAGAAGGTCTCGCCGGGCTTGACCAGGTGGCCGTCCAGGAGCTTGGCGATCGTCTGGATGTTGGTCGCCCTGGGCACGCAGCAGGGGTACATCGTCGTGAACTCGCTGATCTTCTCCTTGATGCCGAGCTTGCGCATCTCGGTCAGGGAGGTCCGCGGTTTCACGGTCGTGAGGGAGACCTGGATCGTACGGCTGCCGCCCTCGGTGACCAGGTCGGCCACGGCGTCGGCGAGTTTGTCGTCGTCGACGCCCTGGCCGCGGCGGCCGGGGACGAGCTTGGGCTTGTTGCCCACGATCTCGAAGGTCGGCTCACGAGGAGCCTCGGCCGGGTCGACGAGGTCCTTCTCGACGCCGGCGAGGGCGCTCTTGGCGTCGAACACCGGGCGCATGCCGCCGGAGTCGTCGGGCTTGAAGGACAGGTGGGCGGCGATCGTGTCGACCGTCAGCTGGGTCTGCTTGCCGTCGACGGTCAAGGTGATCGGACCGGACAGGGCCTTGCGCGCCGAGGCGGCGGTCTTGGCGACCACCTCGGCGGTGACCTTCGGCTTGGTGACCGTGACGGGCAGCTCGACGGTGCCGCCGGAGCCGAGGTAGGCCTTCTGGATGGCGGCGGCCGCGGCCTCCCGCTCCAGCTCGCGGCCGTCACGGGGCTTGACGCTCGCCGGCTTGGTGCCCTCGAAGGACACCGCGCCCTCGACCACCTTCTGGTCGATCTTGCCGGCCAGTTCCCCGACGCTCTCGTCGAGCTTCTCGGGGTCGGCGGAGACCTTCGGGGGCAACTCGACGGTGCCGGTCAGGGCCCGCCAGACCTCGCCGGGAGAGGGGAAGTCACTGGGAGCCTGGTCGATGGTGGCCACGACGTCGAGTTCGAGACCGGCCTGCGCGGGGTCGAGCGTGTATCGCTTGCCCACGGCCTCCAGGGTCATCGGCTTGCTCGCCTCGTCGGCCAGCTGCTCCCTGAGCCGGTCGGCCGCCTCGGTCGCCGTCAGGCCGCCGATGTCGACGCCCCGGACCTGCGTACCGGGAAGGATCTTGCCGGACATCGCGATCGCGGGCACCCCGTAGGCGAGGCCGGCCAGCACCAGGAGGAGCACGAGAGCGAGCGTGATCTTGCGACCCCGGCGGCGGGGCCGCTCCTGGGGCGCCGGGGTTCCGGGTCGCGGACCGGCGCCGTTGCCGTCGAACGCCGGGCCCGGGTCGTCGCCCCGCGACGGCCGCGGCGGGAGGGAGGGCTCGGGAGGCGGCGCGGGCATGCGCCAGGGCTGGCGCTGGATCGGGGCGGGGGGCAGTCCCCCTCCCGCGGGGGGACCGGCGGGACCTGCCTGGCCACCCGGGGCACCCAGGACTCCCGGAGCGCCCGGGGCACCCGGTCCGCCGGGAGGAGGGCCCGCGGGGCGGTCGAAGGCGGGAGAGCCGAAGATGTCGGGAGAGACGCCCGGGGGCAGTCCCGAGCCGCCGTTCGACGGACCGCCGGAGGGGGCCTGCGGGTTGCGGGACCCCGCGGCGGCGCCGGGCCGGATCGGGCGTGAGGGCAGGGGAACCGCGGCGAACGGATCCGTCGGCGGGTCGATGGACCTTCCGGCGTTCCGCACGTCCCCCGTCTCCTCCTGTTGCACGAATTCCTCCCCGGCAACCCTAAACCACAACAGCTAAATGACGTCCTGAATGCGGTAACAAATCAGCCTGTCCACCGGTATCGGTGCTCCGGGCGGCCGGCGGTGCCGTACCTCGGCCGCAGCTCCGTCTGGCCGGTGGCGCACAGGTACTCCAGGTAACGCCGGGCGCTGACCCGCGACAGTCCGGTGAGCATCGCGACTTCGGCCGCCGACAGGTCGGTGTCGGCCTCCCTGAGCGCGTCCGCCACCAGGGAGCAGGTCGTGGCCGACAGTCCCTTGGGCAGCGGCGGCGGGCCGCCGCCGGGTACGCCGAACAGCCGGTCCACCTCGTCCTGGCAGGCCTCGGGGCCGAGGGCGGCCAGCTGCCTGCGGACACCGGCGTACTGCTCCAGGCGGTCGGTGAGCGCCCCGGCCGTGAACGGCTTGATCAGGTAGTTCACCGCGCCGCCGCGCATGGCCGCCCGTACCGTGGTCACGTCGCGGGCGGCCGTGATGACCAGCACGTCGGCGGGGTGGGACACCCCCCGCAGCGTCCTGAGCACGTCGAGCCCCGACATGTCGGGCAGGTAGATGTCGAGCAGCACCAGGTCGGGCCGGTGCTGCGCCACCGCCGCCACCGCCGCGGCCCCGGTGTGCACCGCGTCGACCACCGTGAAGCCGGGCACCCGCGCCACGTAGCCGCTGTGGATCCTGGCCACCATGAAGTCGTCGTCCACCACGAGCACCTTGATCGGCGCCGACGCCGACGACGTGCGCCGCGGCTCGGGCATGGCGGGGTGCCGGTGCCCGGCGTCGTCGCCAGGCCTGGAGCCCGCGGCCTCGTCGTCCGATTGCCGGTTTTCGGCCTCGTCACTCATCCGCTCCGCCTCTCAGTGCCGGAACGCTCTCACGGACATCCTCACGCCGGGGCAGCAGGGCGGTGAACACCGCGCCGCCCGCGTTGTGCACGCGCACCCAGCCGCCGCGGCGCAGGCAGGCCTGACGGGTCAGGGCCAGACCGAGGCCGCGGGGGCCGGAGCGGGCGGCCTTGGTGGTGAAGCCCTCACGGAACACCTCGTCGGCCAGGGCCGGGCTGACCCCCGGCCCGGAGTCGCCCACCCGGATGCGCAGGCCGTCCCTCTCGGTGCGGACGGAGACCTCCACCGTGCCCCCGGCGCCGTCCAGGGCGTCCAGGGCGTTGGCCACCAGGTTGCCGACGACCAGCACGGCGTCGTGCGGGTCGTCGAGCCCGTCCTCCTCCACCCGGCAGTCGTCGGTGAGCACCAGGGACACGCCCCGCTCGGCCGCCTCGGCGGACTTGGCCAGCAGCAGCGCGGCCAGGGTCGGGTCGGCGACCTTCTCCCGGATGCCGGCCGAGTGGTGGCCGTAGGCCTCGGTGGTCTGCGTGATGTAGCTGACCGCCGTGTCGTACTCGCCGAGCTCCAGCAGGCCGACCACGGTGTGCATGCGGTTGGCGAACTCGTGCGCCTGGGCGCGTAGCGCGTCGGTCGTGCTGCCGGCCTGGTCGAGCTCGCGGGCCAGCCGTACCAGCTCGGTCCGGTCCCGCAGGGTGACCACCCAGCCGCTGCGCCGGCCGCGGACCGCCACCGGCATGCGGTTGAGCACCAGGACCCGGTCACGGTGCAGGACGACCTTGTCGTCGCCCGGATCGTGGCCGGTCAGCACGTCCCGCATCCGGTCCGACAGCGGCATCTCCGCGATGCCCCGGCCGACGTCGTGGGCGGACAGGCCCAGCAGTTCCCTGGCCGCGTCGTTGAGCAGCGTCACCCTGCCCTGCAGGTCGAGGGCGAGCACGCCCTCCTTGACGCCGTGCAGCACGCCCTCGCGCTGTTCCAGCAGGGCGGCGATCTCACGGGGTTCGAGACCGAAGGTCTGCCGCCGGACCCGCTGGGCGATGAGCGCGGCCCCCGCGGACCCGGCGAAGAACACCGCCAGCACGGTCCACATCAGCGGCGGCAGGGCGGCGCCGAGCTGGCCGGCGACGTTCTCCTCCAGGACGCCGACCGAGGCCAGGCCGATGACGGCGCCCGAGGAGTCGAGGATCGGCGCCTTGCCGCGCACCGAGCGGCCGAGCGTGCCGGTCTGGATGCCGGTCCAGGTACGGCCGGTGGACAGCACCTCCGAGCCGTCGGTGGACAGCCGCTTGCCGATCAGCGCCGGGTTGGGGTGGGCGTAGCGGATCTGGTCCCGGTTGGCGATCACCACGTAGTCGGCGCCGGTGGCGGCCTGCACACCGGCCGCGATCGGCTGCAGGGCCAGTTCCGGCCGGGGATGCGTGAACGCCTCGCGCACCTGGGGCAGCCCGGCCACCGACTCGGCGATGGCCAGGGCCCGCTGCTGGTGCTGCAGGTCGAGCCGGTCGCGGGTGTGCTCGGCCCAGACGCCCGCCGTACCGCCCGCCGAGAGGAATACGACCACCAGCTGCAGGACGAACAGCTGGGTGCCGAGGGAGGCGTTGAGGATGCGCCGCATGACTGGAACTCCCTGGTCGGAGAGCTCATCAGAACATACGGAGGTAACGGTGCAGTCGCGGCGACCGGCCGGGAGCGTGACCAATACGACCGATACGACGGCAAGCACGCAAAGGATCGACATCGCGGCCCGTGGCGCCCAGCATCCTCACCACGCTTTTCCACTCGCTGTTGGGAGATGACCCATGCGCCTCCGCAGACTCGCCGCTCTGGCGGTCCTGTCACTCGCCGCCCTCACCGCCTGTGGCTCGGGCTCGGAGTCCGGCACCGGCGCCAGCGCGCTGAAGATCATGGCTCCGGCCGCTCCCGGCGGCGGCTGGGACCAGACCTCCCGTACGGCGGAGCAGGCCTTCAAGTCCGTCGACCCGTCCCGGAAGGTCGAGGTCTACAACGTCCCCGGCGCGGGCGGCACCATCGGCCTGGCCCAGCTCGCCGGCGAGAAGGGCAACGGCAACCTGCTGATGACCATGGGACTGGTCATGGTGGGCGCGATCGAGCAGAACAAGTCGCAGGTCACCCTGACCGACACCACGCCCATCGCGAAGCTGACCGAGGAGTACGAGCTCGTCGTGGTCCCGGCGGAGTCGCCGTACAAGACGCTGGCCGACCTGACGGCGGCGTGGAAGGCCGACCCGGCGAAGATCGCCATCGCGGGCGGCTCGGCCGGCGGCACCGACCACATCGTGGCGGGCCTGATGGCCAAGGCCGCCGGGATCGACCCCAAGCAGGTCAACTACGTCGCGCACTCCGGCGGCGGCGAGGCGCTGAACGCGCTGCTGGGCAACAAGGTCGCCCTGGGCATCTCGGGTGTCGGCGAGTTCGCCGAGCACGTGAAGTCCGGCAAGCTGCGCGCCCTGGGCGTGTCGTCCCCGGCGCGGCTGGCCTCGGTGGACGCGCCCACGCTGAAGGAGGGCGGCCTGGACGTGGAGCTGGCCAACTGGCGCGGGTTCGTCGCCCCCGCCGGGCTGGACGAAGAGGCGAAGAAGGCCCTGACCGACGCGGTCACCGAGATGCACGACTCGCAGGCGTGGAAGGACGCGGTGGCCAAGAACGGCTGGACCGACGTCTTCCAGACCGGCCAGCCGTTCGCGGACTTCCTGGTGGCCGAGCAGGCCAAGGTCAAGGGCATCATCGCGGAGATGGGGCTCGTCTCCTGATGTCGTCGTCTCACGAGGCACCACGGTCCTCCCCGGAGCCGGAGAACGGGTCCGCCGTACCGGATCCGTCCGCGTCCCCGATGCGGGACACCGCCGCGGACCCGTCCGGAGCGCCTGTGCGGGACTCCGCCGCGGACCCGTCCGGAGCGCCGGCGCGCACGGCCGGCGCCTCCGGAGGGGGCTCCTCCGGGTGGGGGTGGCGGCGGCCGGAGCTGGTGCTGGCCCTGACGGTGCTGGGGCTGGGCGTGTTCGTGATCGTCGGCACCGCGGACGTCACCGCCGCCGGTTCCGCGCTCGGGCTCGGCCCCCGGTTCTTCCCGGTCCTCGTCGGCTCGGCGATGTCGCTGATCGGCGTGTTCTACGTGCTCGACGTGCTGCGGGGCGGGCACGGCGATCCGGAGGAGGCCGAGGACGTCGACGCCTCCGCCCCGGCCGACTGGAAGGCGGTGGCGCTGGTCAGCGTGATCTTCCTCGCCTTCGCGGGGCTGGTCGACCTGCTCGGCTGGATCATCGCGGGCGCGCTGCTGTTCTTCGGCCTGTCGGTGACGCTCGGGGCCGCGCACCGGCTGCGCGCCGGCGCCGTCGCGATCATCCTGTCGACCGCGTCCTACCTGGCCTTCGTCAAGGGCCTGGGCGTGACGCTGCCGGCCGGGCTGCTGTCGGGGGTGATCTAGGTGGAGTCGCTGCAGCTGCTGCTCGACGGGTTCGCCACCGCGCTCACCCCGGTCAACCTGCTCTACGCGCTGGCCGGGGTCACCCTCGGCACGATCGTGGGCGTGCTGCCCGGCATCGGCCCGGCGATGACGGTGGCCCTGCTGCTCCCGGTCACCTTCAGCGTCCCGCCGGCCAGCGCGTTCATCATGTTCGCCGGGATTTACTACGGCGGCATGTACGGCGGGTCCACGACCTCGATCCTGCTCAACACGCCCGGCGAGAGCTCCTCGATGATCACGGCGCTGGAGGGCAACAAGATGGCCCGGCGCGGCCGGGCCGCCCAGGCGCTGGCCACCGCGGCGATCGGGTCGTTCGTGGCGGGCACGATCGCCACCGCCCTGCTGGTGGTGGCGGCGCCCCTGGTCGTGGACTTCGCGATCTCCTTCGGCCCGGAGGACTACTTCGCGCTGGCCGTACTGGCCTTCACCGCGGTCTCGTCGGTGCTGTCCCGTTCGGTGGTGCGCGGCCTGGCCTCGCTGGGCTTCGGCCTGGTCATCGGCCTGATCGGCATCGACGAGCAGACCGGGCAGGCCCGGCTGACCCTGGGCGTCCCCCAACTGCTCGGCGGCATCGAGGTGGTGGTCGTGGCGGTCGGGCTGTTCGCGATGGGCGAGGCGCTGTACGTCGCCTCCCGGCTGCGGCACGGCGAACCAGAGGTGATCCCGGTCGGCCGGGCCTTCCTGGGCCGTTCCGACTGGTCGCGGTCCTGGCGGCCGTGGCTGCGCGGCACCGCGCTGGGCTTCCCGTTCGGCGCGCTGCCCGGCGGCGGGGCGGAGATCCCCACGTTCCTGTCCTACTCGGTGGAGAAGCGCCTGGCCCGGGGAGTCGCCCGCGAGGAGTACGGCACGGGCGCGATCGAGGGCGTGGCGGGCCCCGAGGCCGCCAACAACGCCTCGGCCGCGGGCACGCTCGTCCCGCTGCTCACCCTGGGGCTGCCCACCTCGGCGACGGCCGCGATCCTGCTGGCGGCCTTCCAGCAGTACGGCCTGCAGCCCGGTCCCCAGCTGTTCGACCACAACCCGGCGCTGGTGTGGGGCATGATCGCCTCGCTGTTCCTGGGCAACGCCATGCTGCTGGTGCTCAACCTGCCGCTGGCCCCGCTCTGGGCCAAGGTGCTGCACGTCCCCCGGCCCTACCTCTACGCCGGGATCGTGCTGTTCGCCGCACTGGGCGTCTACGCGCTGAACGCCTCGTGGATCGACCTGGTCGTGCTGTACGTCCTGGGCCTGCTCGGCTTCGCGATGCGCCGCTTCGGCCTGCCGATCGCGCCCGCGGTGATCGGCATGATCCTGGGCCCGATGGCGGAGATCCAGCTGCGCCGGGCGCTGGCCATCGGCGCGGGCGACGCCACGGTCCTGGTGCGCAGCCCGATCGCGGCGGCCATCCTGGCGGTGGCGTTCCTGGTGCTGTTCATCCCGTTCGCCAGGAAGGCGCTGGCGGGCCGTACCCGCAACGAGTGATCCCGCCGGCCGACCGCGATCCCCGCGGGCGGCCCTCCCGCACGGGCGCGTGACGGGCGCCGGGCCGCCGTGGCGTCCTGCCGGAACGGCGCCCGGCGCCCGTCACGCGCCCACACGCCTGCGGATCAGCTCCAGGTCATCCTCCGGCAGCGCGTCGGCGACCAGCAGCCGCGGCAGCAGCTCCGGTTCGGCGGTCATCGCACGGAAGGCCAGCGCGACGGTCACGTCGTGATCAGGCCGGTGCACGACCTCGACGGGGTCGCCGGCGCGGATGTCGCCCGGCTCGACAACGCGCAGGTACGGGCCCGGCCGGGCGGCCCGCGTGAAGCGCTTGATCCATCCCTCCTCCTCCAGCCAGCCCTGGAACGTCCCGCAGGGGATCCGGGGGCACGACACCTCCAGGACCACGTCGGGCCCGACGCGCCAGCGCTCGCCGATCAGGGCGGCGTTGACGTCGATGCCCGCGGTCGTGAGGTTCTCCCCGAAGGAGCCGTTCGGCAGCGGCCTGCCCAGCTCGCCCTCCCAGATGTCGAGGTCCTCCCGGGCGTAGGCGTAGACGGCCTGGTCCGTTCCGCCGTGGTGCTTGATGTCGTAGACGCGGTCACCCACCAGGCCGACCGCGCCGGTGCCCTTGGGGCCGGGCTCGCGGACGGCGACCGGGCCCTCGGCGGGGCGCTTGTCGATGCCCGTCGCGCCGAGGTTCTTCCAGGGGTTGGGGCGGGGCCTGCCGATGTTGACCGAGAGCAGCTTCACACGCACGACCGTACGGCCCCGCGTCCGAGCGACTCATTTCCCGGCCGTCCCACCGCCCCGGCGAGGTGATCGTCACTTGCGGGAACATGCATTCCCGGTAGTTGGAAATGCCGGGAAACCCCCATGAGCAGGACTAACCGTCAATTCGAGGACCTGGTCGGCGGTTCTCACCGGTCCCACGGGAGATGCCGCGGGGGGTTGACCCTCGCCGGGGCCGTACCGCGGAAATCGGAGAACGATCTTCAGCCTCGGGTTGACGTCTACCGGGCGACATCGCATTAGCCTCATGTCGCCATGAAGGTCGCCATGAAGGTCGCCACGAAGGTCGCCACGAAGAAGATCTCGGTTCTGGTCGGGGCGGCACTGCCGACGGCGGGCTGCCAGCCCGTCCGGGCTTCCTCCCCCGGCCCTCCCGGCCGAGCAGGTCATCGGCAGCAGGGAGATCACCGGGAACAACTGGTACAAGGTCCGCATCGACCTCTACGCCGTCCAGCGGCAGGAGAAGCTGATCACGGTCGACTTCGCGGCGACCGTCCTGCAGCACGACCGCGCCGGCGGGTGGGAGGTGGGGGCGCGTTCTCCGCCGTGCCCTCCGACACGCCCACGGTGGACGGCCTCTATCTCGTGGACACCGAGAACGCCAGGAAACATCTGGTGACCACGGACGGGGCCACGGCGCCGCCGTCCCGGTGGCGGCCGACACCGGGACCGACGAGTACGGCCGGGCCGTCGACAGCCCGGAGGGCCGCGCGAAGAACCGGCGCGTGGAGATCACCTTCTCCCGTTGAGGACCCCGTCCCGCCTTTCCATCGGCGCCGGTGACCCGGACGCGTCTCCGTCGCGCGCTCGGCGTGGACGGAACAGGCCGGGAATCGACACAGGTCCCGCCGGATGATCCGGCGGGACCTGCGCGTCGTTCTGGAGAGTGCACCCGAAGAACCCGGTCCGGCCCTGCCGGGTGACCCGGCGGGACCTGCGCCTCGTCTCCGGGGACGCGGTCCCCGCCGGTTACTCCGAGACGCCGAGCTTGTCCAGGATCAGCTCGCGGGCCCGGCCGGCGTCGGCCTTGCCGCGGCTGGCCTTCATGACGCCGCCGACCAGGGCGCCGACCGCGGCGATCTTGCCGTTGCGGACCTTGTCGGCCGCGTCGGCGTTGTCGGCCAGCACCTGATCGATGATCGCCGACAGCTCGCCCTCGTCGTTGACGATCTGCAGACCGCGGGCGGCGACCACCTCGTCCGGGGAGCCCTCGCCGTTCAGCACGCCCTCCAGCACCTGGCGGGCCAGCTTGTCGTTGAGCGCGCCCCCGGCGACCATCGCGCACACCCGCGCGATCTGGTCGGGGGTGATGGCCAGGGCGCTCAGCGGGACCCCGGCCTCGTTGGCCCGGCGGGCCAGCTCGCCCATCCACCACTTGCGGGCGTCGGCGGGCGGCGCGCCGGCCGACACCGTCGCCTCGACCAGGTCGATGGCGTCGGCGTTGTGCATGGCCTCCATGTCCAGGTCGGACACGCCCCACTCCTGCTGGAGCCGCTTGCGCTTGACCCGCGGCAGCTCGGGCAGGGCCGCCTTCAGCTCGGTCACCCACGCGCGGTCCGGGGCGATCGGCACCAGGTCGGGCTCGGGGAAGTAGCGGTAGTCCTGCGCCTCCTCCTTGGACCGGCCCGAGGTGGTGGTGCCGGTGTCCTCGTGGAAGTGGCGGGTCTCCTGGATGATCCGGCCGCCCTCGGCCAGGATGCCGGCCTGCCGCTCGATCTCGCTGCGGACCGCCCGCTCGACGCTGCGCAGCGAGTTGACGTTCTTGGTCTCGGTGCGGGTGCCCCACTCGGAGGAGCCGCGCGGCATGAGGGAGACGTTGACGTCGCACCGCATGGAGCCCTCCTCCATGCGCACGTCGGAGACGCCCAGGGCGCGCATGACCTCGCGCAGCTCGGTGGCGTAGGCACGGGCCACCTCGGGGGCGAGCCGGTCGGTGCCCGCGATGGGCTTGGTGACGATCTCCACCAGCGGGATGCCCGCGCGGTTGTAGTCGACGATGGAGTAGTCGGCGCCGTGGATGCGGCCGGTGGAGCCGCCCACGTGGGTGGACTTGCCGGTGTCCTCCTCCAGGTGCACCCGCTCGATCTCGACCCTGACGATCTCGCCGTTCACCTCGACGTCGAGGTAGCCGTCGAAGCAGAGCGGCTCGTCGTACTGGCTGATCTGGTAGTTCTTCGGCATGTCCGGATAGAAGTAGTTCTTCCGGGCGAAGCGGCACCACTCGGCGATGGAGCAGTTCAGCGCCAGGCCGATGCGGATGGTGGACTCGATCGCGGTGGCGTTGGCCACCGGCAGCGAGCCGGGCAGCGCCAGGCAGACCGGGCAGACCTGAGTGTTCGGCGGCGCCCCGAAGGCGGTCGGACAGCCGCAGAACATCTTCGAGGCCGTGCCCAGCTCGATGTGCGTCTCCAGGCCCAGCACCGGCTCGAAGCGCTCCAGCGCCTCGTCGTACGGCATGAGCGTGTCTGTGCTCATTTGTCGTTCACCGCTCCTCGTTCGCTGCGCGGAGCGCTCGTGCCTCGCGCGCCGCTTCGCTCATTGCGTCGGGTTCTCTCCCGCTCACAGGTAACCAAGTCCCTTCAATGCGTTCCTCGTCTCCGCGACCCACTCCGCGTACGCGGGGACCTGGGCCAGGACATCGAGGTCGATGTTTCGTCCGATGTAGTCGAAGTAGTCGCCGACCGGCCGGCCCCTGCGCGGAGCGGCCGCCGCCATGACGTCCCGGGGATAGACGATCCGCTCGACGTCGGCGGGCCTGGCGGGCAGCCCCGCCAGGTCGCCGCCCTCCAGCCGCTCCCACACCCCGGGATCGGCCAGCGGCCAGGCCTCGGTGTCGCCCAGGGCAACCACCGGCACCAGATAGTGCGAGTGGTAGCGGACGCCGTCCGGTCTGCCGCGCTCCCGGCCCCGGTCGTGCGCGAAGATCAGATGGCAGTCGGCCGCGAGCTCCTCCAGCGCCGCGACCGTCTGGTCGCGCTCGCACGGGACGGTCCGCGTGGTCTCCACGTCCACCACGTACGGCGACTCCCGCAGCAGCCCGCGCAGCTGCCGGGGGATCAGCGCGGCCAGGAAGCCGTCCCCCTCCGTCCCCGTGACCAGGCCGGGGACCAGCGGGCGGTTCATGCCGCCGCGCCGAGGTACCGGCGGACCTGCCGGGGCGAGACGAACGTGCCCGGCTCGCCGTCCGGCTGGACGGGCTTGGCCACCGTCACCCGGGAGACCCGCTCGTTGCCGGGATCGACCCGCACCACGGCGTCCAGGAAGGTCAGGGCCTCCGGGGCGGTCCGGTAGAGCTCGGCCACCACCACCGGCGAGTGGCTGGTCAGGATGACCTGCCTGTACGGCTCCGCCCCGCCCGGCTCGGTGACCCGCCGCCGGACCCGGCGCAGCAGCTCGCCCAGGCGGCCGGGGTGCACGCCGTTCTCGACCTCCTCCACCAGCAGCGTGACCGGGTGGTCCGGGTCGTGCAGGGCCGCCAGGAGTCCCAGGACCCGCAGGGTCCCGTCCGACAGCAGCGCGGCCGGGACCGGCCCCTGCCCGTCCAGCATCAGGTCGAAGGACCACTGACCCCGCTCCAGGCGGGGCACCGTCGCGGCCACGTCGGGGACCAGCGCGGCGAGGTCGGCCGTGAGGTCGGCCAGCGCCGCCGTACCCGCCATCCGCCCGAGCACCGCGGCGAGGTTCCCGCCGTCGGCGGCCAGCGGACCGCGGTCGGCCGGGGAGCACCGCCCGCGCATGGCGTGCGGCTCCGGGGCGTATCTGCGCCAGGCCGCGACCGTGCGGCGCGGCGTGCCCTCCGGGTCGGGATCGGCGACCATGAGCTCCAGCAGTTCCTCGGGCAGGCGCCGGGCCACGTGGCTGACGACCGCCCCGCTGGAACGCGGGATCCGCAGCACCATCTCCGCGCCCGTGTCGAAGCGCACCGGCAGCAGCGCGCCGGGCTCCGGGGCGACCAGCGCCTCCACCGCGACG
Source organism: Paraplanobispora siamensis (assembly GCF_016863175.1). GTDB lineage: Bacteria > Actinomycetota > Actinomycetes > Streptosporangiales > Streptosporangiaceae > Planobispora > Planobispora siamensis. The sequence continues at coordinate 238,310 of NZ_BOOJ01000027.1, forward strand.
GTGAACCCGGGGACGGCCGGACCCTCGGTGACCCGGTGGAACTGTTCGTGCGGGGATCCCCTGCGCACGCCGAGCAGCCCGCCGGGGCCGCCGACCTCGTCCGCGACGAACCCGAGGGCGTCGAACAGGTTCGACTTGCCGCTGGCGTTGGGCCCGACCAGCGCGAGGAACGGCGGCACGTCGAGTTCGAAGTCCAAGAATGACTTGAACCCGTCGATCTCGATCCGAGTGATCACGCCGCCGTTCTTCCTCTCCGTCCCACTGTCCTATGAGCGCCTTCGGTCCTACAGCTCCGGCGCCCTGGACAGCAGGCTCCCGCCCCAGCGGTCGTTCAGGGCGCGCTCGACGGCGGCGCCGACCCGGTAGCAGCGGTCGTCGGCGAGGACCGGGGCCATGATCTGCAGGCCGACCGGGAGACCGTCCTCGTCGGCCAGGCCGCACGGCACCGAGATGGCCGCGTTGCCCGCGAGGTTGGTCGGGATCGTGCACAGGTCGGCGAGGTACATCGCCATGGGGTCGTCGGCGCGCTCGCCGATCGGGAACGCGGTGGTCGGCGTGGTCGGCGAGACCAGCACGTCCACCTGCCCGAAGGCCGCCTCGAAGTCGCGGGCGATCAGCGTGCGGACCTTCTGCGCCTGGCCGTAGTAGGCGTCGTAGTAACCGCTGGACAGCGCGTAGGTGCCCAGGATGATGCGCCGCTTGACCTCGGGCCCGAAGCCGGCGGCCCGGGTCAGCGCCATGACCTCCTCGGCCGAGCGGGTGCCGTCGTCGCCGACGCGCAGGCCGTACCGCATCGCGTCGAAGCGGGCCAGGTTGGACGAGCACTCCGACGGGGCGATCAGGTAGTAGGCCGGCAGCGCCGTGGTGAACGACGGGCAGGAGACCTCGATGACCTTGGCGCCCAGCGACTCCAGCAGCTCCACGGTCTCGTGGAAGCGGGCGAGCACGCCCGGCTGGTAGCCCTCGCCGTCGAACTCCTTGACCACGCCGACGCGCAGCCCCGCCACGTCACCCTGGCGTGCCGCCTCGACCACGCTCGGCACCGGCGCGTCGATGGAGGTGGAGTCCATGACGTCGTGACCGGAGAACGCCTCGTGCAGCAGCGCCGCGTCCAGCACGTTCCTGGCGAAGGGGCCGGGCGTGTCCAGGGAGCTGGCGAAGGCGATCAGGCCGTAGCGGGAGGAGCCGCCGTAGGTCGGCTTCATGCCCACGATGCCGGTGACCGCGGCGGGCTGGCGGATCGAGCCGCCGGTGTCGGTGCCGGTGGACAGCGGGGCCTGGTAGGCCGCGACCGCCGCGGACGAGCCACCGGAGGATCCGCCGGGGATCCGCGACAGGTCCCACGGGTTGCGGGTGACGCCGTAGGCGGAGTTCTCGGTGGAGGAGCCCATCGCGAACTCGTCCAGGTTCGTCTTGCCGAGGATCACCAGCCCGGCCTCGCGCAGACGGCTGGTCACGGTCGCGTCGTACGGCGGCCGCCAGCCCTCAAGGATCTTGGAACCGGCCGTGGTCGGCATGTCCGTGGTGGTGAAGACGTCCTTGTGCGCGATCGGCACGCCGGCCAGCGGGCCGAGATCCTCCCCCGCGGCGCGGCGCTCGTCGACCCGGCGCGCCTGGGCGAGGGTCGTCTCGGCGTCGACGTGCAGGAAGGCGTTGACCTTGGGTTCGACGGCGTCGATCCGGTCGAGATGGGCCTGGGCGACCTCGACCGCGGAGACCTCACCGCTCGCCACCAGCGCGCCGAGCTCGGCGGCCGTCTTGTGGATCAGGCTCATGCTTCCTCCCCGAGGATCCGCGGGACGCGGAAGCGGTCGTCCTCGACGGCCGGGGCGCCGGACAGCGCCCGCTCGGGCGTCAGGCCGGGCCGGGCCTCGTCGGGACGGTAGACGTTGGCGAGCGGGAGCGCGTGCGAAGTCGGCGGGATGTCGTCGGCCGCCACCTCGGCGACGCGGGCGACCGCACCGATGATCACATCGAGCTGGGCGGCGAAGTGGTCGAGCTCCTCGTCGGACAGGGCCAGCCTGGACAGCCGGGCGAGGTGAGCGACCTCGTCGCGGGTTATGGCGGACATGAGTCGTTGAACCCGTTTCGTGAATGGCAATTGGACACTGTCATCCTAGGGTGCGCGGTCCAGCAGGCCTGACGTATTAACACGCTGTAACACCGGACCGGCCGCGGCGGCGGCCGGTGACGGGAGGCCGGCGGCGGGCCTCCCCCGCGCGCGTCCGCCGGTCAGGTCTGGCCGCCGAGTACGGCCCTGGCGGTCTCGTAGGCGCTCGCGACCAGGTCGCCGGAGATCTCCTCGGGGGTGCCGTCGGGCACCTTGGCGCCGAGCACCTCGGCGTCGAGCGCGTCCGGGTCGAGCGCGTCGGCGGCGGGCGTGTCGGGGACGGGCTTGACCGGATCGTGGTACTGCCCCCGGTTGCGGCGCAGCCAGGAGGTGGCGTCCAGGGCCGACATCGGCTCGGCGAACCACCAGCCCTGGCCGAGGTCGCAGCCCATCTCGGCCAGGCGCGCGGCCACGTCGGCCGACTCGACGCCCTCGGCGACCGAGCGCAGGCCCAGCGAGCGGACCAGGTCGACGATGGAGCGCACGATGCGCTCGTCGTCGGGGGAGTCGCAGATCCTGCGCACGAACGAGGCGTCGATCTTCACCTCGGAGACCGGCAGGCGCTGCAGGCGGACCAGCGACGAGTAGCCGGTGCCGAAGTCGTCCAGGGCCAGCGGCACGCCGAGCTGGGCCAGCGCCCGTACGGCGTCGGCGGTGTAGGCCTGGTCGGTCATCAGGATGCGCTCGGTGACCTCCAGCTGGATCGCCTTCGGGGGCAGCCTGTAGCGCGCCAGCCCGGCCTCCAGCCGCTCGGGGAGCGCGGAGTCGAGCAGGTCGCGGGCCGAGACGTTGACGGAGATCTGCTCGTGCACGCCGGTGTGCCACCAGTGCGCGGCCTGTTCCAGCGCCGCGTCGATGACGTACTCGGTGAGCTGGCGCATCAGGTAGGACTGCTCGGCCAGCGGGATGAAGTCGGCCGGGCTGATCAGCCCGCGCACCGGGTGGCGCCAGCGCAGCAGCGCCTCCACGCCCCGGATCTCTCCCGCGGCCAGGTCGAGCTTCGGCTGGTAGTACAGCCTCAGCTCGGAGCGGTCGAGGGCCCGGCGCAGGTCGCCCAGGAGGCTGAGCCGCTCCGGGCTGTTGCGGTCCTTGTCGGCGAGGTAGAGCTCGACGCCGGTCTTGCCCTCCTTCGCGAGGTACATCGCCACGTCGGAGCGCTGCATCAGCAGCTCGAAGTCGGGCGCGTGGTCGGGGTAGAGCGCGATGCCGACCGAGGCGTCCAGATCGAAGGTCATGCCCTCCAGCCGGGCCGGCTCGGTGAGCGCCACCCGGAGCCGGGCGGCGACCTCCCTGGCGGCGGCGGCGTCCCTGACCGAGGGCAGCAGCACCGCGAACTCGTCACCGCCGAGCCGGGCGACCACGTCGCCCGGCCGCACGCTGTGGGTGAGCCGGTGCGCCACCATCTGCAGCAGCCGGTCCCCCACCGGGTGCCCGAGGGTGTCGTTGACCTCCTTGAAGCGGTCGAGGTCCAGCAGGAGCAGACCGACCCGCGCGCCCTCGCGCGTCCTGGCCTCGGCGAGCGCCTCCTCCGTGCGCAGCACGAGCATCTTGCGGTTGGGCAGCCCGGTGAGCCCGTCGTGCATCGCCTGGTGGTCGCGGCGCATCGACATGGTGGCGGTGAAGTACACGGCGGCGAGGGGGGCCAGGAACAGCGGGACCAGCGCCGGGGAGTGGTTCATGACCACCACGACCAGCGGGGCCAGGCCGAGCAGCCCCGCGTAGACGAGGCTCTGGTGGCCGACCGTGGTCCGGAGCACCCGGTGGATCGAGCGCCGCTCGTGCAGCGCGACCGCCCCGGAGACCAGCAGCGCCCGGACCGCGAAGTAGGCGAGCCCGGCCACCCCGATCGCCAGCAGGTCCATCCCGCCCGGCCCCCAGGCGTCGGCCCGGGCGGGCGCCGCGCTGACGATCCGGGCCGGCCGGTGCCCGAACGCCCCGAGCACCAGGCCCGCGGCCGTGTAGGCCAGCGTCACCTGCGCGACGTTGAACACGACCCGGTGCCAGGCCTTGCGGCCGGCGGCCCCGCTGACCACGATGCCGACCGTCTGCATCAGCAGGGCGATCGGCAGGCCGTAGTGCAGGAGCGCGGCGAAGGTGAACATCGTCGAGGGGTGGGTGCCGCCCACCGACGTCGACGAGCTGAGCACGACCGGCCGGAGCTCGCCGAGCACGACCAGGACGGCGAGCGTCCAGAACAGCGGCGAGTCCACCAGGCACGCCAGTTCCTCGGCGCTGGTCCACCACTGGGCGGCCGCGAAGGCGGCGAACCCCAGGACCGTGACGGCCGTCAGGTAGGTCCACAGGGGAGAACCCGGGCGCGGTCCGATGTCGCGGGTATCGGTTGGGTCAGCCATGAGTAACAAAACCCCCATTAGTTCACTATGGGAGAGTACGGCCTACGGACCACTTCGCGAAACCGGTTGGGCACGTTCCGTCACTGTCCATCTTGTGACACACCTCTGAATCACCTGATAAGCGCGTGAATAAGAGACATCACAGTGCATGCCGTACGGGACCTCCATCCCGGCGCGTCGCACACTCCCCACCCGGCCGAACCAGCCGGGACATGCCCCTACCCACACATATCGCGCACACCGGACTCCAACCCGTTGGACACCCCGGATCTCCCGGCCGGCGGTCTCCGTACGGCCCCGGCCGGGTGATCATGACGCGGGGCGGGCCGGTCAGGCCTCCGGCTCGACCGCCACCGCCGCCGCGGCCTCGGGGCCCTCCGCGAGCAGCACGGACAGGCCGTTCTCGTCGAGGATCGGCACGCCCAGCTTCACGGCCTTGTCGAACTTGGAGCCGGCGTTCTCGCCCACGATCACGAAGGAGGTCTTCTTCGACACCGAGCCGGACACCTTGCCGCCCCTGGCCGCCAGGGCCTCCCCGGCCTCGTCGCGGGTGAAGCCCGCCAGCGTGCCGGTGACCACGAAGGTGAGCCCGGCCAGGGTCTGGGGGAGCTGGTCGGCCGGGGGTTCGTCCTCCATCCGGACCCCGGCCGCCTTCCAGCGGGCGACGATCTCCTTGTGCCAGTCGACCTCGAACCACTCGCGGATCGCGGCGGCCACCCGGGGGCCGACGCCCTCGACGGCGGCGAGCTCCTCCTCGGTGGCCTGCGCGATCGCGTCGACGGAGCGGAACTCCGCGGCGATGGCCTGGGCGGTGGGCGGGCCGATGTGCCGGATGGACAGGGCCACCAGCACCCGCCACACGTCCCGGTCCTTGGCCAGCTCCAGCTGCTCCAGCATCTTCTCGGCGTTCTTGCTGGGGCTGCCGTCCTTGTTGGCGAAGAAGGTCACGACCCTGGGCTCGCCGGTCTCCGGGTCGGTCTTGGGCAGGCCGGTGTCGGGGTCGCGGACGACCGACTCGATCGGCAGCAGCCGCTCGATCGTCAGGTCGAACAGGTCGGCCTCGGTGCGCACCGGCGGCTCGTGCGGGGGCAGCGGCTGGGTCAGCGCGGTGGCCGCCACGTAGCCCAGGCCCTCGATGTCGAAGGCCCGGCGGCCGGCGGCGAAGAAGATCCGCTCACGGAGCTGGGCGGGGCACGCCCTGGTGTTGGGGCAGCGCAGGTCGGCGTCGCCCTCCTTCTCGTAGGCCAGCTCGGTGCCGCACTCGGGGCAGTGCGTCGGCATCACGAACGCGCGCTCGGTGCCGTCGCGCAGCTCCTCGACCGGCTTGACGATCTCCGGGATCACGTCGCCCGCCTTGCGCAGCACCACGGTGTCGCCGATCAGCACGCCCTTGCGCGCGACCTCGGAGGCGTTGTGCAGCGTGGCGCGCTCGACCGTGGAGCCCGCCACCACGATCGGCTCCATGACGCCGTACGGCGTGACCCGGCCGGTCCGGCCGACGCCCACCTGGATGTCCAGGAGCTTGGTGTTGACCTCCTCCGGCGGGTACTTGTAGGCGATCGCCCAGCGCGGCGCCCGGCTGGTGGAGCCCAGGTTGCGCTGCAGGTCGATGCCGTCGACCTTCACCACGACGCCGTCGATCTCGTAGGCCGGGTCGTGGCGGTGCTCGCGGTAGTACTCGATGAAGGCGTTGATGCCGTCGAGGTCGTCGACGACCCTGTAGAGGTCGCTGACCGGCAGGCCGAGCTCCCGCAGCCGGTCGTAGATCGCCGACTGGGCGCGCGGCAGGTCCGCGCCCTCCCAGGCGCCGACCCCGTGGACGATCATCCGCAGCGGGCGCTGCGCGGTGATCCGCGGGTCCTTCTGCCGCAGGGAGCCCGCCGCCGAGTTGCGCGGATTGGCGAAGGCGGGCCTGCCCGCCGCGACGAGCTGCTCGTTGAGCTTCTTGAAGTCGTCGACCGGGATGTAGATCTCGCCCCTGACCTCGACCAGGTCGGGCACGTCGTCACCGGTCAGCCGGTGCGGGATGTTCGTGACCGTGCGCACGTTGGCCGTCACGTCGTCGCCGATGCGGCCGTCGCCCCGGGTGACGCCCCTGACCAGCCGGCCCTTCTCGTAGACCAGCGCGATCGCCAGGCCGTCGATCTTCAGCTCGCACAGGTAGGGGGCCGGGTCGCGCTCGGCCAGCCGCTCCGCCCGCGCCTGCCAGGAGGCCAGGTCGTCGGCGTTGAAGGCGTTGTCGAGGCTCTCCATCCGCCGCAGGTGCGCGACCGGCGCGAACTCGCTGGAGATCGGCGCCCCGACCTTCTGCGTCGGCGAGTCGGGGGTGCGCAGGCTCGGGTGCTCGTCCTCCAGCGCCCACAGCTCGCGCATCCAGGCGTCGTACTGGGCGTCGCTGACGGTCGGCGCGTCGAGCACGTGGTAACGCCAGTTGGCCTCTTCGACCAGCTCGCTCAGCTCCGCGTGCCGCTCCAGCGCGGCCACCGGAACGCCCCCGGCCTCTGCCTCAGCACCCATCGTCCAGCCTCTCCCCTCGTCGTGCACCAGGGAGAATCTATCGCCGGACACCGACATTCGGCCGGGTCCGGCGACGGACGGACGGGGCCCGCGCCTCCCTCACGGAGGGGAGGTCAGCCGCCCTGGGTGTAGATCGTCTTCCAGGAGGTGCACCAGCCGGTCGGCCGGCTGGAGTTGCCGCGGCAGACCTTCGCCTTGATCTGCAGGGGGTGGGCCACGTTCTTGCGGAACGTCCCCGTGCCGGGGGTGCAGTTCCAGTAGCCCGCCGAGCTCCACTTGCCGTTGCCGGAGCTCTGCCAGCGCAGCAGCACCCAGGAGCAGCCCTTGCCCCGGGTGTCGGACAGGCTGCCGCGGATCTGGAAGGCGCTCTGGGTGACGACGACCTTCCCCTTGGCGGTGGCGTGGCCGTCGGTGGAGTGGATCGGGCCCCACTTCCAGCCGGTGGCGGCCGCGTCGGCCGAGGCCGCCGTGGAACCGCCGACGGTGAGGGCCGCGGCGGCGGTCAGGCCGAGCAGGACGCGGAGGCCGGTACGCATGAAGAACTCCAAGAACATGTGGTGCGATTTCCTACATGTCCATGGATACGGGGACATACTTGCACGTCACTTGAAACTCCGTGGAACCACTGGCCACCGCGCGCCCCGGCGGCCTCACTCGCCCGGGTCCTCCCTGAGCACCAGCGCCGCCTTGCGGCAGGCGGTCAGCGCGGCCCTGGCATACGCGGGCGAGGCCCCGGCCAGCCCGCAGGCGGGGGTGAGCACGACCTGCGAGGCCAGGGTCGAGGCGGGAAAGCCCAGCCGGCGCCAGAGCTCGACGGCGGGCCCGGCGATCACGCCGACGTCCGGCAGCGGGGCGTCGACCCCGCGCACGACGCCGAGGAAGAACGCCATGCCCGCCTCGACGCACTCGCCGATCACGTCCTCGTCACGGCGGCGCAGCAGCGAGGCGTCCAGCGAGACCCCCTTGACCCCCGCCCTGCGGATCACCTCGAAGGGCACGCCCGGAGCGCAGCAGTGCACGATCGGGAAGCCGTCGCCGGGCAGCGCCGACCGGAGCCACTCGACGGCCACCGGGGCCTCCACGGCGGGCAGCCGCCCGAAGCCGGAGGCCGTCGGCACCGTGCCCGCCAGGACGGCGGGCAGGCCCGGCTCGTCGAGCTGGACCACGATCTCCGTGGCGCCCGGCACCCGCCTGCGCAGGTCGGCGACGTGCCCGGCGAGCCCCTCGGCGAAGGACTCCACCAGGTCCCGTACGGCTCCCGCGTCGGCCAGCGCCTTGTCGCCGTGGCGCAGCTCGACGGTCCCGGCCAGCGTCAGCGGCCCGCACACCTGCGTCTTGAACGGCCCCCGGTATCCCTGCGCGGCCTCCTCCAGCCCGTCGAGGTCGCGCACCAGGTGGTCGCGGGCGCGCTTGGCGTCCCGCCCCGGCCGGTCGGTGAACCGCCAGCCCGACGGCTGCACCTCCACCGGCAGCTCGACCAGGAGCGAGGCGGCCCTGCCCACCATGTCCGCGCCGACGCCGCGGCCGGGCAGCTCCGGCAGGTACGGCAGTGCGGGGAGCTCGCCGAAGACGACCCTGACCGCCTCGGCGTGGTCCTCCCCCGGATGCGACCCGACACCGGTGGCGGTCGCCTCACCCCACGGGAACGTATTCACAACGGCCAGCTTAGAGCCCGTCGATCACGGCCTCGCGCCGCGTACCGGCCCGCCGCCGGGAACCGCCCGGCGATCCGGTGGGCACTCGGATCGGGACACCCCCGCGACTTAGGGTGAGGGGATGAGACTCACGAAGTTCGAGCACGCCTGCGTCCGCCTGGAGAAGGACGGTTCGGTCCTCGTCATCGACCCGGGAGGCTTCAGCGACGAGGCGGCCCTCGATGGCGTCCGGGCGGTGCTCATCACCCATGAGCACTTCGACCACGCGGACGCCGACCGGCTGCGCCGGGCCGCCGGGGCGAACCCGTCGCTGGAGATCTGGACCTGCGAGGCGGTGGCCGCCAAGCTGACCGACGTCCCGGCGAAGGTCCAGGTGGTACGGCAGGGCGACGCCTTCGACACGGCGGGCTTCGGGGTGAAGGTCATCGGTGAGTGGCACGCCCCGACCTACCCCGATCTGCCGATCGTGCAGAACGTCGGTTTCCTCGTCGAGGAGGAGGTCTTCTACCCGGGTGACGCGTTCACCCCGCCGGGCGTCGAGGTGCCCACGCTGCTGGTGCCGACCAACGCGCCGTGGCTGAAGCTTCCGGAGACGATCGCCTATCTGCGCGAGGTCCGGCCGGGCCGGGCCTTCTCCACCCACGACGGCCTGCTCAACGAGATCGGCCTGGGCCTGGTCGACGGCTGGCTGGAGAAGGAGGCCGAGACGCAGAAGGCCGAGTTCCGCCGTCTGACGCCCGGCGAGTCCGTCGACCTCTCCTGACCCGTCCCGTGCGTCGCCGGACGCGGGGAGGCGCGGTCAGGCCGCGGAGGCGATGGTGGCGGAGCCGATCACGGTGTCGCCGAGATAGAGCACCGCGGCCTGGCCCGCCGCCACGCCGGTGGCCGGGCCGTCGAGCGTGATGTGCAGGTCGTCGCCGGACATCTGGGCGCGGCAGCCGTACACCTCGCCGTGCGCGCGGAGCTGGACCGTGCAGGCCAGGGGCTCGCGCGGGGCGTCCACCGGGCCGTTCCAGACGGGCCGCCGCGCCACGATGGCCGTGACCTCCAGGGACGAGCGCGGGCCGACCGTGACCGTGTTGGAGACCGGCTCGATGGACAGCACGTAGCGCGGCCGGCCGTCGGGGGCCGGGCGGTCGATGCGCAGGCCTTTGCGCTGGCCGACGGTGAAGCCGTACGCGCCCTCGTGGCTGCCGACGACCTCGCCGGACTCGTCGACGATCGGGCCCTCGGCCGTGCCGAGGCGCTCGGCCAGGAAGCCGCGGGTGTCGCCGTCGGCGATGAAGCAGATGTCGTGGCTGTCGGGCTTGTCGGCCACCATGAGCCCGCGCCGCGCCGCCTCCTGGCGGACCTCGGCCTTGGTCGAGTCGCCGAGCGGGAAGATCGCGTGCCCGAGCTGCTCGCGGGTGAGCACGCCGAGCACGTAGGACTGGTCCTTGGCCGCGTCCGGGCTGCGGTGCAGCACGCCGTCGACGATCCGGGCGTGGTGGCCGGTGGCCACGGCGTCGAAGCCGAGCGCGAGCGCCCGGTCGAGCACCGCCTCGAACTTGATCTTCTCGTTGCAGCGCAGGCAGGGGTTGGGGGTGCGCCCCGCAGCGTACTCGCTGACGAAGTCCTCGACCACGTCGCGGTGGAAGCGTTCGGCCATGTCCCAGACGTAGAACGGGATGCCGATCACGTCGGCGGCCCGGCGGGCGTCCCTGGAGTCCTCGATCGTGCAGCACCCGCGGGCGCCGGTCCGATAGGACTGCGGGTTGGCGGACAGCGCCAGGTGCACGCCCGTGACGTCATGGCCCGCCTCGGCGATGCGGGCGGCGGCCACGGCGGAATCGACGCCCCCGGACATGGCGGCAAGCACACGAAGACTCATAACCCTTCGAGGGTACCCGCGCCGGGGGACATGCCGCCGTGCCGCACCCACCGGTTGGCAGTGGTCTCGCCGTACTGGGAGAATCCGGAACCATGCGACTGTTCGGGCGCAAGAACGAGTCCGGCGCGGAGCCCGCCGACGGCATCGGCGAGTTCTGGGCGTGGTGGGCCGAGGCCAGGCCGGAGCTGGACGCGATGGTCGCCGCGGGAGAGGCCGAACGGCTGGCCGAGTGGATCGGTCCCGCGGTCCAGGTCGTCCACCCCTCCCTGGTCTGGGAGATCACCCCGGGGCTCGGTTCCGACCAGGCCCTGATCGTCACCGCCGCCGGCGATCCCGAGCTGCGCCCCACCGCGCACCGCTGGGCCGCCGCCGCGCCGCCCGCCGACGCGCTGTGGGAGTTCCACCCGTCCCGGCGGGCCAACCCGCACGCCATGGACCTCACCCTCGACGTCGGCGGCTACGAGTTCGCGCTGGACAAGCTCGTCCTGGGCCTGCGGGCCCCGCTCGGCAACCCCCGCGTCGACGTGGTCGCCTACCATCCGATCTTCAGCATCCTCGACGAGGAGACCCGGACCGAGGCCGCGCTGCTGGCCCTCGACTGGCTGCTCGGTGAGGACGACGTGGCCCGCTGGGTCGGCGACATCTCCGCCGTCCAGTTCGAACCGATCGACGCCGTGCCCGCCGTCCACCTGCCCAGCGTGGTCGCCGACCTCGCCTCCGGCTTCCAGGAGGAGCAGTGGGCGCTGCTGGAGGGCGAGACCGCCTCCGGCGCCCGCCTGATCGCCACCGCGCGCTATCCGCTCCGCCCGGTCGACTATCCGCTGTTCGACCAGCACATCGCGATCACCCTGCCCTATCGGCACCGCGACGCCGACGGCCTGCCCGCCGGGCCGTCCCTGGAGGCGCTGCGCGACTTCGAGGAGCGCCTGGCGGGCCGGATCAGCAGGCTGAACGGCACCGCCGTGCTGGCCGCCCACATGAGCGCCGAGGGCCAGCGGGTGCTGCACGTCTACGCCGACCCGGTGGGCGACGCGGCCGTCCACGCCAAGGAGCTGATCATCACCTGGGAGGAGGGCCGGCCCCGCGTCGACGTCGTCGGCGACCCGGGCTGGACCGCCGTCGCCCCCTTCCTCAACTGACCCCGCCGGGCCGGGGACCGGCTCGGAGGCCAGGTCAGAGGCCAGGTCAGAGGCGAGGTCAGAGGCGAGGTCAGAGGCGGGGTCAGAGAGGGTCTCGCCGACGCCGTCCCTCACGCAGGACGGAGACCGACAGGACGGCCGCTCCGGACAGCGCCTGGGCGGCCAGGAACCCGCCGAGCGCGGCGGGCTGGAACAGCAGCGCCGCCGCCAGCGGGAGACAGCCGAGCACCACCAGGTCGACGCCCGTCAGCGCCCAGACGAGCACGCCCGTGGGCATCGCTCCCATCGGTGTATCGATGACCGGCATCGCGTGGTCGACGGGCCGCCGCCGCGCCATCCGCAGCGCTCCGGCGGCCAGCGCGGGAGCGGCCGCCGCCCCCAGCAGCCACCACGGGCCCGCGGGAAGGGCGCCGGTCACCGTGAGCCCGGCCAGCACCGCGACCAGCCAGGCCCCGCCGAGCAGGCCCGGCAGCAGCGCCCGGGCGGCGAGGATCCGCCGGGGGCCGACGGCGAGCAGCCGCGCCAGCGCCGGGTTGTCGCCGTCCCTGCGCGCGCCCGAGGTGCTCGCCGCCGCGGCGGCGAGCCCGCCGACGAGCATGAGGCCGACGGTCAGCGAGACGCCGAGGAGACCGGGGGTGCCGGCGAGCCCCGAGGCGCCCTTCACTCCCGCCGCGGTCATCCCCTCCAGGACTCCCCCGCCGGTCCGCGCTATGAGCGCGGGCAGCGCGGCGGTCGCGAACAGTACGGCGAGCCGCCCGGGACGCCGTCCCAGCCGCCGCCAGTCCTGCCAGGCCGGCGCCATCGGGGCGGGCAGCGCGGGCCACCGCCGGGACCGCAGGGTCCGTCCCCGCCAGTGCGCGTCCTCCGCGCTCCAGGTCAGGGAGCCGGGCTCCACGGCGACGGCGGCGCCGGCCGCGTGACCCCGCCCGACGGAGGCGTCCAGCAGGGTCCCGGCCGGGATCCGGTCCAGCACCCTCCGGGCCCGCCGTACCAGCAGACCGGCGAGTGCGGCGGCCATCGCCGCGAGCACCGCTCCGGCGGCCGGCGGAGCGGAGGCCGCCGCGGCCAGGAGGCGGCGTCCGGCGCCGGATCCCAGCAGCGCGACGGCCACGGCCAGGGCCGCGGCCACGGCGATCGCGGGGCCCGCCCAGGTGTTCCAGGTCTGCGAGGCCTGCGCCAGCACGGCCGCGGCCATGCCGCCCGTGGCCGCCGCGACGCCGAGGAGCATCGCCGCGGCCAGCCGTACGCCCGTGTGGTCCGGGGTGCCCAGGACCGCGAGCAGACCCACGCCGAGCACCGCCCCGGCCACGGCGGAGATCGCGAGCAGGACGCCCGAGGGCCCGCGCAGCACGGCCCGCCGGTCGAGGGGTGAGAGCAGGAGCCAGGCCGCGTCGGCGGGCGGCAGCGTGACGGGACCGATCGCCCGGGCGGCGGCGAGGAAGCCCGTACCGGCCAGCATGACCAGGGCGACCCCCGCGCCCATCCGCGACGGGTCCGCCTGCCGGGCGATCGCGGCCAGGAGCGCAGAGGCGGGCTGGGACAACATCGCGGCGACCACCGCGAGCCCCAGACCGGTCGAGTAGAGGTCCGTCCAGCTCCGCGGCCGCCGGCTCCTCGACCGGACGAAGCCCCTGATCTCCGCGGCCGAACTCATGCCCTCTCCCTCCCGCACGACCTCACGACGCTCCACCCGGGCTCACGGCGCATTCCAGCCCCACGACCGCGCAAGGCCTTCCTCCCGGACTCACGACGCATTCCAGCCCCACGACCGCACAAGGCTTCCTCCCGGACTCACGGCGCCTCCCACGTGGCCTCACAAGGCTTCCTCCCGGCAAACGATCAGGGACCGCCCCGTGCTCCCGGACGCCGGGTTCCGGCCCCGGCCGTCGCGTCGCCGGGTTCCGGCCCCGGGCTCCGGGACGTCGCGCGGGCCGGGTGGCGCGGGTGGGTTCACACGGTGGTCTCGGCGCGGCCGTCGGCCAGGGCGACCCGGCGGCTGCGGGCGGCCTCGGCGAGGCCGGGGTCGTGGGTGGCCATCACCACCGTGCCGCCCTCCGCCGCGTAGTCCGTCAGGATCTCGGCCAGCCGCCGCCGGAACTCCGCGTCGAGTCCCCGCTCGGGCTCGTCCAGCAGCAGCACCCGGCTCGGCCGCAGCAGGGTCATCGCCAGCAGGAGGCGCTGCCGCTGGCCGGTCGACAGGGCCGGGGGGACCGCGTCCGCCCGGGAGGCCAGGCCGAAGGACTCCAGCGCCTCTCCGATGTCCATCCGGGGTCCGGCGTGGACCGCGGCCATCAGCTCCAGGTGCTCGCGGACGGTCAGTCCCGGGTACCAGGCGGGCTCGTCGGCCACCAGGGCGACCTCACGCCAGAACGCGGGCTCGTCGCGGGGCGGCCCGCCGAGGACGGCGACCTCTCCCGCGTCGGCCGTCCGGAGCCCGGCCAGGCAGCGCAGCAGCGTCGACTTGCCCACCCCGTTCGGCCCCGTCACGGCGACGATCTCGCCGTGCGCGACCTCGAGGTCGACCCCCTGGAGCACGGGATTGCCGCCGAGCGTGACCTCGACCCCACGGGTCACGATGATCGCTTCGCTCACCGTTCGACCCTAGCCACCGTCCGCCTCCCGCGTGCGCCGCGATCCGCGGGCGTCCCGCGGGCGTGGTCCCGAACCTCTCAGGAGACGCCCGCCGCGGCCGATGGTCCGGGTAACCCACGCCCGACGCGTCATCGTGCCCCGGACGGGCCTGCGCGGGCGCCATCGCTCACGGAGGAGCGCTTTCATGAACACGTCCCATCCGGTGCCGCCCGGCTCGACCGCCCGCCGGCGCCGCATCGTCTCCCTGCTCGCGGCGGTGACGCTGACATCCGGAGCGCTGGCCGCCACCGCCGCGCCCGCCCAGGCCCTCACCACCTGCGCTCCCGGCCTCCTGGGCCCGGCGGTCGACCACCCCGTCGGGATCACTCCGAACCGCACGATAACCACCGATCTCAACGAGGACGGCCACGCCGACCTCGTCGTGTCCCAGGGCGGGACCTCCACCTCCCTGCAGGTGCTGCTCGGCACCGGCGACGGCGGCTTCCAGACGCCCGCGACCGTCACCGTCCCGGAGTACGTCGGCTCCCCCGCCGTGGGCGACTTCGACGGCGACGACCACGTCGACCTGGTGGTGACGAACTACAGCGACCCCAGCTTCTCGGTCCTGCCCGGCAACGGCGACGGCACCTTCCGCGCGGCCGTGACCACCTCCACGGTCGAAACCGTCTACTCGGCCGTCTCGGGCGACTTCGACGGCGACGGCGCAGACGACCTGGCGACGACGAACTCCAGCGGCTCGGTCCACGTGCTGCTCGGCGACGGCGACGGCACCTTCCAGCCACCGGTGGACACCGGCGCCGGGGCGGCCATGAGTGAGATCGTCGTGAGGGACTTCGACTCCGACGGCCGCACCGACCTGGCGGTGACCGGTTCCTTCATGAACGTCAACTCCGTCGAGGTCCTGCTCGGCGACGGCGACGGCACCTTCCAGCCGACCGCCTTCTACCCGGGCGGGACGAACCTGTGGGGCTTCGTCGGCGCCGACTTCGACGCTGACGGCACCCCCGACCTGGCGACCCTCGACGCGACCACCAACAGCGCAGTCGTGCTGATCGGCGAGGGCGACGGCACCTTCCGCACGCCCGTCCCCCACGCCGTGAGCTCGGACGCCAACGGCCTCGTGGCGGCCGACATCGACGGCGACGGCTCCGCCGACCTGATCGTGAGGGAGTCGGGCGTCCTCGGCGCGTTCTCGGTGCTGGCGGCCAAGGGCGACGGCACCTTCCACACGCCCGTCGGCTTCGCGCCCGGCAGGAACAACCTGACGTGGGCCGGGACCGGTGACTTCAACGGTGACGGCGGCGCCGACGTGGTGCTGCTGGGCGACGGGAACGGCGTCTCGGTGATGCTGACCTCCTGCACGACCGTCCCCGACCCGACGCCGCCGGCGCCTCCGGCCCCCACCGCGCCCAAGCCGGCTCCCAAGCCGCCGGTCAAGAAGCCGGTGGTGAAGAAGCCCGTGGTCGCGCCCAAGCCGAAGCCGCCGGTCAAGCCCAAGCAGCCCAAGAACGCGCCGAAGCCGAAGCAGGTGGAGAAGAAGATCAAGCAGGTCAAGCTGAAGTGGGGCAAGGGCGCCTCGTGACCCGGTGAAGCCTCGTGACCGGGTGAAGCATCGTGACCCGGTGAAGGCGGTGGGTCCCGCGGCCCGCCGCCTTCCGTGCGTGTACGGCCCGAGCGGACGGTCAGGTCAGGCCGGCGCGGCGGGCCCGTTCCACCACCAGGCCGATGACGTCGGCGACGCGGTCGACGTCGGCCTCGGTGGAGGTGTGGCCCAGGGAGAAGCGCAGGGAACCGCGGGCCCGGACGCTGTCGGCGCCCATGGCGATCAGGACGTGGGAGGGCTGGGCCACCCCGGCCGAGCAGGCGGATCCGGTGGAGCACTCCACGCCCTTGGCGTCCAGGAGCATGAGCAGGGCGTCGCCCTCGCAGCCGGGGAAGGAGAAGTGCGCGTTGCCGGGGAGCCGGTCGACCGGGTCGCCGTTGAGGATCACATCGGGTACGGCCTGCCGTACCCGGCGGATCAGGTCGTCGCGGAGTTCGGCCATCCGGGCCGCCGTCTCGGCCTGGCGGGCCACCGCGATCTGCACCGCCGCGGCGAGCCCGGCGACCGAGGGGGCGTCGAGCGTGCCCGAGCGCACGTCGCGCTCCTGGCCGCCGCCGTGCAGGACCGGCACCGGGTCGACGCCCCTGGCCAGCAGCAGCGCGCCGACGCCCAGCGGGCCGCCGACCTTGTGACCGGAGATCGTCAGGGCGTCCACCCCGGCTCCGGCGAAGTCCACCGGGAGCTGGCCGACCGCCTGGACCGCGTCGGTGTGGAACGGGATGCCGTGGTCGTGGGCGATCGCGGCGAGCACGTGGACCGGCTGGACGGTGCCGACCTCGTTGTTGGCCCACATCACGCTCACCAGGGCGACGCTGTCGGGATCGCGCTCGACGGCCTCGCGCAGGGTCTGCGGGTGCACCCGGCCGAACTCGTCGACGTCGAGCAGCTCGACGGTCGCGCCCTGCCGGTCGCCCAGCCAGTGCGCGGGGTCGAGCGCGGCGTGGTGCTCGACCGAGCTGATCAGGATGCGGGTCGCCCCCTTGGCCCGCCGGGCCCAGTAGAGGCCTTTGATGGCGAGGTTGTCGGCCTCGGTGCCGCCGGAGGTGAACACCACCTCGCTGGGCCGGGCGCCGAGCGCGTCGGCGATGCTCTCGCGCGACTCCTCCACGACCTGGCGGATCCGGCGGCCGGCCGTGTGCAGCGACGAGGCGTTGCCGACCCGGCCGAGGTGGGCGGTCATCGCCTCGACGGCCTCGGGAAGCATCGGCGTGGTCGCCGCATGATCGAGATAGGCGGGCTCCACGGCCGCACTCCCCTCCGCAACTGATTTTCAGCCTTCCAAGCGTATCCGCGCCCGGGTGAAGCCCCGTCCCCCGCGTTGACCACTAAACCGTCCAGCCGGTACAGTAAAGCCATGAGACGCGAGGGACTGCTGGACGCGGCCGAGGAGCTGCTGTCGGACCAGGGCTCCTCCGCACTCACCCTGGCGGCCGTCGCCGAGCGCGCGGGCTGCAGCAAAGGCGGCCTGCTCTACCACTTCAGCAGCAAGGAAGCCTTGATCAAAGGCATGGTCGAGCGGCTGATCGAGGAGTTCGACGAGCTGGTCGCCGCCCAGGGGCACGACACCTACACCAAGAACTATCTGGCCGCCACCCTCGCCGCCGTGCGAAGCGGCAGGATCCGGCGCTGGGCGGTGGTCACCGGAGCCGCCGGCAACCCCTATCTGCTCGCGCCGCTGCGTGAGGCGATGGCCCGCTGGCACCGCGAGGGCCTCGACAGGGAGCCCGACCCGGCCGCCGCACAGATCGTGCGCCTGGCCTGCGAGGGGCTGTGGGACGTGGTCAGCCATGATCCCGGCCTCTACGACGACTCCCGTTACGCGGAGCTGGAAAGGCGCCTGCTGGATCTGCTGTCGGAATAGCGCTCCCCCGCGCCACGACAGACCCGCCCCTCACCCGGCCCCGCCCGGGGTCACTGTCCGTACACGCTGGTGGTCGCTTCCGCATGCGCGGAAGCGACCGGCTTTTCTGTGCCCGCCCCACGTCATTTGGAAACCTCCACTGAAGGGATTACGTCATGACCCGCGATCTGAGGATTGCCCGTAATGGGGCAATTCTCACCTTTGTTCTCGGCGGACTCATGTGTGGATCGATGACCGTGCGCCTGCCCGCGCTGTCCGACAAACTCGGCCTGTCCGAGTCGTCGATCGGCGTCACCCTGCTCGTGTGGGGATTGGGCGCGCTGGTCACCATGCAGTCGATGCGCGGGGTGATGACGCGCTTCGGCAGCCGGAGCATCCTGCGGGTCGGCGCTCCCCTGTGCGCCGTCACTCTGGCCATGGTCGCCTTCGCGCCGACGTTCCCGCTGCTGCTGGTCACCGCGGGCCTGTTCGGCCTGGCGTTCGGCGCGCTGGACATCGCGATGAACGCCCAGGGCTCGACGGTCGAGCGCGTCCACGGCCGCCCGCTGATGAACGGCATGCACGCCGGGTGGTGCGCGGGCGCCATCTCCGCCGGGCTGCTCGGCACCGCGGCCATCGCGGCGGGACTGTCGGTCACGGTCCATCTGACCCTGATCGCCCTGCTCGCGCTGCCCGCGTCGGTCGCCCTGAGCCGGACCTACCTGCCCGACCCCGCCCCCGAGAAGGCCGCCGAGGCCGGGACCCGCCGCCGGATGCCCGCGGTCGTCTACCTGCTGGGCGTGATCGCGTTCTGCGCGTTCATGGTCGAGGGCACCGTGGCCGACTGGAACGGCCTCTACCTGCGTGACGTGCTCGGCGCCCCCGAGGCCCTGGCCGCGGCCGGATACCCGGTCTTCGAGGCGGGCATGCTGCTCGGCCGCCTGGCCGGCGACCGGGTGCGGACCCGCTTCGGCGCCAAGATGATGATCGCCGTCTCCGGGCTGGCCACCGCCGCGACCTTCGCGCTGGTCATCACCTCCGCCTCGCCGGTGGTCGCCGTCGCGGCCATGCTGCTGGTGGGCCTGTCGGTGGCGACGGTCTCCCCGATCGCCATCTCCCTGGCCGGCGCCGCGACCGGCAACCCCGGCCCGGCCATCGCCCAGACGGCCGCGCTGGGCTACGCCGGACTGCTGCTCGGTCCGGTCGTCATCGGCTTCCTGTCCGACCTGGCCTCGCTCAGGGCGGCGCTGGGCATCGCCGTCGCGCTCAGCCTGGTGATCGCGCTGATCGCCCGGTTCCTGCCCCGGCCCGGTACGGCCCGCCCCGCCGGTGCCGCCGACCCGGAGCCCGAGCTCTCCATGGCCGCCTGAGAGATGGCCCCCTGAGAGATGGCCCTCTGAGGGCCACGGCCACCTGAGGGACGCGCCCCGCCGGCGCCCGGGCACCAAGGTCCGGGGCGCCGCGTGAGAACGGCCCGGAAGGCGTGTGAAACCGGCCCGGAAGGGCGCGAAAACGATCCGGAGGGCGCGAAAACGCGGAACGGCGCCGCACGGATGGTCCGTGCGGCGCCGTTCTGTCGTTCGTGCCCGACCGGCTGTTCGTGCCCGACCGGTCGGCCGTACCGGCTGATCGGCCGGGCCCGGCGCGACGGGTCTACTTGCGCTTGGCGATCTCGTCGGTCAGCTGCGGGACCACCTGGTTGAGGTCGCCCACGACGCCGTAGTCGGCGAGCTCGAAGATCGGCGCCTCGGGGTCCTTGTTGATCGCGACGATCGTCTTGGCGGTCTGCATGCCGGCCCGGTGCTGGATGGCGCCGGAGATGCCGGCCGCGATGTACAGCTGCGGCGAGACGGTCTTGCCCGTCTGGCCGACCTGGAACTGGTGCGGGTACCAGCCGGCGTCGGTGGCGGCGCGGGAGGCGCCGACGGCCGCGCCGAGCGAGTCGGCCAGCTTCTCGATGATCGAGAAGTTCTCGGCCGAGCCCACGCCACGGCCGCCGGAGACCACGATCGCGGCCTCGGTGAGCTCGGGACGGGCGCCCTTCTCCTCCTTGACGCGGTCGACGACCTTGGCGACCTTGGCGGCGTCGGAGACGGCCACGGTGACCTGCTCCTCGGCGCCGGCGCCGGCGGCGGCCTCGACCGGGGTGGCGTTCGGGCGGACCGCGAAGATCGGGGTGCCCTTGGTCACACGGGACTGGACGTTGACGCCGCCGCCGAAGATGGACTGGTCGGCGACCAGGCCCTCACCGATGCCGACGGCGTCGGTCAGCACACCAGAGTCGATCTTGATGGCCAGCCGGCCGGCGATCTCCTTCGCCTCGGCCGTCGCGGCGACGAGCACCGCGGCCGGGGACGCGGAGGAGACGAGCTGGGCGAGCAGCTCGGCCTTGGGCGCGACCACGTAGTCGGCGATGTCGGCGGAGTCGGCGACGTAGATCTTCTCGGCGCCGTACTCGGCCAGCCTGGCCTTGGCCTCGGCGGAGTATCCCGGGCCGGCCCACACGGCCGACGGCGTGCCCAGCCTGCGGGCGAGCGTCAGCAGCTCCAGGGTGACCTTCTTGATCTGGCCTTCGACGTGCTCGACGAGAACGAGAACCTCGGACATCTCAGTTAACCCCCCGTCCTCAGACGAACTTCTTCGACGCGAGGAAGTCGGCGGCCTTCACGCCACCGTCGCCCTCGTCCTTGACGATCGTGCCGGCCGCGCGCGGCGGGGCGGCGGAGAAGTCGGCCACCTCGCTCCACGAGTTGGCCAGGCCCACCTGCGAGGTGTCGATCTCGGCGTCGGCGACGCCCAGCTTCTCGACCGGCTTCTTCTTGGCCGCCATGATGCCCTTGAAGGAGGGGTAGCGCGGCTCGTTGATCTTCTCGACCACGGAGACGACGGCGGGCAGCGAGGCCTCGACCTTGTCGTAGCCGTAGTCGGTGACGCGCTGGATCGCGATGGCCGAGCCGTTGACCTCGACCTTGTTGGCGAAGGTGAGCTGCGGCACGTTCAGGCGCTCGGCCAGCATCGCGGCGAGAACGCCGGTGCGGGCGTCGGTGGACTCGGAGCCGAGCACGACCAGGTCGAACCCGATCTTCTTCAGGGTCTGCGCCAGGGCGTAGGAGGTGCCCAGGGCGTCGGAACCGTGCAGGGCGTCGTCGACCAGGTGGACGGCCTTGTCGGCGCCCATGGCCAGGGCCTTGCGGATGGTGTCGCTGGCCTTGTCGGGACCCATGGTGAGGACGGTTACCTCACCGCCGTGCGCTTCCTTGAGCCGCAGCGCCTCTTCGACCGCGTACTCGTCGAGCTCGTTGACGACGCCGTCGGCGGCGTCGCGGTCGAGCGTCTTGTCATCGGACCTCAGCTTGCGCTCGGTCGCCGTGTCGGGGACCTGCTTCACGCAGACGACGATGTTCATGGCCGGTGGCCGACCTCCCGTGTTCGCGTGCGCCACCGCGGGAAGCGGCTGGCGCCGGATGCTCGGTACGCGCACGCGGGGCACGTGCGCGTGATGCCAAGACTGCCAGGTGCCCGAGGGCTGTGACAGCGGGTGGCCCGGCCGGATCGCGCCCGTCCTGGTCCCCCGCGTTCATGTTACCCATCGGTAGCTTAGGCGCAAACCGCCGGTCCGCACGTGTGCGCCGACCGCCGACCCGGCAGGCCCCACCCCACCATACCGAACTATGTTCCGGAGCCTGCGGGCGGTGTCCCGCTTTCCGCGGACTGCCCGTCTCAGCTGCCCAGAAGGATGACGATCATAACGATGACGACGGTCGCCAGCGCCAGCCCGAGGGTCAGCGGACTGAAGAACGCCCCCAGCGCGGCCCACAGCGCCACGGAGCCGCCGATGCCGGCCAGGTCCACGGCCAGCCGCGGATGGTCCTGGCGGGCGAAGAGGGCGACGCCCCCGTCGATGACCACGACGGCGCCGTACACCGACAGCAGCAGCAGCGACACCTCCGGCAGCAGGCTCTGGGCCGTCGCGGCCGCCAGCGACACCAGCAGGCCGGTGCCGACCACCCAGCGCCGGTGGATCACCGCGCGGCGGCGCTCGCGCGCCCGCTCCGGCGAGGAGGAGCCGCGCGCGTGGCGCCCCGGGCGCCACTCCCGGGTGGTGACGCCGTGCAGGCTCCCGGCGGTGCGGCGGGCGGGTCCCCCGGCGGCGTCCTCGCCGCCCGCGCCCGCGTAGGCCGGGCGCGGCTGCGGCGCCGGGGCCCGCACGACCGGGGTCGCGGCGCCGAGCCGGGTCAGCAGCATGCCGGCCGGCGGGCGGGCGGCCGGGTCGCGCGACAGGCACTCGCGCAGCAGCGGCTCCACCCACAGCGGGACGCCCTCCAGGTCGGGCTCGTGGTGGACGACCCGGTAGCCGACCGCGGAGGCGGGGCCGGTGCCGTACGGGTGCCGGCCGGTGGCGGCGTAGGCCAGCGTGGCCGCGAAGGAGAAGATGTCGGCCTCCGGCCCGCTCTCCCCGCCTTCGAGGATCTCCGGGGCCAGGTAGCCCGGCGTGCCCAGCACCGCGCCCGACGTGGTCACCGTGGCCGAGTCGTGCAGGCACGCGATGCCGAAGTCGATCACGACCGGCCCGTCGTCGGTCATGATGACGTTGCCGGGCTTCAGGTCGCGGTGGACCACTCCGGCGGCGTGGACCGCGCTCAGGGCCTCGGCCAGGCCGCGCCCCAGCCGTACGAGGTCGTCGCCCTTGACGGGCCCCTCGCCGGCGACCACCGCGTCCAGCGGGCGGCCCTGCACGTAGCGGGTGGCCAGGTAGGGACGCCCGCCGCTCAGCGAGGCGTCGAGGATCTCGGCGACGTGCGGGTCCTGGACCCGCCGCATGGCCTCCACCTCGCGGGCCAGACGGGTCAGGGCCGCCTCGTCGGCGGCGACGTGCGGATGCAGGATCTTGACGGCTATCGTGCGTCCCTCGGGATCCAGTGCGAGGTGGACCTCACCGAAGCCTCCCGCCCCCAGCGGCGAGAGCAGGCGGTACGGGCCAAGACAATCACCGTCCGGCGCTCCCATGCGACTCCCTCCGGCCTGTCCCCTTCATCGTGCCCCAGACGGAGCCCCGCCGCACGGAGAGATTGCGAGAAGGCACCCATCCCCGGACATGGAACACACACCGGACGCTCCTGCTCTTCCCATGCCATGCCGGACCTTGAGCCGAGCTTGATGTGAATCGCGAAGAATCGACAGACATGTCGTGAAGAATCCGGCGCCGTCACCCCTCCGACCGGCGCCGGAGAGCGGTCAGTTCCAGAAGGTCAGGAACCCCAGACCGAGATCGTTGAGCAGGTCGTCCACCAGGCCGCCGATGAGGTCCGTCACGCCCATCGCGCTCTCGTGGGCCTGCTGCCGCCACTGCGTGGTCAGCCGGTCCACCACCTCGGAGGGCGGCTCCCAGGGCGCGAAGGACGGGAGCATGCTCAGCGCGGCCATCACCGAGAAGAAGGCGATCGTGCCCAGCAGGATCGTGGTGACCATGGCTGCGCCGGGGCTGCGGATGGCCCCGGTCAGCACGCGGGAGACGGCCTTGCGCGGCTTGCCGCCGCCGGGCAGCACGAACAGCCCGGCCACGAAGGCGCCCGCCGCGTAGGCGGCGGCCCTGTCGGTGCCCATGTTCCCGATGTAGACCAGGGCGCCCCACACGCACATGCCGAACATCGCGGCCAGCGGGCCGGTGATCAGCGTCGCGACCCCGGCCTTGATCAGTGCCCAGGGCGTGCCGACCAGCGCGATCAGCGGGTCGGAGGCGCTGTTGCCCCGCACCGACCGGCGCTGGGCCAGGTCGCCGAAGAGATATTCGCCCACGCGCAGGCAGAGCACCGCCACCAGCGCGGACACGCTCACCACGACGGGCAGCACGCAGGCCAGCGCGACCACGATCGTCAGCAGCAGCGCGGCGGCCAGCGGGTGGCCGGTGCGGTACGGCGGGCGCTCCTGCCGCGGGGCCGGCGGGCGTTCCTGCCGGGGGGCCGGCGGCGGGGTGTAGGGCCGGGGCGCGGTGGGCGGCGGCGCGTACGGCCGGGCCGGGCCGGTCGGCTGCGGCGCCGGGCCCGCGACCCGCTGGTCGGGGTAGGGCGGCGGCACGAATCCGGCCTGCCGGGCGCCGGGCGGGGCCGGGACGTACGGCGGCGGGGTGGCCGGGGTGTGCGGCGGGCCCTGCGGCTCGCGGGACCTGCGCTCGCGCCGCTCCGGCCTGCCGTACTCGACCGGCGGGAGGAGGTCGGCGTAGTCGTCGTGGCGGGGCTGCGACCGCGTGCCGTTCGCCTGCCCGGCGGGGGGAGCCTGCCCGTTCGCCTGGTCGCCAAGGACCCGCGTACCGGGGGGCGGGGCCTGGTCGCTCAGCACCCGCGTGCCGTTGGGCGGGTGCGGCGGGAAACCGCCGTCGAGGATCTTGGTGCCGGGGTCCAGCACGGCGGTCTCCGGGGCCTGCTCGTGCAGGGCCGTGACCGAGGGGTCGAGGTCGCGCGCCATGCGCAGCAGTTCCTGCGCGCCGGGCCGGGCCGCGGGGTCGACGTTCAGCGCCCGCCGGAGCCAGCCGCGCAGCCAGACGGGGGCCTGGTCGATGTTGGCCCGGCCCTCCATGATGTTGAAGCAGACGACCTCGAAGCTCCCCGTGCCGAACGGGGGCTTGCCGGTCGCGCCGAAGAAGACGGTGGAGGCCAGCGCGTGCACGTCGGCCGCCTGGGTGATCTCGGAGTCCCGGATGATCTCGGGGGCGAGATAGCCGGGCGTGCCGACGAACATGCCGGTCTGGGTCAGGCGCGTGGCGTTCACCAGGTGCGCGATGCCGAAGTCGATGACCAGGGGGTCGCCGTCGACGAGCATCACGTTGGCCGGCTTGAGGTCGCGGTGGATCACGTCGGCGGCGTGGATGGCCACCAGCGCGGCGCACATGCCCCGGGCCAGCCTGATGATCCGGTCGGCGGGGAGCGGCCCGTCCTGCAGGACCGTGTCCTCCAGGGTGCGGCCGGGGGCGAAACGGGTCACGATGTACGGCTGCGCGCCGGTCAGCTGGGCGTCCAGCACCTCCGCGACGTGCGGGCTGCGCACCCGCCGCATGGTCTCCACCTCGCGGGTGAGCCGGTCGCGGGCCTTGAGGTCGGCGGCGACGTGCGGGTGCAGGACCTTGACCGCCACCTCGCGGCCGTCCTCGTCGAGTCCCAGGTGGACGGCTCCCATGCCGCCCTCGCCGATCTTTCTGAGCAGCCGGTACGGCCCCAGCCTCTCGGGCGCTCGGGTGTCCCCCGTCGTCATCGGGTGGCCTGCTTTCGTAGTTCCGTCAGCTCCGCCACCACCTTCCCGACGTCGACAGGCGTCCAGATGGCCTCCCGCGCCTCCTTGCCCACGGTGCCGACGGCCGGGACGACCATCAGCGCGGCCACCACGCCCAGCGCCGCGGCGGTTGCCATGGCCGCGTTCCTGGAAGGCAGCAGTGATGCCAGCGTACGTCGCATCTGCCGCCCTGGGCCCTCCACGCCGGGTCCGGCGCAGATCGTCCACAGCGCAACAGCCGCCCCCCAGGCGAGCGCGTTCTCGATGGGCATGCCCGTGACCAGCACCGCCAGCAGCAGCGTCACCGGCAGACCCAGGATGAGCGCGTACGGCACCAGCGCGACGGTGACGCCGACCGACTTCAGCAGCGCGCCCGGCTGGCCGAAGACCCGGAACACGTCCGCGGCCGCGGCGCCCACCGGCCGGCGGCCGTTGAGCCGCGGCTGGGCGATGTCGGCGGCGCGCAGCAGGATCGCGACCGGGATCGCCAGGGCGGTGACGATGACCGGGGCGATGACGGCCGCGATCGTCATGATGACCAGCAGCATGATGCTCGCCACGTCGTAGGCCCTGGAACGCTTCAGCGCGTGTCCGGGCCGCTGGCCCGGATGGAACTGACCGGCGCCCGCGTGGTGGGCCGGTCCCTGCTGGTGGGCCGGGGCCTGCGGGTGCGCGTACGGGTAGGGCGGCGGCGTGGCCGGCTGGTGCGGGCGCTGCGCCTGCTCGTAGGGCGAGTGCTGCGGGTAGGGCTGCGGCGTGACGGGCTGGTGCCCGTGCTGCGGCGCGTGCGGATGACCCTGCCCCTGGGAGGGCGCGTGCGGGTGCCCCTGCGCCTGGGAGGGTGTGTGCGGCTGGGCCGGCGCCTGCTGGGACCCACCGTGCTTGCGCAGGTACTCCGGCAGCTCGTGGGGGCGCACCCGCTGGGTGGGGATGTCGCCGTCCCCCACCGGGGCGGTGGCGGGCTGCTGACCGGCCGTCTCGGCCCCGGGACGACCGGGCTGGGCGGGCTGGCCGGACTGCCCGGTCCGGGCGGAGGCGTCACGGCCCGGCACCCGGCCGGTGGGGACGTCCTCCGGCTCCAGCATGCCCGTGGGCACGTCGTAGGAGGCCTGCTGGGCCGCGGCGGCCTGGCGCAGCTCCTCGGGCGTCACCCGGCGGGTCGGCCAGGGGTCGGCCGACTGCTCGTCGAGCAGCGAGACGTATTCGCGCGGCTGCCCCACGGCGGCGGGCGGCCAGGGCGTGGAGGCGGCGGTGCCCGGGCGCGAGGCGACCGGCGTCTGCACCTCTCCCGGGTCGGGGGGCAGCAGCGAGCCGGTGACGGGACCCGCGGTCCCGGCCGCCGCGGCGGCGGCCACGCCGGGGGCGCCCGGCCCGGTCGGCGCGGCGGTGCCCGGGGAGCCCTGGCCCTGGTGACCGGACGTCCCGCCGTGGCCGGGCGTCTCCCCGTGGGTGCCGGTCCCGCCCCGGCGGGAGTCGTCGAACCGCGGAACCGTGGTGATCTCGTCCGGCACGCGGGGCCGGTTCCCCCGGCCGGGCGGCGGCATCAGCCGGGCCACCTGGGCGGCCAGCTCGGCGGCCGAGGGCCGTTTGGCGGGGTCGCGCTGGAGGGCGGCGCGCAGGATCGGCTGGAGCTCCTGGGGCGCCCCGGACACGTTGGCCTTGCCCGCGGTGATGTTATAGAAGATCATTTCCAGCGTGCCCTTGCCGAAGGGCGGCTCGCCGGTGGCCGCGAAGACCAGGGTGCCCGCCCAGGCGTGCACGTCGACCTCGGGCCCCGCCTCGTGCCCCTCGATGATCTCCGGGGCGAGATAGCCGGGCGTGCCGATGAACATGCCGGTCTGCGTCAGCCGGGTGGCGTCCACGGCCTGCGCGATGCCGAAGTCGATGAGGACGGGCTCGCCGTCCAGGATGAGCACGTTGCCGGGCTTGAGGTCGCGGTGGATCACCCCGACCGAGTGCACGGAGGCCAGCGCCGAGGCGACCCCGTGGGCGACCTTGAGCAGAGCGGGCAGGTCCAGCGGACCGTCCTGCTTGACGACCTCGTCCAGCGGCTGGCCGGGGACGTACCGGGTGACGATGTAGGGCCGGTGGCCGGTCACGTCGGCGTCGAGGACCTCGGCGATGTACTCGCTGCGCACCCGGCGCATGGTCTCGACCTCGCGCGAGAGCCTGCGCCGGGCGACGTCGTCGCCCGCCACCTCACCGCGCAGCACCTTCACCGCGACCTGTCGCCCCTGCGGGTCGACGGCGAGATGGACCACGCCCATGCCGCCCTCACCGAGCCGCCGCAGCAGTCGGTATGGGCCCAGTCGGTCGTCCTGATTCATGGCATGAAGCACCATACCGGCTTAAACCCCGCTTACGAGATGAACCATCAGGTCACATTCCCCGTCTGAATAACGTCTGCTATGCCTCAACGGTTTCCCAACCCGGGGTAACACGCAATCTCATTTCGGCGTCAGTTTGCCAGGGCCAGTACCTGCGCGATCTCCAGGTCGGCCAGCATCGCGCCCGGGAGCGCCAGCTTCGAGTGACGAACGCCACTGCCGATCACGACGCCCGGATGGGCGGCCACCGCCTCGTCCACCAGAACGGGCCACCCCTCGGGCAGGCCCAGCGGGGTGATCCCGCCGTACTCCATCCCGGTCAGGCGGACCGCCTCCTCCTGCGGGGCGAACGAGGCCTTCCTGGCCTCCAGGTGCCGCCGGACCACACCGTTGACGTCGGCCCGCATCGTGGCCAGCACCATGCACGCCGCGTAACGGACCTCCCCGCCGCGCCTGGCCGCCACGATCACGCAGTTGGCCGACTCGTCCATGCGCACGCCGTAGCGCTCGCAGAAGGCGGCGGTGTCCGCCAGCGCCGGGTCGATCTCCGCCACCCGGATCCCGGCGCCCCCGCCGGGGAGCCCCTTGACCGCCCGCGCCACCGGCTCCGCCAGCAGGTCGGGCCGCTGCCCCGCCTCGGCCCACTCCAGAGTCCCGATCGACATCTCCGCCTCCTCAGCTGGTCCGTTCCGGACAAACCCTACGACGGAGGACCGACGAGAAACGGGTCCGCCCTACGACGAGGGCCCTGCCAGGACGCGCCGGTGGAGTTCGGTGACGGCCTTCCTGGCCGACTCCATGGCCCCGGCCTGCCAGGCGACCAGGTGGGTGAGCCAGTCGCCGGCGAAGTAGACCCGGCCGGCCGGGCGCTGCAGCAGGGCTAAGCCGCCGTCGTGGGACTCCCAGCGGACCCAGCCGCCCTCGACGTGCGGGTGCCGGTGCCAGGCGATGGACAGGCTGGAGCGCAGCCCCGTGCGGTACTTCTCACCGTGGATCTTCTTGCCCTGGGTGAGCGCGCGGCGCAGGCGGTCGCGGGGGGACATGCTCCCGTAGAGCTCGGCGTTCTCCTCGGTGTTGTAGTAGCCGACGATCAGGCCGCTCCTGGCGTGGTAGTCGTGCGACGGGTACCAGATGTGGGTGATGTCCAGATCGGTCTCGGTGACGCCGCCGTAGATGCGGTCCTCCAGCTCCCACCAGCGCCGGCCGTACTCCAGGCCGATCTTCCCCGCGGCGACCGGGGCGGGGGTGCGCAGGGCCGCGGTGACCCCGGCGCCCAGGTTGTGCGGCAGGCGGGCCAGCAGGTGGGGCGGGAGGGCGGCGACGCAGTAGTCGGCGCGCACGACGCCTCCCCTGTGCGTCACCTCCACCCCGTCGGCCAGGTTGCGCAGGCCGGTCACCGGCGTGCCGGTCATGATCCGCTCCTCGCCGACCGCGCGGGCCAGGGCGGTCACGATCGCGTCCATCCCGCCGACCGGCTGGAACATGGGCATGGCCTGGTCGAAGCCGAAGTCCACGGTGACAGCGCGTCCCGTCCCGGCGGCGAGCACCTCGGCCAGCGAGGACGGCCCGGCCAGCGGGAGTCCCTCGGAGAGCCCTGGCAGGACCTGGTAGCCACGGCGCTCGGAGCCCCGGTAGGCCAGGTCGGGGCCGATGTCGCCGAAGCGGCGCAGGAACTCCAGCAGCCGCTCGCGGTCCTCGGCGCTCAGCCGCCGGTCCAGCGCGCCGGCGTGGGCGGCCTTGGCCAGCAGTTCGGAGACGTAGCCGTACAGGTCGGCGCGGGCGGTGCGGGCGCGGACCGGGGCGGGCATGCCGCGCGTGTAGACGTAGGCCGCGGCGTTGTTGTTGACGAAGACCTCGACCGGCACGCCCAGCTCGCGGCAGTAGTCCATGGTGACCATCCACGGCGCGATCCGCCCGGCCCCGGCGTTGAAGTAGGTGCCCTCCTCGAAGCCCGCCGTCTGGACCTGCCCGTCCAGGTCCCGCAGCGCGTCCCCGCCGCGAAGGGTGAGGTTCCTGCCGCCGATCCGGTCCGACGCCTCCAGGACGGTGCAGTCGTAGCCCGCCTTGCCCAGCTCGTAGGCGCAGGTCAGCCCGGCGACCCCGGCGCCGAGGACCACGACCTTGGCCGCCCCCCGGCCGCGCAGGGCGAAGTCCGACCGCTGCGGCGGGGTGAAGGCCTTCTCCTGGGAGTCGGGGGCCAGTCCCAGCGCGCCCATGGCCGCGTACATCGCCCCGGCCCCTCCGGCCGCGCCGACGCCGACGAGCAGCGCCCGCCGCGTCATCGTGCCGGGAGATGAGTCGCTCATCGTCAGCCGTAGACGCCGCTGCCGCAGGCGACCTGCCCGCCGATCATGGCGAAGATGCCGAACAGGGACATGATCTGGCCGAAGTCGTCGGTGGTGAACTCCGTGTGGCGCGGGCCGGCGGAGCGCACGCCCGGGATGATCGCGCACCCGGCGGCGATCGCGGTGGAGTTCCACTCGACGCCCAGCGTGTACGGCGCGCGCGGCGTGTACGGGCGGAAGTCGGCCAGGCGGCCCAGCGCGCGGGCGGTGGCCTCGCGGATGCGGGCGTGGGCGACCGACGGCGGCAGCAGCTCGGCGGAGAACTTGTCGACGCCGTTCTTGACCGCGACGGTCTCGACGTCGCCGAGCAGCTCGCGGGCCTCCTCGCAGACGGCCTCGTCGCCGGTCACCAGGGCCACCGGCACGCCGAGCGTCCCGGCGAACGCCGCGACCAGGCGGGTCTCCCCGCAGATCTCACCGTTGAGGTAGACGTTCTGGATCTCCTTGCCCATCCAGGTGTGGTTGAGCACGCCGTGCTGGACCCCGGCCCGCGCGTGGTAGCCGGCGAAGCAGGCGGCGGCGTAGGTCTCGTCGAGCCCCTGCCCCATCCGCAGCGGCTTGCCCGGCCCCCGGACCAGGGTGGCCCGCTCGTCGAGCAGGTCGATCCTGAGGTTCTTGGTCGAGCCGTGGGCGTCGTTGACCCGCACGGCCTCGGCCCCGGCCTCGAAGGCGCCCTGCACGACCGCGTTGGCGTCGGCGGTCATCAGCTCGCAGCCGCGTTCGTAGCCCCGGCCCCCGGCGTGCATCTCCTCGGGGTCGGTCAGCCCGGTGACGCCCTCCATGTCCACCGACACGTACACCTTCACGACGCCACCCCCGCGGCCGTTCTCATGTCATCCCCCACGTCTCGACGCGGCGCGCCTCATCCTCGCTCATGAACCCGATCTCCGTGGCCATGAAGTCGTGGATCGGCTTGCGCCACGGCTCGGGGACCTCCTCCACCGCCGGCGGGTAGCACCGCTCCAGCCAGGCGGTCGAGGCCTCGGTGGCCTTCAGGAACCCGGCCGCCCTGGCGAAGACGGTCTCCTCGATGCCCGGCACCCGCGCGCAGCCGTACTCGATCATCTCCTGCCCGCCGTACGGCGGAGGCTGCTGCCACCTGCGGGCGACCCCGCGGTCCAGGGTGATCGAGGTGCGCAGCGGACGGCGCTCGATGGCGGCGTGGATGAGCTCCTTGTACAGGCACTTGCCGCACGTCCCGCAGGGGCCGTCGGTCCCGCGCAGGCACCAGCGGACCTGCTCGCGCACGGGGGAGCCGAGCGCCAGGCGCATGGTGACCGCCTCGCTGACCCCGCCGACCGGGAGCACGATGTGCAGCCCGGCCGCGGCGAACGCCTGTCCCCAGGCGCCGTGCTGGGACCACATCAGGTTGTCGGGGGTGTAGCGGTGCAGGTAGCGCCCGCCGCCCAGCCAGCGCGAGCCCAGCTCGTAGCCGAAGGCCAGGCCGCCCAGGTCGAGCTCGCCGGCCGTCAGCAGCGCCCCCGCCGCGACCGCGTGGTGCTCGGGGTAGCCCGGGCGGGGCTCGGCGAGGGTGAACTCCAGGTCGGAGCGGACGACGGTCAGCTCTCGGCCGGTCTGCTCCGCCAGCCTGGCCAGCACGTCGGAGCGGTAGTGGGTCCAGCGGTTGGGCACGCGCGGGTGCGGGACCCGCTGGAAGTGCACGAACGGCGCGTCGGGCAGGATCGCCGCCACCGCGGCGGAGTCGGCCCCGCCGCTGTAGGAGATCGCCAGCCTGCTCCCCGAGCGCGGGGAGCCGCCGACCGGCCCGGCCTGGATCCCCCAGCCCGTCTCGATCGCGTCGGCGAGCTCGGGCGAGACCGGCCGGTCGAAGACGATCCGCCGCCGCGTCCAGGGGGCGACGACGGTCCATGCGGCCAGGGCGAGCAGGTCGGGGTGCACCTCGCGCGGCGCGTGCGGAAGCTCCACCCGCATGGAGTTCGTGGCCAGCTTCAGTGCCTGGCCGTCGGAGCACAGGCCGGTGATGGAGTCCTCGGCGTCCAGCCGGAAGGCGAGGCGCCAGACGTTCCCTTCGGACTCCCAGGTGACCCTCACGCCGGGCCCCCGGACGATCCCGCCCGGCCCGGGACCGCCGCGGGCGCGTCCCCGGTCTCCCGGATCTCCCCGGCCTCCTCCGCTTCGGCGCGCGCCCGGTCGACGGCCTGCCAGAGCAGCACCTCGTTCTGCAGCGTCCTGTCCATCGCGGCGGCGGTCTCCAGGGCCAGGCGGTGGGCGTCGTCCCACCGCCGGATCTGCTCCCGGCTCACCGTGACCCCGGACGTCCGGGCGCGCAGCCGCTCGACCTCGGCCCGCAGGCGCTCGCCCTCGGCGCGGAGCGCGGCGACCTCGCCGCTCAGCTCCCGCACCTTCCCCAGGACCTCGGCGACGTCCCGGCGGTGGTCGGGCCTCAGGACGTACCGGGCGTCGAGCCGGCCGCGGACCGCCCGTCGCAGGCGTGCCGGGACCAGAGCACGCTTCAGTAACCGCACCATAATCTGGC
The DNA here is from genome assembly GCF_016863175.1 of Paraplanobispora siamensis. GTDB lineage: Bacteria > Actinomycetota > Actinomycetes > Streptosporangiales > Streptosporangiaceae > Planobispora > Planobispora siamensis. Next base: position 270,422 of record NZ_BOOJ01000027.1, read on the forward strand.
ACGATACCGGTAAACCATGATCTACCAGGACAGATCAGCGACCGGTGAACTTCGCCTGGGTCTTCTCCGCGAAGGCGCGCATGCCGATCTTGGCGTCGTCGGTGGCGAACAGTCCCGAGAACTGCAGGCGCTCGATCTCCAGGCCGGTGTCCAGGTCGGCCTCCAGTCCGTGGTCGACCGCCTTCTTGGCGGCGCGCAGGGCCAGCGACGGGCCGCCGACGAACCTCGCGGCGTAGGCGAGGGCCTCGGTGTAGACCTCGGCGTCGGGCACCACCCGGTCGACCAGCCCGATCTGCAGCGCCTCTGCCGCGCCGACGTGCCGGCCGGTGAAGATCAGGTCCTTGGCCTTGGCCGGGCCGACCAGCCGGGGCAGGCGCTGGGTGCCGCCGGCCCCCGGGATGATCCCGAGCAGGATCTCCGGCTGGCCCAGCTTGGCCGACTCCCCGGCGATCCGGATGTCGGCGCACAGGGCCAGCTCGCACCCTCCCCCGAGGGCGTAGCCGGTGATCGCCGCGATGACCGGCTTGCCGATCTCCGCCACGGCGGTGAAGCAGTCCTGGAGCGTGGCGGAGTGCGCCGACATCTCCGCGTAGGACATCTCGGCCATCTCCTTGATGTCGGCGCCCGCGGCGAAGACCCGCTCTCCGCCGTAGACCACCACGGCGTGCACGGCCGGGTCGGCCTCCACCTGCCGGGCGCACTCGCCGATCTCCCGCTGGACCTGGCCGTTGAGCGCGTTCATCTTCGGCCGGTCGAGCCTGATCGTCGCCACTCCGTCGGCGGTCTCGACTCGCACGAACTCACCCATGGCCGTCCTTCCACCGCGGGCGCCCGAGGGCGCCGAGAAACCCGGAAACTGCTCACCCCAACATAAGGCCGTCGGCCGCGGCGGGCAGCCTCAGGCCCCGCCCGGCGGCCATCCGGCGGTAGATCCGCTCGTACCCCTCGGTCATGACCTCGACGTCGAACTTCCGCCAGACGTGTGACCGGCACGCGTGCGGGTCCAGCCCGCCGACGGCGTCGACGGCGGCGGGCAGCTCGTCCTCCTCGAACCTGACGAACCCGGTGAGCCCGTCCACGACCACCTCGGGGACGGCGCCGCGGCCGAGCGCGACCACCGGGGTCCCGCAGGCCATCGCCTCGATCATGACCATCCCGAAGGGCTCGTCCCAGGCGATGGGGAACAGCAGGCAGCTCGCGGCGGCCAGCAGCTCCCGTTTGCGGGTGTCGCCGGCCTGGCCGACGTACTCGGCCCCCGGCCCGAGGCGCGGCCTGACGTACTCGTCGAAGTAGTCCTTCTCGTGCTGCTCGACGAGCTTGCCCGCCAGCAGGATCCGCCGCCCGGCCGCCCGCGCCACGTCGATGGCCGTGTGCGCGCCCTTGGTGTGGCTGAAGCGGCCCAGCCACAGGACCCAGTCCTGCTTGTCCGCGCGGAACGGGAACGACCCCGTCTCCACGGCGTTGTGGACCGTCCCCACCCAGTTCAGGTCGGGTACGGCCCGCCGCTGGGCCCCGGAGATGGCCACCAGCGACAGGTCCCCGCCGATCGCGCGGTAGTACTCCGCGAGCTCGCCCTCCACCTCGCCGTGGCAGGTGGCCAGGGTCGGCGCGGAGCGGACGGCCGCGGTCAGCGGCCCGGCCATGGAGTGGTCGTGGACGACGTCGACCTCCAGCTCCGCGGTCATGCGGTGGGCCTTGGCCGCGTGCAGCAGCTCGGGCATCGCCTGGCCGATCCGCTCGGACGGCGCCAGGTCGTAGGTGGGCAGGAAGCGCGCGGACGTGCCCGGCCTGCCCGCGCCGACCAGGACGACCTCGTGCCCGCGCCGGGACAGCCCGCCGACCAGGGCGGCCAGCATCGCCTCGATCCCCCCGTAGCCTCCGGGCGGTATCTCGTACCAGGGGGGAGCGATCATGAGGATGCGCATCCCCCCGGTCCGTCGCGGCACCTCGTCGTTCGTGGAAAGCATGTCGACCTCGTCTGTGGGGCCGGCCCACGCCGGCCTCGGGAGACCTGCCGCACGGCGGCGGTCGTCGGGGACCTACCGCAGGGCGGCGGTCATCGGACTGCGCGGCTGGTTGAAGAGCGTCACTCCCTCCGGAAGCCCCGCGACGGACACGCCCTCGTCGCCGACGGTGATCGTGACCACGGACCCGGCGATCTGCAGTCCCGAGATCCGCAGGTTCTTCAGCCCGACGGGGTCCAGCCACACCTGGTCGTGCGGCGCCCAGGGGTCCAGCCGGAGCAGCGTCCGCACCAGCTGGATGGGGGCCGCGGCCGCCCACGCCTGCGGGGAGCAGGAGGTGGGGTACGGCACCGGCACGGAGAACTCCGAGCGGTCGAACCCGCAGAACAGCTCCGGCAGCCGCCAGCCGAAGGCCTCGGCCGCGTCCAGCAGGCCGAACGTGATCCGCCTGGCCCCCTCCGCGAAGCCGTAGCGCATCAGACCGGCCGCGACCAGGGCGTTGTCATGCGGCCAGACCGAGCCGTTGTGGTAGCTCATCGGGTTGTAGGCGCCCATGGTGGAGGCCAGGGTGCGCACGCCGTACCCGGTGAACATCGCCGGGGACATCAGGTGCTCGACCACCGAGGCCGCCTTGTCCTCGTCCACGATGCCCGTCCACAGGCAGTGGCCCATGTTGGAGCCCAGCCCGTCGACGGCGCGTCCCCCGCCGTCCAGGCCCATGGCGTAGTAGCCGCGATCCGGCAGCCAGAACCGCTCGTTGAACGCCTCACGGATCCGCGCCGCACGGGAGGCCCAGCGCTCCTCCCCGGCGCGGTCGCCGACCTCGCTCGCGAAGTGGGAGCGCGCGATGTAGGCGGCGTAGACGTAGCCCTGCACCTCGGCCAGGGCGATGGGCGCGCGGGCCAGGGTGCCGTCGGCGAAGTTGACCCCGTCGAAGGAGTCCTTCCAGCCCTGGTTGATCAGGCCCTGGTCGGTCTTGCGGCGGTAGAACAGGAAGGGGTCGGCGGACCTGGTGATCCAGTCGAGGGCGGCGTCGACGTGCGGCATGAGCTCCTCGACCGTGCTGCTGTGCAGGCCCCAGCGGCGCAGCTCGCCCATCAGCATCACGAACAGCGGGGTGGAGTCCACCGAGCCGTAGTAGGCCTGGCTGGCGAACGGCGAGGCCCCGGTGTGCGCCCCGTAGCGGATCTCGTGCAGGATCTTGCCGGGCTCCTCCTCGGTGAGCGGATCGTCGGCCCCGCCCTGCAGCCGGGCCAGACGGCGCAGGGTGCCCAGGGCCAGGGACTGGTCCAGAGGGAGCGCCATCCACGAGGTCAGCAGCGAGTCGCGGCCGAACAGCGTCATGAACCACGGCGCCCCGGCCGCGATCGACGGCGGCTCGTCGGGCTTGTCATCCTCGAAGAGCCGCAGGGAGCCGAGATCCTCCCTCGACTGGCGCAGGACCTGGGCGAGGACGCGGTTGGAGGTGGTGACGACCGGGCTGAGCCGCTCCCAGTCGGCCCGGCGCCGGGCCGGCTCGGCGTGTTCCAGCGGATGGTGGGCGGAGAACCACGCGGGCGACTCCTCCCCCTCCAGGATCGGGTTGACCTGCAGGGTGACGACCCACTCGCCGCGCGCGGGCACCAGCGCCCGGAAGGTCAGCACGCCCGGCACGGTCGCCGGCGCGGGATCGGCCACCACCCTGGCCCCGCGCCCGCGCCCGGCGGCCGTGACCCGCAGCCCCGACGAGTCCGGAGTCGCCTCGACGGCCGACACGTGGTGCACCCGTCCGGCCTTCACCTCGAACAGGTCGGCCATGTCCGAGGCGACGTGCAGGGTGACCACGCAGCCCGCGGCCTCCTCGGACAGGTTGCGCAGGGTCACGTCCTCGCGCAGGCCGCCGCCGACGTAGCGGTCCCTGATCACCAGCATGGTGCTCTCCGCCTGGTCGGGCCGCGGCGCGCTCCGGCCGAGGAAGGTCGCGTGGTACGGCTCGGCGGCGATCACCCGGAGCGGTTCGACGGGGGCGTCGTCCACCCGCAGCTCCCAGCGCGACAGCAGGCGGGTGTCGGCGTGGTAGACCCCCTGGGCTCCGCCCGGCACGATGTCGCCGCCGCCGGCGCACACGCAGAAGGACCCTCCCTCCACCAGGGTGACCGCGTTGTCACCCAGCGCGCCGGGCTGGCTCTCGAACGTCCATGAGTTCACTGGTCTCCCCCGAGATGTGAGTTCCGCCTCTCCATCCCTTCCCCCGTGCGCCGGGAAACAACGGAGAATCAGGGTGTTTCACCTCGTCAGGGCGGCACGCGCCGTCAGCCGGCGAAGAACAGCACCGGGCCCTCGACCGTGACGCCGACCCTGTCGCCCGGCCGGTGCGGCACGTCGCCCCGCGTGCGGGCCCGGATCACGATCCCCGACTCCAGCGTGACGGTCACCGCCGCGTCGTGCCCGAAGAACTCCACCCGCTCGACCAGCCCGCCGGCGCCCTCACCGGGTGCGCGCAGCACGAACTGCTCCGGCCGCAGCGCCACCGACCCCGTCCCGCCGTTCGCGTCCCCGGCGCCGTTCACACCCGCCGTGCCGGACGACCCGTTCGACCGGTTCGACCCGTTCGCCGCCGGGGCCGTCTGGCGGCGCGGGACCAGGTCGCCGAGCTCGCACGAGACGGTGTCCCGGCCGCGGGAGGCGGAAAGGACCGCCGAGAGGACCACCGCCTCCCCCACGAACGTCGCCACCCCCAGGTCGCGGGGGTCCTCGTAGATCGACACCGGGGTGCCCTCCTGGACGATCCCGCCCTCCCGCATCACCGCGACGGCGTCGGCCATGGACAGGGCCTCCTCCTGGTCGTGCGTGACCAGCACGGCGGTCGCCCCGGCCCGCTTCAGCGCGGCCCGGACCTCGTCGCGCACGCTCACCCGCAGCGAGCGGTCCAGAGCGTTGAACGGCTCGTCCAGCAGCACCACGCCGGGCCGGGGCGCGAGCGCCCGGGCCAGGGCCACCCGCTGCTGCTGACCGCCGGAGATCTCGTGCGGCATGCGGTCGCCGTACCCGGCCAGCCCGACCAGTTCCAGGCACTCCTCGATCCGCCCGGCCCGCCGAGCCGACCCGCGCGGCAGGCCGAAGCCGACGTTGCGGGCCACCGACAGGTGCGGGAAGAGCGCCCCCTCCTGCGGCACGATGCCGACCCCGCGCTTCTCCGGCGGCAGGCCGGCCACCTCCCGCCCGCCGATCCGCACCGACCCGGCGTCCGGCCTCTCGAAGCCCGCCACGATCCGCAGCAGGGTGGTCTTGCCGCAGCCGGACGGGCCGAGCACCGCGGCGAGGTCGCCCTCCCCGACGGTCAGCGACGCCCCGCGCAGCACCTCGGTGGCGCCGAAGGACTTGCGCACGTCGGTGACGGTCAGCTTCACGAGGTCTCCTCCAGGGACCGGCGGCCGAGCACGAAGCCCGGGACCGCCGCGAGCAGTATGAGCAGGGCGGCGTACGGCGCGGCGGCGCCGTACGCCCCCGAGCCGGTCTCCGTCCACAGCCGGGTGGCGAGCGTGTCCATGCCGGTGGGCCGCAGCAGCAGGGTCGCGGGCAGCTCCTTCATCGCGGTCAGGAACACCAGCGCGGCCCCGGCCAGCACGCCGGGCAGGGCCAGCGGGAGGGTCACCTCGGCGACGGCCCGCAGCGGGCCGCGGCCCAGCGAGCGGGCGGCCTCCTCCAGAACCGGCGGCGACTGGAGCACCGAGGCCCGCACCGCGCCCACCGCCGCGGGCATGAACAGCACCGCGTAGGCGATCACCAGCAGCGGCCAGCGCTGGTAGATCGCCGGGACGTAGCGCACCGCGAAGAACACCAGCGACAGCGCCATGACGATGCCGGGCAGCGAGTGCCCCACGTAGGTGGACTGCTCCAGGAAGGTCGCCGTGCGGCCCCGGTAGCGGGCCGCGACGATCCCGACCGGCACGGCCAGCGCGGTGGTGAGCACCGCCCCCGCCGCCGCGACGCCGAGCGTGGCGGCCACCGCCTCGATGAGCCTGGCCGCGTCCATCCCGGCGGAGGAGCCGTCGGCGAGCCAGTAGCAGATGCTCGCCAGCGGGAACCCGACCGCCAGCGCGGCCAGCCCGGCGCACCAGGCCAGCGCGCCCGCCCTGGCCGCGCCGCCCGTCCGGACCACCGGCAGCCGCCGGGCCGGGGCCCCGCGGGTGGCGTAACCGGTACGGCCCCGGGTGCGGAACTCCGCCACCACGATCACCAGCGTGATCGCCACCAGCAGCAGGCCGAGCACCGCGGCCGGGGTGCGGTTGAAGCCCGCCCGGTAGGAGGTGTAGATCTGCGTGGTGAACACGTCGAACCGCATGATCGCCACCGCGCCGAACTCGGCGAGCACGTACATGGCGACCAGCAGCGCGCCGGCGGCGGCCGAGGGCCGCAGCTGCCGGAGCACGACGCCGGACCTGCCGCGCCCGAGGGAGAGCGCGACCTCCTCGACGGCCGGGTCCATCCGGCGCAGCGCGGCGGCCACCGGGAGATAGACGTAGGGATAGCTGCACAACGTCAGCACCAGCACCGACCCCGCGAACCCCTCGATCCCGGTCGCGGCCACCCAGGTGTAGGCCGCCACGTAGGACGGCACCGCCAGCGGCAGCGCCGCCAGCACGCCGAAGAACCGGCGGCCGGGCAGGTCGCTGCGGACGACCAGCCAGGCCAGCGAGATCCCGACGGCCACGCACAGCGCCGTCACCACGGCCGCCAGTCCCAGGCTGCGCCCCGCCAGCTCCAGGGTCCTGCCCCGCAGCAGGACGCGGGCCACGGCGTCCCCGCCGCCCTCGGCGGCGCGGACCGCCAGATAGCCCACCGGCAGCAGCGCCAGCGCCGCCGTCAGCCCGGCCGGGACCAGCAGCCCCGCCGGGATGCGCCGGCCGGTCGTCCCCGCCGTGCGGCGGCGACCGGCCGGCTCCGCCTGGATCGGGCGAACGGCCATCGTCAGACCAGGCCCACGTCTTGCAGCAGGGCGACGGTCTGCTCGATCGAGTCCAGCTCGGTCAGGTCGACGTCGGGCCCCTTGAGCGAGTCGAAGGGCGGCAGGCCGGAGGCGGCCGGGACGCCGGAGATCAGCGGGTACTCCTTGGTGGTGTCGGCGAAGTACTTCTGCGCCTCGGCGCCCAGCAGGAAGTCCACCGCCTTCGCGGCGGCCCCGGCGTGCCTGGAGGCCTTCAGCACGCCCACGCCCGCCACGTTGACCAGCGCGCCCGGGTCGCCGGCCGGCAGGTAGGCCAGCCGGGACGGCACCCCGTTCCGGCCCTTCTCGGCGACCTTCTCGTACCAGTAGTAGTGGTTGATCAGGCCGAGCTGGATCTTGCCCTCGTCGACGGCGTCGAGGATGTTGACGTTGTTGGAGAAGGTCTGGGTGCCGTTGGCCTTCATGGCCTCCAGCCACTGCCGGGTCCTGTCCTCACCCGAGGTCACGCGCATCGCGGTGACGAACGACTGGAAGGAGGCGTTCGTCGGCGCCCAGCCGGCCTTGCCCCTCCACTTGGGATCGGTCAGCTCGAAGACGCTCTCGGGAGGGGCCGTGACGGCACGCGGGTCGTAGACGATCACCCGGGACCGGCCGGAGACCCCCACCCAGGTGCCGTCGGAGCCGCGGTACTTCGCCGGGACCCTGTCCAGCGCCTCCTGCGCCACGGGGGCGAGCATCCGGTTCTTGCTCAGCGCCCCGAGCGCCCCGGCGTCCTGGGAGAAGAACACGTCGGCCCGCGTGTCCGCGCCCTCTTCGAGGATCTGCGCGGCCAGTTCGGCGCTGTCGCCGTACCGGACCTGGACGTCCAGGCCGGTCGCGGCCTTCATCCTGTCGAGCAGCGGGCCGACGAGGTTCTCGTTGCGCCCGGAGTAGATGACGAGGGAGTCGTCGTCGAAGCTCTCCCCGTCCCCGCCGCAGGCGGACGCCAGCAGCGCCAGGGGGATCAGAGCGACGGCGACCAGCCTGCGCAGGGACATCGGTGCGTACCTCCTTCTACTCGGTCGTCCCGATCATTCGGAGGAGCTGGAGGAGCCGGAGCCGGAGCCGCCGTCGTCCTCGTTACCGCCGCCGCAGGCCGTCAGGCCGAAGGTCAGCGCCCCGGCCAGGGCCAGGACCGTCGCGGTCAGGCGGATGGGGGTCGACTTCATGTGATCTTCCTTTCGTGAGGTACGGCGTGCCGTACACGACGAGGAGGAGGGAAACGAGTGCCCAGGTCAGGTGGAGCGGCCAGAAGCCGTCCCAACCGGACCGGTAGTCGGGCAGCAGTGGGCGCAGGCCCTGGTAGAGCGGCGAGCCGACCCGCTCGAAGCCGCTCACCCAGGTGATCCGCACGGCGTACCCGTCGGCCAGCAGCCAGGCGTAGGTGACCAGCCCGGCGACGCCCAGCGCCAGGCCGGTGCGGTGGAGCCACCGGGGCCGGTCCCGGAGGAGGAGCAGGATCAGCAGGAGGGCGAAGGGGAGCACCACCACGGTCTGGCGGCCCGGCCACCAGTGGCCGTTCATGGTCAGCGCGACGAAGGTCGCGGTGAGCCACCCGGCGGCCAGGGGGAGCAGCAGCGCGGCACCGGCGAAAGCACCGGGGAAGGGGCGGGAGGCGGGGAGGTTCCGCGGGCGCAGGCGCCAGAGTCCGTAGCCCACGGCGGGCAGGAGCAGCAGCCAGGCGGGCTGCCAGGCGGCCAGCCCGTACCCCCGGTCGACCATCAGCCCGACCAGCCGCACCGCGCGGCCCGCGAAGTCGGGGTCGAAGCCCATGACACCGAACTCGCCGGACTCCTGGAAGTGGTCGCCGCTGGCGTAGACCGTCCAGCCGCCCCAGACCAGGCGGTGGACCACCAGATAGACGGCGCCCATCGCGGCGAACCCCCCGGCCATGGCGGCGAGCGCCCGCCGGTCGGCGCGCAGCCGCCACAGGCCGAGCACCGCGAGCACGGCGGCCACGGGGGCGTACTTGACCGACAGCCACGGCAGCGCGGTGATCACAAGGCCGAAGGCGGCGATGTCGCGCCACCGCCCGAAGGCGGGACCGGTCAGGACGGCCAGCGCGGCGACGGCGGCGAGTGCCGCCGGGAGTTCCGGGTAGACCTGCTGGCCGTAGACGGCCAGGGGGGCGCTCGCCGAGGCGAGGAGCACGCCGCCGGTCGCCGGGCGCCGCGGGACCGCGAACCTGCGGACCGCCGTCCACAGGGTCAGCGCGGCGAGCGCACCCGCCATGAGCGCCATCGCGACCTTCGCCGCGCCCCAGCCGCCCAGGCCCATCGGGACGGCCAGGATGATCGGGAGCAGCGGGTCGTGCGGGCTGATCTGGGTGCCGTCGCCGAGCACCTCGGTCTGCACGGGCAGCGCCCGGGTCCCCGCCCAGGGCGCCCAGCGCCGCTGCTCCAGCTCGTCGGTGATGTCGAGATCGAAGTCCTCGAAGATCGACAGCGCGGTGAGCAGGTACTGCGGCTCGTCGACGGCCACATGCCCGCCGAAACGCGCCCGCACCCCGATCCCGAGCAGCGCCGCCGCCGTCGCGACCACCGCGACCAGGCCCGTCGCCGCCGATATCGAGCCGGGTCGCGCCGCCGCGCCACCCGCCGTGGCCGCCTCCGGAGGGGGCGGGTCCGGCCCGGTGGGGTTCACCGCGGAGGGCGGCGGCCGGTCAGTGTTCATGCGCCCTCCTCAACCGGCCGCCCGACCGGGGGACCGTCTGCGCCGACGGCCTCGGCGGGTCCGGCCACGGCGTCTCCGCCGGGGGGTGGGCGGCCTGGCGGCGGACGAGTGCGGGCAGGTCGGTCTCGGGGGACCAGCCGATCAGGGAGCGCAGGCGGCGGACGTCGGCGAGGGAGGCGCCGGGCTCGACGCCGGGGGCCGGCTCGACGGTGAAGGAGACCTCGGTGTCCAGGGCCTCGGCGACGGCGGCGGCCATGGCGCGGAGAGTCTGGCCACGGCCGGTGCCGATGTTCACGATGCCCTGGGCGCCTGCGGCGGCGAGGTCGGCCATGGCCCGGGCGGCCTGCCGGACGTCGGTGACGTCACGGGTGCGGTCGAGTGAGCCGAGCACCCGCAGCGGGCGTCCCCGGCGGGTCGCCTCCAGCCAGAGCGAGAGCGCCATGTCGGGCCGCTGGCCCTCGCCCGCCACGGTGAACGGCCTGACCACGGTGGTACGGCCGCCGCGGGCCAGCCGCTCGGCGCACAACCGCTCCAGCACGGCCTTGCTCCTGGCGTATCCGCCGACGGGCCGCAGCGGATCGGCCTCGTGGCTGGGGCGCCCGCCGCGCGCGCCGCCGTACACCGAACTGGAAGAGACGACCAGGAGCGGCACGTGCGGGGGGACGACGGCCAGCACATGGGCTCCGGCCCGCACGTTGTCGCGCCGCCTGCGCCGGGCGACGTCGTGGCCGCGATCTCGCACGCCGGGGCATCCGGCCAGGTGGTAGACGACGTCGGCGTCCCGCAGGGCGGCCCGGACGAGCTCGTCACCGGCCAGCAGGTCGGCGGTGAGGACGGTCAGACCCGGCCGGGGCGGCTGGGCCACCCGGTCGATGCCGACGACCTTCTCTCCCGAGGAGAGGAGTGTCTCGACCAGCGCGCGGCCGATGAACCCGGCGGAGCCGGTGACCATTGCTGACACCTGCGTCCTCTCGCAGAATCACTAAAGGTAGCCTAACCTCACTAAGGGAAACCTCAAAGGACCCTGAGTGCGCGCTCCACATCGGTTCTCGTCCGAGCGGCTCCCCCGCCTCCCCCGGATCCCGATCCGGCCGGCCGCGGGCCGGTCCCGCGCTCCCCTCGGACCAGGCGAAAGTTCCCCCCGCTCCCGTCTGAAGCTGATCCGGCGCGTCGCGGGCCCGGTGGTCCTCGTCGTCGCCGTCGTCTACCTCACCCGGGTCGTCTCCGGCCCAGACCTGGCCGCGGCGGGCCGGGCGTTGCTGCGCGACCCGCCGGGCGTGCTGGTCGCGCTGGTGCTGTACGGCTGCGCGTTCGTCCTGCGGGCCTGGTCCTGGCGGCGGGTGCTGCCGGAGCTGTCCATGGGCCACTCCCTGGCCGCCCTGCACGTGTCCCTGCTCGGCAACCACGTCCTGCCGTTCCGCCTGGGCGAGGCCCTACGGGTGACCACGGTCCTGAACCGGACCTCCCTGCCCGCGGCCCCGGTGATCGCCTCCACCGTGACCCTCCGCTCCGCCGACCTCGCCGCCGTCGCCCTGCTCGCCCTCGCCGCCGCCCCGAGCCTGGTCACCGCCCTGGCGGGCCCGTGGCTCTGGCCCCTCGTCGCAGCCCTGGCCCTGGCGACGATCGCCGGAACGTTCTGGCTGACCCGGACCCGGACCTCCGCCCCGGGAGCGGTCGCCGCGCTCCCGGTCGTCTTCGCCGCCGCCGCGGTGGCGTGGGTGCTGGAGGCGGCCGTGGTGTACGAGGTGGCGCGGCTGGCCGGGGTGGCGCTGACCCCGGGGGAGGCGGTGGCCGTGACGGCCGTGACGATCGCCGCGCAGACCGTGGCCGTGACCCCCGGCGGGTTCGGCTCCTACGAGGCCGCGGCCACGGCCGCGCTGACCGCGCTCGGCGTCGCCCCCGGCCCCGCCTTCGCGGTCGCCCTGCTCACCCACGCCTTGAAGACCGCCTACTCCCTCGTCGCCGGAGGTATCGCGCTCGTGACCCCCACCAGGCTCAGGCTCCCCCGCGCCCTGCCCCCGCGGCCGGAGCGGTCCCCCGTCCCACCCGGCGCGCCGGTCGTCGCGTTCATCCCCGTCTTCAACGAGGAGGAGACCGTCGGGGAGGTCGTCGGGCGCCTGCCGGAGACGGTCGCCGGGCGCCCGCTGGTCACGATCGTGATCGACGACGGCTCCACGGACGCCTCGGCCGCCCGCGCCCGGAAGGCGGGGGCCCGCGTGGTGTCCCAGCCGCGCAACCTCGGCCTGGGCGCCGCCGTGCGCCGCGGGCTGGCGGAGGCCGTACGGCCCGGCCCCGCGGCGGTCGTCTATCTGGACGCCGACCTGGAGTACTTCCCCGAGGACATCGAGCTCCTGGCCGCCCCGATCCTGTCCGGCGCGGCCGACTACGTGGTGGGCTCCCGCTTCGCCGGGACCATCGACCGCATGCTCCCTCACCGCCGCCTCGGCAACCGGGTCCTGACCGCCTGGGTCCGCTGGATGACCCGGCAGGAGGTAACCGACGGCCAGAGCGGCTACCGGGCCTTCTCCCCCGGCGCGGCCCGCGCCGCCGAGGTCATCCACGACTACAACTACGCCCAGGTCCTCACCCTGGACCTGCTGGCCAAGGGGTACCGCTATCACGAGGTCCCCATCCGCTACGCCTTCCGCGCCGCCGGCGAGTCCTTCGTCAGGATCGGCCGCTATCTCCGCAAGGTCGTCCCCGCCGTCCACCGCGAGCTCAACTCCCCCTGACCCGGCCGGACGCGCGCCCCGTCAGACGATCATCCGGCGGGCGGGGCGACCAGAGCCGGACCGTACCGATGGCCGACGACCGCCGCGATCACCAGCGGAGGTCCCAGGAGCAGGGGGTTGCCGAAGAAGGAGGACTCCCATCCGCCGCTCACCAGGATGATCCCCGCCTCGAGCGCGGCGGTGGCGATCGCGCACGCGCAGGCGCACACCAGCCGCGCCCGCGCGGGCCGTACGGCCAGCCACGGGGCCGCCAGCGCCATGACGGGCGCGACGGGCAGGGCCACGACGAGTCCCGTGAACAGCCCGAGCAGCCCGCCCACGACGCCGAGCTTCACCAGGACGGCGATGCCCCCGATCACGGCGACCACGGCCTCACCGGCCCCGATGCCCTCCTCGGCGGCGGAGTCGCGGGCGTGGACGGTGCCGTACGCGGGATCGGAACCTGAGCCGCCCACGCTTTCGGTGAGGAACACGACGAGGAGGCTCAGCACGACGGTGACCGCTCCGGCCACGGCGCCGCCCAGCATGCCCGCCAGGAACGTCCTTCCGGCGACGCGAGTTCGTTGAACACGTTCAACTGTCACATACAGGAGTCTCCTCCTGAACGCGGCGGATTGACAGCCCCGGCAGGAAGGGAGATCTCCGCCGTCAGTCCTCGACGACGTGATCGGCGAAGCGGGCGCGGGCGGCCTGCCAGGCGGTGGCGTCCCAGCCGGTGGCGGTGAGGGCGTCCACGGCGTCGTAGCCCATGGCCATGGCGTGGTGGGTGTTGTCATGGGCGAACAGCCCCAGGCGGCCGAAGGTGGTCACGCCGGGGACGGACCCGGCCCAGGCGTCCAGACCGGCCAGGTGGGCGGCGTAGCCGGTGGCGTAGACGGGATAGACGTGCGGCACCCGCCGTACGACCACCTCGGCGAGGTCGGCCGGGGGCAGGCCGCAGGAGGCGAGCGTCTCGTGGACGAGGCCGGAGAAGTCCCCGGTCGTCCAGATCCCGTCGCCGGGCGCGCAGGGGATCTCGAAGCAGAGCACGGTGCGGCCGGCCGGGTCGGCGGCGCTGGTCCGGTAGTTGGCGGGCTCGGAGATCCGGGTCACCGGGGTCTCGGGGCCCGGCAGATAGTGGGCGTCGTACGGCGTCCACCGCCCGCCCTCGTGCACCGCGTAGACCAGCACCATGGCCCGGAACCGCAGCCGCCCGGCCGCCTGCGCCACCCCGGCCGGGGGTCCGGGACGCACCAGCCGGGCCAGGACGGGCATCGGGATGGTGGAGAACACCCATCCGGCCTCGATCCGGCCACCCGCCGCGTCCGGCCCGGCGGCCTCCGCGTCGGATCCGGGTGAAGTGTGCAGGGTCACCGGGTTCCCGGGGCCCCCGGCGGGCTCGATGCGGGTGCAGGCCGTGCCGAGGCGGATCTCCGCGCCGGCGGCCGTCGCGGCCTCGGCGAGCGCGTCGACGATCTGGCCGAACCCGCGCCGGGGATAGTGGAAGACCCTCCCCTGCCCGTTCGACTGACCGCGGAGGATCCGCCTGGCGATCTTCCAGGGACTGTCCGCGGTGACCCGCCTGCGGGCCTGGTCGCCGTCGATCTCCTCACCCGGCAGGCCCCACAGCTTCACGGCGTACGGGGCGTAGAGCGCGTCATAGAGGGCGGGACCGAGACCGGCGCGGAGGGCTCCGGCGAAGGTGTCCGGGACGTCCGTACGGCCGCCGCCCCGGAAGGGCGCCGTCACCGCGTCGCGCGCCACCCCGGCCAGCAGCCCCGCAGGCATGCGCCGGGCCAACTCCCCCGCCCGCAGCGGGAAGCCGACGAAGCGCCCGGCGATCCGGAGACGGCCGTTGCGCGGGCGCGTCTGCAGGTCGTCGCCGAGCAGAGCGCGCAGGTCGGCCATGAGCCGGGGCGGGGTGGCCGGGTGCAGCCGGTGGCTGCCGTGGTCGACCCGGACCCCGGCGACCTCGAAGCTCGCCGACAGCCCGCCCACCTTCCCGGCCCGCTCCAGCACGACGACCGACAACCCCCGCCGCGCCGCCCGCCAGGCCGCCGCCAGCCCCGCCGGCCCGGCCCCCAGCACCACCAGATCAGCACTCGCCCGCATAGCCGAGAACCCCTCCCCGCGAAGCCGGACGTCCTCGCCTTCACCACGATGGGGGATCCGCAGCGTCCAGGGCGGAGTGAAGATTTCTTTCCTCATCATAGACAAGCATGAAGAAAGTCATTGACAGGCCGATCTCTACTCCGCACGCTGACGGGGACGGATCCCCCAGTCGAGGAGCGTCCATGCGACGATCGGCGCCGTTCCGGGTCTCGGTTGCGATCATCGTGGCCGCCTGCGGTCTCGCCGCGGCCCCGCCGGCCCAGGCCCGCCCGCGGGTGGATCCCGGCGACCGGCAGGCCGCCTTCGCCGAGGCGGCCAGGGCGTACGGCGTGCCCGAGAGCGTCCTGCTCGGCGTGTCCTACCTGCAGTCGCGCTGGGACGCCAACGCGGGCCTGCCGAGCAACTCCGCCGGGTTCGGCCCGATGCACCTCACCGACGCCGCCGCCCTGGCCGCGGAATCAGCCGGTTCGGGGACCGGTCACCACGACGGCGAGGAGGATCCCCGCGGCGACGAGAGCCGTCCCCTCCGGGCCCGGCGGGCCGCGACGGAGCCGCCCGCCGAGATCCCCGCCTCGCTCAGGACGCTGGAGCGGGCCGCCGAGCTCACCGGCGAGAGCCGCCTGGCGCTGCGCACCGATCCCGCCGCCAACATCCGGGGCGGGGCCGCCCTGCTGGCCGACTACCAGCGGCGGCTCGGCGCCCCGCTCGGCGGCGACCCCGCCGACTGGTACGGCGCGGTGGCCCGCTACTCGGGCGCCGCCGAGGCCGAGGCCGCCGGGGTCTTCGCCGACGAGGTCTACGCCGCGATCCGGGAGGGCGCCGAGCGGGTCACCGACGACGGGCAGAAGGTCGCCCTGAAGGCGGTGCCCGGCCTGAAGAAGGTCGCCCGGTGGCTGGAGAGGCTGGGGCTGCGCCCGCCGCGCCGCGACGGCGTCGAGTGCCCGCCCACCGTCTCGTGCGAGTGGATCCCCGCGCCGTACGCCGACCTGGGCGACGGCGACTACGGCAACCACGACCTGTCGGACCGGCCCCGCAACCAGAAGGTCGAATACATCGTCATCCACGACATGGAGGGCTACTTCCAGCCCTCGGTGAACCTGGTGCTCGACCCGGCGCGCCCCGCCAGCTGGCACTACTCCCTGCGGTCCGCCGACGGCCACATCGCCCAGCACATCAGGACCAAGGACGTCGGATGGCACGCGGGCAACTGGTACGTCAACGCCAAGGCGATCGGCCTGGAGCACGAGGGCTTCCTGGGCCGGGGCGGCGCCTGGTACACCGAGGCGATGTACCGCACCTCGGCCAGGCTGGTGCGTCACCTCGCCCTGCGGCACGGCGTCCCGCTGGACCGCGCGCACATCATCGGCCACGACAACGTGCCGGGCACCCTGCCGAGCACGGTGCGCGGCATGCACGAGGACCCCGGGCCCTACTGGGACTGGGCGCGCTACTTCGAACTGCTCGGCAGGCCGCTGCACGGCCGGGGCGGCCCGGACGCCGGATCGGTGACGATCCTGCCGGACTACGACACGCACCGGCCGTACTACTACGGCTGCGACCCGGCCGCCCCGCAGGCGGCGTGCCCCCCGCACGGCTCGTCGTCGGTCTGGCTGCACACCGAGCCGCGCGACGACGCCCCGCTCGTCAGGGACATCGGCAAACACCCGACCGGGGAGTCGCTCTACAGCGTCTACGACCACAGCGCCCGCGCCGCCACCGGCCAGCGCTACGCGGTCGCCGAGCGGCGGGGCGACTGGACGGCGATCTGGTACCTCGGCCAGAAGGCCTGGTTCCACAACCCCGCCGACCGGCCGACGGCCGTCCCCGCGCGCGGCCCGGTGGTCACCCCCCGGCCGGGCCTGGCGGCCGTCCCGGTGTACGGCAGGGCCTACCCCGAGCCCGAGGCCTACCCGGAGGGCGTGCCGGTTCAGGCGATCACGCCGCTGCAGTACACGTTCTCGGCCGGTGAGAGGTACGCCCTCGGGCTCGCCGCCCGGGGGGAGTACTACCGTGCGGTGACCTTCGACGCCTCCCGACACGTCGTGGTCCGCGGCGAGCTGCGGTACTACCAGATCCAGTTCGGCCATCGGGTCATGTTCGTCAGGGCGGACGACGTGGTCGTCTCGCCCTCATGAGTCCCGGCCCCATGAGACGGACCGGGCTCCGGGGGGACGCAGATCCCCCGGAACCCGGTCCGCACCGGCCCTCACGACGGCCGGTCGCTCCCGCCCGCGCGGCGGGGCCTCCCCCGCCGGCGGGACGACCCGGTCAGCGCAGGGTGCCGTTGGTCATGCCTGCGGGCTCCTCGGGCACGGCGACCAGGCCGAGCTCCGCGGAGGAGGCCATCAGAGAGTGCCACGGGACGACGCGGACGGTGTAGCCGAAGGCCCCGGTGCTCTCCAGCGGGAGCGTGCCGCCGAAGACGGCCCTGCCGTCGTCGCCCCTGCTCTCCAGGCTCAGCGTCGCGTAGGCGGGGGAGAGCAGCTCGTCGTGGGCCCCGACCCGGCCGTAGGCGACCTGGACCTGGACGTCGTCGGACTCCAGCTCGCCCAGGGCGATCGTGGTCCGCAGCTCCAGCCTGGCCCCCACCTCGGGGGTGTCGCCCAGCCCGGAGGCCTCCACGTGCTCGACCCGCACGCCCGGCCAGGCCCGGGTGACCCGCAGCTTCCAGGAGGCGAAGGTCTTGGCCTGCTCGTACGTCCCGCTCTGCAGGGTGCGCGCCGACTTGGCCGCGGGGACGTAGAGGTTCACGACGTAGTCGCGCAGCATCCGGCCGGCCAGGACCTTGGGGCCCAGGGAGGTCAGCGTGTGGCGGACCATCTCCAGCCAGCGGCGGGGCAGGCCGTCGCCCTGACGGTCGTAGAACCGGTCGGCCACCTCGTGGTCGATCAGGTCGTACAGCGCGGCGGACTCCAGCTCGTCGCGGCGGTCGGGGTCGGCGACGCCGTCGGCGGTGGGGATCGCCCAGCCGTTGGTGCCGTCGTACCACTCGTCCCACCAGCCGTCGCGGATCGACAGGTTCAGGCCGCCGTTCAGCGCGGCCTTCATGCCGCTGGTCCCGCACGCCTCCAGGGGCCGCAGCGGGTTGTTCATCCACACGTCGCAGCCCTGGACCATGAGCTGGCCCAGCGCCATGTCGTAGTCGGGCAGGAAGACGATGCGGTGGCGCACGCTCTCCTGGTCGGCGAACTTCACGATCTGCTGGATGAGCTTCTTGCCGCCCTCGTCGGCGGGGTGGGCCTTTCCGGCGATCACGATCTGGACCGGCTTGTCGGGGTCGAGAAGCAGCCCGCGCAGGCGCACCGGGTCGTTCAGCATCAGGGTGAGCCGCTTGTAGGAGGGCACCCGCCGGGCGAAGCCGATGGTCAGCACCTCGGGGTCGAGGGCGTCGTCGATCCAGCCCAGCTCGGCCCGCGAGGCCCCGCGGTCGAGCCACGACCGCCGCAGGCGCTCCCGCGCCGCCGCGACCAGGCGCGCGCGCAGCTTGCCGCGGATGCTCCAGATGTCCTCGTCGGAGATCTTGCTGACGCCCTCCCAGCCCTGGGCCTTCTCCACCAGGGAGGGCAGCTCGCGCCCGGCCAGCTCCATGATCTCGCGGCCGACCCAGGTGGGCGCGTGCACGCCGTTGGTGATCGACCCGATCGGCACCTCGTCCACGTCGAAGCCCGGCCAGAGCCGCTGGAACATCTCCCGGCTGACCTCGCCGTGCAGCTCCGACACGCCGTTGACCCGCTGGGCCAGCCGCATGCCCATCGCGGCCATGTTGAACTTGCCCGGCTCCTCCTCGGCGCCCAGCGACAGGATGCGGTCCACCGGGACGGTGGGCCAGGCGTTCTCGCCGCCGAACTGGCGGGCGATCATCTCGGCGGGGAAGCGGTCGATCCCCGCGGGGACGGGCGTGTGGGTGGTGAAGACGGTCCCCGCGCGGACGGCCTCCAGCGCCTCGTCGAAGGAGAGGCGGGCCTCGGTGAGCTCGCGGATGCGCTCCAGGCCGAGGAAGCCCGCGTGCCCCTCGTTGGTGTGGAACACCTCGGGCTCGGCGTGGCCGGTGATGCGGCAGTAGGCGCGGATGGCCCGGACGCCGCCGATGCCCAGCAGCAGTTCCTGCTTCAGCCGGTGGTCGGTGCCGCCGCCGTACAGGCGGTCGGTGACGTCGCGGGCGGCGGGGTCGTTCTCCGCCACGTCGGAGTCGAGCAGCAGCAGCGGGACGCGGCCCACCTGCAGGACCCACACCTGGGCGTGGAGCGTGCGGTGCTCGGGCAGGCCGATCGCGATCTTGACCGGCGTGCCGTCCTCCTCCTTCAGGAGGGTCAGCGGCAGGCCGCCCGGGTCGAGTGACGGATAGTGCTCCAGCTGCCAGCCCTCGGGCGAGAGGGACTGGGTGAAGTAGCCGTGCCGGTAGAGAAGACCGACCGCCAGGACCGGGACGCCCAGGTCGCTGGCCGCCTTGAGGTGGTCTCCGGCCAGGATGCCCAGACCCCCGGAGTACTGCGGGAGGGCGGCCGCGATGCCGTACTCGGGCGAGAAGTAGGCGATGGCCCGCGCGGCGTCCGGCAGGGCCTGGTACCAGCGCGGAGCCGTCATGTACTCGCGCAAGTCGTCGGCCGCGTCGGCGAGCCGACGCAGGAACCGGCGGTCGGCGGCCAATTCTCTGAGGCGCTCGGGCTCGACGGCGCCGAGCAGGGCCACGGGGTCGTGGCCGACACGTTCCCAGGTCTCCGGATCGACCTCGGAGAACAGGTCAAGCGTCTCGGGGTGCCACGACCACCGGAGGTTGTGCACGAGCTCGCTGAGGGAGGCCAGCTCCGAAGGAAGAACGGTTCGGACGGTGAACCTGCGGATAGCTCTCACGCTGCCAGACCCTATGTACTCAGCGCCACGCGGGCGACCAAAATGCTCACGCGTCTCCCCCTCACCGCTATGACCTGCCTCCAAACACGGCGCGCCGAGGCGACTGCCGCGCAGCCCCGGCGGGGTCGGCGAGCGGGACTCACGACTCTTCCGATCTCAGGCATGAAGCACGACTATTGGGGCAACCCAACCTATGGCCACCAGTCCCTGCGATCCTGCCCTCTACACCGGGGCGGTCCGCCGCTTGCCCCGGTGACGTTCAAAGGGATGCTTGAAGAAGCGAGGGGTCTTTCTTGCCCGAAATCTCCCGACGGTACCGGGTGTGCCGTCGCTACCGTGAGACGCGATGATCGGACGAATCCCTATCCAGGACATTCACCCCACCGTCGAGTGCGGACGCCGTCCCGCCAAGGCCGCCGCGGGTGAGACCTTCGAGATCACCGCCGTCGTGTTCCGTGAGGGGCACGACGCGGTGGCCGCCGGAGCCGTGCTGATCGGCCCGGACGGCACGCGCGGGCCGCTGCTCCGCATGCGCGAGCTGGCCCCTGGGACTGATCGATGGGGTGTGGAGGTGACCCTGCCCACCGAGGGCACCTGGCACTTCCGCATCGAGGCGTGGAGTGATCCCATCGCCACCTGGATGCACGACGCGGGCATCAAGATCCCGCGTGACATGGACGCGGACCTGATGTGCGAGGAGGGCGCCCGGCTCTTCGAACGCGCGGCCAAGGCCGTACGCCCGGCCGACTGCACGGCCAGGTACGGCTCCGCGGACGACGAGGAGACCGAGAGCGCCGAAGGCGCCGAGGGCCACGCCGCCCACGCCGGCGGCAACGGTCACGGCGAGAACGGCAACGGCGCGCGGGGCAACGGCCAGGCGTGCGGGCACCGCGCGGCGCTGCTGTCGGTGGCGGCCAAGCTGCGCGACGAGGCCATCGACCCGCGGGCCCGCTTCGCGACGGTCCAGCTTCCCGAGACGGCGGAGCTGCTGCGCGCGCACCCGCTGCGGGACCTGGTGACCAAGTCGCCCCGGCACGCGATCCTGGTGGACCGGCGCCGGGCGCTGGTGGGGTCCTGGTACGAGTTCTTCCCCCGCTCGGAGGGCGCGGTCGTCGAGCCGGGCGCCGCCCCGAAGTCCGGGACCTTCCGGACCGCGGCCGAGCGGCTGCCCGCCGTGGCGCGGATGGGCTTCGACGTCGTCTACCTGCCGCCGATCCACCCGATCGGGCACAGCTTCCGCAAGGGGCGCAACAACACGCTGACGCCCGAGCAGTACGACCCGGGCTCGCCCTGGGCGATCGGCTCGGAGGAGGGCGGGCACGACGCGATCCACCCGGACCTGGGGACCTTCGAGGACTTCGACGCCTTCGTGGCCAGGAGCCGCGAGCTGGGCATGGAGGTCGCCCTCGACCTGGCCCTGCAGTGCTCTCCCGACCACCCGTGGGTCAAGGAGCACCCGGAGTGGTTCAACATCCGCGCCGACGGCTCGATCGCCTACGCGGAGAACCCGCCGAAGAAGTACCAGGACATCTACCCGCTCAACTTCGACAACGACCCCGAGGGCATCTACGCCGAGGTCAAGCGGGTGGTGAGGCTGTGGATGGACCACGGCGTGCGGATCTTCCGGGTGGACAACCCGCACACCAAGCCGGTGGCGTTCTGGGAGCGGCTGCTGGGCGACATCCACGCCACCGACCCCGACGTGCTGTTCCTGTCCGAGGCCTTCACCCGCCCGGCGATGATGCAGGCGCTGGCCAAGGTCGGATTCCATCAGTCGTACACGTACTTCACGTGGAAGAACTCCAAACACGACGTCGAGACGTATTTGACGGAGCTCTCCCGGGAGACCTCTCACTTCCTGCGGCCGAACCTTTTCGTTAACACGCCGGACATCCTTCACGAATATCTTCAGCACGGAGGAATCCCGGCGTTCCGCATCAGGGCGATCCTCGCGGCCCTGGCCTCGCCCACCTGGGGCGTTTATGCGGGATATGAATTGGGAGAGAATGTCCCGGTTCGACCCGGCAGTGAAGAGTACCTTGATAGCGAGAAATATCAGTACAAACCTCGCAACTGGCTCGAAGCGGAGCGAGAGGGACGCAGTCTGGCGCCGTTCATCACGCAGCTGAATTTGTTCCGAAGAGCCCACCCGGCACTCCAGGAATTGCGTAATCTACGGTTCCACAACGTCGACAACCCGAACATGGTGTGCTTCTCCAAGCGCCTGGCGGGCTCCCACGACACGGCCTCACGACGGCACGGCCTGGGCGACGTCGTTCTGGCAGTGGTCAATCTCGATCCGCACCACACCCACGAGGCGACGGTGTCCCTCGACATGCCCGCCCTCGGCCTCGACTGGCAAGCCGAGTTCGTCGTGGACGACGAACTGTCCGGCGAGTCGTACCGCTGGCGGGAGTCGAACTACGTACGTCTCGATCCCCACGTCCACCCCGCGCATGTCTTCACCGTGCGCGGAGCGGCCAACCACAGGTGATACGGCCGGGCGCACTCCGGCAGAGCAGCGGGGAGTCCTACGTGAGTCAGCGAACCACCGAGCACGGCAGTCTGCGAGCGCTGTCGGGGAGGGAGGCAGCGTGAGCCATCTGTCCGACCCCATCCCGAACACCTTCGACGAGGAAGAGCCGCGAGATCCGTACTGGTTCAAGCGCGCCGTCTTCTACGAGGTGCTGATCCGCGGGTTCGCCGACTCCAACGGGGACGGCACCGGGGACATCCGCGGCCTCATCCAGAAACTGGACTATCTCCAGTGGCTGGGCGTGGACTGCCTGTGGCTGCTGCCGCTGTACGAGTCGCCGCTGCGGGACGGCGGTTACGACATCGCGGACTTCATGAAGATCCTCCCGGAGTTCGGCGACCTGGGGGACTTCGTCAAGCTGGTGGACGAGGCCCACAAGCGGGGCATGCGCGTCATCGCCGACCTGGTGATGAACCACACCAGCGACCAGCACCCCTGGTTCCAGGCCTCGCGCCACGATCCCGAGGGCCCGTTCGGCGACTTCTACGTGTGGAGCGACACCGACGAGCGCTACCAGGACGCCCGGATCATCTTCATCGACACCGAGACCTCCAACTGGACCTACGACCCGGTCCGCCAGCAGTACTACTGGCACCGCTTCTTCCACCACCAGCCGGACCTCAACTACGAGAACCCGGACGTGCAGGACGCGATGCTGGAGGTGCTGCGGTTCTGGCTGGACCTGGGCATCGACGGGTTCCGGATGGACGCCATCCCCTACCTGTTCGAGGCCGAGGGCACCAACTGCGAGAACCTGCCCAGGACGCACGAGTACCTCAAGCGGGTCCGGGCCGAGGTTGACCGCCTCTACCCGGACCGGGTGCTGCTGGCCGAGGCCAACCAGTGGCCGGCCGACGTGGTCGAGTACTTCGGCGATCCCGCCACCGGGGGCGACGAGTGCCACATGGCCTTCCACTTCCCGCTGATGCCGCGCATCTTCATGGCCGTGCGCCGGGAGTCCCGCTATCCGATCTCGGAGATCATGGCCCAGACGCCGAAGATCCCCGAGCACTGCCAGTGGGGCATCTTCCTGCGCAACCACGACGAGCTCACGCTCGAGATGGTGACCGACGACGAGCGCGACTACATGTACTCCGAGTACGCCAAGGACCCGCGCATGCGGGCCAACGTGGGCATCCGGCGGCGGCTGGCCCCGCTGCTGGAGAACGACCGCAACCAGATCGAGCTGTTCACCGCGCTGCTGCTGTCGCTGCCGGGCTCCCCCGTGCTCTACTACGGCGACGAGATCGGCATGGGCGACAACATCTGGCTCGGCGACCGCGACGGCGTGCGCACCCCGATGCAGTGGAACCCCGACCGCAACGCCGGGTTCTCCGACTGCGACCCCGGCCGGCTGTACCTGCCGATCATCATGGACCCGATCTACGGCTACCAGGCGATCAACGTGGAGGCGCAGCAGAAGAGCAGCGGCTCCCTGCTGCACTGGACCAAGCGGATGATCGAGATCCGCAAGCGCCACCCGGTCTTCGGTCTCGGCTCCTACGCCGAGCTGAACTCCTCCAACCCGAGCGTGCTCGCCTACGTGCGCGAGCTCGGCGAGGACCGCATGCTCTGCGTCAACAACCTCTCGCGGTTCCCGCAGCCGGTCGAACTCGACCTGCGGAGGTTCGAAGGATCCGTCCCGGTGGAGACCATGGGCGGGGTCCCATTTCCTCCGATTGGCGAACTTCCGTATCTTTTGACGCTTCCTGGGCATGGGTTCTATTGGTTCACCCTGCCGCCCGCGACCCAGGAGGCGTAGTCATGCTGACGGAGCTCCTTACCGGCTGGATAGCACATCAGCGGTGGTTCGCCGGTAAGGGGCGACCGGTCGACAAGCTCGACATCGACTCCGACATCGGACTGTCCCCGGGCCTTCGCCACCTCATCGTCTCGGTCCACCAGGCCGGCACGCACGACCGCTACCAGATCCTGCTGGGCTGCTGCGCCGACGACGTGCCCGACAGGTTCCGGCACGCGCTGATCGGCGAGGGCTTCTACGACGCGGCCCACGACGCCGACCTGACCAAGACCCTGCTGGAGGCGATGGCCGAGGGCCGCGACATCGGCCCGCTCCGCTTCCGCCACCTGGACGACGTGCACATCGACACCTCGCTGCGCAGCCTCGTCCTGGGCGCCGAGCAGTCCAACACCTCCCTGGTGTACGGCGACGCCTACATCTGCAAGCTGTTCCGCCGCCTGATCCCGGGCGTCAACCCGGAGCTGGAGATCGTCAACGCGCTGGCCGCCCGCAAGGCCGCGCACATCGCGCAGCCGTACGGCTGGATCGAGGCCGACCTCGACGGCGAGCCCACCACTCTGGCGATGACGCAGGAGTTCCTGGCCAACTCCAACGACGGCTGGGCCCTGGCCCTGGCGAGCGTGCGCGACCTGTACGCCTGGCCCCAGGGCTCGGCCGCCGACGCGGGCGGCGACTTCAGCTCCGAGTCCTTCCGGCTCGGCACCGCCACCGCCGAGGTGCACCACGAACTGGCCGACGCCTTCCCCACCGGCGTGATGGATCCGCCGGAGGTCAGGCACCTGATGGAGGAGTACCTCCGCCGCCTGGAGCAGACCGTCGCCGAGGTCCCGCAGCTGGCCGAGCACGCCCACGTGGCAGAGGAGGCCTACCGGCGGGTCTGCGAGGTGGCCCACGAGGTCCCCGTCCAGCGCGTCCACGGCGACTACCACCTCGGGCAGGTCATGCGCACCCCAACGGACTGGGTCATCCTCGACTTCGAGGGGGAGCCGGGCCAGCCCCTGGCCGAGCGCCGGGCGCTGAGCTCCCCGCTGCGCGACGTGGCCGGGATGCTCCGCTCCTTCGACTACGCCGCCCGCCACCTGCTGGCCGACCATCCCGAAGCGCAGAACCTGCTGCCGCAGGCCGCCGAGTGGGCCGAGCTGAACCGCTCGTCGTTCCTGGCCGGCTACTCGGCCGGCGGCGGGCGCCTGCGCGGCGAGGACGCCGTCCTGCTGCGCGCCCTGGAGCTGGCCAAGGCCGTCTACGAGGTGGGCTACGAGGCGCGCAACCGCCCGTCCTGGCTGCCCATCCCGCTGGCCGCCTTCCAGCACTGACGCCGCACCGGGCGCCTCGGGCACCGACATCCCGCCGACATCCTGAGAACACCGGCGTTCTCCCCTCCTATGGGCCCGAAAGGCTTTACTCTTCGCATACAAACGAAAGCGAAGAGTAAGGAGCGCCCATGGGGCGAGGGCGGACGGCGGCGATCGCGGGGGCCGCTGCCCTGGCGGGATCGTTGTTCCTGCTGGGCGGAGGAGAGAGCCCGCAGGCCGCGGGCGCACCGGCGCGGTCCCCGCTGCCGGGCGACCCGCTGACCGGCGAGGAGATCACCCGGGCGGAGCAGATCGCCTCGGCCACGCTGCGGGCGCACATGACGAGCGGGCGGGTGGAGTTCCTCTACGTCGAACGCGACGACGACAAGGCCGCCGCCGACCGGCGGCGGGCCGACGCCTACATCTACGACTACGGCGCCAACCGCCTCATCGTGCGCACCGTCGACCTCGGCTCGGGCCGGGTCGTGGCCGAAAGAGCCGGCAAGGGCGTGCAGGCGCCGCCCTCCAGGGGCGAGGAGGCCAGGGCCGCCGAGCTCCTGCTGGCCGACCGGCGGCACGGCCGGGCGGTCCGCGCGGCCTACGCCGGGGCGGCGGGCAGGGCGCTGCGCTCCCCCGCCGAGCTGGGCCTGCGGGCGCTGATCTTCAGCCCGCGCCCCAAGGACCGCACCGCCCGGGAGTGCGCGTCCCACCGGTGCGTCCGGCTGCTCGTCCGGCTCCCGGACGGCACGTGGCTGAACACCACCCGGACCGTCGTCGACCTGTCGGCCAAGAAGATCCTGACCCTGGAATGGTGACCGTGAGGCTCCCGCTGCTGATCCTCTCCTGCGCCGCGCTCGTCGCCGGCCTCACCGGGGCGGCGCACGTCCCTCCGGCCGCGCGCGCCTCCGCGGCTCAGGCCCCCTCGTGCGGCGCGCCGTACCGGATCGAGCGGACCCTGCCCGGCGGGGCCGCCTGGCGGCTGTGCTGGGAGATGCGCACCATCGAGGGGCTGACCCTGGCCGACGTCGTCTACACCCCGGTGGGCGGCGCCCCGATCAGCGTGCTGCGCAGCACCGCGCTGGCCCAGATCCACGTGCCCTACGACAGCGGCGAGCCCCGCTTCCACGACATCGGCACCCTCGGCGAGAACGCCGTCGTGCTGCAGGAGGCCGACTGCCCGGGTGGCGAGCGCCGCGAGCGGTTCGTCTGCGTGACCGTACGGCCGCGCGGCCACGCCTACCTGAAACCGCGCCCCGGCGAGCCGAACCTGTCGGCGCAGGGCAGCGAGCTCGTGGTGTACGCCGCCTTCGAGATCGGCTGGTACACCTACCTGGTCGAGTGGGCCTTCTCCGACGACGGCGCGATCACCCCGCGCGTGGGCGCGACGGGCTCGCTGTCCGGCTTCACCGCCGCGCCCGAGTACGGCTGGCCGACCAAGCGGGGCAGCACGCACGTCGAGCAGAGCCACAGCCACAACGTCTTCTGGCGGCTCGACTTCGACGTCGCCGGCCGGGGCGGCGACATCGTGGAGCAGTACGACTTCACCGGCTCCGGGACGGCCAGGCGCGCGCTCGGCCGCAAGGTGCTCGACAAGGAGACCGCGGCCGTCAACCGGCGGACGCGGTGGTGGCGGGTGGCCGACTCCGAGACCCGCAACGCCGACGGGCACCGCGTCTCCTGGGAGATCGGCAACTCCGACAGCGCCGAGTACCGTGGCCCCGACGACGAGGCCTTCACCCGCGCCGACCTCTACGTCAGCCAGTACCGCGACTGCGAGCGCCTGGCCACGGTCAACCCCGCCCCCGACTGCGCGCAGAGCGTCGACCGCTACGTCAACGACGAGCGGCTCACCGACCCGGTCGTCTGGGTGGGCGTCAGCTACCACCACGTCGCCCGTGACGAGGACGCCGACCCCATGCCCACCCACTGGCAGGGCTTCCGCATCACCCCGCGTGACGTGACGGCGGAGAACCCGCGCTGAGCGGAGGAATCTCACTTGGGACTCCGAGCCGGGGTGATCTTCTCGTTTCCGCGAGAACAGCGTAAGACGATGGGAACATCTTTCCCACCAGGCCACGGATGGGGTGGGTTGAACGCCGTCGAGCGGGCAGGGTTAGGGGATATCGTCCATCTATCGGGAGTGATCCATGAACGTGCACCTGGACCTGGACCTGAACCGGTTGGCGGGCGGGGCGCACCACGATCCGCATTCGATCCTCGGCGCCCATCCCGGACCCGGTGGGGTGACCGTCCGGGCACTGCGGCCGATGGCGGAGAAGGTCCAGGCGGTCGTGGACGGCCAGGCCCACGACATGGAGCACATGGCCTACGGCGTGTTCGCGGTGACGATCCCCGGGCTGGACAAGATCCCCGACTACCGGATCCGCGCCTTCTACGGCGACGGCGAGCCGCACGAGACCGCCGACCCCTATCGTTACTGGCCCACGCTGGGCGAGGTGGACCTCCATCTGATCGGTGAGGGGCGCCACGAGCGGCTCTGGGAGGCGCTCGGCGCCCGGATCATGCGGCACGAGGACACCGAGGGCGTCGCCTTCTCCGTCTGGGCGCCGAACGCGCGCGGGGTGCGGGTGATCGGCGACTTCAACCACTGGAACGGGTCCGGTCACCCCATGCGCTCGCTGGGCCGCTCGGGGGTCTGGGAACTGTTCATCCCCGGCCTGGCGGAGGGCGAGCGCTACAAGTTCGCCATTCTGGGCGCGGACGGGATCTGGCGGGACAAGGCCGACCCGATGGCCCGCCGTACCGAGCTGCCGCCCGCGACCGCCTCGGTGGTCGAGCGGTCCGACTACACCTGGAACGACGACGCCTGGATGCTCGATCGCCCCTCGCGCAAGGCCCTGGAAGGGCCGATGAGCATCTACGAGGTGCACCTGGGCTCCTGGCGGCCCGGCCTGTCCTACCGGGAGCTGGCCACCGAGCTGGTCGACTACGTCAAGGAGATGGGCTTCACGCACGTGGAGCTGCTGCCCGTGGCCGAGCACCCGTTCGGCGGCTCCTGGGGATACCAGGTGACCTCCTACTACGCCCCGACGTCCCGCTTCGGCTCGCCGGACGATTTCCGCCACCTGGTGGACAAGCTGCACGAGGCGGGGATCGGGGTGCTGCTCGACTGGGTGCCCGCGCACTTCCCGATGGACGCCTGGGCGCTGGCCCGCTTCGACGGCACCCCGCTGTACGAGCACGCCGACCCGGCCAGGGGCGAGCACCCCGAGTGGGGCACCTACATCTTCGACTTCGGCCGCCGGGAGGTGCGCAACTTCCTGGTCGCCAACGCGACCTACTGGCTGCGCGAGTTCCACATCGACGGCCTGCGGGTGGACGCGGTCGCCTCGATGCTCTACCTCGACTACTCGCGGCGCGAGGGCGAGTGGACGCCCAACCAGTACGGCGGGCGGGAGAACCTGGACGCGGTGGACTTCCTCAAGGAGATGAACTCCGTCTCCTACCGCGAGGCCCCCGGGATCGTCACGGTCGCCGAGGAGTCGACGGCCTGGCCGGGCGTCTCCCGGCCCGCCTACCTCGGCGGTCTCGGCTTCGGCTTCAAGTGGAACATGGGCTGGATGCACGACACCCTGGCCTATCTCCGGCACGAGCCGGTCTTCCGGCAGTACCACCACCACCAGATGACGTTCTCCCTGATGTACGCCTACTCGGAGAACTTCGTGCTGCCCCTCTCGCATGACGAGGTCGTGCACGGCAAGGGCTCGCTGCTGGGCAAGATGCCCGGCGACGAGTGGCAGCGCTTCGCCAACCTGCGCGCGCTGTTCGCGTTCATGTGGGCCCACCCCGGCAAGCAGCTGCTGTTCATGGGAGGGGAGTTCGGCCAGGGCTCGGAGTGGTCGGAGGAGCGCGGGCTCGACTGGTGGGTGCTCGAGTTCGACGGGCACAAGGGCACGCAGCGGCTGGTGCGCGACCTCAACCGGATCTACCGGGAGACCCCCGCCCTGTGGCGGCTGGACCACTCCCCCGAGGGCTTCCGCTGGATCGACGCCGACGACGCCTCCGGCAACGTCTTCTCCTTCCTGCGCTACGACGCCGACGGCTCCGCCGTGGCCTGCGTGGCCAACTTCTCCGGCGGCCCGCACGAGGACTACCACCTCGGCCTGCCGTACGGCGGGGAGTGGGAGGAGGTCGTCAACACCGACGCCTACGACTACGCAGGCAGCGGCGTGGGCAACATGGGCACCGTCGAGGCCGTCGAGGAGCCCCACCACGGCCTGCCCTACTCCGCCCACCTGCGCATCCCGCCCCTGGGCACCCTCTGGCTGCGCCACACCCCGCCCGCCGTCCCGGCCGTCCCGGAGACCGCTCCGGAGGCCGCCCCTGAGCCCCTGCTGACCGAGGACGAGGTGGAGTGATCACCCCGTCCCGTAGAGGGCGTCCAGGCCGATCAGGCGGAGACCGCCGTTCCCGGCGGCCTCCGCCCGCAGGTCCTCGGTGAAGCCCGCGCCGCCGTAGCAGGCCAGGACCGTGTCCCGGGTGTCGTAGCCCTTGCCGGCGAGGAGGTCACGGGCCCTTGCCGGGCGTTCGACGTGATGGCCGTTCACGGTCTCGCCCCACTTGGCCCCGCCCAGCGACAGGAAGCCGGGCGGGACGAGCCCCGGACGCTCTCCGCCCGGTAGACCTCCAGCTCGGACCAGCGGCGCCGCATGATCGCCTCATAGAACGTGATCAACGGCTCGGTGATGCGGTACTGCGCGCGCCCCTGCCACTCCCGTACCCGGCCGAAGATCCGTTCCGGCTTGACCAGCATGGACACTACCGGGATGAGATACAGGACTACGCGTCCCAGAACTATGGTTCTGTACCTTTTTCCGTGCTGCGGGTTCGCGGATGTCAGCGGGGATTGAGGAGTTCGGTGACCCGCACGAAACCGTCGGCGCCGTGGCCTCGGCCGATGGCGCGGCGGGTCAGGCCCTCGACTGCGCGCATCACGTTCGCTTCGATGCCGTGGGACTCCGAGACCTCGACGATGTGGGCCATGGACGACGCCGCCGAGGTGAGAGGGTTGTCCTCGCCGGAGAAGGTGCCGGCGTCGACCTCCTCCGCCTCCTGTTCGAAGATCGGCGGGAGGATCGCCCCGATGCCCTTGGCGAACGGCGCCAGTTCCCGCGCGGTGATGCCCTCCGCCCTGGCCACGGCCAGAGCGTGCGCGTAGCCGGCCATCGCGGTCCAGAAGATGTCGAGCAACGCGATGTCGTAGGCGGCCGCCCGGCCGATCTCCGGGCCGAGGTGGGTGTGGGTGCCGCCCAGGACGTCCAGCACCGCCCGGTGCCTGTGATAGAGCTCCTCGGGGCCGCTGTGCAGGAAGACCGCCTCCGGCGTCCCGATGGTCACGGTCGGGGTCATGATCGCGCCGTCCAGGTACCCGATGCCGTGCTCGGCCGCCCAGTCCGCGGCCTCCCGGGCCCGCGCGGGGGCGTCGGCGCTCAGGTTCACCACCGTGCGCCCCTTGAGTGCGGCGGTGACCGCGTCACGCCGCACGATGGCGTCCACCGCGTCGTAGTTCACCACGCAGACCACGGTCAGTTCGCTCGCGGCGACCGCCTCCTCCGGCGACGCGGCGCCGATCGCGCCCCGCGCGATCAGGTCCCGGCCCCTGCCCGGGGTCCGGTTCCAGACCGTGGTCGGCAGCCCGGCGTCCACGAAGGCGCCGGCCAGCTCCCGGCCCATCGGCCCCAGGCCGAGCACGGTGACGGCAGACTGTTCGATAGTCGAGGACATGCCTCAGCTCCTTGGAAGTCCTTGAAGAACGAGTGATCGCTGATTGGGGAGATGACGATGACGCGCAGCCGTTCCCAGGACCCGAACGTCTGCGGGGTGACCGCCGCGATCGCCGTGATCGACGGCAAGTGGAAGACGATCCTGCTGTGGCTGCTGGAATCCGGCCCGCACCGTCCCAGCGAGCTGCTCCGGCAACTGCCGGGGCTCACCGAGAAGGTGCTGACTCAGACACTGCGGGTGATGGAGGCCGACGGTCTGGTCCACCGGGAGGCGCACGACTCGTGGCCGCTGAGGACGGAGTACTCCCTGACCCCGTTCGGCCGTGACCTCTCGCAGGCCCTGGAGCCCCTCTCCGACTGGGGCCACCGCCGCCTGGAGAAGCTGGCCGCCTCCCAACCGGCTTCCTGAGCCTCCTCGCGCCGGGACACGACCCACCTCCCCGTTTCCCCGGTCCCGCCGGCCGTCCGGCCGCCCACGACCAAGCTTCGGCCCGCCGTACCCGCCCGACAAGTACCCACAAAAAGGTGGCCATGCCCGGGGCCGGAATGGTCGCCTTCCCGTGAAGGGCCGATCACCCTACGTATGATCGGCCCTTCGTCCGTCCGTGGATTAGCCGGACCTTAAATCCGCCTTATGCCGCCTCCAAGGGCATTGACCGCTGTGCGAACGGCGTCTTACTCTCCATTACTAATAGGAAACTTTCCTATGAGTACGGGGGCCAAGTACTCTTTGACCTGGAGCGACCCTTGCGACGCATCACCATCGGCTCTCTGCTCGCGGCAACCGCGCTGTTAGTCCCGCTGGGACTGGGCACCGCCGACGCCGCGACCCCCGCCACCGCGACCTACGCCACCGACTCCGACTGGGGCTCCGGCTTCCAGGGGAAGGTCACCGTCAAGGCGGGCAGCACCGCGCTGAGCAGCTGGAAGGTCGAGTTCGACCTCCCCTCCGGCACCTCGCTCTCGTCGGCCTGGGACGCCGACATGACCAAGAGCGGCAACCACTACACCTTCGTCAACAAGTCGTGGAACGGCGGCATCGCGGCCGGTTCCTCGCTGAGCTTCGGGTTCGTCGGCGCTCCGGGCGGGCTGAGCGGCGTGACGAACTGCAAGCTCAACGGCGCCCCCTGCTCCGGCACGGGCGGCACCGCCAGCCCGACGCCCACCGTGACGCCCACGGCGACGCCCACCGCCACGCCCACGGCGACCCCGACCGCCACGCCCACGGCGACGCCCACCGTGACCCCGACGGTCGACCCCAACCCCTCGGGCAAGAAGGTCGTCGGCTACTTCACCAACTGGGGCGTCTACGGTCGCAACTTCCACGTCAAGAACCTGGTCACCAACGGCTCCGCCTCGAAGCTGACCCACATCCTGTACGCCTTCGGCAACACCACCGGCGGCAAGTGCACCATCGGCGACTCCTACGCCGACTACGACAAGGCCTACACCGCGGACCAGAGCGTCGACGGCGTCGCCGACACCTGGGACCAGCCGCTGCGCGGCAACTTCAACCAGCTGCGCAAGCTGAAGAAGGCCTACCCGAACATCAAGGTCATCTGGTCCTTCGGCGGCTGGACCTGGTCCGGCGGCTTCACCCAGGCCGCGGCCAACCCGGCCGCGTTCGCCCAGTCCTGCTACGACCTGGTCGAGGACCCGCGCTGGGCCGACGTGTTCGACGGCATCGACATCGACTGGGAGTACCCCAACGCCTGTGGCCTAAGCTGTGACACCAGCGGTCCGGCCGCGTTCAAGAACCTGATCTCCGCGCTGCGCGCCAAGTTCGGCTCCAGCGCCCTGATCACCGCGGCGATCACCGCCGACGGCACCGACGGCGGCAAGATCGACGCCGCCGACTACGCCGGCGCGGCCTCGAACCTCAACTGGCTCATGCCGATGACCTACGACTACTTCGGCGCCTGGGACGCGAAGGGCCCGACCGCTCCGCACTCGGCCCTGAACTCCTACAGCGGCATCCCGAAGGCCGGCTTCCACTCCGACGCCGCCGTCCAGAAGCTCAGGAGCAAGGGCGTCCCGGCCAGCAAGATCCTGCTCGGCATCGGCTTCTACGGCCGCGGCTGGACCGGCGTGACCCAGTCCGCCCCCGGCGGCACCGCCACCGGCCCCGCCCCGGGCACCTACGAGCAGGGCATCGAGGACTACAAGGTCCTCAAGACCAAGTGCCCGGCCACCGGCACCGTCGGCGGCACGGCCTACGCCTTCTGCAACGGCCAGTGGTGGAGCTACGACACCCCGGCCACCATCAGCAGCAAGATGGCCTACGCCAAGAACCAGGGTCTGGGCGGCGCCTTCTTCTGGGAGACCAGCGGCGACACGGCCAACGGTGAGCTGATCACCGCGATCGCCAACGGCCTCAAGTAATATTTCCGGCACTCGGCCCTCCGTGCGCGTCACGCCGCGGGGGGTCGAGCCGTTTCCGCGGGCCGTACGGCTCCCGCCCCTCCTCTGAGCCCCCGGCTCCGCCCGCGTCCCGGACCGCGAATCTGAACATCTCCTGAGAAGATCCGCCGAACGGGGATGGAGGTATTCACCAAGCGGGATCGTCTGCCTAGACTCCGAATCGCCCGTTTCATCCCCCGGAGGACGCGTGCGAATTCGAGCCCTCGTGGCCCTGGCGACCGTGCTCACCCTCGTCCCGGCCGCGCCGGCGCTCGCCGAGGACCCCGCCGCGCCGCCTCCGGCGGTCAGCGGGAGTCCGGCCGCGCCACCCCCGGCCGCGCAGGAGAGTCCCGCACCGGACGCCGGGGACCCGCCGGCCGAGAGCGCGCCTCCCGCGGAGACCCCGCCCGCCGAGACCCCGCCGCCCGGGGACGCCCCGCCGGGGGACGCGCCGAAGCTGGAGGACGGGCTCGCCTCCGACCCCGACGGGACCCGCGTCATCGTCGAGGTGACCGCCCCGGCCGAGACCGCCCCGGTGGCCGGCCAGGCGCAGGCCCTTCCGGACGCCGAGGTCGTGCTCCAGCCGCCGGACACCTCCTTCATCGTGGTCGAGGCGACCGGTGAGGCCCTGGCCGCGCTGGCCGAGGACCCCCGGGTGGTGTCGGTACGGCGCGACCGCACCTACTCCCCCGCCTCACTCGCCTCGCTCGCCTCCAGCCTGCAGGTGATCGGCGCGGACAAGGTCCACGCCGCGGGCGTGCGGGGGGCCGGGCAGACGATCGCGGTCATCGACACCGGGATCGACGCCGACCACCCCGCGCTGAACGGCAAGGTCGTGGAGCAGGCGTGCTTCTCCGCGGCGGACGGGACGGTCGAGTCCCTGTGCCCCAACGGGCAGACGGCCGACCCCGGCTCCGCCGACGCCGAGACGGCCAAGTGCGTGCACGACGGCGCCAACCTCTGCGACCACGGCACCCACGTGGCGGGCATCGCCCACGCCGTCGCCCCGGACGCGGACATCGTGGCGGTCCAGGTCTTCAGCCGGGACAACGACTGCCTGGGCGACGGCAGCGGGGAGGTCTGCCTGACCGCCTACGAGTCCTCCCTCCTGCTCGCCCTCGACCACGTGGCCAGGCTCAAGGACTCCCGTCCCGGCCTGGTCTCAGCCAACCTCAGCCTCGGCGGCGGCCTCTTCGAGGGATCGTGCGACGACGTCGCGGAGCTGCAGTCGATGAAGGAGAAGGTCGACGCGCTGCGCGCCAGGGGTGTGGCGGTCGCCGCCGCCGCGGGCAACGACGGCGTGACCGGCGGCGGGGCCCCGGGGTGCTTCTCCGGGGCGGTGACCGTGGGCGCCACCGGTGACGACGACCACGTGGCCTCCTGGTCCAACCACGGCCCCACGCTCGACCTGTTCGCGCCGGGGCTGGAGATCGACTCCGCCGTCCCCGGCGGCGGCACCCAGGTCTACAGCGGGACCTCGATGGCCACCCCGTACGTCGCCGGCGCGTTCGCCCTCATGGCCGGGAAGTTCCCCGGCGAGGCTCCGGACGCCCTCCTGGACAGGCTGAGGACGGCGGGCCGCCCGATCACCTACGCCGGGGTGACCACGCCCCGCCTCGACCTGGGCGTCGCGGTCCTCGGCGGCGAGCCCCAGCCCGGCGTCAGTCAGGAGCCCGAGCCCGGGGACGACCCGTCCGAGGACACCCCGGACACTCCCGGCACCCCCAGCCCGGAGCCCAGCTCCGGTCCGCAGCCGAGCCCCGGCCCGCAGGACACCCCGCCTCCGGCGGACCCGGCGCCCGTCCCGCTGCCCACGGTGACCGTCACCGTGACCGTGACGGCCACTCCCCCCGCGGGCACGCCGGCGGTGTGCGTCCGGGGCAAGGCGGCCGGGACCCTGACCGTCGCCCAGTGGGCCGCGGAGATCACCCGGGGCAAGGGGAGCCTGCCGGACGAGACGCTCGGCTGTTATCTGCGCCTGATCGGCAAGGCCAGCGCGGTCTTCCCCGAGGTGACGCGCGCCTCCACGCTGGGCACGGCCTACCGGGTGCTCAAGCCCGCCGCGAAGACCGCGAAGACGAAGAAGGCCAAATTCGACAGCGAGCTGCTGGCCGCCTGGCTGAACTGGGCGAACGGCGCGGTCAACCTCACCGCGAAGGCCGGCGGCGCGGCCACGGTCAAGACCGCCCTGGCCTCCGCCGAGAAGCGCCGGCTCAAGGGAACATCTCTCACCAAGTCCACCTCGACCCTACGAAAGTATGTGAACGCCCGCCGTATCGCCTGAGCCCGGGACGCGTCGCTTAGGGTGAGGCGTATGGACGCGACCAAGGTGATCACCGAGACCGTCGACCGCATCCGGCAGCGGCGCACCGCCCCGCTGGTGCTGGAGCTCGACCTCACCGAGGGCCTGACGGACAGGCCGCCGACCGATCCGCTCGGCGCGGTCCTGTCCATGCGCAAGACGCGGCTGACCGACGTGCTGTCGGGACTCAAGCGCGCCCGGCAGGACAGCCGGGTCAAGGGACTGA
Source organism: Paraplanobispora siamensis (assembly GCF_016863175.1). Classification (GTDB taxonomy): domain Bacteria; phylum Actinomycetota; class Actinomycetes; order Streptosporangiales; family Streptosporangiaceae; genus Planobispora; species Planobispora siamensis. The sequence goes on from NZ_BOOJ01000027.1 coordinate 305,961, forward strand.
TCGTCAAGATCGGCACGAACCCGCTCGGTCTGGCCATGGTGCAGGAGCTGCGCCAGGCGGTGGTCCGGTTCCGGGCGGCGGGCAAGCTGACGGTGGTGTTCGCCGAGACGTTCGGCGAGTTCGGCGCGGGCACCGTTCCCTACTACCTGGCCAGCGCCTTCGAGCGGGTCTATCTCCAGCCCTCGGGCGACGTCGGGCTGACCGGCGTCTCGCTGGAGCAGCGCTTCGTCCGGGGCGCGCTCGGCAAGCTCGGCGTGGAGTACGAGCTCGGCCAGCGGCACGAGTACAAGACGGCCGCGAACATGTTCACCCAGGACCACATGACCGAGCCGCACCGCGAGTCGGTCGCCCGCATCGCCGAGTCCGTCACCGAGCAGGTCGTCGCCGGCATCGCCGAGGGGCGCGGGATCGACCCGGCCAAGGTCCGCGAGCTCATCGACCAGGGCCCGTTCATCGGCTCCGAGGCCGTCGACGCCGGGCTGGTCGACCGCCTCGCCTACCGCGACGAGGTCTACGACGAGGTCAAGCGGGAGACCGGGGAGGAATCCCTGCTGCTCTACGTCGCCCGCTACCACCGCGGCGGCCTGGCCAAGAAGCTCCCGCACCCGGGCGAGCAGGTCGTGGCCCTGATCCAGGCCAGCGGCGCGATCCGGCTCGGCCGCAGCGGGCGCAGCCCGCTGGGCGGCGGGGGCGCGGTAGGCGCCGACACGATCAGCGCCGCCCTGCGCGCGGCCCGCCGCGACGACCACGTGAAGGCGGTCGTCTTCCGGGTGGACAGCCCCGGCGGGTCCTACGTCGCCTCGGACACGATCTGGCGCGAGGTCGTGCTGCTGCGCAAGGCGGGCAAGCCGGTCGTGGTCTCGATGGGTGACCTGGCCGCCTCCGGGGGCTACTTCATCTCGATGGCCGCCGACGTGATCATCGCCCAGCCGGGCACCCTCACCGGGTCGATCGGCGTCTTCGGCGGCAAGCCCGTCATCGGCGAGCTGCTGGACAAGATCGGCGTGACCTCCGAGACCGTGAGCGAGGGCGCCAACGCGGCGATGTTCTCTCCCTCGCACGGCTTCTCCGAGGCGCAGTGGGCGCGGGTCAACGCCTGGCTGGACCGGATCTACGACGACTTCGTCGGCAAGGTGGCCGAGGGCCGCGGCCTGACCCGCGATCGCGCCCACGAGCTGGCCAGGGGCCGGGTCTGGACCGGCTCCGACGCCCGCGCCGGCGGGCTGGTCGACGAGATCGGCGGTCTGGAGGACGCCCTCGAACTGGCCCGCAAGCGGGCCGGGCTGGCGGCCGACGCCCCCGTGCGCAGTTATCCCAAGCTGCACCCGCTGGAGCGCCTGCGCCCGCCGGAGTCCAGCGAGGACAGGTCCGCCGCGCTGGCCAGGGTCCGGCTGGAGGCCTGGGGCCCGCTGGCCCAGCTGGCCGGCGAGCTGGGCCTGTCGCCGTACGGCCCGCTCATCCTGCCCGGCACCTGGACGATCCGCTGACATCACCCGCCACGCCCCGCCCGCGACCGGACGGTACGGCGGTGCGTGGCGGGCCGGGTGCCGCCCGTCCGTGAGGCACGTCCACGCTGGGCCGGGTGCCGCCCGTCCGTGCCGCCGCCGCGAAGACAGCCCGGTGAACACCCTGGCCGACGGGCCCGTGGCCGATAGCGATCCATGAACGGCTGACGCCCCGGCGAACACCCCGGCACCCGTTCATCACGGCCCCCGGGCACCCTTCATCACGACTGCCCTGGTGACCACGGCCGCCCGGGTGTCACGGACGTCCTGCTCGGCCGGCATGCGGCGCAGCTCGGGCGGGCGACACCCGGCCTGCCACGGACGCGCCTCACGGGTGGGCAGTACCTGTCCGGCCCCGGACCCGTCTCACGGGCGGCTTGCCGTACGGCGGGCGGGGCGGGATGCGCCTCAGTCCGCGGCTCGGGGGGCTCCGGTCGCGGCGGCGATCACCCGGGTGAGCGCCCGGTGCAGGTCCTGCAGTTCCGTCAGGTCCATGCCGAGCCGCTCGACGATCGCCGCGGGGATCGTCTCGGCCTGCTCCCGCAGCGCGCGGCCGGACCCGGTCAGCGTCACCGCCAGGGAGCGCTCGTCGGCGGCGGCGCGGCGGCGTTCGACGAGCCCGGCGGCCTCCAGGCGCTTGAGCAGCGGCGAGAGCGTGGCGGGCTCCAGCTGCAGCAGCCGGCTGAGCTCCTTTACCGACAGCGGCGAGTGCTGCCACAGCGCCAGCATCACCAGATACTGCGGATGGGTCAGCCCCATCGGCTCCAGCACCGGCCGGTAGAGGCCGATCACCGACCGCGAGGCGACCGCCAGGGCGAAACAGACCTGGTTCTCCAAGGCCAGCGGATCGACGGCATCCTCGGCGACGGCATCCTTCTCGATCTCGGCGATGTCGCCTATGTCACTCATGTTCACCTCCTAGCGCACTCGCTGCCATGCTATCCCGTTTAGTAAGCTAATGGTTAGCACACTAATCATTAGCGCTCGATCCAGTGCTCTCCCGGTTCCCGTACCGCCATTCGGGCAGGGAGCCATATAACCCGATAATTCAGACAGCATCGAGACAGCACCGAGCACCCGTCACCGAGGAACGGTCATGGCACGTCAGAAGAGAAAGAGCCTGGAAGAGCGGATCGCCGACCGCCAGGCGCAGCGCCCTCCCCTGAAGGAGGACAAGCACTTCGAGCACGGCCCCGCCAAGTGGCTGTTCGTCGCCCTGATGGTGTTCATCGTGCTGATCCACCTCGTCGGCCTCGTCATCGTCATGATGATGGAGACCTGACGGTCCCGGACGACGCCGGCGGGCCTCAGCCCACGGGGCGATAGCGGCCGCGGAGCCGTACGAGCGGGACGGCCGCGGCGTCGACGTAGTCGACCACCAGGACCCGGGCCAGATAGAGCGTGTGGTCTCCGGCGGGGACGACCTGGGTCGTCTCGGCCTCCAGGGCGGTGACGCCCTTCTCCACGACGAGGGCCCCGCTCAGCTCGCCGCGGTGGTGCGCGGTGCCCGCGAGCAGCAGCCGGGCGCCGGGGCGGCCGGGGGTGGCGAAGCGGCTGGCGATCGCCTTCTGCTCCGCCGAGAGCACGCTCACCGCCCAGCGGTCGTGGCGCAGCAGCAGCTCGTTGAGGTATCCCCCGCTGGCCAGGCTGACCATCACCAGCGGCGGGTCGAGGGAGACGGAGGCGAAGGTGGTCACGGTGGTGCCCACGTCGTCACGGCCGTCCTGCACGGTGACGACCGAGACCGCCCCGGCGACCTGCGCCATCGCCTCGGTGAACTCGCTCATCCGACCTCCCTCACGCCGAACCACTCTAAAGTCACGGGCCGCCGCCCCCGTCCCGGGCCCCTGACACGGCAAAGGACCTCCGACACGGGAAAGGGCCCCGGCACGGTAAAGGGCCCCGGCACGGTAAAGGGCCCCGGCACGGCAAAGGATCCCTGACACGGGAAAGGGCCCCCGCTCCGGGCGGGGACCCCTTCCATCCGGCCTCTGCGACCCCGGAGCGCACGGCGCCGGGAGCCGCGGAGGCTACAGCAGGCCGTTCTGGGTCAGCCAGTCCTTGGCCACCGCGTCGGCGTCCTCCTTGTCGACCGCGACGCGCTTCATGAGCGCGACGAGGCCGGCCGTGTCGAGCTTGGCGGAGATCGCGTTCAGCGTGGTCCTGACGGTGTCGTTCACCCCGGCCTTGTTCACCAGCGGGGTGATGTTCTCGGCGGCGAAGGCGTTCTTGGTGTCCTGCAGCGAGACCAGGTCGTTGATCACGATCTTGGGGTCGGTGGTGAAGACGTTGCCGACCTGGACGGTGCCGTCCTTGATGGCGTCGGCGGTGGCGTCACCGGTCTTCTTCCACTCCTTGAACTCCAGGCCGTAGGTGTCCTTGAAGTTCTGCTCCTGGCGGGACTGGAACTCCGGCGGGCCGCCCACCGAGTAGTTCTTGGCGACCTTGGCCAGGTCCTCGATCGTGGTCAGGCCGTCCTTCTGGGCGGTGGCCTTGGTGACGGTCAGCGAGTTGTTGTCCTCGGCCGCGGCGGGCTCCAGGACCTCCAGCTCGGCCGGGAGCTTCTCCTTCAGCGCGGCGACGACGTCGTCCTTGCTCTTGGCCGTCGCCTCCTTGTCGACGTAGGCCAGCAGCGAGCCGATGTACTCCGGCAGGATCGTCAGGCCGCCGCTCTTGACCTGGTCGTAGAGGACCTCGCGGCTGCCGATGTTGAGCTTCTCCTCGACCTGCACGCCCTTGGCGGTCAGGGCCTGGGAGTAGATCTCGGCCAGCAGGACGTTCTCCGGGAAGTTGGCCGAGCCGACGACGACCTTCCCCCCGGACGCGGGCGCCGACGCGGCGCCGGACTCCGCGGGGCTCGCCGACGCGCTGGTGAGCGGGTCTCCGCCGCCACCGCACGCGCTGAGAGTGAGCGCCGCGGACAGGATCACGGCCGCGGTGCCGAAGAAGCGCTTCATCGTGCTTTCCCTTCTAAAACGGGGGGTAATGCATATTTTATCGGATCCTCTGGCGTCCGCTCACCCCGGGGGACACCGAGATCCTCTGAACCAGTGCGAACAGTCCCTGGACGGCCAGGGCCAGCGCGGCCACCAGGACGGCCCCGCCGATCGCGCGCGGATAGTCCTTGGTCGCCAGACCGTCGATGATGTAACGCCCCAGACCGCCCAGACCCACGTAGGCGGCCACCGTCGCGGTCGCCACCACCTGGATCGCGGCCGTGCGCATGCCGAGCAGGATCAGCGGGAGCGCGACCGGCACCAGCACCCCGCCCAGGACCTGGCGCCCGCGCAGGCCCATGCCGTACGCCGCGTCGCGCAGCTCCGGGTCCACCCCGCGGATGCCCTCGTAGGTGTTGACCAGGATGGGCGGTACGGCCAGCGCCACCAGCGGGATCAGCACCGGCGCGATCGTGCCGACGCCCATCAGCAGCACGACGAGCACGAGCAGGCCCAGGGTCGGCAGGGCGCGGGCCGCGTTGGCGCTGAGCACCACCAGCACCGCGCCCTTGCCGGTGTGCCCGATCCACAGCCCCAGCGGGACCGCGAGCACCACCGCCAGCAGCAGCGAGAGCCCGGCGAACACCAGGTGCTCCAGCACCCGCAGCGGGATGCCGTCGGGGCCGGACCAGTTGGCGGCGTCCCCGAAGAAGTCGATCAGCCAGTTCACGCCGCCTCCCGCACCCTCGACCTCGCCGTGGACCACGGGGTCAGCCACCGCTGCGCCACGACCAGCAGCAGGTCGGCCACCGCGGCCAGGATCGCGGTCAGCACGACGCCGACGACGATCGGGGTGGGGAACTGCCGCTGCCAGCCGTCGATGAACAGATAGCCGAGCCCGCCCCGGCCGACCAGCGCGCCCACGCTGACCAGGCTGATGCTGGAGACCGTCGCCACCCGCAGGCCGGCCAGCACCACCGGCACCGCGATCGGCAGCTCCACCCGCAGCAGCCGCCGCAGCGGGGTGAAGCCCATGGCCACCGCGGACTGGCGGACGTGTTCGGGCACCGAGGTGAGCCCGTCCACGACGGCCGGGATCAGCACGGCCATCGCGTAGAAGGTGAGCGGCACGATGATGGTCGCCCGGGTGGCCAGGCCGGTGATCGGGATCAGCACGATGAAGACCGCCAGCGAGGGCAGCGAGTAGATCACGTTCATCGTGCCGACCGTGGGCTGGTAGAGCCAGCGCCAGCGGGCGCCCGCCAGCCCGAGCGGAAGGGCCAGCAGCAGCCCGGCGACCACCGGGACCAGCGCCATGATGATGTGGTCGGCCAGCAGTTCCTGGATCTCCGGCCAGTTGCGCCCGATCCAGTCCCAGCGGACCAGCGGCTCCTCACCCACGGGCACCGTCCGCGACCCGGGCCAGCGCCTCGTCCAGCGCCTCGCGGGTCGCCACCCCCACGACCCGGCCGGACCCGTCGACGGCGACCGCGTTCCCCGACGGGGACAGCAGCGCCGCGTCCAGCGCGGAGCGCAGCGAGTCGCGGCCTCTGACGAAGGTGCCGTACGGCGCCGCCGGCACCTCGGCCAGCGTGCCGGAGTCCGGCAGGTCCTTCGGAGCGATCCAGCCCAGCGGCCCGCCGTCGTCGCCGACCACGACCAGCCAGGCCTCCGCCGTACCGCGCACCGAGGAGACCTCGGCCGAGACCGGCACGGTCAGGTCCCCGCGCAGGCGCAGGCCGTCGCCGGGGACGAAGGACAGCCGCCGGATGCCCCGGTCGCGGCCCAGGAACTCGCGGACGAAGTCGTCGGCGGGCTCGGCCAGCAGCGTCGCCGGGTCGGCCAGCTGCGCCAGCCTGCCGCCCACTCTGAGCACGGCCACCCGGTCGCCGAGCTTGATCGCCTCGTCGATGTCGTGGGTGACGAACACGATGGTCTTGTTGAGCTCGGCCTGCAGGCGCAGCAGCTCCTCCTGCAGGCTCGCCCGCACGATCGGGTCCACCGCGCTGAACGGCTCGTCCATCAGCAGCACGGGGGGGTCGGCGGCGAGCGCGCGGGCCACGCCGACCCGCTGCTGCTGGCCGCCGGACAGCTGGAAGGGATAGCGCTCCGCCAGCCGGAGGTCCAGGCCGACCCGCTCCAGCAGCTCCATGGCGCGGGCGCGGGCCTTCTTCTTGTCCCAGCCCAGCAGGTACGGCACCGTCGCGACGTTGTCGACGATCTTCCTGTGCGGGAAGAGCCCGGCCTGCTGGATGACGTAGCCGATGCCGCGCCGCAGGGTCGGCGGGTCGATCGTCGTCACGTCCACGCCGTCGAGCAGGATCCGCCCTCCGGAGGGGTCGATCATTCTGTTGATCATTCTGAGCGACGTGGTCTTGCCGCATCCCGACGGGCCCACGAAAACGGTGATCTCCCCGGTGGGCACCTCGAGACTGAGATCGTCCACGGCGACGGTCCCGTCCGGATACCGCTTGGTGACACCGTCAAATGTGATCATGCATTACCCCTGGATTTCCGCAGGGCCCGCGGCTCCCCTGCCACAGCCGCCCCATGATCTATCGCGGACCAGCCTACGGCGGTCGCTCCGGATCTGTCCCCTTACCCCCAGTCAAACGCCTTCGACATCAAATAGGTATCCAATAATGCGAAGGGTCTCGTTGACTTGGCATCATTGCCCATATCGTGGGCATGACACCCTCTCGCGCACCACGCGTCACACTCTTCACCGCCCCGCCCCGTCCGTACCCAGAGGAACCGGTTCCCGCCGTGACCCAGCCGCTCCTCGGTCAGCGATCACGCAGCGAGTTGATCGCCGAGCTCTACGACCGCCACGCCTCCGGTCTGTTCGCGTACTGCCACGACCAGCTCGGCGATCCCGAGACCGCCGGGGCGACCCTCGTGGCCGTCCTCACCGCCGTCACCTCCGTGGAGCCCCCGCGCGCCGCGCTGTACGCCCTGGCCCGCCGTGAGATCCACCGGCGCGACGTCGTCTACGCCCCGTCGCCCGCCGTGACCGATCCCGCCTCCGCCTTCGTCGAACGGGTCCTGCGCGAGCTGCGTCCCCACCAGCGCGAGGTGCTGTACCTGTCGGGCGTGTGCGAGATGGACACCGTCGAGATGTCCTGGGTGCTCGACGTGGCCGCCGACACCGCCGACGAGCTCACCGTGAGCGCCTGCCGCCGCTTCGCCCAGTCGCTCAACTCCGCCCTGGCCTCGGTCCGGGTCCCGCCCGGCGCCGAGGAGGTGTTCGGCGCGCTCGCCGTCGCCCCGATCCGCGACGTGCTGGCCCGCGCCCCCTGGGCCACCCCGCCCGGCGCCCTGCGCGCCGCCGTGCTGACCGCCTCGGGGGTCGGCGCGCCCCCCGCCCCCATGATCACGTCGCTCCCGGTGAAGGCGCTCTGGCCGACCGCCGGCAGCTGGCCGCCGCCCGTGCCCGAGGCCGGAAAGCCGGCCGGGCTCGACGTCCTCACCCCGCCAGTGGGGATCGGCGTCCCCTCCACCCGGCCGGTGGGCCCCGGTGTCCCGTCCGCGCCGCAGACCGGCCCCGACCTCTTCTCGCCGCCCGACCCGCAGGCCGTCTCCGCCCACGAGGCGACCACCGAGCCCATGCCCAAGCTGCGCGACTCGGTACTGGACGCCCTCGACGACGCGGCCCTGCAGCCGCCGCGCCGCCCCCGGCCGCAGCGGCCCAGGCCCCGGGTGGCGATGCCGCTGTCCTCGCCCATCCCGCCGGACATCCTGGAGAGCAACCCGCCCCGGCTGGACTATCCGATTCCCGGCGACCTGTTCCGTCCCCTGACCCCGGAGGCCAGGGCGGCCCTGGCCTACACCGACAAGCTCGTCGCCTCCGCCCCGCGCCCCGCCCCGGACGAGACCGAGGCCCCGGGCCGGACGGGGAAGGGGACCGAGGAGTCCCGGCTCCCGGACTGGCCCCTGCCGGTGGACCAGCTGGGCGGCCTGGCGCCTCCCTTCGGCCGGGAGTCCCGGCCTGGCGGCATCCCCGGACCGGGCGACACCCTCGGGCTGAGGGACACTCTCGGGCTGAGGGACACTCTCGGTCTGGGCGGCCTGGGGGCGGGTGGCGCCTTCGCCTCCCCCGCGTCCGCGGCGGAGCCCCGGACGCAGGACGGGACGGACGGGCGGCCGATCGCCGGATCCGGCCGGAGCACGGCCTCCGGTGAGACCGCGAACCCGAAGCGGGTGGAGAGCGGGAGCCGCCGCAGGCCCAAGCCGGTCAAGCGCGGCGAGCACCACTACGACTGGGCGTGGGAAGTGGTCGGCTTCCTGATCTGCCTGGTGATCGCACTGATCGTCTTCTTCGCGGTCCCGACGATCGTCACCCCGTGAGCGGGCGCGGGCCCGTGATTTGCGGCCCGCACGGATTTCTCACGAAATGATCTTCCGCGATCCCCTCGTGCTGCTCCTTTGCCGTGTGCGATGATAAATATGGTAAGCGCTTGGTGACGGGACAGTCACGGAGCGGAGTCGGAGGCGCGCTTTTAGGGGCGCAAGCAGAGGCGAACGGCGATGCGATCGATCGATCCCGACCAACTCGATGCCCTCTCCGCCAGCATGGGCCTGCACGGCAACGTCGTCATCGTGCACCTGTCCGGCGAGCTCGACATGGCGACGGCCCCCCGTCTGCACCTGCAGCTGTCGGAGGCCGCCCGCCTCATCTCCCCGCCCCGCCTGGTCGTCGACATGGCCGGTCTCGGCTTCTGCGACTCCTCCGGCCTGAACCTGATGGTCAAGACGCTCAACGAGGTGAAGCGGGCCGGCGGGCGCCTGGTCCTCAGCGGGGTCGGCGAGCGCTTCACCCGGCTGCTGCGCGTGACGGGGCTGGACCGGTCGTTCCAGACGTATCCCAGCGTCGAGCTCGCCGCGGCGGAGCTCGGGGACATCGCCTACTGACATCGCCTGCTACATCGCCTGCTGACTCGTCCGCCGGCGCCCACCGGGACACGCTCCCCGCCGTCCCCGGCTCAGCCGCCCGACAGGACCAGGCCGCTCGTGGGAACGCCCGTCCCGGCGGTGACCAGAACGTTCCGCACGTCCCGCACCTGGTTGACCGAGGTGCCGCGGATCTGGCGCACGGCCTCGGCGATGCCGTTCATCCCGTGGATGTACGCCTCGCCGAGCTGCCCGCCGTGCGGGTTGACCGGCAGCCGCCCGTCGATCTCGATGCCGCCGTCGGCGACGTAGTCCCGGGCCTCGCCGCGCCCGCAGAAGCCCAGCTCCTCCAGCTGCGTCAGGACGAACGGGGTGAAGTGGTCGTACAGGATGGCGGCCTGGACGTCCGACGGGCCCAGCCCGGACTGCTCCCAGAGCCTGCGGCCGACGACGCCCATCTCCGGCAGGCCGGTCATGTCGTCGCGGTAGTAGCTGGTCATCATCATCTGGCCCGCCCCCGAGCCCTGGGCCGCGGCCCGGATCACCGCGGGCGAGCGGCGCAGGTCGCGGGCGCGCTCGGCCGAGGTGACCACCAGGGCCACCGCGCCGTCGCTCTCCTGGCAGCAGTCGAGCAGGTGCAGCGGCTCCACGATCCACCGGGAGGCCTGGTGCTCCTCCAGCATGATCGGCCGCCCGTGGAACCAGGCGGCGGGGTTGGTGGCCGCGTGCCGGCGCATCGCCACGGCCACCCGGCCGAAGTCCTCCGAGGTGGCGCCGTACGCGTGCATGTACCGCCGGGCGAACATGGCCACCCAGGCCGCCGGGGTCATCAGCCCGTACGGCACGTGCCAGCTCATCTCCAGCCCCTGGGACGACGGCTCGCCGCCGAGCCGGGCGTCGGGCTGGCCGAACCGGCGCCCGGAGCGCTCGTTGAACGCGCGGTAGCAGACCACGGTCCTGGCGACCCCGGTGGCCACGGCCATGGCGGCGTGCAGCACCGTGCCGCAGGCCGCCCCGCCGCCGTAGTGCACGCGGGAGAAGAACGACAGATCGCCGATGCCCACCTCGCGGGCGACCGCGATCTCCTGGTTGGCGTCCTGGGTGTAGGTGACCATCCCGTCCACGTCGGCCGGGCTCAGGCCCGCGTCGTCCAGCGCCGCGAACACCGCCTCGGCGGCCAGCCGCAGCTCGGACCGGCCGGACTTCTTGGAGAACTCGGTCGCGCCGATGCCGGCGACGGCCGTACGGCCGGAAAGTGAGGACACGTGTCTGCACCTCTCGTGGGTGAAGGCTGGAAGCGGTGACGAAGACCGGCCGGCGGCTATTCCGGCAGGGCGAAGCGCACGGTCCCCGAGGCGTGGTCGCCGAGGCTGACCCTGCCGCGGACCTCGACGGTGAACTCGTCGTCCTCCCGGCCGACGACGGTGCCGGTGAAGGTCAGCGTGTCACCGGCGTAGGCGGGCACGCCGAGCTTGACGTTGATCCCGCGGATCAGCGCCTCGGGACCGGCCCAGTCGGTGACGTAGCGCTCGACGAGACCCATCGTCGTCAGGATGTTGAGGAAGATGTCCTTCGAGCCCTGCGCCCTGGCGCCCTCGACGTCGTGGTGGACCGGGGTGAAGTCCATCGTCGCCAGCGCCGTCGAGACGATCGCGGTGGGGGTCAGCTCGATCGACAGTTCGGGGAGGGGTGATCCGATCTCGACCTGGTCCTCGGTAAGTGTCCGCATCACGGCTCCCGGGGGATCCACATGGGGAGGACGAGTTCGTCGTCCATCTGTCGATACGTCACACGCAACGGCATACCGATACCCACTTCCGAGGGCGGGCAGTCCACGACATTGCCCACGATGCGAACCCCTTCCGGCAGTTCGACCACAGCAACCACGAAAGGCGCCTGACGCCCCGGGACCGGCGGGTGATGGTGCACGACATAGCTGTAGACCTCGCCCAGCCCGCTCGCCACGACGTGGGTGCGGGCGGCCGAGCGGCACGAGGGGCACATCGGGCCGGGCGGGTGCCGCAGCTGCCCGCAGTCGGCGCACTTCTGGATCCGCAGCTCGCCCTGGGCGGCCCCCTCCCAGAAGAACGCGGTGTCCTCGTTGACGGCCGGTCTCAGCGGGTACGGCGGGCGCGGCCCGGCGGAGGCCTCCCCGGTCCCGGAGTCCGTGCGGCCGTCCTGCGCCCCGGAGCCCGCGCGGTCCGTGCGGGGGCGGAACTTCAGCACCCGGAAGAGCATCTCGGCCACGGGCTCGTCGTCGCAGTACCAGGTGACGTTCCAGGTGACGAAGTAGCCCTCGCCGAGCGCCGTCCGCTTCGGGCCCGTCAGCCCGGTGAACCGGGTCGCCGGGACCGGCCGGTCGCCCGGCCGCAGATAGCGGTGGTAGGTCTGCTCGCAGTTGGTCGCGACCACGCCGGTGTAGCCGTTGCCGTCGAGCATGGCCAGCACGTCGTCGACCGGGGTGGGGCCCTGCCTGGCCCTGCGGTTCACCCCCGGCATGGTCCAGACCTGGATCATCGCCGGGGGCGCCACGATCCCGCCGTGCACGCTCGCGGCGGCGGCCTCGGCGTCGGTGTAGACCGGGTTGGCGTCGCCCATGGCGTCCGCCCAGTGCCGGATCATCGGGACGTTGACCGGGTCGGCCGCCGCGAGCCCGCGGACCTCGCCGGCCGCGGCCTGCCGTTCGGCCAGGGCCGTCAGCCGGTCGTGCAGGGTGGGGTCGGTGATGAGCGTCATCGGGGCGGCCTCGGCAGGTTCAGGCCGAGCATGGTGATCAGTTCGCGCTGCACCTCGTTGACGCCGCCGCCGAAGGTGAGCACGAGCGCGCCCTTGACGCCGTGGTCGAGCCGGTCGGCGAACTCCGCCGTCTCCGGGTCGGACATGTCGCCGAAGCGGGCCAGGACGTCGCCGACGATCCTGCCGACCTCCTGCATCCGCTCCGATCCGTAGATCTTGGTGGCGGAGGCGTCGGGGGCGCCCAGCCAGCCCAGATCCATGTTGGCCGCGACCTGCCAGTTGAGCAGTTCGTTGGTACGGAAGCAGGCGTAGACCCGGCCCAGCGCCCGGCGCACCGCGGGCTCCTCGATCAGGCCCGTGGTGCGCGCCCAGCGCAGGAACCGGTCGTAGGTGTGCGCGATGTTGCCCGCCGGCCCGAGCGTGACCCGCTCGTGGTTGAGCTGGTTGACGATCAGGTCCCAGCCCTTGTTGACCTCGCCCACGACCATGTCCACCGGCACGCGCACGTCCGAGTAGTAGGTGGCGTTGGTGTGGTGGCGCCCGTCCATGGTGACGATCGGCGTCCAGGAGAACCCGGGGTCGGAGCAGTCGGCGATCATCATCGTGATGCCGCGGTGCTTCTTCGCCTCGGGATCGGTCCTGGTCGCCAGCCAGATGTAGTGGGCGTAGTGCGCGCCCGAGGTGAAGATCTTCTGGCCGTTGACCACGTAGTGGTCGCCGTCCAAGACCGCCGTGGTGCGCAGGGAGGCCAGGTCGGTGCCCGCCTCCGGCTCGGAGTAACCGATGGCGAAGTGGCACTCCCCGGCCAGGATCCGCGGCAGGAAGAACTCCTTCTGCGCCGGCGTGCCGTACTGCATGAGGGTGGGGCCGACGGTCTGCACGGTGATGATCGGATAGGGCACCTCGGCCCTGGCGATCTCGTTGGCGAAGATCTGCTGCTCCAGCGGGCCGTACCCGCCGCCGCCGTACTCCTCGGGCCAGCCGATCCCGAGCTTGCCGTCGCGGCCGAGCCGGCGGCAGTGCTCCATGTAGGCGTCGCCGAACGGGTCGTGGGCGATCTTCTTGCGGTCCTCGGCGGTCAGGCAGCCCCGGAAGTACTCGCGCAGCTCGTCGCGGAGCCTCTTCTGCTCGGGGGTCAGGTCGATCAGCATCAGACGAGCGCTCCGATCGTGTCGAGCCGGGCCTCCACGCCGCCCAGCAGGTGGGCGTGGTGCTTGCCCCAGGCGAAGTAGCGGTGCAGCGGGTAGCTCACGTCCACCCCGAGCCCCCCGTGCAGGTGCTGGCAGGTGTAGAGCGCCTGGACCGCGGAGTCGGCCGCGGTGAGCGCGGCCACCGCCAGGTCCGCCTCGGCCTCCTCCACCAGGCCCTCGGCCAGCCGCCAGACCCCCGACCAGACGGCCACGTCGAGCGCCCGCCCGGCGATGTAGACGTCGGCGACCTGCATGGTCACCGCCTGGAACTCCGCCAGCGCCCGGTCGAACTGCCTGCGCGTGCGCAGGTGCTCGGTGGTCAGCGCGAGCGCGCCGGCCAGCACGCCGGAGACCGTGGCCACCGCCCCGGCCGTCACCAGGCGGCACAGCCCGCGGAACGCCTCGCCGTCGGCCGCGCCGACCGGCTCACCGGGGACATCCTCCAGCGTGAGCACGGCCCCCGGCTCCCCGGTGGACAGCGGCACGGTCGTCACCGCCGCGGCGCCCCGCGGGATCAGGAACAGCCCGATCCCGCCCCCCGCGCCCGGCTGCCCGCCGGTGCCGTCCGCGTTCCGCGTCCCGCCGGTGCCGCCGCCCGCGCCGTCCGGACCGGTCTGCGTGACCGCGGGCACCAGGACGCTCGACGCCTCGGCCCCGTAGGGCACCGTGCCCGTACGGCCCTCCAGCACCCATCCCCCGTCGCTCCCGCGCCGGGCCGTGACGGCCGGGGCCGCGCCGAGGTCGCGGCCGGGCGCCTTCGGCGCCGAGGCCAGGAGGGTCTCCCCGGCGGCCAGCGGGGCGAGCGCCTCGCGCTGTTCGCCGGAGCCGTACCGCGCGACGGTCATCGCCGTGACCAGGCTCTGCAGCAGGGGGACGGGGGCGACGTGCCGGCCGCTCTCGCGCAGGATGACGGCCAGCTCCATCGGCCCGAGCCCCGCCCCGCCCGCCTCCTCGGGCAGGCAGGCGCCCAGCAGGCCCGCCTGGGCCAGGGCTCCCCACAGGCCCGCGTCGTACGGCGCGCCGCTCTTGTCGTGGGCGTCGAGCCGGGCGGTGGTCGTCTCGCGGTCGAGCACCTTCGCCGCGAGTTCGCGCAGGTCGTCTTGGGTCTCGTCAAGATTGAAGTCCACTAGCGCTCCAGGAGGTGTTCTCGGCCGTTCGCGACGAACTCGTTCTCGATCTGCTTGACGTCTTCCGGGGTCAGCCGGCGCCAGTCCGGTTCGCGGGGCGGGCGCCACCAGACGGGGTCGCCGGTCCGCCACGCCTCCGCCACCAGCAGGCGCTTGACGACCTTGTGGGAGGGGGTCTGGGGAAGCTCGGCGCTGACGCGGACGTAGCGGGGCAGGGCCTTGCGGCTCAGGTCCGCGCGGGCGGCGAGGAACTCCGCGAACGCCGTCACCGCCTCCGCGTCCCATCCGCCGACGGCGTCGTCGCCGCCTCCCCCGGCTGAACGGGCTCCCCCGGCTGAACGGGCTCCCCCGGTTCCGGCGGGCGGCTCCGGGACGACGGCGACCATGACCTGGTCCCCGGCCTCGGCGTCGGGCACGGGGTAGACGGCAGCCTCCACCACCCCGGGGAACTCGCGGACCGCCGACTCGATCGGGGCCACCGCGAGGTTCTCCCCGTCGACGCGGAGCCGCTCGGTGCCCCGCCCGGCGAAGAAGACGTAGCCGTTCTCGTCGGCGTAGGCCATGTCGCCCGACCAGAACGCCCCGTCGCGGACCCGCTCCCGGTCGGCCTCGGGGTCGTTGTAGTAGCCGTCGAACAGGCCCAGGTCCCGGGTGTTGACCAGTTCCCCGATGGCCTCGTCCCCGTTGAGCAGCCTGCCGTTCTCGATGACCGCGGGCGGGCACCTGCCGCCCGCCGGGTCGCGGATCTCCACCCCCTCGGGGAGCCTGCCCAGGCAGCCGGGCGGGCCCGAGGGGTCGGGGGTGATCGCGATCGCCGTCTCGGTGGACCCGAAGGCGTCGATCACGTAGCAGCCGAACCGCTCCCCGAAGCGCCTGGTCGCGGCGGCGCTCCCCTCGTTCCCGAAGGCGATCTTGAGGGTGTTGTCCCGGTCGCCGGGCGTCTCGGGGGTGGCCAGGACGTAGGACAGGGCCTTGCCGACGTAGTGCAGGTAGGTCGCGCCGTAGCGCCGCACGTCGTCCATCAGGCCCGAGGCCGAGAACCTCCGCCTGAGCACCAGCGCGGCCCCCGAGGCCACGGCGGGCGCGTAGGCCGCCATGATCGCACCCGAGTGGAACAGCGGCATCGAGCAGTAGACGACGTCCTGCGGCGACAGCAGCGCCGCCAGGTTCGTCCCCGGCACCGCGATCTTCCGCTGGGTGACCCGCACCGCCCGGGGCCGGCCCGAGGTCCCCGAGGTGAAGATGAGCATCACGAGGTCGCCCGGCCCGGTCCCCTGCGGCGCCCCGGCGCGCCCGCCCTCCCCCGCGGGCGCCCGCAGGCCGGTGACCCGGGCGGCGAGGTCGGCGTAGCCGGGGTCGTTGAGGATGAGGTCGACGTCGGTGGCGTCGGCGTCCCCGGCCAGCTCGGCGACGCCCCGGGTCGGGTTGAGGGCGACGATCACGTGGCCGGACAGCGCGGCCCCGCCCAGCAGGAACAGCAGCTCCGGCACGTTGTCGAACAGCACGCCCACGTGCAGCGCCCGGCCGCCTCCGGCCTGCCCCTCCCCGGCCCGGCCGTCTCCATCCCGGCCCTTGCGGGCCAGGGCGTCCAGCCGGGCCGCGCGCTCCCGGCACTCCGCGACGTACTCACGCCAGCTCCACACCCGGTCCTCGGACAGGAGGCCGGGCCGGTCGTCGCCGGCACGCCGTTCCAGCAGGTCCGCCAGTGTCTCCCCGGAGTCTTCCCGCGGCATCGCGCCTCCCGGTGGGGGTGTTCAGGTCAGCCGCCCGCAAACTAGAACGGATTCTAGTGTTTGTCCAGACTACGTCCGGAAGCAACAATCCAGAAGATGGTGTTATGAGGCATATGCCATGTAAACCAGCCTTCCTTGTGACTGATGAGTAACCAGCCGGAGTACTAAGAAATCAGATAACGTGTTCTTATGCGCATCCCGCATGCCACCACCGAGGCGCCCGCCACCCGGCGCCCCGCCGGCACGTCCGCCCCGAGCACCGCCGGACCGTCCACGATCAAGGGGGTCCCTGGCGTGCACAGCGAGACGACGTCCACCGGCGCCCGCACGAGAAGCCAGCACCAGCGGCGCAAGCGCATCGTCCAGGCCGCGGCGGCGCTGGCCTCGCGCGGCGGCGTGGAGGCCATGCAGATGCGCACCGTCGCCGAGCGCGCCGGCGTCGCGCTCGGAACGCTCTACCGCTACTTCCCCTCCAAGATGGATCTCGTCGTCGCGGTGGTCGGCGAGGAGATCGACCTCCTCGAGAGCAGCATCGAGCGCCGCCCGCCGAGCGCCACCACGCCCTCCGGCCGGGCCGTGGACGTCCTCATGCGCGCTACCCGGGGCCTCATGCGCGAGCCCGAGCTGGCCGACGCGCTCATCCGCTCGCTGATCCTGGCCGAGGTGGAGACGCCCTTCGGCGACCGCATGACCGACCTGCTGCTGCGCGTCACCGCCGACGGCGTCACCGTGCGCACCGCCACCGAGGAGCAGTTCGCCCTCGTGGGCTCCCTGTCGAGCGTGTGGGTGCAGGAATTGCTGGAGATGCTGCGCGGGCGCCGCACCCACGAGCAGATCCAGCGCCGCATCGAGATCGCCGCCGCCCGCCTGCTCGCCGATTTCGACGCCCCTCCTTCCGCACCAAAATAGAACGCGTTACAGTCGCTTGCGGAAGGCGACTGGAGCGATGTTCTGGAGCGGCGCGTGGGCGGCCGCGAGGAGCGGACCCGCAGGCGGTGCGCTCCCCGGCGGCGGCTGGGCACCGCCCGACGAGGGGATTTCCGGATGAACGCAGTGATCGTCGAGGCCGTGCGGACGCCGATCGGCAAGCGGGGCGGCCTGCTCGCGGGCCTGAAACCGCAGGCGCTGCTCGCCGCGGCGCTGAACGGCCTGGTGGAGCGGGCCGGGATCGACCCCGCGATCGTGGACCAGGTCTTCGCCGGCTGCGTGACCCAGGCGGGCGAGCAGGGCGGCCACGTCGGCCGGCAGGCCTGGCTCTACGGCGGCCTGCCGTACCGGACGGGCGTGACCACCGTCGACGCGCAGTGCGGCTCCTCCCAGCAGGCCGTGCACCTGGCCGCCGCCCTCATCGACGCGGGCATCGTCGAGGTCGCCGTGGCCTGCGGCATCGAGGTGATGAGCCGCGCGCCGCTCGGCAGCAACGTGCTCCCGGCCGACCCCAGGCCCGACGACTGGTCCGTCGACCTGCCCGACCAGTTCACCGCCGCCGAGCGCATCGCCCAGCGGCGCGGGCTGACACGCGAGCGGCTCGACTGGTTCGGGGCCCGCTCCCAGCAGCTGGCCGCCAAGGCCTGGGCCGACGGCCGCTACGACCGGGAGATCGTCAAGGTGACCGCGCCGGTCCTCGGCGAGGACGGCCTGCCGACCGGCGAGACCCGCACCGTCGACCGGGACCAGGGACTGCGGGAGACCACGGCCGAAGGGCTGGCCGCGCTCAGGCCGGTGATGGGCGAGGGCGCCCTGCACACCGCGGGCACCTCCTCGCAGATCTCCGACGGCGCGGCGGCGGTGCTGCTGATGAGCCGGGAGGCCGCCGCCCGGCACGGCCTGCGCCCCCGGGCCCGGATCCTCGCCCAGGCGCTCGTCGGCGCCGAGCCGTACTACCACCTGGACGGCCCGGTGGACGCCACCGCCAGGGTCCTGTCCGCCTCGGGCATGACCGTCGACGACATCGACCGCTTCGAGGTCAACGAGGCCTTCGCCTCGGTCGTCCTGTCGTGGGCGTCGGTGCACCAGCCGGACATGAGCCGCGTCAACGCCAACGGCGGCGCCATCGCGATCGGCCACCCGGTCGGCGCGACCGGCTCCCGGCTGATCACCAGCGCACTGCACGAGCTGGAGAGATCCGACTCCTCGACCGCGCTGGTGTCGATGTGCGCCGGCGGCGCGCTGGCCACCGCCACCATCCTCGAACGCCTCTGAACACTGGAGAACCCCTGGTGAAGACCCGCCGCAGGCCGTACAGCGAGCAGCGCCCGACCGACCTCGGCGGCGGGGTGTGGAGCGTTCCTGTGCCCATCCCGGGCAATCCGCTCGGCTACACGCTCGTCTACGCGATCGAGTCGCCCGCCGGGCCCGTCCTGATCGACGCGGGCTGGAACCACCCCGACGCCTGGCTCGCGCTGCGCGACGGGCTCGCCTCGCTGGGCGTGGACGTGCGCGAGGTGCGCGGCGTCGTGGTGACCCACTTCCACCCCGACCACGCGGGGCTCGCCGGGCGGGTGCGGGAGGAGTCCGGCGCGTGGATCGCCATGCACGAGGCGGACGCGGCCCTGGTCAGGCTCATGCGCCAGGTCGGCGACGGCCTGCAGCGGGACTTCCAGGCCGGCATGCTCCGGCGCGCGGGGGCCGGCGCGGTCGAGGTCGAGGAGGTGACCGCGAACCGGCCCGGTCCCCCGGCCCCGCCCGACCGGGAACTGCACGACGGGCAGCTCGTCGACCTCCCCGGGCGCGCGCTCCGGGCGATCTGGACGCCCGGCCACACACCGGGTCACCTCTGTCTCCACCTGCAGGACGCCGACCGGCTGTTCACCGGCGACCACGTGCTGCCGGGGATCACCCCGCACGTCGGCGTCTACCCCTACGACCGCGCCGACGTCGACCCGCTCGGCGACTTCCTGCTCTCCCTGGAGAAGGTCGCCGGGCTGGGTGAGCTTGAGGCGCTGCCCGCCCACGAGTGGACCTTCCCCGACGCCGCGGGACGGGCCCGGGAGATCCGCGCCCACCACGAGGAGAAGCTGACGGCCCTGGCCGCCCTGCTGGCGGAGGCCGGCCGGCCGCTGACGATCTGGGAGGTCGCCGAGCGGATGACGTGGAACCGCCCCTGGCCGGAGCTGTCGGGCATGCTGCGCGGCATGGCCGCGGGGGAGGCGGCGGCGCACCTGCGGGCGCTGGAGGCGCGCGGCGTGATCCGCCGCATGCCGGAGTCGGAGTCGGCGTCGGCGTCGGCATCGGCGTCGGCGTCGGCGTCGGCGTCGGCGTCGGGCACGGAGTCACAGGAGGGAGCACCCGGGACGGGGCCCGAAGCCTGGATGCGTGGGGGGACTGAGCCTGTCCGGTTCGCCCTACACTCCTAGACATCCGATGTCTTAGCGAACCCGGGATGGTGAAGTGTGGCGGTCACCGACGCCGCTATCGACAAGATCAAGCAGATGATCCTCTCGGGTGAGCTCGCGCCGGGCAGCAGGCTGCCGAAGGAGGCCGACCTCGCCGAGCGGCTCGGGCTGTCGCGCAACTCCCTGCGCGAGGCCGTCCGGGCCCTGGCGCTGATCAACGTGCTGGACGTGCGCCAGGGTGACGGGACCTACGTGACCAGCCTGGAGCCGCGGCTGCTGCTGGACGCCATGTCCTTCGTGGTCGACTTCCACCAGGACGACACGGTGCTGCAGTTCTTCCAGGTACGGCGGATCCTGGAGCCCGCGGCCACCGCCATGGCCGCGACCTCGATGACCGAGCCCGAGATCGACGAGCTGCGCGGGATCCTCTCCTCGCTGCCCGAGGATCCCAGCGTCGAGCAGCTCGTCGCCAACGACCTGCGCTTCCACCAGCGCATCGCCGAGGGCTCGGGGAACGCGGTGCTGTGCTCGCTGCTGGAGAGCCTGTCGGGGCCAACCACCCGGGCCCGCATCTGGCGCGGCCTCACCCAGGAGAACGCCCTGGAGAAGACCCGCGAGCAGCACGCCGCGATCTGCGAGGCCATCGCCTCCCGCCAGCCGGAGGTCGCCCGGGCCTGGGCCACCGTCCACATCGCCGGCGTCGAGGAGTGGCTCCGCAACGCCCTGGCCTGAGCGCGTCCGGGCCGCCGCCGATCCGGTACGGCCTGCCGCCTCCGGGCCGCCCATCCGGTACGGCGGCCGCCGTACCGGGACCGGTCAGGCGGAGAGCAGGCCCTCGGCGGCGAGGTCGGCCCACAGGGCCTCGGGGGCGGGGCGGGCGGTCAGGGCGGCGTTTCGGGCGACCTCCTCGGCCGAGCGGGTCCCCACGACCACGGAGGCGACCGCCGGGTGGCGCAGCGGGAAGGCCAGCGCCGCCTGGGGCAGGGTGACGCCGTGGCGCTCGCAGACGGCGGCGATCCGGCGGGCGCGGGCCAGCAGGGAGCCGGGGGCGGGCGCGTAGTCGTAGGTGCCCGACGGCTCGTGGGTGGCCAGCAGGCCGCTGTTGAAGACCCCGGCGGCCAGCACCCGGACGCCGCGCTCCAGGCACAGGGGCAGCAGCTCGCGCCCGCCCGACTGGTCGAGCAGCGTGTAGCGCCCGGCGAGCATGACCACGTCCACGTCGGTCTCCCGGACGAACCCGGCGAGCATCTCCCACTGGTTCATCCCCGCCCCGATCGCCTTGACGACCCCCTGCTCGCGCAGCTCCGCCAGGGCCGGGTACGCCTCGGAGACGGCCTGCTCCCAGTGGTCGTCCGGGTCGTGGATCAGCGCGATGTCCACCGAGTCGAGGCCGAGGCGCTCCAGGCTCTCCTCCAGCGACCGCCGTACCCCCTCGCGCGAGTAGTCGCGCACCCGGCGCAGGTCCGCCGGGACGTCGAAGCCCTCGTCGTCCCGGCCGCCTCCGCCCGGGGAGGGCACGATCAGGCGTCCGACCTTCGTCGACAGGACGTAGGAGTCGCGGGGACGCCCGGCCAGCGCCGCGCCGAGCCGCCGCTCCGCCAGGCCGAGGCCGTAGTGCGGCGCGGTGTCGAACAGCCGGATCCCGGCGTCGAAGGCGGCATCGACCGCCGCCGTCGCCGTGGCGTCGTCCACCGCGGTGAACAGGTTGCCGATCGGGGCACCGCCGAAGCCGTACCTGCTGAGCTCCACACGCGCTCCATTCCACGCTTCCACGAGAACGTCAATCCTGTGCCTTACCCCCCGCGAGGCGGCTGATCATCAGCGCGACGAGGATGATCGAACCGTAGACGAGCTGCTTCCACTCGCCGGGCACGCCCTTGAGGGTCAGGATGTTCTCCACCAGGCCGATGACCAGCACACCGGTCAGGGCGCCCAGGATCGTGCCCTTGCCGCCGTCCATGCTGACGCCGCCGATGACGGCCGCGGCGAAGGCCATGAAGATCCAGCCGACGCCCTGGTTGGCGCTGATGCCGCCCAGCCGGCCGGTCTCCAGCACGCCCGCGAGGGCGGCGATCACACCGCCGATGACGAAGACGGCCCAGACGACCCGCTCCACCCGGATGCCGGCCGCGCGGGCGGCGTCGGCGTTGCCGCCGATGGCGTACAGCGCGCGGCCGGCCCGGAAGTAGCCGAGCGCGATGATGCCCGCGGCGAAGAACGCGCCGGTGATCCAGATGGCCGCCGGGATGCCCAGCCAGGTGGCGCTGCCCAGGTAGAGGAACGACTCGGGCAGCTCGAACAGGCTCTTGCCCTGGGTCAGGCCGAGCTGGAGGCCGTGCACGACGATCATCATGGCCAGCGTGACGATGAAGGCCGACAGCTGGAAGCGCATGATCAGGAAACCGTTGAACGCGCCGACCAGGCCGCCGATGAGCAGGCAGAGCGGGATCGCCAGCACCGCGGGCAGCTCCAGGCCGAACCCGCCGGCCGCCGTCGGGATCACCAGCATCACGCCCACGGCGGGCGCCATGCCGACGGTGGACTCCAGCGACAGGTCGAACTTGCCCGCGATGAGGATCAGCGCCTCGGCGAGCACCACCAGCGCCAGCGCCGACTGCTGCTGGAGCACGTTCGTCAGGTTGCCGGGGGTGAGGAAGATCGGATCGACGAACGATCCGGCGACCAGCAGGACGATGATCACCGGGACCAGCGTGAGGTCCCGGAAGCGGCCCAGGCGCAACCCGCGCCGCGCGGGCACGGCGCCGGCCTCGGCCAGGGGTGGGGAGGTCCGCGTCGCGTTCACAGGACGGGTCCGGTTCATGGGGGCTCTCCCGGCAGTCGGGCGTGTCATCGGTTCTCGATACCTTCCATGGCCGCCACCAGCTCGGTGTCGGTCCAGCCGCGCGGCACGTCCCTGACGATCCTGCCGTGGAACATGACCAGGACCCGGTCGCAGATCCGCAGGTCGTCCAGCTCGTCGGAGACCAGTACGGCCCCGGCCCCGCGGCCGGCCGCGTCCTCGACCGCGCCGAGGAGCGCGTGCTTGGCCTTCACGTCCACCCCGGCGGTCGGGTTGATCACCACGAGCGCCTTCGGGTCGTCGGCCAGCGCCCTGGCCAGCACGACCTTCTGGGCGTTGCCGCCGGACAGGTCCCCCACCGGCTGGTCGGGCCCGGTCGTCTTGATGTCCAGCTCGGCGATCATCCGCGCGCCGTGCTCGCGCCGGCGTGCCGGGGAGACCGCCCCGTAGCGGCCGAGCCTGCGGGCGATCGGCATCGTGGCGTTCTCGGCGATCGACAGCAGGGGGACGAAGCCCTCGCGGTGCCGGTCCTGGGGGACGAAGCCCAGGCCCGCCTCCAGCGCGGCCGGGATGTCGCCCGGCCGGACCGCGGCGCCGCCGACGCTCACCGTGCCCGAGTCGGCCCTGCGCAGGCCCACCAGCGTCTCGGCCAGGCCGACCTTCCCGCTGCTGCCGGATCCGGCCAGGCCGACGACCTCGCCGGCCCTGACCTCCAGGTCGACCCCCTCGTAGCGGCCGGCGAGGGTGAGCCCGCGGGCGGCGAGCACCACGGGGGCCGAGGCGGGCACCGTACGGGACCGGTAGGCGTAGGCGGCGGTGGCCTCGCCGGTCATCGCGTCGACGAGCCGCTGGTGCGGCAGCTCGCCGACCGGGGCGGTGACGATGTGCCGGGCGTCGCGGAAGACCGAGACGCTCTGGCAGATCTCGTAGACCTCCTCCAGGTGGTGCGAGATGAACATCATCGTCACGCCCTGCTCGCGGAGCGCGCGCATGCGCTCGAAGAGCCGCTGGATGGCCGGGCCGTCGAGCTGGGCGGTGGGCTCGTCCAGGATGATGAACCGGGCGCCGAACGACAGGGCCCGGGCGATCTCCAGCAGCTGGCGCCGCTCGACGCCGAGGTCGCCGGCCATGGCCTCGGCGTCGACGGCCACGCCGTACTGCTCCAGCAGGTCCCTGGCC
Source organism: Paraplanobispora siamensis (assembly GCF_016863175.1). Taxonomy (GTDB): domain Bacteria; phylum Actinomycetota; class Actinomycetes; order Streptosporangiales; family Streptosporangiaceae; genus Planobispora; species Planobispora siamensis. Next base: position 329,392 of record NZ_BOOJ01000027.1, read on the forward strand.
CGGGTCCGCAGCTCCCGCCACCTGATCGCGCCCCGCTCGGTCTGCCGGTTCAGGAAGAGGTTCTCCGCGACCGTCAGGCTGGGGATGATCGTCGACTTCTGGTAGACGCAGGCCACCCGCCGCCGCCAGGCGTCCCGGTCGGCGAGCGGCGGCGCGGGCTCCCCGGCGAACCTGACCTCGCCCTCGTCGGGACGCTGCAGGCCCGTCAGGATCGACACCAGCGTGGACTTGCCCGCGCCGTTCCTGCCGACCAGCGCGTGGGTCTCCCCCTCGGCGATGGTGATGCCGGCGCCGTTCAGCGCGGTCGTCGGGCCGAAGCGCTTGACGATGTCACGGGCCTCGACGGCCGGGACGCCCCCGGCCGCCGACGCTTTTTCCTTAGATTTCATCACTTGACCTGGTTGCCCCAGAGCTTGGGATCGTCCACGTTCTCCTTGGTCACCAGCGGGGCCGGGAGCTGGTCCTCCAGCCCGTTCGGCAGCTGGATGATCGTGCTGTCGTGGTCCGTCGGCCCCGGCTGGAAGGTCTTGCCCTCGACCGCGGCCTTGGCGTAGAAGAGCGCGTACTTGGCGTACAGGTCGGCGGGCTGGGAGACCGTGGCGTCGATCTCGCCCCTGCGGATCGCCTCGAACTCCTGCGGGATGCCGTCGTTGGAGATCACGAAGACGTGCTTGGGGTCCTCCGGGGGCACGATCAGGCCCTTGGCCTTGAGCACCTGCAGGGTCGGGGCCAGGTGGACGCCGCCCGCGTGCATGTAGACGCCCTTGATGTCCGGGTGCTGCTCCAGGCGGGTCTGCAGCATGGAGGCGGCCTTGGTGCCCTCCCACTCGGTGGGCTCCTCGAAGACCGTGATGCCGGGGAACTTCTCCTTCATGCACGAGCGGAACGCCTCGGCCCGGTCGCGGCCGTTGATCGACGACAGCGCGCCCATCAGCTGGACGACCTTGCCCTTGCCGCCGAGCTTCCCGCCGAGGAACTCGCACGCCTTGGTGCCGTAGGCCTTGTTGTCGGCCCGCACGACCATGAAGACCTTGCCCTTGTCCGGGCGGGTGTCGACGGAGACGACCGGGATGTTCTTGTTCTCGAGGTTCGAGAGCGTCGAGGCGATCGCGCCGGTGTCCTGCGGGGCCATGATGATCACCTTGGCGCCCTGGCCGACGAGGGCCTGGGTGTTGGCCACCAGCTTGGCCACGTCGTTCTGCGAGTTGGTCCCGGGCATCAGGTCGACGCCCAGCTCCTCGGCCATGTCCGGGACGTACTTGGTGTAGGAGTTCCAGAAGTCGGAGTCGGCGCGCGGGAAGTCGATCCCGACCTTGCCGCCGGCGGCCCCGGTCTCACCGGCGGACGTGGTCCCGCCGCCGGCGCTCTCCGACGTGCCGCACGCGGTGAGGGGGAGAGTGAGCGCGAGCAGCGCCGCGCCGGCCGCCGCGGTTCCGAGTTTCATGCCTTTTGCCTCGTTTCGAACCATATGGGGGGTGATTATTGCCTGACCAGTCGTCTCGGCCCGCGGGGGGACCGGTCACTCATCTCGTCCCTCACGGGGACACCGGTCGCGATCGGGGCCGGAGCCGGAGCCCCTGCATGCCCCCGTCCACGGCCAGGACCGTTCCGGTCGTGGAGGCCGCCAGCGGACCGGCCAGATAGGCGATCGCGGCGGCGGTCTCCTCCGCGCTGACCAGGCGGCCCATCGGCTGACGGGCCTCCAGCGCCGCGCGCTCGGCGACCGGGTCCGGCGCCGCGTCCAGCAGCCGCTGCACCCACGGGGTGTCGGCGGTGCCGGGGTTGACGCAGTTGACCCGGATGCCCTCGTGCACGTGGTCGGCGGCCATCGCGAGCGTGAGCGACTGCACGGCGCCCTTGGAGGCGCTGTAGAGCGCCCGCTGGGGCAGCCCCGCGGTGGCGGCGATCGAGCAGGTGTTGACGATCGCCGCGTGCCGGGAGCGGCGCAGGTACGGCAGGGCCGCCCTGGTCACCCGGACCATGCCCAGCACGTTGACGTCCAGGACCCGCCGCCACTCCTCGTCGGGGTTGTCCTCCACCGTCCCGGCGGCGCCGATGCCGGCGTTGTTGATCAGGATGTCCAGCCCGCCCAGCCGTTCGGCCGCCGCGGCGACCGCCGTACGGACCTGCGCGTCGTCGGTGACGTCGGCCTTCAGCCCGACGAACGGCTCGCCGGGCGGGTCGAGGTCCAGGCAGGCCACCGCCGCTCCGCGTCCGGCCAGCAGGGTCGCGGTGGCCAGGCCGATCCCGGAGCCGCCTCCGGTGACCAGCGCGCGCAGGCCGTCGAACTCAGTCATCGGGGGACCTCCAGATCCGGCCGCCGGGATAGGTGTGGTCGGCGATCGACGCCGCGTGCATCTGCGCGCCGAAGCCCGGCCGGCTGGGGGCCGTGTAGGCGCCCTTCCTGATCACCACCGGGTCGACGAAGTGCTCGTGGAGGTGGTCGACGTACTCGATCACCCGGTTCTCCATCGAGCCGCTGACCGCGACGTAGTCGAACATCGACAGGTGCTGCACCAGCTCGCACAGGCCCACCCCGCCCGCGTGCGGGCAGACCGGGATGCCGAACTTGGCGGCGAGCAGCAGGATCGCGACGTTCTCGTTCACCCCCGCGACGCGGGCCGCGTCGAGCTGGAGGTAGGAGATCGCGCCGGCCTGCAGGAGCTGCTTGAAGACCGTCCTGTTCTGCACGTGCTCGCCGGTGGCGACCGGGATCGGCGCGATGGCGCGGGCGATGGCGGCGTGGCCCAGCACGTCGTCGGGGCTGGTCGGCTCCTCCACCCAGTGCGGGCGGAACGGCGCCAGGGCGTTCACCCACGCGATGGCCGAGCCGACGTCCCAGCGCTGGTTGGCGTCGATGGCGATCGGGAAGTCCTCGCCGCAGGTCTCCCGGGCGATGCGCATGCGGCGCAGGTCGTCCTGGAGGTCGGCGCCGACCTTGAGCTTGATCTGGGTGAAGCCCTCGTCCATCGCCTCCTTGCACAGGCGGCGGAGCTTGTCGTCGTCGTATCCGAGCCAGCCGGGCGAGGTGGTGTAGGCCGGGTAGCCGTGCTCCCGCAGGTGCGCGATCCGCTCGGCCCGGCCGGGCTCGGCGGCGCGCAGGATGGCCAGGGCCTCCTCGGGGGTGATCGCGTCGGTGAGATAGCGGAAGTCCACCAGCGCGACGATCTCCTCGGGGGACATCTCGCTCAGCAGCAGCCACAGCGGCTTGCCCTCACGCTTGGCCTTCAGGTCCCACAGGGCGTTGACCACGGCGGAGATCGCCATGTGCACGACGCCCTTCTCGGGTCCGAGCCAGCGCAGCTGCGAGTCGTGGACCATGTCCCGCCACAGCGCGCCGAGGTCCTCGACGTCCCGGCCGATCACGTACGGCTCCAGCGCCTTGATGGCGGCCGTCTGCACCTCGTTGCCCCGGCCGATGGTGAAGGCGAAGCCGTGGCCCTCGAACCCGTCGTCGGTCCGCAGCACCAGGTAGGCGGCCGAGTAGTCGGGGTCGGGGTTCATCGCGTCGGAGCCGTCGAGCTCCAGCGAGGTGGGGAAGCGGATGTCGTGGCCGTCCAGCGAGACGATCCGGTAACCGGCGCCCGCCGTACCGGTGGAGGCGGCCTGCGCGTCCTTGGAGCCGCTCATGCCTGCGGACGTGTCCGTGGAGCCGCTCATGGGCGCGCCCGCGGGCCCGCTCATGCCCGCCCCACCGTCTGGCGCTGGCGGCCGAGCCCGTCGATCTCCAGCTCCATGACCTGGCCCTCGCGCAGGTACGGCGTGCCGGGCAGGCCGAGCGCGACCCCGGCGGGGGTGCCGGTGTTGATGATGTCGCCGGGCTCCAGGACCATGAACCGGCTGAGGTAGCGGACGACCTCCGCCACCCCGAAGATCATGTTCTTGGTGGAGCCGTTCTGGTACGGCTCGCCGTCCACCCACAGCCGCAGGCCCAGGTCCTGCGGGTCGGGGATCTCGTCGGCGGTGACCAGCCAGGGGCCGAGGGGGTTGAAGGTCTCGCAGGACTTGCCCTTGTCCCACTGGCCGCCGCGCTCCAGCTGGAACTCGCGCTCGGAGACGTCGTTGGAGATCGCGTAGCCCGCGACCTTGGCCAGCGCCTCCTCGTGCGTCTCCACGTAGCGGGCCGTCTCGCCGATGACCACGGCGAGCTCGACCTCCCAGTCGGTCTTCACGCTGCCGCGAGGGATGAGGACCTCGTCGTACGGCCCGACGACCGTGTTGGCGGCCTTCATGAAGACGACGGGCTCGGCGGGGGGCGTCGCGCCGGTCTCCTCCGCGTGGTCGCGGTAGTTGAGGCCGATGCACACGATCTTCCCCGGCCGGGCGACCGGCGCGCCGACGCGCAGGCCCCCGGCGTCGAGGACGGGCGGCGTCCCGCTCTCCAGCGCCTCGCGGACGCGTGCCACTCCCCCGGAGGCGAAGAAGGTCCCGTCGATCTCCTCGGAGATCACACGGAGGTTGCCGGCCTCGTCCATCACGACGGGCCGTTCCCGGCCGACAGGTCCAACGCGCAGCAGCTTCACACCGCATCCCTTGGGTCATACAGTTCATACATCGGATGTCTTGTCCCGTGATGCTGGCGGACCTCCGGGCGCCTGTCAATGCCTCACCACCAGATACATCCGATCTGTTAGGTGGAAGAACGTGCAGGCTATGCCGATTTCCCGGATATTCGCTGCACCCCTTCTCACAGTCATCGGGTTTCGCCGACCGGGAGGCGGCATCCGGGCGCGCCCGCACCGTTCCCCGCAGACCCGATCCGGAGAGGCCATACATCGGATTACTAAGGGTGTTGACCGGGCGTTTCGGTAAGGCAACCGACCCGTTCCCTTGACTGTTGCGTCCGCACGCAATAGAACATGTTTCAGAAACGTATCCGACCAAGCGCTTGATCAAGTGCCTGGCCGTGAGCCGTGCCCGACCCGGTCCACGCCCCCCGGCACGTACGATTCACGCAGGAGGGCTCATGAATATCGATCTTGTCGACCAGGATTCGTACGCGCTCAACGGTCCCCCGCTCGACCAGCTCGCCTGGCTCAGGGCCAACGCCCCGGTCTACCGGCACCACGGCGCCCCCGCGCAGGACTGGCCGGAGTTCTGGGCGGTGACCAAGCACGCCGATGTCGTCCACGTCTCCCGGCACTCCGACCTGTTCTCCTCCAGCCGCAAACTCGCGCTGTTCAACGAGATCCCCGAGGCGGAGCGCGAGATGCAGCGGCTGATGATGCTCAACCAGGACCCGCCGGAGCACACCCGGCGCCGCTCCCTGGTCAACCGGGGCTTCACGCCGCGGGTCATCGGCAGGCTGGAGCAGCACATCCGCGACATCTGCCACGACCTGGTGGACGAGGCCAAGGGCCGCCCGTCGGCCGACTTCGTCCGGGACATCGCCGCCCCGCTCCCGCTGTACGTGATCTGCGAGCTGCTCGGCGCGCCCGTCGAGGACCGGGAGAAGATCTTCTCCTGGTCCAACCGGATGATCGGCGCCGAGGACCCCGACTACGCCACCGACCCGGCCGAGGGCCAGACCGCCGCCATGGAGGTCTACGCCTACGCCAACGAGCTGGCGGCCCGGCGGCGCGCGGAGCCCCGCGACGACATCATCACCAAGCTCCTGCAGCCGGCCGAGAACGGCGAGGCGCTCAGCGAGGACGAGTTCGACCTGTTCGTGCTGCTGCTGCTCGTCGCGGGCAACGAGACCACCCGCAACGCGGCCTCCGGCGGCATGCTCACCCTCTTCGAGCACCCCGGCCAGTGGGCCCGGCTGGTGGCCGACCCCTCCCTGGCCGCCACCGCGGCCGACGAGATCGTCCGCTGGGTCTCCCCGGTCAACCTCTTCCGCCGTACGGCCACCGCCGACACGGTCATCGGCGGCCAGCCGGTCCGCGAGGGCGACAAGATCGTGGTGTTCTACAGCTCGGCCAACCGCGACGAGGACGTCTTCGACTCACCGGACGTCTTCGACATCGGCCGCGAGCCCAACCAGCACATCGGCTTCGGCGGCGGCGGGGCCCACTTCTGCCTCGGCAACCACCTGGCCAAGCTGGAGCTGCGGGTGATGCTGGAGGTCCTGGCCGACCGGCTGCCCAAGATCGCCCAGGCCGGCCCGGCCCGCCGCCTGCGCTCCTACTTCATCAACGGCATCAAGGAACTGCCCGTCACGCTCACCTGACCAGCAGCGCCCGTGCGTGGTCGACGGTGGCGACCGGCAGGCCGCACAGGACGGCGGCCGCCTCCGGATGGGCGACGACCGGCAGTGCGGCGACCGCGTCGGCGGCCAGGCCCCGGCAGTACTCGATCGTGTCGTCGATCATGGAGCTGTTCCTGAGCCGTGCCAGGACGACGGTGATCTCGTCCTCGGTCAGCCGCCGTCCGAGGAACGGGCGCAGGTCCCCGCAGTCACGGCCCACCGCCGTCAGCAGCGGGAAGCTGTAGACGCCCTGCCGCAGGTCGTTGCCGACCGGCTTGCCCAGCAGTTCGGCGGTGGAGGCCAGATCGAGCAGGTCGTCGAGGATCTGGAACAGCGTGCCGTACCGCTCGCCGTACTCCGCCATGGCCCGCCCGTCCGGATGCGCGACCACGCAGCTCGCCCGGAACAGGGAGGCGGTCTTGCGGCGGACCGACTCCAGGGCGTCGGCGGGCGTACGGCCGGCGTCGAAGAGGTCGGCCGTCTCCTGGAACTGGCCCTCGGCCAGCTCGACCAGCGTGGTGGCCAGCGTCTCGGCCACCGCCCTGGGGGTCGAGGCGAGAGCGGCGAGCCAGGCCCTGGCCACCATGAAGTCCCCCACGATCATCGCTCCGCCGTTGCCCAGCTCGGCGTTGACGGTCCGCACGCCGCGCCGCTCGGCGGCGTTGTCCATCAGGTCGTCGTGGACCAGCGACCCCGCGTGGATCAGCTCCACACACGCCGCCGCGGTCACCGCCCGCCGGTCGATCCGCCCGCTCAGCGCCAGCGCCGTCGCCAGGGTCAGCGCGGGCCGTAGCCGCTTGCCCCCGGCCGCGGTGATCCGCTCGGCCGCCCGGTTGATGAGCGGCAGCCGGGAGGAGGTGCTCAGCCGGTTCAGGCGGCGCTCCACCCGGCTCAGCCCTTCGGAGAGGACCGGGCCGGCCAGGAGCTCCTCCGGGCGCTGCGGGCGTGTGGCGGGGACGAGCATGACGGACTCCTCCGTGTGAGGACCCTTCGCGAGGGATCATGAACCACGCTGCCCGACCCCGCCTGAGGACACGCTGAGCCTTCCTGAGGACACGCTGAGCCTTCCTGAGGACACGCTGAGGCCGCCTGTGAGCCCACGCTGGGAGCCCGGCACGGCCAGAACCGCCCGGGCCCGGGCACCGTCGCCCTGTAAATAGGCTGCAGGCGATCGTCAAGTGTCGTCTGCCACGGTCAGGAGCATGACGCGCATGCAGCACGCCAACCGGAAGGGGCGGTCCAGGAGGAAGCCCGCCCGGCGGCCCTCAGGTCCCGCACCCGCCGGCAGGCAGCCCCGGCCCGCCGGTCCTCCCGCCGGGAAGCCCGTCGCCGGCCGGCGGCCGCGCGGGCCGGTGGGGATGCTCTTCCTGATCGGCCTGATGGTCTTCCTGGCCTACACCGTGATCGACACCACCCGTCCCGGCCTGGAGATCGCGCTCGGCGACCGGGGCACGCCCGGCACCGCCGAGGTGCTGTCCTGCGAGGCCCTCGGCGAGGGACGCTACGACTGCCAGGCCCGCTTCACGTTCGACGATCCTGCACGCGAGCCGATCGTCATCGACACCGTCCCCGACGCGGAGGCCGGCGAGGTCTTCCCCGCCGCCCTCACCCCCGAGGGAGACCGGGTCGTGCCCACCGGCGAACGCGGCGTCTGGACCTCGGTGGCCCTGCTCGCCCTCGTCCCGCTCTGCCTGGCCTTCATCCCCACCATGGTGCTGTACGGCTTCGGCATCCAGCGCGGCCGCAGAACCTCGATGATCGGCGCCTTCGCGGTGTCGGCCCTGTCCCTCCTGGTCTGCGTCGTCGGCCTGATCCTCGGCTCCTGACCGGCCGATCATGTCGTGCGGCCGTTCCGCCATCAGGCATCGACCGGAGCTCGACTGCCGCCTTTCTGTGAATATTCCTTGTCGTTCATATTCTCGAACAGGTATATTCGCTGTGTGGAGACCATCGTGTGGAGTGCGCTGGCCGACCCGAACCGCCGTGCGATCCTCCACCTCCTGCTGGAGGGCCCACGCCCGGTCGGCGAGTTGAGCGAAGCCTGCGACCTGAGCCAGCCGAGCACGTCGAAGCACCTGCGAGTGCTGCGCGAGGCCGGCCTGGTCCGGGTCATACCCGACGCCCAGCGCAGGCTGTACGCGCTCGAACCCGCACCGATGGCCGAATTGGACGCCTGGCTGGCGCCGTACCGCCGACTGTGGAACAGCAGCCTCGACGCTCTGGGCCGCCATCTTGACGCCGTCGACGCGGAGCAGCACGACGGCGGTCCGGCACAGCGCCGCAGATCCGACGAGCAGAAAGGCACCGGCAAGCCATGATCACCACGAACTCCGGCACCTACCTCGAACTCGACGACGCCCGCCCCGCGGTCCGCTTCCAGCGGATCTACGACCACCCGATCGAGAAGGTCTGGGCCCTGGTCAGCGATCCGGCCGGACTGGCCCACTGGTTCCCGTCCCCCGAGATCACCCTTGAGCTCACTCCGGGCGGCACCGTCACCTTCTCCGGCGATCCCCGCATGCCCGAGTCCAGCGGACGGATCATCTCCGTCGACCCGCCCCGCCGGCTGGCCTTCACCTGGGGCGGCGACGAGCTCCACTTCGACCTGGAACCGCTCGGGGAGCACCGGACCCGCTTCACCCTCACCAACGTCCTGCAGGACCGGGACACCGCGGCCCGCAACGCGGCCGGCTGGGACCTGTGCCTGTCGGCCCTCGACACCCACGCGGACGGCCGACCGGCCGAGGACCCGCACAACGGCCCGGCTGCCTCCTGGGACGAGCTCTACGACGGGTACGTCGCCGCCGGCCTGCCCTCCGGCGCCCCCGTCCCCGGCAAGGGCTGAGGCCTGCCCGGCGAATCACGGGAGCCGTTCCGAGGCGGCGGCCGGCAGGATCCGGCAACGGCAGACGACCGGGTGGACGGTGCGCCGGCACCCGGGGTCAGGCCGGCGGGAGCTCCTGACGGTAAGCGGACAGGACCGGGGCCGTCTTGACGGCGAGGAACTCGATGATCCGGTAGGTGGCCACCCCCTCGACGCTGAAGGGGTCGGTCGCCACCAGGGCCTCGACGGCCGCACGGTCCCCGCCGACAGCGACGATCACCCCGCCGTCGCGTGGAACCTTACGGCCCGAGGCGAGGAACACTCCGGCCTCGTACTGCTTGTCCAGCCATGCGGCATGGTCCGCCAGAACGGTGTCGACACGTTCGACGGGGGCCGTATAGGTGAGCTCGAGGATGAACATGACCGTCAAGACTAGGCCGTGTTTCTTGGATCGAGGGTTGATCTGACCTTCGATCCGGCTT